>NZ_JAEVFI010000009.1:159770-160093 GCF_019303495.1 Streptomyces sp. JJ66 | reverse complement strand
GGGGTGGTGGGGACTCACAGGAGACTGCCGGGGTCAACTCGGAGGAAGGTGGGGACGACGTCAAGTCATCATGCCCCTTATGTCTTGGGCTGCACACGTGCTACAATGGCCGGTACAATGAGTTGCGATGCCGTGAGGTGGAGCGAATCTCAAAAAGCCGGTCTCAGTTCGGATTGGGGTCTGCAACTCGACCCCATGAAGTCGGAGTCGCTAGTAATCGCAGATCAGCATTGCTGCGGTGAATACGTTCCCGGGCCTTGTACACACCGCCCGTCACGTCACGAAAGTCGGTAACACCCGAAGCCGGTGGCCTAACCCCCTTT
>NZ_JAEVFI010000009.1:159020-159753 GCF_019303495.1 Streptomyces sp. JJ66 | reverse complement strand
CTATTCAGCTGGCCGTGGGGGCCGGGTTGCTAGTACTGCCGTGAGGTGTGGAACGTGACCGGGTTCTCGGGGTTGGTTGGGTGTGCTGTTGGGTGTCTGAGGGTGCGGCCGTTGGTCTGCCCTTGGTTGCCGGTCCCAGTGAACTCAGGCTGTGTGTTTGGGGTGGTGGGTGGCTGGTTGTTGTTTGAGAACTGCACAGTGGACGCGAGCATCTGTGGCCAAGTTTTTAAGGGCGCACGGTGGATGCCTTGGCACCAGGAACCGATGAAGGACGTGGGAGGCCGCGATAGGCCCCGGGGAGCTGTCAACCGAGCTGTGATCCGGGGGTGTCCGAATGGGGAAACCCGGCAGTCGTCATGGGCTGTCACCTACACCTGAACGCATAGGGTGTGTGGAGGGAACGCGGGGAAGTGAAACATCTCAGTACCCGCAGGAAGAGAAAACAACCGTGATTCCGGGAGTAGTGGCGAGCGAAACTGGATGAGGCTAAACCGCAGGCGTGTGATACCCGGCAGGGGTTGCGTGTGTGGGGTTGTGGGAGTTTGCTTGACTGGTCTGCCGGCCGGTCGGTGAGTGATAAACCGTATGGGTAGGCGAAGGGCATGCGAAAGGCCCGGCGTAGAGGGTAAGACCCCCGTAGCTGAAATCTGTACGGCTCGCTTGTGAACCACCCAAGTAGCATGGGGCTCGAGGAATCCTGTGTGAATCTGGCGGGACCACCCGTTAAGCCTAA
>NZ_JAEVFI010000009.1:158196-158992 GCF_019303495.1 Streptomyces sp. JJ66 | reverse complement strand
ATTGAGTAGCGTGCCCTAGACCCGAAGCGGAGTGATCTAGCCATGGGCAGGGTGAAGCGGCTGTAAGAGGTCGTGGAGGCCCGAACCCACCAGGGTTGAAAACCTGGGGGATGACCTGTGGTTAGGGGTGAAAGGCCAATCAAACTCCGTGATAGCTGGTTCTCCCCGAAATGCATTTAGGTGCAGCGTCGTGTGTTTCTTGCCGGAGGTAGAGCACTGGATAGGCGATGGGCCTTACCGGGTTACTGACCTTAGCCAAACTCCGAATGCCGGTAAGTGAGAGCGCGGCAGTGAGACTGTGGGGGATAAGCTCCATGGTCGAGAGGGAAACAGCCCAGAGCATCGACTAAGGCCCCTAAGCGTGTGCTAAGTGGGAAAGGATGTGGAGTCGCAGAGACAACCAGGAGGTTGGCTTAGAAGCAGCCATCCTTGAAAGAGTGCGTAATAGCTCACTGGTCAAGTGATTCTGCGCCGATAATGTAGCGGGGCTCAAGTACACCGCCGAAGTCGTGTCACTCNGGGTGGGTAGGGGAGCGTCGTGTGCCGGGTGAAGCAGCCGTGTAAGCGAGTTGTGGATGGTTCACGAGTGAGAATGCAGGCATGAGTAGCGATACAAGAGTGGGAAACTCTTGCGCCGATTGACTAAGGGTTCCTGGGTCAAGCTGATCTGCCCAGGGTAAGTCGGGGCCTAAGGCGAGGCCGACAGGCGTAGTCGATGGATAACCGGTTGATATTCCGGTACCCGTTATGGAGCGTCCAGCACTGAATCTTCTGATGCTAAGGCCGTGAAGCCCCC
>NZ_JAEVFI010000009.1:157969-158173 GCF_019303495.1 Streptomyces sp. JJ66 | reverse complement strand
TGAGACCTGATGCCGAGCCGTTGTGGTGAAGTGGATGATCCTATGCTGTCGAGAAAAGCCTCTAGCGAGTTTCATGGCGGCCCGTACCCTAAACCGACTCAGGTGGTCTGGTAGAGAATACCGAGGCGTTCGGGTGAACTATGGTTAAGGAACTCGGCAAAATGCCCCCGTAACTTCGGGAGAAGGGGGGCCTCTTCTGGTGAT
>NZ_JAEVFI010000009.1:0-157961 GCF_019303495.1 Streptomyces sp. JJ66 | reverse complement strand
TGAGCTGGGGGTGGCCGCAGAGACCAGCGAGAAGCGACTGTTTACTAAAAACACAGGTCCGTGCGAAGCTGTAAGGCGATGTATACGGACTGACGCCTGCCCGGTGCTGGAACGTTAAGGGGACCGGTTAGCTCTATTTCGGTAGGGCGAGGCTGAGAACTTAAGCGCCAGTAAACGGCGGTGGTAACTATAACCATCCTAAGGTAGCGAAATTCCTTGTCGGGTAAGTTCCGACCTGCACGAATGGCGTAACGACTTCTTGACTGTCTCAACCATAGGCCCGGTGAAATTGCAGTACGAGTAAAGATGCTCGTTTCGCGCAGCAGGACGGAAAGACCCCGGGACCTTTACTATAGCTTGATATTGGTGTTCGGTTCGGCTTGTGTAGGATAGGTGGGAGACTGTGAAGCTATCACGCTAGTGGTGGTGGAGTCGTTGTTGAAATACCACTCTGGTCGTGCTGGATGTCTAACCTGGGTCCGTGATCCGGATCAGGGACAGTGTCTGGTGGGTAGTTTAACTGGGGCGGTTGCCTCCTAAAGGGTAACGGAGGCGCCCAAAGGTTCCCTCAGCCTGGTTGGTCATCAGGTGGTGAGTGTAAGTGCACAAGGGAGCTTGACTGTGAGACTGACGGGTCGAGCAGGGACGAAAGTCGGGACTAGTGATCCGGCGGTGGCTTGTGGAAGCGCCGTCGCTCAACGGATAAAAGGTACCCCGGGGATAACAGGCTGATCTTCCCCAAGAGTCCATATCGACGGGATGGTTTGGCACCTCGATGTCGGCTCGTCGCATCCTGGGGCTGGAGTCGGTCCCAAGGGTTGGGCTGTTCGCCCATTAAAGCGGTACGCGAGCTGGGTTTAGAACGTCGTGAGACAGTTCGGTCCCTATCCGCTGTGCGCGTAGGAGTCTTGAGAAGGGCTGTCCCTAGTACGAGAGGACCGGGACGGACGGACCTCTGGTGTGCCAGTTGTTCTGCCAAGGGCATGGCTGGTTGGCTACGTTCGGAAAGGATAACCGCTGAAAGCATCTAAGCGGGAAGCCTGCTTCGAGATGAGGNCCGGATATGGAAGCCCTGTAAGGGGTGGAGTTGACCGGTACTAATAGGCCGAGGGCTTGTCCATAGATGCTTCGCGTCCACTGTGTAGCTCCCAGGCAGCAAACAGCTTGCCGGTGAGTTGGGTCATTAACTGAACAGAGTGCTTGTTCGCTGACCTTGTCAGACTTCCGCTCTTCGGAGCGGTGATAGGGTTTCGGTGGTTATAGCGTTAGGGGAACGCCCGGTTACATTCCGAACCCGGAAGCTAAGCCTTTCAGCGCCGATGGTACTGCATGCGGGAGCGTGTGGGAGAGTAGGACGCCGCCGAACAATCTTTGAGGACCGCTGGTCCCAGCGACATGCTGGGACCAGCGGTCTTTTTTGTTTTCCGCGCGCCCGCAGGGGGCGAGCGCGCGACATCGAATGTGAAACACGGAGCTAGGAGACACCCCCATGTCGAATTCATCTGAGGAGCGGCCGGACCGGCCTGAGAGGTCCGAGCGCCCGCGTCGTTCCGGCTCCGGCGACCGTGGCGGGTACCGGGGTGGTGACCGTCGCGACCCCCGCCAGGGCGGGTTTCGCCGGGACCGGGACGACCGTCCGCGCGGGCCGCGCCGAGACGATGACCGTGACCGAGGTGGGTACCGGGGCGGCGACCGCCGTGACCCCGGTCAGGGCGGGTTTCGCCGGGACCGGGACGACCGTCCGCGCGGGCCGCGCCGGAACGATGACCGTGACCGAGGTGGATTCCGCCCGGACCGGCGTGACGGCGGGGGCTTCCGCCGGGAAGACGACCGGCGGGGTGGATCAGGTGGCTTCGGGCGCTCGGGTGAGCGACGAGATGACCGCCGCGACGACCGTCGGGACGCTCGTGGAGGATTCCGGCGGCACGATGGCGGGGGCTTCCGCCGTGACGAGCGCGGCGGTTACCGGCGTGACGAGCGGGGTGGGTCCGGCGGCCGGGAGGAGCGTCCGCGCGGTGAGCGCCGGGAGTTCCGTCGGGACGAGCGGCGCGATGACGACCGGGGCTTCCGGCGCGACGATCAGCGTGGTTTCCGCCGGGAGGAGCGGCCACGGTTCGTCCGGGGTGACCGGCCGGAGCGACCCCGAGGTGGTGAACGGGGCGATGACCGGCGTCCGTTCCGCCGCGACGACGACCGGGGCGGTCGGCGTGAGCGTCGTGACGTGCACGAGGGCCGCCGCACCGAGTGGCGTGACGACCGTCCCGACTACCGCCGTGGCGACCGTCCCGACTACCGCCGTGGCGACCGTCCCGACTACCGCCGTGAGCACCGCCGCGACGACCGTCCCGACTACCGGCGCGACGACCGACGAGAGCCCCGGCGGGACGAGGGGCAGGAACGGCCCCGGGGCGGCTACCGCCATGACGAGCGCGGGGGCCGTCGTCCCTATGGCGGTGCACGGCGTGACGACCGTGGCCGGGATGGCTTCCGTTCCGGTGGTGGGCCGCGAGGCCCGCGCGGTGACGGCTACCGGCGGGACGACCGGCGCGACAACTGGCGAGACGAGCGTCCGCGCGAGTTCGTGCGCCGACTGCCGATCCCCGAGGACGTCACCGGCGAGGAGATCGACAAGGACGTCAAGCAGGAGCTGATGAGCCTGCCGAAGACGCTCGCCGAAGACGTGGCCAAGAACCTGGTCATGGTCGCCCGGACCCTGGAGGAAGACCCGGAGCAGGCGTACGGGTACGCCAAGGTGGCGCTGCGGCTCGCTTCGCGCGTGCCCGCCGTGCGGGAGGCGATGGGCTTCGCGGCGTACGGGAGCCAGAAGTACGCCGAGGCACTGGCCGAGTTCCGGGCGGCGCGGCGTATGACGGGTTCGCAGCACCTGTGGCCGGTGATGGCCGACTGCGAACGCGGGATGGGCCGCCCGGAGAAGGCGCTTGCCATGGCGGGGGAGCCGGAGGTGCACAAGCTCGACAAGGCGGGCCAGGTGGAGATGCGCCTGGTGGCCGCCGGGGCACGGCGCGACATGGGCCAGCTGGAGGCCGCTGTTGTCACGCTGCAGAGCCCGGAGCTGGCCTCGGGTTCGGTGCAGCCGTGGTCGGCGCGGTTGCGGTACGCGTATGCCGACGCGCTGCTGGCCGTGGGCCGTGAGGCGGAGGCGCGCGAGTGGTTCGCCAAGGCGCTGGAGGCGGACCAGAGCGGGGTGACGGACGCGTCGGACCGCCTGGCGGAGCTGGACGGGATCGAGTTCCTGGACGCCTTCGACCCGGAGGCAGAGGAGGAGCCGCAGGCTACGGAGGGCGCTCCCGCCGCCGACGACGGCGCCGCTTCCGGAGAGCGTCCGGAGCGCTGAGTCGCGCGCTGCCCCGGTAGCTGCGAGGTGGTGGGCGGTACCCGAGTCAGTCGGGTGCCGCCCACCAGCGGTTCGGCGGCCACAGGCACACGCGTCGGCGTGGGCGGCGGCCCCGCTGCCCCGGGGCTCGGCGGCGTGCGGCAGCTCCGTGACGGTGAGCCCGACCGGAGTGAGGAGGACGCCAGCCGGTGGGGCTGCGCCGCCCGGATCAGCCGGGGGCGTCGAGGGTGCGCAGGACCAGGCCCGTGGCGGGTTTGGGGCCGAAGGACGTGGACTTGCGGGGCATCGTGACACCCTGCTGAGCCAGCTCGCGGACCGTGGACTCCGCGACCGGGCGCATCAGCACCGCCGTGCCGCCGGTGTGCTCCGCCTTGGCCACGGCCGCCTCCGCGCAGTGCAGGTAACCGATGTGCGCGGGACCGTCGGGCACCCGCCACACCGCGTCGAGCAGCGCGGCGTGCAGGACGGTGGCGTCCAGGGTGCGCCACGCGGCGGGGCGGTCGGCGCGCACGGTGCGGGACAGCAGGCCCGGGTCGGGACGGTCGATGAGGTGGAAGGCGCCGGGGCCGCCGGACAGGAGGAACGCGGTGCCCTCGGCCTCCGCGAGGGCTTCCAGCGCCGCCGGGAGCGGGCCGGGCAGCGGACGGGCACGGAAGGCGCCCGCCAGCCCGGCGAGCGCGGCGGCGGGCGTCAGGTGCGGCAGGAAGCGGTGGATGGCGGCGACGCGCAGCGGGTAGCGCACCGTGTCCACCAGCAGCACCAGGCCGTGGTTCCACTCGGGCCGCTCGGGGTGGGTCTCCCGCAGCCGCAGGTAGGTGGCCCAGCGGTGGTGGCCGTCGGCGATCAGCGCGCGGCGGTGCGTCAGGTCGGCGTCCACCTCGGCGAGTTCGGCCGCGTCGGTCACCGCCCACAGGCGGTGCGCGAAACCGTCCGTGGTGGTCGTGGACAGCAGGGGGGCCCGTTTGGCCGCCCGCTCGATGACGGCCGCCGCGCCCGTCGCCGTGCCCTCACCCCGGTAGGACAGCAGCAGCGGTTCCAGGTTGGCGCCGGTCTCGCGCATCAGCGCCAGCCGGTCCTCGACCACCTGCGGCATCACGTCCTCGTGCGGCAGGACGACGCCCTCCCCGGGCGGGGTGAGCCGCAGGGCGCCGATCAGCCCGCGTTGCAGCGACTCGCCGTGGCGCTGCTCGTAGACGTACAGCGCTGGCTCCGCGTCGCGCGTCAGGACGCCGTCGGCCTCCCACTCGCGCAGCGTCTCGGCCGCCTTGCGGTGCCGGGCGGACGGGTCGGCGGTGTGCGGGAGGATGAGGCGGACGATGTTGTACGGGTCGGCGGTCTCCAGCTGTTCCACCTGGTCAGGCCGGACGACGACGTCATAGGGCGGCGAGGTGACGGCGGCGAGACTGCCCACCCGCTCCGGCGCGTAGCGCAGACCACGGAAGGGGACCAGGCGCAGACCGTCAGCATGCATCCCAGCATGCTAAGCCGGGTTACGGTCCTTACCGGGAGCCGGGGGCAGGATGGCCGGAACGCTCGCCCCGCCGAACGATCCACCGCACGCCGAACGATCCACCCAACGCCGAACGATCCACCCAACGCCGAGCGATCCACCGAACGACGAGCGATGACTCGCACGAGAGACGATCACCGCACCACAGCGATCCGCTTCACCAGGAGGAGACACCCGCCATGCTGCGATCCTGCGGGCAGCCGCTGCACGCCGCGTACGACACCGCCCTGCTCGACCTGGACGGCGTCGTCTACCGGGGCGGCGAAGCGGTCCCGCACGCCGTGCCCGCGCTGGACGCGGCGCGGGCGGCCGGGATGCGGCTGGCCTACGTCACCAACAACGCCGCCCGCACGCCCCGGACGGTGGCCGGACACCTGACGTCACTCGGGGTGGCCGCGACGCCGGAGGACGTGGTCACCTCGGCGCAGGCGGTCGCCCGGCTCATCGCCGAGCAGCACCCGCCGGGCGCGCGCGTGCTGTGCGTGGGCGGTGAGGGGCTCCGGGTGGCTCTGGGGGAGCGGGGGCTGACGCTCGTGGACTCGGCCGACGACAACCCCGTGGCGGTGGTCCAGGGCTACGGCGGGCCGGAGTTGGCCTGGGCCCGGCTGGCTGAGGCAGCGTTCGCGGTCGGACGCGGCGCGGCCTGGTACGCGTCCAACACCGACCTCACCATCCCCAGCGGACGCGGCATCGCCCCGGGCAACGGAGCGGCGGTGGAGGTGGTGCGCATCGCCACCCGGTGGATGCGGGACGCGCCCGAGCCGCAGGTCGCCGGGAAGCCGCTGCCGCCGATGCACCGGGAGACGATTCTGCGCACGGGGGCGCGGCGGCCCCTGGTCGTGGGGGACCGGCTGGACACCGACATCGAGGGCGCCCACGCGGGCGGCGTGGACGCGCTGCTGGTCCTGACCGGGGTGACGGATGCCGCCGGGCTGGTGCGGGCGCGGCCGGAGCACCGTCCGGCCTACGTGGCCGCCGATCTGCGCGGGCTGGCCGCCCCGCACGCCGCGCCCGTGCGCACCGGCACCGCGTTCGCCTGCGGTGGGTGGGCCGCTGACGTGGTGGGCGGCGCTCTGGTGCTCGACGGGGAGGGTGAGCCCTTCGACGGGCTCCGGGCGCTGTGCGCCGCCGCGTGGGCGGCCGACTACCACGGTCCGGTGGACAAGGCGGTCGCGGCGCTGGGTTTCTGACGCTGGCGGTGCCCGCCGCTTGCGGGCGTGGGGCCGTGTAGCGTCGGGGCCATGGATCGCAGGGACGAGGACGCCGTGCCGCAGACCCCCACCGCGTGGCTCCCGGCGGCGCCGGAAGCCCGGCCCGGGGTGGCGCCGGAAGCCCGGGCCGGGGTGGCGCCGGACGCAGGCGCTGAGCACGCCGATTCGGTGGCCGGTGACACCCACGCCACGTCCGTGCCCGCCGACGCTGGTACCGAAGACGGCCAGCCCGCCGGGCCGCGTCCGCTCGGCGTGGCCGTCACGCCCACCGGGCACCCGGAGGTGGACGCGCGGCTGCGGCGGCTCGCGGACGCCGACCGGCTGGAGGTCTCCGCACACCTGGAGGTGTACGAGAATGTGCACCACGGTCTGCGCAGCACGCTGACCGCGCTCGACCAGCACGACCCCGGGAGCTGAACCGCACGTGGCCGCCACACGCCCACGCCGTGCCCGCCTCGACGCGGAGCTGGTGCGCCGCAAGCTGGCCCGCTCCCGCGAGCACGCCGGGCAGCTCATCGCGGCCGGCCGCGTCACCGTGGGCGGCACGACGGCCGCGAAGTCCGCCACGCAGGTCGAGACGGGCGCGGCCATCGTCGTGCGCGCCGACGAGGGTGACCCCGACTACGTCTCCCGGGGCGGTCACAAGCTCGCCGGTGCCCTGGCCGCCTTCACCCCGCGCGGGCTGGCCGTGCGCGGCCGCACCGCGCTGGACGCCGGAGCCTCCACCGGCGGCTTCACCGACGTGCTGCTGCGCGCCGGGGCCGCGCGCGTGTTCGCCGTGGATGTCGGCTACGGACAGCTCGCGTGGAGTCTGCGCAGCGACGAGCGCGTCATCGTCAAGGACCGCACCAACGTGCGCGAACTGACCCCGCGGACCCTCGACGGGCAGCGGGTCGATCTCGTCGTGGGCGACCTGTCCTTCATCCCGCTCGGCCTGGTGCTGCCCGCCCTCCTCGCCTGCACGGCACCGGACGCCGACCTGGTGCTCATGGTCAAGCCCCAGTTCGAGGTGGGGCGCGAACGGCTCGGCAGCGGTGGCGTCGTCCGCAGCCGTGAACTGCGCGCCGACGCCGTCCGTACGGTGGGACGGCAGGCCGCCGGTCTGGGTCTGGGTGTGCTCGGTGTCACCGCCAGCCCGCTGCCCGGACCGTCCGGCAATGTCGAATACTTCTTGTGGCTGCGTGCCGGGGCGCCCGACCTCGACCCGGCCGACGTGGACCGAGCCGTGGCGGAGGGGCCCCAGTGATCAGCGACAGTCACCAGCGCACCGTCTTCCTGCTCGCCCACACCGGCCGGCCGGCCGCCATCCGCAGCGCCGAACTCGTCGTGCAGGGCCTGCTGCGGCACGGGCTGGGGGTGCGCGTGCTGGCCGACGAGGCCCGCGACCTGCCGCTGCCCAGCGCCGTCGAGGTGGTGGACGGCGGCGGCGACCTGCTGGCCGGGTGCGAACTGCTCGTCGTCCTCGGCGGCGACGGGACGCTGCTGCGCGGCGCGGAGTTCGCCCGCGCCTCCGGTGTGCCGATGCTCGGCGTGAACCTCGGCCGCGTCGGCTTCCTCGCCGAAGCCGAACGCGACGACCTCGAACGGGTGGTGAACCGCGTCGTCGCCCGGGACTACGAGGTCGAGGAACGCATGACCATCGACGTCCTGGTACGCAACGGCGGCAGCGACGGCGACCCCCTCTACACCGGCTGGGCGCTGAACGAGGCGTCGGTGGAGAAGGCGGCCCGCGAACGCATGCTGGAGGTCGTCACCGAAGTGGACGGCCGCCCGGTGTCCCGCTTCGGCGGCGACGGCGTGGTGTGCGCGACGCCGACCGGCTCCACGGCCTACGCCTTCTCGGCAGGCGGCCCGGTGGTGTGGCCGGAGGTGGAGGCGCTGCTGATGGTCCCGATCAGCGCCCACGCGCTGTTCGCCAAACCGCTGGTCACCTCGCCCAAGTCGGTGCTGGCCGTCGAGGTGCAGGCGCACACCCCCAACGGCGTGCTGTGGTGCGACGGCCGCCGCACGGTGGAGCTTCCCGCGGGCGCCCGCGTCGAGGTGCGCCGGGGCGCCGTCCCCGTCCGCCTCGCCCGCCTCCACCACGCCTCCTTCACCGACCGGCTGGTCGCCAAGTTCGCCCTCCCGGTGGCGGGCTGGCGCGGTCGCTGAACGCTGCCGCTGGGCGGCCACGAGGCGAGGGGCGGCGGAATCGGTGGGCACCGGAGCCGGAAGGTGCGGGGGACCGCGTATGGTCGTAGCCGTGTTGGAGGAGATGCGGATTCAGGCCCTCGGCGTGATCGACGACGCCGCGTTCGAACTGTCTCCCGGCTTCACCGCGGTGACCGGTGAGACGGGCGCGGGCAAGACGATGGTCGTCACCAGCCTCGGCCTGCTGCTTGGGGGGCGCGCGGACGCGGGACTGGTCCGCGTGGGCGCCAGGGCCGCCGTCGTGGAGGGCCGCGTCGCCGTCCCGGGCGATGCGCCCGCCGCCCGCCGCGCCGTCGAGGCGGGTGCGGAGCTGGACGAGGACGCGCTCATCATCACCCGCACCCTGTCCGCCGAGGGACGCTCCCGCGCGCACCTGGGCGGGCGTTCCGTGCCGGTCGGCCTGCTCGCCGAGCTGAGCGACGACCTGGTGGCCGTGCACGGCCAGACCGACCAGCAGGGCCTGCTGCGCCCCGCCCGGCAGCGGCAGGCGCTCGACCGGTACGCCGGGGACGCCGTCGCCGCGCCGCTCGCTCAGTGGACGCGGGCGTACCGGCGGCTGCGCGAGGTCAGCGCCGAGCTGGCCGAGCTGACCACCCGGGCCCGCGAACGTGCCCAGGAGGCGGACCTGTTGCGGTTCGGGCTGGAGGAGGTGGCCGCCGCCGAACCCCGCCCCGGCGAGGACGCCGAACTGGCCGCCGAGGCCGAACGCCTGGGCCACGCCGAGGCGCTGGCGTCGGCCGCCGTCACCGCGCACGGAGCGCTCGCCGGGGACCCGGCCGATCCCGAGTCGGTGGACGCGAACGCCCTGGTCTTTGGCGCCCACCGCGCGCTGGACGCCGTACGGGCCCACGACCCGGCGCTCGCCCAGCTCGCCGACCGGCTCGGTGAGGTACAGATCCTGCTCGCCGACATCGCCGGGGAACTCGCGGGCTACCCCGACGCGCTGGAGGCCGATCCGCTGCGGCTGGCCGCCGTCGAGGAGCGCCGCGCCGTGCTCGGCCAGCTCACCCGCAAGTACGGCGAGGACCTCACCGCCGTGCTCGCCTGGGCCGAGGACGGCGCCGCCCGCCTCGCGGAGCTGGAGGGCGACGACGACCGCATCGGCGAACTCACCGCCGAACGCGACACCCTGCGCGCCGAACTGACCCGCCTGGCCGGAGTCCTCACCGACGCCCGCGCCGACGCCGCCAAACGCTTCGCCGACGCCGTCACCGAGGAGCTGGCCGAACTGGCCATGCCGCACGCCCGCGTCTCCTTCGCGCTGAACCGGAGCGAGGACGCCGACGGGCTCGACATCGACGGCCACCGGATCGCCTTCGGCCCGCACGGCACCGACGAGGTGGAGCTGCTGCTCGCGCCGCACCCCGGGGCACAGCCCCGGCCGATCGCCAAAAGTGCCTCCGGCGGTGAGCTGTCCCGCGTGATGCTGGCCGTCGAGGTGGTCTTCGCCGGGTCCGACCCCGTGCCCACCTACCTGTTCGACGAGGTGGACGCGGGGGTGGGCGGCATGGCGGCGGTGGAGGTCGGACGCCGCCTGGCCCGGCTGGCGCGCACCGCGCAGGTCGTTGTCGTCACGCATCTGCCGCAGGTCGCCGCGTTCGCCGACCGGCACCTGGCCGTGCGCAAGACCAGCGACGGCTCGGTCACCCGCAGCGGCGTGCAGGCGCTGGACGGGGAGGAACGGGTCCGCGAACTCTCCCGGATGCTGGCGGGCCAGGAGGACTCCGAACTCGCCCGTGCCCACGCCGAGGAACTCCTCGCCGCCGCCCGCGCCGACCGCTGACCGCCGCCCGCGCCTGCCAGCCGCTCACCGAACGAAAGCGGGTATCCCCGCCGAACCTCCGGCGCCGACCGCTCCGCCCCGGCGCCCGGCCCTGGCCCGGGCCGGGCGCCGGGGCGGGCCGGGTCAGCCGCCGTAGGCGCCGGAGGCGGTCAGCCGCAGCGCGGTGTCGATCAGCGGCACGTGGCTGAACGCCTGCGGGAAGTTGCCGACTTGCCGCTTGAGCTGCGGGTCCCACTCCTCCGCGAGGAGCCCCAGGTCGTTGCGCAGCGACAGCAGCCGCTCAAACAGCTGCCGGGCCTCGTCCACCCGGCCGATCATCGCCAGGTCGTCGGCGAGCCAGAACGAGCAGGCCAGGAACGCGCCCTCGTCGCCCTCCAGGCCGTCCACCCCGGCCTCCTCGCCCATCGTCGGGTAGCGCACCACGAAGCCGTCCTCGGTGGACAGTTCGCGCTGGATGGCCTCGATGGTGCCGATGACCCGCTTGTCGTCCGGCGGCAGGAAGCCCATCTGCGGAATCAGCAGCAGCGAGGCGTCCAGCTCCTTGGAGCCGTAGGACTGGGTGAAGGTGTTGCGCTCCTTGTCGTAGCCCTTCTCGCACACCGTGCGGTGGATCTCGTCGCGCAGATCCCGCCAGCGGTCCAGCGGGCCGTCCACCTCACCGGACTCGATGAGCTTGATGGTGCGGTCCACCGCGACCCAGGCCATCACCTTGGAGTGCACGAAGTGGCGGCGCGGGCCGCGCACCTCCCAGATGCCCTCGTCCGGCTCGTCCCAGTGGTCCTCCAGATACCGGATGAGCTTGAGCTGGAGCACGCTCGCGTAGTCGTTGCGGGCCAGCCCGGTCATGTGCGCCAGGTGCAGCGCCTCGGTGACCTCGCCGTAGACGTCGAGCTGGAGCTGCCCGGCCGCGCCGTTGCCCACCCGCACCGGGGTGGAACCCTCGTAGCCCGCCAGCCACGTCAGTTCCGTCTCGCCCAGCTCGCGTTCGCCGGCGATGCCGTACATGATCTGCAGGTTCTCCGGGTCGCCGGCGACCGCGCGCAGCAGCCACTCGCGCCACGCCCGCGCCTCGTCCCGGTAGCCGGTGCGCAGCAGCGAGGACAGGGTGATCGCCGCGTCCCGCAGCCAGGTGAAGCGGTAGTCCCAGTTGCGGACGCCGCCGATGTTCTCGGGCAGCGAGGTGGTGGGCGCCGCCACGATGCCGCCGGTCGGGGCGTAGGTGAGCGCCTTCAGCGTGATCAGCGAGCGGATCACCGGCTCCCGGTAGGGGCCGTGGTAGGTGCACTGCGCCACCCACTCGCGCCAGAACTCCTCGGTGTTCTCCAGCGCGACGAACGGCTCCGGGTACGGCGGGGGCTTGAGGTGGGACGCCTGCCAGCTGATGGTGAACGTCACCTTCTCGCCCGGCGCGACGGTGAAGTCCGAGTACGTCGTCAGATCCTTGCCGTAGGTCTCCGCGTCGGTGTCCAGCCACACGGAGTCGGGTCCGGCGACGGCGACGGTGCGGTGGTCCACCTTGTGCACCCACGGCACCACCCAGCCGTAGGAGAAGCGCATGCGCAGCGCGGACGTCATCGGCACCCGCCCGCTGACGCCCTCGACGACGCGGACCAGCTGCGGGGCCCCGTCACGCGGCGGCATGAAGTCCGTCACCCGGACGGTGCCGCGGTCGGTGTCCCACTCGGACTCCAGGATCAGCGAGTCCCCGCGATAGCGGCGGCGGGTGGCGGGCTGCGGTTCGGCGTCGCCGACCGGTGTGGGGCCCAGCCGCCAGAACCCGTTCTCCTCGGTCCCGAGCAGTCCGGCGAAGATGGCGTGCGAGTCGAAACGCGGCAGGCACAGCCAGTCGGCGGTGCCGTCGCGGCAGATCAGGGCTGCGGTCTGCATGTCCCCGATGAGTGCGTAGTCCTCGATGCGCCCGGCCACAGGCATCTCCAGTCGAACGGCGGTGACGCCCCCCGTGGGACGTACGAGATCTTGATTTCTGCCCAGCGAGTATCGGAGCAGCATACGACGTGAGGCGGCGAAAGTGCCCTCTCGTCACGATAGGCGGACGGCGGTGCTCTGGTCACATCGTCAGGCCGACTCGAAACGGTCACCCGGCCAGCAGCAGGCCGCTGGATCAGCCGGTGGCCCGGTGGGCGGTGGCCGCCCGCCGGACGCCAGGCGGCCAGCTGGCTGATACCCTGGTAGCCCGTGGACCGGAGGGTGCTGCGTCCCGCACGACAGGCCCTGCGAACCTCAGGCAGCGGCACCCCGGCTTCGGCCCGGACGGGCGCCGGTGCGCACCCCACCTCGCGACCACGGGAGCCCCCTCTTGGCCATGCCACCCAAGTCCATGACGACCAAGCACATCTTCGTCACCGGGGGTGTCGCCTCCTCGCTCGGCAAGGGCCTGACCGCGTCCAGCCTCGGCGCCCTGCTCAAGGCGCGCGGCCTGCGGGTCACCATGCAGAAGCTGGACCCGTACCTCAACGTCGATCCGGGCACCATGAACCCGTTCCAGCACGGTGAGGTGTTCGTCACCAATGACGGCGCCGAGACGGACCTGGACATCGGCCACTACGAGCGCTTCCTCGACGTCGATCTCGACGGCTCCGCCAACGTCACCACCGGGCAGATCTACTCCTCGGTCATCGCCAAGGAGCGGCGCGGCGACTACCTCGGTGACACCGTTCAGGTGATCCCGCACATCACCAACGAGATCAAGCACCGCATCCGCCGCCTGGCCACCGACGAGGTGGACGTCGTCATCACCGAGGTCGGCGGCACCGTCGGCGACATCGAGTCGCTGCCCTTCCTGGAAGCCGTGCGCCAGGTGCGGCACGAGGTCGGCCGCGACAACGTCTTCGTCACGCACATCTCGCTGCTGCCCTACATCGGCCCCTCCGGCGAGCTGAAGACCAAGCCCACCCAGCACTCGGTGGCCGCGCTGCGCAACATCGGCATCCAGCCCGACGCGATCGTGCTGCGCGCTGACCGCGAGGTGCCCACCTCCATCAAGCGCAAGATCTCGCTGATGTGCGACGTGGACGAGGCCGCCGTCGTCGCCGCCATCGACGCCAAGTCGATCTACGACATCCCCAAGGTGCTGCACGGCGAAGGGCTGGACGCCTACGTGGTGCGCCGCCTGGACCTGCCGTTCCGCGACGTGGACTGGACCCAGTGGGACGACCTGCTCGGCCGCGTCCACCAGCCCGACCACGAGGTGACGGTCGCGCTCGTCGGCAAGTACATCGACCTGCCCGACGCCTACCTTTCGGTCACCGAGGCGCTGCGCGCGGGCGGCTTCGCCAACCGCACCCGGGTCACCATCAAGTGGGTCACCTCCGACGAGTGCAAGGCCCCCGGAGCCGCCGAACGCCTGCTCGGCGACGTGGACGCGATCTGCATCCCCGGCGGCTTCGGCGAGCGCGGCGTGGAGGGCAAGGTGGCGGCCATCCGCTACGCCCGCGAGAACCGGGTGCCGCTGCTGGGCCTGTGCCTGGGCTTGCAGTGCGTCATCATCGAGGCCGCCCGCAACCTGGCCGGTATCGAGGGCGCCGACTCCACCGAGTTCGACCCCGCCGCCCAGCACCCGGTGGTCTCCACCATGGCCGAACAGCTCGACATCGTCGCCGGTGAGGGCGACCTGGGCGGCACCATGCGGCTCGGCCTGTACCCGGCCAAGCTCGCCGAGGGCTCCATCGTCCGCGAGGTGTACGGCGGCGAGCCGTACGTGGAGGAGCGGCACCGCCACCGCTACGAGGTCAACAACGCCTACCGGGGCGAGCTGGAGAAGGCGCAGCTGGTGTTCTCCGGTACCTCCCCGGACAACAAGCTGGTGGAGTACGTCGAGTACCCGCGCGAGACGCACCCCTACCTGGTGGCCACCCAGGCCCACCCGGAGCTGCGCTCCCGCCCGACCCGGCCGCACCCGCTGTTCGCCGGGCTCGTCAAGGCCGCCGTCGAGCGTCAGCAGGGCGCCTGATGAGCGAGCGCTACACCGACACCGCGCAGGAGTGGCCCGTCACCGGCACGGCCACGCCGTTCACCGGCAACAAGACCGGTGTGCGCACCGATCAGGTGGTCATGCCCGACGGCTCGGCCGTCAGCCGCGACTACCAGACCCACCCCGGCTCGGTCGCCATCCTCGCGCTGGACGACACCGGCCGGGTGGTCGTCGTCAAGCAGTACCGGCACCCGGTGCGGCACAAGCTGTGGGAGATCCCGGCCGGGCTGCTGGACGTGCCCGGCGAGAACCCGCTGCTCGCCGCGCAGCGCGAGCTGTACGAGGAGGCCCACGTCAAGGCCGAGGACTGGCGCGTGCTCACCGACGTCTACACCAGCCCCGGCGGCTCGGACGAAGCGGTGCGCATCTTCCTCGCGCGGGAGCTCTCGGCGGTGGAGGGCGAGCGGTTCGAGGTCGCCGAGGAGGAGGCCGACATGGAGCTGGCCCGCGTCCCGCTGCCCGGCCTGGTGCGCGGTGTCCTCGCCGGTGACCTGCACAACACCTGCCTGGCGGTCGGCGTGCTGGCCCTGCACGCCGCGCTGAGCACGGACGGCCTGGACCAGCTTCGCCCCGCGGACGCCGCCTGGCCCGCGCGGCCCTACCCCGCCTGAGCGCCCGCGCACCTGGCTCCCGTTCCCCGGCTCGGGGACGGGAGCCAGACGCGGCCGGTGCATACGGCCGCCCCGGAGCCCGGCGGGCAGGAGGCGGTGCCCGCACCGGGCGCGGGATTCCGCGCGGCAGTGACCCGGGGGCGTGCTCCGTGGCGGTGACCGGGCGGGCACAGCGCACGTCGCTGCCGTCCGGGCCGATCACCGCTGCACTACGCTCGGCCCGTGACGGATCACGGTGTGCACAGCGGGCCGGACGCCGGGACACCGGCCTTCCACGGGCGTGAGCGCGAACTCGCCGCGCTGCGCGAAGACGTCGAGCGGGCCGGGCTGGACACCCTCGCCGGACGCCTCGCACCACGCTCCCGCGTCCTGCTCATCGCCGGGGACCCCGGCTGCGGCCGCACCACGCTCGCCGAGGAGTTCGCCCGCCGCGCGGCCGACGCGTACCCCGACGGGGTGCTGCGTGCCCGCCTCACCGACCCCGGCGGCCTGCCCGTCCCCGTCGAGCGCGCCGCCCGGGACCTGCTCGACGCGCTTGGCGTCCTTGCCCCGCCCGGTGCGGACGCCGACGAGCTGACCGAGACTCTGCGCGCCGCTCTGCGCGAGCGCCGGGCCCTGCTGCTCCTGGACGACGTGGCGGCGGCCGAACAGCTCACCGAGGTGCTGCCCGACAGCCCCGGCTCTGTGGTCCTCGCCACCGCCGAGGGGCCGCTCAGCGGCGTGCAGGACGTGCGCCCCTGCACCCTCGGCGGCCTCGACACCCCGGCCGCCGTCGCCCTCATCGCCCAGCGCGCCGGGTCGGAGGTCCGCATCACCGTGGACCCGCGGGCGGCCGAGCGGCTCGCCCACAGCTGCGGGCACCACGCCACCGCGCTGACCCTGGCCGGGGGCTGGCTCGCCGCCCACCCGCACGCCTCCGTGCTGGAGGCCGCCCGTACGGTCGCCGCCACCGAGGGCACGGGCACGCCCGTCGAGCGGACGTTCCGGCTGCTGTACGGCACGCTCAGCGCCTTTGGCGCCCGGCTGCTGCGCCTGCTGTGCCTGGCCCCGGACGGCCTGGTGGACGCCGCGCTGGCCGCCGGGCTCGCCGGGTGCTCGGTGCCGTTCGCCCGGGACCAGCTGACCGAGTTCGCCCGGCTCGGGCTGCTGCGCCCCCTGCCCGCCGACGCCTACCGGGTGCCCGGCTGCCTGGACCCGCTGCTGCGCGCGGAGCTGGCGGCCGCCGAACGTCCCGCCGAGCGGCAGCTGGCCCGGGCCCGGCTGCTGGAGCGCGCGGTGCGGCAGCTGCACGCCTGCTGGGCGGTGACCCAGCCACCCGGCTCCGCGCCGCGCCGCGAGCTGGGCGACCAGCCCCGCGCCCTGCGCTTCGCGACTCCGGGGGAGGCCGCCGACTGGCTGGACACGCGGCTGCCCGCGCTGCTGGCCGGGGCGCGCCTGGCCGTCGCCGACGGAGAGCTGGACACCCTCGCCCGCCGCTTCAGCGCCGCGCTCGCCCGCGCCCTGGCCGCCCACCGGCCCCCGGAACGCACCGCGCCCGAGCAGTACCGGTTGCACGAACTGGTGCTGGACGTCGCCGAACGCCGTGGCCTGCACCAGGAGCGGGCCGCCGCCCTGCTGAACCTCGGCGACCTGGATGCCTGGACCGGGCGGCCCCGGGTGGCGCTGGACCGCTACCGCGCGGCGCTGGCCGCCGTCCGTGCTGGCGGTGGCGGCGACACCGAGGCGGCGGTCCGCGCGATGGACTCCCTCGGCGGGACGTACGCGGAGCTGACCGACTGGCCACGGGCCGCCGACTGGTACGGGCGGGCGCTCGCGCTGTGCCAGTCCCGGGGCGACCGGGACGGCATCGCCCGGCTGCACGGCCGCCTGGGCGCGGTGCACCTGTACGCCGGGCAGTGGGGCGAGGCGCTGCGCTGCTGGCGGGCGGCGGCCGCCGCGTACAAGCGGCTGCGGAATCCACAGGCCCACGCCCGGGCGCTGAGCGAGGTGGCCCGGGTCCAGGAGTACGCCGGGCGCCCGCACGAGTCGCTGCGCACCGGCTACCTGGCGCTGGAGCGGGCGCGCCAGGCTGGCGACGTCCGGCTGGAGGCCGCGCTGTGCCTGCGGCTGGCCGACGCCTGTGCCCGGGTCGGCGACACCGGCGGTTCCGCCGCCCACCGGGCCGCCGCTGAGCGCCTGCTGGCCCGCACCGAGGGCGCCCCCGGCGCTGGCGGCGCCCTCGGCGAGCCCCGGTCACCGGCCGTTCCCGCTCCGTCAAGGCCCAGCGGCGTGCGGTCCACCGCCGCGTCCGGTGCGCGGGACGCGGCGCGGAGCGGGACGGACGGTGCCCGCGCCGCCCGGGCGCCGGTCGCCACCGGTGCGGAGCCGCCCGTGACCGGCGTGAACGAGGACCCGGATGGCCGCCACTCGTGAGGCCCACCTACGAAATCCATAGTGATCCCGGAAAAGATTCCTGCTTTGTAAGGCTAGACAGGACGCAGTCCTTCATTAGACTGGCAGAGTCGTGGTCATCCCGACCGCTGCCCGGCTGCTCCCGTTATGCCGCCTTTATCCTGTTGTAAGGGCTGGTGGGTGCCGGGAGCCGGATGCACCCGGCACCCACCAGCACCCCCGAAGGCAAGGACCGTGATCGACGTGAAGGTCGGTATCCCCCGCGAGGTCAAGAACAACGAGTTCCGCGTGGCCATCACGCCGGCCGGCGTGCTCGAACTCGTCCGCAACGGACACCAGGTCTGTGTGGAGCGGAGCGCCGGTGCCGGCTCCTCCATCGACGACGCCGAGTACGTGGCCGCGGGTGCCACCATCCTCGACACCGCGGACGAGGTGTGGGCCACCGCCGACCTGCTGCTGAAGGTCAAGGAGCCGATCGCGGAGGAGTACCACCGGCTCCGCAAGGACCAGACGCTCTTCACCTACCTCCACCTCGCCGCCTCCCGCGAGTGCACCGACGCCCTGCTGGAGTCGGGAACCACGGCCATCGCCTACGAGACGGTCGAGACGGCGAGCCGCGCGCTGCCGCTGCTGGCCCCGATGTCCGAGGTGGCCGGGCGGATCGCGCCGCAGGTGGGCGCCTACCACCTGATGCGCTCCGCTGGCGGCCGGGGCGTGCTGCCGGGCGGCGTGCCGGGTGTGCACGCGGCCAGGGCCGTGGTCATCGGCGGCGGCGTCTCCGGCTGGAACGCCACGCAGATCGCCGTGGGCCTCGGCTTCCACGTCACGCTGCTGGACAAGGACGTCAGCAAGCTGCGTGAGGCCGACAAGATCTTCGGCACCAAGGTCCGTCCGATCGCCTCCAACGCCCTGGAGCTGGAGAAGGCCGTACGGGAGGCCGACCTGGTCATCGGCGCGGTGCTCATCCCGGGCGCCAAGGCCCCGAAGCTGGTCACCAACGAGCTGGTGTCCCGGATGAAGCCGGGAAGTGTCCTTGTCGATATCGCGATCGACCAGGGCGGCTGCTTCGAGGACTCCCGTCCCACCACGCACGCCGAGCCGACGTTCCGCGTGCACGACTCGGTGTTCTACTGCGTCGCCAACATGCCCGGCGCCGTGCCCAACACCTCCACCTACGCGCTGACCAACGCCACGCTGCCCTACATCCTGGAGCTGGCCAACCGGGGCTGGGCCGAGGCGCTGCGCCGCGACGCCGCGCTGGCCAAGGGCCTGAACACCCACGACGGCAAGGTCGTCTACGGCCCGGTGGCCGAGGCGCACGGCCTGGAGCGCGTGGACCTCGCCGACCTGCTCGGCTGACCACCGCACGCCCCTTGACGTGCCGCAGCGCGTCAAGGCCGGTGGTCAACATCACCGGTTCCGGCGGCCCCGGCCGGATCACCCCTACCCGTGATCCGGCCGGGGCCGCCTCATGTGTCCGCAGCGGCGCGGCGGTTGACGGCTGGGCGGGGCAACTCGCGGGAAATATTACTGTTCAACCGATTCGCGGCCCCCCGGAACGCCTTCACCCGGCCCCGTTACGCCCTTGACAAGAGGGTGTTCGGTTCCCGGTGCATCGTGCTGGCTCTGACGGTTTGTGTTGCTGCGGACGACCGACTCGCCATAGAGTCACCAAACGTCGGCATGGTGCCAGACTGACCTGTCTACAAGTTCCCTGGTCGGCATTGGAGGTAAGACGACTTGTGAATGAGTCGACATTTTCTCCCGGGGGTGGTCTGCCAGGCACGCCCGCGCCGGGCCAGGAACTCGCCGGGCGGGGAGCTGTCGGCTCCGTCGCTGTCCGCACCTTCACCGCACACCAGGACTCCTCGACCATGACAGCCCATCAGAGCCAGCAGGCCCAGCAGAGCGCGGACGCGGCCGGGGGCGAGACCGACCCCGGCCACCTCCCCGACGGGTACGCCGAGCACACCGAACTGCCCGAAGGTCACTTCTACGACCCCGACGCCGAGTTCGAACCCGACCCCGAGTACGCCGCGACGCTCGCGCCCGACGCGGCCCGCCAGCGCCGCGAGCGCATCGGCCCCACCGGCCGCCCGCTGCCGTACTTCCCGATCCCGGGCCCCGTCAGCGAGCACGGCCCCGCGAAGATCATCGCGATGTGCAACCAGAAGGGCGGCGTCGGCAAGACCACGTCCACCATCAACCTCGGCGCCGCGCTCGCCGAGTACGGACGCCGCGTCCTCCTCGTGGACTTCGACCCGCAGGGCGCCCTGTCCGTCGGTCTCGGCGTCAACCCGATGGAGCTGGACCTCACCGTCTACAACCTGCTCATGGAGCGGGGCATGTCCAGCGACGAGGTGCTGCTCAAGACCGCCGTCGCCGGGATGGACCTGCTGCCGAGCAACATCGACCTGTCGGCCGCCGAGGTGCAGCTCGTCAGCGAGGTGGCGCGCGAGTCCACGCTCCAGCGCGCCCTCGAACCGCTGCTGCCCGACTACGACTTCGTCGTCATCGACTGCCAGCCCTCGCTCGGCCTGCTCACCGTCAACGCGCTCACCGCCGCGCACAAGGTGATCGTGCCGCTGGAGTGCGAGTTCTTCGCGCTGCGCGGTGTCGCGCTGCTGACGGAGACCATCGAGAAGGTGCAGGAGCGGCTGAACCCGCAGCTCGAACTCGACGGCATCCTGGCCACGATGTACGACTCGCGCACCGTGCACAGCCGCGAGGTGCTGGCCCGCGTCGTCGAGGCGTTCGACGACAACGTCTACCACACGGTCATCGGCCGCACCGTGCGCTTCCCGGAGACGACGGTCGCCGGTGAGCCCATCACCACCTACGCCTCCAACTCCGTCGGTGCCGCCGCGTACCGCCAGCTCGCCAGGGAGGTGCTCGCCCGGTGCCACGCCGAGTGAGTCTCCCGGCAGCCGACGAACTGTTCCGAACGACCGGCGGGCCGGGGGTTCAGCCCTCCCCGTCCCAGAGCGGTGGCACCGGCCCCCAGGCCGAACAGTCCCAGCAGCCGCGGCAGGACCAGCAACCGCGGCGACCGGCCGCGCCCGAGGAACACAGCGGACGCGGCGACCGGGCTGACGGGGGCGGTCGCGAGGCCCCCGCGCCCCGGCCCGCGTCCCGTCCGGCCGTGCCCGGGCAGCCCGGGAGCGCCGCGTCCGCCCCGCGTGGCGGTACGGGAGCGCCGAGCGGGGGGCGGCAGCCCGCCCCGGCAGGCGCCGGAGGCAACCCGCCGCGCCGCCGCAGCGCGCCCCGGCGGCCCAGCGGGCGGGAGCGGCACGACGAGAAGATCACCGTGTACGTCTCCGCCGAGGAGCTGATGGACCTCGAACACGCGCGGCTGGTGCTGCGCGGTGAGCACGGGCTGGCGGTCGATCGCGGCCGGATCGTGCGCGAGGCGGTCGCGGTCGTCCTCGCCGACCTGGAGGCCCGGGGCGACGCGAGCATCCTGGTCCGCCGCCTGCGCGGCTGACCCTGAACCGCTCCGGGCTCGCCGGACCGCCCGGGCACGGTGGAGCGCGGGCGCGGGCCAGTTCGCGCGGCCTGGAGCGTGGCGGCCACGGCCCGGGACCCGTGGCGGGCGATAAGGTGCGCACGCCATGAGCTCGCCCGAACCACCCGCCGCCGCCCGCCCCACCCGCCGGGCCCTGGGGCGCGGCGTCCCCCCGCCGCCCAGCACGGCGGCTGAGGAGACGAGCGGCACCGGACCGCTGGCCGCGAAAACTCCGCCGCCGCCCCCGGGCTCAGACGCCGCGTCCCCGGTGGAAGCACCCGAGCCTGCCACCTGCGATCCGAACGCACCCGACGTGCCGAACGCACCCGCACCGGATGAGCGGGTGGCTCCCCAGGCCCTGAGCGCGCCGCCCGCGCCGTCAGCGCCAAAGGACCCGGCGGCGGGGGTTGCGGACGCTCCGCCCCTGGCGGCTGACCCCACGGGAGCTGGCTCCCCAGCGCCCGCTTCCACGGAATCCGCGGCCTTCACCGTCGTACTGGACAACTTCGAGGGGCCGTTCGACCTGCTCCTTCAGCTCATCTCCAAGCACAAACTGGACGTGACCGAGGTCGCGCTCTCCCGGGTGACCGACGAGTTCATGGCGCACATCCGGGCCATGGGGCCTGACTGGGACCTGGACCAGACCACCGAGTTCCTGGTCGTCGCCGCCACCTTGCTGGACCTGAAGGCGGCCCGGCTGCTGCCGTCTGCCGAGGTGGAGGACGAGGCCGATCTCGCGCTGCTGGAGGCCCGCGACCTGCTGTTCGCCCGGCTCCTGCAGTACCGCGCGTACAAGCGGGTCGCCGACATCTTCGCCGACCGGCTGGCCGGGGAGGCGCGCCGCTTTCCGCGTACCGTCGGCCTGGAACCCCACCACGCCGAGCTGCTGCCGGACGTCGTCATCCGGATCGGCCCCGAGGGGTTCGCCCGGCTGGCGGTGAAGGCGATGCGGCCCAAGCCCAGGCCGCGGGTGTACATCGACCACATCCACGCGCCGCTGGTCAGCGTGCGTGAACAGGCCGAGGTCATCGTGACGCTGCTGCGCACGCGGGGCGCGGCCACCTTCGCGGAGCTGACGGCGGACGCGGGGGACACCCTCACCGTCGTCGCCCGGTTCCTGGCCCTGCTGGAGCTGTACCGGGAGCGGGCCGTCACGCTGGACCAGGACGAGGCGCTGGGCGCGCTCACCGTCCACTGGAGCGGCGCCGAGGACGCGGCGCCCCGCGTCACCGACGAGTTCGACCGGCAGCCCCAGCCCGAGGACGGGGCCGGGCCACAGGAGGCGAGCAGGCAGTGAGCGAGACCACAACCACCCCCGCACCCGAGGCGGCACCGGGCGAGGGCGGCCCGCCCGCCGGAGCCAGCCGCGTGGCCCAGCTGGAGCTGAAGCCCGCGCTGGAGGCGGTGCTGATGGTCGTGGACGAGCCAGCCACCGAGGAACACCTCGCCCGTGTCCTCCAGCGTCCGCGCCGCGCGGTGGCCGACGCCCTGCGCGAGCTGGCCGACGACTACGCCCGGCAGGGCCGTGGCTTCGAGCTGCGCTTCGTCGCCGGCGGCTGGCGCTTCTTCACCCGCCCCGAGTACGCGGACGCGGTCGAGGGCTTCGTGCTGGACGGCCAGCAGGCGCGACTGACGCAGGCGGCGCTGGAGACCCTGGCCGTCGTCGCCTACCGCCAGCCCGTCAGCCGCTCGCGGGTCTCCGCCGTGCGCGGCGTGAACTGCGACGGGGTCATGCGCACCCTGCTCCAGCGGGGCTTGCTGGAGGAGGCGGGCACCGAACCCGAGACAGGTGCGATCCTGTACGTGACGACGCACTACTTCCTGGAGCGGATGGGCCTGCGCGGTCTGGACGAGCTGCCGGAGCTCGCGCCCTTCCTCCCCGAGGCGGACGCGGTCGAGGGCGAGAGCCAGGAGGGCGTGCCGTCGTTCGAGGTAGATGCAGACGACGATGACAGCGGCGACGCTCGGACGTAAGACGGAATACATGCGAAGCAGCGGCAGGAACAGCGACCGGAACAACCGGGGCGCGACAGGCGGCCGGGACAACCGGCAGCGGCGCGACGGCGGCCGCCCCCGCCCGGAGGAGCGCCGCTACCCGACGACGGGTTCCCAGACCGGCGGCAAGCCGGGCGGCCAGGGCGGTCCGGGCGGCCAGTCGGCGCCCGGCCGGAGCGGCAAGCCCGCCCAGCCGGGCGCCAGGGGCGGGAAGGGCGGCCCGGGCGGGAAGGGCGGCCCGGGCACGAAGGGCGCGAAGGGCACGCCGGGGGGCAAGGGCGCCCAGGGCGGCAGGCCCCGGCGCACGGCGCCCGCCCGCTCCCGCGAGTACGACGCGCAGGTCGAGGAGCGCAACCGTGCCCGGCACGACAAGCCGGGCCTGAAGCTGCCCAAGACGTTCGACGAGCCGGAGGGGGAGCGCCTGCAGAAGGTGCTGGCCCGGGCCGGGATGGGCAGCCGTCGCGCCTGCGAGGAGCTGATCGAGCAGGCCCGCGTCGAGGTCAACGGGCGCATCGTGCTGGAACAGGGCCTGCGCGTGGACCCGGAGAAGGACGAGATCAAGGTGGACGGCCTGACCGTCGCCGCGCAGTCCTACCTGTTCTTCGCGCTGAACAAGCCCGCCGGTGTCGTCTCCTCCATGGAGGACCCGGAGGGCCGCCAGTGCCTGGGTGACTACGTGACCAACCGCGAGACGCGCCTGTTCCACGTCGGCCGGCTGGACACCGAGACCGAGGGCCTGATCCTGCTCACCAACCACGGCGAGCTGGCCCACCGCCTCACCCACCCCCGTTACGGCGTGACCAAGACCTACCTGGCCGCGATCCAGGGGCCGATCCCGCGCGACCTGGGCAAGCGGCTCAAGGACGGCGTCAAGCTGGACGACGGCTACGCGCGCGCCGACCACTTCAAGGTGGTGGAGAACACCGGGAAGAACTACCTGGTCGAGGTGGCGCTGCACGAGGGCCGCAAGCACATCGTGCGCCGCATGCTCGCCGAGGCGGGCTTCCCCGTGGACCGCCTGGTGCGGACCAAGTTCGGGCCGATCCCGCTGGGCGACCAGAAGTCGGGCTGGCTGCGGCGCCTGACCAATACCGAGGTCGGCATGCTGATGCGCGAGGTCGGCCTCTGACATGCGGACCGCACTGATCATCGGCACCGGCCTGATCGGCACCTCCGCCGCGCTCGCCCTCACCGCACGCGGCGTCACCGTCCACCTGCGCGACCGGGACACCGAGCAGGCCCGCACCGCCGCCGCACTGGGCGCCGGGACGGCCGAGCCGCCGCCGGGGCCGGTCGATCTGGCCGTCATCGCCGTGCCGCCCGCCCGGGTGGCCCCGGTGCTGGCCGAGGCGCAGCGCGCGGGCGTGGCGCGCGGCTACCTGGACGTCGCCAGCGTCAAGGGCGGCCCGCGCCGCGAGCTGGCCGACCTCGGCGGCGACCCGCGCACCTACCTGGGCACCCATCCCATGGCGGGCCGCGAGCAGTCCGGGCCGCTCGCGGCCACCGGCGACCTGTTCGAGGGCCGCCCGTGGGTGCTCACGCCCATGGCCGACACCGACACCGAGGTGCTGAACCTGGCGCTGGAACTGGTCGCGCTGTGCCGGGCGGTGCCCGTGGTGATGGACGCCGACGCCCACGACCGCGCCGTCGCGCTCGTCTCGCACACCCCGCAGCTGCTGTCCAGCCTGGTCGCGGCCCGGCTGGAGAGCGCGGACGAGACGGCGGTGCGGCTGTGCGGGCAGGGCATCCGCGACGTCACCCGCATCGCCGCCTCCGAGCCGCGCATGTGGCTGGACATCCTCTCCGCCAACCCCGGGCCGGTCGCCGACGTGCTCGCGGCCGTGGCGAGTGACCTGCAGGAGACGGTGCGCTCGTTGCGCGCGCTGGAGTCGGCCGACGACGCCAAGCGCCACGAGGGCTCCGGCGGCATCGAGGACGTGTTGCGGCGCGGCAACTCCGGACGGTCCCGCATCCCCGGCAAGCACGGCCAGACGCCGACGGCGTACGCGACGGTGGCGGTGCTCATCAGCGACCGCCCCGGCGAGCTGGCCCGGATCTTCGCCGACGCGGGCCAGGCGGGCGTCAACATCGAGGACGTGCGGATCGAGCACGCCACCGGGCAGCAGGCCGGGCACGTGCAGCTCATGGTCGAGCAGGCGGCCGCCGTCCGGCTCACGGAGGTGCTGCGCGAGCGCGGCTGGGCGATCCGGCAGACCTGAGGCGCGCCTCGTCCTCAGGCGCGCCTCCGGACGCCGCCCCGGCCTCAGGCGCGCCCGTCCTCAGGTGCGCGCCCGGTCGCCTGTCCGGCCTGGGGCGCGTCCGTCCGCAGGCGTGTGCCCTGGCCCCTCGGCCGTCCTCCGGGGGCGCCTCGCCCGCGCCGCTTCCGGCGGCTACCCGGCGCGGTGAGGCGGCCGCGCACTTCCCGGTAGCCTGGGGGCGGGGCAAATCCCGCCCCGGCATCCGCCCGCAGGCTCCAGAAAGGCCCTCTTCACCGTGGCTGCAACCGTTCAGGGTGCGACCCCCGTCCCCCAGGGTGTTCCGGCACCCGTCGTCGTCGCGATCGACGGCCCCTCGGGCACGGGCAAGTCCAGCACCTCCAAGGCCGTCGCCACCAAGCTCGGTCTCAGCTACCTGGACACCGGCGCGCAGTACCGGGCGATCACCTGGTGGATGCTCACCAACGGGATCGAGGTGAACGACGCGCAGGCGGTGGCGGCGGCCGCGGGCAAGCCCGACATCGTCTCCGGCACCGACCCCTCCGCGCCGACGATCACCGCCGACGGGGTGGACGCCTCCGGGCCGATCCGCACCGCCGAGGTGACGGCGGCCGTCAGTGCCGTCAGCGCCGTGCCCGAGGTCCGGGCCACCATCACCGCGCTCCAGCGCCGGATCGCCGCCGAGGCGGCCGGGGGCATCGTCGTCGAAGGCCGGGACATCGGCACCACCGTGCTGCCCGACGCCGACCTCAAGGTGTTCCTGACCGCCTCGCCCGAGGCTCGCGCCGCCCGCCGGGGCGGCGAGCTGAAGGCCCGCGTCGGCGAGCAGGGCAGCGTGGACCTCACCGCCACCCGCGAGGCCCTGATGCGCCGGGACGCGGCCGACTCCAGCCGCAAGACCTCCCCGCTGGCCAAGGCGGACGACGCCATTGAGGTGGACACCACCGACCTCACCCTGGAGCAGGTCATCGAGTGCGTCGTCACGCTGATCGAAGACAAGCAGCGCACGGCGTGAGTACCCAGGACCGGCCGCTGCCGAGCGCACGCGGCGCACAAACCGGCCGGCGCATCGGGATCGGGCTGATCAACGGTCTGTGGCGGCCGCGGGTCCTCGGCGCCCGGCGCCTGCCGGCCTCCGGCCCGGCCATCCTCGCCGTCAACCACGCGCACAACGTCGATGGGCCGGTGCTCATGGGCACCTGCCCGCGCCCGGTGCACTTCCTGATCAAGCAGGAGGCGTTCACCGGCCCGCTCGGGGCGTTTCTGCGCGGCATCGGCCAGGTGCCGGTGGACCGCAGGACGGCCGACCGTGCTGCCGTCACCGCCGCGCTCGGCGTCCTGGAGCACGGTGGCGTGCTCGGCATCTTCCCCGAAGGCAGCCGGGGCGCGGGCGACTTCGCCGCGCTGCGCGCCGGGCTGGCCTACTTCGCCGTCCGCTCCGGCGCGCCGGTCGTGCCGGTGGCGGTGCTCGGCAGCTCCGGCAAGCGCGGCAGGGCGATACCCGCGCTGCCGCCGCTGCGCAGCCGCATCGACGTCGTCTTCGGCGACCCGGTGTCCGTCGGTGGCGAGGGCCGCCGCACCCGGAAGGTCATGGACGAGGCCACCGAGCGGCTACAGGAGCGGCTGAGCGCGCACCTGACCGAGGCCAGGCGGCTCACCGGCCGCTGACCGGCACCGCGTACCCCCTCACCTTCCCCACCGCACGCACTTCCCGCAGCTTCCAGCCAAGGACAGGACCTCATGAACGACCAGATCAGCTCCGGCGACGAGCACGGGCACGGTGAGCTCGGCGAAGCCGAGTACACGGAGTTCATGGAGCTTGCCGCGCAGGAGGGCTTCGACGCCGAGGACGTCGAGGGCGCCCTCGGCCAGGCCGGTCACGGCCCGCTGCCCGTGCTCGCCGTCGTCGGCCGCCCGAACGTGGGCAAGTCGACGCTGGTGAACCGCGTCCTCGGCCGCCGCGAGGCCGTCGTGGAGGACCGGCCGGGCGTCACCCGCGACCGCGTCACCTACGAGGCCGAGTGGGCCGGACGCCGCTTCAAGGTGGTGGACACCGGCGGCTGGGAGATCGACGTGCTGGGTATCGACGCCGCCGTCGCCGCGCAGGCCGAGTTCGCCATCGAGGCCGCGGACGCCGTGGTCTTCGTCGTGGACGCCGCCGTGGGAGCCACCGACACCGACGAGGCCGTGGTCAAGCTGCTGCGCCGGGCGGGCAAGCCGGTGGTGCTGTGCGCCAACAAGGTGGACGGGCCCTCCGGCGAGGCGGACGCGGCCATGCTGTGGTCCCTGGGCCTGGGCGAACCGCACCCCGTCTCGGCGCTGCACGGACGCGGCACCGGCGACCTGCTGGACGAGGTGCTGAAGGTGCTGCCCGAGGCCCCGGCGCAAACCTTCGGCGACGCCCTGGGCGGGCCGCGCCGGGTGGCGCTCATCGGCCGTCCCAACGTCGGCAAGTCCTCGCTGCTGAACAAGGTCGCGGGCCAGGAGCGCGTCGTCGTCAACGAACAGGCGGGCACCACCCGGGACCCGGTGGACGAGCTGATCGAACTGGGCGGCAAGACATGGAAGTTCGTGGACACCGCGGGCATCCGCCGCCGCGTCCACCTCACCGAGGGCGCCGACTACTACGCGTCGCTGCGCACCGCGGCCGCGCTGGAGAAGGCCGAAGTCGCCGTCGTCCTGCTCGACGTCAGCGAGTCCATCAGCGTCCAGGACCTGCGCATCATCTCGATGGCCGTGGACGCCGGACGCGGGCTGGTGCTCGCCTACAACAAGTGGGACACCCTCGACGACGAGCGCCGCTTCTACCTGGAGCGCGAGATCGAGCGCGACCTGGTGCAGGTGCAGTGGGCGCCGCGCGTCAACATCTCCGCGCGGACCGGGCGACACGTCGAAAAGCTCGTCCCCGCCATCGAAACCGCCCTGGAAGGCTGGGAGACGCGGGTGCCCACCGGGCGGCTGAACGCCTTCCTCGGCGAGCTGGTGGCCGCCCACCCGCACCCGGTGCGCGGCGGCAAGCAGCCCCGCATCCTGTTCGGCACCCAGGCCGGAACGCGCCCGCCACGGTTCGTCCTGTTCGCCTCCGGCTTCCTGGAGGCGGGCTACCGGCGCTTCATCGAGCGGCGGCTGCGCGAGGAGTTCGGCTTCACCGGCACCCCGATCCAGCTCTCCGTGCGGGTGCGGGAGAAGCGTAAGAAGCGCACGTGACCTAGGCGGTTTCGTTTGGATCACCTGGCAGACCGGAGAAATGCTGCCCGTGACGCGTAGCGGGTGGCGATCCCGGGCCACCGCGTCAAGCGGTTGATGCAGCGTTGACTGTGTTGCGCTGCTTGTATGCCTCGCGGTCGAAGGCGGGTGGTCTGCCACCCCGGCTACCGCGTGCAGACGGTGGCCGCGTTGATCGGCTGGCACGGGGATGACCACCCGGACGCCGCGAGTTGCTTTTCACAAGTGGGCACCTGGCCGCAAGCATTTCACGGATCCGCGAAGCGGCCCCGGGCAGACAGGAAATCGCGCTTCGCCGGGGCGGCCGACGGAGGTAGGGTCGGCGCCTCAGCATGTGTTGGCTGGTGCCGCGGTCGGCAAGTCCGTCCCGAGGAAGCGTGGCTCGGGCGACGGGGGAATGCCGCCGGGAGGGCACTGGGTACGCTTCCAGGGGGGAACCAAGCATGACATTGCTGCATGAGGGCCCGATCTCCAGTGTAGAACCAGGCGAACCCGTCGTCAGAAACGGGGACGAGATCTATGTGGCGTCGCCACTGCTGGGCCGGAGTCGCGAACTGGAACTTCTTCACCGCCTCTTGACCGTCGCACGGCGCAGACTGGTGACCGTGACCGGACCGGTCGGCGTCGGGAAAAGCAGTCTGGCGCTCGCCGCGCTTCACGCGCTGCCGCACCATCGCGGGACGATCGCCGTCCGCGACCTCGCCCTGACCGCACCGGGCCGAACGGCCGGCACGCTGCGGGAGTTGCTGCCGGGGCCATGGGGGCCGGACGCCCGGGCCGTGCTCCTCGACAACTGCGATCTCGCGGTGGCCGAGGTCGCGGCGGCGGCAACGGAACTGCTCACGGCCGACCCGGAGCTCACGGTGATCTGCACCAGCCGGGTCCCGCTCGACATCCACTCGGAGTACGTCCTGCCGCTGGTGGGGCTGTCCCCCGGGCCGGACGGCGATGCCGTGCGGTTGTTCCGGGAGTCGGTGAGCCCGTACTACCGTCCGGTCTTCGACGACCCCGCCACTCTCCAGTCGGTCAGCGACATCTGCGAGCAGCTCGAGCGCCTGCCGCTGGGCATCGAGCGTGCGGCCGAGGCGTTCGGCCCGCTCCAGCTGGAGGACATCCTGCGCAGGGTGCGGGTGGACCGCCTCGGCGACTACAGCCGGCTTCGCACCCTGCCGGAGCGGCACCGCTCCGTGGCCCGTGCCCTGCGGTGGGGTGACTCTGCTCTGACATCCGAGGAGCGGGAGTTGGCCAGGCGACTCTCGGTATTCGAGTCCGCCATCGACATGGGCCTCGCGTGCCGCGTCAGCGGAGTGAGCCGGGAGCAGACCCAGCGGGGTCTGGCGGCCCTGGTGCACAAGAGCTTGCTGACCAGCACCGCCCGGGATGGCGACGGCCACGAGTTCACCATGCCGCACCCGGTGCGGCACCACTTCCGGCGCTGCCTCGGCGCCGCACCGCGACTGCAGGCGGCGCTGCGGCAGGAGCACGCCGCCGCCGTCCAGGCGCTCCTGGAACGCGCGTGCGCTGCCCTGCGCGACGCCCGCTGGACACCGCAGGACCCCGTGCGCGCCAGGGCTCTGACCACGCTGCGGGGCCGGCTTCCCGATCTGCTCACCCTGATCCGGTTTCTCCAGCACCTCGGGGCTTACGGCGAGGAGTTGCGGCTACTGCTCCTCCTTGAGGAGCCCGCCCTGCGCCATGGGCTCACGTCGGACCAGACCCTGCTGGCGGCCTACGCGGGTCGGCTGGAGACACTGGCCCAGTGGGCCGCGGATGGTGGAGCGGACGCCGCCTCGGGGGCCTCGGCGTTCCGTGTCGTCGCCCGGTGGGCGATGACCCGGGGCGACCACGCTCGCGCCGAGGGCGCCCTGGCACAGTCCGCGGCGCTGTCGGCGCCAGAGGGCTCCGGTATGGCGGAGCCGGGTCTGGCGGCGCTGCGCGCCGAGCTGGCTCGGCGGACGGGCGATCCGCACGGGGCGCGTCAGGCGGCCCTGGCCGGGCTGCGGGCCTGTGGCGGCCCCGCCGAGGCCGCACCGCTGCGCCGCACCTGGGCGCTGAGCTTGGCCGGGCGGGCCGCCGAGGCTGCCGAGCGGATGCTGGTGGAGGCCGATGCCGAGCTGGAGGGTGCCTCCGTTGACCCCGCAGTGCGGGCTGGGGTCCGTACTGCGCTGGCGCGGGTGCGCCGCCAGCTGGGCCGCCCGGCTGAGGCGCACGAGGCGGCTGGCGCGGCCCTGGCGCTGCTGCTGCCCTGGCCCGCCCCGGAGGAGACGGCCGATGCGCTGGAGGCGATAGCCCTGGTCTCCGCCACAGCGCCCCCCGGGGAAAGTGCCGACGTGGCCCGGGTGCTGGCGGTGGCGCGCGCCGTCCGGCGCAGGCACGGCCTGGCCGCCGGAGCGGACAGCGTGCAGGTGGAACAGGCACGTGTGCGGCTCGGTGAGGCAGCCGAGCCGGAGTGCGAGGAGCTGTGCGCGGAGGGCATCCGGGCCGCGCTGCGGCTGCTCCCGCCACCGGCCGGCGGGCTCCGAGAACCGGTGGCGGGTAGTCCCGGTGTAGACGGTCCCGTCATCCCGGGGGAGGCGCGTTCGCTGACCCCGCGCCAGTTCCAGATCGCCCAGCTTGTCAGCGAGGGCATGACCAATCGCCAGATCGCCCGCGAACTGGCGATCTCCGAGTGGACGGTGGTCAATCATCTGCGGCAGGTGATGCGGAAGCTGGACTGCCCGTCCCGCATGCATGTGGCCCGGGTGCTGCGGTGCTGGAGCGCCTGACCGTTCCGCCGTCGGCCCAGGCCGCCGCCGTCCGCCTCTGGCTGGGGAGGTCGGACGACTCGGCGGGCCGCGCGGCGGACTGGGCGCTGCTCGACCCGGGGGAGCGTGCCCGTGCTCTCGCCATCACGGACGTGCGGGTCAGGTCCCGCTATGTCGCTGCCCGAGCGGGGATCCGGCGGGTGCTGGGGACGGAGCTTGGGGTGGCGGCGGAGAGCCTGGAATGGGGCAGGCTGCCGTGCCCTCGGGGGTGCGGCAGCCCGGCGCACGGCCGCCCCAGCCTGCGCCGGCCGGAGCACGGCCCGGAGGTCGGCGTCTCGCGCTCGGGCGCCTGGTGGCTGCTGGGCGTGTGCGACAGCGGACCGCTGGGCGTGGATCTGGAGGCGGCGGAACAGGGCGGCGGGCTGGTCGGTGCGGCCGCCGCGCGGCGCTGCTTCAGCGCACGGGAAAGGCGTTGGCTGGACGGGCTGCCCCCGGCGGACCGGCCCGCGGCCCTGCTGCGCGGCTGGGTTCGCAAGGAGTCGGTGAGCAAGGCGTGGGGGCTGGGGCTGGGCGCGGAGCTGCGTGCCGTGGAAGTCCTGGCGGGCGCGTGGCCACCGGGCGCGGTGCAGGCCACCGTGGGTGGCGGTGGTGGCCCGCACCGTGCCGGATGGCTGGTCGAGGACCTGACCGTCCCCGACGGCCTGACCGCTGCTCTGGCCCGCCCGGTGCTGCCGGAGCCGGGTCCGCCGGCTTCGGGGGATGCGTAGGCCCTGCCCGGCGCCTCCCGCCTCCCCCGGGAGGCGGGAGGCGGGAGGCGCCGGGGTCACACCGCCGTGCGCCAGCGCACGGCGGCGGCGCCGGCGAAGTCTCCGGCATGGGCGAATCCCGCCAGCATCAGCAGGTCGCCGTCCGCGACGCGCCCCTGGCGCAGGGCGTGTTCCAGGGTGACCGGGACCCCAGCGCCGAAGAGATTCCCGAACTCGTCGAAGGTGTCCAGGTGCCGCTCCGGCTTGATGCCCAGTTGTGCTTGCCACTTGTGGAGGAACACGCGGTTGGGCTGGTTGGTGATCAGTGCGTCGATGTCGGCGGTGCTGATGTGCAGGCGCTCGCAGACGGCGGTGACGACCTCCGGTACCAGTCGGTTGCCGCGCTCGATGATGTCGGCGACTCGGCCGGGCGTGAAGCCGACGTGCATCTCGCTCTGGCCCGGTTCCCAGTACTTACGCCCGTCGTCGAGGGTCAGCCCGCAGTCCTTGGAGTACTCCCCGAGGTTTCGGGTCTCCACGGTGAGGATGGGTGACTCGTCCGATAGTGCGACATACGCGACGCCGCAGCCGTCGCCCGGGATCACCGCTTCCGGCAGGGTCCGGACCCCGGGCTGGTCCATGACGTTGCCGGCGCCGTTCTGGACGTTGCACAGCAGCGCGGCCCGAGCCTGGCCGGTGCCGATGAGGGCCCGGGCGATCCGCAGCATGTGGACGAAGGACGCGCAGCCGCCGTTGTGTGCGTCGAGGACCCAGTCGGGGCGCAGGCCCAGGCGGTGGGCGGTCTCAGCCCCGGAGCCGGTGAACGGCAGGTCGGGCAGCAGGACGTTGGTGAGGACCAAATCGATGCGCCGCGCCTCGGCGGGCCCGATCCGTTCCAGCAAGGTGCGTCCGGCCTGCTCGATCATGTCTGCGGCGCTCTCCTCCCGGGCCACCAGGTGGCGGTGGGCGGGCGGCCGGAACATCTCGTGCTCGGCCATCGGTGCGGCCTCGGCCTGGTGGTCCAGGAAGTACTGGGTGGGAACCCGGCGGGGCGGCAGGTAGGAGGCCACCTCCAGCAGGCTGACGGCTTTCACGCGTCGCCCGCCGATCCGCCGCCGTGCCGGAACTCAAGGATCTTCTTGAGGTTCTGCAATTCCAGGAAGTGACCGGCGTAGAACAGGTTCCAGAAGTCGCCCACCCAGGGGCGCTCCGGGCTCGGGGCCAGCTCCGGGTTGGGGTTCTTGTCGTAGTAGGGGTGGCGGCAGTTGGTCCACAGCACCACGGATCCCGGCTTGCCCAGGACGACCTGGGCGTCCACGACGCGGTAGAGGTAGATCATCCACAGGTCGTCGCCCTGGTCCCAGGCGCAGTGCATATCGACGGTGAGCGCTTCCGCGTTGGTGCGGTAGCTCAGATAGATCCTGGTGTCGTCGCTGATCAGGGTGTCCCGGCCGACGTAGAGGCCCGGCTTGCCCGCCACCGGCTCGAAGTCGCGGGTGCTGTAGGTGTACTCGTTGAGGTGCCGTACCTCGCACAGATAGTCGTAGACGGCGCGGGGCGGCGCGTCGATGTACTCCTCGACGGTGCAGAACCGGCCGTACACCTCGTCATAGGTGAAGCTCTCCCTGGTGAGGGCGTGCGCCTGGGCGATCGCCTCCTCCCTCGGGGTCGTCTCCCAGCGGAGCAGTCCGGGGACCTCGGCGATCGCGGGCGGGATGGCGGGAGGCGGGGTGTAGGTCATGCCATGGCCTTTCGGAGTTCTGGTGCGATGGGTGATTCGGTGGGATGGCCTCGGTAGTCCGCGTGTGCGGGCGGAACGGGGTGAAGGGCGGCATCTCCCGGTGATCGACGTCCACCGAGATGAGGAGGGGGCCGGAACCGGGGCGGGCTTGGAGCGTCTGGCGCAACTCTCCAGCCGTGCGCACGCCGCGGGCCGGCAGGTGCGGGAACATGGCCGCCACCCCCTCCGCGATGCGGGTGGGACGGAAGAGGTTGTAGCTGTACTCGGCGTTGAAGAAGACGTGTTCCCGGGTGTGGCACATGGCGTGCGCGTTGTTGTTGAGGATCAGAAAGGTGATCGGAAGCTGGAGTTCGGCGGCGGTGTGCACTTCCAGGCCGTGCATCAGGAAGGCTCCGTCACCCGCCACGACGAAGGTGGGGGCGCCGGTGGCCAGGCAAGCGCCCACGGCCGCGCCGAAGCTGTGGCCCATGCCGCCCATGCCCTGTGCGACGACGAAGCGGCCGCCGGGCGGCGTGGGGAGGTGGTGGATGGCCGTGGCGCCGCAGTTCCCGGCGTCGCAGACCACGACCGCGCCGTCCGGGAGCTGACCGGCGAGCGTGGTGACGGCGGTGCGCATGTCGAGCGGGGCCGCCAAGATATCGGCCGTGGCGGGGCTCGGCGGGGTGGGCGTCGCCTGAGTGGTTTCCGGCGGAGCGGGCAGCAGTTCGGTGAGGGTGACTAGTTCCTGCCGCAGTGGCCCGTCGAGATGGACGAGCGCGGCCTGGTCCGCGGCGAGATACGGCCGCCGGTCGCAGAGGCCGACCACGGGTACGTCCTTCAGCCGCTCCCGCAGCGGTCCCCCAGCGAGCTGCGGCAGCCGCGTCCCGGCGAGCAGGACGGCGGCGGCCCGGCGCAGCGCCGCCTCGGCGGCCCCATGGCCGATGGCCCCGGTGACGCCCAGAAAGCGGGGGTGGCGGTTGTCGAAGACGTCCCGCGCGTCGGGGGCGACGGCGACCGCCGCGCCCAGCGCGTCGCTGAGACGCAGCAGTTCGTTCCGGGCGTTGGCGGAGGCCACACCGCGCCCGGCGATCACCACCACCCCGCCCGGCTCGGTCCCGGCGGCGGCCAGGACCCGGGCGGCCTCCCGCTGCCGCCGCGCGGAAGCGGGCGGGCGGCGGGCCGGCCGGACAGCTGCCGGGGGTGCCCACGAGGTGAGCACGGACTGCTGGACGTCCTTGGGCAGCAGCAGCACGGCCGGCCCGGCGGGTTCCGCCTGCGCCCGTGCCCACGCCTCAGGCAGCAGCGTTCGGATATCCTCCGCCTCTTCCACCCGGGCGCAGTACACCGCGAGCTGGCTGAAGAGCCGCTCGGCACTCAGGGTGCCGCCGAGGCCCGAGGTCTCCTGGAAAGAGCCATGTCCATCGAGTTTGGCTGGCGGCTGGCCGATCAGTGCCAGGACCGGGATCTGGGAGGCGCGCAGCTCGGCCAGGCCGGGCACCAGGTTCATCGCTCCGGCGCCGGAGGTGACGGCGAGCGCGGCGGGCCGCCCCGAAGCGCGGTAGTGGCCGTCCGCCATCGCCGCGGCCGAGAACTCATGTTTGGCCACCAAGGCACGCATCGGCTCTCCCGTGTGGTGGAGCGCGTCGTAGAGGTCCTCGATATTCGCGCCGCCCACGCCGAAGCAGTTGTGAACGCCCTGTGCCCGCAGAAAGTCCGCGATGTAGTCCGTCACGCGTGACCGGGTGGTGCCGACTGAGGAAGAGTGAGTCATGTGTGCCCGTTCCTCCGAATGCTTTCGGGGAGTTCCCGGCTGTCCTCGGATTTCTACCTTCGCGTCCCCGCCCTGGGAAGGGGTGACGGATAGCAGATTCCTGCCAGTCCCCGTATGGCAGTCATCTGTCATTCCGGAGCGCGCGGGGGTCATTTAGGCTGCGGGGAAAATCAGCGACGCGGTCAGGAAGGGATGCGCGATGGTCACGGTAGAGATGGTGTGTCAGCTCATCGCCAAGAAACTCGGCAGCCGGGCATCGGAACACACGCTGGACGCCCAGACGAGCTTTGAGTCCGTCGGCCTCTCCAGCCTGCAGATCGCCGATGTCGTCTACGAGATCGAGGACGAGGTGGGAATCGAGTTCGATCCGGGCCGCGCGGCGGATGTGAGAACCATCGGGGATCTGGTGCAGCTGGCCCGGGACGCGAAGCTCGGCAGCGGCGCGGCATGAGCCGGGTCGCCGTGCGCCGGGGGGCGAGCCCGGAGGCGATACGCCACCACTACGACGTCTCCGACGACTTCTACGCCCTCTGGCTGGATCGCTCGCTCACATACACCTGCGCTCTGTGGGACGACGCGGCAGATCCCGCCGAAACGCTGGAGCAGGCGCAGCAGCGGAAGCTGGACCACCTCATCACCGCCGCGAAGGCCGCCGGCCGGCGCCGCGTGCTGGATGTCGGGTGCGGCTGGGGCAGCCTGCTGCGGCGGCTGACCGAGGGCAGCGGGGTGGAGCGGGCCGTGGGCCTGACCCTCAGCGAGAGCCAGGCGAAGTGGGTGCGCGGGCAGCAACTGCCGGGCACCGAGGTGCGGCTGGAGAGCTGGCAGGACCACACGCCAGAGGAGGGCTACGACGCCGTCATCTCCATCGGCGCCTTCGAGCACTTCGCCGCCACCGGGCTGCGCCGCGCCGAGCGCGTGGCGGCGTACCGGGAGTTCTTCGAGCGCTGCTCCGGCTGGCTGCCGCGCGGCGGGCGGCTCGCCCTGCAGACCAATATCAAGGGAAACAACGTGCGCCTTGACCGGCGCGCGGTCAGCGATCTGCTGTTCATCATGGAACGCGTCTTCCCGGAATCTGAGATTCCGGCACTCTCCGAGGTGGTCGAGGCGGCTGAGCGACGCTTCGATGTCGTCGCACTCCGCAACGACCCGGAACACTACAGCCGCACTGTGCAGGAGTGGCACAGCCGTCTCATCACACACCGCGAAGCGGCTGAGTCCATGGTCGGCAAGCGGACCTACGCATCCTACGAAAGATATCTGAGGACTTCCGCAGAGCATTTCCAGAAAAGGCATCTTGGTCTCGCCCGGATCGTACTGGAAAAGGTGCGCTGAATGAGCGTCCTGAAGAATGTCGTGTACTGGCAGGAGACCGAGCCAGCCGAGCCCGGACCGCCATTGCGGGAATCACTGGAATGCGACGTCTGCATCGTCGGCGGCGGGTTCGCAGGGCTGTGGACGGCCTACTTCCTCAAGCTCGCCGAACCCGCCCTGGACATCCACGTCCTGGAGGCCGAGTACTCCGGGCACGGTGCTTCCGGTCGCGCCGACGGCTTCGTCACCCCCACCCTGGGCAAGGACGTGGAGTCGCTGGCACGCAACTTCGGTGAGCGGAGGGCGGCCGAGGCGTCCCGGGCCGTGGGCCGTTCCGTGCTGGGCATCGGCCGGTTCCTCCGCCGCCACCGGGTGGACGCGGAGTACGAACCGACCGGTTACCTCCTGGCGGCCACCACTCCGGCGCAGCTGCGGCGACTGGAACGGGACCGGGAGCTTGCCACCCGGCTCTCCGGCGCGGCCCCCGGGCTACTGACCGCCGAAGAGGCCCGCGAGCGCGTCGGGTCCCCCGCACTGCTGGGCGCACTGGCCTCGGTCGGCGCTCTGGTCAATCCGTTCAAGCTCGCCCGCGGGCTCGCCCGCGTGGTGCGCGAGCTGGGGGTGACCGTCCATGACCGCACCCCGGCGCTGCGGGTGGTGCCGGGGGCCCGGCCCCGGGTCCGCACCCCCGGCGGGCTGGTCACAGCCGATCACGTCGTGCTGACCACCAACGTCCACCAGTCCGCCTTCCGGCCCTTCCGGAACAAGGTTATCCCGGTGTGGAGCTACGCCCTGGTGAGCGATCCGCTGACGGACGGCCAGCTCGCCCGGGTGGCCTGGCCAGGCCGCGAGGGGCTGGTGGAGGCCAGGACCTTCCTCACCTGCGCCCGCTTCACCGCGGATAATCGCCTGATGTGGGCGGGCGGCCCGGCGCTCTACTTCCCCGGCCGGGATCTGCGGCACCGCCGCATGGCCGAACCGCGCGCCTACCGCGCACTCCTCACCGAGTTCCAGCGGTTCTTCCCCATGTGGCGCGATGTGGCGTTCCGGTACGCCTACGGCGGCCCGGTGGACATCACCCGCGACTACACCCCGCACTTCGGCGTGCTGCCCGGCCGGATCTGGTACGGATACGGCTTCTGCGGCAACGGGATCTCCGCGACCCATCTCGGCGGTCAGGTGCTGCGCGATCTGCTGCTCGGGAAGGACTCGGAGTTCACCCGCCTGCTCTGCGTGGACGGGCTCGCCGGTCAGGGGGCGCCGTCGTTCCCGCCGGAGCCGCTGCTCACCGTGGGCGTGCGTGGCGCGAGCAGGGTTCTCGAATGGCGGGAGGGGCGGTCGTGACCGGCGTCCGGACGGTGCTGCTCACGGGGGCCGGGGGTGTGGTCGGGCAGTCGCTGCTGCGTGAGGCCGGAACAGCCGGCCGGGCCATGCGGATGATCGCGACGGCCCGTCGCCCGGTGGCGCTGCCGGATGCCGCGCGGGTGGTCACCGCCGATGTGACCCGGCCGCGGCTGGGCCTGTCGCCAAGTGCCTACCGGGAGCTGGCCGCCGAGACGGACGTGGTGATCCACTCCGCAGGGCTGACCGAGTGGGGTCTGCCGGCCGCCGCCTATGAGCCGGTGAATGTGCGGGGGACCCGACATGTCGCGGAGTTCGCCTTGCGGGCCGGGGCACCGGTGCACTTCATCAGCACCGCGTTCGTCGCGGCGGTGCTGCCCGGGGCGCACCCGCCGCTCGGCGACGGGAACGTCACCGCCGCCTATGTGCGCTCCAAGTTGGCGGCGGAGCGGCTGCTGCGCGAGGCGGGCGTCCCGCACACGGTGTTCCGCCCCACCAATCTCATCGGCGACGCGGCGACCGGCAAAACCTCCCGGGGCCAGATCGTGCAGTTGCTCTCGGACTGGATCTGCCGGGGCCGGGCACCGTTCCTCCCCGTACACCAGGGGAACCGGATCGACGTCGTACCGCAGGATCTGCTGTCCCACGCGGTGCTCGCGGCCATCGGGAGTGACCTGACCCGCGGTGAGTTCTGGGTGACCTACGGCGCGGAGGCGATGGACATGGAAGCGGCGCTCGGGGTGTGCGCCGAGCACCTCGCCGCTCGCGGAGGGCGACTCAATCCCCCGCCGGTGGTGGACCCGGACAGCGAGCAGGCGCGGAACGTGGGCCATCTCCCGCCGGCGACCCGCTCCTACCTCGCCGTGCTGCGAGACGTCAGCGACGTCACCCGCTCCAGCGGCGGAGTGCTGCCCACCTCGATGCCGGAGCTCCGGGAGCGGTTCGGACTCCCCCGGGTGGCCGACACCGACGCCTATCGCCGCACGCTGCGGTACGCGGCCGGAATCGCCGCCCGCGCCGGGGCATGACGTGAACGAATCGAAGGGAACGCAGAGTGAGTGACATAGGCACCGAAGGGGACGGCGCCTGGCGGGCGCCGCGGCTGGAGGACGCCGTGGCCGTGGTCACCGGCGCCAGCCGCGGCGTGGGGCGTGGCATCGCGCTGGCGCTGGGGCAGGCTGGCGTGACCGTATACGTCACCGCGCGCAGCTCCCGCGCCGACGGCCGGACCGAGGGGCTGCCCGGCACCGTGGAGGAGGTGGCGGAGGAGGTCTCGGCTCGCGGCGGTACAGGGATCGCGGTGCGCTGCGATCACGCCTCGGCCGAGGACAACCGGGCGCTGGCAGAACGTGTGCGGGAGGCGCACGGGCGGCTGGACCTCTTGGTCAACAACGCCTGGGCCGGGTACGAGCGCTCCGGTGAGGTGCGTTTCGACGCGCCGTTCTGGGAGCAGCCGATGTGGCGCTATGACCTGTGCGCCGGCTCGCTGCGGGCCCAGTACGAGGTCACCCGGCTGCTGGTGCCGCTGATGCTGCCGCGGCGCCGGGGGCTCATCGTGGGGATCGGCTACACCGACGGCGAGGAGTACCTCGGCCAGGCCGCCTACGACGTCTTCAAGCACGGCTCGGACCGGCTCAGCCGGGCCTTCGCGCGGGATCTGCGGCGGCACGGGGTGACCGCGCTCGCCCTGCACCCGGGGTTTGTGCGCACCGAGCGGGTGGCCGCGGCGGCGGAGCTGATGGGCTCCGGACCTGCCGGCGTGGTGCACAGTCCTGAGTACGCGGGCCGTGCTGTCGCCGAGCTTGCCGCCGACCCGCAGGTCGGCGCCAGAGCCGGGCAGGTGCTCGCCGTCGGGGATCTGGCGGCCGAGTACGGCTTCACAGACGTGGACGGCAGCCGCCCGCCGGCCTTCCGGCTGGAGGGCCGCATGACTCTGGCCACCCGCATGGACCGCCTCAACCGCGCGGTCGCCGCCGCCGGGGCCCGGACCACCGGGACCCGGCGGTGACCGGCTCGGCGGGCCGCCAGCCCCGCGCGGTGCCGCAGTACCCGGAAACGATCGCGTCAGGGCGTGTCCTCGGCGGGAACGGCGGCTGCTGGCCCGCCCTCCCCCGCGGGCAGCGGCAGATGACGGGCCAGCAGCCGCTCGGTCTGTCGGCGCAGTTCGTCCAGCGGCATCCGGTCCGGCAGGCACACAGCGGTGAACAGAAGGCCGTCGATGCCGGTGACCAGCGACTCGGCCGCGCGATCGGCCTCGGGCGCGCCGAGCTCGGCGAGCAGCGCCCGGGCAGCATCGCGGAACGGACGGCGCCAGCGGACCAGGTCTCCGCGCAGCTCCGGCTCACGGGCGGCGTGGAGGAAGAGCTCGAAGCGGGCGAGCGTCTGCTCTCGCGCGGAGGTCAGCAGCAGTTCCAGGATCCGGACCACGTCGGCGGCCGTGGGCGGACCCTCGGCGTCCGACGGGCCGAGGGTCGCGGTGACCAGCTCCTGGTCGCGTTCCGCCAGGTAGGCGATCACCTGCCGGATCAGGGTGTCGCGGGTGCGGAAGTAGTACGTGGTCGAGCCGTGGGTGAGACCGGCTTCCTGCTCGACCCGCCGATGGCTCAGCCCGCGCAGGCCGTCGCGGGCCAGGACGGTGACCGCGGCGTCCAGCAGGCGCGTCCGGGCGGGGCGGTGATCGGGCGAGTTGTCCATTGACCGAACCATCCCAGAACCCTAGAGTTCTACGTTCGTAGAAACAATTCCTACGAACGTAGAAGACGCCGCTGTCTCTCTCCGGGAGCCACCGTGACCCAAGCAGCCCCACGCCCCGCCACGACCCGGCCGCCGCGCGGCCGCCGGGCCACCGCACTGGTCTTCGCCGTGACCTGCGGCGCGCAGTTCAGCGTGATCATCGACGACACCGTCGTCGCCATGGCCCTGCCCTCGATCCGGGCTGACCTGGATTTCAAACTGGCCTCACTGGCCTGGGTCGTGGACGCCTACATGCTGCTCTTCGGCTGCTTCCTGGTGCTCGGCGGACGCTGCGCCGATCTCTTCGGCCGCCGCCGGGTCTTCCTCGCCGGACTCACCGTCTTCACCCTCGCCTCGCTCGCCGGAGGAGCCGCCACCTCCGCCGAGGTGCTGATCGCGGCGCGTGCCGTCCAGGGCCTGGGAGCCGCGTTCCTCAGCCCGGCCGCTCTCAGCATCCTCGTCAACGCCTTCACCCAGGCCGGTGAACGGCGGCGGGCGCTGGGTGTGTGGGGTGGCCTCACCGGGATCAGCGGCGTCACCGGCGTCCTCCTCGGCGGCATCATCACGGATCTCATCAGCTGGCGCTGGGTCTTCTTCGTGAACATCCCGATCGGCGTGCTGCTCTTCGTACTCGCGCTCCGCCCCGCGCTGGCCGACCGCGACACCCCCGGCTCCCGGGTCCGGCTGGACACCTCCGGCGCCGTCCTCCTCACCGGCGGTCTGCTCCTGCTGGTGCACTCGGTGATCAGCACCGAGTCTCGCTCCTGGACCTCGCTCGCCACCGTCGCCGGGCTGGCCGGGGCCGCCGGGCTGCTGGCGCTCTTCGCGCTGCGCGAGATCAAGGGCAGCGACCCGCTCATCCGCCTCAGCATCTTCCGCAACCGGCCCGTCGTCCTGGCCAACGCCATGGTGCTGCTGGCGGCCTCCGGCCTCTATGGCATCTTCTTCTTCCTCACGCAGTACATGCAGGTGATCCAGGGCTGGAGCCCGCTGCGCGCCGGGCTCTCCTGGGCACCCTTCGGCATCACCATGGCAGTCTTCTCCGGCCTGGCCATCCAACTGCTGCCCCGCCTCGGCGCCCGCGCCCTGAGCGCCGGCGGTCTGACGGTCGCCTCCATCGGCCTCGGGTTGCTGCTGCGCACCACCACCGACGGTGGCTACGCCGGTCAGGTGCTGCCCACCCTGCTGCTGTGCGCCGCCGGCTTCGGGCTCGCCTTCGTCCCCCTGGTGGTCGCCGCCGTCAGCGGCGTGGGCCGCTCCGACGCCGGTGCGGCCTCCGGCATCCTCAACTCCGGCCAGCAGATCGGCGGCGCCGTCGGCCTCGCTGTCCTCGCCAGCCTGGCCAGCAGTCGGCTGAGCAGCGAGACCGCGACCGGGACGGCCCCGCCCGATGCCCTGCTCAGCAGCTACCACACCGCGTTCCTGACCGGAACCCTGCTCACCGCCGCAGCGGCACTGCTCGCTCTCGCGCTGCCGCCGCTGCGCACCGAGTTCGACCCGGAAACCACCCAAGGCGTCTAGAGCCCGCGCGGGCCGCGACACGTCGCCACGATCGAGAATGATCGAGAAAGGCAGTTGCCCAATGGACGGCAGAGAGCACAAGTGGTTCATCCTCACCGCCTCCGTGGTCCCGCTCCTCGCAGTCTTCGCCGGAATGGTCCTGCTGTGGAACCGGATCTTCAGCTGGAGTGACCTGACAGTCCTGCTGGTCATGTACGCCGTCTGTGGCTTCGGCATATCCATCGGCTACCACCGGCTGCTGACCCACCGTGCCTTCGAGACCCACCGGCCCGTCCGGGTGGCCTTCGCCGCCGCCGGGGCCATGGCCGCCCAGGGGCCGCCGCTGATCTGGGCCGCCCACCACCGCAAGCACCACCGGGTCGCCGATAAGGAGGGCGACCCGCACAGCCCGCACCTGGGCCGCGCCCCCGGGCTCCGGGGCGCGGGCGCCGGGATCTGGCACGCGCACCTGGGCTGGCTCTTCAACCGCGACCTCACCTCCGACCCCATGCGGTACTGCCCCGACCTGACCCGGGAGAAGTCACTGCGCTGGCTCAGCGAGCACTTCGTCCTCATCGTCGCGGCGGGCATCGTGCTGCCTGGTCTCCTCGGCTTCGCCCTTAGCGGCGGTGCTCCTACCAGTTTCCTCACCGGCATGCTCTGGGGCGGGCTGATCCGCATCTTCCTGGTCAACCACATGACCTACGCCGTCAACTCGATCGGCCACTACTTCGGCCGCCGCCGTTTCACCACAACCGACGAGTCCCGCAACGTGTTCTGGCTCGCCATCCCCTCCTTCGGTGAGGCATGGCACAACAACCACCACGCCTTTCCGCGCTCCGCACGGCACGGCATACGCTGGTACGAGATCGACCTGAGCGCCATCGTCATCTGGGCCATGGAGAAGACGCGGCTCGCCCGCAAGGTCGTCCGCATCGACACCGAACGCCTCACGCTGCGCGAAGCAGGGGTCAGCCGGGTCGCCGCAGCGGGCGCCGACCGGTCCGAACTCCTGCGCGGCCAGCAGGATCTCGCACCCCTCGCACACCGCCGGGACGCGGCGCCCTCCCTGGTGGACGTCGAATGACCCCGCCCACCCCCCGCGCCGCCGCCGACCAGAGCGCCCGATCGGCGGCGGCCCCGCACCCCGGCCTCTGGGAGGCGCTCCTCAGCCGCACCGGCCGGGGCACCCTCCACGCCTGGCAGGACACCGCCTTCACCCACACCCCGTGGCGCGACGTGGTGGCGGAGGCCCACACCATGGCCGCGGCTCTCCGCTCCGCCGGGGTAGGCCCCGGGACCCGCGTCGGGGCCGTCCTCACCAACACCCCCGAGGCCGTACGCGGACTCCTCGCCGTCTGGATCGCCGGCGGCACCGTCGCCTCCCTTCCCCTCCCCGCCCGCGGCATGACCTCCGCCGAATACGGCGACCAGCTGCGCACCCTCGCCGGGCAGCTCGACCCCGGGCTGCTCGTCCTCACCCCCGAAACGGCCCTGCCGGCCCCGCCCGACCTGACCGGCGCGCTGCCGGTGACCGACTGGGCGACCCTGGCCGCTCAGTCGGTCACCACCGGCGGCCACCGTGTCGAACCCTGCCCACCCGGCCTCGATGACATCGCCTTCATCCAGTACTCCTCGGGCAGTACCAGCACCCCCAAGGGCTGTGCGCTGACCCCCCGCGCCATCGCCGCGCAGCTCGGCATGATGCTGGACTTCGCGGGCAGCGCTCCCGGCCGGGAGACCATCGGCTGCTGGTTGCCGCTCTCCCACGACATGGGCGTCTTCGGATGCCTGCTCAACGCCTGGGCCTACGACTTCGACCTGGTGCTGTCCACGCCGGAGCGCTTCGCCATGGCCCCCCGCAGCTGGTTCCGCGACCTCTCCGAGTACGGCGCCACCATGACCGCGGGCACCAGCACCGCGCTGCACCTGGCCACCCGGGCCCAGAGCCGTACCGCCGCCCTGCCCCGGGAACTGACCCTGCGTGTCCTGGTTCTGGGGGCGGAGCGCGTCGACTGGCACACCCTCGACCAGGCCCGCCGGCGCTTCGCCCCCTCCGGGCTGCGCCCAGAGGCATTCATGCCCGCTTACGGCCTCGCCGAGGCGACGCTGGCCGCCGCCGCCACCCCGTGGTTCCGGGAACCGGTCGTCCGCTACTTCGACGGCGCCGCCCTTCTCGATGGCGAGGCCGCCGAGACCACCCCCGACGCCCCGCGCGCCGTGCCACTGGTCTCCAACGGCCCGCCCTTGCCGGGCGTGAACCTCACCCCCACCCGCTCCGGCCGCGTGGAGGAGATCACCCTCACCTCACCCAGCCTCGCCGCCGGGTACTACGGGGACCCCCGGCGCACCGCCGACCGCTTCCCCGGGGGCCGGTTCCACACCGGCGACCGCGGCTTCCTCCACCAGGGCGACCTCTACCTCACCGGCCGCACCGACGACATGCTCTCCGTCGGCGGACGCAAGATCTACGCCACCGAGATCGAAGCCGCCCTCGACGGGCTGGGGACCCTGCGCCACGGCAGCTCGGTTCTGCTGGAGACCACCGGAACGGGGCCACCACGGCTGGTTCTGCTCACCGAGATCCGGCGGCGCACCGACGACTTCCACCGTGTCGCCGGCCAGGCCGCCGCCGTCGCCGCCGCGAAATCCGGGGTCGCCCTCGCCGAGTGCCGCTTCCTGGACCGAGGTGCGCTGCCGAGAACCCCCAGTGGAAAGATCCAGCGATCCCGCAGCCGCGCGCTGCTCAACCAGGACCGGCTGCGGACCGTCGCCAGGGTCCCGTTCGACTGACGAACCATCAGAGACTTCTCGACCCGGCCGCCCACGCCTCAGGGCCTGCCCGGCCCTGAGGACCGACCTCAGGAGCACACCACATGAGCCCCGACCGCCCGCAGCAGTCGTCCTTCTTCCAGACCGCCCCGGCGGTCCGGGCGGACGGCGCCGACGTGCTGCGGCTCCACCTCAACGAATCCGCCTTCGGCCCGCCCCCCGGGGCCGTCGAGGCCGTGCAACGCGAGGCCGCCGACTCCCTGCCCCACTACCCCGACCCCGCCTATGCCCGGTTCCGAGCGGCGCTGGCCCGCCACTTCCGCGTCCCGGAGGAGATGCTGGCCCTCGGCAACGGTGTGGACGAGCTGGTACTGCTGACCTCCCTCGCCTTCCTCACCGCCGCGCCGGAGGCGGCCACCGTCACCACCGACCACACCTTCCCCGGCTACCTCGCCGCCGCGACGGCTGTCGGCGCCCAGGTGCGGTCCCTGCCGCTGCGCGGCTACCGGATCCCCGCCGACCAGCTCGCCGACGCTGTGCGGGACGGCGCCCACCTGGCGTTCGCCTGCAACCCCCTCAACCCGACGGGCGCACTGCTCACCCGCGACGAGACCGGACTGCTGCTCTCCGCCGCTCGCCACGCCCCCGGCGTGCTGGTCTTCGACGAGGCGTACCTGGACTTCACCGACCCCGCCGAACATTACGCCCTGGCGGCCGTCCGCGACGGCGCCCGCGCACTGGTGCTGCGCACCTTCTCCAAGGCGTGGGGCCTGGCTTCGCTGCGGATCGGCTGTGCGATCGGCCCGCCGGACCTGGTCACCCAGGTGAACCGGGCCGCCCGCGCCCTGCCGTTCCGGGTCAGCCGCCCGGCGGAACGTGCCGTGCTGCAGGCCCTGGCCCAGCCCGGCTACCTGGAGCGAGTCCGGGCCGAGACCGCCGACGCCCGCGACCTGCTGGTGAAGGGAGTCCGCACGGCCGGTGCCGAACCGCTGCCGTCCGCCGCGAACTTCGTGATGGCGCGCGTCCCCACCGACAGCGCCTGGGTGGCCGCCCGGCTTGCCGAGCGGCACCGGGTTCTCGTCCGCGACCTCGGCCTGCTGAACCTTCCTGGCCATCTGCGGATCACGGTGGGCACCCGCGAGCAAACCGAGCGCTGTGCGACCGCGTTGCAGGCCGTGCTGGCCGAAGCCCCGACCCCAGTCGGCACGGCCTCCGAGCAAGGTCGGCGCTCTGCCGCCGGGACGCCGTCATGAACCGCGCGTCCCCGTTCCGGCCGCTCTCCAGTCGCCAGCATGAGCTGCTGGACGCCTGGCTCGCCGACTACATCGGAGCCCCTCACCCGAGGCTGGGCCGCTCCGGAGCGGTCTGCCCCTTCGTGGCACCAGCGCGGCGCGCCAACTTCCTGACGCTGGTGCGCTGCGACTGGACCGCGGGGTCAGACACGGCCCGGCTGGTGGAACTGCTCCAGGCCGCCATGGACCACTTCGACGCGCTGCTGACAGTCTCCGCGAACCCCGCTCTGGAGAGCCTGATCGTCGTCTTCGACGGTATGCGACGCGAGGAGTGGATCCTGGTGGACGAGGCCCACCGGGCCGCGAAGGACACCGCCGTGAGCCGGGGCTTGATGCTTGGCCAGATGCACCCGGAGTGCGCCGCGCCCGCCGCGCACAACCCGCTCTTCCCGGTGAACCGCTCACCACTGCCGCTGACCGCCGTCCGGCGCATGGCCTTTCATGACATCTTGTTCCTCCATCAGCGCCCCGCGTGGTTCGAGCAGTACCGGGAGCGGTATGGCTCCCACTACCGTTCAGCGGCGAAGGTGGACCCGTCCTTTGTCCGGCTCTTCGACTCCGGCGCCCTGCTGGCCGCGGGCGGCAGCCTGTGCTGACCGCCCGGCGGCAGCTCCCGCCGCGCCCCGACCCGTCGGCCCGCTCTTGTGAAAGGACCTCTCCGTGAACAACCCCAGCCCCCACCGCCTGCCGAAGCCCCACCTGACCATGATTCTGGCCCATCGGGCGATGCTGCGAGACCTCGACCGGGTCTCCCGGACCGCCGCCGACCTGGCGGAACGGCCCGGAGACGGCCGGGTGCCGCATCTGACCCGCTACGCGGGCCGGATCTGCGAACTCATCGCCCACCACCACGAGGGTGAGGACGAGATCCTGTGGCCGGCCCTGCACGAGCGCGGCGCGGACGCCGAGGCCCTGGAGCTGCTGCAGACCGAGCACGCCGAGTTGGAGGCGCGGCAGGCCCGTCTGGTGCGGGCCGTGGCCGGCCTCCGCGGCGGAGCCGACAGCGCGCGGGAACTGGAGAAGGCCGCGCGGGCCACTCATGAGTTGCTGGGCACCCATACCGCCGACGAGGAGCGCGAGCTGGTGGGCCGACTGGCCCCGCACCTGGATGCCGCCCTCTGGAAGAACTTCGAGCGGGGCATGGTGAGGTCCGCCCCGAAGTGGACGCTGTCGTTCATGCCCCCCTGGCTGGCTTCGGTCGCCGAGCCGGAGGAGCGCGCGGGGGTTCCGGCCCGCCCCGTGGCCCGGCTGATGCGTGGCAGCCTGCGCCGCCGTCACCGCGCCGCCTTCGGTGACCAGCCGCCGGGGACAGAGCGCTGGTAACTGCTTTCACAGACCGCTGACCAGCGACAGACGAGTCACGACGGGTCCGGCTAGCGGCCTTACCCGGAGACGACTACGGAAGGTACTGCTGGAGTAACTAGGACCAGTCCTGCGGATCGTGGTGGCAGGTCGCGCGACAGATGCGGTGCGCGGCAAGGCGTCGGGTCGTCCTCATGCCGGGCCGTGTTCGGACGGTTCGGGAACGCGGACCGGCGCCGGAGCTGGGGCACCGCCCGGCCGCTGGGGTGGGGGCGTCTCGGCCCCGCTACGATCCGCCGGACAGTCCCTGGTGCCCGCGTGGGGGTGGCTGGGGAGGGCGGCCGTGGGGGAGGGCCGCCCCCGCCGCGAGCGGACCGGTGCGGGCAGTGGCTAACGGCCGCTGTCGCGCGGGGCGGGCGGCAGCGCGGCGGCGGGCCGCATCGGCGCCCGGTGCCGCCCCTCGTCGTACCGCACGGCGCTGAACCCGGTGCCGTAGACCGCGCCGAACCCGGTGAAGCGCAGTTCCTCTTCGCCGGTCCGGTCGCCGGGCAGCGCGCGGAAGAGGCGGCGGTATTCGGCGTACAGGGCGTCGAAGATCGGCGTCGCGGACCGGCCCAGGCGTTCGGCGACGGGTTCGTGCGGGGGTCGCATGCCGGGAATCTGACCGTGGTCGGGGTACGGGTATCGGGCGCGGGAAGGTTCGTAGGAGTGCACGTCTGAGCCAACGAGCGGTGCCCGCCGTTGGATGCGGGTAACCGCCGAACGCGGCTTCCCCGGCGAGGGTTTACGGCAGCCCGGACCGCTGCCTGGCCTGCGGCCAGGTTCCCGGGCTGCCCCGGGAGCGGAAAGGGGCGGGAGCAGGGCAGACCGTCCCTGCCCGGCCACCGGGGCCGGGCAGGGACGGCACCCCGGGTGCGGGCCGCGGATCAGGACGTGCCCGCCAGCGGCATCGTCGCGGCGACGAGTACCCCGCTCGCCGCGGCCTTGTCGAGCGCGTCCCGCAGGAGATCCTCGCGCGCCTGCTGGCCGATGGCGCCGACGGGTGCCGCGTAGACGACGACGGAGTTCGTCTTGTTGACCGTGGCCCGCCACTCGTCGGTGACCGCCAGCGGCTGGTGCGCCTGCCACCAGGACACGGGCTGCTGCCCCTCCTCGGCCGGCTGGAGCACGGCGTGCAGCTTGCCCATGGCCATCAGAACCGACCAGCCGGGCAGCATGCCGGGACGCTGAGCCACATCCGTCACCGGCGTGAACCCGGATTCGGTCAGCAGCGTCAGGAACTCGTCGTTGCCGCCGGTGGTGCCCGGCCGGGCGATGGGCCCGGTCGGCTCCACGACGATGGCCGGGTGCAGCTGGTCCCCGATGAGGACCTGACCGCAGGTCACGCCGAGGACGGCCTGCCGCTCATACGCCAGCTCCGGGATGCCGGGGGTAGTCGCGGGAGCGGCGGAGGAACTGTCGGCCTCACCGGAGATGGTGCGGACGGCGCTTTGGATCTGCTCTTCGGAGACGCGGACGATCTGCGAGGGGATGCAGCCCGCGTGCGCGAAGGCCAGCACGGCCGTCTCCTCACCGACGAACAACACCGTGCTGGTGCGCTCGCTGTGGGCGCTGCCGGGCGTGCGGCAGGACGTGCAGTCGTACCTCTCGGGCAGCGTCTCACCGGCGAGCAGCTTGGCCGCTTCATCGTCGCCGATCTCGGCACGTACCTCGTCACTGACGTCGAGCATGGAGGACACAGGGGGCTCCTGGCGTTCGGTACTGGTTCGACTGCACAACGGCGGACCTGTGGTGACAGTCACGCAACCGGCGGCACCGTGTCCGTTCGGTGAACGCGCATGGTGAGCAGACTGTCGAAAACGGTCACGGTCAGTCAATTAAGGGACAAGCGGTAGATGTTGTGCCGGTGACGTGGAGCACAGCGTGGACGACGCAGAATCTGACATAGAGGGATTTAGTATCGCAAAACTACTGCCCAGGCTTTCGTCGTTACCAGAAGTAAATGCCAACTGGCCTGCATATTCGGCCCGTTGTTTGGAGATGGCCCGGAGTCGTCCCTACATTTTCCGGCGGTGCACCGAGCACCACCCGGGGCAGTCCGCCGCCCGGGCACGCCGAGCGGGCACACACCACGTGCCGCCGCCCGGAGTGCCCCACGCACCAACCCAGCAGTACCCCGTGGCGGACGGGCCGCGCGGAGCCTTCAGGACGCACTAGAGCGCGTTTGGGGGTCCGGCGGGGCCGGGGGACCCCGGGGCGTATGAGAGGGATTCGTCTTGTTCGATCGTCGTGGTAAAGCAGCACGTGCGGGCGCGGTCTCGCTGACCGTCGCGGCTCCGCTGGCGCTGCTCGCCCTCACGACCGGCCCCGCCCACGCGGCGGACGGCGGCGTGTGGGACCGGCTCGCCCAGTGCGAGAGCGGCGGCAACTGGCAGATCAACACGGGGAACGGCTACTACGGTGGCCTGCAGTTCTCCGCCAGCACCTGGGCGGCGTACGGCGGCTCCGCCTACGCGGCGACCGCCGACCAGGCCACCCGCGCGCAGCAGATCGAGATCGCGGGCAAGGTGCAGAACGCCCAGGGCTGGGGCGCCTGGCCGGCCTGCTCGGCGAAGCTCGGCCTGTACGGCACGGACCCGGGCGCGACGCAGTCGTCCGGCTCCGGCGCTCCCGCCAAGCAGCCGGCCCCGCAGAAGTCGGCTCCGCAGCAGCCGGCCCAGCCCGCTCAGCCGAGCGCGCCCAGCCAGTCCGTGGGCGGTTCCGAGGCCCGTGAGCGGACCGCCGAGCCGCGTGCCAACCGCAGCCACCCGCGCGCCACCTACACAGTGAAGGCCGGTGACACGCTGAGCCGCATCGCCGAGGCGCACGGCGCGGACTGGCGGCAGGTCTACGAGGCCAACGCGGATGTCATCGGCGGTGACCCGGACCTCATCGTGCCCGGCCAGGGCCTGAAGGTCTGAGCCAGGCGCGGCGTCCGCGGCTCTCGCGGGCGCGTCCGGCACGCGCACCCGGCGCCCCGTCACGGTCCCGCACCGTGGCGGGGCGCCGCGCCTCGTGACGGACCGCACCCCGCTGCGGTCCGCACGTGGTGGCGATGTGGTGAAGAACTCCGTCCCCCGGGCCAACCCCGGGCCCCGCATCCCGGTCTTAACGGGTGCACGGCGGACAGGTCTCCGGTGCGGGAGACCGCCTCCGCGTCGATTTCGGAATCAGGGACGCATGCACCTACCCATGGCCACGGCCACCAGCACGGCATTCGGGCCGGGGACGGAACGGGGGCGGCGCGGATGAACGCCGCCGCCGGACGCCCGGCCGAGCGGGTGCGCCCGCGCGCCCACTGCACGGCCGACAGCGCGGGCGGCCTCACCTTCGACGTCGCCCTCGGCGTCGCCCATGACGACGCCGCCGGGCGCTGGGACACCGGGCTGCTGCTGCGACGCCGGCCGGCGAGCGGGCGCGGTGCGGCCGAGGAGGTGCGGCTGCCGCTGGTGCCCACGTCGCCCGGCGTCCTGCGGGCCGCGCTGCCCAGCACCATGCCGCTGGCGGAGGGGGTGTGGCACGCCTGGTTCAGCGACGGGGAGCGTCGCCGCAGCCGCCTGCTGCCCGGCACGCACGACCTGCGCTCCCTGGTGGACCGCAGGCCGCGCCCGGACCGCACCTGGCTCGGCGTGCGCATACCGTGCACCACCACCGGCGGCACCCTCGCGGTGCGGGCCTGGCAGCGCTGGCCGCACGCCGAGGCCGCCGACGTGAAGCTGGCTGACGGCGTGCTCACCCTGCGCGGCCAGCTGTACGGCGCCGAACTGGGCGAGGGCGCCCGCGTCGAGGTCGGGCCGCCGGACGCCGGGGCAGCCCCCGAACCGCTGGTGGCCGTGCCCGCGGAACCCGACGGCGCGTGGTTCACCGCCCGCCTGCCGCTGGCCGCGCTGCCCGCCCGCGCCGAGAGCGAGTGCGCCGTGTGGCTGCGCCCGGCCCGCGCCGGTGCGCCCGTCCGCGTCGCCCGCATCCTCGACGACGTCGCCGACAAGCGGACGCACGTGCGCTTCCCGGCCGTCCGGCTGGCCGACGGTCGGTGCCGCGTGCGGCCCTGTTACTCGCAGGCCAATGAACTCCTGCTGCGCTTCGAGCAGCCCCGCGCCGCGCGCTGATCCTCCCGCGCGGCACCCGGCGGTCCGCGAGGGCCGGGAGACTCACCCTCATATCGAGGCTCCGGACGGCTGCCGCACCTGCTGCTCGACGCCGGCTTCGAGGTGCGCGAACCGGCAGAACTCACCGCTTGTATCACAGCTGTCCGCGAGTGTCTCGGCCGCGTCCGGAAAAGGTCCGAACCTGCGCCGCGCAGTGCGCCGGAAAGCGCGGTCGCGAGGAATTCGGACGTCGCACGGTAACGCTTTACCCAGCGATTCCGGGAGCGCTGACCGCCACGTCTTTCCACGGCCCGGAAAAACCCCGGAAGGGTGAGCCAACCGGGCGAGGGCGGAGCCGCCGGACTGTGACACAAGCGTGACGACGCGACGATCCAGCCGGGACTTCCCGGTGCCCCGGGCGCGCCGGTACGGTGGCGGACATGGCACAGACACCGTTCGCGGCGCGGGAACCGGACGACGACCCGGAGGCCTACGCCGGGATGCCCGCGCGAGAGGCGGAGGAACGGGCCACGGCCCACGGGTGGTCACCGGTACGGGTGCTGCCGCCCGATGCCGTGATCACCATGGAATACGTGGCCGGGCGCCTGAACCTGACCGTCGAGGACGGCAGGGTCCTCCGCAGCTGGAAGGGCTGACCGGGAGAGCCCCCACGAGCCCGCAGGAGCCCCCACGAGCCCGCCGGGAGCACCCGGCCCGGCCGAACCGCCTACCGGCCGGCCGGGGTAGGACGCGTGCGCTCCGTGCGGACGGCGTGCGGGCGCTTGGCGGGTCCGGCGGGCGCCCCGGTGGTGGGACCCGGCGCACCAGCCCGCGTCGCCCGGGCCACGGTACGCGCGCCCTCGGCGCCCGGGGCGACCGAGGCGGCGCTGCCCCCGGGGGCGGCGGTGGGTACCACCCCGGCCGTCACCAGCCGCCCGGCGGCCCGCAGCCGCATCCAGTACGCCAGCACATGCTCCTCGACGCGGGCGGCCAGCGGTTCGCACCACGGCAGCCCGAGCAGGATCAGCAGCCCGGCGGCCCACCCCAGCAGTACGTCGCTCGCCCAGTGCGTACCCAGGTAAACGGTGGTGGCGCCGACGCCCAGCGCGAAGACGGCGGCCAGCACCGACAGCCAGCGCCGCGCGCGCGCGGTGCTGGCCAGGTAGGCGAGGACGCCCCAGGTCACCACGGCGTTCGCGGTGTGACCGGAGGGAAATATGTCGCCGGTCAGGAACATCTCGTTGGCGCCGATGAGGTTCGCGTAGTGCGGTCCCTCCCGCGCCATGCTCAGCTTGGCCGCGCCCACCGTTACGTTCAGCAGCAGCAGTGCCGCCCCCAGCACCAGCAGGGGCCGCAGGGTGCGCTGCCGCCACGAACGCCAGCCCAGCCAGGCCGCCACCAGCACCGCTGTCGGCCCGCGCTGGCCCAGCACCACGAAGTAGTCCAGGAACGGGTGCAGGCCGGGCCACTGCTTGTACGGGCGGAACAGCATGAGCTGCCAGTCCAGCCGTACCAGGTACGACGTCTGCAGCACCGCCGCGACGACGGCGCCGTAGAACGCCAGCGTGCCGCCGAAGAACAGCTTGCGGGTGCCGCTCATCCCCGGGGCCGGGTTCGGCGGCCGCGCGGGCTCCTGTTCCAGGCGGGCGAAGATTCGGTCGGTACGCACTCAATCGACATTACAGCGGGCGGAGATGCGCCGGTGGCGCGGAACCGGCGTTCGTAATGGCGATGTGATGTGGTGCGCGACTCGCGCGCACCCGCGCCGACGGTTTTCCCGGGGAAATCGGGGAAGTTTTCGCGCGTGGCCGGATTTCCCGCGCGGCATGCTTCGCATTACCCGCGACTTCCGTTTCCGTCCATCCGCGCTTAACCTTCTCCCGGCGCGGACCCCGGGCCCGGGGTGAAGCGGGCCACAGGAGTCCGGCCGCGTCTCGCGTACGCTACGGACGACTCAACCCCGCGCCACCTGGCCGGGCCCCGCCCGCGTCCGGCCCATCACGGCTGTCGAGCGGCGCGGCGTGCGAGCAGCGAGGAGGAGCGTGCATGGCAGAGACGAGCCGGGCCGGACAGGGTAGCGGCCGCTGGACCGTACTCGTCGTCCTGTGCGCCAGCCTTCTTCTCGTCGCCATCGACGCCACCGTGCTGCACGTGGCCGTGCCCGCCGTCAGCGCCGACCTGCGGCCCGGGCCGGTCGAGTTGCTGTGGATCGTGGACGCCTACCCGCTGGTGTGCGCCTCCCTGCTCATCCTCTTCGGGACGCTCGGCGACCGCGTCGGACGCCGCCGGGTGCTGCTGTGCGGCTACGGGCTGTTCGGGCTCGCCTCGGCGCTCGCCGTCTTCGCGCACGCCCCGGGAGTGCTGATTCTCGCGCGGGCCCTGCTCGGCGCGGGCGGCGCGATGATCATGCCGGCCACCCTGTCCCTGCTCCGGCACGTCTTCCCCGACCGGCGCGAGCGCGCGCTGGCCATCGGCGTGTGGAGCGCGGTCGCCGCCGTCGGGGCCGCCGCGGGACCTTTGGTGGGCGGGCTGCTGCTGGAGCACTTCTGGTGGGGCGCGGTCTTCCTGCTCAACATCCCGCTGATGGTGCTGGCCGTGCCCGTCGCCCTGCGCCTGGTCCCCGAGTCGAAGGGGGAGGGCACCGGGCCCTGGGACGTGACCGGCGCCGTGCTGGCGGCGAGCGGCCTGTTCACCGCCGTCCTCGCGGTCAAACGCATGGGCAGCGGCGAACTGACGCACCCGGGCACGGCGCTGCTCCTGATCGCTGGCGGCGGCCTGCTCACGTGGTTCGTGCGCCGCCAGCGGGCCCGGACGCACCCGCTGATCGACTTCTCCGCCTTCGCCCGCCCGGCGTTCGGCACCGCGGTGAGCTGCATCGTGCTGACCGTGCTCGCGCTCGTCGGCCTCGCGCTGATGGCCGCCCAGTACCTCCAGCTTGTCCTCGGCCTGACGCCGCTGGAGACCGGGCTGCGCCTGCTGCCGCTGTCGGTGGCCGCCATCGCCGCCGGGCTGGCCGGGCCGCGGCTGCTGCGGGCGCTCGGACCGCGCGTGATGGTCGCCGGCGGCTTCCTGCTGACGGCCTTCGCCGTCCTCACGCTCACGACGCTCGGCACCCAGGACGATCCCGGGGTGTGCGTCGGCGCCTTCCTGCTCCTCGGCTTCGGCCTGGAGACGGTGCTGTTCGGCTGCTACGAGTCCATGCTGAACGACGCGCCGCCGCAGCAGGCGGGCGGCGCGGCGGCCATCGGGGAGACCGCCTACCAGCTCGGCGCCGGGCTGGGCATCGCCCTGCTGGGCAGCGTCATGAACAGCGCCTACGGCGCCTCCGTACACGCCGCGCCAGGCATACCCAAGGCCGCCGCGGACGCGGCCGGGCACTCGCTCGGCGAGGCGTACGAGGTGGCCGACGACCTCGGCGGCGTCGCCGGGGACCTGCTGCGCGAGACCGCCCGGGTGGCCTTCGTCCAGGGGCTGCACGTCACGCTGCTGGTCAGCGCCGTGCTGCTGCTCGCCGGAGCACTGGCCGCGCTGCGGCTGCCGCGCACGACGCAGCCGCCCGCCGACGACGGCCGCACGACAGCCGGGCAGGCGCACACCGCGTCGGACGCACCGGATCACACCGCCGGGACGGCGCGTGCGCGGGACGGCGAGTCCGGCGGCCACACCGGTGCCGCACGCGTCCCGCGCCCGTCCGCGCCCGGGGACCAGAGCCTCTTGCCCACGGGAATTACCCGCCAGTAGTCTCAACGGCGCACCCCCACGCGCCACCCCCACGGCGCCTGCTTCGCTACCCACGCGCCCCACGCCTTCCACACCAGCTACGCCGACATCCGCGACCCGGAGGCCGAGCATGTCCCGCCGTTCCCTGCCGCCGTTCGACCCCGCCGACCCGCTGGGCCTGGACGACCTGCTCAGCGCGGAGGAGCGCGCGGTGCGCGACACCGTGCGCAGCTGGGCCGCCGACCGGGTGCTGCCGCACATCGCCGAGTGGTACGAGACCGGTGAGCTGCCGACCGTGCGGGAACTCGCCCGCGAACTGGGCGGCCTCGGGGCACTGGGCATGTCCCTGGAGGGTTACGGCTGCGCGGGCGCCAGCGCCGTCCAGTACGGTCTGGCCTGCCTGGAGCTGGAGGCGGCCGACTCCGGCATCCGTTCCCTGGTCTCGGTGCAGGGCTCACTGGCGATGTACGCCATCCACCGCTGGGGTTCCGAGGAACACAAGCGGCGGTGGCTGCCGGGCATGGCCGCCGGGGAGATCATCGGCTGCTTCGGCCTCACCGAACCCGACCACGGCTCCGACCCGGCGGGCATGCGGACGCACGCTAAGCGCGAGCCGGGCGGCGACTGGGTACTCAGCGGGCGCAAGATGTGGATCACCAATGGCTCGGTCGCCGGGGTCGCTGTCGTCTGGGCGCAGACGGACGAGGGCATCCGCGGCTTCGTCGTCCCGACCGACGCCCCGGGCTTCTCCGCGCCGGAGATCCGGCACAAGTGGTCGCTGCGCGCCTCGGTCACCAGCGAACTGGTCCTGGACGACGTGCGGTTGCCGCAGGACGCCGTGCTGCCCGGCGCCACCGGGCTGGGCGGCCCGCTCAGCTGCCTCAACCACGCCCGCTACGGCATCGTGTGGGGCGCGATGGGCGCCGCGCGCGCCAGCTTCGCGGCCGCCCTGGCGTATTCCAGGGAGCGGGAGCAGTTCGGCCGCCCGATCGCCGGGTTCCAGCTGACGCAGGCCAAGCTCGCGGACATGGCGCTGGAGCTGCACAAGGGCATGCTGCTGGCCCACCATCTCGGACGCCGCATGGACGCCGGTACGCTGCGGCCCGAGCAGGTCAGCTTCGGCAAGCTCAACAACGTGCGCGAGGCCCTGGAGATCTGCCGTACCGCGCGCACGATCCTGGGTGCGAACGGAATTTCGCTGGAGTACCCGGTGATGCGGCACGCGACGAACCTGGAGTCGGTGCTCACCTACGAGGGCACCGTCGAGATGCACCAACTGGTGCTGGGCAAGGCGCTGACGGGCTGCGACGCGTTCCGGTAAACCCGCGAGGCGTTCCGGAGCCCGGCGTCGTGACCCGGCAGCGGGAGACCGGCGGACCGGCGGGGGAGGGCCGGGTGCGCGGCCCCCACCCCGCGTCAGCTCTGGTTGTAGAAACCGCCCTCCGTGCGGCGGCGGTGTTCACCGCCCACGATCTGGTAGGCGCCCGGGGTGAGCAGGAATACCCGGTTGGCCACGCGCTCGATGGAGCCGCGCAGGCCGAACGTCAGACCGGCCGCGAAGTCGATGACGCGTTTGGCGTCACTGGCTTCCATGGTCGTCAGGTTGACGATGACGGGGACGCCCTCGCGGAACATCTCACCGATCGCCCGGGCGTCCCGGAAGCCGTCGGGGGTGATGGTCGCGATGCGGGTGCCCGCGTCCTGGGCCGTCTCGGCCGTGGCCCGGATGCGCGGATCAGTGACCCACGCCTCAGGCGCGGCGTCCGAGGACTCCGGCCCTTCGGCGTAGTCGTCGTCGTAGTACCGCATCTCGCTGTCGTCGACGAGGCCCAGCCAGGCACTCGCCTTGCGCACCGATCCCATGGACGCCTCCTCTCGCGTGCAGTCCAGCCGTCCGCACGCCTATGGTCGTCCATGATGCGGATGTGGCGCCAAGCGGATATACCTCGTGGACAGGTTTCGTGACAGTTCTGCTGCACAGATCATGCCCCGCGTAAACGTCCGCGAGCGGGATACCGGGTGAAAGGCAGAAAGATCACGGGCAGGGGGCCGCGCGGGTGAGCACCGCCGACAACCGGGTGAGCGGCAACCGCGCCCCGGTGTGACGCGGTGTCATGAGCCTGCCGAGCCCCGCCGGGCCCGGTTCGCCTCGTCTGCCGGGGGCGTCGCGCGCGCCCGGACGTCCCACGGCCGACCGGACCGCCGCGGATCACGTCGTGGGCGTCCGGTATGTGGCAAGTTGACCCTATGAACGCCGAAACCTCACCAGACTTCCTGAACCCGGTGAGCGCCGACCATCCGCTCGGCGCCGCGAGCACCGCCAACCCCAGGGCGCCGGGCTCCTCGGCGGCGCAGCAGTGGCAGGAGTGGCACCAGCAGCGCCTGGAGACCGTCGTCGCCCCGTACGGCCCGCTCTCCGTCACCGGCACCTACTGGCTTGCCGACGCCGACGACGAGGGGTGGATCGAAGGGCTGCCCGGCCAGTGGCACACCACGCCCGACGGCACCGGAGTCGTCGTGCGCGCCGACGTCCTCGACGAGCTGTCGGCCGGCGCCGAGATGCTGGTCGGCGAACGCCGCCTCGGGGTACCCGGCAGCGCCGAGCCCACTCGCGTCACCTGGGGCGACCGGCGGCTGGAGCTGCTGCGGCGCGAGGGGCAGTGGGCCGTGCGCGTCCACGACCCGGCCGCCCCCGCCCGCCGCGCCTTCACCGGCATCCGCACCATGCCCTACGACGGGCGCTGGGCGCTGCCCGGCACCTTCCACGCCTACGAGGCCGCGCGCCGGGTGCCGGTGCCCAACGCCGACTGCCAGGAGCGCGGGCTCGATCTCGGCGGCGAGGTGCGCTTCACCGCGCCGGACGGCAGCGAACACGGCCTGCGGGTGTCCGTGGTCGGCAGCGGTGCGCTGTGGGCCGTCTTCGCCGACGGCACCAGCGGCCGCGGCAGCTACCGGTTCCGCTTCCTGCGCACCGGCGCCCCGGCCCCCGACGGCACGGTCACCGTCGATTTCAACCGCACCACGCTGCCGCCGTGCGCGTTCGCCGAGCACTTTCTGTGCCCCTACCCGCCGCCGGGCAACACCCTCGCCCTCGACGTGCCGGTGGGGGAGCGCGGCCTGGCCCGCTGACGGTGCCCCCGGCTGTCGGGTCTCGACCCCCGGCCGGCCGGCGACTACCCTGAAATTTGGGACAAATTTTCCATAAGCTCCTGTACGGCGCCTGACGCGGCGCCCGCCTCGCGTCGTGCCGGCCGCTCGCACGGGCCACGGCAGGGGGCCACCATGGTCATGGAATTGCTGATCGCGGGGGTGGCGGGCGGCGCCGCGTACTTCCTGGCCGCCGCACGCGTCATCCGGCAGTTCGAACGCGGGCTGGTCTTCCGGCTGGGCAAGGTCCGCTCCGACGTCAAGGAGCCCGGCTTCCACCTGATCGTTCCGGTGCTGGACCGGATGCACAAGGTAAACCTGCAGATCGTCACGCTGCCGGTACCCGCGCAGGAGGGCATCACCCGGGACAACGTGACGGTGCGGGTGGACGCGGTCGTCTACTTCAAGGTCGTCGATCCGGCCGACGCCATCATCCGCGTCGAGGACTACCGCTTCGCCGTCTCCCAGATGGCGCAGACCTCACTGCGGTCCATCATCGGCAAGAGCGACCTGGACGACCTGCTGTCCAACCGCGAGAAGCTGAACCAGGGCCTGGCCATCATGATCGACAGCCCGGCCGTGGAGTGGGGCGTGAACGTTGACCGGGTGGAGATCAAGGACGTCTCCCTGCCCGAGACGATGAAACGCTCGATGGCCCGGCAGGCCGAAGCCGCGCGGGACCGCCGCGCCCGCGTCATCAACGCCGACGCGGAGTTCGAGGCGTCCAAGAAACTCGCGCAGGCGGCGCAGCAGATGGCCGACACCCCGGCGGCGCTGCAGCTGCGCCTGCTCCAGACCGTCGTGTCCGTGGCCTCCGAGAAGAACTCCACCCTGGTGCTGCCCTTCCCGGTGGAGCTGCTGCGCTTCCTGGAGCGCGCGGCGCAGCACGGGCCGCCGCACCCCGAGGCCCAGGCGCCCGCCTCCGCCCCCGCCCAGGCGCCCGCCTCCGCCGAGTCTCCGGTACCGGTGGAGCCCCCGGACCCCGCCGGGCGCCGCCCCGTGGAGCCCGCGGCTGCCGTCCCCGACAGCGTTCCGCCCGACGCGCTGGAACCGACCCCGCCCGCCCCGCAGCCGTAACCCGCTGGGAGCGGGAGGAACGTCCGGCTGGAGCGGACGACACGGCGCGGGCCAGGGAAACCGGCGGCCAGCGGGGCGACGGTGCGGGGAAGCCGCTGACCCACTCCGCCCCGCACACCGCGAGGTCTCCGGCGCCGCCACGGCACCGGAGACCTCACAGGGGACGTCAGCCGGTCAGCTCAGGTCAGCTCGGCCGCGACCAGCTCGGCGATCTGCACGGCGTTGAGCGCCGCGCCCTTGCGCAGGTTGTCGTTGGACAGGAACAGCGCCAAGCCGTGCTCCACCGTCTCGTCGCGGCGGATGCGGCCCACGTAGCTCGGGTCCTGCCCGGCGGCCTGTAGCGGGGTGGGGATGTCCGACAGGGCCACGCCCGGTGCGCCTGCCAGCAGCTCCCGCGCCCGCTGCGGGCTGATCGGCCGCTCGAAGCGCGCGTTGATCTGGAGCGAGTGACCGGTGAACACCGGCACGCGCACACAGGTGCCCGACACCTTCAGCTCCGGGATGCCGAGGATCTTGCGGCTCTCGTTGCGGAGCTTTTGCTCCTCGTCGGTCTCCTCCAGGCCGTCGTCCACGAGGGAGCCCGCGAGCGGCAGCACGTTGAAGGCGATCGGACGCTTGAACTTGTCCGGGGCCGGGAAGTCCACGGCCGAACCGTCGAAGGCCAGCTGCGTGGCGTCGGCCTCGACGGCCTTGCGCGCCTGGCCGTCCAGCTCCGCCACCCCGGCCAGGCCGCTGCCGGAGACCGCCTGGTAGGTGGCCACGACCAGCGCCGCCAGCCCGGCCTCCTGGTGCAGCGGACGCAGCGCGGGCATCGCGGCCATGGTGGTGCAGTTCGGGTTGGCGATGATGCCCTTCGGCCGCTCCAGCGCGGCCTGCGGGTTCACCTCCGAGACCACCAGCGGAACCTCCGGGTCCAGCCGCCAGGCGGAGGAGTTGTCGATCACGACCGGACCGGCGGCCGCGACCTTGGGTGCCAGCTCGCGGGACGTGGCGCCGCCGGCGGAGAACAGCACGATGTCGAGCCCCGCGTAGTCGGCCGTGGTCGCGTCCTCGACCGTGACCTCGCCGTCCTTCCACGGCAGCGTGCGTCCCGCCGACCGTGCGGAGGCGAACAGGCGCAGCTCGTCCACGGGGAAGTCCCGCTGCGCCAGGATGTCGCGCATCACGCTTCCGACCTGGCCGGTGGCGCCGACGATGCCGATTCTCATGGGGCTCCTTCGCTTGAGTGACTGGTGTCCCGAGGTTGGCCCCTACCCTGCTCGGGGAAGGCTACGGGTGCCAGTTCTTTGACATCCGTCACACCCGGTGACCGCACCACAGGCACGGGCGGACCGGACGAAACGTCCTCTTCATCGTAAACAGTGGGCCGCTGAGTAGGATCGGCCACAGCTGCCGCTCCCAGGGGAAGGGCCTTGAGGATGAGAGAACGCGTCACCCCCCAGCCGTACGAGAACCCTCCGGCAGCCTCCGATTTCGGGCTCGGCCTGCACCACGTGCAGCTCGCGCTCCCGCCCGGCGACGAGGAGCTGTGCCGCACCTTCTACGTGGACGTGCTCGGCATGACGGAGGTGGCCAGGCCGCCGGAGCTGGCCGGGCGCGGCGGGCTGTGGGTGCGAGCGGACCACCTGGAGATCCACCTCGGCGTGGAGGACGACTTCCGTCCCGCCCGCAAGGCCCACCCCGGCATCCTCGTCGCCGACCTCGACGCGCTGGCGGACCGGCTCACCGACAAAGGCGTGCACGTCGTCTGGGACGCCGCCTTCCCCGGATACCGCCGCTTCTACGTCCACGACTGCCACGGCAACCGCCTGGAGTTCCTGAGCCCGGAGGTCTGAGATGACCGAGCGCAAGCCACCCGGCATCGACTTCGAGGCGGCCCTCACCGAACGTCGCGCGGCGCGCCCGGCGGACGGAGATGCCCCGCGTCGTTGAACGCGACCAGTTGCGCGGGCCGCCCCGGCACATACCGGATCACGGTCAGCGCGGCGTTGTCATGGTTCAGCCCCAGCCATCGCCACCGGGGCGCGTCCAGGGCATCTCGGACCAGCCAGCCCGCCAGGAAGTTGTGCGTCACCACCAGCTCGTGCCGCTCGCGGTCTCCTGGCACCGGCCCGGTGAACCGGGCCACCGCGCGAGCCGCCAGCTGCGCCCCGCCGCCCGCCGGGAGCCGGGCGAGGAAGCCGAGGTACCGGTCGGTCGATCCGGACGGCAGCTCGTCCTGGCCCGGCCGGTACGGAACGTAGTCCCCGGCCTCCTCCGAGCGGACCAGCGGAACGCCGGGCAGCCGTCCGCTGATGACGTGCGCGGATTCCGTAGCCCGGGCCAGTGGACCGTGGTAGATCGCCGCGAGCGGCACGTCCCGCAGCCGCACGCCCAGCAGTGCCGCCTGCCGCCGTCCGGTCTCGCTCAGCGTGCTCTCGTCGGGCACGGCCTCGCCGTGCCGCGTCAGGTACAGGTACCGCGTCGCCGTCATGTTTCTCCGGACGCCACGGACGGGGTGATCGGTTGCGGGGACGCAGCCCGCCTTCGGTATCGGCGAGCCGAGCGACACCAAGGGTCAGTCGAACGCGCATTCGAATATCGGTTTACAGTAGAACGCGGAAGGTCCAGTTGGGCGGGGGTGCGAGGGGGTGGCTGAGGTGGCGAGGAGGCGCGGATGGGCGGCTTTACGCATCTGCACGCCGTCTCCGGCTGCTCCGCCCGATACGGCGCCTCCCACCCCGAGCAGCTGGCCGAGCGGGCCGCCGAGCGGGGAATGGACGCGCTCGCGCTGACCGACCGGGACACGCTCGGCGGGGCGGTGCGGTTCGCGCAGGCGTGTGAGCGAGTGGGGGTCCGGGCGCTGTACGGCGTCGAGCTGGCCGTGGCTCAGGCACACGCGGACGCGCCGGGCAGGCGGCGCCCACCGGCACGCGGCGGGGCCTTCGTGGACGAACCGGGCCAGCGTGTGGTGTTCCTCGCCCGGGACGGCGCTCGCGGCTGGGCGGAGCTGTGCCGGCTGGTGACAGCCGCACACCGGGACGTCACGGCGGGCGCACCCGTTGGCATGGGCACCCGTCCGGAGCTGGCCTGGGCCGACGCGGCGGCCGATGGTGTCACCGTGCTGCTCGGACCGTCGTCCGACGTGGGCCAGGCGCTGGCCGCAGGGCGCCCGGACAAAGCGGCGCGTCATCTGCGCGCCTGGCGTGAGGTGTACGGAGACGCGCTGCGCCTGGAGGTCGTCGGCTCCGCGCCGCGCCGCCAGGCCGCGCGGATGCTGGGGCTGGCCGCCGAGCAGGGCGTCGTGCCGGTGCTGACCAACGCCGTGCGCTATGCCGACGCGGGCCTGGGACCGGTCGCCGACGTACTGGACGCCGCCCGGCGGCTGGTGCCCATCGATCCGGCGAAGGGGCTGGACAACGGTGAGCGCTGGCTCAAGGGTCCGGAGGCGATGGCCGACGTCGCGCGCGGTATCGCCGAAGCGGCCGGGTTCCGCCGCGAGCTGGCGCACCGCCTGCTGGCCCGCACCGAGGAGACGGCGGCCCAGTGCCGGGTGGACGGTGGCGACGACCTGGGCATCGGCAGCGCCCACTTCCCCGAGCCCTACCTCGTCGGCGCGCACGCCCGCACCGCCGACCGGGTGCTGCGCTCGCGCTGTGCCGGGCAGATGCTGGTACGCCGCTACGACCGGGACCGCCATCGCTGGGAGCGGCTGGAGCGGGAACTTGGCGTTATCGAGCGGCACGGCTTCGCCTCGTACTTCCTCACCGTCGCGCGGGTGGTCGATGACGTGCGTGCGCTCGGCGTCCGGGTCGCCGCGCGCGGCTCCGGGGCGGGTTCGCTCGTCAACCATCTGCTGGGCATCACCACCGCCGATCCGGTCGAGCACGGCCTGTTGATGGAGCGGTTCCTCTCCGAGCACCGCAGGGCGCTGCCGGACATCGACATCGACGTGGAGTCCGCCCGCCGTCTGGAGGTCTACCGGGCGATCTTCCAGCGGTTCGGCGAGCAGCGCGTGGCCACCGTGGCCATGCCGGAGACCTATCGGGTGCGGCACGCGGTGCGTGATGTCGGCGCGGCACTGGGCCTGGACCCGGCCGAGGTGGACCGGCTGGCCAAGGCGTTTCCGCATATCCGCGCCCGCGATGCCCGGTCCGCGCTCGCCGAGCTGCCGGAGCTGCGCGGAGTGGATGCCGAGCGGTACGGGCCGCGTATATGGGAGCTGGTCGAAGCGCTGGACGGTCTGGTGCGCGGCATGGCCATGCACCCGTGCGGTGTGCTGCTCTCGCACGCGGGCCTGCGGGAGCGCACCCCGGTGGCGCCCACCAGCGGCGAGGGTTTCGCCATGTCCCAGTTCGACAAAGACGATGTGGAAAGGCTCGGCCTGCTGAAGCTGGACGTGCTCGGGGTGCGGATGCAGTCTTCGCTCGCCTACGCCGTCGAGGAGGTGCAGCGGACCACCGGCACCCGCCTTGACCTGGACGCCCTCGATCTGGTCGGCGGAAGCGATGAGAAGACGTATCAGCTGATCCGGTCGGCCGAGACCCTCGGCTGTTTCCAGATCGAGTCGCCGGGGCAGCGCGACCTGATCGGCCGCCTCCAGCCGTCCACGTTCCACGACCTGGTGGTGGACATCAGTCTGTTCCGCCCCGGCCCGGTCGCCGCCGACATGGTGCGCCCGTTCATCGAGGCCCGGCACGGCCGCGCCCCCGTGCGCTACCCGCACGCGGACCTGGAACCGGCGCTGCGCGAGACCCGGGGCGTCGTCGTCTTCCACGAGCAGATCATCCACGTGGTGGCCGTCATGACCGGCTGCGACCGTTCCTTCGCCGACGAGACCCGGCGTGCGCTCGCCGACCCCGGGCTCCAGCCGAGCATCAAGGCATGGTTCGAACGCCACGCCGCCCGGCGGGGCTACGCCGGGCACGTCATCGAACAGACCTGGGAGATCGTGGAGGCGTTCGGCGCCTATGGTTTTTGCAAGGCGCACGCTGTCGCCTTTGCGGTACCGACGTACCAGTCCGCGTGGCTGAAGGCCCATCACCCAGCCGCCTTCTACGCCGGGGTGCTCACCCACGACCCGGGCATGTACCCCAAACGGCTGCTGCTCGCCGACGCCCGGCGGCGCGGGGTGCCGATCCTGCCGCTGGACGTCAACCGGTCCGACGTTCCTTATCGAATCGAACTGGAGTCCGAGTCAGGGTGCTGGGGTGTGCGGTTGGCGCTCGGCGAGGTGCGCGGCATCAGCGAGACGGACGCCGCCCGCATCGCCGCCGGGCAGCCCTACCGCTCACTGCACGACCTGATGGAACGCGCCCGCCCCTCCCGCCCGGTGGCGGAAAACCTCGCCCGGGCCGGCGCGCTGGACGCCTTCGGCGGCAACCGGCGTGACCTGCTGTTGCACCTGGCCGAACTGCACCGCGGCCGCCGCCGGGGCAGCGACGCGCCGCAACTGCCGTTCGACGGCGCCCCCCAGGAGCCCCGGGCGGCCTCGGGCGGCCCGGCGACGGGCACACGGAGCGACGGTCCCGCCGCGCCACCCGCAGGACTGCCTGACCTGGACGAGAACGAACGGCTCGGCGCGGAACTCGGCATCCTCGGGCTGGACGCCTCCCGGCACCTGATGGGCGACCACCGCAGCTTCCTGGACGAACTCGCCGTGCGCCCCGCCCGCGCCCTGACCGACGTGCCGCACGGCGAGACGGTGCTCGTCGCCGGAGCCAAGGTGGCCACCCAAACCCCGGCGATCCGGTCCGGCAAGCGCGTTATCTTCGTCTCCCTCGACGACGGCACCGGGCTGACCGACCTGGCGTTCTTCGAAGACAGCCACGCCGCTTGCGCGCACACCGTCTTCCACTCCTGGCTGCTGCTGGTGCGCGGCGTGGTGCAGCGGCGTGGGCCACGCGGCTTCAGCGTCGTCGGCTCCGCCGCCTGGAACCTGACGGAACTGGCCGAACTGCGCCGCACTGGCGGACTGGACGCCGTCGCCACCCGTCTCGCCGAACAGCCCGGCGCCGCGCCGGATGGCGGTTCCGGACGCCGCATCCGCCTGGCCACCGGCTACGAGATGCACCCCTGGGCCGATCTCCGCCCGGCCGGCGAGTCACCCTCGTCCCCACAGGGCGGCCGCAAGCTGTGGCACTCCAGTCCCGGAAGCGCGGGGTGAGCACCATGCCTCCCTCCCCGGCCGTCCTCTACGTGCACTTCGGTGCCGGGCTCACCGAGGAGCGCTACCCCCGGCTGCTGGACCTGCTCGCCGATATCACCCCTGTCGTGCAAGCACTCCCACCGGACGCCGCGCTCGCCGACGTGCGCGGCGCGCTGCGCTACTTCGGGCGGACCGCCCCGGAACTGGCCGAGCTGATCCGGGTCCGCGCCCTGGCTCACTACGACGTGCTCTGCACCGTCGGAGCCGGGGGCAACCCGCTGCTGGCCCGTATGGCCGCTCAGTCCGGGCCACCCGGACAGGTGCGCTCGGTACCCGGCGAACCGGCCGCCGTCACCGCGTTCCTGCACCCCAAACCGGTGGCCGCGCTGTACGGCGTCGGTCCCGCGACGGCCCAGACGCTGGGCACCTACGGCCTGGACACCGTCGGCCGCGTCGCCGCCGCGCCGCCCGCCACGCTGCAACGCATCCTCGGCGCCGCCCCGGCCCGCCGTCTGCTGGCCCGTGCCCGGGGCGAGGACGCCACCCCGGTCGTGCCCAGCGCTCCGGCCCGCTCGGCCGCCGCCGAACACCGCTTCGGACGGGATGAACTGGACGCCAGCCAGCGTCGCCGCGCCCTGCTCACCCTCGCCGACGGTCTCGGATACCGCATGCGCCGCGACGCCCAGGTGGCCCGCGCGCTCACCCTCACCGTCCGCTACGCCGACCGTTCCACCACCACCCGCACCCGCGCGCTGCCCGAACCCACCGCGCACACCGCGGCGCTGACCGCCCTGGCCTACGCCCTGCACGACGCGCTCGGCCTCCAGCGCGCCCGGGTGCGTGCGCTCACCCTGCGCGCGGACGACCTCACGGCCGCCGACCTGGCCTCGCGGCAGCTCTCCCTCGACCCGCGCGAGGAGAAGGCCCGCCGCGCCGAGGCCGCCGCCGACCGGGCCCGGAACCGCTTCGGTGCCGGTGCCGCCCATCCGGCGGGGAGGCTGGGGGAGGTCGCGTAGTTGGCAGCCCCGGGCGCCGTGACCATCGGGCGCGGTCGCACCGCGTTCCCCGTGTTCTCCGTGCGCGGGTCACAGAGTGCCGACGAGGCGTCAGACGCGGGACGGCCGTCCGGTGAGCGGGCGGGCTCACCGGACGGCCGTGGCCCCCGCCGGGTGGGTGGGACCGGCGGGGGTGGTGCGCGGTGCGGTGGTGGCGCATGACCCCACTGTGGCCACCCGCACCGCGATGGTTCACGCCCGGTGACGGCCTGCGGCGCGGCGGCGCAGGGTGACCAGCACGATGGCGGTTCCGACCGCGAGGGCCGCGGTGCCGCCGAGGGCGATCGTGCGGGCGGTGTCGTCGGCGCCGGTCTCGGCCAGGTTCACGTCCTCGGAGCCGCCCGCCGGTGCGGGGCCCGCGTCGCTGTCCTCGCTGTGGTGGGCGACGGACTCCTGGTCGTCGGCCGGGGACGGCTCCGGTGCGTGGTCCTCCGTGTGGTCCTCCCGTTCGGACCGCGTCCCGTGCTCCTCGTGGGGCGCGTCGCCGCCGTGGCCGTCGTGGCTGACCGTGGACTCCTCCCGGCCCGCCTCGATCTGCTCCCGCGTCGGTGCGGAGGGCTGCGAGGTCTCCTCGGCGGGCGGCTCGGCCCCGGCCTGCGCATCGTCACCGCCCGGCTGGGCACCGGCGTCGCCGCCGAAGGTGACGTCGGAGCAGGTGTAGAACGCCTCGGGGCTGTCCGAGCGCTGCCAGACGCTGTAGATCAGGTGGCGTCCGGACTTCTCCGGGATGTCGCCGCTGAAGGAGTACGCGCCGTTCGCGACCTTCGGCTCGGTCACCTTCGCAAACGGCTCCGGCTCCAGGTCCGCCCAGGTCAGCGGTTGCGTCGGGTCGTAGCCGTCCTTGGTGATGTACAGCTCGAAGGAGCCCTTGTGCGGGGCGGTGGCGGTGTAGCGGAAGGTATGGGTACCGCTGTTCATCGCCGTCGCGGGCCAGTCGGCGCGGGGCAGGTCCAGGCCCCGGTACTTCTCGCGGCCCGCCGAGCAGAGTTCGCCGTCGGGGATGATCTCGCGGTGCCGTCCGGCAGCGTCGCCGATGTTGACCTCGTTCCAGTCGTAGAAGGCTTGCGTGCCGCTGGCCGCGATCGCTGCCTTGCACGCCGCCGAGTCGGGGCTCTCCGGTCCCTCGGCGTAGCAGGCGGCCACCCGGCTGACCGGATCGGCCAGGGACCCGTGCGCGACGGCGGGCGTCGCGGCCAGACCGGTGAGCGCGAGCGGCGCCACACCGAGTGCGGTGAGGGCGACGGCCCTGGTCGTACGGCGAGCAGTCATCGTGCGGACTCCTTCGAAGAAACGGGGCAAAAGGTGGGGGGCCGGGTCCGGGGGCGTACCTGAGCCGGGGCCCGCTACCGGGCGCCGACGCGGCCGGAACCCGCCTGGCGGAACAGCACGTTAGCCCCACCGACCAGCGATTCCGCCCGGCTTCCGGCCTCCGCGGTGATCCTTATGGTGCGGTTAAGGAAGCGCTGAAAGCCGGTTAAAGAACCGCCACGGGTGTGCGAGCCTGGCGAACATGACGACTCGGCACATCGCGCTGCTGCGCGGCATCAACGTCGGCGGGCGCAACAGCTGGGGCCTGTCGGCGGGTCGTCGGGCATCGGTTCAGTCAGGCATGGGTGACAGACAGTCAACTGAGCACGCGTGCGGGCCACTCCACCAGCGGTGCCCGGTTCGTCCGCACGGGTGAGGTGCCGGGATGGCGCGGCCCTGGCCACCGGCGGCGCCCGCATGCTCAAAGGCACGCGCGGAGCTGAGCGACCGGTGGTGCGCCGCACCCCGGAGGCGTCCGCGAAACCACTCGAACCGATGGAGAAACCGTGCTGAAGTCCGCGAAGACAGCCGCCGCCCTGGCAGCCGGTGCCCTCGCACTCGGTGTGCTGGGCGCGGCACCCACGCTGGCCGCTGACGAGGGCCCCGAGGTGGCCAAGAGCAACGCCGAGACCATGCCCGCGCAAAAGGAGGCGGCCGACCACAGTGAGGTGGCCGACGCCAGCCACATCGTCTACGGCCGGGTCGTCGCCCGCACGGCCGTGAACATCCGCTCCAAGCCCACCACCCACTCCAAGGTGCTCGGCAGCTACCGGCACGGCGCGAAGATCGCGCTCGACTGCAAGGTGCGCGGCCAGAACGTGAACGGCAACAACATCTGGTACAAGCTGTACGACCGCCACGCCTGGGTCACCGCCCGCTACGTCAAGAACCTCGACTACGTCCCCTGGTGCCACTGACCGGCGACGAGCGGCGATGAACCGCCGGGGGCCGGGCGCGGCGCACCGCCGCCCCGGCCCCCGCCGCTGCCCGGCGGGGCCTACAGCTCCTTGACGTACCGCCACTCCGACAGGAACGGCTCGTAGCCGAACCACCGGTTGACCGCCAGCATGGGCGCGTTGTCCGCGTCGTTGCCGGTGAACGCCTCGCGGTAACCGGCCGCGCGGCTGCGGGTGAGCGAGTCGTGCTTGACGGTGCGGGCCAGGCCCCGGCCCCGGAAGGCGCGCCGGGTCCCGGTCGGGAACGGCAGCATCTGGCGCCGCAGCTCCAGCACGTCCGGCGCGTCCTCGGTCCGCAGCTCGCGTACTTCGATCGTCATGGCGCCGGACGTTACGCTGGCGCCGCCGCCCCGCGCCTGTGAATTTCCCGCCCGCTGGAGCACCCGTGACGCTGCGCCTGTCCATCGACCCCGACGCCACCACCGCCCCCTATGAGCAGGTGCGCGCTCAGATCGCCGAGCAGGCCCGCTCCGGCCGCCTCCCGGTCGGGTACCGGCTGCCGACGGTACGCGGGCTCGCGAGCGAGCTCGGGCTGGCGGCCAACACGGTGGCGAGGGCGTACCGGACGCTGGAGGGCGACGGGGTGATCGAGACGCGGGGCCGGGCGGGAACGTTCGTCGCCGCGGCCGGGGACGCCGCTGACCGGGCCGCTGCCCACGCCGCCCGGGAGTACGCCCAGCACGTGCGGCGCCTCGGCCTGGACCACCCCGCGGCCCGCACCGCCGTCGAGGAGGCCCTGCGCGCCGCCTACGGCACGGACTGACCGTGCGGATGTGTGGTGGCCTCTCCGCCGTGTCTGACGCCCGGAGTGACAGGGGGTGCGGGGGTTGCCGGGGGTTCCTCCGGTGCTTTCGGCGGGGGGTGGTGATTCGTCAACAGCCTTACCGGGCAGGTGAATCCCAGGCCCGGGTTACCCGCCGGTCCGCGCCGGGCGATAGTCTTGGTCTGCCCGGGCCGGGTGCCGTCGTACGGGTGGGGAGTGACATGGAACAGATAACAGTTCGCAGCAGGGCGCGGGTGCCCGCGATCAACTGCCGTACCGGTAGGACGGGTACCCGTCTTGACCGGCACCTCAGCGTGATCGGCGGCCCGGCCGTGCCGCAGGGCGAGGCGGAGGAGGCCACCACCCTGATGCGCGAGCTGACCACGCGCGACGTCACCCGCGGCCGCGGCAGCCGTGGCGCCCGCGTCTCGCTGTTCGCGCCCCTGCGCCGCCTGCGCCGCTCGCTCTTCGGCGGTCACGGCTAAGCGGCCTCGGCGGACCGGGCTCAGCGGCCGCTCGCCGAGCGGGCGCTGCCGGGCCGGCGCGGCTGGGTCCCGGTGAGCACGGTCACGGTCCGGCCACCCGGCCCCCGCGTCAGCCAGGTCCCTGGCCGGTGGCCTCGTCGCCGGTGATCCCGTCTCCGTCGTCGGGGTCATCGGTGACGTTCTCCACCGTGACGGAGAAGGAGAACCGGTCGCCGCGGTAGTGAATCCGCGCCACGTCCACCACCCGGTCCCGCGTGTCGAACGTCACTCCCGTGTAGTGCAGGATCGGGCTCAGCAGCGGCACCTGGAGCAGTCTGGCCGTCTCCGGGTCGGCCAGCCGCGCCTCCACGGTGTCGGTGATCCGGCTGATCCGGACCCCCACTTCATCCCGCAGCAGCTTCGTCATCGGCATGCGTTCGAGCGCGGCCGGATCGATCCGGGCCGCGATGTCGGGGTGGATCAGGTTCTCCGCCCAGTTCGTGGGTTCGCCCGTGGCCCGGTCGCGCCGCACCCGGCGGTAGGACACCGCCTGCGGGACGCCCGGGAAGTGCTCGGCCAGTTCGGCCGGTACCGGGGCCGGGCCGTGGCCGAGCAGTGTGGTGTCCTCGCCGGACTGCTGGGCCACGATGGTGTCCACCGAGCCCAGCAGCCGCACCGCGCGGCCCCGGCGGGCGGCGGGCTCGATGAACGTCCCGCGCCGCCGGTGCCGGGTGATCAGGCCCTCGCCCTCCAGCTCCTTGAGCGCCTGCCGCATGGTGAGCACGCTGACGCCGTAGTGCTCGGCCAGCGCGTCCTCTGTGGGCAGCCGCAGCGGAGCCTGCGGTGACCGGCCGAGTATCGAGGCCCGCAGCGACTGCGACACCTGGTACCACAGCGGCAGCTTGCGGTTCAGCTCGACGGAGTCTGGAGCGAAGAGGGTCACCGTATTGCCTCCGGGCCACCCGGGCCGGACGCCGGTGGCGCCTCGGCGTCAGTCGCGGAAGTGTCGCTGCAGACCCTGCCACACATCGTCGTAGTCCTGCTGCCGGTGTCCGGCGCCGAGGGCCTGGGCCGTCGCCGTCACCGGCCAGCGGGTCTCGAACATGAAGGCCAGGCCGTCGTCGATCTTCTGCGGCCGCAGCTGAGCGGCGCTCGCCGCCTCGAAGGTGTCCCGGTCCGGGCCGTGCGCCGACATCATGTTGTGCAGCGACCCGCCGCCCGGCGTGAAGCCCTCGGCCTTCGCGTCGTAGGCGCCCTCGATCAGGCCCATGTACTCGCTCATCACGTTGCGGTGGAAGTACGGCGGCCGGAAGGTGTCCTCGCCCACCAGCCAGCGCGGGGCGAAGACGACGAAGTCCACCCCGGCCAGGCCCGGGGTGTCCGAGGGTGAGGTCAGCACGGTGAAGAGGGACGGGTCCGGGTGGTCGTAACTGATGCTGCCCAGCACGTTGAACCGGCGCAGGTCGTAGACGTAGGGGACGAGGTTGCCGTGCCAGGCGACGACGTCCAGCGGTGAATGGCCGTACTCGGCGGCCCACAGCGCGCCGCAGAACTTGTTCACCACCTCCACCGGGCGGTCCGCGTCCTCGTAGGCGGCCGTCGGGGCCAGGAAGTCGCGCGCGTTCGCCAGGCCGTTCGCGCCGACCGGGCCGAGCTCCGGCAGGAGGAACGGCTGCCCGTAGTTCTCGCAGACGTAGCCGCGGGCGCTGCCGTCCACCAGCTCGACCCGGAACCGCACCCCGCGCGGGACCAGCGCCACGTGGCCGGGCGCGGCGTGCAGCCGCCCGAACTCGGTGTGCAGCAGCAGGGCCCCGGACTCCGGGACGATCAGCAACTCGCCGTCGGCGTCGCTGAACACGCGGTCCGTCATCGACGCGGTGGCCGCGTACAGGTGGATCGCCATCCCGGCGCGCTGCGTCACGTCGCCGTTGCCGCCCACGGTCCACAGGCCGTCCACGAAGTCCGTCCCCGCCACGGGCATCGGAGGCGGGTTCCAGCGCAGCCGGTTGGGGTCCGGCACCTCGGTGAACGGCGCGGTGTGCAGGGTGGGATGGGCACGCGTGCCCGCCAGCCGGGTGAACTTCGGGTGCGCGGCCGAGGGGCGGATGCGGTACAGCCACGAGCGCCGGTTGTGCGCCCGTGGCTCGGTGAAGGCGGTACCGCTCAGCTGCTCCGCGTACAGCCCCAGCGGCGCGCGCTGCGGTGAGTTCCGGCCCACCGGCAACGCCCCGGGCACCGCCTCGCTGCTGTGTTCGTTCCCGAACCCGGAGAGGTATTCCAGTTCCGCGTCACTGCTGCCCATCCGCTTCTCCTGCCGACCGCCCAACCTATTCCTATGCGGAATCATAGGAATCACGTGTCGGTCCGCAACCCCCGCCACGCTCTCGCAGTGAGAAAACCCGGTGCGCCCACCCGCCCCACGTGCCACCCCGTGGCTCATAGGGGGTGGCACGCGGCAGCCCCCAGCCCGTCTGGCTCCTGCGGAGGAGGGTCGCAGACATGCCCCACCTCGGCGGGAAGCCGCCCACGTGGGAAGCCACCGAGGAAGACACGCACCCCACGGAGTGAGCGAACGCACCCGCCGCGCCGCTGACACCCGCGGGCCAGCGCCGTTAGCGTGAACGCATGCAGGCACATGACGCGCTCTACCTCTCCGGCATGTGGCGCGCGGCCCGGCGCCCGGCCACCGCCGACGCCATCGAGGTCCGCAACCCCGCCACCGAGGAGGTCATCGCCCGCGTCCCGGCGGCCACCGCCGAGGATGTCGATGCGGCGGTCAGCGCGGCCCGTGCCGCACTGTCCGGCTGGGCGGAGACGCCGCCCGCCGAGCGCGGCGCCCGCATCGCCGCGCTGCGCGACGCGCTCGCCGCCCGGCGGGACGAGATCGCCGCGACCGTCACCGCCGAACTCGGCGCGCCTCTGTCGTTCTCCCAGACCGTGCACGCCGACCTGCCCATCGCGGTGGCCGGTTCCTACGCCACCATCGCCACGGAGTACGCCTTCGAGGAGCGGGTGGGCAACTCCCGGGTGTGGCAGGAGCCGATCGGGGTGGTCGGCGCCATCACGCCGTGGAATTACCCGCTGCACCAGATCGTCGCCAAGGTGGCGCCCGCACTCGCGGCAGGCTGCACGGTCGTGCTCAAGCCCGCCGAGAACACCCCCCTGGTCGCCCAGCTGTTCGCCGAGGCCGTGGACGCCGCCGGTTTCCCCGCCGGTGTCTTCAACCTGGTCACCGGCTACGGTTCCGTGGCCGGGGAGGCACTGGCCGGGCATTCAGGCGTGGACCTGGTCTCCTTCACCGGCTCCACCGCCGTCGGCCGCCGCATCGGCGCGACCGCCGGCGCCGCCGTCAAGCCGGTGGCCCTGGAGCTGGGCGGCAAGTCCGCCAACGTCATCCTGCCGAGCGCGGACCTGTCGAAGGCCGTCAAGGTGGGCGTCGCCAACGTCATGGCCAACTCCGGTCAGACGTGCAGCGCCTGGACCCGCATGCTCGTGGACGCCGACCGCTACGAGGAGGCGGTGGAGCTGGCCGCCGCGGCCGTCGCGAAGTACGTGCCCGGCGACCCGGCCGACGCCGCCACCCGCATCGGTCCCGTCGTCAGCGCGGCCCAGCGCGAACGCGTCACCGGCTACATCGCCGAGGGTGTGCGGGAGGGCGCCCGGCTCGTCGCGGGTGGCGACCAGGCGCCCGAGGGGTGCGAGCGGGGCTGGTATGTGCGCCCCACCGTCTTCGCCGACGTCACGCCGGAGATGACGATCGCCCAGGAGGAGATCTTCGGCCCGGTGCTGTCGATCCTGAAGTACGACGACGCCGACGACGCCGCCCGGATCGCCAACGACACCGTGTACGGCCTGTCCGGCGCGGTGTGGGCGGGCGACGAGGAGGAGGCCGTGGCCTTCGCCCGCCGCCTGGAGACCGGCCAGATCCACGTCAACGGCGGCCGTTTCAACCCGCTCGCCCCCTTCGGCGGGTACAAGCACTCCGGCGTCGGCCGGGAACTGGGGACGCACGGGCTGGCCGAGTACCTGCAGACCAAGTCGCTCCAGTTCTGAGCGGCGTCGTTGCCCTGAGCAGCCGCTCAGCCGCCGATGTATGGTGTTCGCCCGGTCGATCGAAGCGGGGCGAGGAGCACATGGCACAGGCGGCCAGAGCGGGAGCACGGGCCCGGGGCGGCACCCCGGACGACTCCTGGGACGGCATCTCGCCCGACGCGGCGCGCCGCCTGCTGGTGGCCGCCGTCGAGGCGTTCGCCGAGCGCGGCTTCCACGCCACGACGACGCGCGACATCGCCGGCCGCGCCGGGATGAGCCCGGCCGCGCTCTACATCCACTACCGCACAAAGGAAGAGCTGCTCTTCCACATCAGCCGCGTCGGGCACGAGCGCTCGGTGCGGCTGCTGTCCGAGGCCGCCGACGCCGAGGGCCCGTACCGCGAGCGGCTGGCCGGGGCGGTGCGCACGTTTGTGCGGTGGCATGCCGAGCACCACACCACCGCGCGGGTGGTGCAGTACGAGCTGAGCGCGCTGGAGGAGGAGCACTACGCGGAGATCGTCGGGCTGCGGCGGCGCTCGGAGAAGATCATGTGCGACCTGGTGGTGGCCGGAGCGGAGGCGGGGGAGTTCGCGGTGGACGATCCACGGGCCACGGCGCTCGCGGTGCTGTCGCTGTGCGTTGACGTCGCGCGGTGGTTCTCGCCGGGCGGGCGCCGCACGCCCGACGAGATCGGCGCCTTCTACGCCGGGCTGGCGCTGCGCATGGTGGGCGCGCTCGCGCGCTGATCCGGCTCCGCGTCCGGGTCCACCGTGCAGCGGTTCCGGGCGGGCGATCAGCGCAAGCGGCGGGCTGGACGCTAGAGGTAGTAGCGGCTGACGCTTTCGGCCACGCAGACGGGCTTGTCGCCGCCCTCACGCTCTACCGTGACCTGGGCGGTGAGCTGGACGCCGCCGCCCACCTCGCTGACGTCGGCGACACGTACCCGCGCGCGCAGCCGGGAACCCACCGGCACGGTGGCGGGGAAGCGCACCTTGTTGACGCCGTAGTTGACGCCCATGCGCACGCCCTCGACCCGGATCACCTGCGGCACGAACGCGGGCAGCAGCGACAGCGTCAGGTAGCCGTGGGCGATCGTCTGCCCGAACGGACCCCGCGCGGCGCGGCCGGGATCGACGTGAATCCACTGGTGGTCACCGGTGGCGTCCGCGAACAGGTCGATGCGCTTTTGGTCCACCTCCAGCCAGTCGCTGGGGCCGAACTCCGCACCGACCGCCGCCCGCAGTTCGCCGGCCGAGGTGAAAACCCGGGGCTCCGTCATCTGCCGCACGCACCTCTCCGCTGCCCTGTGACCCTGCTAAGCGCTTGCTCAGCATGCTGTGGCGGGTGCGGAGCTGTCAACGCCGGGACGGCCGCCTCCCCGCCTCCCCGGCATCCGGCCGCCCGGGGTCAGCTCGCGGCCAGTACCGGGGCGCGCGTGTCGGCGCCGCTCACGCTCGCCTCCATCCCGGCGATCAGCCCGCGCAGCACCACGGCCAGCGGAGCGCGCGGTGTGCTCGCCGGATCGTCGAAGCGCAGCAGCGCCCGGCCGCCCCAGGTGTGGCGGTGCCAGTCGTCGAGCGCGGTGGGCTGCCGGATGCCCAGGTGCTTTTGCTGTCGGCGCCGCCGCGCGAACTCCTGCTCGTACGTGAGCCATACCGCCCGTGCCTCCTCCAGCTCCTCCAGCGCGGCGACCAGCCGCACCGGCTCCGGCGTGCGGTCCTCGGGCCGGAACCCGGCCCGTGCGCACAAGTGCTGCCAGGTGGCGCGGTGGCCGTAGGGGGCGAAGCGCTCCAGACACTTGCGCAGCGCCTGGCGTCGCTGGGACGGCGCGCGGGCGGGGTCGCGGACCTGCGCGGCGAGAGCTCTGAAACCGGCCAAGGTAATCCCACCTCCGTCTGCAAGGGACCTCACGGGACCGAGTGGCTGCCGATAGGACGTGTCACACCACCGATTGGCTCCCGCCTACCCGCAACGAACGGACCCAGTGCCCCGAGTTCCCGTCCGGCCCCGGCGAGCTTCGGCGCCTGGCCGGTGTCGGTGTTCGCCGGAACCACGTGCCGCGCCACTCGTGCCCGGTGGCACCATGGACCCGTGCCCACCGCCCCGGACAAGATCGAGCTGAGCGACGACGAACTCCGTGCCCTCACGGGCTACGCGGCTACCTGCGCGAGCAGAACGCTGCCGATCTTCGAGCAGACCCCTCCCACGGACCCCCGTCCGCGCGAGGCCATCGCGGCGGCACGCGCTTTCGCCGGGGGCGGTCGCCGCACGAACGCGCTGCGGCAGAGCGCATGGGCGGCGTTCCGGGCGGCGCGGGGCGCCACCTCACCCGCCGCGGCCGATGCCGCCCGCGCGGCGAGCCACGCCGCCGGTGCCGCGTTCCTCCACCCCCTGGCCAACGCGCACCAGGTCAAGCACGTACTCGGCGCGGCAGCCCACGCGGCGCGGGCGGAGGAGCTGGCGGCCGTGGCAGACCGGTGTGTCACCGCCGGAACCCTCGACTGGGCCCGCCACCACGCTCCGCCCGCGGTGAGGGCCGTCCTCGCCCGGCTGCCCGCCGCCCCACCCGGTGGCGGCCGCGTGGGGGAGCTGATGCGCGCTCTCGACGCGGCGCTGCGCGCCTGAGGCCGTTGGCCGTGCCCCGTGGCGCCGCCTGAGCGGGTAGATCGCGGGACGTGCGTGGCGGGAACCAAGCGCGCACACGGTGCTGATCGAGAACCAAGAGGCCCTCGCACCTCCACGTCTTGCTGTTCCCCACCGGGGTGGTTCCCACCCGGCTGGTGTTGATCGTGGAAAACCTGTCGGGTCGCAGACCTGGCGAGCAGTGGGAGCCAGGAATCCCCTGCTTCAGTCATGCTTCAGCCGGGGAGGGTCAAGCCTCCGGCAACTGGGCCACCGTGCGCGCCAGTACCTGCTCGGGCGTGCCGTCGATGGAGACGACGCCGCCCGCCTCGTCGGCGTCCAGCTGCTCCAGCGTGTGGAACTGCGACCCCAGCAGCGCCGGTGGCATGAAGTGCCCCTCGCGCCCCGCGAGCCGTTCGGCGATCAGCTCGGGCGTGCCGTCGAGGTGGACGAAGAAGACGCCGGGCGCGTCCTCGCGCAGCCGGTCGCGGTACCGGCGCCCCAGCGCGGAGCAGGCGACGACGCCGCCTCCCCCGGCGTGCTCGGCGAGCCAGGAGGCGATCGCGTCCAGCCAGGGCGCGCGGTCCGCGTCGTCCAGCGGCGTACCGGCGGCCATCTTCGCGACGTTACGCGGCGGGTGAAAGTCGTCGGCCTCGGCGTACGGCACCGACAGCCGCTTCGCGAGCCGCTCACCCACCGTGGTCTTGCCCGAGCCCGACACGCCCATGACCACGACCAGTGCTGTCATCGGAGCATCACCATTCCCACCATCGCGAGGAGCACCGGGCAGCCCGCGACCGCCCAGGCGGCGCGCGGACGCAGCGGGGCCGGGGGAGCCGGACCCAGCGCGCGGCCCCTGCGGTGCGCCAGGGCGGCGAGCAGCAGTCCGGTCACCAGCACGGCCGCCACCGCACCGTACCCGGCGGCCGACGGACCGGAGGCGAGAGCCTGCCGCAGCAGCAGCGCACCGGCAACGGTGTAGGCCAGCGTCGTGCGCCGCCACGCCAGCCGGGTGCGCTCGGGCTGCACCCCGGGATCGCGCGGTGCCCCCGGGTCCCGCCGCACTCCGGGGTCGCGCGGCGGCCCGTCCGCGCCACGGGAACCGCCGTCCTGCGCGCGCCCGCTCACCGGGCCGGGCCGTCCAGCACCACCACAGCCACCACCAGCAGCGCGGCCAGCCCGGTGCCGACGGCGAGCGCGGCGGGGAAGCGGGAGGCGGGCAGGTCCTCGCCGCGCCGCATGGCCCGCTCGCACCGCACCCAGTGGTGCACGGCCCGCACCGCGCACACCGCGCCGGTGAGCAGCAGGGCCACGGCGATGGCGGTGCGCGCGCCGGTGCCGAGCCGGGTGAGGAACTGATCGACCGCGAGCCCACCCGCGACCAGGGCCAGCGCGGTGCGAATCCACGCCAGGAAGGTGCGCTCGTTGGCCAGGGAGAAGCGGTAGTCGGGCTGCGGGCCCGCGTCCCGGAGCCGCCCGGGCGAGAACCACAGCCGCACCGCGCGTCCGAGCCGTCTGATCATGGGACGAGCGTAGGTGAGCACGGGGTCGCGCGCCGACGGCAAGTGGAATACCGGATTCCGCTTCCATCCGGAGCCCGGTCCCGCGCAGGGGGGCGGTCGCGGGCGGCGCCCTACCCGTTCAGCACCTCGGCCAGGTCGTAGCTGACGACCTCCGCCAGCTGGGCGTAGGTGCACTCCTCAGGGCGGCGGTCCGGGCGCCAGCGGCGGAACTGCGCGGTGTGGCGGAAGCGGTCACCCTGCATGTGGTCGTAGGCCACCTCGCACACCCGCTCGGGCCGCAGCGGCAGCCAGGACAGGTCCTTGCGGCCGCTCCACCGGCTCGGCCCGCCGGGCATCCGGCTGGACGCCTGCGCCTGTTCGTCCTGCCAGCTGGCCCACGGGTGCCCGGCCGCACTGTCCATCCGCAGCGGTTCCAGCTCCTCCATCAGCTGGTGCCGCCGCGCCATGGTGAAGGCCCCGCACACCCCGACGTGCTGGAGGCGGCCGGTGCCGTCGTACAGGCCGAGCAGCAGCGAGCCGACGACGGGACCGCTCTTGTGGTAGCGGACCCCGGCGACGACGCAGTCGGCGGTGCGCTCGTGCTTCACCTTGATCATCAGGCGCTGGTCGGGCCGGTAGGGCAGGGTGAGCCGCTTGGCGATGACGCCGTCCAGCCCGGCGCCCTCGAACTGCTCGAACCAGCGCTGGGCGACGCGGTGGTCCGTGGTGGCGGGCGCCAGGTGCACGGGGGGAGCGGCGTCGCGCAGGGCCGCGCCCAGCACCTCGCGGCGCTCGCCCAGGGGCACCTCCAGCAGGGCGGTGTCGTCCAGGGCCAGTATGTCGAAGGCGACGAAGCTGGCCGGGGTGGTCCGGGCGAGCATCCGCACCCGGGAGTCCGCCGGGTGGACGCGCTGCTGAAGCGCGTCGAAGTCCAGCCGCCCCTCGCGGGCGACGACGATTTCGCCGTCCAGTACGCAGCGCCGTGGCACGTTGGCGCGCAGCGCCTCGACCACCTCGGGGAAGTAGCGGGTGAGCGGGTTGGCCGAGCGGCTGCCGATCTCCACCTCGTCGCCGTCCCGGAAGACGATCGCCCGGTAACCGTCCCACTTGGCCTCGTAGTGCATGCCCGGCGGGATCTTCGCCGCCGGTTTGGCGAGCATGGGTTTCACGGGGGGCATCACCGGTAGGTCCATGCCGCGATTGTCTGACCGCGAGTGTCTGACCGCGAGGCGGCCCGCGCCCGCCGGGCGGTGGGCGCCCGGTGGCGGGGACGCGTGCCCGCCACCGGGCGCGGTGCGGCGGACGCGGCTAGCGTGGGCGCATGGGCCAGGCGGTGGAACTGGAGATCGGTGAACGCACCGTACGACTGTCGAACCCGGAGAAGGTGTACTTCCCCGAGCGCGGCTTCACCAAGCGGGACGTCGCGGACTACTACACGGCGGTCGGCACGGGCATCCTGCGCGCCCTGCGCGACCGCCCCACCACCCTGCAACGCCACCCGGACGGCGTAACGGGGGAGTTCTTCTTCCAAAAGCGCGCGCCGAAGAACCTGCCGGAGTGGATTCCCACCGAACGGATCACCTTTCCCAGCGGTCGGCACGCCGACGAGATCTGCCCCACCGAGGTGGCCGCCGTGGTGTGGGCCGCGAACCTCGGCACCCTCTCCTTTCACCCCTGGCCGGTGCGGCGCGGCGCCGCCGACCACCCCGACGAACTGCGCATCGACCTCGACCCGCAGCCCGGCACCGACTACACCGACGCGGTGGGGGCCGCGCGGCGCCTTCAGGAACTGCTGGACGAGCTGGGCCTGCGGGGCTGGCCCAAAACCTCCGGCGGCCGGGGCCTGCACGTCTTCGTACCGATCGCACCGCGCTGGACGTTCGTGCAGGTGCGGGCGGCCGCGATCGCCGTGGCCCGGGAACTGGAGCGCCGCGCGCCACAGCGGATCACCACCGCCTGGTGGAAGGAGGAGCGCGGGGAGCGCATCTTCGTCGACTACAACCAGACGGCCCGGGACCGCACCATCGCCGCCGCCTACTCCATCCGCCCGCACCCGGGGGCGCGGGTTTCCGCGCCGCTGAGGTGGGAGGAACTGGACGACGCCCGCCCCGAGGACTTCGACCTGGCCACGATGCCGGAACGGTTCACGCGCCTGGGCGACGTGCACGCGGACATGGAGGAACACGCGTTCGCGCTGGAACCGCTGCTGGAGATGGCCGAGCGGGACATGCGTGAACACGGCATGGGTGACCTGCCGTATCCGCCGGACTATCCGAAGATGCCGGGCGAGCCGAAGCGGGTGCAGCCGAGCCGGGCACGCCGCCCCTGATCCGCGCGCGGCGGAAACCCGGGCGGGGCGGCCTTGCACCCCTTTCGGCTTCCCCGCCGCGCGGGCCGCTGTCGTCGTCCCCGCGTCCTCGCGCGCCGGGAGTCGCTGAAAGCCGAGAGGCCGAGAGGCCGAGAAGCCGAGAAGCTGAAACGCGCCAGCGGAAGTGCTCCGGCTGGGCATGCGACGGCCCGCAGACGCGACGGCGTCTGCGGGCCGCTTGCTGCCGCTGCGTCAGTCGTTGATGCAGACGTTCCCGAAGGTCGGGTTCAGCAGGGCGATGACGTTCACGGTGTTGCCACACAGGTTCACGGGGATGTGGACCGGAACCTGGATGACGTTACCGCTCAGCACGCCGGGGCTGTTGACGGCCGCGCCGTCGGCGTCGGCGTCGGCCATCGCCGCACCCGCCCCACCGACGACCAGGGCGCCGGCGGCAGCGGCCATGGTGGTGGCCTTGACGATGCGCTTCATCACGATCTCCTTCTGGAAATGGCGTTCGTTGGGCATCCCGCTCAACGACGGGTCGCGCGTGGGGATACGCCTCATCACCCGTTGGTGACGTTCCGTGCGCCGCCCGGCGGCAGGGAGATACGGGAGAGAACTGGACGTATCAGTCCTATCGCGTGAATATCAGCGCGTCTCACATCTCATCGGATCATTTTCTGTCAAGGTGCTGGTCGATGTCCGGCGCGCTCCGCCGAGCACGCACCGGGGATGCCCACCGGTGCTGCCGCCCGAGTCCGCAGCCCGGACTCAGCCGTCCACCGTCCACCGGCGGACCCCGCCCGCCCCACACCCGCTGACCCGCCGCACCCGGCCCGGGGGAGGACCACGCGTGCCGCACGACCGCCAGCCACCGCGCCCGCTCACCGTGCTTCACGTCGCCCAGCCCGTGGACGGCGGTGTGGCCGCGGTCGTCACCGATCTGGCGGACGCGCAGGGCCGGGCCGGAACGCGGGTCCACCTGGCCTGCCCGCCCGGCGGCACGCTCGCCGAGACCGCCGCCACGGCCGGTGCCACCGTCCACCCCTGGCCCGCCGGACGCGCGCCGGGGCCCGCGCTGCCCGCCGAGACGCGGCGGCTCGCCCGGCTGGTGCGCCGCCTGGGACCCGATGTCGTCCACGCCCACAGCGCCAAGGCCGGGCTCGCCGTCCGGCTGGCCCTGCGCGGCCGTCTCCCCACGCTGTTCCAGCCGCACGCCTGGTCCTTCGAGGCCGTGGACGGGGCCGCCGCCGCGCTCGCGCTGCGCTGGGAGCGGGCCGCCGCACGCTGGGCCGCGCGGGTGGTGTGCGTCAGCGAGGAGGAGCGGCGGCGCGGCGCGGAGGCCCGGATCGCCGCGCGCTGGGCCGTGGTCCCCAACGGGGTGGACCTCGGCCGCTTCCGTCCCGCCGCCCCCGCCGAGCGGGTCGCGGCCCGTGCCGCCCTGCCCGCGCTGGACGGCGTGTCCGCCGCCGCGCCGCTGGTGGTGTGCGTAGCCCGGCTGTGCCGCCAGAAGGGTCAGGACGTGCTGCTGCGCGCCTGGCCCGAGGTGCACGCCGCCCACCCCGGCGCCCGCCTCGCCCTCGTCGGCGACGGACCCGACCGGGCCGCCCTGCTGCACGCCGCACCCGGCGGCGTGCTCCTCGCCGGGGCCACGGCCGACCCGGTGAGCTGGTACCGCGCCGCCGACCTCGCGGTCCTGCCCTCGCGCTGGGAGGGCATGGCGCTCGCCCCGCTGGAGGCCATGGCCTGCGGGCGTCCAGCGGTGCTCACCGACGTCACCGGGGCCCGCGAGAGCCTGCCCGCCGACCTGCGACGGCACTGCCTGGTGCCGCCTGAGGACCCGGCCGCGCTGGCGCGCACGCTGCGGCGGCTGCTGGCGGACGCCACGCTGCGGGAGCACATCGCCCACCGTGCGCAGCACCACGTCCGCACCACCCACGACGTACGGCACACCGCCGCCGCCGTCTCGGAGCTGTACCGGGACCTCACCGGCGGCCCGTACCCGGAGCACAGGGAGCGCATCGAGCGATGACCACCGAGAGCGCGGACGCCGCCGGCCGGGGCCCCGTGATGGCCGCCCAGCACGCCACCCCGGCCGGCCCCACCACCACGGCGGCCGACGAGGCCACTGTCGCCCCCGGACCCTCGGCCCCGGCGGCCTTCCCGCCACCCCGTTCGGCCGCCCGGCCCGCCCCGGGCGCCGGACGGTCCGCGTCCCGGGGCCGGGGCCGGGTGGGCCGGGCGCTGGGCGTGGCGGACTGCCTCGCCGGGGCCGCCGCCGTCATTGCCCTCGCGCTGACCGGCACCGTCGCGACCCCGCCCGCCGTCCTGGCGCTCGCGCTGCCGCTCGCGCTGATGCTGGGCTCCCGCGCGGGTTTGTACCGGCCCGGTCCACTGGCCGCCGCGGCCGACGCGCTGCCGAACCTGCTCGCCCGCTTCGGCGCCGCCTGGGGGCTGGCCGCCGCGGCGTGGGCGGGACTGAGCCCGCGTCAGCCGCTGGAGCTGGGCGACCTGCTCGCCGTCGTCGCCGCCCACGTCCTGGCCGCCACCGCCGCCCGTGGCCTCGTCCTGGCTCTCTGGCGGCGCCGCGCCCGCTGCCGCCCGCGCTCCACGCTGCTCGTCGGCGGCCAGGCGGCCGGGCAGCGGCTCGCGGCGGCGCTGCACGAGCACCCCGAGTACGGCCTGCGGCCGGTGGGCCTCGTCGGCGAACCGGGCGAGGCCGACGGCGGCGGCACGCCCGCGCTGCCCGTGCTCAGCACGCCGGAGGACGTCACCCGGGCCGTCATCCAGAACGCCGTGCGGGACGCCGTTCTCCTCCGCGACCCCGAGCACGCCCCGCACCTCGCCGACATGGCGGCCCTGCTCACCGCCGAGGGCTGCACCCTGTGGGTGATCAGCGGCGGCACGCCCGGTGCCGCCCCGCCCGACACCCACCTGTGGGGCCACGGCTGCCGCCGTCTGGACCCGCCTCCCAGCCGCCTGCCCGGCGCCGTGGCCAAGCGGCTGCTGGATGTCGCCCTGGCCGTCCCCGCCCTGGTGCTGGCCGCGCCCGTCCTGCTGGCGTGCGCCACCGCGGTACGCCTGAGTGACGGGCCCGGCGTCATCTTCCGCCAGGAGCGCATCGGCCAGGACGGCCGCCCCTTCACGCTGCTGAAGTTCCGCACCCTGCGCCCCGCCGACGCCTACGAGTCCGCCACCTTGTGGAGTGTCGCCCACGACCGGCGCATGAGCGCGGCGGGGCGGCTGCTGCGCCGCACCTCGCTGGACGAGCTGCCGCAGCTGTGGAACGTGCTGCGCGGCGACATGAGCCTGGTCGGGCCGCGTCCGGAACGCCCGTACTTCGTCGCCAAGTTCAGCCAGGCATTCCCCGGCTACGGGGAGCGGCACCGGATGCCCGTCGGCATCACCGGACTCGCCCAGGTGCACGGCCTGCGCGGCGACACCTCCATCGAGGACCGCGCCCGCTTCGACAACCACTACATCACCAGCTGGACGCTGTGGCGGGACGTCCGCATCCTCGTCCGCACCGCCACCTCCCTCTTCCGGCACGGAGGGAGCTGAGGGTGTCCACGGCGACCACGGCGACCACGGCGGCCACGGCGGCCACGGCGATGACGGCACCCTCGCCGCCCGCCGGGTTCCGCACCAGCCCGGCGGGCCTGGCCTGCGGCCACCTCGCCCGCCACGCCCGGCACTTCGGCCCGGTGCTGCCGGTGGTGGCCACGGTGCTGCTGCTGTGCGCCCCGCCCGGCCGGGACGACGCCCGGGTCTCGCCCGCCGACGCCGGGTCCGCCCTGCTCGTGCTGTGGTGCGCGGTACGCCTCCTGCGCACCCGGGCCCGGCCGCTGACGCCGCTCGCCGCCTGCGTGCTCGCCGCCCCCGTCGCCGGATGCGCGCTCGCCACCCTCACCTCCGCCGACCCGGCCGCCGGTCTGCCCGGGTTCGTGCGCTACGCCCAGGTGTTCGTACTGGTCCCGGCGGCGGTGGCGCTGCTGCTGCGCGACCACCGGGACGCCCGCCTGGTCGCCGGAGCCGTGCTGCTGACCGCGCTGGTGCAGGGCGCCGTCGGCGTCCACCAGTACGCCACCGGCACCGGTGCCTCCTACCAGGGCCGCGACCTGAGGGCCGTGGGCACCTTCGGGCCGCTGGATGTGATGGGCATGTCCACCGCCGTCTCGCTCGGCCTCGTCGTCGCGCTCGCTATCGGGCTCGCGCCGCCCGCACGCGCCCCGCGCTGGGTACGGCCCGCCGCGCTCGGCTGCGCCGCGCTGCTCACCGTGCCGCTCGCCCTCTCCTTCAGCCGTGGTGCCTGGCTCGCCACGGCCTTCGCCGCCGCAGTGGTGCTGGTGCTGGCCGGGCGCCGGATCGCGCTGCGCACGCTGGCGGTGCTGGTGTGCGCGGGCACGGTACTCGTCGGCGGGCTCGGCGTCGGCACGCAGCTCATCGGGGAGCGGCTGACCAGCATCACCCGGGTCACCGCCGCCCCGGACCAGTCGGTCACCGACCGGTACGCCATGTGGGCCGCCGCGGTGAGCATGTGGCGCGCGGAACCGGTCACCGGCGTCGGCCCCAAGCGCTTCCCCGCCCACCGGGACAGCCACGCCTCCCTCGCCCTGTCCTCCGGCAGCGACACCGCGGGCGCCGGGCGCGGCTTCCGGCGCGAACCACTGCTCTCCCCGCACAACATGTACCTGCTGGTACTCGGCGAACAGGGGCTCATCGGACTCACCGCGCTCGCCGGGAGCTGGGCGGCGCTCGCGGTGCTGGCCCTGCGCCGGTACCGGGCCGCGCGCCGCCAGCGCGCGGGGGACGCCGACGTGGGGCTCATCGCCGTCGGCCTGCTGAGCTGGCAGCTGTTCGACTTCGCCTACGCCGACATCGGCGGCCCCTCCACCATGCTGACCGCCGTCCTCCTCGGGCTGGCGGCCTGGTGGGCGCTCGGCCCCGGCCGGACGGACGCCCGGTGAGCGGCGTGCGGCACGTGCCGGACCTGGGCGAGCCGACCGCCGGGGAACACGCCGGGCGGGCGGGCGCCGGGCGGTTTGCCGGACAGACCCTAGCCCGGGCCGCCGCGCTGACCGCCGCGCTCACCGCCGCCGGCTCCCTGCTCGGCCTCCTGCGCGACCAGACCCTCGCGCACCTCTTCGGTGCGGGCAGCGGCACTGACGCCTTCCTCGTCGCCTGGACGCTGCCCGAGATGGCGGCCACCTTGCTCATCGAGGACGCCATGGCCCTGCTCCTGGTGCCCGCGTTCAGTCTCGCCCTCTCCCGGCGCGCCGCCACCCCCACCGCCGACGGTCCCGCTCAGCCGGGCGAGGACCCGGTCCGCGCCCTGCTCACCGCCACCTTCCCCCGGCTGTTCGCGGCGCTCGCGGTGACCGCCGCGCTGCTGGCCGCCGCCGCGCCCGTCCTCGTCCACACCCTGGCGCCCGGGCTCGACGACCCCCGGCTCGCCATCGACTGCACCCGGCTGACCGCGCTGACCGTCCTGACCTTCGGCATCGCCGGGTACTTCAGCGCCGCACTGCGCGCCCACCGCTCCTTCGTGCCGCCCGCCGCGATCTACGCCGCCTACAACCTGGCCATCATCGCCACCGTCATCGCGGCGCACTCCGTGCTCGGGGTGCGCGGCGCGGCGCTCGGCGTGGCGCTGGGCGGGGCGGTGATGGTGCTCGTCCAGCTCCCCGCCGTCGTCCGCCTGCTGCCGGTGCGGGCGCACGGCGTACGGCCCAGGGGCGGTGCGGCGCCCGCGGGCGCGGGACGGACGCCGCGTACCCGCAGGTGGGTGCGCCGGGCCGGGCGGGCGCCGCACCCCTCCCGGCCCGCGCTGCTCGGGCTCGGTCTGCTCGCGCCGGTGGTGCTGTTCGCTATCAGCCGCCAGTCGCAGGTGCTGATCGAGCGGTACCTGGCCTCCGAGCTGCCCGCCGGAGCCATCTCGCACCTCAACTACGCGCAGAAGGTCGCGCAGATGCCGATGGTGCTGTCGCTGATGATCTGCACCGTCACCTTCCCCGTCGTCGCCCGCGCCATGGCCGAGGGCGCCGCCGAGCAGGCCAGGCGCCGCGTCGAGCGTGACCTGAACCTGGCGGCCGTCGTCGTCCTGCTGGGGGCCGCCTTCGTGCTCGGCTGCGCCCCGTCCATCATCGAAGTGCTCTTCCAGCGCGGCGCGTTCACCGCCGCCGACACCGCGGCCACCGCCTCCGTCATGCGTGTCTACGCCCTCGGCCTGCTCGGGCACAGCCTCGTCGGCGCCCTGGTGCGGCCCTTCTTCTCCGCCGCGCGGCCCACCTGGTACCCGGCGGCGGCCATGGCGGCGGGGCTGCTCCTGACCGTCGTCGCGGGCGCGGCGCTGGCACCGGCCCTCGGACTCCACGGCATCGCCGCCGCCAACGCCGCCGGGATCACCGCCACGGCGGCCCTGCTGCTGTACGGACTCGGCGTGCGGATCATCCGCATCGCCGTCGGCCACCTCGCCGCCGGGCTGGCCCGGCTGCTGGTCACCGCCGCGCTGGCCGCCTGCGCCGGCTGGGCCGCCGCCGCGCTGTGCGGCCCCGCGCTGACCGCCGCACTGGCCGGGGGAGTGGCGGTGACACTCGCCTTCGCCACGGCCGGCTGGGCGCTGCGCGCGCCCGAAGTCCCCGCCCTCGTCGCCGCGACCCTGCGCCGGGCCGCCCGCATCCACCGGCCCCGACCGACCCAGGAGAACCACCGTGTCCGCTGACCAGGCCGCCCCGCCCGCCACTTCCCCCGCCGCCCCGCCCGCCACCGCCACCGCTGCCGCCGCCCTGCCCGCCACCGCTGCCGCCGACAGCCCGCCCCGGCCCCGCACCCTCCCCCGGCCGGTCCCCACCCCGGCAGCCCCGCCCCGGGCCGCACGCGCCGACCGCCGCCCCTGGGTGCTGATGTACCACTCGGTGGACACCACCACCGAGGACCCCTACGCCGTCACCGTCTCCCCGCAGCGCCTGGAGCGGCAACTCGCCTGGCTCGGACGGCGCGGGCTGGCCGCCGTCGGCGTCGGCGAACTGCTGCGCGCGCACGCCAGGGGCGAGGCGCACGGGCTGGTGGGCCTCACCTTCGACGACGGCTACGCCGACTTCCTGGAGCACGCCCTGCCCGTGCTGCGCCGCCACGCCTGCACCGCGACCGTCTTCGTGCTGCCCGGCCGGCTCGGCGGCGACAACGCCTGGGACCCGCTCGGCCCCCGCAAACCCCTGCTGGACGCCGACGGCATCCGCGCCGTGGCCGACGCGGGCATGGAGATCGGCTCCCACGGGCTGCGCCACGAACGCCTCACCACCGCCAGCGAAACCGTGCTGCGCACCGAGACCGCCCGCAGCCGCGAACTGCTCGCCGAGCTGACCGGACAGCCCCCGGCCGGGTTCTGCTATCCCTACGGCGCCGTGGACGCCCGTGCCGTGCGCGCCGTGCGCGACGCCGGTTACGCCTACGCCTGCGCCATCGACCCCGGCCACCTCACCGGACCGCACGCCGTGCCCCGCGTCCACGTCGGCGAACGCGACACCGCCTGGCGGCTGCACGCCAAGCGCCTGCTGCACCCGCTGCGCCGCACCCCGCTGCCGCCGCACGCCCTCACCGTCCCCGGCAGCCCCGGCGGACCGGTGGACGGAGGGGCGCGGTGAGAGCGCTGCACGTCATCACCGGGCTCGGCGTGGGCGGCGCCGAGCAGCAACTGCGCCTGCTCCTGCGCCACCTGCCGCTCGGCTGCGACGTCGTCACCCTCACCAACCCCGGCACCGTCGCCGAGGGCATTCGCGGCGACGGCCACCGCGTCGCCCACCTGGGCATGACCGGCAACCGCGACCTGGGCGCCCTGCCCCGCCTCGCCCGGTTCATCCGCACCGGCCACTACGACCTGGTGCACACCCACCTCTACCGCGCCTGCGTCTACGGCCGCCTGGCCGCGCGCCTGGCCGGGGTGCGGGCGGTGGTGGCCACCGAACACTCCCTGGGCGAGGCGCAGATCGAGGGCCGCCCGCTCACCCCTGCCGCCCGCGGACTGTACCTGGCCACCGAACGGCTGGGCGGCGCGACGGTCGCCGTCTCCGCCACCGTCGCCCGGCGGCTGCGCGACTGGGGCGTGCCCGAGCCGCGCATCGAGCTGATTCCCAACGGCATCGAGCCCGCCCGGTTCCGCTTCCAGGCGGGCGTGCGCCGCCAGACCCGGGCCCGGCTCGGGCTGCCGCGGGACGCGTTCGTCGTCGGCGGAGTCGGCCGACTGGCGCCCGGCAAACGGTTCGACGTGCTCGTGCGCGCCGTCGCCGCCCTGCCCCACGCGCGCCTGTTGCTCGTCGGCGACGGTCCTCAGCGGCTCCCCCTGCGGCGGCTCGCGGCCCGGCTCGGGGCCGCCGACCGGGTGCTGCTCACCGGCGAGCGCGGCGGTGCCGTCGCCGACGCCGACAGCGGCGAGCCGGAGTTGCCCGCGCTGCTCGCGGCCATGGACGCCTTCGTCTCCCCCTCGCGGGAGGAGGCGTTCGGGCTGGCCGCGCTGGAGGCCCTGGCAGCCGGGCTGCCGGTCCGCCACGTCACCTGCCCGGCACTGGACGAGCTGCCACCCGCCGACGCGCCGGGCGCCCGCCGCATCGGCCCGGGCGTGCCCGAACTCGTCGCCGAACTGCGGGCGCTCGCCACCGCCCGGCTGCCCCGGCAGCCGGTACCGGCCGCCGTGCGGCGCTACGACATCAGCCGCAGCGCCGACCGTCTGATGTCCGTCTACGAGTCCGTGCACACCCGTGCCGCCACCGCACCGACCCCACCGAAGAGGTGACCTGGCATGCCCGAGACCGTTCCGGCCGACACCGCGCACGGCCTGGCGAAAGCCGCTGCCCGCGCACCGGAGACTTCCGATCGCGCGGAGGACGCCCCTGGCCGCGTGGGGGACGCCCCTGACCGGGCGGCGGACGCCCCTGACCGGGCGGCGGACGCCGCGTGTCCGGTGGATGCCGGGGGTTGCGCTCAGACCGCGCGTCCGGCGGAAGCCGCTGAAGCTCCGGCCACCCCCAAGGGAGTAACGCCATCCCGGCGGCTATTGCCTTCGCGCCTGCGCCTGGCCCCGCCCCGCCCCGCCCCTCGCCGCCGCTTCCGCCGCGTGCGGACCCGGCCGCAGCGCAGGCGGCGCCTGGCGCTGCCCGGCTGGTGGCCCGTGGGCCTGTGCACGGTGCTAGGGGCCGCGCTCGGCGGCGGCTGGGGCCTGCTGAGCACCCCGCAGTACGCCGCCACCAGCTACGTCGTCGTGGTGCCCGGCGAGGGCTCGGACCCGGCGGCCGCACTCGGCTTCGCCCAGGCATACGGCCGGGTGGCCACCAGCGGCACCGTGCTGCGCGACGCCCAGCAGGCCGCCGGGGCACCGGCCGCTGACCTCAGCGACGCGGTGCGGTCCGCGACATCGCCGGACGCGCCGATGATCGAGATCACCGGCACCGCCACCAGCGCCCGGCTGGCCGCCGACCGGGCGAACGCCGTTGCCGAGGCGCTGACGGCGGGCGGCAACGAGGCCGCGAAGTCCACCGGCGTGAAACTCGTACGCTTCGCCCAGGCGTTGCCGCCGCGTGCCCCCTCCTCACCCGCCGCCCCGCTGTCGGCCGCCGTCGGCGCCAGCGCCGGGGGCCTGGTGGGCGGCCTGCTCCTGCTGGTCCGCCCGCGTCCGGCCAGCCGTACCGGGCAGCCGACGGCCCCCGCCCCGGCCCCCGCCACCGAACACCCGGCGCCACCGCCCGCGCCGGAACCGCCCGCACCCCACGCCCCGGACGCCGCCGGGAAGCCCACGGCGAAGGCGCCCACGGTGCCCGGCTCCGGCGCCGACAGCACCCCCACCACGCGCAGGACCACACCCGAGCGCCCCGCCCCGGAGACCGTCGCCGCGCCCGGCAGCGAAACCGCTACCGAGCCTGGGACCGAGACTGCTACCGAGCCCGGGACCGAGGCCGCCACCACCACCGAGCCCGCCCGCGCAACCCAGCCCAGGTCCACCACCCGCACGCAGACCAGGGGCGGCGGCAAGCGCGGCGGCCGGGGCACTGCCAAGCCGCCCGCGAAGCCGACTGCCGCCCAGCCCACCCCCCGGACAAAGGAATCGGCCCGGTGAGCGCTCTGCCACCCACGCCCGCCACCCCTGCCCTGACCGTCAGCGTCTGCTGCGACCCGCAGACGTTCGCCGAACTCGGCCCGCGCTGGGACGCCCTGCACCGGCGCAGCCCGTCCGTCACCCCGTTCCAAAGCCACGCCTGGCTGCACTCGTGGTGGCTGTCCTACGGCCGCCCCGGACGGCTGCGCCTGGTCCTCGTGCACCGGGGCACCGACCTGGTCGCGGCCGCGCCGTTGCGCCTCGCCTACCGGCCGGTGCCGGTGCTCCTGCCACTGGGCGGGCCGATCTCCGACTTCTTCGACGTGCTCCTCGACCCCAGCTGCCAGGACGCCCCCGCGGCCCTCCAGCGCGGCCTGCGCCAGGCCGCCGCCGGAGCCGTCATCGACCTGCGGGAGGTCCGCCCCGGCGCCAACGCCGAGCGGCTGTTCCGGCACTGGCCGGGACCGCGCAGCCGACTGTGCGACTCCGTGTGCCTGGAACTCCCCGGCGCCCCACTGGACACCCTGCTGGAGCGCCTGCCAGGGCGGCAGGCCCGCCGGTTCCGCGCCAAGCTGCGCAAGCTGGACGCCCTCGGCGTCACCGAGCGCGTCGTGCCCGCTGACGAGGTGCCCGGCGCCGTCGCCACCCTGCTGCGTCTGCACGGGCTCCAGTGGCGCGGGCGCGGCGTGACGCCCGAGCACCTGCGCCCCCGGTTCGCCGAACACCTCACCCGCGCCGCACGGCAGATGGCACGCAACGGTGACGCGGTGCTCACCGAGTACCACCTCGACGGCGAGGTGGTGGCCACCGACGTCACCCTGCTCTCCGCCGACCTGGCCGGAGGCTACCTCTACGGTGCCCACCCCGGCCTGCGGGAGCGCAAGGTGGACATCACCACCATGCTGCTGCGGCACGACGCCCAGCAGGTGACGGCGTCGGGGCGGCGGGTGCTGAGCCTGCTGCGCGGCACCGAGCCGTACAAGCTGCATTGGCGCCCCGTCACCGTCACCAACCAGCGCTTCCTGCTCGCCCGCCGCCGCCTCGCCCCGGCGCTGCGCTTGCTGACCGCGCAGGCGGCGGGCCGGGCGGTGGCCGCCGACGCCGCCCGCGTCCGCCTCCCGCAGGTGCGGCAGTGGCGCACCCGCCTGGCGGGCCGGCTGCCGCGCGGTCTGGTCAGACGGCCGGATGCTGACACCGGCGGGCAGTGAGTGAACGCTGCAACGGGTCCCCGAGTCGCGGCGGCGGGCAGCCGTCCTGCTCCGCCGTCGCGGCGGCACCCGGGTGCGCGGGGGTGACCGCCACGGAGTTCGCGTCGGTCACGTGTGCCAGATCCGAGAGTGCCTGGCGGTAGACGGCGGCCGCCCTGGGGTTCTCGTCGCACTGCCACACCCCGTGCGGGCAGTAGTCGGTGATGGTCTGGTAGAGCGGCTTGTGCTCGGCGAACCACGCCAGCATGCCGCGCATGTACGCGGGATTGTCGCCGTTGCGGAACAGCCCCCACTCGGGGTAGGAGATGGGCTTGCCGTGCGCCTTCGCGAACTCCACGTGGTGCCGCAGCCCGTAGGGCTGGTTGATGTGGTCCTCGAAGTCCTCGCCGGGCGGCTGGTCGTAGGAGTCCAGGCCGATGATGTCCACGACGTCGTCCCCGGGATAGCACTGCGGCCACGGGATCGCGTCGCGCCCGCGGTTCGGCGTGAAGTCGAAGCGGAACCACGCGCCCGGCACGGACCGCATGGTGGTGACGATGCGCCGCCAGTACGCCTTCCACGCCTGCGGATCGGGGCCGCAGCGGTGCGTGTAGGTGGTGCCGTTCATCTCCCAGCCGAGCACGATGACGGTCTCGGGGACGCCCATGCGCACCAGCCGCTCGGCCAGCAGGCGGAAGTGGTGGTCGAACGCGCCGTCCGCCCCGGCCCGCAACAGCTCGCGCACCTCCTGGTCGGGCACCCCGGCCTCGTTGCGCTCCAGCATGGGCACGTTGAGGACGAGCATCCGGTCGGCGTCCGCGCGCCGCCACTGGGCCCAGGCGTTGAGGAAGGCGGGGCGGCCCTCGATGTTCGACCACAGGTCGCCCGGCAGGTAGGTGTGCCCGACCCGCAGGTTCGTGCCCGACAGCCAGCGCTCCAGCTCCGGGATGCGCCGCACCCCGTCCGCGCCGGACGCCAGGAACGCGCCCAGCGCGGGCAGCTCCGGCGCCGACGGCTTCTCGACCTGCGGCAGGCTGAGGGGTGGCTCGCTGGCCGGGGGCGGCGTCGGCGGGGTGGGGCTGGCGGGCGTCGGCTGCGCCGTCGCCGGGGCCGCGACGACGCGTCCGTCAGCGACGCCGCGCGCCCCGGGCTCCACGGCCAGCACCGACGTCGCCAGCATCCCGGCGGTCACGGCGGTGGCGACGGTGAGGCAAAAGCCCGTCAGGCGGCGGTGCGAGGTAGGCATGGCGGGTCCTCCCGGGAGACTCGCCCCCGAGCCTAGGCAGCGCCCCCGCACGCGGCCGGTTCCCAACGGCCCCGCTAGCCCGTTCGCGCTCCCCGTCCGCCCGTATGGCTGACACCGACGCGGCACCATGTTTACGCCCCGGCCCGGAACCCTGCCCCAGCAGACAGCTCAGCACCCCTGGAACGCCGGAGGGAACGACCAACCGCTGGCGCGTTCAGCGTGTCACCGTCCTCGCCGGTGATGGGCCGTCGGGTCAGCGCCGGGGAAAGTGATCAAACTCCCCGGCCCTGGCTGCCGCCACGAACGCCGCAAGCCCGGAGCGGGTGTACCGCAGGGGGGCCAGATCCGGACGCTTGGAGTCGCCCACGGCGACGCCGCCCTCGATGGCCATGAGCTGCACGCAGTTGTTGCCACTGCCGTTGCTGAACGAGGACTTCACCCACTCACCGTCGAGGGGAGTGGCGTACAGCTGTTGCTTGGCGTGGCTCATCGGACTGTCTTCTCCACAGCTCGCAAAAACGTGATCGTATCCTCGGGGCTCAACGCGTGCTCCGCGTGGTCCTGGAACGTGCGCCGGGCTTGCCTGACCTCGGCTGGGACATCATGCAGCATCTCCCCCGTCAGTTTCTCCTGGGAGACGACGCTGCGGTTCACCGCCCCGGGGAAGTCGACGATGGTGAAGGCGGCGCTGGAGATGCTGGGAGCACCAGCCGAGTACGGGATGACGCGCAGCGTGATGTTCGGGTGCCCGGCCATCGTGATCAAGTGCTGGAGCTGGCGCCGCATCACGGCTGGGCCACCGGCCAGGAACGTGTCGCGACCCGGGGTTAGGGTCGCCACAATCGACAACTGAGAGTGTCAGAGGGGACTGACTGGGTGACTGGCGTCCAGATCGAGGATGGCGCATCCGAAGCCGCTGCACTGCGGGACCGTATGGTCGAGGCGATTGTGTCGGGGTGGGACAGGAAGCTGTCCGACGGCGTACTGGCTGCCCTGCGTACGGTCCCTCGGCACCTCTTCATCCCCGAATGCTCACTGGAGCAGGCGTACACGAATGATTCTTTCGCGACGAAGCGTGATGTGCGGGGAGTTGCGCTGAGTACGGTGTCCGCGCCGTGGGTACAGGCGCGGATGCTGGAGCTGGCCGGGCTGCGGCCGGGGATGCGGGCGCTGGAGATCGGTTCCGGTGGGTACAACGCCGCGCTCATGGCTGAGGTAGTCGGGTCGGAGGGAGAGGTCGTCAGCCTCGACATTGATATCGAGGTGACCGAGCGCGCCGAGAAGCTGTTGGCGAGGGCAGGCTACGGCCGGGTGAAGGTGCTGACGGGGGACGGCACCTACGGAGCTGCGGAGCTGGCAGCCGAGGGCGGCTTCGACGCGATCATCGTCACGGTGCAGGCCCCCGACATCCCGGCCGCTTGGCGTTCTCAGCTCGCGACAAACGGCCGCCTGGTGGTGCCCTTGACGTTTCGGGGGACCCATCGCGTCCTGACGTTCGAGCATGAGGGCGACCACCTGGTGAGCAGGGACTCCACCCGGTGTGGCTTCGTCGGTATGCAGGGGGATAACACCCACTCGGTACAGTCGATTGAACTGGCAGGCAGCGATCTGCGGCTGGTGATCAGCCGCGACCAAGCCGCTGACTCAGACGCCCTGCGGGAGGCCGTTGCCTCGGGCGAGGAGTCAACGGAGTGGACCGGGGTGGTGTTGCGGGGTGATGAGGGTGTGCTGCCGTCACTGGAGCTGTGGCTCACCAGCACCACCGACCCCTCGGGAACGGTGTATGCCAGTTCGCAGGCGGCGGAAATGGGCCTGTCGGGGTGGACTATCGCCGCGACCGCCACCTGGACCCACGACACGGTTGCCTACCTCACCATGCGGCCCGGCTCCTCGGGCGGATTCGAACTGGGTGTCCGTGCCTACGGCACTGACCACGCAGCACCGGCCCACGCCATGGCGGAGAGTATCCGGACCTGGAACAGCCTGGGGCGCGGTGCGACACCGGAGCCGATCATCCGTGTCTTCCCGCCAGACGCCGCCGAGGACGGACTCGACGGGATTGTGGTCAGCAACCGCCACTCCCGGCTCACCATCTCCCGGGCCTGATACCCGGCCCGTCACGGACTCCCCGGCCTCAACGCCTGCTCCGGCCCTCGGCCCGGCCGGTGGCTCCCGGCCGCTGATCACGGCTGCCTCCCGGCAACAGAAAAACCCAGGTGAGCAGGGGTCTTAGCAGGTGTGCGAGAAGGACTTGAACTCTCCGCTCGGGCACCAACACGCAACCGCTCCGACCTGGAGAAAGGCCGTATACAGGCTTGGTTTCGGTAGGCGTTTCCCCTGTTCTTGGCTGCTGTATCGGGCTCTCTCGGACCTGTGCTGGTCACGCGTTGGTCACGTGACCAATCCTCGGGCCATGGGCTCGATCAGGACTTTTCGATGACCTCGAAGATATCGGCGTCGGTCTCCTGCTGCCATGCCGGGAGGTCGGGCCAGTCGGCGACGTACCCCGGCTTGGGGCTTTCGAAGTGCTTGAACATCTGCGCCGTCCAGCACACCGCCACGAACCGGCCCTTCTGCTCACGAGACAGCTTCGCCGTGTGACCGCCGCTGATCTCGATGAACTGGCGGACTTGGTCATACACGGCGCCTGCGGCCTCCCGCTCCCACTGGGGCGTGTCCTCCCAAGGGGTGACGTACCCGGGCTTCGGCTCCCCCGGGAAGTGGCGGTGCACTCCTTCGATCCAGGATTCCCGGAACACTCGTGCGCCTTCGACCTGCGACATGCCAACCCCTCTCGTCACGGCGTGCTCAGCGTGGCGATCTCCGCCCCCAGCTCCGCTACCCGGCGGTCCCTGCTCAGGGGGCCGAACTCATCGCACAAGGCTTGGGGTCTACGGGCGACGTACCCGGACGATGATGCTTGGGCCAACCGGATGGCTTCCCGCCCGTATACGACGACTTGTTCCGGGTCACGCCGCTTCGCCCCGACGGCGGCAAGATCGGCTAGTACGGCGCCCCTGCGCCGGTACGACTGCCCAGAGGCAAGGGCGGTCTGGGTCAGTGCCTGCTTCAAGGTCTCTTCTGCCAGGTCAAGGCGGCCAAGCTGTACGTAGCGGGCTCCCCGTTCCTCGGCCAGCCGAGTGCCGTCGAAGCGCAGCCAGCCTCCGTTGGTGCTGTCCGTGCCCAGCTCTAACACCCGCTCGGCCTCGTCCAGCGCGCGCTCGCACGAGGTCAGGTCGCCCATGCCGGCGTACGCCTCGGCCTGGACAGCGGCGACCCAATGACGAGTGGCGAGGCTGCTGTCTCCCCGCTGAGCCAGTGTCTCCGCCGCTCCGAGTATCTGTGCCGCCTGCTCGTAACGGTGTTCGTACACGTCCACGTAGGCGTGCCGGACGAGGGCACATGCCCACAGGTCGAAGGCTTGGGCGTCCTTGCTGACGGACGCCGCCAGGGAGTAGGACGCTGCCGCGTCGGTGTATCGGTTGGCGTCGAAGGCGACTTCTCCGGCGAGCTGGAAGAGGTCGGCTGCCGCGCTGAGGAGAGGGCGTGAGTTGCCACGGGTGTCCGCCAGGGCTTCGTTCAGTGTCGAGAGCTGGTCGCGGACGATGGGGTAGACGGAGCCTTTGGAGCGGGCTAGCTGGTAGACCTGCCACAGGTGGCTGTTCATCCGCGTGAAGTCGGCGGGTGCACCCCTGCGTACTCCCTCGGTGAGGGCTTCCGCCTCCTCCAACGGCAGGGCGGTGAGGGCTCCGCTGACGGTGAGGATGCGGAGGAATTCGCGGCGGATCATTTCGTCGGGGTCTCCCGGGCCTGGGTGGTCACTGGACTGGTGCGCTGTGGCCTCCTGGATGGCTGCTCGTGGCTGCGCCAGGAGGGCGTCGAGTTCGGCGAGAGTGACTTCGAGGGCGATGGCCAAGCCCCGTCGCTGCGGTGGCTGAGGTTTGATCCTGCCGCTCTCCCAGCGCCCGACCGTGGTTCGGTCCACCCCGAGTAACTCGGCCAGCTTCTCCTGACTGTAGCCCAGGGCTTTGCGTCGTTCCGCCAGTCCCATGACGGTCCCTTCCCCTGACCTGAACGTGTGGCATCCCCGTGCACGGAGGTGCATCAAGACTGGCGCATTGATGCCGTGGAGCGCTTGGACTCCCTCCGCTTTTCTTGGGGTTGTCGCAAACGGACACGGTGGTGAACCTGTGGAGGAGTGCGGACATGGCAGCGGAGAACGAGGTGGATCTTGGGCCGGGCCGGGCCAGGTGCCGGCATCGTGGGGAACGGCACGACCCCATCGGATCGGCGCTGACCGCCACCTGGGTGTTGGGCCACGTCCTGGCTCCGTTCCTCCTCGGCGTCACCGTGACTCAGCACAGCGAAGTGGAAGACCTCATGTCGCCCTGACCGATCGGTCGGTACCGGACCAGAAACCGACCGGCTGAGGGGAGCTGCGTGGAGCACGCAGCGATCCAGCCCACGCTCCTCCCGGGCCGCATCACTCGCACCGGGAGGTTGCACCACCGTGCAGGGGCTGCCGCCCCTCCACGCCCTACGGATATCGAACGGAGGTGAACACCATGGAGAACCGCTCCCAGCTCGACACCGAGCCGGAGGAGGAGGTCGTGCCCTTGGAGGACGCGACGCGCCTGACGAAGGGCAACACCAACTCCAGCGTGGAGAACAAGCGCTCGCCCTACGGGGCCTGACGCCCGGCGGCGGCATTCCCGCGGGGTGCCGCCGCGCCCTTTGCCACTCGCAGAAGGAGGTGACGGCATGCGTTGGTTCGGTGGGGCACTCGCCCCCTATGGCAAGGCCCCGAGACCCGTGGGCGCTGATGCCCTATGGCAGAAGCCGGACGCCTGGGCCGTGGGCACTACGGTGCGTCAGGCGGAGAGCGAGGGCGGGCGGAGGTTGGGGGTGTTCGGCCCGTGCGGAGCGACGAACCCGGAACTTGAGCGGCTGGTCCGTTCCACGGACTTGCGAGAGTTCGACGCGGCGGCATCGGCCTGGCCTGGCTCCTATGCCCTTGCCCTGGACGACGGCGCGGGATCGTTCACCCTGTGGGCCGACCCGGCAGGCTCCTGCCCCCTGTACGTGGCAGAAGTCGATGGCGTGCCCGTGTGGGCCTCCAGTTCCTTGGCGCTCGCCTCCCTGTTGGGGAGTCGGCCGGACACGGCCTGGCTGGCAGCCCACCTCGCACACCCGACCGCCTGTGTCCCGGGGCGGTCGGCATGGACCGGGGTAGTGCAGATACCGCCGGGCTTCCGGTGGACGGCTCCGCGTGACGGGTCGCCGTTCTCCGTGCCGTACTGGCGGCCATGTTCTTCCACGTGGTCGGAGGTGGTGGAAAGGTTACGACTCGACCTGTCGGGCGGCGTGCTGGTCCGGGTGAGCGGGCGGGAAGTCTCCTCTGACCTGTCCGGCGGTCTGGACTCCAGCACTCTCACGGCCTATGCCGCGCAGTGCGGGCCAGTCCTGGGAGTCACCTTCCACCCCAAGGACCGGGAGTCGGGTGGGGACGTGGACCACGCCCGCACAGTGGCCCGTGCGTTCCCCTCCATCCGGCACCGGTTCATGGCCCTGGGGCGCGAGCACCTTCCGTTCACCGACCTGGACGCCTTGGTCCTGACCGACGAGCCGGCACCGTCCGCCGTGACCGTCGCGCAGCTCTGCCACGAGTTCGCTCTACTGTCGGAGGAGGGTGCTTCCGTGCATCTGACCGGGGATGGTGGTGACACCCTGTTCATGCCGCCTCCGGTCCACCTGGCAGATCTGGCCCGCTCCGGCCGCCTTGTCCGCCTAGCGCGTGATGCTCAGGCGTGGAGCCGCCTCTACCGTTCGAGCCCCTGGCCTGCTGTGGCGGCGGCCTGGAACGCGCCCGATCGGCTGGCAGGCGTAGCGCTCCCGAAGCCCTGGCTCACCCACCAGGCGACCACCCTGGCCGCGTCGGTCATCTCGCCGGAGACGGACGTTGACGGCTTGGACTACGCCGACCGCCACCTTCTCGCCGAAGCACGGTACGTCGGCCGTACCGCCGCGACGGAGAACCAGCTTGCCGGGGCGTACGGCATCGAGATGCACAACCCGTACACGGACGCCCGGGTTCTGGAAGCGGTGATGTCGGTCCCTGCCTCGGACCGATGGTCGGCCCGCCGGTACAAGCCGCTGCTTGCCGATGCGGTCGTGGGCCTTCTGCCCGGGGAGGTGGTGCGGCGCGGCTCAAAAGGGCTGTTCGCGGTGGACCACCACCACGGCCTACGTGCTAACCAGGCGAACGTCCTGGAGCTGGCTGACGGGTACCTGGCGGACCTCGGACTTGTACACCCGGCGGTCCTCCGCTCGCTTCTCCGGCGCGCCGTGCTCGGAGTGGACATTCCTTGGGGACTACTCGAACCGCTGCTCGGCACCGAGCTATGGCTACGTATCAGCGACACCGCAACCGAACGAGTCCGCTGGGAGGACAGGCCGTGAAGGTCCCCGCTCCGGGCCGTCACACCCGTACCGCACTGACCGGAGCGGCGGGCGTAGTCGTGAACTACCGGACCGGAACAACCATGGTCCTTACCGGCGATTCCCTCTCGCGCTGGCTCGACAGCCTGGAACACAGCGAAGCACCCGCCCCCGTCACGGTCCGTCCTTCGGAAACCTCATGGGGGACGAGTGAGTCAGCCGCACGGCTGGCCGCTCTGGCACCGCCCCCGTGGTCGTGGCGCATCGCGGCGAGCGTGCTTCTCGCGGGCACCCTCGCAACGCGCCATCTGGGACGAGGGCGCACGAGCTTCGGCCGCCTGGTACGGCTGGCGGAAGCAGGCGGCAACCTCCCTCGCCCGACCCGGGCGCACGCCAGCCTGGCAGTCCGGTCAGTCCGCTGGGCCGCGCGCCTGTTCCCCGCCCGTGTGGCATGTCTGGAGGAGTCCACGACAGCCGCGCTCCTGCTGGCGGCTGGCGGTCGTGGAGGAGCCTGGCGGCACGGCGTCGCCACCGATCCGATTCGGATGCACGCGTGGATCTGTGACGTTCACGGTCAGCCCGTCGAGGAACCGGCTCACACTGGGGACTACTCGCCCATCAACGGGCCAGAGCCAACGTCGAAGAGGTATCGATGACCGACCCGTACATCCTGCTCCCGGGCAAGCGCGTCAGCCTGGCCATGCCGGACCGCGACCACCTGCCCGACTACCACCGCTGGGAGAACGACCCCGGCACGATCCTGGGCTTCGGGACACAGGTCCCCCAGTCCTGGGAGGTCCGTGCCGGCGGATGGGAAGCGGCCGGACGGAACCGGGACTTCCCCCAGTTCGAGGTGATCACGACTGAGGAGCGCACTCCGGTCGGTCTCACCACCCTCCAGATCGACCCAGCCGTTCGAACCGCCGAGTACGTCATCCTGCTCGCGCCGGACGCGCGAGGCAAAGGGCTGGCCACGGAGGCGACGGCCCTGACGCTGCGGTGGGCATTCGAGTACGCCGCGCTGCGGATGGTCTGGCTGAAGGTACTGGAGCCCAACGCAGGAGGGCTCGCCGCCTATGAGAAGGCCGGGTTCAAACCCGCCGGTCGCCTGCGTCAGTCCGGCTACTGGCGCGGTCGGCCCTGCGATGAACTCCTGATGGACGCGGTAGCGGAAGAATTTCCCGCTGCCCTCTGAGGTGACGAACTGATCCCGGAGCCCTGGCGGGCTTCCCTCCGCCGGGGCCTGGCGTCCGGCTTCCGTACCCCTGCCTCAGGCACTCTCACCGATGTGCCGGTACAAGGTGGCCCGGGAGATTCCGTCACGTGGTTGGACACGCCACAGCCAAAGAAACAGAAAGACCCCAGGCGAGCCGGGGTCCTAGTTGGTGTCCGAGGGGGGACTTGAACCCCCACGCCCTTAACGGGCACTAGCACCTCAAGCTAGCGCGTCTGCCATTCCGCCACCCGGACCGGTGGGCCGTGCGGGCCGTGCCGCTCGGCGCGCCGCCCACGATAGCACTGGATACCGGCCCGCTGATCACCCTGGTCTTGGGGCGGGGCGCGGGACGGGTCAGGATGGGGAACGGAACGAAGTCACCCCCTGGAGGCAGTGTGAGCGAGTCGAGCGCGACCCCGGCCCTAAGCGGCGTCCCCGGCGTCACCGGTGAGGAGGAAGTTGTCGGCATCTGCCGCGACCTCATCCGCATCGACACCAGCAACTACGGCGACGACAGCGGACCCGGTGAGCGGGCGGCGGCCGAGTACGTCGCGGCGCAGCTCGCCGACGTGGGGCTGGAACCGGAGATCTTCGAGTCCCGCCCCGGCCGGGCTTCGACGGTCGTACGCATCCCCGGAGCTGACCGGTCCCGCCCCGGACTGCTCATCCACGGCCACCTCGACGTCGTCCCGGCCAACGCCGACGACTGGCGGCACCACCCGTTCTCCGGTGAGATCGCCGACGACTGCGTGTGGGGGCGCGGCGCGGTGGACATGAAGGACATGGACGCCATGACGCTCGCCGTTATCCGCGACCGCGTGCGCACCGGCCGCACACCACCGCGCGACATCGTGCTCGCCTTCCTGGCCGACGAGGAGGCTGGCGGACGCCTCGGCTCCCGCTACCTGGTCGATCACCGGCCCGAGCTGCTGGAGGGCGTCACCGAGGGCATCGGCGAGGTGGGCGGCTTCTCCTTCACCGTCAACGAGAACCTGCGCCTGTACCTGATCGAGACCGCGCAGAAGGGCATGCACTGGATGCGGCTCACCGTGGACGGCACCGCCGGGCACGGCTCGATGACCAACAACGACAACGCCATCACCGAACTGTGCGAGGCCGTCGGACGGCTGGGGCGGCACAAGTTCCCCGTCCGCGTGACCAAGACGGTCCGCGCCTTCCTCGACGAGCTCTCCGACGCGCTCGGCGTCGAACTCGACCCGGAGGACATGGAGGAGACGCTGGCCAGGCTGGGCGGCATCGCCAAGATCATCGGCGCCACCCTGCAGAACACCGCCGCGCCCACCCAGCTCGGCGCGGGCTACAAGGTCAACGTCATCCCCGGCCAGGCCACCGCGCATGTGGACGGGCGCTTTTTGCCCGGGCACGAGGAGGAGTTCCTGGCCGACCTCGACCGGGTGCTCGGTCCCCGCGTCCGGCGCGAGGACGTGCACGCGGACAAGGCGCTGGAGACGACCTTCGACGGCGACCTGGTGGCGGCGATGCAGTCTTCGCTCGTCGCCGAGGACCCGGTCGCCCGGGCGGTGCCCTACATGCTCTCCGGCGGCACCGACGCCAAGCAGTTCGACGACCTGGGCATCCGCTGCTTCGGCTTCGCGCCGCTCAAGCTGCCGCCGGAGCTGGACTTCGCCGGGATGTTCCACGGGGTGGACGAGCGCGTCCCCGTGGAGGGGCTGAAGTTCGGCGTGCGGGTGCTCGACCGGTTCATCGACCAGTGCTGAAACCGTCCTGACCAGGCGTTTCGCCGGACGCGTGCGGATGCTGGCCCTCGCGCGTCTGTGCGACCTTCACTATCACGGGTGAATGCCGCCTCTGAAACGTAGCCCCACCCTGCACTCCTCGTTACATGGGGTGCGGTCCGTGGCTGGGATCGCATTGCCAACAAGGAGGAACAATGATCAAGAAGGTCGTCGCCGCTGCGGCTGCCACCGGTGGCCTGGTTCTCGCGGGTGCGGGCGTTGCCGTCGCCGACGCCGACGCCGACGGTGCCGCTGTCAACTCCCCGGGCGTCGTGTCCGGCAACGTGATCCAGGTGCCGGTCCACGTGCCGATCAACCTGTGCGGCAACACGATCGATGTCATCGGCGTGCTGAACCCGACCTTCGGCAACGTCTGCATCAACGACTGACGTCGCAGTTGACTGAGCCCGTGAGGGTTTGATGCCGAGCCCCGGAGCGCGAGCCATGCGCTCCGGGGCTGTCAGTTCCGGCGAGCCGAGGCCCGCGGCCTACGCGGAACCGCTCGCCGTCCCGCCAGCAAGAAGACAGGAAGCAACCATGCGACAGGTCACCAGGAAGGGCCTGATCACCATCGTGGCCGCGGGCGGGGTGCTCGCCCTCACCGGCGGCGCGGCCCAAGCGGACGCGGACGCCGACGGTGCCGCCGCCAACTCGCCCGGTGTGGGCTCGGGCAACACCATCCAGGTGCCAGTGCACGTGCCGGTGAACATCTGCGGCAACACCGTGAACGTCATCGGCATCCTCAACCCGGCGTTCGGCAACAGGTGCGAGAACGACGGCGACCACGACCACTACGGGCACCACGGCCACCACGGCTCCAGTGACCGCAGTGGCGGCGGCGCCGATGCCGACGGCGTGGCGGCGAACTCGCCCGGCGTGGTCTCGGGCAACACCATCCAGGCCCCCATCCACGTGCCGGTGAACGCCTGTGGCAACAGTGTTGACGTCATCGGCGTCCTCAACCCGGCGTTCGGCAACAAGTGCGTGAACAACGGCTCTCCGGAGAAGCCGGACCACGAGTGGCCGGACCACGAGAAGCCGGACCACGAGAAGCCCGATCACGAGAAGCCGGACCACGAGAAGCCCGATCACGAGAAGCCCGATCACGAGAAGCCGGACCACGAGAAGCCCGAGGGTGAGAAGCCCGAGGGTGAGAAGCCCGAGGCGCCGCGTGTCAACCAGCCCGAGGACAAGGAGCACGACGCCGGGAAGGACAACCTCACCCCGGCCGGTGACCGCTCCGAGCCGCACGGCCAGCTCGCCGAGACCGGCGCGTCCAGCCTGAGCACCGTGCTCCCGGTGGGCGTCGGCATGATGCTCGGCGGCTACGTGCTGTACCGCCGCGCCCGCGTCGCCGCCCAGCGCTGACCCCACGCGCGCACGCCCCTTGCGGGCCCCGCCGTCACGGCGGGGCCCGCAGGGCTGTTCAGGGGGGACGCCGACCCGTGCGGTTCACCACGTCGCCCGCAGCTGGCGGATGATCCGGCGGCGCAGCCGCACCCGGCGGCTGCCGTCCGGGTTCAGGCGCAGCCGGTCCAGCTCCCAGTGGCCGTACTCGGCCTGGTCGGTCAGCAGACGCGTGGCGGCGCTCCGGGAGACCCCACGCGGTACGTACACATCGCGAAATTCATATTCCGGCATCGCATCCATTGTGCGGATGGGGCCCGGCTACGGATAGCGTCTGCTGTATGTCTGATGTTGCGCAGCCCACCGCTGCCGAGGTACGCGCGTCCGTGGAAGCCCTGAAGTCCGCCCTCGACCGTCACCTCGCCGCTATCGAACGCCGCGCCCGCGGCACCCGCGGGGCTGCCGCCGACGCCGCCGTCAACGCCGCCTACGACGCCCTCGCTGCCGCCGGGGAGGCGTATGACGCGCTGCTGTACGGCGCCTACGACGAGGTCACGCCCTTCGAAATCCCGAACGACGAGAGCACCCACGCCTACCTCGGACCTGACGAACCGACCGCGCTGAGCGTCTACATGCGGCGCGACTACACCGTCAGCGACACCCTGCGCCTGCTCGCCCAGGCCCAGCGCGTCACCGATCTGGACCCGGACGCCGTGGACCTGACGCAGGGCGAGGCGGAGACCCCGGGCAGCAGCGTGCACGCCGCGCTCGGGGTGATCTTCGGTGAGTTCGAGCCCGACGAGCTGGCCACCCGGCACCGGGAGTTCGGCCTGGAGGAGGGCGACTCCACCCTGTGGGTCGTCGCCGACGACGAGCCCGCCGAGCCGGGGGAGTGGCTTGACCAGCCCTTCGACGGAGCCGACCCCGCCCGCGTCGTCTGCCGCTATGACATCAGCACCGTCTTCGACGAGGACGAGAGCATCCCCGCCAAGGGCGGAGCCGACGAGGACGACGGCGATGACGACGGCGATTACGGTGACGAGGAAGGCGACGAGGAACCGGAGGATGACGCACCGGCCGTCTCAGCCCGCTGATCCTCCGCCCCCGGCCGGGGGCGCAACAGCGTCCGCAGCCGCGTCGTGCGCTGCGCCCCCGGCCGCTCCGCGACCGCACGCGGCAGCGCGGAGTCCACGCCATGCACCACCGACAGGTGCCGCTCTGCCCGCCCGAACGCGGTGTAGACCCACGGCCGGTCCAGCGCCTCCACCGCGTCGCCCGGCAGCACCACCACCGCCGCGGGCCAGCGCAGGCCCGCGGCCTGGTGCGCGGTGATCGCCCAGCCGTGCCGCAGGGTCACGCCCACGCGGTCCCTGGCCACCGTCCACGCCGAGCCGTCCGCCCCCGCCACCCGCAGCCCGCGCTCGTCCGCGCCCGCCACGGCCCCGAGCACGACTCGGCCCGGCGCCACGGAATAGACCACCCGGTCGCCCGGGTCGAAACCGCCGAAGCGGCCGGGGCCAGCGTTGAGCCGTTCTTTCAGCGCGGCGTTCAGCGCCCGCGTGCCCGCCCCGCCTCCGTGCCCCGGCGTGATCACCTGGGTGTCGGCGGCCTCGATGCCCAGCGCGCGCGGCACCGAGTCGGCCACCAGCTGCACGGTGCGGTGCACGGCCTCGGCCGCCTCCCGCACCGGCACGATGACGACCTCCCTGCCCGGCGCCTCCACCTGCGTCAGCTCGCCGACGCCGACCTCCGACACCAGCTCGCCCAGCGGGCCCGGATCGGGCGTGCGGGACACCACCCGCGGGCACACCTGTGCCGCCAGCACGTCGCCGAGCACCTCACCGGGGCCAGCGGAGCCGAGCAGCGCCGGGTCACCGCTGAGGACCAGCCGTGCCCCGTCCGGCAGCGCCTCCACCAGCGCGGCGGCGGTCTCGACGTCCAGCAGCGGCGCGTCGAGCACGGCCAGCACGTCCAGCGCGAGCGTGCCGTCCTCCTGCCGCCCCGGGCCCTCCCGCCCGCTCAGCAGCCCGGCGACGGTCACGGCAGCCTCCCCGCCGGGCTCCTCCGCTGCCTGCCTGCCCGGTTCGTCCGCCGTCCGCACACCGGGGCCGGGGTGCGCGGCCCCTGCCCCCTGGCCGCCGGACGGGTCGGGCGGTTCCGTGCCCCCGGGCGCGCCCGGGTCCGCCGAGGCGTCCGAGGAGCTAGCCCGCGGGGCTGCCGGAATGAGCGCCGCCGTCCGCTGCCTGCCCTGCACCGTGTGCACCGCCGCGCAGGCGCGCAGCCCCACGGCCCGGGCGGCGGCCACGACGGCCGCCGGTTCCCCCCGGGCCGCCTCGCCGCCGGTGTGCACCACGAGCCCGCTGCCCGCCACCGCCCGCACCAGCTCGGCCGCCGAGGGCGAGGGCGCGGCCCCGCCCGCCGTGGCCCAGCGCCGCGTCTCCTCCTCCCCGGGGGCCGCGAAGGTGCTCAGGAGGCGGTGCAGGCCGTCCGCGAGGCTTTCCTCCGCCAGCGCCCAGCGTTCCAGACCCACGAACAGCGGCACCGGCGCCTCGGCGTCCTCCGGCTCGCCCTCGAATACCAGGAGCGCCCCGGTGTCCACCGCCTCGCGCACCGCTTCCTCCGGCTGCGGGACGCCGTACTGGGCCAGCCCGCGCGCCAGCGCCCCGGCGCCGAGCACGGTGTGGCCGGAGCGGGCCGCGCGCTCCAGCAGCCACTGCGCCAGCGCCTGCGCCCGCCGGGGCTCGCCCGGGCTGCTCTCGGCCCCCAGCGCCGTGGCGAACGCGTCCGCCTGCTCGGGCCGCACGCCCGCGACGGCCAGCAGCCGCCACGGGTCTTCCCGCAGCTCCTTCGCGGCGCCAGGACCCAGGGCGTGGGCCACGGCCGGGGCCAGCGACTCGGGTGCGCCACCGGAGGCGAGGACCTGCGGCACCTCCGGCGGCACCGCCACCGGTTCGCCCGCGCCCGCCTCCGGGCCGGATCGCGCGGGTCCGGGACGCGCCGGGGCGGCCGGGGCCGGGCGGGGCGCGCGCGGCGGCTCGGGCGCGGCGTAGAACTCGGCCGCCGACCGCTCCCCGCTCTCCACCGCCCGCACGGCGGCCATCAGCTCCGCGGCCTTGCCGGCCGGCCCACCACTCCCGGCACCCGGCCCGCGCTCAGCTTCGTCCGCCCTGGCCGCGCCCTGGCTGCCCCGCGCGTCCGGTGCGCCGTCCCCGCTCCGCGCGTCCCCTTCCCCGCCCGCGCGGCGGTCCGTCAGGCCCGCGTGGCCGGTCTCGCGGGGCGTGTCCTCGGAGGTGCTCACAGCGTGCTCCAGTCGTGGTCGGGCTGGCGGTGCACCGGGGCCGACCCGTCCTCCAGCGTCCGGATGATCTCGTCTGGAAGACTAAGCGTCTCCACCGACAGCGCCTCCGTGAACTGCTCGGTCGTCCGCGCGCCCGCCAGCGTCGCCGTCCGCCGCGCTGCCCCGTCCTGCCCGCCGGGCTGCCTGGCCGAAGCCAGGGGAACCCAGACCGAGCCGCGACGCGCGCAGGCCACCGCGGCGCGCTGGCGCGGCTTCATGACCGTTGAGAGTGCTTCCGCCGGTCGCGTACAGTCCCGCACACCACCGTGTTACTGGAAAGTAAGGGAGTGGTTATGAGGCTCGGGATCAACCTCGGCTACTGGGGCGCCGGGATGGACCAGGACAACCTCGCTGTCGCTCAGGAAGCCGACCGGCTCGGCTACTCCGTGTGCTGGGCAGCCGAAGCCTACGGCTCGGACGCGCCCACGGTGCTGGCGTGGGTCGCCGCGCAGACCGAACGCATCGACGTCGGCTCGGGCATCTTCCAGATCCCCGCCCGCACCCCGGCCATGACGGCGATGACCGCCGCCACGCTGGACTCACTGTCCGGCGGCCGGTTCCGCCTGGGCCTGGGCGTCTCCGGGCCGCAGGTTTCCGAGGGCTGGTACGGGGTGAAGTTCGACAAGCCGCTCTCCCGCACCCGCGAGTACGTCGAGATCGTCCGCAAGGCGCTGTCCCGCGAGCGCCTCACCCACGTTGGCGAGCACTGGACCCTGCCGCTGCCCGACGGGCCCGGCAAGCCGATCAAGCTCACCGTCCACCCGGTGCGCGATCACGTACCGCTCTACATCGCCGCGATCGGCCCGAAGAACCTCCAGCAGACCGGTGAGATCGCCGACGGCGCCCTGCTGGTCTTCTTCGCCCCCGAGCACGCCGAAGCCACCACGCTCGGCCCGGTGCGCGCGGGCCGGGCCACCGCGGGCAAGGACCTGGACGGCTTCGACATCTGCCCCACCGTCCCCATGGCCATCGGCGACGACGACCAGATCAGCGCCCTCGCCGACTTCTTCCGGCCCTACACCGCGCTGTACGTCGGCGGCATGGGCAGCCGCAAGCAGAACTTCTACAACAAGCTCGCCCAGCGCATGGGCTACGAGAAGGAAGCCGCCGAGATCCAGGACAGGTACCTGGCTGGCGACAAGGACGGCGCCGCCGCGGCCGTCCCGCAGCAGCTGATCGACTCCACCACGCTGCTGGGCAGCGTCGAGCGCGTCGCCGACCGCATGCGCGCCTACGCCGAAGCCGGTGTCACCACGCTGTCCCTCGCCCCGGCCGGGTTCACCCTGGACGAGCGCATCGCCGCACTCCGCGCTGGCGTCGAGGCCCTGGAGCGCTCCGGCACCGCGTGACGCCTCCGGCACCGCGCAACGCGCCCCGGGCAGATCTGCGGCCGTGGTGGGGGCTCGGGGTCAACCCCGCCACGGCCGTCACCATCCCAACGCCCGCCCCCCGCCCCGGGTTACGGGCACCACCCGGACACCCGCCCCAGCGGCACCGCTGCCCGCCGCGTGTCGGCGGCGCCTACCCTGGCACCCATGCCCACGTTGCTGCTCGTGCGCCACGGCCGATCGACCGCGAACACCTCCGGCCTGCTCGCGGGCCGCACTCCCGGCGTCGCCCTAGACGACCAGGGTGAGGCCCAGGCCGCCGCGCTGACCGCCCGGCTCGCCGACCTGCCGCTGGCCCTGGCCGTCCACAGCCCGCTGCTGCGCTGCCGCCAGACGCTCCAGCCGCTGGCCGACGCCCGCCCGGACCTGCCGCTGTACGAGGATGAGCGGATCGCCGAATGCGCGTACGGCGACTGGACCAACCGCAAGCTCAGCGAGCTGGCCGGGGAGCCGTTGATGGCCGCCGTCCAGCAGCATCCGAGCTCCGTCACGTTCCCCGGCGGGGAGACGATGCGCGGCATGCAGCAGCGTGCCGTGGACGCCGTGCGCGACTGGAACGAGCGCGTCACCGCCGAGCACGGCGCGGATGCCGTGTACCTGATGTGTTCCCACGGGGACATCATCAAATCGGTCGTCGCCGACGCCCTCGGCCTGCACCTGGACCTCTTCCAGCGGGTGAGCGTCGAGCCCGGCTCCGTCACCGCGATCCGCTACACCCCGCTGCGCCCCTTCCTGGTGCGCCTGGGCGACACCGGCAGCCTCGCCGCGCTCGCCCCGCGTGAGCCCGAGGGGGAGGCCGGGGGCACCGCACCCGCCCCGGGCAGCGACAGTGACGCCGCGGTCGGGGGCGGTGCGTGAGTCAGTGGATCACCCGGCGCAGTAGGGTGCCACTGAACCCCAATTATCTAGTGCTCTGGAGCAGGACGTGTCCCGTCAGGTGTTCCTCTACGACCCGCCGGACCGATTCGTCGCCGGCACGGTCGGGCTGCCCGGACGGCGCACCTTCTACCTCCAAGCCTCCGCCGAGGGCCGCACGACGAGCGTCGCGCTGGAGAAGGCCCAGGTGGAGGCGCTGGCCGAGCGGATCGACGAGCTGCTGGACGAGGTGGTGCGGCGCAGCGGCGGCAGCACCGCCGTCCCGGCCGTCGCGCCCAGCGAGCTGACCGACAGCGAGCCGCTGCACTCGCCGGTGGACGAGGAGTTCCGCGTGGGCACGATGGCGCTGGCCTGGGACAGTGACAGCGAGCGCATGGTCGTCGAGGCGCAGGCGCTCGTCGCGGTGGAGGCCGAGTCCGAGGAGTCGATGGCCGAGGCCGAGGAGCGGCTGCTGCACGACGACGAGAACGGGCCGCCGATGTTGCGCGTGCGCATCACCGGGCCGATGGCGCGGGCGTTCGCCAAGCGCGCCATGGAGGTCGTCAACGCGGGCCGCCCGCCGTGCCCGCTGTGCAGCCTCCCGCTGGACCCGGAGGGTCACGTCTGCCCGCGCCAGAACGGGTACCGCCGCGGGGAAGCGTGAACCACCCCGAGTCTCCGCAGCCCGCCGGTGCCGCCCCGGGTCCCGCTCCCGAGGCCGCGGCCCGGCTGCTTGCCGACGGTGAGCTGACGCTCGCCGGGCGCATCGCCGACGCGTCCAACGGCGTCTTCTACGGCACCGTCACCGCCGACGGCACCACCCTGCCCTGCGTGTACAAGCCCGTCGCCGCAGAGCGCCCGCTGTGGGACTTTCCGTCCGGCACGCTCGCCGCCCGCGAGGTCGCCGCCTACGCGGTGTGCCGGGCGCTGGGCTGGGAGCTGGTGCCGCCCACGGTGCTGCGCGACGGCCCGTTCGGCCAGGGCATGTGCCAGCAGTGGATCGGCCCGCCTCCCGACGCCGACGAGGCGCCCCCCAGCGGTGCCGACGGCCTGCTCGCGCTCGTCGCCGGTGACCAGCCCGAGCCCGGCTGGAAGGCGATCGGTTTCGCGGAGACCGAACCCGGGCATACCGCGCTGCTGGTGCACGCCGACGACGCGCGCCTGCGCCGCCTGGCCGTGCTGGACGCCGTCATCAACAACGCCGACCGCAAGGGCGGCCACCTGCTGCCCCTGCCCGACGGGCGGCTCTACGCCATCGACCACGGCGTCACCTTCCACACCGACGACAAGCTGCGCACCCTGCTGTGGGGCTGGGCGGGCGAGCCGCTGCCCGACGCTCTCCGCGACCCCCTGCACCGTCTGACGAGCGCCCTCACGCCCGGCGCGCCCCTGGCCGGACAGCTGGCCGCACTGCTCAGCGACGTCGAGCTGGAGGCCTTGCGCAAGCGGGTGGCGGGTCTGCTCAGCAGTGGGCGGCACCCGCTGCCCAGCGGCGACTGGCCCGCCATCCCGTGGCCGCCGGTGTGACCCAGCCCCGGCTCTGCCCCGGAACTTTCCACCGGCCACACCGGCGTCCGCGCGCAAGAACGCCTTTTCGGCCAGCCGCATCCGCCAGGCCCGGCCCGTTCGATGCCAGAACCGCCGTGCGGTTACGCTCATGACCATGCATGCCTGGCCCGCATCCGAGGTCCCCGCCCTGCCTGGCAGCGGCCGCGACCTCGCGATCCACGACACCGCCTCCGGCGGTCGGGTGAGACTCACCCCCGGTCCCGTCGCCCGCCTCTACGTCTGCGGCATCACGCCGTACGACGCGACCCACCTGGGTCACGCGGCGACCTACAACGCGTTCGACCTCGTCCAGCGCGTGTGGCTCGACACCAAGCGCCAGGTCCACTACGTGCAGAATGTCACCGACATCGACGACCCGTTGCTGGAGCGGGCCGTGGCCACCGGCCAGGACTGGACCGAGATCGCCGAGCGCGAGACGGCCCTGTTCCGCGCGGACATGACCGCCCTGCGCATGCTCCCGCCGCGCCAGTTCATCGGCGCCGTGGAGTCGATACCGGCCATCGTGCCGATCGTCGAACGGCTCCGCGAGGCCGGTGCCGCCTACGAACTCGACGGCGACATCTACTTCTCCGTGGCGGCCGATGCGCACTTCGGCGAGGTCTCCGGGCTGGACGCCGCCACCATGCGCGCCCTGTCCGCCGAACGCGGCGGCGACCCGGAACGCCCGGGCAAGAAGAACCCGCTCGACCCGCTGCTGTGGGTGGCCGCCCGCGACGGCGAACCACACTGGGACGGCGGCTCCCTGGGCCAGGGAAGGCCCGGATGGCACATCGAGTGCGTCGCCATCGCGCTGGAACACCTCGGCATGGGCTTCGATCTCCAGGGCGGCGGCTCCGACCTGGCCTTCCCGCACCACGAGATGGGCGCCTCGCACGCCCAGGCCCTCACCGGCAGCCACCCCTTCGCGCAGACCTACGTGCACGCCGGGATGGTGGCCCTCGACGGCGAGAAGATGTCGAAGTCCAGGGGCAACCTCGTCTTCGTCTCCACCCTGCGCCGCGACGGCACTGATCCCGCCGCGATCCGGCTGGCCCTGCTGGCCCACCACTACCGGGCCGACTGGGAGTACACCGACGCGGTACTGGACGCCGCCGTCGCCCGCCTCGCCCGCTGGCGCGCGGCCGTCTCCCGGCCCGACGGACCGCCCGCGGAGGAGCTCGTCGAGCAGATCCGCGCCGCTCTCGCCGACGACCTGGACGCGCCCCGCGCGCTGGCGGCCGTGGACGCGTGGGCGCAGCGCCAGCACGCGGACGGCGGCACGGACGAGGGTGCCCCGGGCCTGGTCTCCCGCGCGGTGGACGCGCTGCTGGGCGTCGCCCTGTAGCGGCGCCCCGGGCTCGTCAACGCCACCCGCCGCGTAGTGTGCCGCACCCGCTCGCCCGGCCCACACCGGTCGCGGGCGAGCGGGTGGACCATCCCGTGTCAGCCGGGCCGGGCGCGTCAGGCGACGCGCACCCCGGGCACCGGCCGGGCACGCTAGGCGGGCGGCTCGCCCGGGTCGTCGGCGTCGTCACCGCGCGAGGACGGCGGCCGCCGTCGCAGGTACCGCTCGAACTCCCGGGCGATCGCCTCGCCCGACGCCTCCGGCAGCTCCGCCGTGTCGCGGGCCTCCTCCAGCGACTGCACGTATTCCGCCACCTCGCTGTCCTCGGCCGCGAGCTGGTCCACACCCACCTGCCAGGCCCGCGCGTCCTCCGCCAGGTCGCCCAGCGGGACCCGCACGTCCAGCAGGTCCTCCAGCCGGTTCAGCAGGGCCAGCGTCGCCTTGGGGTTGGGCGGCTGCGAGACGTAGTGCGGCACCCCGGCCCACAGGCTCACCGCCGGTACCCCGGCGTGTGTGCACGCCTCCTGAAGAATGCCGACGATGCCCGTCGGCCCCTCGTACCGCGACTCCTCCAGGTTCAGCGTGCGCGCCAGATCCGGGTCGGAGGTGACGCCGGTGACCGGCACGGGCCGGGTGTGGGGTGTGTCGCCGAGCAGCGCGCCCAGCACCACGACCATCTCCACGCCCAGCTCGTGCGCGAACCCCAGCAGCTCGTTGCAGAACGAACGCCACCGCATGCTGGGCTCGATGCCGCGCACCAGCACCAGGTCGCGCGGCTTGTCCCCGCTCACGCGCACGACCGACAGCCGCGTCGTCGGCCAGGTGATCTTACGCACGCCGTGGTCGAGCCACACCTGCGGCCGGTTCACCTGGAAGTCGTAGTAGTCCTCCGCGTCCAGCGCGGCGAACACCTCGCCCTTCCACTCCTCGTGCAGGTGTCCCACCGCGCTGGAGGCCGCGTCACCCGCGTCGTTCCAGCCCTCGAACGCGGCCACCATGACCGGGTCGACCAGCTCGGGAACACCCTCCAGCTCGATCACCCAGCGCCTCCTTCGTCGCGGACAGTTTCGCGGAGTCAGCCTACGGCGTGGGATCGTCAGCGCCGCAGTCCGAGACCGGCCATACCGCTGTCCACCAGGCGTCACCCAGCCGCGCCGGTGGACGCCGTCGAAGCCCAGCTCCAGCACGGTGCGCGCGCTCGCCAGGGACACCGTCGCGCGAGCCCACGCTGTGACCCCCCGGCCCTGTGTAGCAGCAGTTGGGGAGGCACTCTGCCACACAGGTCCGGGGGTGCGCGGTGGCGGTCAGGCCGGGCGCTGCTCCAGCAGCTCCTCGACGCGGGTCCTGACCTCCGGGGTGTCCAGGCCGCGCACCGTGAGTGTGGTGCGGCGGCGCAGCACGTCGTCGGCGCTGACAGCCCACTCGTGGTCCCGGGCGTAGACAGCCTGCGCCCAGATCTCCGGCCCGTCCGGGTGGATGCGCTCGCCCAGCGCCGGGTCCTCGGCCACCAGACGGGCGATGTCAAAGGCCAGCGACCCGTAGTGGGTGGCCAGGTGACGCGCGGTCAGCGGGTCGATACGGCCGCCGGGCTCGCGGTCCACCAGCAGGCGGTGCGCGACGGCGTTCGGGTTCGCCACCCCGGGCAGCGGCGTCCGGCGGGGGAGCGCGGAGACCGGCTGCATGTCCTCAGCCAGCGCCCCGCCCGGCAGCTTCGCCAGCCGGTTCATCACCGTGCGGCCGATGTGCCGGTACGTCGTCCACTTGCCGCCAGCCACTGACAGCATCCCGCCGCTGCCCTCGGTGACGACGGTCTCCCGCTTCGCGGACTCCACGCCGCCAGGACCGCCCGGCAGCACCCGCAGGCCCGCGAAGGCGTAGGTGATCAGGTCGGGGTTCAGGTGCTCGTCGCGGACCGAGACGGCGGCCTCGGACAGGATCTGCTCGATGTCGTCCCCGGTCGCGCTCACCTCGCCCGGGTCGCCCTCGTACGGTTCGTCGGTGGTGCCCAGGAGCAGCATGTCCTCCCACGGCAGGGCGAAGGTGATGCGGTACTTGTCGATCGGCGTCGCCATCGCCGCCCGCCACGGCGCCTTGCGCTTGAGCACCAGGTGGGCGCCCTTGGAGAGCCGGATGCTGGGCGCCGCGCCCGTGTCCTCCATCCGGCGCAGGTGGTCCACCCACGGGCCGGTCGCGTTCAGCACCAGCCGGGCGTCGATGCCGAACTCGGTGCCGTCGGTCCGGTCGCGCAGCTCCGCGCCGGTGACCCGCCCACGGGTGAAGCGCAGGCCGGTCACCTCGGCGTGGTTGAGCACCACGGCACCGGCGGCCACCGCCGCCCGCACCGTCATGACCGCGACCCGCGCATCGTTCATCTGGTGGTCGCCGTAGACGGCCACCGCCTTGAGGTTGTCGGTGCGCAGCCCCGGGTTGTCGGCGGCGGCGCGGGCGGGGGAGATGACCCGGCCCACGCCGTCACCGAACGCGGAGAGCGCCGAGTAGGCGAACACGCCCGCGCCCAGCTTGGCCGCGCCGTGCGGACCGCCCTTGTAGACCGGCAGGTAGAACGTCAGCGGGTTGACCAGGTGCGGCGCCACGTCCTTGGCCAGCACCCGCCGCTCGTGGTGGTTTTCGGCCACCAGCTTCACCGAACCGGTCTGCAGGTAGCGCAGCCCGCCGTGCACCAGCTTCGAGGACGCGGAGGAGGTGGCGCCGGCGAAGTCACCGGCGTCCACCATCGCCACCCGCAGCCCCGACTGCGCCGCGTGCCAGGCCACCGAGGTGCCCAGGATGCCACCGCCGACCACCAGCAGGTCGTACGTCGCCCGGGCGAGCACGTCCCGGGTCTCGGCACGTCCCGGGTTGGCACCGGCGCTCGGGTGCGCCCCCAGCGAGGGGACGCTCTGCGGGATGGTGTTCATGTCGATCAGTTCTCCTCTTCGATCCAGCCCATGGTCCGCTCGACGGCCTTGAGCCAGTTCTTGTATTCGCGGTCGCGCACGGCCGCGTCCATACGGGGGGTCCACTCGGCCGCGCGGCGCCAGTTGGCGCGCAGCTCGTCGGTGCCCGACCAGAAGCCGACGGCGAGCCCGGCGGCGTAGGCGGCACCCAGGCAGGTGGTCTCGGCGACCATCGGGCGCACCACGGGGGCGTCCAGGACGTCCGAGATGTTCTGCATCAGCAGGTTGTTGGAGGTCATGCCGCCGTCCACCTTGAGGGCGGTCAGCTCGACGCCGGAGTCCTTGGCCATCGCGTCGACGATCTCCCGCGTCTGCCAGGCGGTGGCCTCCAGCACCGCCCGCGCCAGGTGCGCCTTGGTGACGTAGCGGGTGAGACCGGCGATGACACCGCGGGCGTCGGAGCGCCAGTAGGGGGCGAACAGGCCGGAGAAGGCGGGCACGAAGTAGGCGCCGCCGTTGTCCTCCACCGAGCTGGCCAGCGTCTCGATCTCGGCCGCGGTGCTGATCATGCCCATCTGGTCGCGCATCCACTGCACCAGGGCGCCGGTGACGGCGATGGCGCCCTCCAGCGCGAACACCGGCTTCTCGTTCCCGATGCGGTACCCGACCGTGGTCAGCAGGCCGTTGTAGGAGTTGACCGGCTTGTGCCCGGTGTTCATCAGCAGGAACGTGCCGGTGCCGTAGGTGGACTTGCCCTCACCGGTGGCGAAGCACGTCTGCCCGAACAGCGCCGCCTGCTGGTCGCCGAGCGCGGAGGCCACCGCCACGCCCGCCAGGACGCCGCTCGCGGCCTCGCCGTACACCTCGGCGGAGGAGCGGATCTGCGGCAGCACGGCCATCGGCACGTCCATGGACGAGGCGATCTTCTCGTCCCACTCCATGGTGTGCAGATTCATCAGCAGGGTGCGCGAGGCGTTGGTGACGTCGGTGACGTGCACGCCGCCGTCCGGGCCGCCGGTGAGGTTCCAGATGACCCAGGAGTCCATGGTGCCGAAGAGGATCTCGCCGCGCTCGGCCCGCTCGCGCAGCCCCCCGACGTTGTCCAGCAGCCAGCGGATCTTCGGACCGGCGAAGTACGAGGCCAGCGGCAGCCCGGTGTCGCGCCGGAAGCGGTCCTGGCCCACGTTGCGGCCCAGCTCCCGGCACAGCGCGTCGGTACGGGTGTCCTGCCAGACGATGGCGTTGTGCACCGGCTCGCCGGTGGCCTTGTCCCACAGCACGGTCGTCTCGCGCTGGTTGGTGATGCCGATGGCCTTCACCTCGTCGCGGCTGATCTCCGCCTTGCGGATGGCGCCCTCGATCACCTCCTGGACGTTCGTCCAGATCTCCGAGGCGTCGTGCTCGACCCAGCCCGGCTTGGGGAAGATCTGCTCGTGCTCCTTCTGATCGACGGCGACGATGCGGCCGTCCCGGTCGAAGACGATGCAGCGGCTGGAGGTGGTGCCCTGGTCGATCGCGGCGATGTAGCCGGGGTGGGCGGCGGCGGTGGAGTGGTTCTCAGTCATGGCGGTGCTCCTGTTCCTCTTTCAGTGGGCGGCGGTCAGGCGAACGCGAGCTGGTACAGCCCGCCGGCGAGGGCGCCGCCGATCAGCGGGCCGACGACCGGTACCCAGGCATAGCTCCAGTCTGACCCGCCTTTGTTGCGCAGGGGGAGCAGCGCGTGCACGATTCGCGGGCCGAGGTCGCGCGCGGGGTTGATGGCGTACCCGGTTGGCCCACCGAGGGAGAGGCCGATACCGACGACGACCAGGGCGACCATCAGCACACCGGCGCCGGACAGGGCGAGCCCTTCGTTGGTGCCCATCACCAGGATGGCGATGACCAGCACGAACGTCGCGATGATCTCCGTGGCCAGGTTCTGCACGGGGTTGCGGATCTCCGGGCCGGTGGCGAAGACGCCGAGCACCGGGCCGGGCGCGTCGCTGACGGCGGTCTTGGTGGCCTGCGCACCCGGACCGCCGACGATCTCCCGGTCGCTGAGGTGGGCGGCGAAGTGGCCGTAGTAGGCGACCCACACCAGGAAGGCGCCGATCATCGCGCCGAGCAGCTGTCCGCTGAAGTAGTACGGCACCGTCTCCCAGGCGTTCTCCTTGATCGCCAGGCCCACGGTGACGGCCGGGTTCAGGTGGGCGCCGGAGGTGCCCACGGACACGTAGGCGCCGGTCAGGACGGCGAAGCCCCAGCCGAAGGTGATCGCCAGCCAGCCCGCGTTGAACGCCTTGCTGCGCTTGAGGACGACACCGGCGACGACGCCGCCGCCGAGCAGGATGAGGACAGCGGTTCCGATGACCTCGCCGAGGAAAATGTCGGAGTTAGACACTCGCGACTCCTTTGTTCACAGGGGAAGGCGGAACCGGTCCCGTCCGGTGTTCGACAATGTCGACCGCCGAACGGCAGTTTTATCCTCCCACTCACCCCCGTCAAGACTCCAGTCACCCCCTCTCCACCCCGTTTCCAAATCGTGCTCATGCGGCACGAGGCGCCGTGCCCGGGCGCCACGGCGGGGCGAACCCTGGCTGACGCGGGACTGGCTAGAAGCGGCTGGCGCCCAGGTCGCGGGAGACCGCGCGGGCGCAGTCACGGACGGCGGCCACCAGCTCCGGGCGGAGCGCGCCGTCCACGCACACCCGCTCCACCGCGCCGGTGATACCCACCGCGCCCACCGGCAGCCGGCGCCGGTCGTGGATGGGGGCGGCGATGGACGCCACCCCCTCCCACGTCTCCTCCACATCGGACGCCCAGCCCCGCGCCCTGGTGAGGTCCAGGCACTCCTCCAGCCCGGCCAGCGAGGTCACCGTCCGCTCGGTGAACGATTCCCGCCCGGCCTCGACCAGTTCGCTGTGCGCCACCGGGTCGTAGGCCGCCAGCACCTTGCCCACCGCCGTGCTGTGCAGGGGCTGCATGGCACCGATCTCCAGCACCTGGCGGCTGTCGTCGGGCCGGAAGACGTGGTGCACCACCAGCACGCCGCCGTGGTGCAGCACGCCCAGGTACACCGCCTCACCGCTGCTGCGGGCCAGGTCGTCGGACCACACCAGGGCCCGCGCCCGCAGCTCGTGCACGTCCAGGTAGCTGTTGCCCAGCCGCAGCAGCTCCGCGCCGAGCTGGTAGCGCCCGGACGCCTCGTCCTGCTCGACGAAGCCCTCCTGTTGCAGCGTCCGCAGCAGCCCGTGCGCGGTGCCCTTGGCGAGCCCGAGCGTGGAGGCGATGTCGGAGAGGCCGAGGCGGCGCTCACCGCCCGCGAGCAGCCGCAGCACCGCTGCCGCCCGCTCCAGAGACTGAATGCTCCGGGCCATCGGACAACCTCTCTTCGCTTTCCGCTGGACACCTGGCTCCGGCTCCCAGCACCGCCGACACCCTCGGTCGGCATTGCCGAACGGTAGCGGATCATGCCGATGGCCGGTAGCCGACCAGATGGTACGGCCGTCCACGCTGCGGAACGCCCCCGGGCCGCGTTCGCCGCCCCGATACCCTGACGTGGTGCCCGCCGCCCACGCGCCGGGCAAAGCCGACAGCCGTCGCACCACAGGGAGCACCCAGATGTCCTCGACGTCGCCCACCTCCGCCTCGCCCACGCGAGCGACCCACGCAGACCGCGTCCAGTCCTTCCGGGACGCACTGGCCTCACGCGTGGTGGTCGCCGACGGCGCGATGGGCACCATGCTGCAGGCGCAGGACCCGACACTGGACGACTTCGAGCAGCTGGAAGGCTGCAACGAGATCCTCAACCTCACCCGGCCGGACATCGTGCGTTCCGTGCACCAGGAGTATTTCGCGGCCGGGGTGGACTGCGTGGAGACGAACACCTTCGGCGCGAACCACGCGGCGCTGGGGGAGTACGACATCACCGGGCGGGTCTTCGAGCTGTCCGAGGCCGGAGCCCGGCTGGCCCGGGAAGTCGCCGACGAGTTCACCGACGGCGACGGGCGGCCCCGCTGGGTGCTCGGCTCGATGGGCCCCGGCACCAAGCTGCCGACCCTCGGCCACGCCTCCTACGACGTCTTGCGCGACGCCTACCAGCGCAACGCCGAGGGCATGATCGCCGGTGGTGCGGACGCGCTGCTGGTGGAGACCACCCAGGACCTGCTCCAGACCAAGGCGGCGGTCATCGGCGCCCGGCGCGCCCTGGCCGCCACCGGCCTGGAGCTGCCCATCATCTGTTCGGTCACCGTCGAGACGACCGGCACGATGCTGCTCGGCTCGGAGATCGGTGCCGCGCTGACGGCGCTGGAACCGCTGGGCATCGACATGATCGGCATGAACTGCGCCACCGGCCCCGCCGAGATGAGCGAGCACCTGCGCTACCTGGCCCGCCACTCCCGCGTCCCGCTGGCGTGTATGCCGAACGCCGGTCTGCCGGTGCTGGGCAAGGACGGCGCGCACTACCCGCTGACGGCGCCGGAGCTGGCCGACGCCCAGGAGCAGTTCGTCACCGACTTCGGCCTGTCCCTGGTCGGCGGCTGCTGTGGCACCACGCCCGAGCACCTGCGCCAGGTCGTCGAGCGCGTCCGGGACCTGCGGCCCGCCGAGCGCACCCCGCGCCCGGAGCCGTCGGCGTCCTCGCTCTACCAGGCGGTGCCCTTCCGCCAGGACACCGCGTACCTGGCGATCGGCGAGCGCACCAACGCCAACGGGTCGAAGAAGTTCCGCACCGCCATGCTGGAGGGCCGGTGGGAGGACTGCGTGGAGATGGCGCGCGACCAGATCCGCGAGGGCGCCCACATGCTGGACCTGTGCGTGGACTACGTCGGCCGGGACGGCGCGGCGGACATGAGGGAACTCGCCGGACGCTTCGCCACCGCCTCCACCCTGCCGATCGTCCTGGACTCCACGGAGGTGGAGGTGATCCAGGCGGGCCTGGAGAAGCTGGGCGGCCGCGCGGTGATCAACTCCGTGAACTACGAGGACGGCGACGGCCCCCACTCCCGGTTCGCGAAGGTCACCGCCCTGGCGGCCGAACACGGCGCCGCGCTGATGGCACTGACCATCGACGAGGAGGGCCAGGCCCGCACCGCCGGGCACAAGGTCGCCATCGCCGAACGCCTCATCGCCGACCTGACGGGCAACTGGGGCATCCGCGAGTCGGACATCATCATCGACTGCCTGACATTCACCATCTGCACCGGCCAGGAGGAGTCCCGCCGCGATGGCATCGAGACCATCGAGGCCATCCGCGAACTCAAGCGCCGCCACCCCCAGGTGCAGACCACACTCGGGCTGTCGAACATCTCCTTCGGCTTGAACCCGGCCGCGCGCATGGTGCTGAACTCCGTCTTCCTGGACGAGTGCGTCAAGGCCGGACTGGACTCCGCCATCGTCCACGCGTCCAAGATCCTGCCCATCGCGCGGCTGGAAGAGGAGCAGGTCACCACCGCGCTGGACCTCATCTACGACCGGCGCGCCGAGGGCTACGACCCGCTGCAGAAGCTGCTCGCGCTGTTCGAGGGCGTGGACACCAAGGCGATGCGGGCGACGAAGGCCGAGGAGCTGGCCGCGCTGCCGCTGGACGAACGGCTCCAGCGCCGCATCATCGACGGTGAACGCAACGGGCTGGAAGCCGACCTGGACGCCGCGCTGGCCGAGCGCCCCGCCCTGGAGATCGTCAACGAGACGCTGCTGGCCGGGATGAAGACCGTCGGTGAGCTGTTCGGCTCCGGGCAGATGCAGCTGCCGTTCGTGCTCCAGTCCGCGGAGGTGATGAAGACCGCGGTGGCGTACCTGGAGCCGCACATGGAGAAGACGGACGAGGCGGGCAAGGGCACCATCGTGCTGGCCACCGTGCGCGGGGACGTGCACGACATCGGCAAGAACCTCGTGGACATCATCCTCTCCAACAACGGCTACAACGTCGTGAACCTGGGCATCAAGCAGCCCGTCTCGGCGATCCTGGACGCCGCCGGCGAGCACAAGGCGGACGTGATCGGCATGTCCGGGCTGCTGGTGAAGTCCACGGTGATCATGAAGGAGAACCTGGAGGAGCTGAACGCGCGCAAACTCGCGGCCGACTACCCCGTCATCCTCGGCGGAGCCGCCCTCACCCGCGCCTACGTCGAGCAGGACCTCCACGAGGTGTACGAGGGCGAGGTCCGCTACGCGCGCGACGCCTTCGAGGGGCTGCGCCTGATGGACGCCCTGATCGCCGTCAAGCGCGGCGTTCCCGGTGCCTCCCTGCCCGAGCTCAAGCAGCGCCGGGTCCGGGGGCGGGAAGGCGGACTGCCCGAGGCCGCCCCGCTGGACGACACCACCCGCTCCGACGTCGCCACCGACCACCCGGTGCCCGCCCCGCCGTTCTGGGGCACCCGGATCGTCAAGGGCGTCCAGCTGGCCGAGTACGCCTCCTGGCTGGACGAGGGCGCGCTGTTCAAGGGGCAGTGGGGCCTGAAGGAAGCCCGCACCGGCGACGGCCCGTCCTATCAGGAGCTGGTGGAGACCGAGGGTCGCCCCCGCCTGCGCGGCTGGCTGGACCGTCTGCAGACGGACAACCTGCTGGAGGCCGCCGTCGTCTACGGCTACTTCCCCTGCCATGCCGAGGGTAACGATCTCGTCGTCCTGGCCGAGGACGGCACCGAGCGCACCCGGTTCACCTTCCCGCGCCAGCGCCGGGGCCGCCGGCTGTGCCTGGCCGACTTCTTCCGGCCAAAGGAGTCGGGCGAGACGGACGTCGTCGGACTCCAGGTGGTCACCGTCGGCTCCCGGATCGGGGAGGCGACGGCGGAGCTGTTCGCGTCCGACTCCTACCGCGACTACCTGGAACTGCACGGCCTGTCCGTCCAGCTCGCCGAGGCGCTGGCCGAGTACTGGCACGCCCGCGTCCGCGCTGAGCTGGGCTTCGCCGGCGAGGACCCGGACAACGTCGAGGACATGTTCGCCCTGAGATACCGCGGCGCCCGCTTCTCCCTGGGCTACGGGGCCTGCCCCGACCTGGAGGACCGGGCCAAGATCGCCGACCTGCTGCAGCCCGAGCGCATCGGCGTGAAGCTGTCCGAGGAGTTCCAGTTGCACCCCGAGCAGTCCACCGACGCCATCGTCATCCACCACCCGGAGGCGAAGTACTTCAACGCGCGTTAGCCGGTCGTCGTACAATGATCAGTCCGGTACCGGCCGGTCGTCCGCCCCCGCCGCCGAGGCGAGCGTGGGGTGGGGGACCGGCCTTCGTGTCCCACGGAGGTTTCGGATGACCAGCTCGATTCCGGCACTCGCCACCCGTCCGGCCGAAGGCTCGGCCCTGCAGGCCGTCCTGCTCGACATGGACGGCACCCTGGTCGACTCGGAGGGCTTCTGGTGGGACGCGGAGGTCCAGGTCTTCGCCGAACTCGGCCACGAGCTGGCGGACGAGCACCGCGAGGTGGTGGTGGGCGGCCCGATGACGCGCAGCGCCGCCTACCTCATCGGCGTCACCGGCGCCGACATCACCGTTGTGGAGCTGTCGGCGCTGCTGAACGCCGCCTTCGCCGAGCGGCTGGAGCAAGGCGTGGAGCTGATGCCGGGCGCTCGCAGACTCCTGACCGAGCTGGCCGCCCACGCGGTGCCCACGGCCCTGGTCTCCGCCACGCACCGGCACATCATGGACCGGGTGCTGTGCTCGCTGGGCGCGGAGAACTTCTCCGTCACCATCGCCGGGGACGAGGTTGAGCGCACCAAACCCCACCCCGAGCCCTACCTGACGGCCGCCCGCCGGCTGGGCGCCGAGCCCGCCCGGTGCGTGGTGGTCGAGGACACCGAGACCGGCGTGACATCGGCGGAGACGGCCGGGTGCCCGGTCGTCGCCGTGCCCACCGTGACCACGGTCGCGCCGGGGGCCGGGCGCACCTTCGTCACCTCGCTGGAAGAGGTCGATCTCGCGTTCCTGCGCTCGCTGGTGCCCGTCGGCGACCCCGCCTGACCGTCCGCGTCACCGGCGCCCAGGCCCGGTCACGGGACCCTACAGCGTGGCTGAAACTTTTCGTTCGCTGCCCGGGCGCCAGACGTGATGTTTCTCACAGTGCGACCGGTCGACATCGCCCCCGGCCCGTGCGCACAGGGCGCCTGGCGCTGGCGCGGCGAAGCGATCTGTCCCGGTTTCCCCGCACTCGCCGCCTACGTGCCCGCGTCCGGATAGCGGATCGGCGGCGCACGCCCCCTCCAGTGCGCTCCGCGAGCGTGGTTCCCTGGTCAGGTGCCCTGAGTGCCAACTACTAATGTCTGGCTGCGGCCCCACGCAACCCCCCAGAACCACCCCGGGCCGCACGAGGGAGACCACTGACCATGAACCGCACCACGCCGCTTCCCCGAGCGTGCGCGCCCAGTTCCCCGGCCCCGGCTTCCCCGACCGTGGACGCGCCTGGCATCGCGTACGCGGAACCCGCTGGCCGGTCCGCGCGCCGCCACCGGTGCCCCGCCCTGGCCCTGGGCATGCCCTGAGCATGCCCGCCCGCCATCCCAGCGCGCCGCGCGGACGCCACCGCGTCAGCCGGCCCGCTGCCCCAGCCCCGTCGCAGCCCGCGACAGCAGCACCGGGGAAGGCCCCGGGCGTCCCTGAGGCCCACCGGCCGACGTCACCGGGTCGCGGCCGTCCCCGACCGGGCGTACCCGCGATACCAAGCCGACCCCGCATTCGAGACAAGGTGAGAACGTGCGTGTGAGGAATCGGGCCACCTGGGTGGCGCTCCCGACCAGCGTGGCCGTGGCGGCCGCGCTGCTCAGCGGTTGCGGAGCGGACGACGGCGGGGCGGGCCAGGGCGAACCCATCGTCATGGGCATGACCGATGACGTGCTCGCCACCGACCCCGCCTCCGGCTACGACCCCGGCTCCTGGCTCGTCTTCAACAACGTCTTCCAGTCGCTCCTCAGCTTCCCCAAGGGCGGCACCCAGCCCCAGCCCGAGGCCGCCGAGAAGTGCGGCTTCCAGGACAACGCCAGCCAGGTGTACTCCTGCACCCTCAAGGACAAGCTGAAGTTCTCCAACGGCAACGAGCTGACCTCCGAGGACGTCAAGCACTCCTTCGACCGCACCCTGCGCATCAACGACCCCGGCGGCCCCGCCGTCATGCTGCAGACGATCGAGCGGATCGAGACACCGGACGAGAAGACCGTCGTCTTCCACCTCAACGAGCCCGACGCCACCTTCCCGCAGAAGATCGCCTCGGGCGCCGGTTCCATCGTTGACCACCGCGAGTACCCCGCCGACGAGCTGCGCACCAAGGGCGAGGCCGTCGGATCCGGCGTCTACACCCTGGACAGCTTCAGCGAGCAGGAAGCCGCCTTCTCGGTCAACCCCGGCTACCAAGGCCCCGCCGAGGTGCAGAACTCCGGCATGACGATGAAGTTCTTCGACGACCCGGCCAAGCTCAAAGAAGCCGTGCAGACCCAGGCCGTCGATGTCGCCTACCGCCACCTGGCCACCGAGGACCTCGCCGAGCTGGAAGCCAGCACCAGCAGCTCCCGGCAGGACATCCAGGTCGTCCAGGGCAACAGCGCCGAGGTCCACCACCTGGTGTTCAACATGGACCACGAGGTCACCGGACAGCTCGCCGTCCGCGAGGCCATCGCCTACCTGATCGACCGCTCGACGCTCATCCGCGACGTCTACGAGCGCACCGCCGAGCCGCTGTACTCGATCGTCCCGGCGGGCATCACCGGCCACAACACCGCCTTCTTCGACCGCTACGGCGAGCGCCCGCAGCCCGACAAGGCGAAGGAAGCCCTGCGCGCCGAGGGCATCACCGATCCGGTGAAGCTCACCCTGTGGTCCACGCCGGTCCGCTACGGCGCACAGACCGACCGGGAGATGGCCGCCCTCGCCGAGCAGCTCAACGCCAGCGGCCTGTTCGAAGCCGAGATGAAGAGCGTCGAGCTGGAGCAGTACGAGAAGGACATCGAGGCGGGCAAGTACGGCGTCTACGTCAAGGGCTGGGTGCCCGACTACCCGGACGCCGACAACTTCACCGCGCCCTTCTTCGGCGAGGGCAACGTCCTGCACAACGGCTACGACGCGGAACGGATCACCGAGGAGCTGCTGCCGCGCACCGCCGGTGAGGCCAGCCGCGCCGCGACCGTCGAGGACTTCGGCGCCATCCAGGACGTCGTCGCCAAGGACCTGCCGATGCTGCCCGTGTGGCAGGGCAAGCAGTACGCCGTCGCCCAGGACAGCGTCTCCGGCCTGGAGTGGACCCTGGACGCCTCCACCGTCTTCCGCTTCTGGGAGATCGGCAAGAACCCCGAGGAGTGACCCACCGCGTGCGGGGCGCCAGCCCCGCACGCCCCACTCCCGCGCGCGGCTGCGCGCTAGCCGCCGGGCCGTACGAGCCCGGACTCGTACGCGTACACCGCGGCCTGGACCCGGTCCCGCAGCCCCAGCTTCGTCAGCACGTGCCCGACGTGCGTCTTCACCGTCGTCTCGCTGACGAACAGCTCCGCCGCGATCTCCGCGTTCGACAGCCCCTTGGCCACCTGCTTCAGCACCTCGACCTCACGCTCGGTGAGGGTGTGCAGCGCTTGTGGCACCGGCTGCTCACCCGCTGGCAGCTGACCGGCGTACTTGTCCAGCAGGCGGCGGGTGATGCTCGGGGCCAGCATCGCCTCGCCGTCGGCCACCACCCGGATCGCCTGCACCAGCTCCTGGGCTGGCGCGTCCTTGAGCAGGAAGCCGCTGGCTCCGGCCCGCAGCGCTTCCACGACGTACTCGTCCAGGTCGAACGTCGTCAGCACCAGCACCTTGGCCGGGCCGTCCTTCGCCGGGCCGGTGATCTGCCGCGTGGCCTCCACGCCGTCCATGCGCGGCATGCGGATGTCCATCAGCACCACGTCCGGCTGCAGCGCGCGCACCTGCTCCAGCGCCTGCTGCCCGTCCCCGGCCTCCCCGACGACGGCCACGTCCGGTTCCGCCTCCAGGATCATCCGGAACCCGGTCCGCAACAGCGGCTGGTCGTCAACGAGCAGTACGCGGATGGCCACAAGTAACTCCCCCTGAGGGTGACGGACGGTCGCCCCATTCTGGCCTACCCCTCCGGCGGCGCTGCCTCCGGTGACGTCCGCGGCGCCGGCATGTCGGCCCCGCCGGGCGCGTCACCCTCCTCACCCGCGCCCTCCTCCAGCGGGCCGCGTGCCAGCGGCAGCACCAGCGGGTAGGGCGGGGGAGTGCCGCCGAACTCCGGGCAGTGCTCCTGGTGGTCGCACCACCCGCACAGCCTGCTCGGCCGCGGCCGCCAGTCCCCGGACTCCGTCGCCCGCTCGATCGCCGCCCACAGCGCCAGCAGCTTGCGCTCGACGCCCGCGAGGTCCGCCTCGGTGGGGTCGTAGGTCAGTACGTCCCCGCTGCCCAGGTACACCAGCTGGAGCCGCCGGGGCACCACCCCCTTCAGCCGCCACAGCACCAGCGCGTAGAACTTCATCTGGAACAGCGCCTCGTCCGCGTACTCCGGACGGGGCGCCTTGCCGGTCTTGTAGTCGACGATGCGGATCTCGCCGGTGGGCGCCACATCCACCCGGTCGATGATGCCGCGCAGCCGCAGCCCCGACTCCAGCCGCACTTCCACGAACAGCTCGCGCTCGGCAGGCTCCAGCCGCGCCGGGTCCTCCAGCGTGAACCAGCGCTCCACCAGCGCCTCGGCCTCCGCCAGCCAGCGCGCCAGCTCCGCGCCGTCCACCGCCCCCGACGCCGGATCGGCGCCCTCGGGCGCGAACAACTGCGCCAGCTCCGGACGCCGCTCCAGCAGCCGCTGCCACTCCCCGGGTACCAGCGCCCGGGCCCGTGGCGCGTCCCGCTGCGCCGCCGGAGTGTCGAACAACCGCTCCAGTACGGCGTGCACCACCGTGCCGCGCGCCGCCGCCGCGTTGGGCTTCTGCGGCAGTTTGTCGATCACGCGGAAGCGGTAGAGCAACGGGCACCGCAGGAAATCAGCAGCCCGGGACGGCGAGAGCGACCGCGACGGAACGGCGGGACGGCTTGCGGGGGTTCCCATGAGGCACGACCCTACGGCCCGCCACTGACACGCGGACACCTACCATCTAAAGCACCGGGCACACCGGCAGCACAGGAACAGAGGGGAGCCAGTGGCAGACACGGGTCACAACGGCGCAGACGGCGGCACCCCGCCCCGCCTGCCGGGCGGCAGGCGCCCGGGCGGCAAGCGGCCGGGCGAGCGGCGTCCCCGCGAACGCGGCGGCGGCATCCTCATGGGCCGCCCCTTCGGGGTGCCGGTGTACGTCGCGCCCAGCTGGTTCCTGGTCGCCGCGCTCATCACCTGGGTCTTCGGCGGCCAGATCGACCGCGTCCTGCCGGGGCTCGGCGGCGCGCGCTATCTCATCGCGCTGTTCTTCGCCGTCGCCTTCTACGCCTCCGTACTCGTGCACGAGCTGGCCCACACCGTGGCCGCGCTGCGCTTCAAGCTGCCGGTACGCCGCATCCAGCTCCAGTTCTTCGGCGGCGTCTCAGAGATCGAGAAGGAGTCCGAGACGCCGGGCCGGGAGTTCTGGCTCGCCTTCGTCGGGCCGCTGCTTTCGCTCGCCCTGGCCGGTGCCTTCTACCTCGGCATGCAGGGCGTCCAGGCCCGTACGGTCCCCGGCGTGCTGCTGGCCGGGCTGATGATCTCCAATCTCATCGTCGCCGTGTTCAACCTGCTGCCCGGCCTGCCACTGGACGGCGGGCGGATGCTGCGCGCCGCCGTCTGGAAGGTCAGCGGCGATGCGATGACCGGTACCGTCGCCGCCGCCTGGACCGGACGCGCGCTGGCCGTCGCCGTCCTCATCGGCCTGCCGCTGGCCACCTACGCCGGCGGCCTGGGCGGCGAGAACGGCACCGGCTCGGTCACCGACGCCCTGCTCGCGGCCATCCTCGCGGCGATCATCTGGACCGGTGCCGGGAACAGCCTGCGCGTGGCCCGGCTGCGGGCCCGGCTGCCGGAGCTGAGCGCCCGTGCGCTGACCCGCCGCGCCGTGCCCGTCACTGCCGACGTCCCGCTGTCCGAGGCGCTGCGCCGCGCCAACGAGGCGGGTGCCCGCGCCCTCGTCGTGGTGGACGGGCAGGGCGCGCCCATCGGCCTGGTGCGCGAGGCGGGCATCGTCTCCGTCCCCGAGCACCGCCGCCCCTGGGTCGCCGTCTCCACGCTCTCCCAGGACCTCACCGACGACCTGCGGGTGAACGCCGCGCTGGCGGGCGAGGAACTGCTGGATTACCTGCGCGAGATCCCGGCCACCGAGTATCTCGTGGTGGAGGAGACGGGCGAGATCTACGGTGTGCTGTCCACCGGGGACGTCGAGCGGGCCTTCGTCGCCGCCATGGCCAAGCCCGCCACGGCCCCCGGCCGCCCCCGCACCACCACCCGCTGACAGACGCGGCCCTAGCTCTCGGTCCAGCCCTCGATTCGGTACCGCGCACCGGCTCGACTAGGCTGACGACCATGTCCGAACCGACCGGTGCCGCCCGCCGTCGCGGGCCCTTCCAGGTCGGGGACCAGGTCCAGCTCACCGACCCCAAGGGACGCCACTACACCATCACGCTCGAAGCCGGGAAGAGCTTCCACACCCACAAGGGTGCCTTCCCGCACGACGAGCTGATCGGTGCTCCCGAAGGCAGTGTCGTCCGAACCACTGGAAACGTCGCCTACCTGGCGCTGCGCCCCCTGCTCCCCGACTACGTCCTGTCCATGCCGCGCGGCGCGGCCGTCGTCTACCCCAAGGACGCTGGCCAGATCCTCGCGATGGCCGACATCTTCCCCGGCGCGCGCGTCGTCGAGGCGGGCGTCGGCTCGGGCTCGCTCAGCACCTTCCTGCTGCGCGCCATCGGCGACCAGGGCATGCTGCACTCCTACGAGCGGCGAGCCGACTTCGCCGACATCGCCCGGCAGAACGTCGAGCGCTACTTCGGCAGCGCGCACCCGGCGTGGCGGCTGACCGTCGGCGACCTCCAGGACCACCTCGACGAGAGCGACGTGGACCGCGTCATCCTCGACATGCTCGCCCCCTGGGAGTGCCTGGACGCCGTTTCCAAGGCCCTCGTCCCCGGCGGTCTGCTGTGCGCCTACGTCGCCACCACCACGCAGCTCGCGCGCACCGTCGAGGCCCTCCGCGAGCACGGCACGTTCAACGAGCCCGCGGCCTGGGAGACGATGGTGCGCAACTGGCACATCGAGGGTCTGGCCGTCCGCCCGGACCACCGCATGATCGGGCACACCGGCTTCCTCCTCACCGCCCGCCGCCTGGCCGACGGCGTCGAGCCGCCGCTGCGCCGCCGCCGTCCCGCCAAGGGCGCCTACGGCGAGGACTACAAGCCCCCGGCGTAGGACGCCGAGCCTTTCGCGCGACGGGGGCGGTGACGCGACGGGTGGCGGTGACCGGGAGCGACGCTCCGGCCGCCCCCGGGCGGCCCTGCTGGTGTGACGTGTGGCACGATGCACGCACCTCCCGTGCCCGCGCCGTCCCAGGAGACTCCCCGCGTGCAGACCCTCCCGCACAGCCGCCCCTCGCTGACCCACTGGCTCGCCACTGCGGCCGCGCTCGCCGCGCTCCTCGCCGCCGTCGCCCTGCTCCAGCCCCCCGGTGCCCGGGCCAGCGCGACCCCGCCCGCGCCCGCCCCCGGGCCCGACCCGGCCGCTGCCGCCTACCCGGTTGACTGCGGCCCGTGGGAGCTGACCGTCACCGACCACGCGGGAGCCGACTTCGACGCCGACGGGACAGCGGAGACCGTCGCCCTGGTCCGCTGTGCGAGCGGAACCGGAACCCCACCCAGCGGCATGTACGTGCTCACCCACCCCGCCCGGGGCGACACCCCGCGCATCGCCGCGGCGCTGGTGGAACCCGCCGACGCGCAGACCGTCAGCGATTTCCGGGTCCGCGGGGACGCGGTGACGGCGACCCTGCTGGGCTACTCCTCGCCGTCGGTGCCCCGGTGCTGCCCGGACGAACAGCGCGGCGTCCGCTGGCAGTGGCAGGGGGACGGCTTCGCTCTGAGCCCGGCCGGCGGGAGACCCAGGGCCGACGGTGACCGGGCGAACGCGGGCGCCGAGGTGTGACTCAGGCCGCGTCCGGGCCGTAGACCTCGGCGCCGTCGTCCACGCGGCGCACGTGGATGCACTCCCCGGGGCACTCCCTGGCCGAATCCGCCACGTCGCGCAGCAGCGGCAGCGGGACCGGGACGGTGGCCCCCGCCTCGGTGCGCAGCTCGTCGTCCTCGCCCTTCACATAGGCCAGGCCGTCGATATCCAGCTCGAAGACTTCCGGGGCGTACTGGGCGCAGATGCCGTCACCGGTGCAGAGGTCCTGGTCGATCCAGACCTCCAGCTCGCTGGTCTCCATGGCGTGCTCCGCAGCGTTCTGCGTGGTGTGCTGCACGGTCATCTCGCCTGCCCCATCCTGCGTGCGTGAGTCTCACGGGCGCCAGCCCTGACGGGCGTTGACCCCTCCGACCCTATCGCCGTGGCCAGGGCGATGTTTGGCGGGTGGGTATCTCCCTGGCGTGAGGGAGTGCGCAAGGGTGAAGATCGGACACACTCTGGCCGTGATGGTGATCTAGGGGTTTCAACCCCGAGATCCACAGGTAGGGTCAGGAAGCGTCCAGCTCCCCCCAGAGGAGGTGAGGACCGTGGCAGCCCACGACGACGACATCAACCGCGGCTCCCGGCTGGGCCGGGGATCGGAAGACCCGGCCGGTCAGGTCGCCTATCTTGAGCAGGAAATCGCCGTCCTGCGCCGCAAGCTCGCCGACTCTCCGCGGCACACTCGGATTCTCGAGGAGCGGATCGTCGAGCTCCAGACGAACCTGGCCGGCGTCTCCGCACAGAACGAACGCCTGGCGAGCACGCTCCGTGAGGCGCGTGACCAGATCGTAGCGCTGAAGGAAGAGGTGGACCGGCTCGCCCAGCCGCCGGCCGGTTTCGGCGTGTTCCTCCACGCCAACGAGGACGACACGGCCGACATCTTCACCGGCGGCCGCAAGCTGCGGGTGAACGTCAGCCCCAGTGTCGAGCTCGGTGACCTGCGGCGCGGCCAGGAGGTCATGCTCAACGAGGCGCTCAACGTGGTCGAGGCCATGGAATTCGAGCGCGCCGGGGACATCGTCACGCTCAAGGAGGTCCTGGAGGACGGCGAGCGGGCCCTGGTCGTGGGGCACACCGACGAGGAGCGGGTGGTGCGGCTCGCCGAGCCGCTGATGCGGACCACGCTGCGCGCCGGGGACGCCCTGCTGCTGGAGACCCGCTCGGGCTACGTCTACGAGGTCGTGCCCAAGAGCGAGGTCGAGGAGCTGGTCCTCGAAGAGGTGCCGGACATCGACTACACCAAGATCGGCGGTCTGGGCGGCCAGATCGAGCTGATCCGGGACGCGGTCGAGCTGCCCTACCTTCACCCCGACCTGTTCAGGGAGCACGAGCTGCGCCCGCCCAAGGGCGTCCTGCTCTACGGCCCGCCCGGCTGCGGCAAGACGCTCATCGCCAAGGCGGTGGCGAACTCGCTGGCCAAGAAGGTCGCCGAGGTCACCGGCAGGCCCGCGGGCAAGAGCTTCTTCCTCAACATCAAGGGCCCGGAGCTGCTGAACAAGTACGTGGGCGAGACCGAGCGGCACATCCGCCTGGTCTTCCAGCGGGCGCGGGAGAAGGCCGGTGAGGGCACGCCCGTCATCGTCTTCTTCGACGAGATGGACTCGCTGTTCCGCACCCGTGGCTCCGGCGTCAGCTCGGACGTGGAGAACACCATCGTCCCGCAGCTGCTCTCCGAGATCGACGGCGTGGAGGGCCTGGAGAACGTCATCGTCATCGGTGCCTCCAACCGCGAGGACATGATCGACCCGGCGATCCTGCGCCCGGGCCGACTGGACGTGAAGATCAAGATCGAGCGTCCGGACGCCGAGGCGGCCAAGGACATCTTCTCCAAGTACCTCACCTCCACTCTGCCCATCCACACCGACGACCTGGCCGAGCACGGCGGCGACGCCAAGGCGGCGGTGGCGGGCATGATCCAGTCGGTCGTGGAGCAGATGTACGCGGAGTCCGAGGAGAACCGCTTCCTGGAGGTCACCTACGCCAACGGTGACAAGGAAGTGCTGTACTTCAAGGACTTCAACTCCGGCGCCATGATCCAGAACATCGTGGACCGGGCGAAGAAGATGGCCATCAAGGCCTTCCTCGACCACGGCCAGAAGGGCCTGCGCGTCTCCCACCTGCTCGCCGCCTGCGTGGACGAGTTCAAGGAGAACGAGGACCTCCCCAACACCACCAACCCGGACGACTGGGCCCGCATCTCCGGCAAGAAGGGCGAGCGGATCGTGTTCATCCGCACCCTCGTCACCGGCAAGCAGGGCGCGGACACCGGGCGCTCCATCGACACGGTGGCCAACACCGGTCAGTACCTGTAGTGACGACACCGTCCGGCTGCGGCAGCCCCGCGCGGGCCGCCGCAGCCGGGCCGTTTTTCGACGTGTGACTCCCATCCGCCCCGATGCGGGCTCCCGCCCGCCCCGGCGTCCCTCTAGGCTCGGGGCTACTGACGCCAGGCGCAGTGCGGCGGGTACCGCATACGGGCGGATGCGCGAGCGGGACGTGAGCGTCGGCCGGGCGACGGCCGGCGCCCGGGCTAGGAGGGCCGCATGACCGTACGGCGCGTGATGGGCATCGAGACGGAATACGGGATCTCCGTCCCCGGGCACCCCAACGCCAATGCCATGCTCACCTCGTCCCAGGTCGTCAACGCCTACGCGGCGGCGATGCACCGGGCGCGCCGCGCCCGCTGGGACTTCGAGGAGGAGAACCCCCTGCGGGACGCGCGCGGCTTCGACCTCGCCCGGGAGGCCGCCGACGCCAGCCAGCTCACCGACGAGGACATCGGCCTAGCCAACGTCATTCTCACCAACGGCGCCCGGCTCTACGTCGATCACGCCCACCCCGAGTACAGCGCGCCCGAAGTCACCAATCCGCGCGACGCGGTGCTGTGGGACAAGGCGGGGGAGCGGATCATGGCCGCGGCGGCCGAACGCGCCGCCGAGGTTCCCGGCGCCCAGCCCATCCACCTGTACAAGAACAACACCGACAACAAGGGCGCGTCCTACGGCACGCACGAGAACTACCTCATGACGCGGGAGACCCCGTTCTCCGACATCGTGCGCCACCTGACGCCCTTCTTCGTCTCCCGCCAGGTGATCACCGGTGCCGGGCGGGTGGGGCTGGGCCAGGACGGCGGTGAGCACGGCTTCCAGATCAGCCAGCGCGCGGACTACTTCGAGGTCGAGGTGGGTCTGGAGACCACCCTCAAGCGGCCGATCATCAACACCCGCGACGAGCCGCACTGCGACGCCGAGAAGTACCGCAGGCTGCACGTGATCATCGGGGACGCCAACCTGTCGGAGGTCTCCACCTACCTCAAGCTCGGCACCACCTCGCTGGTGCTCTCCATGATCGAGGACGGGTTCATCGCCGTCGATCTCGCGGTCGAGCAGCCGGTGCGCACGCTGCACCAGGTCAGCCACGACCCGGAGCTGCGTCACCTGGTCACACTCCGCAGCGGCCGGACCCTCACCGCGGTACAGCTCCAGATGGAGTACTACGAACTGGCCCGCAAGTACGTCGAGGAGCGGTACGGCGCGGACGCCGACGAACAGACCGCCGACGTCCTCACCCGGTGGGAAGACGTGCTCACCCGGCTGGAGCGCGACCCGATGAGCCTGTCCGGGGAGCTGGACTGGGTCGCCAAGCGGGAGATCCTGGAGGGCTACCGGCGTCGTGACGGCCTGGACTGGGACGCCGCGCGGCTGCACCTGGTGGATCTCCAGTACGCCGACGTGCGGCCGGACAAGGGCCTCTACAACCGTCTGGCGGCCCGGGGCAAGATGACGCGCCTGCTTAAGGAGGCGGACGTCCGGGAAGCCGAGCACAAGCCGCCGGAGGACACCCGGGCGTACTTCCGTGGCCGCTGCCTGGAGCAGTACGCCGACGACGTGGCCGCGGCCTCCTGGGACTCGGTGATCTTCGACCTGCCGGGCCGGGACTCCCTGCAGCGAGTGCCCACGCTGGAACCCCTGCGGGGCACGCGGCAGCACGTGCAGGACCTGCTGGACCGGTGCCGTTCGGCCGAGGACCTGGTGCGGGCGCTGTCCGGCCACTGATCTGTGCCCGGCCACGGACCAGCGGTAAACCTGTCGCTTTCCGGGGAATGACCGAGGTGGTTCCCGGGCGTTATAGCGACTGCGGGGCTGAAGTCAGTCCCGGGGAGTAGGGTCTGATCTTGAACGTCGAATCGGAGCGGGGTGAGGTGCATGGCTACCAAGGACACCGGCGGCGGGCAGCAGAAGGCCACGCGGACGACGGAGGAGACCGAGGAGCAGGCAGCGGAAGCGCAGGCTTCGGAGGACCTCAAGGAGCGCCAGGAAGCGCTCTCGGAAGACGTTGACGCGGTCCTGGACGAGATTGACGACGTCCTGGAGGAGAACGCCGAGGAGTTCGTGAAGAGTTTTGTGCAAAAGGGCGGCCAGTAGGGCCAGCCCTTCGAGGTGGGGTGGGGCGCCGGGAAGGAGCCGCACTCGGTGTCAGTGGACCTGAGGTCGCGAGAACTTCGCGGGTGAGCGGGTGCGTCGGGGCAGCTTGGCCACGCGATGCCCGGCATGTCCAGGCACGCGGCTGGCGGGGGGCAGCCGCGACCCACCCGAAGCATCACCGACACGGAGCGGGACGGGAGGTGGCCAAGCAGCGGGCCTTGTGCCCGTTCTGCCTGGCCGCCGGTCCCGGACCTGTGGACCACGATCATCAGACGGGTAAGGTCCGGGGAGTGCTGTGCTTCAACCGCGACGCGGCACTTGGCACGTTCAGAGATGTTCCCGGCGTCCCGCGCCGGGGCGATCGCCTATCCGGAAGGAAACGCGTGGAAGCCAACACTCGTAGCACCGGGCGTCTGCCGGCTGCCTTCCTGACGCCGGGCTCGTCCTCTTTCATGGACTTCCTGGCGGCGCACGCGCCGGACCAGCTGCCGGGCCACCGCCCGCTGCCGCCGGTGAAGGGGGCACTGGAGGCGCCGCACGGCACCACCATCGTCGCGGCCACCTACCCCGGCGGCGTGGTGCTCGCCGGTGACCGCCGCGCCACGATGGGCAACATGATCGCGCAGCGCGACATCGAGAAGGTCTTCCCCGCCGACGAGTACTCGGCGGTGGGTATCGCGGGCACCGCGGGGCTGGCCGTAGAGATGGTCAAACTCTTCCAGCTGGAGCTGGAGCACTTCGAGAAGATCGAAGGCGCCCAGCTGTCCCTGGAGGGCAAGGCGAACCGGCTGTCCACGATGATCCGCGGCAACCTCGGCATGGCCATGCAGGGCCTGGCCGTGGTGCCGCTGTTCGCCGGGTTTGACCCGGAGCGGGAGAAGGGCCGCATCTACTCCTACGACATCACCGGGGGCCGGTCCGAGGAGCTGGGCTTCGCCGCTGTCGGCTCGGGCTCGGTGTTCGCCCGGGGTTCGCTGAAGAAGCTGCACCGCGCGGACCTCAGCGAGGAGCAGGCCACCACCGTCGCCGTGCAGGCACTTTACGACGCCGCCGACGACGACTCCGCCACCGGCGGCCCGGACCTGGTCCGGCGCATCTATCCAGTGGTCGCCGTGATCAACGACGAGGGATACCGGCGGCTGACAGAGGCCGACGTCTCCGACATCGCCCAGGCGATCCACCAGGGCCGCCTCCAGCACCCCGACGGGCCGCAGGCCCCGGTCGTCTGAAGCCAGGTCTGAGCCCCAGGAAGGAATGGGAACGCCGGTGTCCACGCCGTTCTATGTCTCACCCCAGCAGGCCATGGCCGACCGCGCCGAGTACGCCCGCAAGGGCATCGCGCGCGGCCGCAGCGTGGTAGTGCTGCAATACGCCGACGGCATCATGTTCGTCGCGGAGAACCCCTCCCGCTCCCTGCACAAGGTCAGCGAGATCTACGACCGCATCGCGTTCGCGGCGGTCGGCAAGTACAACGAGTTCGAGAACCTGCGCATCGGCGGCGTCCGCTACGCCGACCTGCGCGGTTACACCTACCACCGCGAGGACGTCACCGCCCGCGGCCTGGCCAACGTCTACGCGCAGACGCTCGGGACGATCTTCTCCAGCGCCGGCGAGAAGCCGTACGAGGTGGAGCTGATCGTCGCCGAGGTGGGCGCGGAGCGGGCGGAGGACCAGATCTACCGCCTGCCGCACGACGGCTCGATCGTCGATGAGCACGGCTCGGTGGCGGTGGGCGGCAACTCCGACCAGATCGGCAGCTACCTCGATCAGCGCCAGCGTGACGACATGACGCTCGGCGAGGCGCTGCGGCTGGCCGTCGAGGCGCTCGGCCGGGACACCGGCAACGGCGAACGCACGCTCACGGCCGACCAGCTGGAGGTGGCGGTGCTGGACCGCACGCGTGGGCAGCAGCGCAAGTTCAAGCGCCTCCTGGGTACCCACCTGGCCCGCCTGCTGGAGCAGCCCCCGGCCACCTCGGCCCCGGCCGCGAAAACCCCGGCGTCCGACGACGCCTCCGACGCCAGCGACGACGCGTCCGGTTCGTCCGGGCCGGGCGCGGAGGCGTGACAGCGCGCCGCTCACCGCTCGCGGTGGCTCCGGCAGGGGGGTAACGCCGCGCCGGGGCCACCGCGTACCCGGGCCGCGCGCCTGCCCCGGCGCCGCCCGCCGCGTCCGGTTCGGCGCGCTCTGGCCGCCCGTGGGCAGCACCGCTAACGCTGGGGTGCCAGGCACGTTGAGGCGCGGGTCAGCAGCTGTACCGGCAGCGGTGTCGTGTCGGGGTCGCGGCCGTCCAGGACGGCCAGCAGCGCCCGCATGCCCGCGGCACCGAAGTCCTCCGCCGCGAGCCGCACCGTGGTCAGTTCCGGCTCCACCGCCGTGGCCAGCGACAGGTCGTCGAAGCCGGTGACGGACACCTCCTGAGGCACGCGCAGCCCCAGCCGCCGCGCCGCCTTGCACGCGCCCGCGGCCAGCAGGTCGTCGTCGCAGATGAGCGCGCTGGGCCGGGGCGAGCCGGTCAGCAGGCACTCGGCGGTGCGCAGGCCGCCGGTGACGCTCAGCTCGTCGGCCGGTGCCCGCGTCAGCCGCACTCCGGTGGCCCCCTCCAGCGCCGCGTCCAGTGCCCGGGCGCGCAGGGCGAACGTCCAGCTGTCCACGCCTGCGGTGAGGTGGGCGAGGTGGCGGTGGCCGAGTGCCAGCAGGTGGCGGACGACCTGGCGCATGCCGTCGGCGAGGTCGAGGTTGACGGTGGCGGCCGCGGGCGTGTCCACGGGGCTGCTGTCGAGCATGACCAGCGGCAGGCTGCCGTCGTGCAGGGCGGTGAGGGCGTCGGCGGCCATGGAGGAGGCGATGACGCCGTCCAGCGTGGCGCGCGCCGACTCGAACGGGTCGCGGGCGGGCCCCAGCCCCTCCGGGGAGGGGTAGAGCACCACGCCGACGTCGCGTTGCGCGGCGGCCTGGGCCGCGCCGGTATAGACGCGGGCGAAGAACTCGTTGGTGAGCGCGGGCACGACGAGCAGTGCGGTACGGCGGCGGCCCAGACGCAGGTCGCGGGCGGCGATGTTCGGCCGGTAGCCCAGGTCGCGGGCGGCGGCGCGCACGGTCTCGGCGGTACCGGGGGAGACCCGGCCGTGCCACTTGTCGCGCAGCACCAGCGAGACGGTCGCCTGGGAGACCCCGGCGGCGCGTGCCACGTCGCGGCTGGTGGGCCGGGATGGTGCAGGGGCCACGGCGGTGTGCTCTCCCGTCGGCATGGACGCGCGGACAGCGGACATGGTACGTATGCTGGCGCAGGTTATACGTAAAACTGATCAGCTGAAGGGGTCGCGCATGGCGACGGGCTACGCCGAACTGCTCCGGGCCAGACACGCCGCGCGGCTCCTGGCCGGAACGCTGGTAGGCCGCCTGCCGAACGCCACCGCCCACATCGCCATCGTGCTCTTCGCCCGCGCCGAAGGCGCCAGCTACACGCTCGCCGGTGTGCTGGCGACCGTCTACGGCCTGGCCACAGCCGTCGGGCAACCCGTGCTGGGCCGTGCCGTGGACCTGTTCGGGCAGCCGCGGGTGATGCTGCCCGCCGCGGTGGTCTCCGCCCTGGGCATGGCCGCCTTCGCCGCCGTCGGTATCGACCCGCTGCCGCTCGCCGCCGCCGCCGTGCTGGTCGCCGGTCTGGCCACCCCGCCGCTGGAGGGTGGGCTGCGCGCCCTGTGGCCGAGCGTGCTGAAGCGCCAGGACCGGGTGCACCGGGCCTACGCGCTGGACTCGGTGGCCCAGGAAGTGATGTTCACCGTCGGCCCGCTGCTGGTGACGCTGGCCGTCGCGGTGTGGTCGGAGGCGGGCGCCCTGCTGGCCATCAACGCCCTCGGAGTGCTGGGCGCGCTGTCCGTGGTGGTCTCCGCGCCGTCACGGACCTGGCGCAGCGCGCCGCGCGAAGCGCACTGGCTGGGTGCCCTGCGCTCGCCGGGCCTGCTCTCGCTGCTCGGCTGCTTCCTGTTCGTCGGCGTCGCGCTCGGCTCCATCACGGTGGCCGCGGTGGCCTACTCCGACGACGGCAACGGCGGTGACCTGGTGTACGCGCTGATCATGTCGGGCATCGGATTCGGCGCCCTGGTGGGCGGCCTGGCCTACGGCGCCCGCACCTGGCCCGGCGCGCCCGAGTCCCGGCTGCGGCTGCTGATCGCGCTGCTCGCCCTCGGCTACCTGCCGCTGGCGCTGGTGCCCGCTCCGGTGCCGATGACGGTGCTCGCCTGTCTCGCCGGGCTGTTCCTCGCCCCTGCGCTCACCTGTGCGTTCGTCGTGGTGGACCGGCACGCCCCGCGCGGCACCGTCACCGAGGCGTTCTCCTGGCTGGTGACCGTCTTCGGGGTCGGCGCGGCACTGGGTACGGCCGTGGTCGGACCGGCCATCGAACGGGGCGGCCCGGCGGCCGGTTTCCTCGTCCCCGCCGCCGCCGGGTTCGCCGCGCTGCTCGTCCTGCTGCTGACCCGGCGGGCGATGGCGGACCCCCGGGTGCGGCCGGCCAAGCCCGTCACCGTCGCGCCACGCACGGAAATTGATCGAGGTGGTGCGGGTGAAGCCGGTTTCAGAACCGGTCATCAGGCGTAATGTTCATGCATGGATCGCCGAATCTTCGGGCTGGAGAACGAGTACGGCGTCACATGTACGTTCCGGGGGCAGCGGCGGCTGTCTCCTGACGAGGTGGCGCGGTACCTCTTCCGCCGTGTCGTGTCCTGGGGACGCAGCAGCAACGTCTTCCTCCGCAACGGCGCCAGGCTCTACCTCGACGTCGGCTCGCACCCGGAGTACGCGACTCCCGAGTGCGACAACGTGGTCGAGCTGGTCACCCACGACAAGTCCGGCGAGCGCATCCTTGAGGGGCTGCTCGTGGACGCCGAGCGCCGGCTGCACGAGGAGGGCATCGCCGGCGACGTCTACCTGTTCAAGAACAACACCGACTCGGCGGGCAACTCCTACGGCTGTCACGAGAACTATCTGGTGGCGCGGCACGGGGAGTTCTCCCGCCTGGCGGATGTCCTGATCCCCTTCCTCGTCACCCGTCAGCTGGTCTGCGGCGCCGGAAAGGTGCTGCAGACGCCGCGCGGCGCGGTCTACTGCGTCAGCCAGCGGGCCGAGCACATCTGGGAGGGCGTCAGCTCGGCGACGACGCGCTCGCGGCCGATCATCAACACCCGCGACGAGCCGCACGCGGACGCCGAGCGCTACCGCCGCCTGCACGTCATCGTCGGGGACTCCAACATGTCCGAGACGACGATGCTGCTGAAGGTCGGCGCCACCGACCTGGTGCTGCGCATGATCGAGGCAGGCACCGTCATGCGCGATCTCACCCTGGAGAACCCGATCCGGGCGATCCGCGAGGTCAGCCACGACACCACCGGGCAGCGCAAGGTCCGCTTGGCCAGCGGCCGGGAGGCGTCCGCGCTGGAGATCCAGCAGGAGTACTTCGACAAGGCGGCCGACTTCTGTGACCGGCGCGGCATCCGCACCGGCGTCGTCGAACAGGTCCTGGAGCTGTGGGGCCGCACCCTCCAGGCCGTGCGGGAGCAGGACCTGGACCGGGTCGGTACCGAGATCGACTGGGTGATGAAGTACCAGCTCCTGGAGCGCTACCGGGCCAAGAACAACATCACCATGTCCCACCCGCGCATCGCGCAGATAGATCTCGCCTACCACGACATCCACCGCAGGCGCGGCCTGTACTACCTGCTGGAGCGCAACGGCCAGGCCAAGCGGATCTGCGACGACCTGAAGATCTTCGAGGGCAAGTCGGTGCCGCCGCAGACCACCCGGGCCCGGCTGCGCGGCGACTTCATCCGCCGCGCCCAGGAACAGCGCCGCGACTTCACCGTGGACTGGGTACACCTCAAGCTCAACGACCAGGCGCAGCGCACCGTGCTGTGCAAGGACCCGTTCCGCTCGGTGGACGAGCGAGTGGAGAAGCTGATCGCCGGAATGTGAGGTTCCCCGCACGCGCGGGAGAAACGGAGCACGTCGCCGGGGACCGGACCCCAAGAACCCAGAGCCAAGAACCCCAAGAGCAGGGCCCGCACGGTCTTCCGCGCGGGCCCTGTCGTGCCCGTAGAGTGGCGCGCACCGCTACCGGTGAAGAAGCCCCCACCGAACCCTCCGAACCGAACGAGGACCGACGTGCGCCGACGCTCCGTACTCCTAGCCCTTCCTGCCGGTCTGCTCACCCTCGCCGCCTGCGGCGATGACGGCGGCGAGGGCGACGGCGGCTCCACCAGCCTGCCCACCGGGAAGGAGGTCAAGGCCACGGGCAAGATCGTCGATGGCCCGTTGCCGGAGATCACCGAGGGCAGGGAGTTCGGGCAGAAGCCGACCATCGCCAAGGGCGAGGGCGATCCGTCCGGGGACATCGCCGTCCAGGTCGTCGTGGCCGGTACGGGTGCGAAGGTGGCCGAGGGCGACCTGCTCCAGGTCGATTACCTCGGGCAGAAGTGGGACACCGCCGAGGTCTTCGACAACTCCTTCGACCGTGGCAAGCCCTCCGTCTTCCCGATCGGCGAGAGGTTCCTGATCCCCGCATGGGACCAGGTCATGGTGGGCCAGCAAGTCGGCTCCCGGGTGCTGATGGCGGTGCCGCCACAGTTCGGCTACGGCGAGCAAGGAGACCCCAGCGGCACCATCAAGGGCGACGACACCCTCGTGTTCGTCATGGACGTCCACGACACCTTCAACGCCAGCAGCTCCGCGAAGGGAAAGCGGGCTGCCCAGGACGACGCCGCCTTGCCGAAGATCGGCACCAACACGGACGGCAAGGCGCCGGCCATCGAGGTGCCCAAGGCCGCGCCGCCGAAGGAGCTGGTGTCCGCCTACGTCCTGGAGGGCGACGGGCCCGAGGTCACCGAGAGCGACGGCGTCGTCGTCCAGTACAAGGGTGTGCTGTGGGACGGCGGCAAGGAGTTCGACTCCACCTACGCCCGCGGGGAGATCACCCAGTTCGGTCTCGGCCAGGTCATTCAGGGCTGGGCGCAGGGACTCACCGGTCAGAAGGTGGGCAGCCGGGTCATGATCGTCGTTCCGCCGGAGCTGGGATACGGTGAGGAGGGGACGGACGGCATCCCGGGCGGGGCCACGATCGTGTTCAGCGTGGACATCCTCGCCGTCACCGCCGTCTGACGGCCGTCGCAGCCGTCCACAGCCGCCCGAGCAGCCACCTGCGGCAGAAGGAGCAGTTTTCGTGAACATCGACAAGCCCGAGGTTGACTTTCCGGAGGGCCCGGCGCCGAGCGATCTTGAGATCGTGGACATCTGGGAGGGTGACGGCCCGCAGGCCAAGGCCGGGGACACCGTCTCCGTGCACTACGTGGGTGTCGCCTTCAGCACCGGCGAGGAGTTCGACGCCTCCTGGAACCGTGGCAAGCCGCTGCAGTTCCAGCTCGGCGCCGGCCAGGTCATCGCGGGCTGGGACCAGGGCGTGCAGGGCATGAAGGTCGGCGGCCGGCGCCGCCTGACCATCCCCGCCCACCTCGCGTACGGCGACCACGGCGCTGGCGGCGGCCGCATCGCCCCGGGCGAGACCCTGATCTTCGTCTGCGACCTGGTCGCGGTCTGACCGGCCCCCGGGCCATCCCGCACGAGCCGCCCCGGGCCCCGCGTCCCCCAAGGACGTGGGGCTCGGACGCATTTGGCCCGCCGTGACGCCGAGCGGTACGGTCGGGCGACGGGAGCGGGGAAGAGAAGAGGGCGTCGATCGATGGCCATTGCCAAGGCCGAGCGGCTGATGAACCTGGCGCTGTGCCTGCTGGGTACCCGGCGCCCGCTGACCAAGCGGGAGCTGCGGACCTCCATCGAGGCCTACCTGGAAGCCGTCAGCGACGATGCCTTCAACCGGATGTTCGAGCGCGACAAGGACGACCTGCGGGAACTCGGCCTGATCATCGACATCGGCGAGAACGTGGACGGCGAGGCCGCCTACCAGGCCCGCCGCGACCTCAACCAGCTCCCGCCCATCACCTTCGACCCCGCCGAGGCGGCCGCACTCGGACTCGCCGCCCGGGTGTGGCAGCAGGCCCGGCTCGCCGGAGCGGCCCACGGTGCCCTGCAGAAACTGCGCGCCGCCGGGATGCCGGAGGCCGAGGAGACTTACGGTTCCTCCGGCGCGCTGGAGCCGCGCATTCCGGCCCAGGAGGCGGCGTTCGAACCGCTGATGCTCGCCTGCCGCGACCGCCGCCCGGTCGTCTTCCCCTACCGCAAGCCGGACGCACCGCAGGCCGCCAGACGACACGTGGAGCCGTGGGCGCTGGAGTGCTGGCGCGGCCACTGGTACCTCGCGGGCTGGGACCGCGACCGGCGGGGCGAGCGCGTCTTCCGCCTCTCGCGCATCGCCGGTCCGGTGCGCTCGCGTGCCGGTGCCTACACCGTGCCCGTGCCCGACCAGGTACGCGTCCGCGAGACCGTCGAACGCTGGGCGGGCGACCACGCCACCGCCACCGCACGCATCCGGCTGCGCAAGGGCTGCGGCTACCCGCTGCGGGCCCGCGCGGTGGAGATCGTGGACGCCGGAACCTGGGAGGAGCTGCGCATTCCCCACGGGCACGGGCTCGACGCCTGGCTCGCGGAATTCGGGCCCGACGTCGTCGTGCTGGAACCCGCCGAGCTGCGGGCCGACATCGTCGACCGGCTGCGTGCCGTCGCCAAGAGCTGAGGAGGAGGCGGGACGTGGCGACCAACGCCATCGACCAGACCCGGCGCATGCTGTCGCTGGTGACCTACCTGCGCGAGCGTCCCGGCGCCCGGGTGGACGAGGTGGCCCGGGCGTTCGGCATCAGCCATGAGGAGCTGGTGTCCGACCTCCAGGTGCTGCCCCTGTGCGGCACCAGCTTCCGTGGCGGGGACCTGCTGGACATCGACACCGACGGCGAGCACATCTGGTGGCACAACGCCGGTGCCGTCGACTCCAGCGGCCAGCCGCTGCGGCTGGCCGCTGACGAGGCCACCGCCCTGCTGGTGGCCGCCCGCGCCGTCGCCACGCTGCCCGGGCTGCGGGAGAGCGACCGGGAGGCGCTGCGGCGGGCCGAAGCCAAGCTGGAGGAGGCCGCGGGTGAGCACGCCCGCGCCAGCTCCCGGCTGTCGGTGACCTTCGAGTCCGAGGGCGGCGCCTTCGCCGAGGTTGACCGGGCGCTGTCCGAGCGGCGCCGGCTGTGGCTGCGCTACTACTCGCCCGGTCGCGATGAGCTGACCGAGCGCGAGGTGGATCCGATCCGGCTGTTCGTGGTGGGCCACACCTACCTGGAGGGCTGGTGCCGCCTGTCGGAGGCCCGCCGCACCTTCCGGCTCGACCGGGTGGCGGAGATCCGGCTGCTGGACGAGGAGTCCGACCCGCCGCCGGTGACGCCGCGCGACCTGTCGGCCGGGCTGGTGCAGCCCGCGGCCGATGACCCGCGGGTAGTGATCGAGGTCGGGCCGCGCGGCCGGTGGGTCGCCGAGTACTGGCCGCACGACAGCGCCGAGGAGCTGCCGGACGGCGGCCTGCGCGTCACCCTGCGCACCCCCGACCCGGCGCAGCTGCGCCGCCTGGCGCTGCGGCTGGGCGCCGACGGCCGCATCACCGAGCCGCCCGAGCTGGCCGACAGCGCGCGCGAGGCCGCCCGGGCTGCCCTGGCCGCCTACGGGGAGTGAGCACGGGGGAGTGATTCCGGACAGCGTGCACTACGCTCCCTCCATGCTCTGGCCGATGTTCTTCCTCGTCCTCGCCTGCTGCGGAATCGCCGTCCTGGGCGTGCTCGGCGTGCGGGTCGCGCTCCAGGTGCGGCGGCTGTCCCAGGCCGTCGGGGACGGTGCCGAGCGCATCGCGCGGGCTACCGAGGACCTGGAGCGGGCCGCCGCACCGCTCGCTGCCCGCACCCGGTCGCTGACCGGGCGCTGACCCACCCGTGACCCGCTGCTCACCCTCCGCGGTGCGGACGTCCACCGCGGTGCTGCCAGGTCATTGCCGGGTGTTCACCCCCGGGCGTTACGATGGCTGTTCGTGCGGCAGCCGGTGACCAGCAGCCGGTGACCGTGCGGTCCGCACCGGAACAGCACGACACGTGGCCTCGGCGAGAAGGTAGGCACTCATGCCCAGTCAGATCGGCATCTGGCAGCTCCTGATCATCATCGGTCTGGTGCTGTTGATCTTCGGTGCCAAGCGGCTTCCCGACACGGCCCGCGCTCTTGGCAAGTCGATGCGCATCCTCAAGAGCGAAGCGTCCCAGATGAAGAAGGAGTCCGGCTCCCCGGACCACGACGGCCGCGCCGACTCCGCGGACGCTTCCGAGACGCACACGCCGCGGACCATCCAGGCCGCCCCCGGCGACGTCGCCAGCTCCCGGCCGGTGGACGAGCCCAGGCGCACCACGCAGGGCTGAGGCGCCCGCTCTCCCGGTCACCTGCATCGGCGGCCCCGCTGTGGCGGGCCGCCGTCCCATGAGATGAGGACGTGGGTTGCTCAAGTCCGCCCGCACAGCGAACAAGGCTCCCAAGGACCCCGAGGGGCGGATGCCCCTGGTGGAACACCTGCGCGAGCTGCGCAATCGCCTGGTCAAGGCGCTGCTGGCCATCGTGCCGCTGATGATCATCGCCCTGTTCGTCGCCAAGGACATCGGTGACTTCATCACCGACCCGCTGCCGTTGTGCACCTCGGACGCGGAGGCCAGGGCTCTGGCCGAGCAGGGTGAGCGCTGCGCGCGCCTGACTCACCAGGGGCTGACGTCTCCGTTCGGCACCTACGTGAAGATCGCCCTCATCACGGCCCTGGTGGCCGCCGCGCCCGTGTGGCTCTACCAGATGTGGGCGTTCATCGCGCCGGGCCTGCACCGGCACGAGAAGAAGTACGCGATGTCCACGGTCGCCTTCGGCACCCCGCTGTTCCTCACCGGCGCGGCGCTCGCCCGCTGGGTGCTGCCGCACGCCATTCCCGTGCTGCTCGGCTTCAGCCTGGACGACTCCGAGAACCTCGTCACCGTCGATGACATGATCGACGTCTCGATCAAACTGGTCCTCGCCTTCGGCCTGGCGTTCCAGCTGCCGCTGGTGCTCGTGCTGCTTAACCTCGGCGGCGTGATCACCGGCAAGCGCATGCTGGGCTGGTGGCGCGGCATGGTGCTGGGCATCTCCATCTTCTCCGCGATGGTCACGCCCACGGACCCGCTGTCGATGCTCGTGCTCGCCGTGCCGATCACCGCGCTGTACTTCGGCGCCACCGGCTTTGCCCTGCTGAACGACCGGCGCCGGCAGGCCAGCGACCCCGACGCCCACCTCGCCGACGACGAGGCGTCCGAGCTGGACCTGACGCCGGAGCCCGTCCGGGCGTCGCCGAGGGTGCCCGGCCAGTCCGACGCCGCCCGCCACGACGGCTTCGACGACGCGACGTAGCGTCCCCGGGGACGGTGGCGGTGGCCCATGCGGCGCCGGGCGGACGGGAGACGTCCGGCAGCCACCGGTCCGGGAGTCGGGGCCAGGAGCCGGGGCGATGAAATGATCAGCTCGTGTCACCGGTGGCCGGTAGGCTCGTAGCCACGATGACCGAGGACATGTCCCCCGCTGAGCGCTACGCCGCCGCGCGCCGACGGGCCGCGGAAGAGGCCACGGCACTGGCGCCCTTCCGTCAGATGTACGACTTCGAGCTGGACGCGTTCCAGCTCGACGCCTGCCGGGCGCTGGAGGCCGGCAAGGGAGTCCTGGTGGCCGCGCCCACCGGCTCCGGCAAGACGATCGTGGGCGAGTTCGCCGTCCACCTGGCCCTCACCCAGGGCCGCAAATGCTTCTACACCACGCCGATCAAGGCACTGTCGAACCAGAAGTACGCCGACCTGGCACGCCGCTACGGAGCCGAGCGCGTCGGCCTGCTCACCGGTGACAACAGCATCAACGCCGAGGCACCCGTGGTCGTGATGACCACCGAGGTACTGCGCAACATGCTGTACGCCGGTTCGCAGACGCTGGGCGGGCTCGGCTACGTCGTGATGGACGAGGTGCACTACCTCTCCGACCGGTTCCGCGGCGCGGTGTGGGAGGAAGTGATCATCCACCTCCCGGACGCGGTGACGCTGGTGTCCCTGTCGGCCACCGTCTCCAACGCCGAGGAATTCGGCGACTGGCTGGACACGGTGCGCGGTGACACCCAGGTCATCGTCTCCGAGCACCGCCCGGTGCCGCTGTGGCAGCACGTGCTCGCCGGGCGCCGGATGTATGACCTGTTCGAGGAGAAGGGCGGGCGGCGCGAGGTCAACCCGGACCTGGAGCGCATGGCCCGGATGCAGAACAGCCTCACCGGCCCGCGCGACCGCCGCCGCGGCGGCCCGCGCCGGGAGGCGGACCGCGAGCGCGAGCGCCGCCAGCAGCGCCGCATCTGGACGCCGAGCCGCCCGGAGGTCATCGACAAGCTGGACGCCGAGGGGCTGCTCCCGGCGATCACGTTCATCTTCAGCCGCGCGGGCTGCCAGGCCGCCGTGCAGCAGTGTCTGGTCGCCGGGCTGCGGCTGAACGACGCCAAGGCCCGCGCGCAGGTCCGCGAGCTGGTGGAGGAGCGCACCGAGGCCATCCCCGACGAGGACCTGCACGTGCTGGGCTACTTCGAGTGGCTGGAGGGGCTGGAGCGCGGCATCGCGGCCCACCACGCGGGCATGCTGCCGACGTTCAAGGAGGTCGTCGAGGAGCTGTTCGTGCGCGGCCTGGTGAAGGCCGTGTTCGCCACCGAGACGCTCGCCCTGGGCATCAACATGCCCGCCCGCACGGTGATCCTGGAGAAGCTCGTCAAGTGGAACGGCGAGCAGCACGCCGACATCACGCCGGGGGAGTACACCCAGCTCACCGGCCGGGCCGGGCGGCGCGGCATCGACATCGAGGGCCACGCGGTGGTGCTGTGGCAGCGCGGCATGGACCCGGGCGCGCTCGCCGGGCTGGCGGGGACACGCACCTACCCGCTGCGCTCGTCGTTCAAGCCGTCCTACAACATGGCCGTCAACCTGGTCGGACAGTTCGGGCGGCACCGCTCCCGCGAGCTGCTGGAGACCTCCTTCGCCCAGTTCCAGGCGGACCGCTCCGTCGTCGGCATCTCCCGGCAGGTGCAGAAGAACGAGACGGGCCTGGCCGGTTACCGCGAGGCGATGACGTGCCACCTCGGCGACTTCACCGAATACGCGCGGCTGCGCCGGGAACTGAAGGACCGCGAGACGGAACTGGCCAAGCAGGGCGCCGCGCAGCGCCGAGCCCAGGCCGCCGCCGCGCTGGAGAAGCTGCGCTCCGGCGACATCATCCACGTGCCCACCGGCAAGTTCGCCGGGCTCGCGCTCGTCCTGGACCCGGGCCTGCCCGCCGGACGCAGCACCGGGCACCGCCAGTTCGACCACCACGACGGACAGCGCCCGCTGGTGCTGACGGCGGGCCGCCAGGTCAAGCGGCTGGCCGGCATGGACTTCCCAGTGCCGGTGGAAGCACTGGGCCGCATGCGCATTCCCAAGTCGTTCAACGCGCGCAGCCCGCAGTCCCGCCGCGATCTGGCCTCCGCGCTGCGCACCAAGGCCGGGGCCGCCGAGCACGCCGGGCCGCCGCCGCACCGCCGCCGTCGCGAACGCCCGGCCGCCGCCGACGACACCGAGATCAGCAGGCTGCGGGCCCAGCTCCGCGCCCACCCCTGCCACGGTTGCGACGAGCGCGAGGACCACGCCCGCTGGGCGGAGCGCTACTACCGGCTGCGGCGCGACACCCGGCAGCTGGAGCGGCGTATCGAGGGCCGCACCAACACCATCGCCCGCACCTTCGACCGCGTCTACGCCCTGCTGTCCGACCTGGACTATCTGGACGGGGACCAGGTCACCGACGACGGCAGGCGGCTCGCCCGGCTCTACGGCGAGCTGGACCTGCTGGCCGCCGAGTGCCTGCGCGAGGGCGTCTGGGAGGGCCTGGGCGCCTCCGAACTGGCCGCCTGCGCCTCGGCGCTGGTGTTCGAGGCACGCACCCCGGACGACGCGCTGGCGCCGACGCTGCCCGGTGGCAAGGCGAAGGCCGCCCTGGGCGAGATGGTCCGCATCTGGGGGCGGCTGGACGCGCTGGAGGAGGAACACCGGGTCAACCAGAGCGAGGGCGTGGGCCAGCGCGAGCCGGACCTCGGCTTCGCCTGGGCCGCCTACCGCTGGGCCGAGGGCGACGGGCTGGACGCCGTGCTGCGGGAGGCCGAGATGCCCGCGGGCGACTTCGTGCGCTGGTGCAAGCAGGTCGTGGACGTGCTCGGCCAGCTCGCCGCGGCGGCGCCGGAGGGCGGCACGGTGCGGCGCAGCGCCCGCAAGGCGGTGGACGCCATGCTGCGCGGCGTCGTCGCCTATTCGTCGGTGGGCTGAACCGGCCGCTACGGCCGCTGCGGACGCGGGCTGAGCCGCTCACCCGTCACCGGGCCGAGCGGTCCAGCGCGTACAGCACGCGGTCGAGCGAGCTGCCCAGCCCCCAGCGCTCGGCCAGCTCATTCAGCCGGACCGCGTCCTCCGGCTCGGCGGGAAGCCGCGCGTCGGCCTCCGGCAGCAGGACATCGCGCGCCACGCGCACCACGGTCGGCGCGACGGCGAGGTAGGGCATCGCCTCCCGCAGGCGGCGCCGCTGGGCCGGGGTGATGCCGGAGCGCGGGTCTTCGGCGGCGGCGAGGATGCCGGGCAGGTCGCCGTGTGCGGCCAGCAGCTTGGCGGCCGTCTTCTCGCCGATGCCGGGCACGCCGGGCAAGCCGTCGCTCGGGTCGCCGCGCAGCACGGCCAGGTGGGCGTAACCCGGGCCGTCCACCCCGTACTTCTCGCGCAGCGCCGCCTCGTCGAACGCGGCGAGCGTGCCCATGCCCTTGACCGGGTAGAGCACACGCACCTCCCGGTCGTCGTCGATGAGCTGGAACAGGTCGCGGTCGCCGGTGACGATGTCCACCGGGGTGGTGGCGCGGGTGGCGAGGGTGCCGATCACGTCGTCCGCCTCGTACCCGGCGGCCTCGGCGCGGGCGATGCCGAGCGCGTCGAGCACCTGCTCGATCACCGGCACCTGCGGCGCGAGCGTGTCGGGCACGACCTCCTCGTCCGGACCCGCCGCGCGCTCCTCGGCGACGCGGTGTGCCTTGTAGGAGGGGATCAGCTCCACCCGCCAGGCCGGGCGCCAGTCGGCGTCCATACAGGCGACCAGGGCGTCGGGACGGTGGTCGCGCACCAGGCGGGCGACGAAGTCCAGCAGACCGCGCACGGCGTTGACCGGGCTGCCGTCCGGGGCGCGCACGGACTCCGGCACGCCGAAGTAGGCACGGAAGTACAGGGAGGCGGTGTCGAGCAGCATCAGGCGTCGCGTGGTCACCCCCTGATGATGCCGCAGACCTCCGACAGCGGCGCGCCGCGCTTGCGGCGGGACGCGGTGGCTTCCGGTGGGGATGCGGTGGCTTCCGGCGGGGATAGGGTGGCGGCCATGGGTGGCGTTCGCCGGGTCGTGTCGCTGGTGCCGTCGCTGACCGAGGCCGTCGCGGTCACCGCGCCGGACGTGCTGGTCGGCGCGACCGACTGGTGCAGCCACCCGGCCGGGCTGGAGGTCGTGCGCGTCGGCGGCACCAAGAACCCGGACACCGCCCGCGTCGCCGCGCTGGCGCCGGACGTGGTGGTAGCCAACGAGGAGGAGAACCGGCCCGCCGACCTCGCGGCACTGCGCGCGGCCGGGTTGCGGGTGCTGGTCACCGAGATCCGTACGCTGCCGCAGGCGTTCACCGAGCTGGCGCGGGTGCTGGACGCGGCGTGCGGGGTGCGGCGTGTGGCCTGGCTGGCGCAGGCCGAGGCGGCGTGGCGGGATGTGACGGTGCCGCACCCGCCCGTGCGGGCCGTGGTGCCGGTCTGGCGGCGGCCGTGGATGGTGCTGGGCCGGGACACCTTCGCCGGTGACGTGCTGGCCCGGCTCGGCGTGTCGCACGCCTACGCCGGACACGCCGAGCGCTACCCGCGGGTGCCGCTGGCCGAACTCAACGCCGTCGGCGCCGAGCTGGTCGTGCTGCCCGACGAGCCGTACGCGTTCGGGGCGGACGACGGCCCGGAGAGCTTTCCCGGCCTGCCCGCCGCACTGGTGAGCGGGCGTCACCTCACCTGGTACGGCCCCTCGCTGACCGAGGCTCCCGCCGTGCTGGGCGCGGCGCTGGCGGCGGCCCCCAGGAGTCCGGGCCGCGCCTGAGCCCGGTCGGCGGCCGCCCGCACCAGCGCCCGCAGCACGCGGACGTCGGTGCCCGCCTCCGGGTGCCACTGCACGCCGAGCACGAAGCCGTCCCGTGCCTCGATGGCCTCCACGGTGCCGTCCACAGCGTGCGCGGACACGATGAGGCCCTCGCCCAGCGCGTCCACCGCCTGGTGGTGGTAGGTGGGCACGTCCACCGGGCCACCCAGCAGGCCGCCCAGCAGCGTGCCCGCGACCGGCGTCACCCGGTGCGCGGCGAACACGCCGGGCGGGCCGCTGTGGCCGTCAAGGTGCTGCGCGAGCGTGCCGCCGCGGGCGACGTTGAGCAGCTGCATGCCCCGGCACACACCCAGCACCGGTACCCCGGCGGCCAGGGCGGCGTCGAGCAGCGCCAGCTCCCAGGCGTCCCGCGCGGCGGCGGGCGGGCCGGTGCGCGGGTCGCGCCCGGCGCCGTAGCGGGCCGGGTCCACGTCCGGGCCGCCCGCGATGACCAGCGCGTCCAGCCGGCCCACCACGGCAGCCGCCGCCCCGGGGGTGGCGTCCGGCGGCAGGAGCGCGGCCAGGCCCCCGGCGCGTTGGACGAGCCGGTGGTAGGCGGCGGGCAGCAGCGCGGCGGGCAGCTCCCACACGCCCCAGCGGGCGGCATCCTCCAGGTAGGTGCTGACACCGACGAGCGGGACGGTCACCGGGAACCTCCGAACGCGGCGTGCTGGTGCTGGGTGTGTTCTACCTTATGGCTCTTGATGGCACCGACAGGAGGTCCGCACGTGGCAGACCGCACACCCCCGCTCTCCGTCGGCGAACTACGCGGGCTCGTCGATACCGGGGACATCGACACGGTGGTCCTCGCCTTCACCGACATGCAAGGCCGGCTCCAGGGCAAGCGGTTCGCCGCGCGCTACTTCCTGGACGAGGTTCTGCACCACGGCACCGAGGGCTGTAACTACCTGCTGGCCGTGGACGTCGAGATGGACACCGTGGACGGCTACGCCATGGCGTCCTGGGACCACGGCTACGGCGACTTCGTCCTCACCGGCGACGCCGACACCCTGCGCCGCACCCCGTGGCACCCCGGGACCGCGATGATCACCGCCGACCTGACCTGGCACGACGGCTCCCCGGTCGTCGCCTCGCCGCGGCAGATCCTGCGGCGTCAGCTCGACCGGCTCGCTGAGCGCGGCTGGTCCGCCCAGGCGGGCACCGAGCTGGAGTTCATGGTCTTCCGCGACACCTACGAGCGGGCCTGGGACCAGGGCTACCGGGGCCTGACCCCGGCCAACCAGTACAACTCCGACTACTCGGTGCTCGGCACCGGCCGGATCGAGCCGCTGCTGCGCCGCATCCGCAACGAGCTGGGCGCCGCCGGGCTGGCCGTGGAGTCCGCCAAGGGCGAGTGCAACCTCGGCCAGCACGAGATCGTCTTCCGCTATGCCGACGCGCTCACCACCTGCGACCAGCACGCGCTGTACAAGACCGCGGCCAAGGAGATCGCCGCCCAGGAGGGTTACGCGCTCACCTTCATGGCCAAGTACGACGAGCGCGAGGGCAACTCCTGCCACATCCACCTCTCCCTGCGCGACGCCGACGGCCACGCCGTGCTCGCCGACCGGCAGGGCCCGCACGGCATGTCCGCCACCATGCGGCACTTCCTGGCCGGACAGCTCGCCGCGCTGCGCGAGTTCACCCTGCTCTACGCCCCCAACATCAACTCCTACAAGCGCTTCCGCCCCGGCTCCTTCGCCCCGACCGCCGCCGCCTGGGGCCCGGACAACCGCACCTGCGCGCTGCGCGTCATCGGCCACGGCAAAAGCCACCGGCTGGAAAACCGGCTCCCCGGCGGCGACGTCAACCCCTACCTCGCCGTCGCCGGGATGATCGCCGCCGGGCTGCACGGTGTGGACGAACGCCTCGACCTGCCCGAGCCGTGCACCGGCAACGCCTACACCGGTGCCGCGCCGCACGTGCCCACCACCCTGCGCGAGGCCGCCGCGCTGTGGGAGCACAGCACGCTGGCCCGCGCGGCGTTCGGCGACGAGGTCGTCGAGCACTACCGCACCATGGCCCGCGTCGAACAGGACGCCTACGACACCGCCGTCACCGACTGGGAGCGCTACCGCTCCTTCGAGCGCATGTGAGGACGCCGCACGTGACCGACCCGCACGCCGCACCCGCGCCGCACGCCGCCGCCCCGCCGACCGCGCCCGGCCCCGCGCCGCACGCCGCGCCCAACACCGGCGCACCGCCCGCCGAGCACCAGGTGGTCAACCCCGCCACCGAGGAGCTGATCACCACCGTCCCCGCCACCAGCGCCGCCGGCGTCGATGCCGCCGTCCGCCGCGCCGCCGCCGCGCAGGCCCGCTGGGCCGCCCTTGCCCCCGGTGACCGCGCCCGCCTGCTGCGCCGCTTCGCCACCACCGTGGACGCCCACCGGGAAGAACTCGCCCAGCTGGAGGTCGCCGAGGCCGGGCACCCCGTGGGCAACGCCCGCTGGGAGGCCGGAAACGTCCGCGACCTGCTCGACTACGCCGCCGGGGGAGTGGAACGCCTGACCGGGCAGCAGATCCCCGTGTCCGGCGGGGTCAACCTCACCTTCCGCGAACCGCTCGGCACCGTCGCCGTCATCGCCCCGTGGAACTTCCCGATGCCCGTCGCCGCCTGGGGCACCGCACCGGCGCTCGCCGCGGGCAACGCCGTCCTGCTCAAGCCCGCCGAGACGACCCCGCTGACCGCGCTGCGCCTGGCCGGGCTCGCGCTGGCGGCCGGGCTGCCCGAGGGCCTGTTCCAGGTGCTGCCCGGCTCCGGAGCCGGTACCGGGCGGGCGCTGGTGGACCACCCGGGCGTCGCCAAGGTCGTCTTCACCGGCTCGACCGCCACCGGCCGCGAGGTGATGGCCCGCTGCGCCGCCCAGATCAAGGCGGTCACGCTCGAACTGGGCGGCAAGAGCCCCAACATCGTCTTCGCCGACGCCGACATCGAGCGCGCGGCCGCCGCCGCACCCGGCTCCTTCCTCGACAACACCGGACAGGACTGCTGCGCCCGCAGCCGCATCCTGGTCCAGCGCCAGGTCTACGACCGGTTCCTGGAGCTGCTGGAGCCGGCCGTGCACGCCTTCACCTGCGGCGACCCCACCGACCCCGGCACCGCCATGGGTCCGCTGGTCTCCGCCGCCCAGCGCACGCGGGTGCGCGGCTACGTGCCCGAGGACGCGCCCGCCGCCATCCGTGGCACCGCCCCCAAGGGCAAGGGCTACTGGTACCCGGCCACCGTGCTGGAGCGCGAGCCCGCGGACCGGGTGGCGGTGGAAGAGGTGTTCGGCCCCGTCGCCGTCGTGCTGCCCTTCACCGACGAGGCCGACGCCGTCCGCCTCGCCAACGCCACGCCCTACGGCCTGTCCGGCTCGATCTGGACCCGCGACACCGGCCGTGCCCTGCGCCTGGCCCAGTCCGTCGCGGCCGGCAACCTCTCCGTCAACTCCCACGCGTCCGTGCGCTACTGGACGCCGTTCGGCGGCTACAAGCACTCCGGCCTCGGCCGCGAGCTGGGTCCCGGCGCGCTGGCCGCCTTCACCGAGACGAAGAACGTCTTCCTCGACACCCAGGACCCCGAGCACCCCCAGGAGCAGCCGTGACCGAAGCAGCCCAGGCGCCCGTCTGCCGCCGTCTGGTGGGCCGTACCGCCGTCGTCACCGGAGCGGGCAGCGGCATCGGCCTGGCCGCCGCGCGCCGTCTCGCCGCCGAGGGCGCGCGGGTGGTCTGCGCCGACGTGGACGCCGACCGCGGCAAGGCCGCGGCCGAGGAGACCGGCGGCCTGTTCGTCGCCACCGACGTCACCGACCCCGGGCAGGTCGCCGCGCTGTTCGCCACCGCGCACGCCACCTACGGCTCGGTGGACGTCGCGTTCAACAACGCGGGCATCTCACCGCCCGACGACGACTCCATCCTGGACACCTCCCTGGACGCCTGGCGCCGCGTCCAGGACGTCAACCTGACCTCCGTCTACCTGTGCTGCCAGCACGTCATCCCCTACATGCGCGAGCAGCGGCGCGGCTCGATCATCAACACCGCGTCCTTCGTCGCCAAGCTGGGCGCGGCCACCTCGCAGATCAGCTACACCGCCTCCAAGGGCGGGGTGCTGGCGATGTCCCGCGAGCTGGGCGTGCAGTTCGCCCGTGAGGGCATCCGCGTCAACGCGCTGTGCCCCGGGCCGGTCAACACTCCGCTGCTGAAGGAACTGTTCGCCAAGGACCCCGAGCGGGCCCAGCGCCGTCTGGTGCACGTGCCGGTGGGCCGGTTCGCCGAACCGGCCGAGATCGCGGCGGCCGTGGCGTTCCTCGCCAGCGACGACGCCTCCTTCGTCAACGCCGCCGAGTTCCTGGTGGACGGCGGCATCGCGGGCGCCTACGTCACCCCGTTGTAGCACCGGCGCAGCCGGGCCGCCTGAGGCCGTCCCGCCGCGCGTGACCGTACCCCATCGGCGCCGCGCCGGGACGGTCGTCGTGCGTTTGTGCGCAACTTCCCCACCGCCGCCGCCCCGTTCGGCAAGCTGCCGCTCGTGCCGGGGGGTACGTGTGACGAAGGAGGAACGATGCGACCCAACCGACGTGCGGTACGCACCGCAATACCGACGAGGCTCGGCGTGGTCAGCGTCGTCGCGATCGTCCTGATCGCCGTTGCCGTGGGAGTGCTGGCCCTGCAGAACGGCAGCAGCCGGGCCGATGTCACCAGCGCGCCCGGCAGCGACCCGGCGGCCGTACCCGCCGGAGGACTGCACGACGGCTCAGACGCGCACCAGGACGCGGAGGGCACGCAGGACGCCGAAGCCGTGGGAGACATCGGCACGGTCACCGACGTGGACCGCCAGTTCCTCGTCGCCGTCCGACAGGCCGGGCTGTGGGAGATCCCGGCCGGCCGCCTCGCCCAGACCAACGCCTCCAGCGAGGCCGTCAAGCGTGCCGGGCACCACCTCATCGACGGCCACGCCAAGCTGGACCAGCTCGTCCGCGAGGACGCGAAGCTCCTCGGCGTCGAGATCCCCGACGAGGCGACGGCGGAACAGCAGCAGTGGGTGGAGGACCTGCGCGCGGCCAAGGGCGCGGAGTTCGACAAGCTGTTCGCCAACGTGCTGCGCGCCTCGCACGGCAAGATCTTCGCCACCATCGGCGAGGTGCGCGCCGCCACACAGAACGATCTCATCCGCCGCCACTCCCGGCAGGCCAACCAGACCGTGCTGGACCACATGGAAGTCCTGGAGGACACCGGCCTGGTGGACCCGGAGACGTTCGCGGAGGTCGAGGAGGCCGTCTCGCCCTGACGCCCCTGGGGCGCCGGGACGCGGGGAGGGCCACGGTCACAGGAAGGCGTGGCCCTCCCCACGGTACGTCGGGACGGTACCGACCACGTGGTCGTCCGCTATCAGGTGCACGCTCTCGAAACGTTCGCACAGCTCCCCGGCCTTGGCGTGCCGGAACCACACCTTGTCACCCACGAGCAGGTCGTCGGCGGGCGGGCCCAGCAGCGGCGTCTGCACCTCGCCGGGCCCCTCGGCCGGGTCGTAGCGCAGGCCCTCGGGCAGCCACGGCACCGGCAGCCGGTCCGCCCCGGCGACTCCCGACGCCGGGTAGCCGCCACCGAGCACCGTCACCACGCCGAACCCCGGCCGGCGCACCACCGGCAGCGCGAACAGCGAGGCGGGCCGTCCCCGGAAGGAGGTGTAGTGGTCGAACAGCCGTGGCATGAGCAGCCCCGAACCGGCCGCTATCTCAGTGACCGCGTCCTCAGCGGCCGTGTGCTGCACGCTGCCGGTGCCACCGCCGTTGACGAACTCCAGGCCGGGCGCCACCGACCGGACCGCCCGCACGGCCACCGCCCGCCGCTCGGCCAGCTCCGCCCGCGCGGCCCGCTGCATCAGCCGGACGGCGCCCGAGCGCAGCGGCCGCCCCGGCACCCGGTCGCCCACCCCGGCGACGTGGCCCTCGTACGCCATCACCCCCACCAGCGCGAACCCCGGGCGGCGCAGCACCGTGCGGGCCACGTCGGCCAGTTGCCCGGGGGAGTGCAGGGGCGAACGCCGCGCGCCGAACCGCAGCCGCCCGCCCAGCAGGCGCAGCGCGGTGTCCAGCTCCAGACAGACCCGGATCTCCTCGACGCCGCCCGCCCGGGCCGCGTCGATCCAGGCGAGCTGGGCCGGGTCGTCGATCATGATCGTCACCGCCGCCGCCAGCTTCGGGTCGGCCGCCAGCTCGGCGTACGCGTCGCGGTCCACCGACGGGTAACCCACCAGCACGTCGCGCACGCCGCAGCGGGCCAGCCACAGCGCCTCGGCCAGGGTGAACGCCATCACCCCGCGAAAGCCGTCGTGGGCGAGCGCCCGCTCCAGCAGCGCGCGGCAGCGCACCGACTTGCTGGCGACGCGGATGGGCTTGCCGCCCGCCCGTGCCGCCAGGTCAGCGGCGTTCGCGTCGAAAGCCGCCAGGTCGCACACCGCCAGCGGAGCGTCCAGGTGTGCGGTGGCCCGGTCGTAGCGGGCCCGGTCTGCTGTGGGGTGAGTGAACGCGGGGAGCACCAGGGCAGCTTGCCAGAGCGAGGTGCGCCCGGTCACCCCCCGGAGCGGGTTGCCGCACCCACCGGCAGCCCCCGTAGAGTGGCGCCCACATCTGGACTGACGGCTCCGTGCGCACCACCGCGGACGGCCGCCGACAACGGCCGGCCCGTTCCGTGGCGGCGGCTTCGAGCGCGAGGGGGTGCCGGTGAGCACTGAGGCGGACCCGGCGGGCGCACCGCCGCCCACGCTGCCCCGACACCCCTTCACCCCGCCCCGGCCTGCCGCCCCGCCCCGCCCGGCCACGCCCCCGCCCCCCGCCGGCCAGCCGCGCGCCGTGGGGCCTGCCCGCAGGGTCCTGCCGCAGCGCGGCGACGCCCCGGCCCCCGGCACGCCCGCGTCCGGCGGTGCGGGCCGGACGCCGCACCCCGTGCCCCCCGCGCGTACCGCACCCGCGCCCGCCCCGCACCCGGCGCAGGCCGCCCCGGCACCGCCTGCCTCCCGGCCGCCCGCCGCTCCCACCGCTGGTGCCGCAGCTGCCGCCGCCGCCCAGTCCGCTGTACCGGCCATCGGGCGGCCCACGGCGCCCGCTGGGACGGCGCCCGCTGGCACGGCGCCCGCGCCGCCTGCCCGGTCGCTGCCGCCGGAACCGGCGGCCCCGCTGCCGCCC
>NZ_JAEVFI010000008.1:94369-197547 GCF_019303495.1 Streptomyces sp. JJ66 | reverse complement strand
AACGGACGCTTCCTTCGGACACCCTTCCAGGCGATCCTCCGGGCGCTTCCCTTCGGTGTCTCCGACTTTACCAGACTCTTTCCGGCCGGTTTCCCGACCCGATTCCCGCAACCGGCAGGAAACGAAAGGCTGGAGATTATCCGGCCTGAAAGTCTGGATTCGTTGGAGTCCGCCCGCTACACGCTTGGTGTCGGGCAGGTGGATGACAGTACAGCGGCCCGTACCGGCGACGCAAATCGCGCTCCGGGTGAACGGCCGCACGCCCATACGGAATCGGTCACTCCATGACTTAGGCTGCTGAACGCACGCCGCCCGGGACAGGCAGAGGCGGCTGGACGACACCGCACCCTGGAGGCATCCCCATGACGAACGTGACGTCCCCGCTGGCTGGACGCGTCGTTGGGCTCGCGGCTGTGCCCGACCCCGTTTTCTCCGGCTCCATGGTGGGCCCCGGTACCGCTGTCGATCCCGCGCGCGAGGCGACGGTCGCCGTCGCCCCGGTGGACGGAGTGATCGTGTCGCTGCACGCGCACGCCTTCGTCATCGTCGACACAGAGGGCCACGGCGTCCTGACGCATCTGGGGATCGACACGGTGCAGCTGAACGGTGAGGGCTTCGAGCTGCTCGCCGCCAAGGGCGACACCGTCAAGCGGGGCGACGCCATCGTGCGGTGGGACCCGGCCGCAGTAGAGCGGGCGGGAAAGTCCCCGGTCAGTCCGGTGGTGGCGCTGGAGGCGTCCGCCGACGCGCTCTCCGAAATGGTGGAGGACGGCGACATCGCCGTCGGCGCGGCGCTGTTCACCTGGAGCTGACCGTACGCGCCTCTCGGCAACCTGCCGGGGCCGGCCCCCCTAGGACGCATCGCGGTGACGGCGTCACCGCACCGAACCGGAGACGGGTGAGATGGAGACCAAGCTGCAGGGCGTCGGCGTGAGCCACGGCGTCGCCATCGGGCAGGTACGGCACATGGGCACAGCCGTGCTGGAACCGCCGGCGAAGCAGATCGACGCTGAGGAGGCCCCGCGCGAGCAGCAGCGCGCCCGGCAGGCCGTGGAGGCGGTCGCCGCTGACCTCACCGCGCGCGGCAACCTCGCCGGTGGCGAGGCGCAGGCCGTACTGGAGGCGCAAGCGCTGATGGCGCGGGACCCGGAGCTGATCGCCGACGTGGAGCGGCGGATCACGGTGGGCAGTACGGCCGAGCGGGCCGTGTACGACGCGTTCTCCACGTACCGGGAGCTGCTGGCCGGGGCCGGTGAATACCTGGCCGGGCGGGTGGCCGACCTGGACGACGTGCGCAACCGCCTCGTGGCGCGCCTGCTGGGCGTGCCCATGCCGGGTGTGCCGGACAGCGACGAGCCGTACGTGCTGGTCGCCCGCGACCTCGCCCCGGCCGACACGGCACTCCTGGACCCGGCACTGGTGCTGGGCTTCGTCACCGAGGAAGGCGGGCCGACCAGTCACAGCGCGATCCTGGCGCGGGCGCTGGGGGTACCGGCCGTAGTGGCGCTGCGCGGAGCCGGGGAGCTGGCCGAGGGCGAGGTCGTAGCGGTGGATGGCAGCAGTGGCGAGGTCGTCGTGGGCCCGGATGAGGCGCGGCGCGAGGAGCTGGCGCGGGTCGCGGCCGAGCGCAGGGCGGCGCTGGCGGCCTCGTCGGGCCCGGGCGCGACGTCGGACGGGCACAAGGTGCCGCTGCTGGCGAACGTGGGCGGTCCGGCGGACGTGCCCGCGGCTGTGGAAGCCGGGGCGGAGGGGGTGGGCCTGTTCCGCACGGAGTTCCTGTTCCTGGACGACAACAAGCGGGCGCCGTCGGAGGAGAAGCAGGTGGCCGCCTACCGCCAGGTGCTGGAGGCGTTCCCGCAGGGGCGGGTGGTGGTCCGCGTGCTGGACGCGGGCGCGGACAAGCCGCTGGAGTTCCTCACCCCCGGCGAGGAGCCGAACCCGGCGCTGGGCGTGCGGGGCCTGCGGACGCTGCTGGATCACCCGGAGGTGCTGCGCACGCAGCTGACCGCGCTGGCGAAGGCAGCGGAGGGGCTTGCCGTGTATCTGGAGGTCATGGCACCGATGGTCGCCGACCGGGCGGACGCCCGGGCTTTCGCCGACGCCTGTCGGGAAGCGGGGCTGGATGCCAAGTTCGGGGCGATGGTGGAGATCCCGTCGGCGGCGCTGCGGGCGCGGTCGGTGTTGCAGGAGGTGGAGTTCCTGTCGCTGGGCACCAACGACCTGGCGCAGTACACGTTCGCGGCCGACCGCCAGGTGGGGGCCGTGGCGCGGTGGCAGGACCCGTGGCAGCCCGCGTTGCTGGACCTGGTGGCGCTGTCGGCCGAGGCGGCGAAGGCGGAGGGCAAGAGCTGTGGGGTGTGCGGTGAGGCGGCGTCCGACCCGCTGCTCGCCTGTGTCCTGACGGGGCTGGGGGTGACCAGCCTGTCCATGGGTGCCTCCGCGATCCCCTACGTCCGCGCGAGGCTGGCGCGGCATACGCTCGCGCAGTGCGAGCGGGCCGCGGCGGCGGCGCGGGCGGCCCAGAGCGCCGAGGAGGCGCGGCGCGCGGCTCAGGGTGTGCTCTCCGGAGAGTGACGCCGCCCGGGTGAACGGGAACGCGCCCGCCGCACCGGTGCTGGTGGGGCGGGCGCGTCGGGTGGGTCAATCAGTCGTGGGTGGCAGCGCGCTCGCGTCCGAGGCGTTCGTAGACGCGCAGGAGTTCGACATCGTCGACGGAGCCGGGGTTGACGCACTGGTCGAGCGGGGTTCCCTGGAGCAGCCGTTTGACGGGGACTTCCAGGCGTTTGCCGGTCAGCGTGTGTGGGACGGCCGTGATCTCGATGATCTCGTCTGGCACGTGACGGGGTGAGAGCTGTTCGCGGAGGGTGCGTTTGACGGTCTCGCGCAGGGCGCCGTCCAGGGCGGCGCCTTCGGCGAGGTGGACGAACAGCGGCATCCAGTAGCCGCCGCCGGGTTCCTCGACGCCGATGACCAGGGACTCGCGGATCTGCGGCAGGCGTTCGACGACCTCGTAGATGTCGGCGGAGCCCATGCGCACGCCCTGGCGGTTGAGCGTGGAGTCGGAGCGGCCGTGGATGATGACGGAGCCTCGGTCGGTCAGGGTGATCCAGTCTCCGTGCCGCCACACGCCGGGGTACATCTCGAAGTAGCTGTCGCGGTAGCGGGTCCCGTCGGGGTCGTTCCAGAACCTCACCGGCATCGAGGGCATGGGGGCGGTGACGACGAGTTCCCCGACCTCGCCGATGAGCGGCTTGCCGTGCGGGTCCCAGGACTGCAGGTCGGTGCCCAGGCACGGGGCCTGGAGTTCACCGGTGTGCACGGGCAGGGTCGGTACGGCGCCGGCGAAGCAGCTGCACACATCGGTGCCGCCGCTGACGGAGGCGATCCACAGGTCGGTAGCCACCTCGTCGTGGAGCCAGCGGAAACCGTCGGGCGGCAGCGGTGAGCCGGTGGTGGCGACGCAGCGCAGGGCGGAGAGGTCGGCGTCGCGGCCGGGGTGGACGCCGGCCTTGCGGCAGGCCATGACGTAGGCGGCGGAGGTGCCGTAGAAGGTGGCGCCGGTGCGTTCGGCGACGCGCCACTGGGCGTCGGTGGCGGGGTGGCCGGGGCTGCCGTCGTAGGTGATGACGGTGGTGCCGGTGAGCAGGCCGGAGATGAGGAAGTTCCACATCATCCAGCCGGTGGAGGTGTACCAGAAGAAGCGGTCGGCGGGCCCGAGGTCGCAGTGCAGGCCGAGCTGCTTGAGGTGTTCGAGGAGGATGCCGCCCTGGGACTGGACGATGGCCTTGGGCAGGCCGGTCGTGCCGGAGGAGTAGAGCACCCACAGCGGGTGGTCGAAGGGGACCTGCTCGAAGACCGGCTCGGTGTCGGCGGCGGTCAGCGTGTCCCACTCCAGCGCGCCGTCGGGGGCGGCGGTCCCCAGCAGCGGGATGTGGACGACCGCGCGCAGCGTGGGCAGCTCGCGGCGCAGTTCGGCCACGGTGTCGGTGCGGCGGTGCTCCTTGCCGCCGTAACGGTAGCCGTCCACGGTGATGAGCACCACGGGTTCGACCTGCTGGAAGCGGTCGAGCACGCTGCGGGCGCCGAAGTCGGGGGCGCAGGAGGTCCACACGCCGCCGACGGCCGCGGTGGCCAGCAGGGCGATGGCGGCCTGGGGGATGTTGGGCAGGTAGCCGCTGACGCGGTCGCCGGGACGTACCCCCAGGCGGCGCAGTTCGGCGGCGAGCGAGGCGACCTGGCGGCGCAGCTCGGCCCAGCTGACCGGTTGCGGCTCCTGGCGCTCGTCAACGTGCACGAGGGCCGCTTCCCGGGCGCGGGCCGGGTCCTCGGCGGCGCGCAGGGCGTGTTCGGCATAGTTGAGGGTGGCGCCGGGGAACCAGCGGGCACCGGGCATCGCACGCTCGGCGAGCACGGTGTCGTACGGGGTGGAGAAGCGGACGTCGAACCATTCGGTGACCGCCTGCCAGAAGGCGGCCAGCTCCTGGACGGACCAGCGGTGCAAAGCCGCGTAGCTCGCGGCCGGGTCGCCGGGGTGGGCAGCGGGCGCGCCGTGCCGCTGGGCGGCCCAGGTGTGGAAGCGGGTGAGCTGGGCGCGCGCGATGCGGTCGGGTCCCGGCTGCCACAGGGGGCGGGGCTGGGGCGCGGTTGCTTCGGCGGTCATGGGGCGGCTCCCGGACGGTGTACGCGAGGGTGTGCGTGCGTGTACGCGCACGAGCGGGGTGTGCGCGTGACGCGTGCTGTCCAGGACGATGCCATGTGATGATCCGCCGCACCAGGGGCGCCACTCCCGGTCGAGGTCTGGGCAGGGGTGCGACGTCCCGGGGTCGTGGTGGTGAACGCCGGTTGAACGGTGGCGCGCAAGGTGCGGCAGGGTGGCAGGCTGAGCGGCATGGACGCAGGGGGCCTGGGGCAGCCGGCGGGGTGGCGCGGGGCGTGGTTCGAGCGATTGGGCGTCGCGCCGACGGCCCGCCGGGCTCGGTGGGCAGGTTTCGGCAGGCTCGGGGTGCTCAGTGCGCGCGGTGGGGAGCGGCTGCGGGCGCGGGCGCCGGGGGTGGTGCTGGGGGCCGAGCCGGAGCCCGGTGGCGGCAGGGTGCGGTTCGAGCGGTCGGTGCTGCGGGTGCGGGTGACGGTCGGGGGCGCGGTGTTCCTGGGCTGGGACGGGTCGGAGCCGGAGGCGGGCGGGGCGGCGGTGAACGGCGTCCGGGAGCCGGATGGGCGGGCGACGCTGGAGCCGGACGCCGACTCCGGCTGGCGGGTGGTCTCGCAGCGGGTGCGGGTGGTGGTGACGCGGCGCGGGGAGGTGCGGTTGCGTACGCCCGGAGGGGTTCTGCTGCGCCGGGACGGCCCGCCGCTGTGGTGGGAGCGGCAGGCGGGTGGTGGCGGCCCGTGGCTGCTGCGCTCGGAGCTGACGGCGGACGCGCGGGTGCGGAACTTGACGCGCGCGGAGGCGGGCGGCGGTGGGCTGGGGCCGGTCCAGCTGGTGGTGGCCGCGGCCGGGTCCCATCTGGTCGGTCCCGGGCGGCCGCTGCCCGCGCGGTTGACGGTGCGGGAAGGCTCGCCGGGGGCGGGCTCCGGGCACGACAGGCCGGGGCGTGCGGAACTGCGGGCGGCCGGTGGCACCCCGGGGTACTGGGTGGTGGTGGGATCGCCCGAGCGGGTGTTGCGGGACTGGGCGGCGCTGACCGCTGGGGCGCCGCACGGCTGACGCGCGGCGTTGGTCCGTTCGGGGGCTGTCCGGTGGGCGGCCTTGGGCTGGCGCGGGGCGTCGGGCAGGGTGCGGGGCATGCGACGCGTGGTGACGATGCTGGTGTGTGGGGCGGTCCTGTGGGCGGGGGCGCCGTCGGCGGCGGGCGGTGCGGAGGGCCCGCGGGCGCCAGAGCGGTTCGTGGCGCTGGCGGAGGTGGCTCCGGGGGTGCTGGAGGACATCCGGTACGCCGGTGCGCACAACTTCGTCGGCGAGCCGGTGGACGGGTACCAGGAGGGGGTCTGCTTGCTGACGCGGGATGCCGCGCGGGCGCTCGCTCGGGTCCAGCGGGCGGCGACGGCGCGCGGCTACACGCTGAAGGTGTACGACTGCTACCGGCCACAGCGTGCGGTGGACCGGTTCGTCGCCTGGGCGCGGGACGCACATGACACGCGGATGAAGGCGGAGTTCTACCCGCGGGTGGCCAAGGACCGGCTGTTCGCCGAGGGCTACATCGCCGAGCGCTCCGGGCACAGCCGGGGTTCGACGGTGGACGTGACGCTGGTGCGGCTGCCTGTGGTGCCGGCGCGGCCGTACCTGCCCGGTGAGCCGCTGGTGCCGTGTTACGCGCCGCGCGGGCTGCGGTTCCCGGACGCTTCGGTGGACATGGGCACCGGGTACGACTGCTTCGACCGGCTCGCGCACACGCTGAGCCCGCACGTCACGCCCCGGCAGCGGGCCAGCCGGCTGCTGCTGCGCGAGCTGATGGCGGATGGGGGGTTCGTTAACCTGCCCGAGGAGTGGTGGCACTTCACCTACCGGGACGAGCCCTACCCGGGGCGGGTCTTCGACTTTCCCGTGGCGCGGGCGTCGCTGCGCCGCTGACGGCCACCGGAGGGACCGCGCGTCCTTGACGGGTGCCGGGCCCGGTGAACATTGTGGTGTCCACGGCAGACGAGGGGCATGGCTCGGCGCGCTGATCGCGGCCCGTTCGGGCATGCTGATCTCAGGTGCGTTTGCGGTCGGCGCCGACCGCCCGGTGTGCCGGGTGAGCGTTTCGGTGTGCGTCCGGGAGGCATCTCATACGAGTGCCCGGGCCCCTGACCCGGGTCGGACACGCACGAGGAGCCGTCATGGACTATCCCACCGGTGACATCTTCGTCGGCGAGATCATCGGCACCGCCATCCTGGTCCTGTTCGGTGTCGGCGTCGTCGCCGCTGTGACGCTCCGCCACTCCAAGGCGCAGGCCAGTGGGTGGATCGTCATCTCCTTCGGCTGGGGTTTCGGCGTGCTGGCCGGGGCGTACACGGCCGGGCCGCTCTCCGGCGGGCACATCAATCCGGCGGTCACCTTCGGCATCGCGGTGGAGAGCGGGGACTGGAGCGAGGTCCCGGTCTACGTGGCCGGCCAGATGGTCGGCGCGATGCTGGGCGCGGTGCTCGCGTGGGCCGCGTACTACGCCCAGTTCCAGGCGAACGCGGACCGGGAGAAGTCGGCCCCGACGCTGGGCGCCTTCTCCACCGGCCCGGAGATCCGCAAGCCCGTGGTGAACCTGCTCACGGAGATCATCGCGACGATGGCGCTGGTGCTGCCCGTGCTGGCGTTCGGCCTGACCGAGGGGCTGGGGACCTCCGGTACGCAGACGCTGATCGTGGCGCTGCTGGTGGTGGGCATCGGCCTGTCGCTGGGCGGGCCGACGGGCTACGCCATCAACCCGGCCCGGGACCTGGGGCCGCGCATCGTGCACCAGCTGCTGCCGATCCCGAACAAGGGCACCTCCGACTGGGGGTATGCCTGGATTCCGGTGGCCGGGCCGCTGCTGGGCGGGGTACTCGGGGCGCTGATCTTCAACGTGGCGTTCTGAGCCCGCGCCCCCGTGCCGGTGCGCGTCAGGGCGCTGCGGCGGCGTCGTGCCGCTCGCCTCAGAGCGCTCGAAGGCCGTCGATGACCTCTCGCAGGGTGGTCTCGTCCGGCAGCTCGGCCGGGGGGACAGGACGGGTGACGCGGACCAGCCCGGCGGTGACCAGGTCGCTGATGAGGACGCGCACGACGCCGACGGGCAGGTCCAGGTCGGTCGCCAGTTCGGCGACCGATCGCGGCTGCGCCGAGCACCGGCGCACGATGGCGAGGTGTTCGGGGGCGAGCCCTGGGGACCGGGCGGAATCCTCCCGGGCCGGACCGACGCCGGGTGCGGTGCCGCCTTGGGGGTCGGCTTCGGTGCGGTGCGCGCTGTCCGCCGCGTAACCGGGACCGGCCGTGTCCTCGGCGCGCTGGAGGGCGTCGTCGTCCGCGATGACCAGGGCGATCAGGTCCAGTCGCAGGCGGGTGTCGGCGCGGGTGCGGCCCCGCGTCATCGCGTAGGGCCGCACTACGGGTCCGGCCGCGTCGTCGAACCAGGGATCGGTCATGCGCCGCCTTACCCTCCGCCCGGCAGTTCGCTGCGGGGCGCGGTGCCCAGGTGGACGCCGACGCGTTTGACGAGGAGCGTCATCTCGTAGGCGATCTGGCCGACGTCGGCCTCCGCCTCGGCCAGCACCGCCAGGCAGCTGCCGTCCCCGGCGGCGGTGACGAACAGAAAAGCCTCGTCCAGCTCGATCACCGTCTGGCGGACGCCGCCCGTGCCGAAGTGGCGGCCGACGCCCTTGGCCAGGCTGTGGAAACCGGAGGCCACCGCGGCCAGGTGCTCGCCGTCCTCGCGGGAGAGGTCCCGGGAGGCGCCGCGGGGCAGTCCGTCGCCGGAGAGGACGAGCGCCTTGCGGATGCTGCTCACTCGTCCCACCAGCTCGTCCAGGAGCCAGTTGAGCTCGCCGGAGCCGGGGCCTGAAGCGTGCTGAGGTGTCGCGTTCGGTGCGGTCATCGACCGTCCCCTCCGGGTGTGGTTCCGTCGTTGTGCTGGCGTCCGCGCGCCCAGCCGCGCTGGAGGGCGGCCATGCGGTCGCGGACCTGTTCGGCGTCCCGGTCGGCGGGCGTCCCAGCGCGGCGTCCGGTGCCCTCGGCGGGGCGGGTGCCGTCTTCCCCGGCGGGTGCGTCCGGGGAGTGGCGGCCTTGGTGCGGCTGGGGGGCGAGGCTGGCCTGGCGGCGGCGGCGCGGGAGGCCGCCGGGCGTGGTGGGCGGCTCGGGCTTGGTGCCCGCGCGGGGCGTCTGGCCGCCGGGCGTCGCATCCCTGGCGGGCTCGGGCGGGCGGCCGACGGGACGGCCGTGGTCGGCGACCAGCACCGGGCGGGAACCGGTGCCGGGGCGGCGGGGCAGGGGTGCGGGTTCCCCGGATGCCGTAGGACCGTCGGTCTCGCGTGCTGACCGCTCGTCGCGGCCGTGGTGCTGCTCGGCGGCGGGGGCGGGCGCGGTGGTCGCCCCCTGCTCGCGCAGCGCGCGGAACAGGCTCCCGATGCCGTCGGGCGGGGTGTCGTCGGGGCGGCGGTGGTCGAGTTCGTCGAGGGGGTCGGCTATGCCTTCCAGCGGGCCGTCGAGTTCGACCGGTCGGCCGTGGCCGCGCGGGGCACCGGTATCTGCGACGCTCAGAGCGGTGGCGGGGTCGCGCTGCGGTGTGGCGGGCACCCGGGTGAGTGTGCGGTGGTGGACACCGGCGTCCCCGCGCCCGTGTTCGAGCGCCGGGGCGCTGGCGGGGTCGGCCTCGTTCAGCGCCGAAGCGGGGATGAGGACGACGGCGGTGGTGCCGCCGTAGGGAGACGGCTGCAGTGAGACCCGCACGCCCTGGCGCTGAGCCAGCCGGGAGACGACGAACAGGCCGAGCCGGTCGGTGTCGGACAGCTCGAACTCCGGGGTCTCGGCCAGCCGCAGGTTGGCCTCCAGCAGCGCCTCGGGCGGCATGCCCAGGCCCCGGTCGTGGATCTCCAGAGCGAAGCCGCCCGCGACACGATCGCCGCGCACCTGGACGGCGGTGTGCGGAGGGGAGAAGGAGGTGGCGTTCTCCAGCAGTTCGGCGATCAGGTGGGTCAGGTCGCCGACGGCGGGTCCGTCCACGGCCAGGGGCGCCAGGCGGCGGATCTCGATGCGCTCGTAGTCCTCGACCTCGGCGACGGCGGCCCGCACCACGTCGGTCAGCCCGACGGGTTTGCGCCACTGGCGAGAGGGAGCGGCGCCGGAGAGGATGACCAGGCCCTCGGCGTGGCGGCGCATGCGGGTGGTGAGGTGGTCGAGGCGGAAGAGGTCGGCGAGCTCGTCGGCGTCCTCGGTGCGGCGTTCCATGGTGTCCAGCAGCGCGAGCTGGCGGTGCAGGAGCACCTGGCTGCGGCGGGCGAGGTTGACGAACACCTCCGACACCCCGCGGCGCATGTCGGCCTGCTTGACGGCGGCCTCCACGGCGGCGCGTTGCAGGGTGTTGAGGGCCTGGGCTGCCTGCCCGAGTTCGTCGGGCCCGTACTCCAGGCGCGGCGCCTCGGTCTCGACGTCCACCTGTTCACCGGCGGCCAGGCGCCGCATGACGCTGGGCAGTCGCACCCCGGACACCTCGTGTGCCTCGCGCCGCAGCGTGCCGAGGTCCTTGATGAGTCCGCGGCCGATGCGGAAGGAGACGACAACGGACAGCGCCACGGCGAAGAAGCCGCCGACGCCCGCGAGCCCGGCCAGCAGCAGCACGGACCGGGCGGCCGGTGCCACGCGGTCAGCCAGCCGGTCGGCGGCCGCGCCGTTCAGGCGCTCCAGGTCCTTCAGCACGGCCGAGGCCGCGGCTTCCCAGCGTTCGGCGTCCAGCGCCTCGATTACGCCGTCGGGCCCGGCGGCGAGGGCGGTGTTCTCGGTCTCGGTGAGGAGCTGGCCGCTCGCGCCGTCCCAGTAGTCGTCGAAGTGGCGGCGTTCTTCCCCGGGCAGGACGGCGAGGTTGGTGCTGTAGGTGATGCGGCGCTCAGCGATGCGGTCGGAGAACTCGCGCAGTTCCTCCCGCGTCATGCGGCCTGCGGCGAGCGCGGAGGCCATGAGCGCGTCCTCACGGGAGAGCAGTTCGCGGGCGCGGCTGAGTCCGACGAGTGCCTTGCCCTCCCGGTCGAGCGTGGCATCGCGCAGCGAGTGCAGCGTCACCAGCACGTCATGGAGGGGGTCGATGACGGAGGTGTAGGCGGTGAAGGCACTCTCGCGGGTGGCGGTGTTGCGCTGGACCTGCTCCCGGATACCGCCCAGCGCGTCCAGCTCGGTGTGCAGCGTCTCCAGGCGCCCCCGGGAGTTCTCGGGGAGGTCGGCGCGCACCGCGTCGGTTTGGCGGCGCAGTGCGGTGACGGCCGCGTCGGTCTCCTCCTGCTGGCGGGTGAGTTGCGACAGCGCGTCGGAGCGGCGCGGGTCGGCGAGGTGGACGAGCACCTGGCGGCGCTCCTGCTGCACGGCCTGGACGGTCTCCCCGGCTGGTTCGGCGAACTTGGCCACCAGCATGGCCGCGTGGGTGAGTTGTCCGGCCTCACGCCCGGTGAGGTAGGTGGCGAAGGCCCAGATGGCGGTCAGGGTGACCAGGGGCACGAGCAGCAGCGCCACGATCTTCCGGCGGATGGTCTTCCCGCGAAAGCGCATGGCCTCCCCTACGTGACAGCGCCGCCCTCGCCGGTGACGCCGGTCTTCGGCTGTGCTTGGGTTCTGCTTCGGTGGTGCGTGATCGGCGGGGCGCGGTCGTCAGCCCGGCGAACGGGCGCGAGCCTACTACCGCGGGTGGAGAACTCGTAGACATGTCCGGGCCAAGACCCGTTCGGGCGAGGGCTGCCGCGTCCTGATGTTTCGGTTGATGCCGGAGCAAACTGGTCATAGTGGGGTACGGCAGCGGTCCGCAGGTGCGGATGAACTGAGGCGAGGAAGGAGAGCGGGGCCATGGAGGGCAAGCCGCGGCTGCCTGACCCGGTGCGGTCGGCCGCCGTGCGCGCGGTGCTCGTCGTCGCGCTGACCCTCGTGCTGGTGATGGCGGCGGTGCTGTGCACGCTGGCCGGGGTGTGGGCGGCGTTGCCGGTGGTACTGGTCGCGGTGGCCGGGTCGGTGGTGGCCACCTGGGCGGTGCTGGACGTGTGGATCACCCGCCAGGTGTGGGCCCAGCGGCACGGGGTGGTCTCCGAACCCAGCAGCGCGGCACGGGAGCACCGCCCGCGCCGTGGGAACCGGCCCCGGTGACCGGCTGACCTGGCGGGGCTAAGCGGTGGTTTCGGCGGGTGGGCGGCGGAACATGCGGGTGGCGGTGATCTCGCCGTGCACCGTCTCGCCGTCTGGTTCGCGCTCGGGCAGGCCGGGCCGCAGGTGCTCCTCGACGCTGATGTACTTCAGCCCCGCACGCAGGTCGGCGTCGTTGCGCAGCCGGATGACCAGCGGGAACTCCGCGAGCGCCGTGGTGTCGAACAGGCCGGTGGTGTAGAGCAGCTGCACGCCCAGGGCGTCGGCCACCGCGCGCTGGAGCTCCAGCAGATAGGTGGCGTTGGCCCGCCCGATGGGGTTGTCCAGGAACAGCGTTCCGGCGTGCCGGTGCTTGTCACGGCCGCGGTCGTTGCCGCGCAGCGCGGCCATGGTGCAGTACAGGGCGATGGCGGCCGTCAGCAGCTGTCCGCCGGAGAACACGTCGCCCATCTGGCCGACGGGAACGCGTTCGGCGCGCAGCACGGCGTCCGGTTTGAGGATCTCGACGCTGACGCCGCGCGGCCCGAGCGCCGCGTGCACGCCGCGCAGCAGCAGCGTCATGCCGTCGCGGCGCAGGTCGGAGTTCTTGCGCACCGCCGCCCGGGTGGCCTCGTCGATCACCTCGCCGAGCCGTTCGGTGAGCGTGGCCTGGTCGGGGTCCTCGAAGCGGATGCGCAGGAACTCCTGTCCCGACCACTCCCCCAGGCCCTGGGGCAGGCGGGACAGGCGCTGGGCGGAGCGCAGGGTGGTCAGCGCGGTCTCGGTCAGGCCACGCAGGCGGTCTACGATGCTGTCCCGGTTGCGTTCGAGCTGCTCCAGTTCGTCGGTGAGCACGCGCAGCCGGGGCGCGAACGCCTCCGCCCAGGCGGCCGCGTGGTCGGGCAGGGCGGCGGCCGGCAACTCGCGGATCTGCTGCCGCGCGGGGGTGCGCACGGCCTCGTAGCGGGTGGAGTTGGCGTGCCGCACCAGGACGTCACCGGCTTCGCGCACCGCCGTCTCGGCGGCCGTCAGGTCGGCGGCGCAGCCGCGCAGGGAGCGGCGGGCTTCGGCGGCCGCGTGGCGGGCCTCGGCCGGGGTGCCGGTATAGGGCTCGGGCGCCTCGGACTCCTCGCCGGGGTGCGCGGGGTCGCGCAGGAGGTCGCGCAGCATGGCGGCCGTCTCCTCGAAGGCCCCGGCGGCGTCCTCGGCGGCGCGGTGGGCGCGCTGGAGGTCCGCGTGTTCGGTGCGGGCCGCGTCCAGGGCGTCGGTGCGGGCGGCCAGTTCGGTGGTGGCGGTGCGCAGCAGGCGCTGGGCCTCCTCAGCGGTGCCGGGTGTGCGGTCCTCGGTGAGCTCGGCGTGGGCGGTGCCCTGAGGCGGTGCCAGGCGCTCGGCCTCGCCGCGCAGGCGGCCGAGCTGTTCGCTGGCGGTGGCGGCGCGTGACTCCAGCACCTGGACCTGCTGTTCGGCGCGGGCGGCGGCCGCCTGGCGGGAGGGGCCGTCGGCGCCGTCGGCGGTCTGCAGGAGGTGCGCGGCACGGGTGCGGACCTTGTGGGTGAGGCGTTCCAGCTCCGCGAGCGCGGCGCTCTCGTCGCCCTCGGCTCGGGCCTGTTCGGCCCGCAGGTCAGCGCCGACGCCGACTTTCTCGTACAGCTGCGACGCCGCGCGGTGGGCCTCACGCAGCGCGGGCAGGGAGGCGGTGGGCGGGTCCTGGGCTGGGGCGCCGGTCCCGGTGCCGGGCTGCGACTCGGGCGGCTCCTCGAAGACGCCGGCGATCTCGGCGCGTTCAGCGCGCAGAGTGCGGGCGGTGCGGTGGGCGTCGTCGGCGGCACGCTGTGCGGCGCGGCGGTCCTCGTCGGCGGCGCGGGCGCGTTCGCGGCACTCGGTGGCGCGCAGTTCGGCGTCGGCGGCGTCGTCGGCCAGTTCACGCAGCCGCGCCTGCCAGGAGGAGCGTTCACGCAGCCGGAAGGCGAGTCCGGCCAGGGCGTCGGCGGAGCGGCGGGCTCGCTGGGCCGCCTCCTGGCGTTCGTCGCGCAGCGCGCTCGCCTCGGCGGCGGCCCGGGCGGCCTCCTCCCGCTCGGCGGCCGCCCGGGTGTACCGGTGGGCGGCGTCGTCGGCGGCCTCGCGGGCGGCTTCGGCGGCGGCGGTGAGCTGGGTCAGACGGCCGGCGGGGCAGCCGGTGCGCCAGGAGGCGAGGCGGGCGGCCAGGGCGCGGTCCTCGCTCAGGCGGGCGGCCAGGGCCCGGATCTCCTCGTCGCGCGCCGCGGCCCGCGTGCGCAGCGCCCGCCGTTCACCGTCGGCGGCTCCCTCGTCGTGCATGGCCGGGTTGGGCGGCACCAGGAACACGCCGCTGCCCGGGGTGTCCTCGGTGGTGGTGGCGGGAGTGGGGGCGAGCAGGGCCGCGGCGGTGCCGACGGCGACGGCCGAGCGCGGCAGCAGCGCGGCGCTGGTGAGGATCTCGCGGGCGCGGGCGTGGCTGGCGGGGTCGGTGATGACGACGCCGTCGACCAGTTCGGGACGGGTGGCCAGCACGGCCGCGTGGTCGGCCGGATCGACCGCCTGCGCGAGGTAGCGCCAGCCGGGCAGAGCCGGGACGCCGTGTTCGCCCAGGTACTCCACGGTGGCCAGCACGTCGGGGCCGGGCGGGAGCAGGCCGCCGTCGCCCAGGGCCGCCAGCATGCGGGTGTCCTCGGCGGCGGCGGTGCGCAGGTCGAACAGGCGCCGCTCGCCGTCGGCCACGCGGTGGTCCAGCAGTTCGCGCAGGGCCTCGGCTCCGGTGTCCAGCTCCTGCGCGCGCAGGGGCGATTCGGCTTCCAGGAGTTCGACGACGCGGGGTTCGGCGCCGAGCGCCTCGGCCGTGGCGGCCTCAGCGGCGCGGGCGGCGTCGGCGGCCCGGGCGGCGTCGGCGGCCCGGGCAGCGGCCAGTTCGGCGCGGCCGAGTTCAGCGGCGGTCTCCCGGTCGTGTCCGGCGGCGCGGTGGGCGTGTTCGCGGGCGGCGTCCCAGGCGGCGGTGGCCTCGCGGTCGGCGTCGCTGGCGGCCAGCGCCGCGCGGGCCGGGTCGGCGTCGGGCGCGGTGTCCGTCAGCCAGCCGGCGCGCACGGCTTCGGCGGTTTCCTGCTCGACCTCGGCCAGCCGGGCGCGCAGGTGCTCGCTCTCGCTGCGGGCGCGCTGGGCCTCGGTGGCGGCGGCGGTGGCCTCGGTGTGGGCCTCCTCGGCGGTGCGCTGGAGGGCCGCGGAGCGCTCTTCTCCCGAGGCCGCCTGCTCCCCGGCCTCGGTGGCGGCGGCGTGCAGGGCGCGGACGAGGGCGTGTGCGGCCTTGGCGCGGGCGGCGAGGGCGGGTGCGGCGTCGCGTTCGGCGTCCTGGATGGCTTCGGCGGCGCGGGCGGCGCGGTCGGCGGCGGCCCGGTGGCGCAGCACCGTTTCGGCGGCCTGCCAGGCGGAGTGCAGGGTGCGGGCCTCGGTCAGCTCGCGGCGTCCGGCGGTGGCGGCCTTCTCGGCCGCGGCCAGGGCCAGGGAGGCGTGGCGGTAGGCGAGTTCGGCGGCGACGGACGCGGCCCGGGTGCGTTCGCGGTCGGCGGTGGCGACGACGGCGGCGGCCTGGTCGGTGCGTTCGGCCAGGCCGGCGGCGTTGCCGCGCTCGTGGCGGCCGCGGGCGGTGAGCCGGGCGGCGAGGTGGCGGGTGCGCTGCTCGGCCCCGGCGTGCACGGTGCGGCTGCGGTCGCGCTGTTCGGCGGCCTCGGCAATGCGGCTGAGCAGGTCCAGCGAGCCTGCGGTGAAGTCGCGTTCGGCGGTCAGCTCGGTGCGATGGCCGAGCTTGTGGGCGAAGCCGTGGACGAGGTCGGCCAGGCCGTCGGTGTCGCGGGTGTCGGTGACGGCGCGCAGCAGCAGGTCGGTGAAGTCGGCGTCGTTCTTCACTGAGAACAGGCCGGCGGCCTCACCCTCGTCGGCGTTCATCTCGCGCTGGTAGCGGAAGAGTTCCGGGTCCAGACCGAGGGCGTCGAGGTGGTCCTTCCAGCGGTCGTGGATCTCCTCCCACACCACGTCGAGGTTCGGGTACGCCTTGCCCGTCTCGGTGAGGACGTCGCGGAAGCCCTTCATGGTGCGGCGCCGCCCGCGTGCTCCGGAGGCACCTTCGGCGGGACGCAGGGCGCTGGACTCGGCCACGGGCAGTGCGTCCAGCGACAGGCCGGGCCCGGGGCGGAAGGAGTACCAGGCTTCGGCGAACTTCCGCGGATCGGCGGAGACCTGGCGCCCGCGCCACTCGCTGACCTTCCCGACGACGACGCTCTCCCCGGTGAGGGTGTGCTGCCACTCCAGGGCGACGTGCCCGGTGTCCTCGGCGAGCAGGAACTTGCGCAGCACGCCGGAACTGGCGCCGCCCAGGGTGTTGCGGTGGCCGGGCAGCATGACGGAGAAGATCAGCTTGAGCAGCACGGACTTGCCGCCGCCGTTCTCCAGGAACAGCACGCCCGCTGGGGCCGGGCGGCACGGGGGCCCGGCGGGCTCGTCCTCGAAGAAGTCCGCCTGGGCGGGGGCGGGCGCGGGTACAGGCGCGCCCACTCCGCGCAGGTCCAGCACGGTGTCGGCGTAGCGCGCACCGGCGGGGCCGATGGAGTACAGGCGGATGCGGGACAACTCGTACATGGGCGGACTCTCGGTGCGGGCGTGGCGTGCGGTGAGCGGGGTGGCCGCGGGTGGGGCCGGTGCGGGGACGGCGGGGCGGCCGGGGTCAGGTGTGGAAGGGCAGGCCGGCGCCCTCGGCCAGTTCCGCGCCGGCCTCCTCAGCGGGCGGGAGCAGGGTGGCGCTGCCGTCGCTGACCGGGACGATGCCCAGCTCCAAAAGCTCGGTGAGGGCGGCGCTGCCCGCCATGTCGCGGACCTGAAGCTGGTAGCGGGCGGTGGTGCGGAAGGTGCCGCCCGAGTCGTCCCCGGTGCGCTGGAGGAACCCGGAGTCCACCAGGAAGGCGACGGCCTTGGCGACGATGCCGGTGGTGGAGCCGGACAGGCGGCGGGCGTCCTTGGTGGCGCCGGTGGCGCTGCGCCGCGCGTACACCCGCCAGGCGGCCTCAAGCCCCGGCGCGTCAGTGACCGGGTCGGTGTTCTCACCCTCCTCGGCTGCCCGCTCCTCCAGTCTGCGGCACGCCTGGCGGACGAACGCGTCCACGCCGTTGACCGACACGCGGCCGATATAGCCGTCGTCGGCGAGGTCTTCGGGGCGCGGGAAGGCCAGAGCGGCAACCGCCAGGTGTGCCAGGCCGTGCAGGAACCGGTCGGTGGCGTCGGAGGCGGTACGGCGGGCGTAGTCGCCCATGCGGACGGCGAAGACGGAGTCCTCGGCGGCGGTCAGAGCCATCCCGGCCCGGGCGGAGACCTCCAGCACCACCAGGCCCAGGCCGGTGGCGACGGCGTCGGCGAGGCGGGCGAAGGCGGGCTCGTCGCGGTAGCGGCGCAGGAGTTCGGCGTAGTCGGCGTCGCGCGCGGGCAGCAGTTTGGGCTGCAGCCCGAAGGACACCAGCCGCGCGGCGTCGGCGGCGTCGGCCGGGGTGAGGGCCGCGGGCCGCTGCGGGGAGGGCTGCGACCCGGGGTCGGTGCCGGAGTCCTGCACGGGGGTCTCTTCTCGGTGCGGGGGCGGGGAAGCGGGGGCGGCGCTCACGCGGGGGCCTCGCTGCGGGCGGCGGCCATGGCGGCGGCGTCCAGCTCGGCGGTGCCGACGATGAGATCGGCACCGCCGAACTGGTCGTCGGCCAGCTCGGTGCCGTCGTCCACGGCGAACAGCAGCCGCCGCTCGCCCTGCCGGTAGGCGGTGCCGACCGGCGGACTGGCGGCGTGCACGGCGAGCAGGGCGAGCAGGTGGGGCAGCTCCGGGTCCAGCGCGCGGGCCTCGGCCAGCAGGCCGGACAGGCGGCGCGGCGCGTCGGGCGGCAGCGTCAGCAGCTCGGTGGCGGCCGCGAATTGCTCCTCGCTGAACCGGCTGTCGTCCGGGGTGGCGACCAGCTCGGGCTCGGGCAGCTCGGCGCCGAGGTGTTCGCGGGGTGCGGGCGGGCTCAGCAGCAGCTCCGTCAGGTCGGCCAGGCGGACGGTGCCGGGGGTGCGCAGGCCGGTGCCGTGGGCGAAGTAGGCGTCGGTGACCCGCAGGGCCCGCTCGACGGGTTCGGGCAGCAGCGGGGCCAGGAGCTGGCCGTACAGGTCGAGCCCCGCGCGCGCGGCGGGGGGTGCGAACGCCTGCCGGTCCTGCTCGGCGCGGAAGAGGGGGCCCGCCTCCAGCAGGCGGGACTGGAGCTGGGTGTGCCGGCGAATGCAGTCCTTGACGATATCGACCAGTTCGGCGGCGCGCAGCTTGTGGTCGGGGTGGCGTTCCTCGCCCGTCTCGTCCCGGGCCCGGCGGATGTTGGTGAGGATGGCGTTCTCGTGCCGGTAGCGGTCGGCGACGTGGTCGAGTGCTTCGGCGATGAGATCGGGCACGGTGTGCAGCCAGTCCACCGCGCGGACGTTGCGCCGGGTGGCCTCCAGGGTGCGGCGCAGTGTCTCGGCGTACTGGACGGTGCGGTAGCGGGCCTGCTCGGCGGCGAGCTGGGCGTCGGCCAGGCGGCCCCGGCTGACCAGCACCTCCAGCTTCACCTCGGCGGCGATCTGCGCGCTGGTGACGTCGGTGTCCAGCGCCCCGACCAGCACGTTGACCGCCTCGTCGGTGGTGCGCAGGTAGACCCGGCCGCCGGGGCCCGGCACCTCCTCGACAAGCTTGAAGTCGTAGTCGCGCCGCACGTAGCTGCCGTCGGGTGCGAAGGTGCCGTAGACGGCGCGGAAGCCGCGGTCGACGCTGCCGACGTTGATGAGGTTCTCCAGCACCCAGCGGGCCACCCGTTCGTGCTCTTCGGCGGCGCGCCCGGGCGCCTGCGCGGCGACCCGGGGCAACAGCCGGGCCACCACGTCCTCGTGATCGGCTCCGGTGTCGAAGTCCATCTGAAGGGTGACGGCGTCGATCGCGGCGAGCGCGACCTCAGCCATGGCGTAGGTGCCGTACTCGCCGGAGAGGTTGGCCTTGCGGGCGTCCAGGTCGTGCAGGGGCGCGGTGCAGGCCAGCGCGCGCAGACGCCGGGCCAGACCCTCGTCGGCGGCGGGGCCCGGGGCGGGGCGGGCGGTGCCCGGGCGCGGGACGGATACGGCGGAACTCACGACGCACAGCGTAGGCGCTGGCCCTGACAGCCCACGCCCCGCCGTCACGCACCCGCCGGTGCGGCGCGGGCGAGGGGTCCTGGCGGCGGAGGCCCACGCCGCACGGTGGCCGCGCGCACCGGGTCGCGGCTCAGGCGGTCAGCACGGCGCGGGCGTCGCGGACCTGCGCGTAGTGGTCGAGCAGCTGGTCGCCGACGGCCGTCCAGGTACGGCGGGCGACAGCGGTGCGTCCGGCCGCGCCGAGCCGCAGGCGCAGCCGCGGGTCGTCGTGCAGGGCGCGCACCGCCTCGCGGACGGCAGCGGCGTCGTGCGGCGGGACGAGCAGGCCGGTGTGCCCGGGCTCCACCAGGTCCAGCGGGCCGCCGACCGCGGGTGCGACGACGGCGACACCGCTGGCCTGCGCCTCCTGCACCGTCTGGCAGAACGTCTCGAAGGGACCGGTGTGCACGAAGACGTCCAGGGAGGCGTAGAGGCGGGCGAGGCGGGCCCCTGGACGGCGGCCCAGGAAGCGGGCGCCGGGCAGCGCGGCGCGCAGCGCGGGTTCGCTTGGCCCGTCGCCGATGATGACGACGCGGACGCCGGGCAGCGTGCAGACTCCGGCCAGCAGCTCGATGTGCTTCTCGGGTGCGAGCCGTCCCACGTAGCCCACCAGCAGCTCTCCGCCGGGCGCCAGTTCGCGCCGCAGCGCCGGATCGCGGTGGGACGGGTCGAAGCGGGTGGTGTCCACGCCGCGCGGCCACAGGTGGACGCGGGGCACGCCGTGGGCGCCGAGTTCGGCGGCGGAGGCGGCGGAGGGGGCCAGGGTGCGGTCGGCGGCGGCGTGCACGGTCCGGAGACGGCGCCAGGCGGCGGCCTGGCCGGTGCCGAGGTAGGTGCGGGCGTATCCGGCGAGGTCGGTCTGGTAGACGGCGACCGTCGGCACCCCCAGCCGGGCGGCGGCGGCCATGCCGCGCACGCCGAGCACGAACGGGCTGGCGAGGTGGACGACGTCGGGGCGGTGCCCGGCCAGGGCCGTGGCGAGCCGGCGGCTGGGGACGGCGATGCGGACCTGCGGATAACCGGGCAGCGGCAGGGACGGCACGTGCACCAGGCGCACGGGCCCCGGATCGCAGCGCGCGGTGCCGGGGGCGGGCGCCGGGGCCAGGACCAGCGGGTCGTGTCCGCGCCGGGCGAGGTGGTGGGCGGTCTGCCACGCGCAGTGCGCCACGCCGTTGACGTCGGGCGGGTAGGACTCGGTGACGATGCAGACTCTCATGCCCCGGTTCTCGCCCCGGCGGGCGTGGGGACGGCCACGGGAGTGTGGCGGCGAGCCGAACGTCGCGTGAGCGGTGCGGTGGCGCGCCCCGTACGGCGGCAGCGGGACGCCCCGGCGGCCAGGCGGGCTGACGGTGGTTAGGCGCCGGGCGTGGCGCCCACGGTCAGCGGCCGGGGTGCGGGCCGGGACTCAGGCGGCCGCGGACGGCGCTTTGCACGCCCGCCTCCTCAGCCGGGTCGGCGGCCAGGCGGCGCAGACGTTCCACCACGCGGTGGTCGCCGGTGGTGGCGGCGCGGGCGGCGATCTCCCGGGTTGACTCCTCGCAGTCCCACAGGCACTCGACGGCGAACGAGGCCGCGAAGCCCGGGTCCGTGGCGGCCAGCGCGCGTGCGGTGCGTCCGCGCAGCTGTGAGGACGCCGTCTCCCGGTAGACGTGCCGCAGCACGGGAGCGGCGCAGCCGACCGCCAGCCGTCCGGCGCCGTCCACCAGCGCGCCGAGCGCCTCGCTGTCGCAGCCCTCGGTGCGCACGGTGCGGCGCAGGGCGGCGAGCACGGCGTCGGTGTCCTGGGCGCTGCCACGGCTGGCGAGCATGGCGGCGGCCTCCGCGCCGAGCACGTCCTCACGTGCGGCCCAGTGGCGGGCCTGCCGCAGCGCCCCGGGGCTGCGCATCCGGCCGAAGGCGGCGGCCGCGGCGGCCGCCACGGGCGCCGGGCCGCAGGTGACGGCTTCGTCGATGAGGCCGAGCACCTCGGGGTCGGCGCGCTCGGCCAGGTGGCGCAGGGCCGCGGCACGGGCGGCGTCGGGGCCGCCGCGCGCGGCGGCTCGCAGCTCGGGCGTGTCCCGCGGGCCCGCGACGGCGGCCAGGCAGCGGGCGGCGGCGGCCTCGCGCTGCTGGCGGGCCTGCTCGACGTCGTAGGGTTCACCCGCCGGTGGCACCGGCAGTTCCTGGGCCCAGGCAAGTACCTCGCGCACGCTCCAGCCCGGCCGGGGACCGCTGGAGCGCAGCTGCCGGGACCAGCGGTCGAAGGCGTGCCGCTCGCGCACCGCGGCCAGGCGTGCGCGCTGCTCGGGGCGGTGCGGGTCCTCGGCCCACAGGCGCCAGGGGCGTGGTTCGAACGCGTCCCGCAGGGCGGCGGCCAGCTCCGCGTCGCCCGCCTCGGTGGCGGGGAAGCGGGCGAGCACCGTGGGGCCGAGGCGGCGCAGCGCCGCGTCGTCGTCGCGCACGGCCAGCTCGTCCAGTGCCCACTGCCAGTTCGTGCCCCGTGCCGCGTACCGGCGCAGCAGGCGCAGCGCGCCGGTGTCGCCGTAGGAGGCGAGGTGGCCGAGGACGGACAGGGTGAGGCCGGTGCGCTCCTCGCGGGTGTCCAGCCGGTCCTGCGGGGCGAACAGGTGGGCGGCGAGTGGGTCGAGACCGGCGTCGAGATCACGGTGCAGGCGGGCGTAGTACAGGGAGCGGTGTTCGACCTGCCAGTCGCGGCGCGGGTCGTGGTCCAGGCAGTGGTGCAGCGCGGAAAGGGCCTCGGCGCGCGGCGCCGCCAGCGCGTGCAGCGTGCCGTCGCCACGACCACGCTGCAGCAGACCGAGCAGCGTGCCACTGGGCGCTATGTCTGGATCGACGTATTGGCCGAGATTCTCCGCGAACATAGAGGTCAGCATCCGGTAAGGGGGTCAGGCTGGCAACGGGATTTCCGTTCCCCGGCTTCTTGCCGGTACGGCGGCGGTCCATTCCTGTCCGGGTGGACCGTTTGCCGCCGGCGCGCAAGCCTAATGCCCTGGGGCGCGTGATGATCCACCGCGGCTGGCCGGGGCGCCGCCGGGCTGCTGGGCCTTAAGCCGCCGAGCGACCGGGCGGCAAGCAGTCGGACGCCGTAGGCATATGCGTCCGGCACCACCGGTTTCCGGTTCGGCGGAACGCCTTACGGCGTGTCGCTCGCTGTGCCACAGTCGTTACCCAGACACCTGCCCGGCTCCCGCTGCCCCCCGGAGTGCGCGATGTCCTCATCCTCTCCCGCTAGTTCCTCCGCCGTCCCCGTTCCCGGCCAAGGTGCCCTGGACGCCCTGATCACGCAGACCCGGCGGATGCGCGGATCGGTGACCGCCGTGCGGCAGGAGACGGTGGGCGCGGAGCACGCCGCAAACGACGCGCGGCTGCGGTGGCAGCGCGCACTGTGCGACCTCGCGGTACTGCACCTGGACGACCTGGGCAGCAGGCTCGGCGAGTTGCGGGACGGGCCACGGCCGGCCCCGCCCCAGGCGGCTGCCGCCGAACCCGTGGCAGCGGAGCGGACCGGTCGGGCGGGGAGCGCGGAGTGGAGCTTCCTCACCGACGAGGTGGAGTGGTCGCCGGAGCTGTACGCGATCTTCGGCCGGGCGCCCGAGGACGGCCCGCTCTCCCTGGATGAGCTGCCCACCTGGCTGCTGCCGGACGACCAGACGTGGATGATGCGGGCCGTCACCGACTGCCTGGTGGACGGCCTCCCGGTAGACGGCGAGTTCAGCCTCGTCCGCGACGACGGGTCGGTGGCCACCGTGCACATGCGCGGCGAGCCGGTGCTCGACCGCGACGGCACGACGGCCGCGCTGTGGGCTGTGCTGCGCGACATCAGCAGCGAGCGGCGCGGCGAGCGGGCGGCGCAGAAGAGCCGCGACATCGTGCGGCAGCAACAGCACCGGGCACACACCGAGCGGCGCATCGCCGTGGAGTTGCAGGAGACCGTGCTGCCGCCGTGGCGCGGCACGCGGCAGTTCTCCCAGGCGGACGGGGGACCGGGCGGTGGCGGCATGGAGCTGGCCGGGCACTACCTGCCCACCACCGCCGGGGCGCTGGCCGGCGGCACCTGGTACGACGCGCTCGGCCTGCCCGACGGTGCCACGCTCCTGACCGTCGGAGACCTGACGGGGCACGGGGTAGAGGCCACGTCCGGCATGGCCATGCTGCTCGGCGCGGTACGCGGACTCGCGCTCGCCGGGACACGCCCAAACGCGCTGATGGGTCACCTGAACCACCTGCTCGACACCGCGGCTCAGCCCGCTCTGGGCAGCGCCCTGTGCTGCCGGTACGAGCCCGGCACCGCATCACTGTCGTGGGCCCAGGCGGGCCATCCGGCGCCGCTGTTGTACCGCGACGGGCAGGCCAGGCGGCTTGCGGCGGCCGACGGGGTGCTGCTGGGGGCCACCACCGGTGCCACCTACACCGAGCGCGCGGAACGGCTGCTGCCAGGTGACACACTGCTGCTCCACACCGAAAGCCTCGTCGGCCCCTCCCCCGGCCTCGGCGGCACCTCTGGCGCCGACCCACTGCTCGGGCTGACGCCGCGGATGATCTCGGCGCGCTCGGCGCAGGACTGCGTGCGCGTGCTGGCCGAGGAGTTCGCGGGCCCCGGGCGTGAGGACGACGCGTGCTTCCTGGTCGCCCGGGTGTCCTCGGCACGGGGCGGCGAGACGCGGTAGGCGCGTCGGGCGGCCGGTGCCGGTCCCGAGCTGTCGGCGCACCACCGGTGAGGCCGGTGGAGCCTGCCGACGGACGCCCCCGTACGCACTTTCCGGCAACGTCGTCGCACCGCTGCTCCCGGTGGAGTAGCAGCCCTTTGGGGGAGAGTCGCCGCCCTACACCTTCAGCCTGCGCGGGCTCTTCACCGGGCCGGTGCGCGGTGACCTGGGCGCCTGGGGCAGGGCCTGCTCGATCTCCTCGCGCAGCCCGTCGATCGCAGGGTAGCCCGCGTACCGCGCCGTCAGCCGGTACATCTCCCGCAGCCGGTCCCAGGTGCGGTGCGAGGAGTTCTCGTGGACGGACACCAGCGCCATCCGCGCGTACCGGTCGGCCTGGTCGGGATCGTCAGCGATGAAGTAGGCGGAGGCCAGCGAGATGTGGTCGAAGATCTGCGAGCGCTGGAACCCCTCGCCCCGCAGCGCCAGGGCCTTCCTGGCGTGGAACTCGGCGGTCTTCGCCACCGCCGGGTCGTGGTCGGCGAGGGTGCGGTAGGCCAGCGCCTGCATGCCGTGCAGGTCGGCCTCGTCGAAGTTCTGCATCCAGCTGGGGGGCGGTACCGCGCCCTTGTCCGAGGCGAACAGTTCCTCGGCCTCGCCGAGGGTCCGCCGCACGTCCTGGCCGTGCCCCATGGACGCCTGCGCCCACGCCTCGATCGTGTGCAGCATCGCCCGGGTACGCGGCAGGGCCTGCTCGCCCGCACCGGCGTGGGCCAGTTTCATCAGGTCCAGTGCGTCGGCGGGACGGCCGAGGTGAACCATCTGGCGCGCGGCGCGGGAGAGGGCCTCGCCCGCGCGGGGTCGGTCCCCGCCCTCGCGCGCGGCATGTGCGGCGAGCACGAAGTACTGCTGTGCCGTGGGCTCCAGACCCACGTCGTGCGACATCCAGCCCGCCAGTACGGAGAGGTTGGCTGCCACGCCCCACAGGCGGCGTTGCAGTGACGGCGGGTGGCGGAGCGTCAGCATGCCGCCCACCTCGTTGAGCTGTCCTACGACGGCCTTGCGCTGCAGGCCGCCGCCGCGAGAGGCGTCCCAGGCCCGGAAGACCGTCACCGAGTGTTCCAGTGCCTCGACTTCCTGGGAGCCCACCGGCAGACCGTCGTAACCGTCCAGCGCCGCCGGACCGGCGGTGGCCGGGGTGGGCAGGGTCCGGCCGGGGTCGGTCCGCAACCAGTCGTACAGCGAGCCGTGGAGTGCTGAGCCTGCGGCGAGCGCGGCGCCCGCGCCCACCAAGCCGCGTCGGTTGAGCATGAGGTCCATTCCCGTGAGTTCGGTGAGGACCACGGCCGTTTCGTCAGAGCTGAGCGGCAGTCCTTCGACGGTCTGCCGCCTGGCCGACTGCCCCGGCTTGCGGAACCCGAGGTCCTCGATGGTCACGACACGGCCGAGTCGCTCGGTGAACAGGGAGGCCAGCACCCGTGGTACCGGATCACGCGGGGTCTCTCCCGTGTCGATCCAGCGCCGCACCCGCGAGGTGTCCGTCGCCAGCTGCGGATGGCCCATGGCCGCCGCGTGCCGGTTGACCGTCCGGGCGAGTTCGCCCTTCGACCAGCCGGTCAGCTCGAACAGCTCCGCGAGTCGGGTGTTGCGTCCCTTGGTCACGTCAAGCCCCCAGGTTCTCGGCTGAGTTGACAGTAACCGCGGAAATCGGGGGCGGCGAGGATTCGCCAGGGTTCGCCAGGGTTCGCCAGATGGTGTGCCACGGCTAACGGGGTGTGGTGTAGAAGTGCGCCACCCCGGCCCGGTCGTCGCCGGGCGGACAGGGCACTCCCCAGGGTGCTCGCGTTTCCGGCGAACCGCCGGGCCGGGGCAGCGCGCAGGTAGTCCTTGTCGGCGCACGAAGGGATCGCTCTCGCGCATGTATCACGCAACGTCCCCCGTGACCGCCCCGAACCGGACGGCCCCCTCCCGGACCGCACCGCCCCGGCAGGGCCAGCCCGTGCACTTTCCCGGCGCCACGGCGCCGGAGCACGTACGCCGGTTCCGCGGGCCGTCCCCGGCGGGTGACCGGCCGCCGATCAGCGGGAGGCTCGACCTGTCCGGCCCGCAGGGGGCGCGGGTGCGCTCCGCTCTCGCCCTGGTCCACCGCATCTGCCCGGACTTCCGCCCGGCCCAGGTGCTGCGGCGCAGTGGCCGCACGGCCCTGCTGGCGGGGACCATCGGCCGCACCCCGGTGGTGGCGAAGTGTTTACTGGACCGCTCGCCGGTGTGGGCCGAGCGCTACCAGCAGGAGATAGCGGCATACCGGGCGTTCGTGCGGCACCGGCCCCCCGTGCGGGCGCCCCGGCTCGTCGCCGCGGACCCGGACAGCTGCACCCTCATCGTCGAGCGCGTGCCAGGACGCCCGGGCGCGCTGCGGCGGCACCCGACCGACGCGGTACCGCTCGCGGATGTGCACGCGCTGCTCGGCGCGCTGAAGCGGCTGGGCGAGTGGAAGCCCCCCGCCAGCCTGTTTGACCGCCCGCTGGACTACGGGGCGCGGCTCGTCCGCTACCACGATCTGGGGCTGCTCACCGACCGGGACATGGGCGACGTGCACAAACTTCTGCACAGCGCCGCCCACGCGGGGGGCCAGGGCCCGGTGTGGCAGTTCGCGCACGGGGACGCGCTGCCCGCCAACTTCCTGCTCGCACCGAGCGGGCCGGTGCTGGTGGACTGGGAGCACGCTGGCTGGTACCTGCCCGGCTACGACCTGGCCACCTTGTGGTCGGTGCTCGGTGAGGCTCCGCTGGCCCGGCGGCAGGTGAGCTGGGCAGCCCAGGCTGCCGGGCCCGCGGCCCAGGACACGTTCCTGGTGAACCTGATGCTCGTGCTCACCCGTGAGATCCGGACCTGTGAGCTGGCGGTGCAGCGCTCGATGCGGGAACCGGAGCCGGCTCCCGGGCGGGGTGGGCCGTCGGCGAGCGGTGAGGAGCAGCGGCTGCTGTTGCGCCGACTGCACGACGACATCGGCCTGGTGCGCCGGGCCGTGCGGGCGGCGGTGGGCACGCGCTGACCGGCGGCGCGGGGCGTCTGGCACCGTCGCGGAAACGGTCCGCGACGGTGCCGGGCTGTCCGGGTGTGTTCCGGTGCGGCGGGGAAGGGCGAGTGCGGGGCCGCGCGCGTCCCGCCGGAGTCGTCCGGGGTCCTACTTTTGCTGGAACAGCTCGGCCGGGAGCGGCTTGAGCAGCTGGTACAGCTCATCGGTGATGGGGCGGTCCCAGCTGGCGATCGTCACCAGGACGCCGTCGCTTCGGTCGAACTGCACGCAGGCGACACGGCCCTCCGAGCAGGTGACGCGGCGGACGACCAGCAGGCTGCCGTCGTGCATCACCGGCATGTCCTCGCTGCCGGTGACGGTCACCGGCTCGTCCATCTCCAGCGCCGCCAGCAGCTGGGCCACCTCGAACGGCACCTCGTCCTCGTCGGTCTCGCGCGCGGGCGAGCCCTCCGGCAGATTGCCGATGATCATGGCTGGTCCACGGCCGCCGAACAGGTCATAGCGCAGGAAGACGCCCTGGCAGGTGCCGTCCGGGGCGGGCAGCAGACCGGCGCCCAGGTTGCCGGGCCAGTCGCCCGGGTCCATCGCGAGGACGTCGAAGTCCGGCCCTGCGGGCGAGGCGGCGCTACGGCGGCGGAGGAAGGACATGCCGCCATGGTACGCGGACGACTACCGGCTCCGGCCCGCCAGGTCCTCCAGCACCGCGACCGCCACAGACGCCAGCTCGTACGGCACGAACAGGTGATCGTGGTGGTACCCGGCGACCACGTTGCAGCTGATCCCGGCCTCGGCGAGCGCGGTGGCGACGGCCGCGGTCAGGCCCACCGCGGCCAGCGCCGAGTGCACCCGCAGGGTGATCCAGCCCGCCACGTAGTCGTAGCGCAGCCCGGCCGCGTCCGCTTCGCCGCGCGGGAGGACGACGGTCAGCGCCTCGTCCTCCGCCACGGTCACCACCGGCCGCACCCCGTCGGGAACCGGGCCGGTCACGGTGCTGAACACATACGGCCCCGGCCGCAGCTCCGGCGTCATCCCGGTGAGCAGTTTCGACAGATCACGTTCGCCTGACACGATCTCAACCCTATGACGGACACCGTGAACCTGTGGCGCACCGGCCTCGACCGCGTGCCGCCCGGCCTGTGGGACCACACGGACCTCGGCACGCTGATCCTGCGCTGGAACCCCTTCGAGGCTGGCGGCCCGGACCCGGCGGTGGTCAACACGCTCACCCGGCGGGGTTGCGTGGTGCTGTGGTGAGCGGGGAGCGGCAGTGGAAGAGTGGCCAGTGTCCGGTCGGTGAGGATCACAGGGAGCGCCTGCGATGAAACAACTGATCAATGTGCCCGAACGGGTGGTGGCCGACGCGCTGCGCGGGATGGCGGCGGCTCACCCGGAGCTGACGATCGACGTCGACCGGCGGGTCGTGGTACGCGGCGACGCGCCCATCATGGACAAGGTGGCCCTGATCTCCGGCGGCGGCAGCGGGCACGAGCCGCTGCACGCCGGGTTCGTGGGGCGCGGCATGCTGGACGCGGCCTGCCCGGGCGAGGTGTTCACCTCCCCGGTACCGGACCAGATGGCACGCGCCGCCGCGGCCGTGGACAGCGGGCTCGGCGTGCTGTTCATCGTGAAGAACTACACCGGCGACGTGCTGAACTTCCGGATGGCCGCGGAGATGGCAGAGGACGAGGGCGTCGCCGTCGCCAGCGTGCTGGTGGAGGACGATGTCGCCGTCACCGACAGCACCTACACGGCGGGGCGGCGCGGCACCGGCGGCACGCTGTTCGTGGAGAAGCTGGCGGGTGCCGCGGCCGAGGAGGGCGCGCCGCTGGAGCGGGTGGAGTCCCTCGCCCGGCGGGTGGCGGACGCCTGCCGCAGCTTCGGCGTCGCGCTGACGGCGTGCACCACCCCGGCCAAGGGCACCCCGACGTTCGACCTGCCGCCGGGCGAGCTGGAGCTGGGCATCGGCATCCACGGCGAGCCGGGACGCGAGCGGCGGCCGATGATGACGTCCGGGGAGATCGCCGACGTCAGCGTGGACGCGCTGCTGGACGGCTTGCCCCGGGGCGGCCCGGTGCTGGTGCTCGTCAACGGGATGGGCGGCACGCCGCTGCTGGAGCTGTACGGCTTCAACGCCGAGGTGCAGCGGGCGCTGGCCGAGCGCCAGGTGCCGGTGGCGCGCACCCTGGTCGGCAACTATGTCACCTCGCTGGACATGGCGGGATGTTCGGTGACCCTGTGTCCGGGCGACGAGGAGCTGCTGCGCCTGTGGGACGCGCCGGTATCCACCCCGGCCCTGCGCTGGGGGCGCTGAGTGTGACCGGGAAAGGACGGGCAGGACAGGAGCAGGGGTTGGCAGAGCCGATGGACGCGACGGTCTTTTGGCGCTGGATCGACCTGACGGCGGCGGACGTCGCCCGGGAGGCGGCGCGCCTGACTGAGCTGGACTCGGCGATCGGAGACGCCGACCACGGCAGCAACCTCAGCCGCGGGTTCGCCGCCGCGCTGGACGCGGTGCGCCGCGAGCACCCCGACACGCCCGGCGCGGTGCTGACGCTCGCCGGGCAGACCCTGGTGTCATCCGTGGGCGGCGCGTCCGGGCCGTTGTACGGGACGCTGCTGCGGCGCACCGGCAAGACGCTGGGTGAGGCGCCGGAGGTGGGTCTCGGGGAGCTGGCGGCGGCGCTGGGCGCGGGGGTCGAGGCCGTGGCCCGGCTGGGCGGGGCGGCCGCGGGCGACAAGACCATGCTGGACGCGCTGCTCCCGGCCGTCGAGGCGTTGCCGCAGGGGCCGGATACGGCGGCGCGCGCGGCGGCCGAGGGTGCCCGGGCCACGGTGCCGATGCGGGCACGCAAGGGGCGGGCGTCCTACCTCGGGGAGCGCAGCGTCGGGCACGAGGACCCCGGCGCGGCGTCCTCGGCCCTCCTGCTCGCCGCGCTGGCGCGGGCGGTCCGTGATGAGTGAGGGCGCACCAGGCTCGCTGGTCGGCGTGGTCCTGGTCTCGCACAGCCGGGAGGTGGCCGACTCGGTGGCCCGGCTCGCCGTCCAGCTGGCCGCTGGCGGCGCGAGCGCCCCGGTCGCGGCCGCGGGCGGCACACCGGACGGCGGGATCGGCACCAGCGCGGACCTGGTCACCGAGGCCACGCGCCGCGTGGAGCAGGGTGCGGGCGTGGTGGTGCTGGCCGACCTGGGCAGTGCGGTGCTCACGGTGCGCACGCTGCTGGCCGAGGGGGACCTGCCGTCGGGGACCCGGCTGGCGGACGCGCCGTTCGTGGAGGGCGCCGTGGCGGCGGTGGTCACCGCGTCGGCGGGCGCGGACGCGGCTGCCGTGGCCGCGGCGGCCGAAGAGGCGTACAGCTACCGCAAGCTGTGAGGGGCCGCGCGGTGCGGGGTGGGTCCGGGCGCGGGGGCGCGGCTTCAGCCAGACGCGGTGGCCCGGGAGCCGTGGTCCCGTCGGCCATGGCTGGGGGCGTCGGACGCCTCGCGGTCCGCCAGCGCGGTGGTGGGGGGTACGCCAGCCCGCGCCCGGGTCCGTCAGGCGCTGATCGGGGCGGCCAGACCGCGGCCCTCGGCGTAGGCCAGGGCCGCGGCGGGAAGGGCCACGCGGTGGCCGGTGTGCAGGACGACGAGGTCGCCTGCCTCCAGGGCGGGCAGGGCCGGGGCGGAGGGGAGGCGGCGCAGCGCCTGGGCGGCGACGGCGTCGGCGGAGCCGTGCAGCCGGGGCTCGGGCCCGCCGGGGCGGCGCAGGGCGGCCAGGATGCGGCCGGCGACCAGCTCGTAGTGGGTGCAGCCGAGTACGACGGCCCGTACGCCGGGCGGGGTGAGGGCGGCGGCGGCCTGGACGGCGGCGTCGATGGCCGCCTCGTCGGCCTGTTCCACGGCGTCGGCCAGGCCGTGGCACGGCACCTCGGTCACCTCGACGCCGGCGGCGAACTCGGTGATCAGGCGGCGCTGGTAGGGGCTGCCGGTGGTGGCCGGGGTGGCCCAGACGGCGACGGGGCCGCCGTCAGCGGCGGCGGGTTTGATCGCGGGCACCGTGCCGATCACGGGCACGGCGGGTTCCAGCTCGGCCCGCAGGGCGGGCAGCGCGTGCACGGTGGCGGTGTTGCAGGCGACGATCAGCGCGTCGGGGGCCAGCTCGACGGCGGCCCGGGCGCAGGCCAGGGCATGGGCGGCGATGTCCGCGGAGGCGCGCGGCCCCCACGGCATGCTGGCGGGGTCGCTGGAGAGCACCAGCGCGGCATCGGGGCGCCGTCGCCGCAGGGCGGTGGCGGCCGGGAGCAGTCCGATTCCGGAGTCGACGAGGGCGATCTTCACGCCCAGAAGGGTACGCGCAGCGGCCCGGTGGTGCGCTCATGCCGGTTCGCCGGGGGCGCGCCGGTCCCGCCCGGAAGCGATGCCCGGAGGCGATGAGCGGCACGCGGTGGGTCGGGGCAGGTCCCTTCGCGTGCGTCCGTTTACGTTGCCACCGCCTACTCTTCACTGGATCATGACAGGGGCGGCTGGCCGGTTTCGACCGGTTCGTTATCGTTGGCCCGGTCGGGGCACCGCAGGCCCGGGAAATGACGTGCTTATCAGACTCCTCACCGGGCACATCTTCGGCTTAACTTATGGAGCATGACCTCCCCCCGCAGCACGTACGGCGGCGGCTACTACAGCGCGTCGTCTTTCGCTGACACCCCGATCTACGACAGCCTCGTGGCTGAGCGCGGCACTCCCCAGATCGCCCCCATCCGGGTCCCGGCCGCCTACGACTCCGGCAGCTCGCTGCCCGCCCTGCCGTCGGCGCTGCCCGCGCTGGCCGCCGGACCCGGCACGCAGCACACGCCGCCGCGCGGGTACGGCTACCCACAGCCCGCGCCGCAGTCGGCCCCGCTCCAGCAGGCACCGACGCCGTATCTGCCGCAGCAGAATTCCGGCGGCTACGGCTACCCGCAGTCCGGGCAGCCCGGTGCGCCGTACCCCTACCAGCAGCAGATGCGCCCGGTCGCGCCGCCGCGTCCGGTGGTGCCCCGGCAGATGCACACCCCGCCGCAGGGCACGCCCGGGTACGCCGACCCGTACGGACGTCAGCACCCGGGGTCCGGCTACTGACGGGCCGCCACGGGCAAGCCCCAGTTATCCGGGCCAGGTCACTGGCTGGCCGCATGCCGACGCTGACCGAGTTGTGCCTGTGCCCGCCGGTGTGACGGCACGCCAGGCCCGCTGAAACCCTGGGGCGAGCGGTGACCGCCGATGGATGGGCGGGGACAGGACGGACACCTGTTGACGCTGTGCGGATGGCGACGGGAGAAGCGAACGCGAGGGGGGACGAGCTGAGGCTGACGGCTGGGGCACGGCGTCCCGGGCCGTCGGCGTACCGGGCCGGGCGGGAAACGCGTCGGCGACGTACAAAGTGCTGGGCTCACGCGTGCCCCCGCACCCGGCCGCGTGGCAGGCGTCGCCTCAGAGCAGCCTGTTGCCCGCTCCGCCGGGCCCGAACGCCTCCAGCAAGCGCATCCGGGAGCGCTGCAACCGGTGGGAGATGATCTCACCGACCGCCAGGGCGAGCGCATAGCCCAGTTCGTGGTCCTCCTCGCACAGCCGCCGCACGTCCACCGCGTCGAACTCCAGGGCGCGCACCGGACTGCCGGCCTCGGCGCCCATGTGCCAGGTGTAGGGCCGGAACATCCAGGACCAGCCCAGCAGCTCACCGTGTCCTACGGTCTCCACCGTCTGAGGGCGGCGACCGGGGATGTGCTGGTCGAGAGTGACGGAGCCGGTATGGATGATCCAGAAGCGGTCCGCGGTCATGCCTTCCTCGAAGATGCGGGCGCCCGCGGGGAACGCGACATGCCGCCCGAGCGCGCGCAGCCGCTCGCTGTGACCGGGCGGAAGAGAGCCGAGCAGTCCGGTCATGGTCCGCATCGCTGGCCTCCTCGCCTCGTCGGACCCGCGTCCGGGGACGCCGTTTGCCCGCACCCGGCCGGAGGGCCCCTCACGAACCACCATCGTCTCACCGAACGCGCTTGCGAGCAGCTCGATGCGCGGCGGCGCGCCCTGAACTGCCTCACCCCGGGCAGCCCTCTACCTCACCGGCCGCTGCGACGCCACGTCACACCGCGCCTGCTGGGGCGCGGGGAGGCACTTGTCCGGAGCTGAGCATGGTGTGCGCGCACGGGGTCCGGGAGCGGGAACCGGTGGCGCTGTGCGGGTGGGGGCGCAGGGGCGGGCGCGAACACGTCCCGGGGCGGGTACGGCACACGCTACCGTGGTGCGGCGCCGCCCGACGGGCGGCCCGGCGCTGGTCGTGGCCCTCGCGAGCAGCACGTTTTCTCCGCATCGCACGTTTCGCACGAGTTTGGGGCACGACGGTCCATGGCGCACGGCTCGGTCCAGGTGACGTACACGAACACGTCGCGTTGGCGACGCCGCTTTGGGGACTACGCCTCCCTCGCCACGGCGCTGGAGGCGGCCGGTGACGGCGACGTCCTGACCGTCGCGCCCGGCACCTACCGGGAGAACCTGGTCATCGACCGCGCCGTCACGCTGCGCGGCCCGGAGCGGGCGGGGGCGGGCTCGGTGCGGCTGAGCCCGCCCGACGGCGTCCCGCTGACCCTGCACGCCCCCGCCGTCGTCCGCGACCTGCAGATCGAGGGCCAGGACCGGGCCGCTCCGGCCCTGCTGGTGGAGGACGGGACTCCCGAACTGGCCGGGCTGCGCGTCGTCACCCGTTCCGCCGTGGGCGTCGAGGTACGCGGCGGAGCCCGTCCCACCGTGCGCGGCTGCACCGTGGACAACCCCGCGGGCTTCGGCTTCGCCCTCTCTGGCGGGGCGGGCGGGCTGTTCGAGGAGTGCGAGGTGGTCGCCGCGGGGCAGGCCGGGTTCGCGGTACGCGACGCCGCCCACCCCCGGCTGGACCGCTGCCGGGTGCACCACGCCGCCGGCGCGGGACTGGCGCTCACGGGCGAGGGCACGGCGGTGGAAGCGGTCGGCTGTGAGTTCTACGAGATCCGCGGCACCGGCGTTCAGGTCTCGGCCCGCGCCTCTGGTCAGCTGACCGACTGCCAAGTGCACCGCACCAGCGCCGACGGCGTGACCCTGGACACCGACGCCGTGCTGACGCTGACGGACTGCCACGTGCACGACATCCCGGAGAACGCCCTTGACTTGCGGTCGCGCTCGGTGCTGACGCTGACCCGCTGCACGGTGAGCCGTTTCGGGCGCAACGGCCTGTCGGTGTGGGACCCGGGCACCCGGGTGGACGCCCACCGGTGCGAGATCCACGACTCCACCGGCGACTACCCGGCGGTGTGGATCAGTGACGGCGCTTGTGCGGTGCTGGACACCTGCCGCGTGCACACCGTGCCGGACGCACTGTTCGTGCTGGACCGCGGCTCCCGGGCGGATGTGGTGGACAGCGACCTGACGCAGATACGCGGCACCGCCGTGTCCGTCAGCGACGGCGGCACGGTGGAACTGGACGACTGCCGCGTGCGGGAGGCGGCCACCGGCGCCTGGTTCCGCGACCACGGCAGTGGCGGCACCCTGGCAGGCTGCACGATCGACGCCGCCGCGACCGGTGTCATCGTCACCAAGGGCGCCGATCCGGTGGTGGAGCGCTGCACGGTCACCGGTCCGGCCGAGGCCGGTTTCTACGTCTCCGCCGAGGGCCGCGGCACGTTCACCCAGTGCCGGGTCACCGGTTCGCACGGTTACGGCTTCCACGTCATCGACGGCTGCCGGGCGACGCTGCGCCACTGCCGCACCGAGCGCTGTGCCCGTGGCGGCTACGAGTTCCCCGAAGACGGCCCGGCGGTGGAGTCCTGCACGAGCGACGAGACGGCGCCCCAGTCCGCGCCCGAGCCGGTTGCGGCGGCGGCCCCCCGGAGCCCGGGCCTGCTGGCGCCGCTGCCCGAGCCTGCGCCAGCGCACGCTGCCCCGGCGCGCACGGCCCCGGCCACGGTGGCGGCCGACGCGGACCCCGCTCCCGAGCGGCCCACCGCCCGCCCCGCCGAGGAGGTGCTGGGCGAGCTGGACGCGCTCGTGGGGCTGGAGAACGTCAAACGGGAGGTCAGGGCGCTCACCGACATGATCGAGGTGGGCCGCAGACGCCAGCGGGCCGGGCTCAAGGCCGCCTCCGCGCGCCGCCACCTGGTCTTCACCGGCTCCCCCGGTACCGGCAAGACCACCGTGGCCCGACTGTACGGCGAGATCCTGCACGCGCTCGACGTGCTGGAGCGCGGCCACCTGGTGGAGGTCTCGCGCGTGGACCTGGTGGGCGAGCACATCGGCTCGACGGCGATCCGCACCCAGGAGGCGTTCGGCCGGGCGCGCGGCGGTGTGCTGTTCATCGACGAGGCGTACGCGCTGTCCCCGGAGGACGCCGGGCGGGACTTCGGCCGGGAGGCCATCGACACGCTGGTGAAGCTGATGGAGGACCACCGCGACGAGGTCGTCGTCATCGTCGCCGGCTACACCGAGGAGATGGAGCGGTTCCTGTCCGCGAATCCCGGCGTCGCCTCCCGCTTCTCGCGCACCATCACCTTCGGTGACTACGCCCCGCGGGAGCTGCTGCGCATCGTGGAACAGCAGGCCGAGGAGCACGAGTACCACCTGGGGGAGGGCGCCGCCGAGGCACTGCTCAAGCACTTCGCGGCCATCCCGCGCGGTCCGTCCTTCGGCAACGGCCGCACGGCACGCCAGACGTTCGAGGCGATGGTCGAACGGCACGCGGGCCGCGTGGCCCGGCTGGCGGAGGCGAGCACCCAGGAGCTGACCCTGCTGTACGCGGAGGACATTCCGCCGCTGCCGTGAGCAGGGCGTCCTGGCGGGCAAGGGCGGCCGGGACCGCGCTGGCGGTCTCGGTCAGGCGGCCGGTCACGCTCCGCCGGACCGGGCCGGATGGGGTCAGGCGGGCTGGCCCGGTCGCGCCCCGGGCTCCGCCGCCGCCCCGCCCGGCTCATCGGGTGCGGCGTCGGCGGCGGGTCCGGCGCCCGCAGCAGGGTCGGCCCGGTGCCCAGGGCTGGCCGGGCCGCGCGGTCGTGGGGGCGGCGTCGCGCCGGGGAGCGTCGGCGGCAACGGGCTCAGGTGGGTCAGGAGTTCGGCGCGGGTCCGGGCGAAGGCCGGGTCGGCCTGGTATTCGCTGTGGCCGAGGAGCGGTGCGGGCAGCGGGTCGTGCGGCGTGCGGCCGTAGGAGAGCGGGTCGCGCAGCGGCCCCTCGTCGACATCGGCGACCTTCACCGGGCCGCCGATCGGGTCGGTGAGCCGCCACAGGTTGCGCCAGTGGTCCACCTGGTCGGCCAGTACGCCGAGCGCGGTAGGCCCGAACCATGCCGGGAACCAGCGGCCGTACAGCCGCTCCAGCGGGGAGCCGTAGGTCAGCAGCGCCACCTGGGAGCGGGTGGCGCGGTCCAGCTGCCAGACAGCCGCGGCCGCCAGCACGCTGCCCTGGGAGTGCCCGGAGATGACCAGCCGTCCGCCGGTCAGCTCGGTCCAGGTGCACATGCGCCAGGTGAGGTCGGGGACCGCCCGCTCGGCGTAACAGGGCGGTGCGAAGGGGTGCGTAGCCCGGGGCCAGAAGGTGCCGACGTCCCACAGGACGCCCACGGTGCGCCGTGCTCCGGCGTCCCGGTACGCGCGGCGGCCCGTGGTGACCAAGGCGATGACCAGTCCGCCCATCAGCCAGGAGCCGACGCCCTGCGCCAGGTCGGCCGCGGCGGCCAGCGGTGCCGGTGCCCCGTCGAGGGCCTGCTGTGGCGCCGCGCCGCTGATCAGCGCGCCCGCGACGGCCGCCGCGCCCAGCAGGGCGGTGAGCGCCGCGACCGTGCCGACCAGGACGGGCGCGGAGTCGGTGAGTCCCGCCCGGGCGATGGCCGAGGCGATGTGGCCGCTGCGGGCGGGGTCGTCGGCGGCCTCGTCGGGATAGCCGCGGGCGACGTCGGGTACCAGGCCGCGTCCGAGCCGCCACACCCGCACCGCGCAACTGACGGCGAAAACGGCGACGGCCAGGACGACGACGGGGATGACCGCCGCCTGCCAGGTGAGCACCACGGGCGGCCCGGCAATGGGTGCGCCCGGCAGGTGCGCGGTGGAGCCCGGCGCGAGCCATTCGGCGACCCGCTGCGCCACACCGCCGGAGAACAGTCCGCCCAGCGCGCACGCCAGCAGGGCCACCGCGGGCCCGCCGAACCCGGCCAGCGCGCTGCGTTCCCCGGCTGGGGCGCGGCGGTGCAGGACCGCCGCCGTCCCGGCCAGCGCCAGTACCAGGCCGCCCTGGAGGAGGGTGGACACGGCGAAGTAGCCGGTGCCCGGCAGCTGGGCACCGGCCCGCCAGCCGGGGCGGTCCCAGCCGGTGTGCACCGCCGAGGCGAGCAGCAGCGTCAGCGCGGACCATGGCAGCCAGCGGGTGACCGCCGGGTCCCGGCGCTCGTCGATCTCACTCTCGCTGCGCCCCCGCCGCATCACACTGACCAGGACGGCGGCCCAGCACGCCGCGCACAGCAGCGCGAGCACCGTGCCCACGCTGGCCGCCGCCCCGCCGCGCGCGCCGTCGTACTGGGCGGCGGCGGTCAGCAGGGCGGCGGTGACCGTCAGCAGGGCGGCGGCGGTGTGCGCGGCCCGCAGCCGGGCGACGAGCCGCCTGCCGTACCAGAAGCCGGGCAGGCTGAGGGACGGATCGTCCTCGTCAGGGGGCTTGACCGGGGTGCCGCAGGCGCGCGGCGCGGGCGGGGCGGACTCGTACGCGCTCCAGGTGCGCCGGGCCAGCCACCACAGCAGGGCGGTGACGGCCAGGGGGAACAGCGCCGCGACGACCAGGCGCCGGCCCGGCAGGCTCCACCAGCCGCCGGTGTCCTCGGCGAGAAACGTCAGCCAGGAGGCGCCCTGGGCGCACGCGGCGGACGCCGCGCACTGCCAGGCCACCAGGTCCAGCGCGACCTCGCAGGCGGCGGCGGTCAGCAGGACGGTCAGCGACAGGGCGATCAGCCGGACGAGCACCGAGTACAGGCGGTGCGCGCGGTGACCGCGCGGGGCGGCGGGGCGCATCCAGTGCGCCAGGTTGGCGATCATGAACGGCAGCAGGACGAGCCACAGGGCACGGGCGCCGTTGCCCGAGGTCAGCCCGGACCAGCAGTACGCCTCGGGCACGGGTTCGGTGGTGTGCCCGCCGGGCCGGGCGGCCCGGGCCTCCGCGCCGGCGTCCTGGGTCCTGCGGTGGAGGCCCGCGATGGCGTCGCCGGTGACGCGGACGGTGCGCGGGTCGCCGAGCATCGCCTGCGGGGTGGCACCGCCGACGCCGTGCACGAGCAGTTCCAGGGCGGGCGCGGCAGCGGGGCCGGCACCGGCGCGGGCGTCGGCGGGCACACCGGCGCCGGAGGGCGTTCGTGGGCCCGGCGCGTGGGCACGCGGTGGTTCAGCCATGGTCTGTCCCCCGGGAGTTGGCTTCGTCTCGCCTCTCAGGATCGGTGCGCCGCCTGCGTGTGCACAGCCCCCTCCGGTGTGATCCCGGGACGACATCACACTCGCGTCACCCCTGGCGGTCCCACTGGCTGATACCGGTCCCCGGCCGTCCGCCTGGTCCGCCGCGCTGCTTATGCGGCGGGTGCGCTCTCCGTCCAGCTGCCGGTCGCCAGGAAACCGTCGAGCACTGCCCGGTAGGGGCGGATGTCGAGGGACTGCTCCGCGAGCCAGGCGTCGGAGTAGTACTTGTCAAGGTAGCGGTCGCCGGGGTCGCAGATGAGGGTGACGACCGAGCCCGTGCGTCCGGCGGCGACCATCTCGGCGACGATCTTCAGCGCGCTCCACAGCCCGGTGCCCGTCGAGCCGCCCGCCTTGCGGCCCACCACCGCCTCCAGGGTGCGCACGGCGGCCACGCTCGCGGCGTCCGGGACCTTCATCATGCGGTCGATCGCGCAGGGCACGAAGCTCGGTTCCATGCGCGGCCTGCCGATGCCCTCGATGCGCGAGCCGATACCGCTGGCGGCACCCGGATCGCCGGAGACCCAGCCGTCGAAGAAGCAGGAGTTTTCCGGGTCGGGCACGCAGATGCGGGTGTCGTACTGCATGTACCGCACATAGCGGGCGAGTGTCGCGGAGGTGCCGCCGGTGCCCGCGGCGGCGACGATCCACGCCGGTTCCGGGTAGCGTTCCAGCCGCATCTGGTGGTAGATCGACTCGGCGATGTTGTTGTTGCCGCGCCAGTCCGTGGCCCGTTCGGCGTAGGTGAACTGGTCCATGTAGTGGCCGCCGGTCTCGGCAGCCAGCCGGGCCGAGACCTCGTAGACGCTCTGCGGGTCGTCCACCAGGTGGCACTGGCCGCCCTCGAACTCGATGAGCCGGGTCTTCTCCGGGCTGGTGGTACGTGGCATGACAGCGATGAACGGCACGCCGATGAGGCTCGCGAAGTACGCCTCGGAGACGGCCGTGGAACCGCTGGACGCCTCGATGACGGGCTTGCCCGGGCGAATCCAGCCGTTGCACAGCCCGTACAGGAACAGCGAGCGGGCGAGGCGGTGCTTGAGGCTTCCGGTGGGGTGGGTGGACTCGTCCTTCAGGTACAGGTCGATGCCCCACCGCTCGGGCAGCGGGAAGCGGAGCAGGTGTGTGTCGGCGCTGCGGTTGTGGTCAGCCTGCACCTTGCGCACGGCGTCCTGGAGCCAGGCACGGTAGGCCGGGTCGCTGCGGTCGATATCCAGGGTGGGCTGGGCGGGAGCAGACGCAGTGGGCTGGGCGGGAGCAGACGCAGTGGGCTGGGCGGGAGCAGACGCGGCGGGCTGGGGCGGGGTGGCTGGCGGGGGCTGCTCCGGCCGGGTGGCGTCCTCGGCGGCCTGGTGGTCGTTCTCGCTGTTCACGCCGCGATGATAGGCGGCCTCTGGTGTACGGCCCGGTCCCCGGGCACACTGCCCACAGGAACACGGCCGTGCGCGGGCGGCGGCCGGCGGCGAAGGCGGTGCGCGATGACGGTTCCCGATTTCGACGTCAGCGGGGTACCGGTGCGGCGGCAGCGGCGTTCCCTGACCCAGGCGGGCCGGGTGCTCGTGCAGGACGGGCGGTTGGCGCTGCTCACCAGCTACGGCCGGGAGATCGACGGCGCTCCGGTGTCCGAAGTGCGGCTGGCGCGGCCGTGGTTCGCCGAGTTGCTGGGGGTAGCCGGCCGCACGGTGGTGACGCTGCGCGGGAAGCGGTACGCGCTGCGCCTGCCGCGGGCGGCGCGGGAAGGTCTGGCGGGAGCCCTGGGCGTGGCGCGCGAACGGGCGGCGAAGATCGCCGCGCATCGACGCATCGTGCACCCTTGAACACCACCCGATTTGCGCAACCATGTGAGCTGAATCACGCTGGTAGGTCCAGGCCGCGTTCTGCGGCCCGGCCCCCGCCACGCATGTCGCCCCCGGCCCGAGGGAGTCGCAGCCGTGATCACTCAGCCCGCCGCCAGCCGCCACTGCGCGGTCGAGTTCCAGGCCCTGCCGTCACGCATCGGCCAGGTCCGCCGCATCGTCTCCGCGCAGCTCCGGTACTGGCAGCTCAGTCAGCTCATCGACACCGCGGCGCTCGGCGTCACCGAACTGCTGGCGAACGTGCACCGGCATACCGGAGCCGACAAGCACTGCACGGTGGAGATCGTGCTGCTGTGGGACAAGGTGACGATCTCGGTCCGCGACCACGACCCGAAGCTGCCCCAGGTGCGCTCGGTGGGCGCGTCGGCCACCAGCGGGCGGGGCCTGGCCCTGGTGGCGGCCGTGAGCGAAAGCTGGGGCATGCGAGCCCAACAGGGCGGCCAGGGCAAGGTCGTGTGGTTCACCCTGCCCGTGCCGCCTGCCGGGCGGGCGGCGGCGCACGGCGGCTCCCGGTCGCGGACGGCCGAGCCCACGCCCACCGCGCCGGGCTGACGCCGGTTCAGCTGTCGGCGTCTCGCAGCAGGCGGCCGGGGCGGATCGTCACCTCACGTCTCCTGCAGGGTCAGCGGGTCGTCCAGGATGGGCTGCCAGGCCAGCTCGGCCGCGCCGACCAGGCTGTTGTGGTCCAGCGTGCACGCCAGTACCGGTACTTCGCCGCTGCGGCCCCACAGGCTGCCTTCGGCGATCCCAGCCCGCAGCCGCTCCTCGTCGGCGCGCAGCAGCTCGCGGTGCAGGCCGCCGAGGATGACGCGGTCGGGGTTGAGGATGTTGACGAGTCCGGCGATCCCGAGTCCGAGCCGGTCGATGAGCAGGTGGGCGGCGGCGCGTACGGCGGGGTCGTCCGGGTAGGCGGTGCGCAGCAGTTCGCGGGCCTGGTGCAGCAGCGAGGACTCCGGGCCGGGGGTGCGCCCGGCGGCGTCCAGCAGGGCCAGCGGGTCGGTCTCGACGTCCAGGCAGCCGCGTGAGCCGCAGTGACACGGCCTGCCCTGCGGGTCCACGGTGAGGTGGCCGACCTCCAGTGCCAGCCCCGCGCTGCCGGTGTGCAGCCGTCCGCGCAGGACGAGTGCGCCGCCCACGCCACGGTGCCCGGTGGCCACGCACAGCAGGTGCCGCGCGCCGCGTCCGGCGCCGTGCCGGTGTTCGGCGAGCGCGCCGAGGTTGACGTCGTTGGCCGCGTATCCGGTGACGGGAGCACCGGGTGCCGGGCCGGTGATGCCGGCTTCGGCCAGACACTGGGCGAACAGCGACCGCACGGGCGCGCCGGGCGGCCAGGCCAGGTGGAGCGGGTTGAGCGCCAGCCCCTCGGGCTCGGCGACGGCGGAGGGCACGGCGAGCCCGGCGCCCACGCAGCGCCGCCCGGTCTGTTCCAGCAACTCGGCGCCCGCCGAGACCACCTGGCGCAGGACCCGCACCGGGTCGGCGTCTACGTCCCCGCAGCCGGGGGCGGTGGCCACGATGGTGCCGCCGAGCCCGACCAGTGCGGCGCGGAAGCCGTCGGCGTGGACCTGGGCGGCGAGCACGACGGGCCCGGCCGGGTCCACGGCCAGCCGGTGCGAGGGGCGGCCCTGGGCTCCGGCGGCGATGGCGGGGCGGGCGTCCACGGTGATCAGGCCGAGGCTCTGCAGCTCGGCGGCGACGGCTCCCGCGGTGGCCCGGGTCACGCCCAGCTCGGCGGTGAGCTGGGCCCGGGTGGGGGCGCGGCCGGTGTGCACGAGCTGCAGCGCCGGTCCCAGCGCACTGCGGCCCCGGTCAGGGCGGGTTCGATGGTGGGTCACGGCATCCATTCTGGCTTTGTGTGGGCACTGAACAAAGCGCGCCCTCGGTATCCGGCTCCCCGGTTACTGACTGGTAATATTAATGCTAGGCTCCCGGCATGGCACGCCGCATGAGTCCGGCCACGCTGCGCCTCGGCATGAACTGGTGGCCGCCGTTCCGTTTCGCGGGCATCCGCGTCCTGCACCTCGCCGACGACTGGAGCAGCGCCCGCGTCCGGCTGCGCCTGGGCCGCTTCAACCGGAACTACTTCGGCACCCACTTCGGCGGCTCGCTGTTCTCCATGACCGACCCGTTCTGGGCCCTGCTGGTCGTCTCCTCGCTCGGCGAGGACTACATCGTGTGGGACAAGTCCGCCGAGATCGACTTCGTCTCGCCCGGCCGCGGTGAGGTGTACGCCGACTTCAAGCTCACCCCCGACCGGCTGAAGGAGATCCGGGCCGCGACCGCCGACGGCGCCAAGGCGCTGCCCTGGTTCACCTGCACGGTGCTCGGCCAGGACGGTACGGTCGTAGCCCGGGTCCGCAAACAGCTCTACGTACGCCGCAGGCCAGGCCGCTCCTGACGCGCCCGGTCTGACGGCTGGTCAAGGGGGATGTGGTGGCGACACGCACACCGGCCGAACGCGACGCGGTGACCGTCGAGACGGGCTACGCCTGCGTCACCGGCGCTCTGCTGGGGCTGGCCGTCTTCCTGCTGCTCGCCGCGCCCGTACTGGTGTGGCCGATGCCCGCCTTCTGGCTCACCGCCGCCGGGTGGGCCGGGGGCGCCGTCTTCTGTGCCCGCGTCGTGCGGGTCCTGCGCCGCTGACCCGGTACCACGGGCCGCGCCGGGCGCGGGCGGCCCGTGGTACCGGGTGCCGTCAGCCCCGCCGGTCCAGCGCGCCCAGCGCGCGGCGGGCCAGCGGGTGGGTGCGGACGATCCCGGCCAGCGTCGTCGTGCCCCGGGTGATCTGCGCGAACGTGGACCACGCCGGGCGGAATCCGGTGAGCGTCGCGTGCAGCAGCTTCGGCCGCTGGGAGAACACCTGGTGCAGGCGGCGTCCCACGCCCATCTCCGCCCCGAGCCCGGAGGTGACGGCGAACGCGTAGTTCAGCGCCTGCCGCCGCGCGTCCACGGCGTCGCCCGCCTCGGCGATGCGCGCCGCCCACTGACCCGCCAGCCGCCCGGAGCGCAGCGCGTAGGAGATGCCCTCGCGCGTCCAGGGCTCCAGCAGCCCGGCCGCGTCGCCGCAGACCAGGACGCGGCCACGGCTCAGCGGCGAGTCATCGGCCCGGCAGCGCGTCAGGTGGCCGGAGGAGACCGCGGGTTCGAATCCGGCCAGGCCCAGCCGGGCGATGAAATCCTCCAGGTAGCGCTTGGTCGCGGCGCCCTCTCCGCGCGCCGCGATGACGCCGACCGTGAGGGTGTCGCCCTTGGGGAAGACCCAGCCGTAACTACCGGGCAGCGGACCCCAGTCGATGAGGACGCGGCCTGCCCAGTCCTGCGCGACGGTAGCCGGGACGGGGATCTCCGCCTCCAGACCGAGGTCCACCTGGTCCAGCTTCACCCCGACGTGGGCTCCTATGCGGCTCGCGCTGCCGTCCGCGCCGACGACCGCGCGCGCGAGGATCGTCTCGCCGCCACTGAGGACGACCGCGACCGTGCGCCGGTCGGGCACCGCTGGCCCGTGCTGCTCGACGCGGGAGACACTGGCGCCGGTCCGCAGTTCGGCACCCGCTTTCTGTGCCGCCGCCACCAGCGCCTGGTCGAACTCGGGCCGGTTGACCAGGCCGAAGAGCATCCGCCGGGAGCGGCGGGTACGGGCGAAGCGGCCGTCGAGCGAGAACGTCACGGCGTGCACCCGGTCCCGCAGTGGCAACTCCACGCCCGGCGGCAGCGCGTCGCGCGTGGGGCCGATGATGCCGCCGCCGCACGTCTTGTAACGCGGCAGTTCGGCCTTCTCCAGCAGCAGCACGCGGCGTCCGGCGACAGCGGCGGCGTGGGCGGCGCTCGCCCCGGCTGGACCAGCGCCGACGACGACCACGTCCCAGACCGGGCGCGAGGCCCCTTCACCGTGTGCGGTGCCCTCGGCTTCACTATGTGCGGTGCCCTCAGCCTCGTCCGGGGTGTTCTCGCTGCTCACTGTCCGCTTCCGCTCCCGCTCCCGACGTCCGGCTTGAGGTGAGGGCCAGGCCCTGCGGGCATCCTACGGCCCGGGGGGAGAGCCGACCCGCTGTGGGAGGATCACCACCGCCGGACGGGCGGCGATCCCGCTCGCCGGACCGACGACGCAGTCTCTCGACGTTCCAGGAGCATCCCCATGGCGCAGGACCCGGCGCAGCGTCCCGCATCCGGCCCGGACGGGCAGACCGCCGCCACGGACGCGGCCGAGGGCGTGGCGGCCACCGTCGCCGCCCTGCTGTCGCGCGCCCGCACCGAGCTGGCCGAGCTGGTGCGGTTTCAGTCGGTGGCGGACCCGGAGCAGTTCCCGGTGAGCGAGTGCGAGGGCGCGGCGGGCTGGATCGCCGACGCCCTGCGCGCCGAGGGCTTCACCGACGTCGCCGGGCTGGCGACGCCGGACGGGACCACCTCGGTGTACGGCCTGCTGCCCGGCCCCGTCGGGGCGCCCACCGTGCTGCTGTACGCCCACTACGACGTGCAGCCGCCACTGGACCTGGCCGGGTGGGACTCACCGCCGTTCGAGCTGACCGAGCGGGACGGCCGCTGGTACGGGCGCGGTGCCGCCGACTGCAAGGGCGGCTTCGTGATGCATCTGCTGGCGCTGCGTGCGCTGCGGGAGCACGGCGGCGTGCCGGTCACGGTGAAGATGATCGTGGAGGGTTCCGAGGAGCAGGGCACGGGCGGGCTGGAGCGCTACGCCGAGGCCCACCCCGAGCTGCTGGCGGCCGACACGATCGTCATCGGCGACGCGGGCAACTTCCAGGCCGGTCTGCCGACCGTGACCAGCGTGCTGCGGGGCATGACGCTGGTGCGCGTCACCGTGGACACGCTGGCGGGCAACCTGCACTCCGGCCAGTTCGGCGGGGCCGCGCCGGATGCGCTGGCCGCCCTCATCCGGGTGCTGGACTCGCTGCGCGCCGGGGACGGCTCCACCACCGTTGACGGTCTGCCCGCCGACGCCTGCTGGGACGGGCTCCAATACCCCGAGGAGGACTTCCGCCGCGATGCCAGGGTGCTGGACGGTGTGAGCCTGATCGGTTCCGGCACGGTCGCTGACCGGCTGTGGGCCCGTCCGGCGGTCACCGTGCTCGGCATCGACTGCCCGCCCGTGGTGGGCGCGACGCCGTCGGTGCAGGCCACCGCGCGGGCGCTGCTGAGCCTGCGGGTGCCGCCGGGGGTGGACGCCACGGAGGCGACCGCGCTGCTGACCGCGCACCTTGCGGCGCACGTGCCCTGGCGCGCCCGGGTATCGACCGAGCAGGTGGGCCAGGGGCAGCCCTTCAGTGCCGACACCTCCAGCCCGGCCTACGCCGCGATGGCCGACGCCATGCGCGCCGCCTACGACGGCCAGCCGATGGCGGTAGCCGGAATGGGCGGCTCCATCCCGCTGTGCAACACCCTCGCCTCGCTCTACCCCACGGCGGAGATCCTGCTCATCGGACTGAGCGAACCGAAGGCGCAGATCCACGCGGTGAACGAGAGCGTCTGCCCGGACGAGCTGCGCCGCATGGCGGTGACCGAGGCCCTGTTCCTGCGCGGCTACGCCCGCCGCGCCTGAGTCCACAGCGATGGTGCCCGGCCCCCTGAGGCACCGAGCGGGGTGGGCGCCGTCCCTCAGTGGCGCCTATCCCACCGGCACCCCCGCCTCCAGGTTGAGCGGCCTGCCCCGCTCGCGGGCGCGCAGGGCCCAGCGCAGCCGGGCCAGCCGCGCGGGTGGCAGCAGGCCGGCCGCCTCCCGCTCACCGGCGAACCGCCAGCCGCGCAGCTCGGCTGAGGGCAGCAGCAGCTCGCGGGCGGCCTTCTCGGCCAGGAGACCACCGTCGAAGAGCAGCCGCAGCCCGCCGAAGCCGGGCGGCTTCGGCGGCTCCCAATCGACCACCAGCAGCCGGGGCGGCTCGGGCAGCCGCAGGCCCAGCTCCTCGGCGACCTCGCGCACCCCGGCCCGCGCGGGCGCCTCGCCGCGCTCGACGACCCCGCCGGGGAACTCCCAGCCGGGCTTGTAGGTGGGGTCCACCAGCAGCACCCGGTCCTGTTCGTCGAAGAGCAGGACTCCGGCCGCGACCGTCTCCGCCGTGGGCTCGGGGGTCTGCACGATGGCGCATGCCCCGGCACCGGCGTCCAGCGCCGTGGCGATGTGCTCGGCGGCCTGCCGTGGGGTGAGGGCGCCGGTGTCCACGGTGTGCGCGTCCCCGGCGAGCCAGGCGCGGGCCTGCCGGTAGGCGTCGAGGTGACGCCCCAGGGCGGCGTCTGCCGCCGCTGTATCCGCCCTCACGCCCGCGCGGGCCATCACCCGGGCGCGCAGGATCGCCTCGTCCGCGTCCAGCAGGAAGTGCCGCACCGGCACGCGACGGGCGGCGAGGCCGCCGAAGATCTCGTCCCGGTGCTCCTGACGCAACAGCGTCATCGGGGTGACGAGCGGGCCGGACACCTCGCTCAGCAGCGCAGCGGCGGTGTCCACCACCAGGCGACGCCAGGCGGGCAGCTCCCGGCAGTCGGCGACCCGGGCCAGCCGGTGCGGCGGCAGCATGCCGCGCAGCCCGGAGCCGACCAGGCGCGGGTCGTACAGGGTGCTGCCGGGGAGCAGGGACAGCAGTTCGCGGGCCGTGGCGCTCTTCGCGGCACCGCGGGCACCGTTCAGCCAGACAAGCACAGTTCCCCCTCTTCGTGGGCCCCCTGTTCAGTGCCCAGTTCACCCCGCCGGGGAAACGCACAGCTGTTCCCGCGTTCCCCCATGCGGGTCAGGGGCGCCCGGGCGCGACCTCACGGACGCGGGCACAGCTGGACCCCGGGTGCCGTGCGGGCCGCCGCTGCGGCGCCTGCCAGCCCGGCGTCGGTGCCCAGGCTGGCCGGTAGAACGCGCAGACCGCGGACGAAGGACAGCGTGGCGTAGTCGGCCAGCGCCGCCCGCAGCGGGGTGAACAGGACATCTCCGCTGAGCGCCACTCCCCCGCCGATGACGGCGACCTCGATCTCGGTGAGCGCGGCGGTGGCGGAGATGGCGGCGGCCAGGGCGCGGGCCGCACGGGCGAAGGCGTCCAGCGCGGCCGGATCGCCCGCCCGGGCGGCGGCGGCCACGCCCGCGGCTCCCGCGTCCCCGTCCGGCGCGGGCCGCCAGCCCGCCGCCATCGCCCGGCGGACGATCGCCGGGCCGGACGCCAGCCGCTCGACGCAGCCGCGCCCGCCGCAGGGGCACCGCTCGCCGTCGAGTTCGACGCTGAGGTGGCCGATGTGCCCGGCGTTGCCGGTGGGCCCCGGGTAGGGCTGCCCACCGAGCACGAGGCCACCACCGACACCGGTGGACACCACCATGCCCAGCGCGCTGTCGTGGCCCCGGGCGGCGCCCCAGGCGTGCTCGGCGGCGGTCATCGCGACGCCGTCACCGACCAGCGTGACCGGGAGCCCGCAGGCAGCGTCCCGTACGCCCTCCACGAGCGGGAAGTCGCGCCAGCCGGGGATGTTGACGGGGCTGACCGTGCCCCGGCGGGCGTCCACGGGACCGGCGCTGCCGATGCCCAGCGCCGTGACCTGCGGCCACCGCGACAGCTCCCGCAGCACCCCCAGGACCTCGGTGACGGCGGCCAGCACCCGCGCGCCGGAGGCCGCGTGCGGGGTCGGGCGCACGGTACGGCCGTGCACGGTGCCGTCGGCGGCCACCAGCGCTCCGGCGATCTTGGTGCCGCCGATGTCGAGCGCGGCGGTGAGGGCGTGGGCATCGTGGGTCATGCCGGGTATGGTCACCCGCCCGCGTCCGCCCGGTACAGCCGGGCCGGACGTGAGGCGGGCCGGTGCCGGACGTCAGTGCGCCGCGACGGTGAGCGCGCTGCGGCGCGGGGAGGCGAAGCCCTCCAGGTCGGCCCGGGTGAGCCCGGTGGCGTCGGCGACCTCGTCGGTAGCCAGCGCACCGCAGTCCAGGCCGCGCAGCAGGTAGCCGCTGAGCGCCTTGGCGGTAGCCGGTTCGTCCATCACGTCGCCCTCGGTCTGCGCGGCGTAGGCGGCCAGCCGGGCGGCGGCCGCCGCGTAGCCCTCGCGGTAGAAGGCGTAGACGGCGGCGTACCGGGTCGGCAGGTGGCCGGGGTGCATGTCCCAGCCCTGGTAGTAGGCCCGGGCCAGCGAGCGGCGCACCAGGTCGTGGTGGAGCCGCCAGGCGTCGTGGACCTGGGCGGTCGGGCCGACGGGCAGCACGTTGGTGGAGCCGTCGGACAGCCGCACGCCGGTACCGGCCGCGGCGACCTGCATGACGGCCTTGGCGTGGTCGGCGGCGGGGTGGTCGGGCGACTGGTGGGCGGCGCTGACACCGCAGCAGGCGCTGTAGTCGAACGTGCCGTAGTGCAGCCCGGTGGCGCGGCCTTCGGCGGCGTCGATCATGCGGGCGACGGTGGCCCGGCCGTCGGCGCCGAGGATGGACTGGCTGGTCTCGATCTGGATCTCGAACCCGATGCGGCCCGGGGTGAGTCCCCTGGCCTTCTCGAACTGCTCGCACAGCCGCACCATGGCGGTGACCTGCTCCGCATAGGTGACCTTCGGCAGGGTCAGTACCAGGCCCGCGGGCAGCTCACCGGCGTCCATGAGTCCGGTGAGGAAGATGTCGAGCGTGCGGATGCCCCGGGCGCGCACGGGCGCCTCCATGCACTTGAGGCGGATACCGAGGAAGGGCGGAACGCGGGAGGGGTCGCCGTCGGCGAACGCGCGGGTCACCAGGCGGGCAGCGCGGGCGGCGGCGGCGTCCTCCTCGGCGTCGGGACGGTTGCCGTAACCGTCCTCGAAATCGATGCGCAGGTCCTCGATCGGCTCGCGGGCGAGCTTGGCACGCACGCGTTCGTACACCGGACCGGCCAGCTCGGCGTCCTGGCCGAGGACGGCGCCGAGGGCTCCGGCGTCGGGGGCGTGCTCGTCCAGGAGGGCGAGCGCCTGGTCACCCCAGGTGCGCACGGTGTCGGCGGCGAAGACGTCACCGGGCACGTAGACGGTGTGCACGGGCTGCCGGGTGCCCGGGTCGCCGGGGTAGCGGCGCTCCAGTTCGGCATCGACGGTGGCCAGCGCCGCGCCGGTCTCCTCGGTGACGGAGTCGGAGAACGTGAGCGCCACCGTGGACTGCGTGTCGGTCGTATCCGGCTCGCCCTGCGTCATGGAGCACTCCCTGGTTCCGCGGCCAACGCAACAAATCAACAAAACGTTGAAGTACGGTGGACGCTATGCCGCCGTGTCCCCACACGTCAACACCGTCTCGCCGGGTGACCCGAGCCGAAACGGCCGGGGCCCGCACGGCGCGATCCGTGCGGGCCCCGGCCGGTGCCATCCGGGGGCGGCTCAGCCCTTGCGGGCCTTGACCGCCTCGGTGAGCTGCGGGACGACCTCGAACAGGTCACCGACCACGCCGTAGTCGACCAGGTCGAAGATCGGAGCCTCGGCGTCCTTGTTGACGGCCACGATGGTCTTCGAGGTCTGCATGCCAGCGCGGTGCTGGATCGCGCCGGAGATACCGGCCGCGATGTACAGCTGCGGCGAGACCGTCTTGCCGGTCTGGCCGACCTGGCTGGTGTGCGGGTACCAGCCAGCGTCCACCGCGGCGCGGGAGGCGCCGACGGCCGCACCGAGCGAGTCGGCCAGCGCCTCGACGACGTTGAAGTTCTCCGCGCCGCCGACTCCACGGCCGCCGGAGACCACGATCGCGGCCTCGGTCAGCTCCGGGCGGCCGGTGGACTCGCGCTCCTTGCGGGAGACGACCTTGGTGCCGGTCGCCAGCTCACCGAAGGACACCGGCAGCTGCTCCACGGTGCCCGCGGCAGGGGCGGCCTCCGGCGTGACGGAGTTGGGCTTGACGGTGATGACCGGGGTGCCCTTGGTGATGCGGGACTTGGTGGTGAAGGCCGCCGCGAAGACCGACTGCGTGGCGACCGGGCCCTCGGCACCGGCCTCCAGGTCAACGGCGTCGGTGATGACACCCGACCCCAGGCGCAGCGCGAGACGGCCCGCGATCTCCTTGCCCTCCGCGGAGGAGGGCACCAGCACGGCGGCCGGGGAGACGGACTCGCACGCGGCCTGCAGCGCGTCCACCTTCGGCACGACCAGGTAGTCGGCGAACTCGGGGGCGTCGGCGGCGAGCACCTTCACCGCGCCGTGCTCGGCGAGGGTCGCGGCGGCGGTGTCGGCACCGGCGCCGAGGTGGACAGCCACCGGGTCGCCGATGCGGCGGGCCAGGGTCAGCAGCTCCAGGGTGGGCTTGCGGACGGCGCCGTCCACGTGATCGACGTAGACAAGGACTTCAGCCATGGGAAAAAGCTCCTGCGATGAAAGGGCGGGCTGGGGCGGGGACGGCGCGGCTTTAGATGAACTTCTGGCCCGCGAGGAACTCGGCGAGCTGCTTGCCGCCCTCGCCCTCGTCCTTCACGACGGTGCCGGCGGTGCGGGCCGGACGCGGAGTGGCCTCCTCGACCTTCGTCCAGGCGCCCTCCAGGCCGACCTGCCCGGCCTCGATGTCCAGGTCGTCCAGGTCGAGGGACTCCACCGGCTTCTTCTTGGCCGCCATGATGCCCTTGAAGGAGGGGTAGCGCGCCTCGCCGGACTGGTCGGTGACCGAGACGACGGCGGGCAGCGCGGCCTGAAGGTGCTCGGTGGCGGCGTCGCCGTCGCGGCGGCCGGTGACCTGGCCGCCCTCGACCGCGACCTCGGACAGCAGCGTCACCTGCGGCACGCCCAGGCGCTCGGCCAGCAGCGCGGGCAGGACGCCCATGGTGCCGTCGGTGGAGGCCATGCCGCAGATGACCAGGTCGTAGCCGGTCTCCTCGATGGCCTTGGCCAGCACCAGCGAGGTGCCCATGACGTCGGTGCCGTGCAGGTCGTCGTCCTCGACGTGCACGCCCTTGTCGGCACCCATCGACAGCGCCTTGCGCAGGGCGTCGGAGGCGTCCTCGGGGCCGACGGTGAGCACGGTGACCTCGGCGTCATCGGCCTTCTCGGCGATCTGCAGCGCCTGCTCCACGGCGTACTCGTCCAGCTCCGAGAGCAGGCCGTCCACCGCGTCACGGTCGGTGGTCAGGTCCTCGGCGAAGTGCCGGTCGCCGGTGGCGTCGGGCACGTACTTCACACAGACAACGATCCTCAAGCTCACGCCGGCTCTCCTACTGCATCGTCATTACGGGCTGCTGCCTTGTTCAGGCAGCATAGGCGCCTGTCGGGGCGGGTTCCGGCCGGGTGGACCGGGTCCTGCCGCCCAGTTTATTACTCGCCAGTACAACCAATCGCCTACCCGGCCAGCAAGGCCGGGCCACTGTGACGTTGCCAACGCCCGGCGCCGCAACACAGGCGGGCCCGGGCGCTGGCCGCGCCCCTCAGGCCGGGGGCAGCGCCCGGCCCAGCGCCCCGATCACATCCGCGGCACGCGGCAAGCCCTCCGCGTGGCGCACGACCGTGCCCGCGGCGTCCAGCACGAGCACGGTGGGGGTGCGCACGACGCCGACGCTCCGCACCAGGTCCAGGTGCTGCTCGGCGTCGATCTCCACGTGGACGACGCCGGGGACCATGCCGGTGACCTGCCGCAGCACGCCACGGGTAGCCCGGCAGGGCTGGCAGAAAGCGGTGGAGAACTGCACGAGCGTGGCGCGCTCACCCAGGTGGGCGACGCCGATGTCCGCCGCGCCGAGCCACCTGGCGCCCGGTGTGCCGGGCCGCGCCGTTCCACCGTCCCCGCTCATGTTTCCCTACCGCCTCTCCCGTGGGCCGCTTCAGCCACCGTGCCACACCGGCTCTGCGAGGTGACAGGAATCTCCGTGCCCCGGCCTGGCAGGCGCAAGTTACGCCCGCGTAAGTTCAGTCCTCGGGCCGGGCACCTTCCGGCAGCACCACACCTCACGAAGGGACCCCATGGCAGAGCTGGTCTATCCACCCGTCATCCGCGCCGCACTCACCTGGTTCAAGGTGCTGGACCTGCGCTTCGACGTGGAGGGCACCGAACACGTGCCGCGGCGGGGCGGCGCGGTCCTGGTGAGCAACCACATCAGCTATCTCGACTTCATCTTCGCCGGACGCGCGGCCCTGCCCGCGAAGCGGCTGGTGCGGTTCATGGCCAAGGAATCGGTGTTCCGGCACCGGGTGTCGGGGCCGCTGATGCGGGCGATGAAGCACATACCGGTGGACCGGACCGCCGGGCTGGACGCCTACCGGCACGCCGTGCGCGCCCTGCGCGGCGGCGAGATCGTCGGCGTCTTCCCCGAAGCGACGATCTCGCCCTCCTTCACGCTCAAGGAGTTCAAGACCGGTGCGGCCCGGATGGCCCAGGAGGCCGGGGTACCCCTGCTGCCCGTCGCCCTGTGGGGCACGCAGCGGCTGTGGACCAAGGGCCGCCCGCGGGACTTCGGGCGCAACCACTTCCCCGTCACCATCCGCGTCGGGGCTCCCCTGCGCGCGGAGGCCGGGGAGTCGGTGGCCGCGCTCACCGAGCGGCTGCGCGAGCGGGTGCAAGGACTGCTGGAGTCCGCCCAGCGCGCCTACCCGGCAGGTCCGCGCGGCCCGCAGGACACCTGGTGGCTCCCCGCCCACCTCGGCGGCACCGCCCCCCTCCCGGCACCCCAGCAGCCGTAACGTCCCCTCGCCCCGGGCAGCCGGGGCGTGGGCTGGCCCGCCCGGCCCCCATCGGAGCAGCGGGCGGACACGGCTCTTGGCGCGGGCAGCGGCCCGCGCCAAGAGCCGCACGTCGCATCGCCCTCGCGTCAGGTGTGCATCTCCGCGCGGAGGGCCGTGACGAAACCGTCCACGTCGTCCTCGGTGGTGTCGAAGGAGCACATCCAGCGCACATCGCCGGCCGCCTCGTCCCAGAAGTAGAAGCGGTAGTGCTTCTGCAGCCGCTCGCTGACGTCGTGCGGGAGCCGGGCGAAGACCGCGTTGGACCGCACCGGGTAGAGGATCTCCACGCCGGGCACGGAGCGCACCCCGTCGGCGAGCCGCTGGGCCATGGCGTTGGCGTGCCGCGCGTTGCGCAGCCACAGGTCTTTGGCCAGCAGCGCCTCCAGCTGTACGGAGACGAACCGCATCTTGGACGCCAGCTGCATGGACAGCTTGCGCAGGTGCTTCATCGCCCGTACCGCGTCCGGGTTGAGCACGACGACGGCTTCGCCGAACACGGCCCCGTTCTTGGTGCCGCCCAGCGAGAGCAGATCCACCCCGGGAACGTTGGTGAACGCCCGCATCGGCACATCCAGCGACGCGGCCGCGTTGGCCAGGCGTGAGCCGTCCAGGTGCACGACCATGCCGCGCTGGTGGGCGTGCTCGCAGATCGCGCGGATCTCCTCGGGGGTGTAGACGGTGCCCAGCTCGGTGCTCTGGGTGATCGAGACGACCTGCGGCATCGCCCGGTGCTCGTCGTCCCAGCCGTACGCCTCGCGGTCGATCAGCTCGGGGGTGAGCTTGCCGTCCGGGGTGGGCACGGTGAGCAGCTTCAGGCCGCCCACCCGCTCCGGGGCGCCGCACTCGTCTACGTGGATGTGCGCGGTGTCGGCGGCGATGACCGCCCCCCAGCGGTCGGTGACCGCCTGCAGGGCCACCACGTTCGCCCCCGTCCCGTTGAACACGGGGAACGCCTCGGCGCGGCCGCCGAAGTGGCGGCGTATGACCTGCTGGAGGTGACCGGTGTAGGCGTCGCCCCCGTACGCGGTCTGGTGGCCGCCGTTCGCCACTGACAGGGCGGCGAGCACCTCGGGGTGGGCGCCCGCGTAGTTGTCGCTGGCGAATCCGCGGGTCAGCGGATCGTGGTGGCGCCGCGCGTCGGTCCGGGGGGCGGGCGCGTTCGGGGCGTTCTTCACGCCGACTTCTTGGTGAGCCACAAGCGGGTTCCGTTCACTTCCTCGGCGGGCGTCTCCCAGGTGCTGGTGATCGCCTCGGCCAGCTCGCGGACGTCGGTGAATCCGGCGAACTTGGCCTGCGGCCGCTCCGCGCGCATCGCGTCGTGCACCAGCGCCTTGACCACCAGGATGGCAGCCGCCGCTCGCGGCCCCGCCTCCCCGCCCTGCTTGCGGAAGGAGTCGGCGAGCGCCAGCGTCCAGGCTTCCGCGGCGGCCTTGCTGGCCGCGTAGGCGGCGTTGCCCGCCGTCGGCTTGCTCGCTCCGGCGGCGCTGACCAGCAGGAACCGGCCCTTGCCACGGCGCTGGAGCGGGGCTTCGAAGGCCAGCGAGGTGTGCTGGACGGTGCGGATGAGCAGCCGCTCCAGCACGTCCCAGTCCCCAAGGTCGGTGTCGGCGAAGGTGGCCGAGCCGCGCCAGCCGCCGACGAGGTGCACCAGGCCGTCTACGCGCCCGAACTCCTTCTCGGTGCGCTGCGCCCACTGCCGGGTCTCGTCCAGGCTCAGCAGATCGACGGTGTCACCGATGACGGTGGCGCCGCCATGGGCGAACCGGGCGGCGTCCACGCCCTGGGCGAGACGCTCGGCGTCCGCATCGGCACCGACGACGACGGCGCCTGCCTCGGCAAGCCGCAGCAGCACCGCGTGCCCGGCCGGTCCGCCCGCCCCGGCCACGGCCACCACCGCGCCCTCCAGCTCTCCGCGTCCGTTGCCATTCGTCGCGCTGGTCATGCCGCTCGCCTCCACTGTGCCCGCTGGTGCTTCTTGCGTTCCCGTCCGTGCCGCGGGTGCGGCCTGCTGAGCGCTCACGCGGCCACGGGAGCGGTGGCGCTGTCCGCAGTGATGCCCTCGGTGGAGGCGATCACACCCCGCAGCTTCTTGGCGAGCGCCTCATAGAACATGCTGAGCGGGAACTCGTCCGGGTGCACCTCGTCCACGAGCTTGCGCGGCGGCAGGCTCAGGTCCAGGGCGTCGGGTCCCTTGGCCCAGGTGGAGCCGGGGTGCGGGGAGAGGTAGGTGGACACCAGCTCGTAGGCCTTGAACCAGTGCACGAGCTTGGGGCGGTCGATGCCGCGCCGGTAGAGGGTCTCGATCTCCTCGCGCAGCGCCACGGTGACCTCGCGGGCACGCTGCCAGTCGATGGCGAGCTTGTTGTCCGTCCAGCGCAGGGCGTCGTGCTGGTGCAGGTAGGCGAACAGCAGCTGGCCGCCGAGACCGTCGTAGTTGCGGTTGCGCTCACCGGTGACGGGGAAGCGGAACAAGCGCTCCAGGATGACGGCGTACTGCACGTCGCGTCCCTGCGGGAAGCCGTCGGCCTCCAGCTTCACGGCCTCGTGGAAGGCGGTGAGGTCGCAGCGCAGTTCCTCCAGGCCGTACATCCAAAACGGCTGGCGCTGCTTGATCATGAACGGGTCGAATGGCAGGTCGCCGTGGCTGTGCGTGCGGTCGTGCACCATGTCCCACAGCACGAACGTCTGCTGGGTGCGTTCCTGGTCGGTGAGCAGGCCCTCGGCGTCTTCGGGCAGCTCCAGGCTGGTCACCTCGCACGCGGCCCGCACCACCCGGCGGAAGCGGGCGGCCTCGCGGTCGCAGAAGATCCCGCCCCAGCTGAACCGCTCGGGCGCCTCACGCACGGCGATGGTCTCCGGGAAGAGCACCGCCGAGTGGGTGTCGTAGCCGCTGGTGAAGTCCTCGAAGGTGATGCCCAGGAAGAGCGGGTTGTCGTAGCGGGTGCGCTCCAGCTCGGCCAGCCAGTCGGGCCAGACCATGCGCAGGACGACCGCCTCCAGGTTGCGGTTCGGGTTGCCGTTCTGCGTGTACATCGGGAAGACGACGAGGTGTTGACGGCCGTCCACGCGCTGCGCGGCGGGCTGGAAGGCGAGCAGGGAGTCCAGGAAGTCCGGTACCTGAAAGCCGCCTTCGGCCCAGCGGCGCAGGTCGGCGACGAGCGCGCGGTGATAAGCCTCGTTGTGCGGCAGCAACGGCGCCAGCTGCTCTACGGCGGCGACGACGCGGGCGAGCTCGGCCTCCGCGTCGGCCCGGGCAGGAGCTTCCCCGGCCGCGAAGTCGATGGAGCCGTCCTTGGCCTGCCAGGGGCGGATGCGCTCGACGGCGGTCTTCAGTTCGGTCCATGCCGGGTGCCCGACGACCGACTGGGCCCCCGCCCCCTGCGGAAGAACGCCGCCCTTCTCGGCTATGGGCGAAAGAGTCTCCGTCATCACTGTCCCTCCACGGCAGAAAATCTCGTGATCCTCACGTTAGGCGCAACTCCCCTCGCACTCAAGTCCGAGCACAGGAAATCTTCTCGTTCCATTGCGCGAATCACAGGTTTTTTCTCGTCAAACCCGAAGAAGTAGAGGATGAGACGAGGAGGAATGAGAGGAATGGCCGGTGTGGGCGCCTGGCAGGGCCACCACCCGTCCGGCGTACCGCGCCGCCATCTCGGCGTTCCGGGGCTGACACCCGGGGCCGATACGCTGAGCGCCCCACGCGGCGCAGCGCCGCCCCTTAAGGACAGGAGAGCACCCGTGCCACTGCTGACCGTCGGCCATCGCGGTGTGATGGGCGTCGAACCGGAGAACACCCTGCGGTCCTTCCGCCGCGCCGAAGCCGAGGGCCTGGACGTCATCGAGTTCGACCTCCACCTCAGCAAGGACGGCGAGCTGGTGGTCATGCACGACGAAGCGGTGGACCGTACTACCGACGGCACCGGACGGGTGGACGAACTCACGCTCGCGGAGCTGCGCTCCCTCGACGCGGGCCTGGGTGAACGCGTACCGGTGTTCGAAGAAGTGGTGGCCGCGGTGCGGGCCCCGCTCCAGGCCGAGATCAAGGACACGGCCGCCGCCCGTGTCCTGGCCGGCGTCATCCGCCGACAGCGCCTGGCCGGACGGATCTCGGTCATCTCCTTCCACGACGCCGCACTGCGCGAGACGCGCGAACTGCTGCCGGACGTCCCCGTAGCGCTGGTGACCGGACACTCCACGCCGACCGCACCCGAGCGGGCGCGGCAGCTGGGCGCGCGCATGATCTCCTGCGAGCTGCCGTGGCTGGAAGCGGAGACGGTGCAGCGCGCTCACGCGGCCGGGATCGAGGTCATCAGCTGGACGGTCAACACGCCGCAGGAGCTCGCGCGGGCACGGGAGCTGGGTCTGGACGGCGTGGTCACCGACCTTCCCGGCATCCGGCAGGCGGTCAGCGCAGCGGCTTGACCAGCAGCTCGAACGCGAGATCGGGACGGCGCGGCACGCCGAAGCGCTCGTCGCCGTAGGGGAACGGGCTCAGCTGCCCGGTACGGACGTAGCCCCGGCGCTCATACCAGGCGATGAGGTCGGTCCGCTGAGTGATGACGGTCAGCTGCATCTCGCGCGCGCCCCACTCCCCGGCCGCCACGCGCTCGGCCTCACCGAGCACCTGCCGCCCCAGGCCGCCGCCCTGCCTGACGGGCCGCACCGCGAACATGCCGAAGTAGGCCACAACGCCGTCAGCACCGGTCCGGCGCTCCAGCTGACAGCAGGCGACCAGCTCACCGCCGCGCTGTGCGGTCAGCAGCCTGCTGTCCGCACCGCTGATCACCGCGCGCACCCCGGCCGGGTCGGTGCGCTGCCCGTCGAGCAGGTCGGCCTCGGTCGTCCAGCCCACCCGGCTGGTCTCGCCCCGGTAAGCGGACTCGATCAGGGCGGTGAGCTCCGCCACGTCGGCCTCGACGGCCTCGCGGAAGGTGAGCGGTGCGGTCTCCACGGCGTCCATGGCTGCGAGCGTAGCCGGTCGCTTGACCGGCGGTTTCCGCCCAGGGTGACGGGCGCCTGCCCTACCCTCGCGGCATGGTGCACGTACTGAGCAGCAGGGTGTTGTTGCGGCCGACGGACCCGCAGGAGGCCCGCGACTTCTACGGGCGGCGCCTGGGGCTGGCCGTTCACCGGGAGTTCGGCGAGGGACCGGAGCGCGGGACTGTCTACTTCCTCGGCGGCGGGTTCCTGGAGGTGGCTGGCCGCAGTGAGCAGCCGTGCGCGCCGGGGCTGCGGCTGTGGTTGCAGGTAGCCGACGTGGCCGCCGCTTGGCAGGAACTGCGTGAGCGGGATGTGCGGGTGCTGCGCGAACCGGTGCGGGAGCCGTGGGGCCTGGTGGAGATGTGGGTACAGGCGCCGGACGAGGTGCGCCTGTGCGTGGTCCAGGTGCCCGATGACCACCCCCTGCGCTACCGCCCTGGCCTGTGAGCGCCCCCGCCCGCTCCGGTGCGCTCCCGTGCGCACTGCCCGCGCTGGGCAGGATCAAAGCGAGTCGGGGTGGGGAGGTGGGCCATGCACGGCCCGGCTGCGGTCGGCTGGCTGCTGGTCGCGGTCTGCGCGCTGGCGGGCGCGGTGTGCTGCGCCCGGGCCTGGCACCTACGCGGCCGGGCCCGGGAGGCGGCGGCGGCCGAAGCGGCGATGGGCGGGGCCATGGCCCTCATGGCGTTCCCGGGCGGCCCGTTACCGCCCCTCGGGTACGTCGCCGTGTTCGCCGCCCTGGCCGGATGGGCGCTGACCCTGCTGGTGCGGGGCGCCGGGCACCAGCTGCACCACGTGACGGAGGCCGGGGCGATGGGGTATCTGGCGGCGGTCATGGCCACCGGTCAGCACAGTGGGCCAGCCCTGGTGGGCGGCGCTCTCGCACTGTACTTCGCCGCCCACGCGCTCCGCACCGGCGCGCGGGGGCTGGTGCCAGCGCCGGTCACGGCGGCGGGACCGGCGGTGCCCTGGCCCGCGTTCCCCGGCGTCACCCATGGCTGCCGCCTGGCGCTCTCCCTGGCGATGTGCCCCATGCTGGTGCTGTGAGGGGCGCGCCCCACCGGCCGTGAGGGATGCGTCACTTCGGCGCCGGCGGTGTATCTGCGAGGAGTCGCGCGGTCCTAGGCTGGGCTCATGACGGTCGCACTGGCGCTCCTGTTCCTGGGTGCGGTGACGGCGGTGCTGGCCCCGCGCGTGCTGACCCGCGGCACGTGGGCCGACCGCGAACCGGTGCTCGCGCTGTGGGTGTGGCAGTGCGTCGTGGCAGCCGTCCTGCTGTGCGCTCTGCTGGCGATGGCGCTGTGCGCCGCCGAGGCGTGGCAGGCCGTCCGGGGCCACATCTTCGCGCCCGCGCCCCGTCAGGTCGTCGAGGCTTACGCACTGTCCGGTGACGGCCACCCCTGGGCCGCTGCCGTGGCGTTCGCGCTGTTCGCCGGGGGCGCGTGGAGCGCGGCCATGCTGTCCCGCGAGATTTGCGGCGCGCGGGCCCGGCGCCGGTCCCGGCGTAGGGAACTGCGGACGCGCTCGCCGCTGCTCCCGGGCGAGGAGGAGCCGACGTCACAACGGCTGACCGTGCTGGAGGGCGCGCGTCCCGGGGCCTGGTGGCTGCCCGGCTCCGCGCCGCGCCTAGTCATCACCACGGGAGCGCTGCAGCGCCTCAAAGGTCGTCAGATCGACGCCGTCCTGGCACACGAAGAGGGCCACATGCGGGCGCGGCACGACTGGCTGCTGCACTCCGCCACCGCGCTGGCCACGGCGTTTCCCCGAGTGCCGGTATTCCGGGCGTTCCGGGCGCAGATGCACCAGCTGGTGGAGCTGGCCGCCGATGACGTCGCCTCCCGCCGGTACGGACGGCTCACCACCGCGCTGGCGCTGGTGGGGCTGAACGAGGACCGCGGCGTGTTCGGTCCGTGCCCCTCCCCCGATCCCGCGCACGGCGGCCAGCTGCCGCACCGCGTACACCGGCTGCTCAGCCCGGCCGACCGGCTCTCGGTGGGACGGCGGCTGCGCGCGACCGCCCTCGCCTCGTTCGTCCCCCTCGTCCCGCTGCTGGTCGCGTTCGGGCCGGGGCTGCGGACCCTGGGCTGAGGAGCCGGGAGCGGGGCGGGCCCTGCCCCGCCTCCAAGATCAGGGCACATCGGGCGTCGCAGCGAGTACGAGCGAGTGATAACGAGACGTGTTTCCGCAGATCAGAGCGCGGATGCCAGAGAACGTGGGCACAAAAAGACTGGTCTCGGACGATCCCCCGCGTCGCCCGAGACCAGCTGGCGGACCCCCGCACGTGGCGGCGGGCCCGGTGCCTGGCTGAGTATATTGGCTGGGAGCCAGTCAACGCAGGAGTTACAGGATGTCCCCTCGCCGCGCCTCGGTCAACGAGGAGTTGCGCAGGCGCTCGCGTGAACGTCTCCTCCAGGCGACGGTGGAGCTGGTGAATGAGCGCGGATACGAGGCGACGACGCTGGCGGACATCGCCCACCGGGCCGGAGCCGCACGCGGGCTGATCTCCTACTACTTCCCGGGCAAGCGCCAGTTGTTGCAGTCGGCCGTGCACCGGCTGATGCACCGGAGGCTGGCGGCGGCACTGGCCCGCGAGCCGCTGCCCGGAGGGCCGGAGGCCGGGCAGGAGACGCTCGCGCGGGCGATCGACGCCGTCGTGGGCATGGCCCAGTCGCACCCCACCCTGATGCGCACCCACATGGCGGGCATACTTCAGCAGGAGGGATTCGTCCGGTGCGAGGAACAGCAGCGCCTGGCAGCCCTGTTGCGCGGTGCGATGGAGGCGTACGGCTCCACCGATCCGGACGCCGACTACCCGCTGCTGCGCGCGCTGTTGATGGGCACCGTCGTCGCCGTCCTGCTGCCCGGAGCGCCGATGCCGCTGCCCAGGCTGCGCGCCGAGTTGTTCTCCCGGTACGGGCTGCGGTGGGAGCACGGGGTCCCGCCAGGTGAGGAGCCGCCCGGCGGAACCCGGGAGCTGAGAGCGCGCTCCGGCGCGTACTAGGGGGTTCTCGCACCCGAACAGGGCCTGCGTTTCCCGGCTGCCGGGCGTGCGGAAGCCGCCGCGTGCCGGTGCGCCGCTTTGCTGCCGGAGCCGCGCCGCGTGCCGGTGTGCCGCCCGGGCCGGGTCACTCGGGGGCAGGTACCGCGTACTCCCGCCGGGCGCTGCTCGGTGGGATGCTGGAAAGCACCCCGGCGGAAGGGAGACCCGCGGCCGTGAGTGCTCTGAGGCGTGTCGCCGTCGTCGGATCGGGCCCCAGCGGGGTCTACGCCGTGCAGGCGCTGCTGGACCAGGACCGTTCGGGCGAGCTCACCGTCGATGTCCTGGACCGGCTGCCGTGCCCGTACGGACTGGTCCGTTACGGCGTGGCACCGGACCACGAGAAGATCAAGTCCCTGCAGCAGAACCTGCGCCGGGTGCTCCAGGACCCGCGGGTGCGCTTCGTGGGGAACGTACCGGTGGGCGAAGGCGGTGTGTCCACCGAGGAGCTGCGCGGCTTGTACCAGGCGGTGGTGTACTGCGTCGGCGCGGCTACGGACCGGCGTCTGGGCATCCCCGGCGAGGACTTGGCGGGCAGCTGTTCGGCCACCGAGTTCGTCGCCTGGTACAGCGGCCACCCCGACGCGGGGGACGGTTTCCCCTTGGCGGCACGCTCGGCGGTGGTGATCGGGGTCGGCAACGTCGCCGTGGACGTGGCGCGCATCCTGGTGCGCGGCGCGGCCGAGCTGCACGGCACGGACATGCCGCAGACGCCGCTGGACGCGCTGGTCTCCGGTGGCGCACGCCAGGTGCACATGGTCGGGCGGCGCGGCCCCGCGCAGGCGAAGTTCACCACCAAGGAGCTGCGCGAGCTGGGCACCCTGCCCGGTGTGGACACCGTGGTGCGCGAGGCCGAGCTGGCCCGCGACCCCGGCTACACCGACCCGTCGGGGCTGCCGGCGGCCACCCGGCGCAACCTCGCCGCGCTCGGCGGCTGGTCCCGCGTCGCGGCCGGGGGCGCCACACGCCGTATCGAGCTGCGCTTCTTCCTGCGCCCCGTGGAGCTGCTGGGTACGGACGATGGCGCGGTGCGGGCGGTGCGCTTCGAGCGGACGGCACCGGACGGCCGGGGCGGGGTTCGCGGGACCGGCGAGTTCGAGGAGATCGAGGCGCAGTGGGTGCTGCGCTCGGTGGGCTACCGGGGCGTGCCGCTGCCCGGCCTGCCGTTCGACGCCGCCACCGGCACTGTGCCGCACGAGCGCGGACGCGTTCTGCGCGAGGGCGCTCCCTCACCGGGCGAGTACGTGGCCGGATGGATCAAGCGCGGCCCCACCGGCGTCATCGGCACCAACCGGCCGTGCGCCAAGGAGACGGTCGGCTCGCTGCTGGCGGACGCCGAGGCCCTGGCCGCGCGCCCGGTGCCCGCCTCCGATCCCCTGTCCCACCTCGGTGCGGCGGGCCGGACGCCGGTGACGTGGAACGGCTGGCTGGGCATCGAGGCGGCGGAAGAGGCGCTGGGCCGCAGCCTGGCACGGAGCACGGTGAAGATCCCGGACTGGTCGGGGCTGCTGGCCGCGGCAGGCGAGGGGCCCCCGGGCTGCCGCGGTCCGAGCACCACGGCCCGGTACTGCGCGACGCCCTGTGCACCGACGGGAACGACCCGGCGGGCATCTACTTCGGCAACCGCAACGGCGAGCTGTACGCCAGCGCCGACGACGGCGACTCCTGGCACCAGGTCGCCGCCCACCTCCCCGACGTGCTGTGCGTACGCGCGGTGACACTTTGACGCGAGGCCCGGGGCGCGGCGCCGCCCTCAGCCAGTAGGGGGCGCAGCACGCCCTCAGCCAGTAGGGTGACGCCGTGGCTGCACGACCCTTGAGCGAGATTGTCGAAGCGGGCTGGGCGAAGGCACTGGACCCGGTCTCCGAACGCGTCGCCGCGATGGGCGACTTCCTGCGCGCGGAGATCGCCGCCGGGCGCACCTACCTGCCCGCGGGCGCCCATGTCCTGCGCGCGTTCCAGCAACCCTTCGACGACGTCCGCGTCCTGATCGTCGGTCAGGACCCGTACCCGACCCCCGGCCACGCCGTCGGCCTGTCGTTCTCCGTGGCGCCTGAGGTAGCACCGCTGCCTGGCAGCCTGGAGAACATCTTCCGCGAGCTGCACACCGACCTCGGCCTGCCCCGCCCCTCCAGCGGCGACCTCACTCCCTGGACCCGACAGGGTGTGCTGCTGCTCAACCGCGCCCTGACCACAGCGCCGCGCAAACCGGGGGCCCACCGCGGCAAGGGCTGGGAAGAGGTCACCGAGCAGGCGATCCGCGCCCTGGTGGCGCGCGGCACCCCCCTGGTGGCCGTGCTGTGGGGGCGGGACGCGCGCAATCTGCGCCCGCTGCTGGGCGGCGTGCCGGCGGTCGAGTCCGCGCACCCCTCCCCCATGTCCGCCGACCGCGGTTTCTTCGGCTCGCGCCCGTTCAGCCGCACCAATGAGCTGCTGGCGCGGCAGGGCGCGGAACAGGTCGACTGGCGCCTGCCGTGACCGGCTGGGTGCTCGGTGCCGACTCCGGTGGCTCCGGAGTGCGTCTCGCCCTGGCCCCCGCGGAGCCCGGACCTAGCCGAGTGGTCCGGCCCGTGGGTCCGGTGCTCACCGGGCCACCGGTGAGCACCGGCAGCGGCGGGATCGACGCCGGGCACCTGCTGGAACAGCTCGTCCCCGCCGCCCGGCACCTGCTCGCGCACGCTCCGGGCACGGCCGGCGGCGCGGAGCTGCGCGCCGTGTGCGTGGGCGCGGCGGGCATGGCCACGCTGGGCGAGCGGCTGCGCGCGGAGCTGCCCACCGCGCTGGCCGCCGCGTTCGGCGCGCCCCGCCTGCTGCTCGCCGCCGATGCGGTGACCGCGTACGCCGGTGCGCTGGGCGAGCGCTCGGGAGCGGTGATCGCCGCTGGCACGGGCCTGATCGCCGTCGGCACGGACCTGGTCGCCTGGCGGCGTGCGGATGGCTGGGGCCACCTGCTGGGGGACTGCGGCGGTGGGGCGTGGATCGGCCGCGCCGGGCTGGAAGCCGCGCTGCGGCAGCACGACGGCCGCAGCGGCGGCTCCCCCGCCCTGCTCGCCCGCGCGCAGGAGCTGTTCGGCCCGGCCGCCGGGCTGCCGGGGCAGCTGTACCCGCGTACGGACCGGGCGGCGGCCCTGGCCTCGTTCGCCCCCGAGGTGGCCGCCTGTGCCGCGGACGACGCGGTGGCCGCCGGCATCCTGGGCCGGGCCGCCGTCCACCTCGCTGACTGCGCCGCCGCCGTCTGCCCCACCACGCCGCAGGCGGCGCTGGCCGTCACCGGCGGCCTCGTCCGGCTCGGGGAGCCGCTGCTGGGGCCGCTGCGCGAGGAACTGACGGCACGAGTGCCGCAGGCCAGGCGTGCCGACCCCGCGGGCGACCCGCTGACCGGCGCCCTGCTGCTGGCCAGTCGGCTGGCATCCGGGCAGCTCGCGCTTCCCGCGGATCCCGCGCTGCTGCGGACGCTGTGACCCGTGCGGGCACCGGGCCTGAGTGAACGTCCACAAATCGTTCGGTGCGCGGCACCGGCAACACGCGGGAGAAACCGGGCGAACCCACACCGTTCGACCCCGGCCCCGCTGCGAAGTCAGCCAAGGCATTAGCATGCGGCGCCATGAGCTCCTCCACTGGGCCCGAAGGCGGGCTGCCTGTACGAATGCCGCGTCCCCGCAAGCCCGGACGGCACCGCCGCCCGGAGCCCGTCGTCGCCCCGGAAGGCGCGCCCGCGCTGGTGCTGGCCGTTCCGGGCCAGCCGTCGGGGCCGGTGCGTTCGCTCGCTGAGGAGATCCTCACCATCGCCCGCTCCGAACTGCCCGGGCTCGACGCCCGCATCGGCTGGGTGGACGGCGCGGACGAGGAGTTCCCGGCGCTGGAAGCCGTGCTCGCCGCGACGGCCGCCGAGGGGACCCCGAGCGGGGCTTCGGGCGCGGTCGAAGGCGCCGAGGCGACCGAGGGCGTGGAGGCCCCGGAGACCGAACCGAGGCGGGCTTCCAGCTCACGGTCCGGTGCCGTGGTGGTGCCGCTGCTCGCCGGCCCGGACGCCGCCGTCCTGCGCCGCATACGACAGGCCCTGCTGAACAGCGGCTCGAACGCCGAACGGGCCGAGGTGCTCGGCCCGCACCCGCTGCTGGCCGAGGGCGTGCACGTCCGCCTCTCCGAAGCCGGTCTCGCCCGTGCCGACCGCGCCCGCCTGTTCACGGTGGCCACGGCCGCCGACGGCATCGTGCTAGTCACCGCGGGCGGCGAGGAAGCCGTGCAGGTCGCGGGCATCACCGGCATGCTGCTGGCTGCCCGGCTCGCCGTGCCGGTGCTGGCGGCCGCGCTGGACGAGGAAGGCTCCGTCGCGCGCGCCGCGGCCGAGCTGACCTCCTCCGGGTCGCGGCAGCTCGCGCTCGCGCCGTGCCTGGTGGGGCCCGAGGTGCCCGAAGGGCTGCTGGCGGCCGCCGCGCGGGAAGCGGGCTGCCAGACGGCCGAGCCGCTGGGCGCCTACCCGGCGATCGGCAAGCTGGTCTCGTCCGCGTACGGGGCGAAGGCTGGCATCACGGCGACCCCCGTGGCCGTCCGGTAGGCCAGCCGCTCATCCGCCCCCTGGGGGCGCGCCCTCTCCCTTCACCGCCGCCGTGGCTTCCGCCCCGGCGGCGGTGCCGTATTCGGCCGCCGGGTGCGGTTGCCCCTTGCCATACGGCGGCGAGCCACGCCGTGGGGCGGACGCGCCCTGAGAGCCGCCAGGCGCGCCCCCGGCCGCGCGACGTCCGCCTGAGCGGCAGGGGTGACCGGCTACGCGGCCGCCTGGAGGGGTGCGCGCGGGGCGCTGTGCACGGGCGCGGCGAGGCTGACCAGGGCGGACTCCAGGCCGTGGAGGTGGGCCAGGGCACGGTCAGCCGTCGGGTGCGGGGTGAGCGCGGGTGACACGGACGCGCTGGGGGCCGGAGCGGGCGTGGTGCTCTGCTGCCGCAGGAGCCGGTGGACGGCGTCTTCCACCCGGGCACAGGCGGCGCTGAGCCGGGCGTCGTGGGAAGCGAACGGGTCGGCGGCGGTCTCCGCGAAGCCCTTGGCCTCCCGGGCGCAGTCGTCCAGCAGCGCGAGCACGAGCCGGGCGCGGGCCTTGCGGGCGCGGTGCGGGTTGAGCGGGTGGACGAGCGGGGCGAGCGCGGTGCGGGCCCGGCCGAGCAGCAGTTCCAGCTCGGCGATGCCTGCGGCCGGGTCGGCCCTCTCCTCGCCGGACAGGCGGCGTGCGGCCTGCTCGGTGCACCGGTGCAGGCACAGCACGGCGCGCTGAATCCACGCGTGGGTGGCCGCGTGGGTGGTGATAGGCAGCACGACCGCCACGGCGACCGCCGCACCGAGCGCGCCGAGTGCCGTCTCCGCGACGCGCAGGCCCAGCAACCCGGCGTGCAGCACGCCCAGCAGCCCGTACAGCAGGCCGACCATCACCGTGACGAAGAACATCATCCAGCTGTAGGAGACGGCGGCCGTGTAGAAGATGCCGAAGACGCAGAGAGCGACGATGGCCGCGGTCGGCGCCGGCGCCCCGCCTACCGGCAGCGCGACGAGGAGACCGCCCGCGATGCCGCACACCGTGCCCAGCACCCGCCGGAACCCGCGGACCAGGGTCTCTCCCCGCGAGGCGGTGTTGACGAAGATCCACCAGGCCGCGCCCACCGCCCAGTACCAGCGCTCGTGGGAGAGCGCCTGTCCCGCCGCCAGGGCCAGCGCGCAGGCGACCGTGGCCTGTACCGCCTGCCGGGTGGTCGGACGCCGCAGCCCGCGACCGTCGGCCATGACCGGGACCGCGGGCGGCAGATCCCGCCGCTCGATCCGCCACAGCCCGAACCGGACCAGTGCGGCGGCGGCCAGCGACAACAGCACAGCGCCTCCGAACCCCACCAGCTCCGCGGGGGCGGGGTGCAGGAACTGGGCGACGAAGAACATCATGAAGGCGAAGATGCCCAGCGCGTTCCCCCGCGGCCCGTACCGGCGGGCGTAAACACCGGCGAACACGATGCCGAGGAAGACGGCGTCCCGCGCCAGCGGCAGCGCGTGCAGCAGCGCGGCAAGCGCCAGCACGGGAAGACCGACCACCGGCAGCAGCGCGGTGGTGACGGCCTGCCGGGAGACGGCCGGATCAGTCACCGTGAACAGCGCGAGCAGGGCTGCCAGACCGCCGGTGATGACCGAGGTCACCCCCAGCCCGGTAAGCGCGACGGCGACGACCGCGAGGCCCACGCCGAGCACCGCGCGCAGCGACGAACGAAGCCGGACCCGCCGGGGGTCGGGCGCCACGAACATCTGCTTCACTCCGTGCTCCACGCCTCCTGTAGACAGCCTTCACCACCCGGCGCACCGGGTGTCCGCATCGTGATACGCCTTCGATGGAAGCATCTCTTGCCCCCTGCATCCAAATCGGCCGCCGAAAGCGCCAACGTTCCAGCGCGGCGCTCCCCCGCCGTATTCCCCGCCCGGTCCCCCGCCCGTGAATCGTCGCAGGCGGCCCCAAGGGCGGGCTCCCGGCGTCTGTAGGGACTCCCGGCGTCTGCGGGCTCAGCCGAGGAAGGACAGCCGCACCTGGCGCCGGGGATTGTCGCGGTTGGTGTCAACCAGGCAGACCGACTGCCAGGTGCCCAGGGCCAGCCGCCCTGCGACGACGGGGAGAGTGGCATGGGGCGGGACGAGGGCGGGGAGCACGTGGTCGCGACCGTGTCCGGGGCTGCCGTGCCGGTGGCGCCAGCGGTCGTCGGCGGGCAGCAGGTCGCGCAGGGCCGCCAGCAGGTCATCGTCGCTGCCCGCATCGGTCTCCAGGATCGCCAGGCCCGCCGTGGCGTGCGGGGTGAAGACGTTCAGCAGCCCGTCGCTCCCGGCGGCCACGTCGGCCAGGTAGCGCTCGCACTCCCGGGTGAGGTCGGTGACCGTCTCGGCGGAGCCGGTAGTGATGTCGAGGACGCGCGTGGTGAACCGTTCGCTCATGCCCTCATCCTGCCCCGGGAAGCACGCGGCGCTCATAGTGGTTGCCAGGAGCATGGATGACGTGGAGGTCGTGGTCGTCGGCGGCGGACAGGCGGGGCTGTCCAGCGCCTACCACCTGCGCCGCCGGGGTTTCGTGCCACACGAGGAGTTCGTGCTGCTGGACCACGCGCCGCGTCCGGGCGGGGCGTGGCAGTTCCGCTGGCCGACGCTGACGTACGGTGCGGTGCACGGCATGCACGCCCTGCCGGGCATGGAGCTGGCCGAAGCCGATCCCGACCGCCCCTCCGCCGAGGTAATCGGCGCCTACTTCGCGCGGTACGAGAAGGCGTTCGCGCTGCCCGTCCGCCGTCCGGCCGACGTGCGCGCGGTGCGGGACGGGTCGCGAGGGCGGTTGATTGTGGAGACTTCGGCCGGAATGTGGCGGACCCGGGCGCTGATCAACGCCACCGGGACCTGGGAGCGTCCGTTCTGGCCCCGCGTCCCGGGGCAGGAGACCTTCACCGGGCGTCAGCTGCACACCCAGCGGTATCCCGGCCCACGGGCCTTCGCGGGGCAGCGCGTGGTGGTCGTGGGCGGCGGGACCTCGGCGGTGCAGCACCTGCTGGAGATCGCTCAGACGGCGGCGGCCACCACGTGGGTCACCCGGCGCCCGCCGCGCTTTCGCGCCGGACCCTTCGACGCGGAGGCTGGCCGCGCGGCCGTGGCACTCGTGGCGGAGCGGGTGCGGCACGGCCTGCCGCTGCAGTCAGTGGTCTCCGTCACCGGGCTGCCGATGACGGCGGCGATGGAGCAGGCGCGGGAGCGCGGAGTGCTGGAGCGGCTGCCGATGTTCGACCGGGTGACACCCGGCGGCGTGGTGTGGGCCGACGGACGCGAGGTGGCCGCCGACGTCATCGTATGGGCGACCGGGTTCCGTCCCGCCCTGGCGCATCTGACGCCCCTGCGGCTGCGCGAGCCGGGCGGCGGCGTCCGGCTCGCGGGCACCCGGGTGGTGCGGGAGCCGCGCGTCCAACTGGTGGGGTACGGCCCGTCAGCCAGCACGATCGGCGCCAACCGGGCCGGGCGGGCCGCGGTGGCGGATGTGGTCCGGCTGCTGGGCCGCTCGCGGCACGGGGAAGCGGGCAGAGGTGAACCGGTGGGTGGTTCTTCACCCGAGGGCGCGATGGCCGCACCACAAACTGATGGGGAGCTGTGTGACGCGCCATGCTGACAGTGCGCAAGCGCCGGTCCGCAGAGCGCGTTGACGCCACCGGGCCGTTGCAAGGCCCCACCGGCGGCTGCCGCTGGACAGCGAGCGCGTTGAGATGCTCGGGGAGCGGGAGTTGCTGGAGTTCTGGCTGGAGCGCGCCACCTTCCGGCGACGGGGGTCGGCGCGCGATCGCGGGGTGGGTCAGGTGTTCGACGGGCCACCGGGTCAGGCGGGGCTTGGGGCGAGTGGCGGGGCGGGTTTTGTGCCAATGGTGACAAATTCCGGCAGGCGTGAACGCCGGGCCGCGGCGCTCGCGTACCAGGCGGCGTAGATCCAGCGGGTTCCCGGAGGGGACCACCCGATCGTCGCCTGGAGGTCAGCCACGTGAGCCATCGCCGAGTGAAAAAGCGCACCGGGGCCGCGGTCGCCGCGGCTAGCGCCGGTCTGCTGGGGGCTGCCGTCCTGCTGCCGAACGCCAACGCGACCCCCGAGACGCCGGACGCCGCGCGCACCTTCTCCCAGGCCGACGCCGGGCAGCTCGGGCCGCGTCTCGCGCGCGACCTCGGTGACCAGGCGGCGGGGTGGTACTACGACGCCGATACGCGGCAGCTCGTCGTCAACGTGCTCGGCGACCAGGCCGCCGAACGGGTGCGGCAGACGGGCGGCGAGCCCCGGTCCGTCCAGCACACCACCGCGGAGCTGCGGGCGAGCGCCCGGGCGCTGACGGCGGACGCCTCGGTCCCGGGTACGGCCTGGTCGGTGGACCCGCGCAGCAACCGTGTCGTGGTCCACGCCGATAGCACCGTCACTGGCGACCGCTGGGAGCGGCTGACCGAGGTCACCGGCGCGCTGGGCGATACGGTGACCGTGCGCCGGGCGCCGGGCACCTTCACGCCGTTCGCCGGTCCCGTGGACGGGGGCGACACCATCTTCGGCGGCGGCTCGCGCTGTTCGCTCGGCTTCAACGTGGAGGCTGGGGGCGCCAAGGCGTTCCTGACCGCGGGCCACTGCACCCAGGCTTCACCAACGTGGAGCGCGGACCAGGCCGGTGCCGAACCGCTGGGCACCGCCGCGGCCTCCACGTTCCCCGGAGACGGTGACTTCGCCCTCGTCGTCTACGACGACCAGAGCGCCGAGGCGCCCAGCACCGTTGACCTGCACGACGGCACCTCGCAGCGGATCACCCGGGTCGCCGAGGCGAGCGTGGGCCTGCCCGTGCAGCGCAGCGGCAGCACCACGGGCCTGAGCCAGGGCGTCGTCACGGGGCTCGACGCCACAGTCAACTACGGAGGCGGCGACATCGTCACCGGGCTCATCCAGACTGATGTGTGCGCCGAACCTGGTGACAGCGGCGGGTCCATGTTCTCGGGTGACGCGGCCGTCGGCCTCACCTCCGGCGGCAGCGGCGACTGCACGCAAGGCGGTGTCACCTTCTTCCAGCCCGTCACCACCGCCCTGGCGGCGGTCGGCGCGCAGCTCCCCCAGGGTGCGGCGTCGGACTCGTCCGGCGCGGCACCGGACGACGGCGCGGACGCCGGCCTCGGTGAGAACGACGGTGACGGCGGCCTCGGATTCCTGCTCGATCTGTTCGACTGACCCCCCCAAGCGGACCGGCCCGTGCACGGTCGGTCCTGCCGCTGCCGACGGGTGTGATGGGGGAGTGTCCCCGTCGGCAGTGGCCTCCCGGCGGCGCCGCTGCACCTGCCCCGCAGCGGCGCCGGGCCTGCCCGTACTTCGCCGGGGCGGGCAGGCCCTCCCCCAGTCATGCCCCGAGCAGTCTGCGATGCTCGGGGCATGACGGTGTGGCCTCCCGCGTGGCGGCCTCCTCGCACGCCCCGTCCGCCCAGCCGTCCGGTCAGCGGCGGCTCCGTCTGCGACGCCCGGCGGCTCGTGCCCGGCGGCGAGCAGGCCCTCTTCTCCGAGACTCTGCGTACCGCCCGCCTACGCGGAGGTGCGTTTGCTGCCGGGGCGTCAGGTGCGGTCCCGCTGCACCAACTCACGCACCTGCCCGCCCACGCCGCGCGCTTCGGCGGTGGCGGAATGAGTACCCGTACTCATGTCCCGCGTCACGTTCGTGGTGATCCTGGGGCCATGACGTCACCCGTGCAGCGGCCCACCACAGCCGCGTTCTATGTCCAGTCCATCATCGCCTTCGCGCTGGCGCTGTTCGCGGTCACGGTCGGCGTTGTCTACATGCCGCTCGGCCCGTGGGAGCGCGGCTTCCTCGCCCTCGGTCTGCTGTTCCTGGTCTCCTCGACGTTCACGCTGGCCAAGTGCGTGCGCGACCGGCAGGAGAGCCAGCAGGTCACGGCCCGCGTGGACCAGGCCCGGATGGAGAAGCTCATCAGCGAGCACGACCCGTTCGAGGTCAAGAACTTCTGATGGCGGGCCGCGAGAGCTCACCTACGCGGCCCGCGCGCCGAACGCCGCGTAGGCCGCCTCGCCGAACAGGACGAACCTGGCCTCCTCGACCGCCGTCGGGGTGGCCCGCACCGTCTCCACCGCGATCCGCGCGCCGTCCTCCAGCGGCCAGCGGTAGACGCCGGTGGAGATGGCCGGGAAGCCCACTGTCCGGGCACCCAGTTCATCGGCCACCCGAAGCGCTTCGCGGTAACAGGAGGCGAGCAGATCCGACCGGTCCTCACTCGCCGACCACACCGGGCCCACGGTGTGGATGACCCAGCGCGCGGGCAGCCGCCCCGCGGTGGTGGCCACCGCCTGCCCGGTGGGCAGTCCCTCGCCGTAGCGGGAGGCACGCAGGTCGCGGCACTCCGCGAGGATCTGCGGGCCTCCGGCCCGGTGAATCGCTCCGTCAACCCCGCCGCCGCCCAGCAGCGAGGAGTTCGCCGCGTTGACCACGGCGTCCACCTGCTGCTCGGTGATATCCCCGCGTACGCACGTGACCTTCATACCGCCATCGTGCCACGCTGTCAGCGCGCCGCCGCGGCTCGTGGCCAGTAGCATCCGCACATGGCCGCACGCTTCAAGGACCTGGCCCTGGACGCCCTCGACCACCAGGCCCTGGCCGACTGGTGGTGCGCCGCGCTCGGATACACCCGGCGGCCGCCCCAGCCGGGCCACGAGCCGCCGCCCGTGGAGTGGCCGGTGCCCATCCACGATCCGCGCGGCTATGGACCGCTCATCTGGGTCAACCCGGTGCCGGAGCCGAAGACGGTGAAGAACCGCATGCACCTGGACGTGTGGGGCGATTCGGCCGAGTTGCTGGAGCTGGGCGCGACCCTAGTCCGCCGGCGGGACGCCCAGCGCGACTGGGACGTCCTGGCCGATCCCGAGGGCAACGAGTTCTGTGTCTTCACGCCGCCCGCCCCGCCCGGCATTCCGCTGACCCGTCGCTGAACCGGGACCCCGGTTTACGGCGGACAGTGGCCGTGGGGCAGGCTGCACCGGGTGATCGATACCGTGGCATGGATTCACGTGCGGGACGGGCGCATCCTCACCGCTCGCACCAAGGGCCGGACGCTGTTCTACATCCCGGGCGGCAAGCGGCACGCCGGGGAGCGCGATCTCGACACACTGGTGCGGGAAGCCGAGGAGGAGCTGACAGTACGGCTGCTGCCCCACACCGCCGCGCACTTCGGCACCTACCAGGCGCCCGTCGATGACGATGCCGGGGCCGCGGACGACGCAGCGGGCGGGGGCGGCGTCCGGACGGTGCTGATGGCCTGCTACACGGCCGACCATCTCGGTACCCCGGCCGCCGCGGGCGAGATCGCCGAGCTCGCCTGGCTGACCTACGCGGACCGTGAGCGCACACCACCGGTCGACCGGCTCGTCTTCGACCAGTTGTACGCCGACGGACTGCTGCGCTGATGACCCGGGCCGGGCAGTGAGCTGCCGCTGGGGGTCGCGAGCCCGTGGGTGTCAGCTCGGCAGTTCGGCGGGGGCCGGGGCTTGCGCGTCCCGCCGGACGAGGGCCGCGTACCGGCCGCCGCGGGCCATCAGCTCCTCGTGCGTGCCACGCTCGGCGATCTCGCCGCCGTCCAGGACGACGATCTGGTCCGCGCCGCGGATCGTGGACAGGCGGTGGGCGATGGTGATGGTGGTCCGTCCCGCGGACAGTTCGTCGATGGCCGCCTGCACGGCCTGCTCCGTCCTGGCGTCCAGGGCGGAGGTTGCCTCGTCCAGGAGGAGAACCGGCGGGTCGCGCAGAATCGTGCGCGCGATGGCCAGCCGCTGCTTCTCCCCGCCGGAGAAGCGGTAACCGCGCTCGCCGACGAGCGTGTCGTAGCCGTCCGGCAGGGCCGTGATGTGGTCGTGGATCTGCGCGGCGCGGGCGGCGGCGACCAGCTCCTCATCGGTCGCCTCCGGCTTGGCGAAGCGGAGGTTCTCGGCGACGGAGGCGTGGAAGAGGTAGGTCTCCTGGGAGACGACGCCGACGGCGCGGGCCAGCGAAGCGAAATCCAGCTCGCGTACGTCCACCCCGTCCACGGTGACGCGGCCCGCGCTTACGTCGTACAGGCGCGGGACCAGGTAACCAAGGGTGGTCTTGCCGGAACCGGTGGCGCCGACGAGGGCGAGGGCGGAACCGGCGGGCACGCTGACGTCGATGCCGCGCAGGGTGGGTTCCCCGGCTCCGGCGTAGTGGAACGTCACGTCCTCGAAGCGCACGTCGCCGCGCGGCGCCTCCAGGGATACCGCGTCCGGCCGCTCCGCGAGGTCAACCGGCAGGTCCAGGTACTCGAAGATGCGCTGGAAGAGCGCGAGCGATGCCTGGACATCGACACCGGTGTTCAGCAGGGAGACCGCTGGACGCAGCAGCCCCTGCTGCAGCGTGACGAACGCGACCAGCGTGCCGATGGACAGGGCCGGTCCGCCGACCTCCAGCAGCAGGCCCGCCGACCAGTACAGCAGTGCCGGGATCGCCGCCATGATGATGCCGATCGTGGCCATGCGCCACCGCCCGGCCATGCTGGAGCGGATCTCCAGAGCGGCCAGCTGCTGGGACTCGTCGGCGAAGCCTCTGGTCAGGGAGTCGGAGCGGCCCATCGTCCGGCCGAGGAGGATGCCGCTGACGGACAGCGACTCGGTGACCATGGCGGCCATGGCGGCCATCTGCTGCTGCCGGGCCGTGGTGATCCGCTTGCGCTCCCGGCCCACGCGACGGCTGATCCAGACGAACAGGGGCAGCAGCGCGAGGCTGACCAGCGTCAGACGCCAGTCCAGGGCCAGCATGGCGGCGATGGTGGCGATGACGGAGGTCGCGTTGGAGACCAGGGAGGTGGCCGTGGAGGTGACGGTGGCCTGCATGCCGCCGATGTCATTGGCGATGCGCGACTGCACCTCGCCGGTGCGGGTCGTGGTGAAGAACGCCAGCGGCATCTGCTGCAGCTTGGTGTAGACGCCGGTGCGCAGGTCGTGCATGACCCGCTGCCCGACGGTGGTGGAGATCAGCGTCTGCAGTACGCCGAAGACGCTGGTCAGCACGGCCGTCGCGATCATGCCGAGCGCGAGCAGGGAGAGCAGGCCGGTGCGGCGTTCGGGAATGGCCACGTCGAGGATCTCGCGCAGCAGGAAGGGTGAGGCGACAGTGACGAGGGAGGCGGCTGCCACCAGCAGGCCCACTACGGCGAGCCGTCCGCGGTAGGGCAGGAACAGCCGCATGATGCGGCGCAGCTGGTGCGGAGGCGGCGGCCGGTTCGGGTCTTGGGGCGGCGGGGTCCACCGGGGTGCGTCGTGGGGCATGGGCTCCTTCGGGCTGTCCGGCACCGGTGGCGTGCCGGTGCGCAAGCTGCCACAGTGACGATAGTCGATCGTTACCTATATTCACAATGAGCTTTGTCCTGTTAAGCTCCGGGCATGCTTTCCGCTGACGCCGACGGGTCACTTGCCGACCAGCTCATCCGGCTCTCCCGCCGCCTGCACCGGGCCCAGCGGCAACGGCTGGAGCCGCTGGGCGTCACGCCCGCACAGGCTCGCCTGCTCGGCGTCGTGGCCCACGGCACCACGGCCCCGCGCATGGCGGATCTGGCCGCACGGCTCGATGTCGTGCCCCGCGCCGTGACCACACTGATCGACGGCCTCCAGGAACGCCAGGCGGTACGCCGGGTTCCGGACCCGGCCAACCGCCGGGTGGTGCGCATCGAGCTCACCGACCGGGGGCGCGAGCTGCTGCACCAGCTGCGGCACGCCCGCCGGGAAGCGGCCGAGGACCTCCTGGCACCACTGGCGGATGAACAGCGCGCGCGACTGGGCGAGCTGCTTACCGCACTGGACGTGCGCCAGCACGACCACACCTGACCCGCCGGACGGCCTCACCGGCGGCGACCCACGCGACGCAGGCCGCACCCTGTCCCCGCCACGTCACCGCGTCAGGCTATGAGCCCCAGGGCGTAGATCGCTCCGGCTCCGCCCGCTAGGCCGAAGGCAGGCATGAGCACCTTCTCCTCCACCCAGTGCCCCGCGGGGAAGCGCATGAAGGACGGCGGGCCGACGGGGTACCAGCGCTTGCTCTTGATCGGCAGTGGCCACAGCACCGGGCACCCGGAGAGGGTGAGCGCGTCGCCGATGGTGTGCACCACGGCACCGAGCACGATGGGCAGGCCAAGCCACAGGTACTCCTGGCCCGGCTCGGTGAACAGCCAGTTTGAGCCGTAGCCGGGACGGTTGAGGATGCCCGCGAGTATCCATGCCGCCGCCGCGCCCAGGAGCCACACCAGCACGTCGCTGGAGACCCGGGCCGCGCGCCACAGCAGACCTTCCACGGCGAGCACCATGTGCACGAACAGAATGCCCAGGACCGCCCAGCGGCCACCGAACACGGCGAGTGCCGAGAAGCCCGCACCGATGAGCACCGCCCAGATCCAGGTGTGGGTCAGGGTGCGGTGCCCGCCGCTGCGCTTGGGCTCGCCCTTGCCCCGGGTGGCGTTGAAGACCGCGGCGGCCAGCTTGTCGATGACCACGGCCAGCAGCCGGGAGAAGGGGCCGAAGGCGCGCGATATCGTCGCCGACTTCTGGTCCAGGTCCGGGGCGAGCGCCGCGCCGGAACAGATCAGCGCACCGGCGACCAGCACCGGCCACGGCATCGGGCGGTCCAGCGCGGACGCCACCGCGCCCGCCCCGAGCCAGGCCGCGGCCCCCGACAGTGAGTGTGCCGGTCCCATCATGTGCGTCCCACCCCATCGCCGTACTGTGCGCCACCGCGGCCCAGTTGTCCGCCCGGAAGGCGGTCGCGGTGCCGGACAGCGTAGCCCCCAGCGATCTTGGCCCGGCGGCCGGTTCCCCGCCGGGCGGTGCGGGCAGGCAGTATGGGGGGCGTGACGCTCATTGATCAGCTGCCGCGAGACGCCGACCCCGACGCCCTTTTCGACGCCTTCTCCTCGTGGGCGCAGGAGCGTGGCATCGCCCTGTATCCCGCCCAGGAGGAGGCGCTGATCGAGGTGGTGTCGGGGGCCAACGTGATCCTTTCCACGCCCACCGGATCGGGGAAGTCCCTGGTGGCCGCCGGGGCGCATTTCGCGGCGCTGGCGCGGGACGAGGTCACCTTCTACACCGCGCCGATCAAGGCGCTGGTGTCGGAGAAGTTCTTCGACCTGTGCAAGCTGTTCGGTACCGAGAACGTCGGCATGCTCACCGGCGACGCGTCCGTGAACGCGGACGCGCCCGTCATCTGCTGCACCGCCGAGGTGCTGGCCTCGATCGCGCTGCGGGACGGCAAGGACGCGGACATCGGCCAGGTCGTCATGGACGAGTTCCACTTCTACGCCGAGCCGGACCGGGGCTGGGCCTGGCAGGTGCCGCTTCTGGAACTGCCGCAGGCGCAGTTCGTGCTGATGTCGGCGACCCTCGGGGACGTCACCCGGTTCGAGGAGGACCTCACCCGCCGCACCGGACGCTCCACCGCGGTGGTGCGTTCGGCCACCCGACCGGTGCCGCTGAGCTACGAGTACCGCACGACCGGGCTGACCGAGACGCTCACCGAACTGCTGGAGACCCGCCAGGCACCGGTCTACATCGTGCACTTCACCCAGGCACAGGCCGTGGAGCGGGCCCAGGCGCTGATGAGCATCAACATGTGCACCCGGGCGGAGAAGGACGAGATCGCGGGGCTCATCGGCAATTTCCGCTTCACCACCAAGTTCGGCCGCAACCTCTCCCGCTATGTGCGGCACGGTATCGGCGTGCACCACGCGGGCATGCTGCCGAAGTACCGGCGTCTGGTGGAGCGGCTGGCCCAGGCCGGGCTGCTGAAGGTCATCTGCGGCACCGACACCCTGGGGGTCGGGGTGAACGTGCCGATCCGCACGGTGCTGTTCACGGCGCTGACCAAGTACGACGGCAACCGGGTGCGGGTGCTGCGGGCCCGGGAGTTCCACCAGATCGCCGGGCGGGCCGGACGGGCGGGCTTCGACACCTCCGGTTTCGTGGTGGCGCAGGCGCCCGAGCACGTCGTCGAGAACGAGAAGGCGCTCGCCAAGGCTGGTGACGACCCGAAGAAGCGGCGCAAGGTGGTGCGCAAGAAGGCGCCGGAGGGCTTCGTCAACTGGGGCCAGAACACGTTCGAGAAACTGATCGCCTCCGAGCCGGAGCCGCTGACCTCCCGTTTCCGTGTCACGCACGCCATGCTGCTCGCGGTGATCGCCCGCCCGGGCGACGCGTTCAGCGCCATGCGGCATCTGCTGGAGGACAACCACGAGGACCGGCGTGCCCAGCTGCGGCACATCCGGCGCGCCATCGCCATCTTCCGCTCGCTGCTGGACGCCGGGGTGGTGGAGCGGCTGGACGAGCCCGACGAACAGGGCCGCACGGTGCGGCTGACGGTCGATCTGCAGGAGAACTTCGCACTCAACCAGCCACTGTCGACCTTCGCCCTGGCCGCTTTCGACATCCTGGAACCGCAGTCGCCCTCCTATGCGCTGGACATGGTCTCCGTCGTGGAGTCGACCTTGGACGACCCGCGGCAGATCCTGGCCGCGCAGCTGAACAAGGCCAAGGGCGAGGCCGTCGCGGCGATGAAGGCTGAGGGGGTGGAGTACGAGGAGCGCATGGAACGCCTGATGGACATCACGTACCCGCGTCCGCTGGAGGAACTGCTGCTGCACGCCTACGGGCTCTACCGTTCCTCCCACCCGTGGGTCGGTGACCACCCGCTGTCCCCGAAGTCCGTCGTGCGGGACATGTACGAGCGTGCCATGTCCTTCAGCGAGTTCATCTCCTTCTACGAACTCGCCCGTACCGAAGGCATCGTGCTGCGCTACCTGGCCAGCGCTTACAAGGCGTTGCAGCACACGGTGCCCGACGACCTGAAGTCGGAAGACTTTCAGGACATCGTGGAATGGCTGGGTGAGATGGTGCGGCAGGTGGACTCCAGCCTGCTGGACGAGTGGGAGCAACTGGCCAACCCGGCCGAGGAGAGTGCCGAGGAGGCGCGGGAGCGGGCCGACCATGTCCGTCCCGTCACCGCCAACGCCCGGGCCTTCCGGGTACTGGTGCGCAACGCGCTGTTCCGCCGGGTGGAGCTGGCCGCGCTCGACCAGGTCGAGGAGCTGGGCGCGCTGGACGGCGAGGACGGCTGGGACGCCGACGCGTGGGCTGATGCGCTGGACGCGTACTTCGAGGAGTACGAGGAGATCGGCACCGGGCCCGACGCGCGGGGGCCGAAGCTGCTGCGGATCGAGGAGGTGCCCGGGGACGGGCTGTGGCGCGTCCGGCAGACGTTCGCCGACCCCAAGGGCGATCATGACTGGGGCATCTCCGCCGAGGTAGACCTGACCGCCTCGGACGCCGAGGGCCGGGCCGTCGTCAAGGTCACCGGTGTCGGACCGCTGTGAGTCCATCAGCACCGGTGCACCCGCGCCGGTGTCCGCACCGACCTGAGAGGAAGCACACCGATGAGTGCGAGCGCGGCTGAGCGGCTGGTGGATCTCCTCGATCTGGAGCAGATCGAGGTGAACATCTTCCGCGGTGACAGCCCTCCGGAGCACGTGCAGCGGGTGTTCGGGGGCCAGGTGGCGGGACAGGCGCTGGTGGCGGCGGGCCGCACCACCGACGGCAAGCGGCCGGTGCACTCGCTGCACGCCTACTTCCTGCGCCCGGGCGCGCCGGGGCGGCCGATCGTGTACCAGGTGGAACGGGTACGGGACGGGCGCTCGTTCACCACCCGGCGGGTGGTGGCGGTGCAGCAGGGCAAGACGATCTTTCATCTGACGGCTTCCTTTCACGCGGCTGAGCCGGGCATCGAGCATCAACTGCCGTTGCGCGACCTGCCGGGGCCGGAGGAACTGCCGAAACTGGCCGACGAGATCCGCGACCACCTCGGTGAGCTGCCCGAGGCGCTGGAGCGCATGGCGCGCCGACAGCCGTTCGACATCCGGTACGTGGACCGGCTGCGCTGGACGGCGGACGAGGTACGGGGCGCGGAGCCGCGCAGCGCGGTGTGGATGCGCGCGGTCGGCCCGCTCGGAGACGACCCCCTGGTGCACACCTGCGCGCTGACCTACGCCAGCGACATGATGTTGCTGGACGCGGTGCGCGTGCCGGTGGAGCCCTTGTGGGGGCGGCGCGGGTTTGACATGGCCTCGCTGGACCACGCTATGTGGTTCCACCGGCCGTTCCGTACGGACGAGTGGTTCCTCTACGACCAGGAGTCACCCATCGCGACCGGTGGCCGGGGGTTGGCGCGGGGGCGGATCTACGACCGGGCGGGGAACCTGATCGTCTCCGTCGTGCAGGAGGGCCTGTTCCGTCCGCTGGACGGTTGAGCCGGGCCCCGCCCCCTCTGCGTCGCCGGGCAGGCGCGGCGGACGGCGGCGTGCCTGGGCCAGGACGAGAGTCAGGCTCATACGGTGCCAGTGCACTTCCTCGGTGGAGCGGGCCGTCAGCACCCCGGCCAGGGCCGCGCCGGACGGGGAGCCGGGGCGGGTGGCCGTGAGCGCGGGGCGCCGGGCGGCCAGCGCGAGCCGTTCCCGCACCGATGGCACCGTCTCCTGCAGCACGTCCGGCGGCAGGACAGCGGCGTGGACCGCCGCCACCGCCCACGGGTCCTGCGCCTCCCCCAGCAGCTGGGCAACGCGGCGGCCGCGCCACAGCCTCGGCCGCCAGTCCACCCCTTCGGCCAGCAGCTCCCGGACGGTGCGCGGCAGGGCGCCGTGCAGCAATCCGGGCTGCCAGGCGGCGAACTCCTCCAGCTCGGCGGCCAGGTAGAGCCACGCCAGCCTGCGGTAGCGGTTGACCGCGCAGCGCACCGGGCCGAAGCACCCGGCGCGCGCGAGGCGGGTGAACCGGGGCTGGCCGATCCCGAGCAGCGCCGCGCCCTCGCGCACCCCCACGAGCCGCAGCCGCTCCCGCAGTGCCTCCGGGAAACCCGGCTCAGCGCCCAGCCGGGTGAGTTCTGTGAGCGGTACGCGGCGCCGGCCGCCGACGCGGGCCGCCGGTACCGTCGCCACCTCGCCCAGCTCCACGGCCAGGGCGAATTCCCGTGGGGAGAGTTTCAGTTCCTGCCGCGCCCGCTGCGGGGCCATGCTCTGTGATGGTGCTGACGCTCCGGAGCCGCCGGAACATGGGTGGTGTTCATCCCGGGCGCGCTGGTCGAGACACACTGCCATGACGTCCTCCCCCGTGATCGGGTTCGATTACCGTGTGTCACGACAGTACGGTGCCTGGCACCTTCCCGCCCGGCCTGTGGACAACGCGGAGAAACCCCTGTTCAAAGTGGTTCCATAGGGTTCAGCCCGAACCCCCAGGCCCGTCAGCGCCAGATGCTCAGGCTGTCTTGGGCGCACCCCCGCCGCTGCGTGCGGCCACCGCCAGGTGTTCCCCGACGCGGCTGACGAGCAGCGTCATCTCGTAGGCCACCTGCCCGAAGTCCGCCTGGGCGGTGGCCAGCGCGCACAGGCAACTCCCGGGACCGGCCGCGGTGACGAACAGCACGCCGTCGTCAAACTCGATCATCGTCTGCCGCACGTGTCCGGCCCCGAAGTGCCGGCCCGCGCCCTTGGCCAGGCTGTGCAACCCGGAGGCCACAGCCGCCAGCCGGTCGGCGTCCTGCCGCGCGAGTTCTTTGCTCACCGCCGTGACCAGCCCGTCCGTGGAGAGCACCAGCGCGTACCGCACCGTGGGCACCCGCGCGGTCAGGTCTTCCAGCAGCCAGTCGAGTTGCGCGCTCAAGGCCATGTCCCTTACCCCCTTCGTCGTGATACTCGACGTGCCACCCCTACCCATCACCGCGGTACCGCCAACACCCGCCGCGCGGTGGACCGGGGAGGGGAGGACGGCGGCGGTGGGGGATCATGCCGGTATGCCCCACGACGACCAGGCCGGGGTGCGAGCCTTCTTCGCCCTGGCACGCCGGGAGCCGCCGGCTCCCGGCGATCAGTCCCCCGCCTCCCGCCCGGTTTCCGGCCGCCCCGTTTCCGGGGACCGGCCACCCGGCTCTTCGGCTTCCTGCCCTTCGGCATGGGATACCGGGCAGCTGAGCGGGAAGGTGCCCAGGCCGCTGAGGCGGTAGCCCGCGGGGTAACCGGGGTAGCTCTTGATCTGCGGGTTCTGCCGTGCGAAGTGCGGTGTGCGGCGCGGCGGTAGGAGCCGCACGGCACGCCCGCGCAACCGTAGCGCGCCGTGGGCGAGGCGCCGCGCCGCCGGGCCGGGGCGCGGCAGGCGGAAGGCGTTGAGCAGGGCGTCGTCCATGACGGCGATGCTGCTTCGCCGGGCCAGGGCGGCGAGGGGGCGCGGATACCAGGAGGCCATGAGATCCAAGGTGGCGTCGGCGACGGAACGGGCGGCGGGGTCGTATCCGTAGTGCGCGGCCTCGTAGTCGTCCAGGCAGCGCTCGAAGCCGGGGTACGTGGCCGGAATGCCACGGATGCCCATGCGCAGCCCGAGCGTGCGGTAGTAGGCGGCGACAGCACGGGTCTCGTGGTCGGTCAGCCGCCGCCAGCCGTAGGCGTCCAGCCAGCGGGTGGGCGTGACGACGAAGGTGCACAGCACGTAGCGCATGTCGTCGTTGGAGATCGCGTAGGCACGGTGCATCTGGTTCATGCGCCGGACGGCGGTGCGGCCCTCGGCGGAGTCGAAGCCGTGCTCGACGACGGCGTCCAGCAGCAGCGCGGTGTCGTCGTAGCGCTTCTGCGGCCGCTCGGTCAGTTCGGCGGTGTGCGCGAGGAGAGCGCCGATGCTGGGCACGGCGTAGGTGCGGAAGAGGGCGAGTTCGAGCGCCCGGGTGATGTCCCAGGGGAACTCCTGGGTGACGATGAGCTGGTAGATCCGGTGGCAGTCACGCTCGGGGTCGAGCCGCAGGATCTCCCTCAACCGGTCGTATCGCCGCATGCCGCCCCTCAGTCCGTCACCTGTCGGCCCGTCATACTACGGGTGGCGTGGCCCTGCGCGCCGGGTCAGCGCCCGATCTGCCGACGCGACGACACGCGACGCAGGCGGCGGCGCTGCGAGGGGTCCAGCATCAGGTAGGCCGCCACTGGCACGCCCACCACCATCAGCAGGACCGCCCACAGGGGGAGCCAGATCAGCAGGAGCAGCCCGACGGCCACACCCCCAACGGCGATCTTCGCTTGGGTGCTCATACCTCTTCGCCTCCTCAGCCGCGGCGGTCCTGCCCGTCGGGCCGCCTACCTACTACAACGCCGTCGCGGCGCTCCGCGTTCCCTCCGGCCCCGGACGGGGTTCGGTCCCGGCGTGCGCGTGCACCCGAGCGCCCGGGCGGGTAGTGAAGTATGAGAAATACACGGAAGCCGTAGCCCCCAGCGCCGCAGCACAGCTCCGGATCTCCGCCCTGAGCAGCGTGCACGGCCATCGTACTGCCCGCCGACCCACCCCGGGCCTCTACCGTCGCGCTCTGGCACGGGAGGCCGGTGGCGGTCCGCCGACCCCACGGCCGCGGACCCGGCGACGGCGCTGACCGGGCCCGGCAGTGACCGGGCCCGGCAGTGAGGCAGGAGCCGTCAGGCGGGGAGGTCACCGGTCAGGCGAGGGTTTCCATCACGGAGTAGTAGCCGCCCAACTGGCCAGCGGCGGTCGGATGATAGGAGTTGATGAGCGGCCAGGTCAGGCTGTGCAGCCAGGAGTCGCCCGAGCAGATCTCGTGTCCGTCGAAGGCGCCTCGGACGTCGCCATAGGTAAAGCCGTGGTCCGCCGCGCGCTTGGCGGTGACGTGGTGCAGGTCGTCGGCCGCCGTGTTGATGGCCGCCCGGGAGCGCTCGCTGATCCCGAGCACGCAGCTGCCGTTCAGCTCGTACATGTGCGGGTAGCCCAGAACGACCACCTGGGCGCCTGGCGCCTTGGCGCGGATCGCGTCGTAGGCCGCGTCCAGACGTGCGGGCAGCGTGGTGTTGATGTACTCGCGCGCCTGGTTGACGCGCGAGACGCAGGCGCTCTCGCCCTGCAGGACGCAGGTGGTCATGGTGTCGGCGAAGCCCGCGTCGTTGCCGCCGATGGAGATGCTCACCAGGGTCGTCGAGGAGTTCAGCGGCCCGAGCTGATGGTTGATGACGTCCTGGGTGCGGGCGCCGGAGCAGGCGGTGAAGGCGAAGGAACCGGGGCTGTTGGCGTTGCTCCACAGTTCCGGGTAGGCGCGGGTGCTGCGCCTGCAGTCGCCGCTGGCGGGATCGTAACTTCCGGCACCGACACCGGAGGAGTAGGAGTCACCGAGCGCCACGTAGGACTCGGCCGCGGCCTCCTGGGCGAACGCGGCGCCGCCGCTGAGACCGGTGAGGGCGACGAGAGCGGCCACCGTGGCCGAAACCGACGCGAATCTGGGCAGTTTCACAGAACCTCCCATGGTGGGGACAGAGGGAACTGTCTGGACATCCGTCGTAGCAGCGCCCAACACATTCGAGAAGTGTCCATGCCAAAAATTAGGGGTGTAGAGGTGCGTCCTGTCGCATAAACGAGCGTCACACCCCTGATGTACCGGGCAAACACCACATAGTGACGCGATATCAGCTCATCGGGTGACAGGGCATCCGTGACGCGTGTGCGCACAAAGAAGGCGTGGCGCAGGAGAACGCCACAGGTCGTGCGCACACCGCGCCGGGCGAGCTGAGCGCACGGCCGCTTCCCCCGGGGCCACTCAGGGAGGTGCGCTCATCACACTTAAGGGCGCGGTGGTGGGCGGCTGGAGGACGACCGGGGAACAAACAGGACGCCCCGGACGTTAAGAGCAGGCCGGAGCCGCAACCGCAGGACGGAGGACGGCCGTGGAACGCGAACCGCAGGACCGGGACGAGGGCCGTGGGGATGCCTGGGAAGAGCAGGAGCTGAACGAGCAGTTCATCCGCGAGGCCGAGGTGAACGAGCCGGCGGCGCGAACCAGGATGTTGCGGGAGCGCTGGCGCAGTGCCCCGCCGGAACCGCAGCCCTGGCGGGCCGACGCACCGCCCGCTGGCTGGTTCTGGAGCCGGTCGCGCCGGGACGCCCGCAAGAGGCGCCGCAAGGGAGACTGACCGCACGAGGGCAGGGCCGCACGCGTGTGCGTGTGGCCCTGCCCTCGTGCCCGACCCGTGGTCCCGCTGAAACCGCAGGTGATCTCAGCCCTGTGCCGGTCGGGTAAGCCTGCCTCCCAGGCCGGTCTTCCTCCGGTCTGGCGACCGCGGGTCCCGGCCGGAAAGAACACGGGCGTGCGGCAGGTCGGGCCTTGCCCGGGGCGGGGATCGCTGATGGGATCGTGATCACCACAGCGGTCCGCACCGCCACCGACCACCGAAGGAGCCCGGGTGTCAGCGCTCATTCCCGCCCTGGAGAGGCAGCCGGACAAGTCGGCCCTGTGCTTCGACGACGTGGTGGTCGGCTATCCGCAGCTCGCCGGAGCCGCCTACACCCTGGCCGGACAGCTCGTCGGGCTGAGCCGCGTGGCGGTGTGGGCGACGCCGACGCCGCACACCGCGCTGAGCGTGGTGGCGGCCGTGCTGGCCGGAGTGCCGGTCGTGCCGCTCAATCCCGGCAGCGGGCAGCGGGAGCTGGCCCATATCCTGGCCGACAGCGCCCCGGACCTGCTGTGCACGGGGCCCAAGACCGAACTGCCGGAACCGGTCGAGGGGCTGCCACAGCTGACGGTCACGCTGGCCCCGCCCTCCGACGCGGTGCCCCTCTCCAGCCCGGAGCCCGGCTCGGACGCCTCCGCCGCGCTAATCGTCTACACCTCGGGCACGACGGGCCCGCCCAAGGGTGTCGTCCTCTCGCGCCGCGCGGTCGCCGCGACCCTGGACGACGTCGCCGACGCCTGGCAGTGGACGGAGGACGACGTGCTGGTGCACGCGTTGCCGCTGTTCCACGTGCATGGCCTGGTCCTGGGCCTCCTCGGGCCGCTGCGCCGCGGCGGCACGCTACGCCATCTGGGACGGTTCTCGACCGAGGGCGTCACGCGGGCACTGACCGAGCGGGGCGGCACGATGTTCTTCGGCGTCCCGACGATGTACCACCGGCTGGCCGGGGCCGCGCAGCGGGACGCCGGGCTCGCCCGGGCGCTGGGAGCGGCCCGGCTGCTGGTCTCCGGCTCGGCGGCGCTGCCCGCCCGTGACCACGAGCGCATCCGCGCGGCGAGCGGCGCCCGCGTCATCGAGCGGTACGGCATGACCGAGACGCTGATGAACACCAGCACCCGGGTGGACGGCCCCGCCCGGCCGGGCACCGTCGGCGTCCCGCTGCCCAGCGTGGACGTGCGGCTGGTGGATGACGACGGCACGCGCATCGAGGCGAGCGACGGGGAGACGGTGGGTGAGATCCAGGTGCGCGGCCCGAACCTGTTCACCGAGTACCTGGGCCGCCCCGACACGACGAACGACGCGTTCGCCGGAGGCTGGTTCCGCACCGGCGACATGGCCACGCGGGACCCGGACGGCTGCTACCGGATCGTCGGCCGCAAGTCCACTGACCTCATCAAGAGCGGCGGATACAAGATCGGTGCCGGGGAGATCGAGAACGTTCTGCTGGAGTTCCCCGGTGTGCGCGAGGCGGCGGTCACCGGTGCCCCCGATCCGGACTTGGGCGAGCGCGTCGTCGCCTGGATCGTGCCGGCCGACGACGCGGCCCGCCCCGGCGAGCAAGCCCTCGCCGACCATGTCGCGGCTCAGCTCGCGCCGCACAAGCGCCCGCGCGAGGTCCGCTTTGTGACCTCCCTCCCCCGCAACGAGATGGGCAAGCTCCTGAAGCGGGAACTGGGATGAGCGGCGGCATGGCCTCGGCCCGCTCGGCTGTCGCCGCCGTCACCGACGCCTTCACCGACCTGACGAACGCCGCGCCCGACGCCGCACCCGGGCGGTATGACGGGCCGCTGGGATGGGACGGCTACGGCGCGGCGCGGGAGCGCGCGGCACAGCGGACGGGCGAGAGCGAGTCCGTCGTGTGGGGTGTGGGCGACTTCGGGGGGTGCCAGGCCGTCGTCGTGGCCTTCGAGTTCGGCTTCCTGGGCGGGTCGCTGGGCTCGCGCACCGGCGCCCGGCTGGAGGCGGCGCACGGCCGGGCGCGGGAACTGGGGCTGCCGGTGGTGTCGCTGATCGCCACGGGCGGCAGCCGGATGCAGGAGGGCATGCGCGCGCTGACCCAACTGCAGCGGGTGGCACGGCAGTCGGCACTCACCCGGGTGGCTGGGCTGCCGCAGCTCGCGGTGCTGCGCGATCCGGCTACCGGCGGCGGCTGGGCCACACTCGGCGCGGGTGCCGACATCCTGCTGGCGCTGCCCGGCGCGCAGATCGGCTTCGCCGGCTCCCGGGTACGGCCCGCGGACGCGGACCCGGCCGCCTACACCGCCGAGGGCCAGCTCGCCACCGGGCACGTGGACGCGGTGGTGCCGCAGGCGCGGCTGCGGCCCGTGCTGGAGCGCTGGCTGCGTCTGCTGACGCGCCCGGCGCCCGGTCCGGCTCAGCCGCCGCACGCCCTCGGCGCCACGGCGCTGCCCCCCACTGGCTGGGCGGCGGTGCGCCAGGCCCGTGCGGCCGGACGCCCGCGCGCCGACGCCTACCTGGACGCGTACTTCACCACGCGCGCGGACATCTCCGGTGACCGGTGCGGCGGTACCGATGCCGGGGTGCGCTGCGGATTCGGTGAGCGCCACGGCGGCACGGTGGCCTACGTCGCGCAGTTGGGGACGGCTACGCGGCCAGCCGGGTTCCGCACCGCGGCGCGGCTGATCCGGCTGGCCGGGCGGCTGGGCATGCCGGTGCTCACGCTGGTGGACACCCCCGGCGCCGCCAACGACGCGGAGGCCGAGCGCGCGGGGGCCGGGGCGGCGATCGCCGAGTGTTTCGCCGCCGTCGCGGAGTCCACGGTGCCGGTGACGACCCTGGTGGTCGGCGAGGGGGGCTCGGGCGGTGCCCTGGCGCTGGCCGCGCCGGGCCGCACGTGGGTGACGCCGGACAGCTACTTCTCGGTGATCGCCCCGGAGCTGGCCGCGGCGATCCTCAAGCGGGAGCCGGGGGAGGTGGAGCGCACCGCGGACCAGCTGCGGGTGCGGCCCCAGGACCTGGTGGCGCTGGGTGTGGTGGAGGGCGTCGTCAGACCGGCGGGGCGGGGGCAGTAAGAGTCCCCAGGCGCGCGGCCGGGCCGTGGGGACCCAGGGTGGGGCAGCGTCACCCCGCCGGTGCCCGCGCCGCGTCCCGGGGGACACTCGCGGGTGCCGCGGAGGTGACACGGCCCGGGCACGCCTCCACCTGCGCCCCTACCCTGCGGCGGGCTCCGGGGCGGGGAAGTCGGTGACGCGGTCGCACCAGCGTTCCAGCAACACCCGGTCGTGGCCGACGGCCAGCAGAGCGGCGTCCTCGGCCGCCCGGTACTCCTCGACGACGCCGACGAGCGCGGCGGTGGTGGAAGCGTCCAGCATCGCCGTCATCTCGTCGCAGATCAGCAGACGCGGGCGCAGCACCAGGGCGCGGGCCAGGCAGGCGCGCTGGAGCTGGCCGTCGCTGACCTCGTGCGGGCGGCGGGTGAGCAGGTCGCCGCCGAGTCCGACCGTGTGCGCGAGTTCGGCGGTGCGACCGGTCACCTCGGCGGAGCGGCCGGTCGCGCGCAGCGGTTCGGCGATCAGGTCACGCAGCGTCAGCCGCGGGTCGGCGGACAGGCGCGGCTGCTGGAAGACGACGCCGATCGCGGTGCGCTGGGCTCGCGGCGCGCGGTGGCGGAAGCCGCGTACGCGGGCCCCGGCCAGGTACACCTCGCCCGCGTCGGGGCGGTGGAGGAGGGCGGCGACGCGGGCCAGGGTGGATTTGCCGCAGCCGCTGGGCCCGAGCAGGCCGACGGCCTCGCCCCCCGTCACGGTGAGGCCGACCCCGCGCATGACCGGGGCGCGGCGGTCGTATCCGGCGGTGATGGCGCGCAGTTCAAGCATGGGCGGGATCCAGGGCGTGGTGACAGGCGGTGCCGCCGGTCAGGGCGGGGCGCTCGGCGCAGGCGTCGGTCACGCGCGGGCAGCGGGGGGCGAAGGCACAGCCGCCGGGCAGCGCGTCCAGCTCCGGGGGCATGCCGGGGATGGGGGTGAAGTCGCGTTCGGGAAGCGCGGCGAGCAGCCCGGCGGCGTAGGGGTGCCGGGGGCCGGGCTCACCGAAGAAGGCATCGGCCGGGGCGAGTTCGACGACACGCCCGGCGTACATGACGGCCACCCGGTCGGCGATGCGCGCGGCGGCGGCCAGGTCGTGGGTGATGACGAGCAGGCCGCGCCCATCGTCGGCGTGGCGGCGCAGTTCGTCCATGGTGCGGTCCGCCAGTGCGCGGTCCAGACCGGTGGTGGGTTCGTCGGCGATGAGCAGCGGGGCGTCGCCGACGAGGGCGAGGGCGGTGGCGGCACGCTGGGCGAGGCCGCCGGAGAGTTGGTGCGGGTACCGGTCGAGGTGGTCCGGCGGGAAGGCGGCCCGCGCGGCCGCTGCCGTGACGGCGGCAGTCAGCCCGGCCTTCGGCGTGCCGGTCAGCTCCCGGACGGTCTCGGTAAGCTGGGCGCGGACGGTGCGGACCGGGGTGAGGTGGGCGGCGGGGCTCTGCGGTACCAGGCCGACGCGGCGTCCGCGTACCTGACGGGCGAGGGTGTCCTCGTCGGCTCCGAGCAGTTCGCGTCCGCCGGTGTGCGCGGTGCCGCGCACCTCCGCGTTGCCCGGCAGCAGGCCGAGGAGGGCGGAGGCGAGCACGGACTTGCCGCAGCCACTCTCCCCGACCAGCGCCAGGCACTCCCCGGCGGCCAGGCCGAAACTCACGCCGGTGACGGCGTCCACCGTGCGCCCGCCGCGCATCCGGAAGCGGACGGACAGCCCGGTCACCGACAGCAGGGTGGTCACAGCATCAGCTCCGATCGGCGGCGCGGATTGATCCGCTCGCGCAGGACTCCGGCGAGTCCGGCGATGGCGAGGGTCGGGATGATGATGAACAGGCCGGGAAAGAGCGTCGGCCACCAGTCCCCGGCCAGCAGCGAGCCGCGCGCCGCCTCGGTCATGGTGCCCAGGCTCGCCAGGTGTGGCGGAATGCCCAGGCCCAGGAAGGACAGCGCCGACTCGTGCCAGATGGCGTGCGGCACCATCAGCACGGCGGCGAGCGCGGCCTGGGGCCACACGCCGGGCACCAGGTGGCGGACGGTGACGCGCCAGCGGGAGGCGCCGCCGGAGACGGCCGCGTCGATGTAGGGGCGCGAGCGCAGCGAGTGGATCTCGGCGCGCACGATGCGGGCGGTGGACACCCAGTGCGTCAGTCCGACGGAGATGACCACCGGCCACACCCCGGGGCGGAACATCGCGACGATGAACACGCCCAGCAGCAGGTGTGGCACCGAGGAGATGCCGTCCACGACGCGCATGACCAGCCGGTCGGTGCCGCCGCCCAGCGCGGCGGCGAGCGCGCCGACGCACACCCCGAGCACGGAGGCCACCAGCGCGGCGACCAGCCCCACCAGCAGCGACACGCGCAGCCCGTAGACGCAGCGCAGCAGCACGTCGCGGCCGACGTCGTCGGTGCCGAAGGGGTGGGCCAGGGAGGGTGGCTGGAGCTTGCTGGCCAGGTCCACGGCCTGCTGGTCGAGGGGGAACAGCGGCGGGACGAGCAGGACGGCGAGCGCCACGACCAGGCACCCGGCGGCGGCGGTGCGCACCCGCAGCGTGCGGTAGTCGCGGCGGCCGCGCCGCGTCCCGGCCGGGGCAAACCAGCCGTCGCTGTCCGGCGCCGCGCTCGCGGGGTGCGGGGCGGAGCCGGTGCCGTGGCCGGTGCTGGTGGCCCTCACATCTCCTCCAGGGCGACGCGCGGATCGGCCAGGCCGTAGAGCAGGTCGGCCAGCAGGTTGCCGAGCAGCACCGCGCCGGTGGCGAGCACGGTGAGCGCGGCGAGCAGCGGGAAGTCGCTGGCGGTGGCGGCGCGTACGGTGGCCGAGGCGATGCCGGGCCAGGAGAAGACGGTCTCCACCAGCAGCGCGCCGGTGATGAGTTCGGGTACCCGCGAGCCCATGAGCGTGAGTACGGGCAGCAGTCCGGAGCGCAGGGCGTGTCCGAAGAGCACGGTGCGTTCCTTCAGGCCGCGGGCGCGCGCCCCGCGCACGGGGTCCTCGTGCAGCGCGTCGCCCACGCCCTGCCGCACGTACAGGATGAACCACGGCGTCTGCGCCAGGGCCAGGACGGCGACGGGCAGGGCCAGGTGGGTCAGCAGCGACCCGGCGGTGACGGTGTCGCTGCCGGTGTCGGTCAGGCCGCCCGCGGGCAGCACCCCGAGCTGGAGCGCGAACAGCCACACCGCCAGCAGACCGAGCCAGAACGGCGGCGCGGCCTGGAGCAGGTAGGCGGCGGAGGTGACACACCGGTCCAGCAGGCCGCCCTGGCGGCGGCCCGCGGCCACACCCAGCAGGGTGCCGACGACGACGGCGAGGACGAACGCGAGCGCGCAGAGCAGCACCGACCAGCCGATGCGCTCGGTGATGACCTGCGCGACCGGCTGGCGCAGCGTGCTGGACTGGCCGAGGTCACCGCCGAGCGCGGAGGTGAGCCAGCGCCACCACTGTTCGGCGAAGTGCGCGTCCACGCCCAGGTTCTCACGCAGCTGGTCGAGGGTTTTCCCGTCGGCCCGCAGGGCGGCGTCCCCCGCGTACTGCTTGACCGGGTCGAACGGCGAGGCGGCGGCGAGCGCGAACAGGCCGAAGGTGACGACGGCCAGGACCGGGACGGCCGCCAGCAGCCGTCGTCCGGTCAGCCGGGCCATCGGCCCCCAGGGCAGCCGGGCCCAGCGGCCGGGCGCGGCCGTCACGGGGCCGGGGGCCGGGCCGGAGGACCGCCCGGCCGCGTCGGCCTGGGCGTCGTGCGGGAGGGCGGTCCTCACTGGGCGCGCTGCCAGTCCTCGATGTTCCACCAGGGGCCGGAGCCCAGGCCGTGGTCGTGCGGCTCGACCTGGGTGGTGACGTTCTTCCAGCCGCCGCCCATCACGTAGACGTGGTCGATGTGGGTGAGGAAGACGTAGCCCGGGTCCTTCTCCAGCTCGCGCTGCACCGCGTCGTAGGCGGCCTTGCGCACCTCGCGGTCCCCGCTCTCGCGGCCCTCCTCCAGCTTCTCGTCCACGGCCGGGTTGGAGTAGCGGGCCATGTTGTGGAAGCCGTCACCGGCCAGGTCGGAGTGCAGCAGGGTGTAGAGGTCGAAGTCGGGGTCGGCCGGGTTGCCGCCGCCGGCGAGTACGGCGTCCTGCCGCATCGCGGGCTCGATGACCTCCCAGGTGCCGGACTCCACGGTGATGTCGATGCCGATCTCCTTGGCGTCACCGGCGACGGCGAGTGCGTGCTCCTGGCGCAGCTGGTCCCCGGCCGGGTACCACAGGGTGAAGGCCGCCGCGAGGCCGTCCTTGACGCGTACACCGCCGGACCCCGGCTTCCAGCCCGCCTCGTCGAGGATCTTCTTCGCCGCGTCCGGGTCGTGTTCGCGCTCGGTGCCCTCGGCGAACCAGGTGCTGCCGGTGGGCACCGGGCCGTGGGCGGCCTGCCCGGCGCCGTCGAGAATGTTGTCCACCATCGACGAGCGGTCCACGGCGATGTCCAGCGCGCGGCGCACGGCGCGGTCGCCGGTGACGTCGTTCTCGGTGGGCAGCGTCACGCCACGGAAGTCGGCCGAGTCGGCGGTGACGATGGTCTGGCCCTCGGCGTCCTTGAACGTCTCGGCCAGGTTCGGCGGGAGCACGGCGGCGTCCAGGTCGCCGGAGCGCAGCCGGGTGGCGCGGATGTCGTCGTCGCCGATGATGGCCATCGTGAGCTGGTCCACCTCCGGCTCGCCGCCCCAGTAATCGGGGTTGGCGCGGAAGCTGAGCTTCTCGCCGCGGCTCCAGTCGGTGAGGACGTACGGTCCGGTGCCGACCGGCTCGGTGTTGTACGCGCCGGTGTTGACGTCCTGCCGTGAGGCCACCGCCTGGGAGGCGATGGGCAGCACGGTGCGCTCGGCGAACGCGGCGTAGGGGTAGGTGAGCTGGAAGACGACGGTGTGCTCACCCTGGGCGGTGACGCTCTTCACGGCGTCGAGCTCACCGCGCGCGGGGTTGTTGGTCTCCGGGTCGAGGATCGTCTCGTAGGTGAAGACGACGTCGGCGGCGGTGAAGGGCTTGCCATCGGAGAAGGTGACGTCTTCGCGCAGGGTGTAGGTGTAGGTGAGGCCGTCCTCGCTGATCTCGGGCAGCTCCTTGGCGAGGGCCGGCTGAAGTTCCAGCTCGGCGTCGTGGCGGAGCAGCCCGTCGAAGATCTTGGAGTTGCCGTCCTTGCCGTAGCCCAGCAGGGGGCTGAGGGTCTCCGGCTCGGTGGCGATGCCGATGACGTAGGAGTCCTTGGCCCCGCCGCTGTCGCCCTCGCCCGGGGCGGAACATCCGGCCGCTCCCACGAGCGCCGCCGCCACCGCGGCGGCGGCCGCTGTCCGTATCCGTCGGGCCGTCATGTTCCACACCCTTGCTGAACGTCACCTGTTGTTGCGAGCAGCTTGCAATTAAACCGCAGGGGCGCGCCGCGCGGCAGACCGGGGGCGTACACGATCTTGCCGGGGCCGCGAGCGGGCCAGCGGGCGGGGCGCGGGACCCGCCGGTTTCCGCCCCCGTTCCCGGGGCACGCGGTGGACGAACGGCCGCACAGCGGCGCCACGCAATCCGGCTCACGCCGGACCGCAGGACGGAGAGAGACCATGTTGAAGGCGATCGCAGACGTGCTCCGGTCCATTGGCGGTGCCATCGCCACCGTCGTCACGCTGCCCTTCCGGGCCCTGGCCCGGCTCTTCGGCGGGGCGTCCAGCAGCGCCCGCGGCCACCACTGACCCTGGCATCCCCCGCGCGCTCATCCGCCCCAGCGCCAGTTCTCCCAGGGCAGCCCCGTTCCACGGATTCCCGTACGCCGCGGTGGCCCGGCCAGTCCACCTGGCCGGGCCACCGCGGCGTACGGGCGCGAGACGCAGCGCACCCCGATCCTGGAACACGGTTCCGTCGCGGGCGGGAAGCACCCCTTGACCAGACCCTTGGTCTATGCCAATGCTGTGGTTCTGCTTCCCCCCACGTCAGGTCCCGTTCGCTTTCCCGTCCCCTCGCGGGACGCAAGGGGTGAAGTATGCCCATCCAGCCCAGACGACTCGTCAAGCTCACCACGGCCGCCGTGACGCTGCTGGTTCTGACCGCGTGCGGCACGGCCGCCGACACCGGTGGCGAGCAGGAGCCGCTGCACGTGTGGCTCATGCGGAACAGCCTCAGCACGGAGCTGACCGGGGAGATCGTCCGTGACTTCGAGAAACGGCACCCCGGACGCGAGGTGGAGGTCACCGTCCAGGAGTGGACGGGCATCGGCGAGAAGGTCACCGCGGCGCTGGCCGCCGACGAGGCCCCCGATCTGATCGAGGTCGGCAATACCCAGGTCGCCCAGTACGTCGCGGCCGGCGGCGTCAGCAACCTCACGCTGAAGGTGCCCGAACTCGGCGGCGACGACTGGCTGAGCGGCCTGGAGGAGTCCGGGCAGGTGGACGGCTACCAGTACGGCATCCCGTACTACGGCGCCAACCGCGTCGTCATCTACCGCAAGGACTTGTTCGAGGCCGCCGGGATCACCGAGCCCCCGGCCGACCGGGAGGAGTGGCTGCGGATCACCGGGCAGCTCAACCAGCCGGAGAGCGGCCAGCAGGGCATCTATCTGCCGGGCCAGAACTGGTACGTCCTGGCCGGGTTCATCTGGGATGAGGGCGGGGAGCTGGCCATCGAGCTGAGCGGCCGGTGGGAAGGCGCGCTGCACACCCCCGAAGCGCTGGCGGGCATGGAGTTCTACACCCGGCTGCACGCGCTGGGCCAGGGGCCGCCCGACAGCGACGAGGCCGAACCCGAACACGGTGTGGTCTTCGCCGACAACGAGGTGGCCCAGCTCATCGCCCCGCCCGGGCACGCCCGGCTGATCCTGGAGCGCAATCCCGCCCTGCGCGGCAAGCTCGGCTACTTCCCGGTGCCGGGTAAGGAAGCCGGGGCGCCCGGCGCCGTGTTCACCGGCGGCTCGGTGCTGATCATCCCGGAGAACGCCCGCGACGCTGAAGGCGGCTACGCGTTCCTGCGGCTGCTCACGGGCGACCGCTGGCAGCGGGAGATCGCCGGCACGATGAGCTACGTCCCCGTCAAGGGGACGCTGACGGACGCGCTGGAGGGGGACCCCGGTGCCCAGGCCATGGCGCGCGGTGCCGAGGCCGGACGGGCGACGCCCAACTCACCGTCCTGGGCCGGGCTGGAGGCGGACAACCCGGTCAAGGACTACCAGACGGCTGTCCTGACCGGCCAGGACAGCGAGCGGGCGGCCCAGGAAGCGTCCGAGGCGATCACCCGCCTGCTCAACGCCACCCCGGACTGACCGGCGCGCGGGGAGGGCCTGGGGGCTCGGGCACCTCAGTGGGTACTCACGCAGCAGCTCCAGCGGCATGCGGCCTCCTCACGGCCCACCCCGGCGGCCGCGGGCGTTCACCGCGCTGGCGTGCCACGGCGCCCGGCGGCGGGCTCCCGCCTACGGTGATCACGTGGCAGGCTCCCCCTCACTCCGCAAGGATATGTACGCCGCCGGGATCGCCGTAGCGCTGTTCGCCACCGCCGCGATCCTCGGCCACCGCGTTCAGGACCGGGACGGAACGCTCCGGCTGGGCTGGCCGCCGCTGTACGCCAACTGGGCGCCGCACGTGGGCCCGGGCACCCCGGCCGCTCTGGCCGTCGCCGTCCTGGTCGTCGGCTACGGGCCCACGGTGGCGCGTCGGCTCGGGCCGCACGCCCTGGCCTGGACGACGTACGGTGCCTCGCTGGCGTGGGTGTTCTCCCTCGCCCTGGTGGACGGATGGCACCGGGGCATCGCGGTGCGGCTGACCACTAAGTACGAGTACCTGCGGTCGGTTCCCGAGATCACCGACATCGGCTTCACGCTCCGCGAGTTCACCAGCCGCATCCTCATGGACGCCCCGGACAACTGGCCCGCGCACGTCGCCGGGCACCCGCCGGGCGCGCTGCTCACCTTCGTGTGGCTGGACCGCCTCGGGCTGGGCGGCGGCGGGTGGGCCGGGGTGTTCTGCGTCGTGGTGGCGTCGTCCGCGGCGGCGGCCGGGGTGGTGGCCGTGCGGGCGCTGGCGGGTCTGGACCTCGCGCGGCGGGCGGCGCCGTTCCTGGTGCTGGCTCCGGCCGCGGTCTGGCTGGGCACGTCGGCGGACGGCTACTTCACCGGCGTCACCGCGTGGGCGGTCGCACTGCTGGCGCTGGCGGCGACGCGGAGCGTGCGGCGGCCGTGGCTGGCTGCGCTGGGCTCCGGGCTGCTGTTCGGCTGGACGCTGTACCTGTCCTACGGGCTGGCGCTGATGGCGGTGGTCGGCGTCGCGGTGCTGGTGGCGGCACGCGACGCGCGTCCGCTGCCGTGGGTGCTGCTGGGCGCCGCGCCGTTCGTGATCGTCTTCACGCTCGCCGGGTTCTGGTGGCTGGAGGGGTATCTGACGCTGCACGAGCGGTACTACCAGGGCGCCGCGGGTATCCGGCCCTACGCCTACTACGTGTGGGGCAACCTGGCGGCGCAGGTGGTGTCGGTGGGCCTGGCGGGGGTGGCCGGGCTGCGCCGGGCCGCCGCCCGCGCCCGGCGGCCGTCCCCGGTGGTGATCCTGGTCGCGGGCGCGGTGCTGGCCCTGCTGATCGCGGACCTGTCCGGCATGAGCAAGGCGGAGACCGAACGCATCTGGCTGCCCTTCGCCCTGTGGGTACTGCCCGCCGCCGCGCTGCTCCCCCGCAGCTGCCACCGCTGGTGGCTGGGCGCGCAGGCGGGGGTGGCGCTGGCGGTCAACCACCTGCTGCTGACCGGATGGTGACGCGGCACCGGGCGGCCGGTTACCGGGCACCGGTTACCGGCTTTCCGGGCCAGGGCGAGCGGACGGCGGGATGGCGGGGCGCAGGGTGAGGAAGCGACGTTCCGCGCACGTCCACTCCTCCACCACCCGCCATCCGGCCGCACCGGCACGGCGGCGCAGCGCCGAGGGCCCGAACCGCGCCCAGGGAAACGCGGGACCGCGCGGACCGGTGCCGTCGTCCAGGCGGACCTCGATGAACTCCTCCACCTCCGCCGCCGCTGCCTCGGCGAGGAGCAGACCGCCCGGGGCCAGCAGGGTGCCGACACGGCGCAGCAGCGCCTGCGGGTCGCCGCCGATACCGACGTTGCCGTCCAGCAGCAGCGCGCGGTCCCACCGGCCCTCGTCGGGCAGCGGTTCGAACACCGACCGGCACAGCGCGGAACCCCCCAGCCGGCGGGTGTGCCGGACGGCGGCGGGCGCCGAGTCGATGCCCAGTGCCCGGCCACCGGCGCCGCTGAGCGCGGCCACCATCCGGCCGGGTCCGCAGCCGATGTCCAGCACGCTGCCGGTGCACCGGCCGAGCACGGAGCGGTCGGCGGCGTCGGCGCGGGCGCACCAGCGTTCGACGTCCAGCGGCAGCAGCCAGCCGTCGGCGCGGCGCAGGAACAGCGGTCCACGGCCGGTGCGCAGCGCCTGCTCGTAGGGGTCGGTGTGCCAGGGCAGCTGTTCACCCGGTGACGGGGCGGTGGTGGTCATCGCGCCCCCGTCCGGTGCCGGGCGGCCTGGTACGCGCGGGCGAACCGGCTGCCCGGTGCCTGCCTGGCCACCTCGGCGGCGTCCGCCACGGTGTCAACATCGCGCAGCACGGGCAACGCCCGCACGCGCAGCCCGGCGTCGGTGAGCCGCCGCCGCTGGAGCGCCCCGGTGTCGGGGCGGGACATCGGCACCCCGCGCACCAGGACCGGGGCCGCCTGCGCGTCGGCCAGGGCGAGCGACCAGAAACCGCCGTCCGCCGCCGGGCCGAGCCAGGCGTCACACGCGGTGAAGGCGTCGGCGGCGAGCACCGGGGCGAGGGTGCGCGCGCTCAGGTGCGGGGTGTCCATGCCGAGCAGCAGCGCCGGACCGTGGCAGGCGGCGAACGCGGCGGCGATGCGCTCGTCCAGCCCGCCGGGCGACTGCGGCCGGACGTCGAACCCGGCGGGCAGCCACGGGCCGGTGGCCCCGGCCAGGACCAGCACCCGGCGGACGGCGGGCAGGTCAGCGACGGTGCGCAGGGTGTCGGCGAGCGCCGCCTGGGCGAGTTCGGCAGCCTCGGCCGGGGTGAACGGCGGGGTGAGGCGGGTCTTGACGCGGCCGGGCACCGGCTCCTTGGCGATGACGAGCACCGTCAGCGGTGTCGGCGCTGGTGCTGAGCCGGTGCGCTGGGCGGGTGCCGTCATCGCAGGACCGCCCGCATGTCCCGGACCGCGCCCAGCGTGCCCAGCCAGGTGCCGGTCACCTTGGACTGCCCGGTGCGCGGCTGGTAGGGCACCGGCGTCTCCCGCACGCGCCAGCCCGCCTCGCAGGCGCGCAGCACCATCTGCAGCGGGTAGCCGCTGCGCCGGTCGGTCAGGTCAAGGCCGAGCAGGTTGGTGCGGCGGGCGGCCCGCAGGGGGCCGAGATCGTGCAGCGGCACCCCGGTGCGGCGGCGCACCATCCGGGCCAGCGCCAGGTTTCCGGCGCGGGCATGCAGCGGCCACGCGCCACGGCCGGTGGGACGGCGGCGGGCCAGCATCAGGTCGGCCTCGCCCGCGCGCACCGGAGCGGCGACGGATTCGACATCGGCCGGGTCCAGGGAGCCGTCGCAGTCACAGAAGGCCACGACGTCCGCGTCGGCGGCCCGGAGACCAGCGTGGCAGGCCGCGCCGAAACCGCGCTGGGGCTCAGCTACGACGTAGGCGCCCAGCGCGGCGGCGAGTTCGGCCGAGCCGTCCGTCGAGCCGTTATCCACGACGATCGCCGTCCAGCCCTGGGGGACCCGGGAGAGCACCCAGGGCAGCGCGGCCGCCTCGTCCAGACACGGCAGCACCAGATTTCCTCGCGGCGTTGGGGTGTTGTTCATCCCGCTCACCCTACGAGTACATAAGGGACGAAAGGCACTATCGCGCAGTGCGGCGCGCGGGCCCCCCTCGCGGAGTCCGGCGTTCGGCCCGGTGTTCCGCCGAACGGGCGGCGCGAAACGCCTCACGCGGCGGGCGCACGCCTCATCCAGCGGCGAGCGGCGCCCGTGCGAACGCCGCCATGCCCTGCGCGAAGCCCACGCGCGGCCGCCAGCCCAGCTCCTCGCGCAGCCGCCGTGAGGACGCGGTGATGTGCCGGACGTCGCCGAGCCGGTACTCGCCGGTGACCACGGGGGCGGGCCCGCCGAACGCGTCCGCCAGCGCCCGCGCCATCTGACCCACCGTGTGCGGGTCGCCACTGCCGGTGTTGTACGCCCGCAGTTCCCCCGGCGGCCGCTCCCCGACGGCCTCCAGCGCGGCGACGCCCGCCGCCGCGACGTCGGTGACGTGCACGAAGTCCCGGCGCTGCCCCCCGTCTTCGAACACCCGCGGGGGACGACCAGCCTCCAGCGCGGAGCGGAAGAACGACGCCACCCCGGCGTACGGCGTGTCGCGCGGCATGCCGCCGCCGTACACGTTGTGGTAGCGCAGGCTGATCGCCCGGCCCCCGCAGGCCCGGGCCCAGACGGCGGCCAGGTGCTCCTGCGCGAGCTTGGTGGTGGCGTAGACGTTGCGCGGGTCGGCCGGGGCGTCCTCGGGGACCAGGCCCGGTTCGAGCTCGGCACCGCAGCGCGGGCACGGGGGCTCGAACCGCCCGGCGTCCAGCGCCGCCACCGTGCGCGGCCCCGGGCGCACCACTCCGTGCTCCGGGCAGCGGTAACGGCCCTCGCCGTAGACCACCATCGACCCGGCCAGTACCAGGTGCGGCACGCCCGCGCCAGCCATCTGCTCCAGCAGCACGGCGGTGCCCAGGTCGTTGGTGCCCACGTAGGCGGCGGCGTCCGTGAAGCCCTTGCCCAGGCCCACCATCGCCGCCTGATGGCAGACCGCGTGCACGCCGTGCAGCGCCTTGGCGACGGTGCCGGGGTCGCGCACGTCGCCCCGCACACCGCCGGCCGTGGGCCGCAGGTCCAGCACGCGGGGCTCGTGCCCCGCTTGGGCCAGCGCGGTGACGATGTGTGAGCCGATGAACCCGGCTCCTCCAGTGACCAGGACACGCATGGGCTCACGCTAGGCGCGCCCCGGGCCTGCGGGGCGAAGCCGCGCCACGTGTCGCGGTGCGGCGGCGGTGTGGTGGCGGCGGTGTGGCGGTGGCGGTGGCGGTGTGGCGCGGCTCGGGGTGACCGGGCTCTGGCCAAGCGGCACCCGCTGCTGCCACGCTCGTTGCCATGAGCAACGATCGTCTGCGTGATGTGTACATCGCCGATGCCGTGCGCACCCCGGTCGGCAGGTACGGCGGCGCCCTGTCCTCCGTCCGCCCCGACGACCTCGCCGCCCACGTCGTGCGCGCCCTGGTCGGCCGCTCCCCCGCGCTGGACCCCGCCCGCATCGACGACGTGGTCTTCGGCAACGCCAACGGCGCGGGCGAGGAGAACCGCGACGTCGCCCGCATGGCCGTGCTGCTCGCCAGACTCCCGGTCACCGTCCCCGGCACGACGGTGAACCGGCTGTGCGCCTCGGGTCTGGAGGCGCTGGTGCAGGCGGCGCGCGCGGTGGCCACCGGGGACATGTCGATCGTCGTCGCCGGAGGTGTGGAGTCCATGAGCCGCGCCCCGTGGGTGGTGCCCAAGCCCGAGCGGGCCTTTCCCCCGGGCGCCCCCGAGATGTTCTCCACCACGCTGGGCTGGCGCATGGTGAACCGCCGCATGCCGCCGGAGTGGACTCTCTCGCTGGGCGAAGGCGCCGAACTCGTCGCCGACCGCCACGGCATTACCCGCGAGCAGCAGGACGCCTTCGCGCTGGCCAGCCACGAGAAGGCGGCCCGCGCCTGGAAGGACGGCGCCTACGCCGCCGAAACCGTCGCCTGCGAGGGCGTGGACCTGCCGCGTGACGAGACGATCCGCGACGGCACCTCCGGCGCGGCGCTGGCGGGGCTCAAACCAGTGTTCCGGCCCGAGGGGGGCACCGTCACCGCGGGTAACTCCTCACCGCTCAACGACGGAGCCGCGGCCCTGCTCGTCACCGACGAGGCCGGACTGCGCGCCACCGGACGCGAGCCGCTGGCCCGGGTGCGGGCGTCGGCGGTCACCGGCATCGAACCGCAGCTGTTCGGGCTCGGCCCGGTAGAGGCGGTGCGCCGTGTCCTGCAGCGCACCGGGCACACCTTCGCGGACCTGCGCGTCGTCGAGCTGAACGAGGCGTTCGCGGCCCAGGCGCTGGGCTGCCTGGCCGAGTGGCCGGAGCTGGACCCGGCCAAGGTCAATCCGCGCGGCGGTGCCATCGCCATCGGCCACCCCCTGGGCGCGTCCGGCGCCCGGATCGCCGGAGCGGTGGCCCACCAGCTGGCCGCCGCGGGCTCGGGCGTGGGACTGGCGGCCCTGTGCGTCGGCGTCGGGCAGGGACAAGCCCTGGTGCTGGAGCGGTAACCGGCGCACCGGGGCGTGGCACGCGTCACCGGGCGAAGGTGGTGGTAGTCGTGGCCGATATGGAGTGGAACGCGGTTTCCGGCTACTGGCTCGCCCGCCTGGTGTTCCAGCGCGGGCTCGCGGTGGTGTATCTCGTCGCCTTCGTCTCCGCCGCCCTGCAGTTCCGCGCACTGATCGGGGAACGCGGGATGACGCCGGTGCCTGGCTATCTGCGCGCTATGCCGTTCCGCCGCGCCCCCAGCCTGTTCCAGTGGCGCTACTCCGACCGCCTGTTCGCCGGCGTCGCCTGGAGCGGTGCCGTGCTGGCGGCCGCACTGGTGGCCGGGCTCGGTGACCTGGTGCCGCTGTGGGCGTCGATCCCGCTGTGGCTGGTGCCGTGGGCGCTGTACCTGTCGATCGTCAACGTCGGCCAGACCTGGTACGGCTTCGGCTGGGAGTCGCTGCTGCTGGAAGCCGGTTTCCTCGCCGCGTTCCTCGGGAATGACGCCGTCGCCCCGCCCCTGCTGGCGCTGCTGCTCCTGCGCTGGCTGGTGTTCCGGGTCGAGTTCGGCGCCGGGCTGATCAAGTGGCGCGGTGACCGCTGCTGGCGGGACCTGACCTGCCTGTACTACCACCACGAGACACAGCCGATGCCGGGCCCGCTGAGCTGGTTCTTCCATCACTTGCCCCGACCGCTGCACCGGGTGGAGGCCGCCGCCAACCACGTGGCGCAGCTCGGCCTGCCCGTACTGCTGTTCGCGCCGCAGCCCGTCGCCACCTGGGCGGCCGCCGGCCTCATCGTCACGCAGCTGTGGCTGGTGCTCTCCGGCAACTTCTCCTGGCTCAACTGGCTGACGGTCCTGCTCGCGGTGACCGCCGTGGACGTCTCCCGCCTCGGGGTCACCACACCCCCACCGACGTATGCGCCGACACCGCCGTGGTTCGACGTCCTGGTCGTCGCCGTGACCGTCTTCGTCGCCGTCCTCAGCTACTGGCCGGTGCGCAACCTGCTCTCCCCTCGGCAGCAGATGAACCGCTCCTTCAACGCCTACCACCTGGCCAACACCTACGGCGCCTTCGGCAGCGTGACGCGGCTGCGGCACGAGGTGGTCATCGAAGGCACCGACGCCGCACGCCTCACCGGCGAGACGGTGTGGCACGAGTACGAGTTCCACGGCAAACCCGGCGACATCCGGCGCCTGCCACGGCTCTTCGCGCCCTACCACCTGCGGCTGGACTGGCTGATGTGGTTCGCCGCCCTCTCCCCCGGCTACGCCCGCCCCTGGTTCACGGCCCTGCTCGAACGCCTGCTGACCGGCGACCGCGACACCGTGCGGCTGCTGCGCCGCGACCCGTTCGCCGGTACCAGCGGGCCCACCCACATCAGGGCCCGCCTGTATCGCTACCGCTTCACCACCTGGCGGGAGCTGCGGACCACCGGCGCGTGGTGGCACCGCGAGCTGGTGGGCCCGTACTCACCCACCCTGTCCCGCCGCCGCTAGCTAGCTGTGCGGCTGGTGGACGGTCTCCGGCGACTCGGTGTCCAGCGGCACCGCCCACTCGGGCACCAGCCCGAGCTGGACCGAGTGCCACGGCAGGACGGCACCCAGCGCCCAGTCCATGAACACCCGGCCCGGTTCCCGGCAACGAGGGAGTGGTAACCGTGCGTAATGAGTCCGGCGGCCGGTCCAGGACAGCGGGCTCCTCAGCGGGTGGGCCGCTGCCTGCCCCCGGCCAAGGTCCACAGCGTCCCCACCTGCGGATAACCCGCCCCCACCTCGCCAAACCTCCCCCGACCCGGGGTGCGCGAGCACCGGCGCGAGTGCGGTACAGTTTCTGTGCACGAGCGGCGAGGGAGCACCCCGGACCGCGAGAGCACCGGGACGTGGCGCAGCTTGGTAGCGCACTTGACTGGGGGTCAAGGGGTCGCAGGTTCAAATCCTGTCGTCCCGACGGTGTAAATGCAGGTGAGGGCTGGTTTCTTCATGGAAGAGACCAGCCCTCACGCATTCGCGTATCTAAGTGAGTGACTACCGCTGGCGCCGAGTCGCTCAGCGCACGAGCGGCAAGTGCCGCTTCGAGCGCTTCTCTGGGACCACTTTGGGACCACGCTCGTCTTCCTCAGACCCAGACGAGATCCAGAACGGTTGGGCGAGGTGAGCACTGAGCGCGGCCAAGAGACGCCAAATCGCCCGAGAACGCGTGTTCTTGCTTGACTGTGGCGGTCAGAGGCCCGCATCCGTGAAGGGTGCGGGCCTCTGATGCGTTTCTGAATCCTTCTGGGAGCGAGCTGGGAGTGGATCTTGAAGATTCAGGTGGAGGCACTCTCCCGCTCACAGAGCAAGCGTAAGCTCCCGTACTGGCAGCGCCAAGGTCCGGGGCAGACCCGGCGTCGTATCCAGCGTCGCTTCACACTGCAAAGGCCGCCCCTACTCAGCTATCTCTCGTACCTGCGTCGCCGCGCGTTGCTGTGCCACTCCGGTGGCACCCGCAGGCACACTCCCCGGTAACCGCGACGACACCGTCGATGCGCTTCTGGAACGGACCGGGGCACCAGCTGTGCATCTCCGCCGCCTTGGGGTCCTCTTCGTCTGCGGCGACGCGGCATTCCGGGGCGATGTAGGTGGCACGCT
>NZ_JAEVFI010000008.1:0-94362 GCF_019303495.1 Streptomyces sp. JJ66 | reverse complement strand
TGCGGCAGTGGGCGCACCACCACACGGTGCAGCCGCCCCGGGACTCGCCCGGCAGCTCAGCGACGATCTCCAGTTCGCCGGGCTGCTGGCAGCGCATGCAGGCGCTCGGCGGCACGGGCCGGTCGGGGCGAGTCACCGGACCACCCCGGTGACACCCGGGCCGTCCGGCAGATGCGGCGCGCAGGCGGGACACGCCCAGGCACCGTGGTCAGGGCCGAAGGCGGCGGGCGCGGTCGCGACGAGCACGGCCTCGCCGGTGGGCCGACCGCACCCCGTACACAGCACAGTGACCGGGCGGCGGGGGCCGACGCGCTGGGCGACGCCCACCGTGAGAGCCTGCTCCAACACGGCCGCATCCATCCACGGACCCTCGCTGCCGGGCAGCACCAGCCAGCGCAGTTCACCCCAGCGCTGCCCCGCCGGGGGCACACCGATGGAAAGACCACCCCGGGACAGCACCGCCACCCCGTCCAGACGAGGCCACCCGGCAGCCGCCCCGGGCTGGACAAACCACGTCAGCAGACACCCCGGGGCGTCCTCGATAACGGCACCCGAACGGCCGTCAAGCACGTCGAACACGGCGGGCGCGAGAGCGGCGGAGACGCGCACCGCATCCCACCACACCCCCGCGCGCTGGTACTCGATAGTCGGGCCGGGCGGCGGCGCCCAGGCTGGGGTCGCTCCGGAATGCGTCTGCACGGGTCTCCCTTAGATCACAGTGGATGACAGCTCCTGTGGTAAGAGCTTCGGCCCGGCCACCCGATCCCGGGATAACCAGCGGGGGTTACCGTGTCGGTAATACAGTCGTTGGACGTTGCGGAACGGGAAGAGCCCGTGCCTAAGATCGCCTGGAAGTTGGCCCCATGGACGCCACCACCCCCGGCCCGCTCCCCGCCGCAAGACGCACTGGAGCTAGTGCCGCGTCAGGCAATGTTCGCCCTGGTGACGACTTCGCGTAGGCGCTGATCGGTGGCGTGCTTGTTCCGCCAGATGATGTAGCGGCGGATCATGCTGCCCTGGGCTTTGTGGCTGGGGTGGTCGGTGCCGTCGAGGGCGAAGTAGCGCAGAGCGGTGAACTGGGCGGCGAACAGGTGTCGGACGCCGTGCGGTCGGGTGTAGGTGGCCCGCCGCCGGAGTCGGGGCTCACGGTCGGGGTCCTTGCCCTTGCCGCCGCGTTCGGCCCACTGCCGACCGGGGTGCGGCTGGAGGTTGAGCGGTCCGATTTCGTCCAGACAGAAGACGACTTCGGGCTCGCCGTCCTCGGGTATGACCTCGCCGCCGGCGATGGCACATTGACCGGCCAATTCTCGGATGACGGATCGGTGCCCCCACTGCCCTGACCGCGTACGCGCCCGCGCCCCAGCTCGCGGTGCAGACGGCCACGATCGCGGTGCCTAGGTATGAGTGAGCGGCGGCCGCAATGGCGGAGCCCCGCCGGTGGGCGGGGCTCCGTCGGGTTCTACTGCGGGCCTGCGCGGTGGTGGAGCGGGGCTGTTCGCCCACCGTGCCGGGGAGGGCCGGCGTCAGCGGCGCGACCACCTGAACCAACGCCCGGTCATCCAGCGCCCGGTGACCAGAAGCAGACCAAGGAGCAGAACGAGCAGGCCGACGGACTGTGCCAGCTCGGTGCTCGGGCCGTCGTGGCGGAGCACCATCAGGCCGCTGACCAGCGACATGACGACGACGCCGAGCCCGAGGACACCCTGGAAGAACAGCATCAGGCGCCACATGGTTGGTCCTGCCTCCTCTGTCGTCGAGCCTCTTGCGCGCATAGGGGTTGTTGTGCTCGTGACAGACGACTGTAGCAGTCTGATGATGTTGCAAGGTTGTCAGCGATCGTTGGCCGGGTAATCGACTGGCTGCCCGGTGTTGGGCAGGCTTCCTCTGAGGTGTGATCTTGGAGGTGGTTGTGGGACGTCGACCGAGTGTGTTCGTCCGGCCGGTCAGTATGGACGAAGGCCGTCGTCTGCAGCGGGTCAGCCGGACTGCGAAGGACCCGGTCAAGCTGCGGCGGGCGATCGTGGTGCTGATGTCGGCACAGGGCCAGACGGTCAAGGACATCTGCTCGCTGATGCAGGTCAGTGAGGACTACGTCCGCGATGTCGTCCACGCCTTCAACGAGCGGGGGTTCGAGGCGCTGGACCCAAAATGGAGCGGGGGCGTCCCAGGACCATCAGTGACGAGGTGCGTGAGCATATCTGTCTGATCGCCCGGACGTCCCCCGCCGACTGGAAGATCACCGCGTTCTCCACCTGGAGCCTGAGCAAGCTCGCCGAGCACTTGGTCAAGCAGAAGGTGACCGCGTCCATCAGCCGGGAGACCCTGCGCCGGATCCTGCGCGCGGGGAAGGTCTCCTGGAAGATCACTACCACCTGGAAGGCGTCCACCGACCCGGATTTCATCGCCAAGATGCGCCGCGTCCTGGCGCTGTACGACACCCCGCCCACCGACGGGCGGGTGATATGCGCCGACGAGTTCGGACCGCTGAACCTGATGCCCCGCAAGGGCAAGGCGTGGGGGCCGGTGCGGCGTCCGCGCCGGCTGCGGGCCACCTACAACCGCCACGACGGCGTGATGCACATGCTCGCCGCCCTCGACCTGGCCACCGGCAGGCTGTACTACCGCATCCGCCCACGCAAGCGCTGGCACGAGTTCCTCGGACTGCTCAAGGCCCTGCGCGCCCGCTGGCCCGGGGAGAAGCTGTACGTAGTGCTGGACAACTTCGCCCCGCACAAGCACGCCAACGTCCGCGCCTGGGCCGCCACCCACGACATCGAGCTGGTCTTTTTGCCGACCTACGGCTCCTGGCTAAACTGGATCGAAGCCGAGTTCGCCGCCCTGCGCTACTTCGCACTCAACGGCACCGACCACCGCAGCCACAACGAGCAGAACACCGCCATCGCCGCCTACATCCGCTGGCGCAATGCCCGCGCCGAACCGAAGAAAGCCTTCGCGACCGAATCACCGATCCGCTCATGGACCGATTACCCGGCCAAGGCTGCATGACAAGCCACTAGTACGACTCGCACAGGAGGGCGCCCGTTACGCCGGGAATCCCCGGGTGAGGGCCATGTTGCACACCCGGGAAGCATGGGCCTACGCCGTGATGGGCCGCACTGCCGCGTTCGGCCGGGCAACCGAGCAGGCCCGCGACGCTCTGGCTGGCGCGACACCCGGCAACGAGCCGTACTGGATCGCCTACTTCGACGAAGCCGAACTCGCCGGGGTCACCGGGGGGCGACTCTTGGACCTGGCTAGGAGGGACCCGGTTGCGCACGCCGAAGCCGCCGCCACGGAGATCCGCAAAGCGGTGCAACAGCGTGGCAGTGAAGCGGCGCGCAGTCACGCACTGGACTGGATCGGGCTTGCTGAATGCGCCTTCCTCTCCGGCGACATGGCTGGCGCAGTCGAACACACAGGGCAGGCCGTGGAAGTAGCGCGCGGGACGCAGTCCGGGCGGGTTCGCGCGCAACTGGGGCAGCTCTACCCGTACACGGTCGGCCGGGAGGTCTCGCGCGGTGTCGCCCAGGCACGGGATAGTATCCGCGACCTGCTGTCGAGCTGAGGGGATGGTCGTGACTACGCTGGCTGTGACAGGGCACATGGACCTGACCGACGACACGGTGCCGCTGGTGCGGGACGCCTTGCGGAAGCTCCTCGCGGAGTACCGGGACGGCGGCCTGGTCGGGGTGTCGTGCATCGCGCGCGGCTCGGACACGCTCTTCGCTGAAGCCGTCCTTGAGGCAGGGGGGCAGCTGGTGGTGTTGGTGCCGTCGCGGGACTACCGGGAGCGGAAGGTGAAGCCCGACCACGCGCCCACCTTCGACCGGCTGGTGGATGCTGCCGTCGATGTGGTGGTGATGCCTTACGAGACGGCCAGCCGTGAGGCGTATGAGGCTGCGAACGCGGTGCTACTGGAGCGCGGGGAGCAGCTGGTGGCGGTGTGGAACGGCCAGCCGCCCAGCGCGAAGGGTGGCGGCACCGCAGACGTGGTAGCTGCCGCCCGGCAGGCCGGGCTCCCTGTGCGAGTGGTCTGGCCTGAGGGGTCCGCACGCACCAGCTGATCCGGCCTCGCTACGGGGGAGGGGCGGGGCCGAAAGCGCCGTCCGGGCGCGGGTCGAGACGGTGTTACCCACATGTGCCGCCGAGTACGGCGTCGAGCGCGGCGGGGACGCCGTAGTCCTCCGTGCCGTGCGCCAGGGGCATGCTGCGCACGCTGAAGTGCGCGCCTACCTGCGCGGGTGTGATGTGCTCCCCCGCGACCCGCACAGCTAGGCGCTGAAGCACGTAGGCGCCCAGCGGAAGCCCGGTCGGACGGTGATCGAGCGCGGCGGGGAGGGCTTCCCCTGCCGGTCGCCCCCTCAGGGCGCGGAGGTTCACGGAGCGCCCTTACCTGGGGCTCACGGGATCAAGGGGCGGCGCTACCTCCGACACGGGCAGCGGGGAGAGCGGAGCAACACAGGGAACTCTGTGTAACCTACTGTAGCCCTGCGTGCTTCTACGTGACGCGGCGTAATAGCGCGGACGGGCAGCAGCCCAGCACTCGGTACCTCCCCCACCAGCCCTTCCCCGCCGCCGACGAGCGGACCGCAACCCGTGACCCACAGCGCCGAAGGGAGCCGCGATGCGGCGTCAGGCCACCCCAGCCCTACAGCCCGCCCCGGCCGCCCAGCCAGCCCCAACGCCACCCCCAGCATCGCCCGTACCCCCCACGGGAAGCACCACCCCTACAACACCGTCCGCACTGAGTGGTCCCCGGCGGCCGGAGCCTTCCCCTGGCTCGCTCCCCTGCGATACCGGTACCGGTACCGAGGGCGGTACCAAGTGCGGCGCCGGTACCGAGGTCGGCGCTGCGGTTGACGGGGTGCTGCGCGCCTGGCTGGGCGAGCGGTGTGCCGAGGCCAACGGCGTGGACGCCCGGTTCGGGGCCGACGTCGCCGGGCTGGTGGAGCGGCTGGTGCTGGCTGGCGGGAAGCGGCTGCGGCCGCGCTTCCTGTGGTGCGGCTGGCGCGCGGGCGGGTCGGAGGAGCGCGCGGAGCAGGCGGTGCTGCGCGTCGGGGCGGCGCTGGAGTTGTTGCAGGCGTGCGCGCTGGTGCACGACGACCTGATGGACGCCGCACCGCTGCGGCGCGGGCTGCCCTCCGCGCACCAGGCGTTCGCCGACCGGCACCGGGCGCGCGGGCTGGGCGGTGCGGCCAGGGAGTTCGGCGCGGCCGGGGCTCTGCTGGCCGGGGACCTGGCGCTGGTGTGGGCCGAGGACCTGTGGCAGGAGGCGGAGCTGCCCGCCCCCGTGCGGCAGCGCGCGGGCGAGCAGTGGCGGGCCATGCGGACGGAGATGGTCGCGGGCCAGTACCTGGACCTGTACGCCCAGGCGGCCGGGGACCGGAGCCCGGCACAGGCGCTGCGCATCGCCCATCTGAAGGCGGGTCTGTACACCGTGCAGCGGCCACTCGGGCTCGGCGCGGCGATCGGGGGTGCCGAGCGGCCGGTGCGCGAGGGGCTGGAGCGGGCGGGGCGGTGCGCCGGGGTGGCCTTCCAGCTGCGGGACGACCTGCTGGACGTCTTCGGTGATCCGGCCGTCACCGGCAAACCGGCCGGGGAGGACGTGCGGCAGGGGAAGCCCACGTATCTGGCGGCTGTGGGTCTGCACCGGGCGCGGGTGGGCGGGCACCGGACGGCCGAGCAGGTGCTCGTTCGCGCCCTGGGCGACCGGGGGCTGAACGCGGTGGCGCTGGAGCGGGTGCGTGAGGTGCTGACGGAACTGGGCGCGCGGGCGGTGGTGGAGGAGCGCATCGACACGCTGGCCGCCGAAGCCGTTTCCTGCGTCGCTCAGGCCGGGCTGGCGGCGGACGCGGCGCGGGAGCTGACGGCACTCATCTCCGCCACGGTAGGGCCGTCCGCCACGGCGCAGCCCTCCGCCACGGCGCAGCCCTCCGCCACGGCGCGGCCCTCCGCCAACGCGCGGCGTCCGCACGGGGCCAGTGGCGCAGGGGGGGTGCGGGCATGAGGACGGTGGAGGGCCCCACCGGTCACGTCATCGTGGTCGGCGCCGGGTTGTCGGGGCTGTCGGCGGCGCTGCACCTGCTGGGCGCGGGCCGGTCGGTGACCGTGGTGGAGCGCGAGGGCGGGCCTGGTGGCCGGGCGGGCCGCACCGTGATGGGCGGCTACCACCTCGACACCGGTCCGACGGTGCTGACGATGCCCAGCCTGATCGACGAGGCGCTGGCGGCGGTCGGTACCGGGCTGGCTAACCACGTGGAGCTGCTGCCGCTGGACCCGGTCTACCGGGCCTGCTTCGCCGACGGTTCCCGGATCGACGTGCACAGCGACCCGCACGCGATGGAGGCGGAGATCAGCCGGAAGGTGAACCTGGCGGACGCAGTCGGGTACCGGCGGCTGCGGCGCTGGCTGGAGCGGCTGTACCAGGTGCAGTCACATTCGTTCATCGACGCCAACTTCGACTCCCCACTGGGCCTGCTGGGCGCGGACCTGGTGCGCCTCGCGGCGGTGGGCGGCTTCGCCTCCTGGCACGGCCGGGTGGGCCGGTTCGTGCGCGATGAGCGGCTGCGGCGGATCTTCACCTTCCAGGCGCTGTACGCGGGGGTGCCGCCCGCCCGCGCGCTCGCCGCGTACGCGGTGATCGCCTACATGGACACTGTGGGCGGCGTCTGGTTCCCGCGCGGCGGGATGCACGCCGTGCCGCGCGCGATGGCGCGGGCGGCCCGGTCGGCCGGTGCCGAACTGGTCTACGGCGCCACGGTGGAGGGGCTGGAGCGGGTCGGCGGCCGGGCGGTCGCGGTGCGCACCACGGACGGCCGGCGTATCCCGGGCGACGCCGTGGTGCTGACCTGTGACCTGCCCATCGCCTACCGGCTGCTGGGCGGAGCCCCGCGCCGCCCAGTGCCGCTGCGGTACGCGCCCTCGGCGGTGGTGGCCCACCTGGGCGGACCCCGCAGCTGGCCGGAGCTGGCCCACCACACCCTGTCCTTCGGACGCGCCTGGGGGCGTACCTTCGACGAGCTGACCCGCACCGGGGAGCTGATGAGCGACCCCTCGCTGCTGCTCACCTGTCCGACCGTCACCGACCCGCGGCTGGCGCCGCCGGGGCGGCACCTGCACTACCTGCTCGCCCCTTGCCCCAACCTGGTGCGCGGCCGTCAGGACTGGCCACGGCTCGCGCCCCGCTACCGGGACGAGCTGTACGCCGAGCTGGAGCGGCGCGGGCTGGCCGGGTTCGGCGCGGACCTGGAGCTGGAGGAGGTCGTCACCCCGGCCGACTGGGCGCGGCAGGGGCTCGCCGCTGGCACCCCGTTCTCCGCCGCCCACACCGTCGCGCAGACCGGGCCCTTCCGCCCCCGCAACCTGCCGCGCGGCTGGGACAACGTGGTGCTGGCTGGCTGCGGCACCACACCGGGCGTGGGCGTGCCGACGGCCGTGATCTCCGGCAAGCTGGCCGCCGCCCGCGTCACCGGCACCCACCGGCGTCCACCGCTCGGCAGGCGGGCCGTGGCCGTAGCGCCTGCGGGGAGTGCGCGGTGACGGCGCGGGAGCTGGCCGCCGCTGGCGTCCACGACCCGGTGCTGCGCGCCGCGTACGAGCGCTGCCGCCGCGTCAACGCCCGTGGCGGCGCGACGTACTTCCTGGCCACCCGGTTGCTCACGCCGTGCCGTCGCCCGGCGGTGCACGCGCTGTACGGCTTCGCCCGGCACGCGGATGACATCGTGGATGACGTCGAGGGCGTGCCCGGGCAGGCCGACACCGCCGCGCGGACCCGGGCGCTGGACGCGCTGGACGCCACCGTGCGGCAGGCGCTGGCCACCGGGCGCAGTGATCACCCGCTGCTGGCCGCGCTCGCCGACACCGCCGCCCGCTACCGCATCGAGCCCGCGCACTTCACCGACTTCATGCATTCCATGCGTATGGACCTGCACATCACCGACTACCCCAGCTGGCAGGCGCTGCGCACGTACACGCACGGCTCGGCCGCCGTCATCGGCCTGCAGCTGCTGCCGGTCCTGGGCACGGTGGCGCCGCGCGAGGAGGCCGCGCCGCACGCGGCGTCGCTCGGGGTGGCCTTCCAGCTGACCAACTTCCTGCGGGACGTCGGCGAGGATCTGGACCGTGGCCGGATCTACCTGCCCGGGGACCTGCTGGCCGCGCACGGCGTGTACCGGGAGCTGCTGGTGTGGTGCCGGGCCACCGGAACCACCGAGCCGCGGGTACGGGCCGCGCTGCGTGAGGCGATCGCCGTCACCCGCGGGATCTACCGGCACGCGGCCGAGGGCATCGACCTGCTGCACCCGGCGTCCCGGCCGTGTGTGCGGACCGCCTTCGTCCTCTACCACGCGATCCTGAACCGCATCGAGGCCGCCGACTACGCGGTGATGGACCGCCGGGCGGTGGTGCCGCGCCGGTACCGGGCGGCCGTCGCGCTCGGCGGGCTGGCGGCCATCGCGGCCGGACGGGCCCGCGTCGCCGTGCGCGGTGACGGCACCGGCCCGCCGCGCACGAAGGCGTACCGCTGTTGACCGGGCGCCGGCGCTGGCGCGGCCCGCTGCGGCTGCTGCCCGCCCAGGAGTGGAGTCGGCAGGAGCCCACCTGGCGCGCCGCCAGGCCGCAGCTGATCGAGGCGGCACTGGCGCGGGCGACGGCGCGTCCCTCGGGGAACTGGTACGTGCTGTGCGCGAGCCGGGAGTTGCCGCCGGGGCGCCCGCTGGGCCGCACGGTGGCCGGGGTGGAGGTCGTCGCCTGGCGGCGCCAGGACGGCGCGACGGCGGCGGGTCCCGGGGCGTGCCCCCACCTGGGCGCCCCGCTGTGCCAAAGCCCGGTGGTGGACGGGACGCTGGTGTGCCCCTGGCACGGGCTCACCCTGACCCGGCGCGGCGGCCCCGGCTGGGAGCCGTTTCCCGTCCACGACGACGGCGTGCTGGTGTGGGTGCGGCTGGACGACGCGGGCGGGGAATCGCCGCTGCCCGCGCCCCGGGTGCCACGGCGGCCCCGGCCGGAGGTGTCGGTGGCGGCGGTGACGACCGTAGTGGGCACCTGCGAGCCGCAGGACGTGATCGCCAACCGGCTCGACCCCTGGCACGGCGCCTGGTTCCACCCTTACGCCTTCACCCGGCTGACCGTCGTCGCCGAGCCGGACCCGGACGAGGGCGACCGGTTCGTGGTGGAGGTCGCCTATCGCGTGGGCGGCCGGGCGGCGGTGCCGGTGCGGGCGTCGTTCACCGCGCCGGAACCGCGCACGCTGGTGATGCACATCCTCGACGGCGAGGGCGCCACGTCGGTGGTGGAGACGCACGCCACGCCGCTGACCGGGCCACCCGCCCGCGTGCCGCGCACCGCTGTCATCGAGGCCGTGATCGCCACCTCACGGCGGCCGGGTTTCGCGGTGGCCCGGGCGGCGGCGCCGCTGCTGCGGCCGCTGATGCGGCGGGCGGCGGCGCGGCTGTGGCGCGACGACCTCGCCTACGCCGAGCGCCGCTGGCAGCTGCGCGGCCAGGGCCGCTTCCCGGGGACGACGTGAACCGCGCGGCCGCGCGCTCAGCCGGGCGGCACTTCGCGCACGGGGCGCCGGGCCACGAAGGTGTGCACGATGCCGCGCTGCCAGCCGGGTACGGCCTGGACACGGACCTCCTCGAACCCGGCCTGGGCCAGCCGGGCGGCGAACCGGGGCACGGTGTCGAAGTCCAGCACGCTGCGCCGCAGGTGCCGGTAGAGGCCCGGGCCGCCGGGGCCGAGCGAACCGGCCGGGATGATCACCGCGCGGCACACGGTGTTCCACACCAGCCGGTGCCGGGCCGCGCCGGACAGGCAGTACTCGTGGACCGCCAGCGTGCCGCCCGGCCGCAGCAGCGCCCGCACCCGGCGCAGGACAGGGCCGGGAGCGGTGAGGTTACGCACCAGGTAGGCGGCGAACACGGCGTCGAACGGCCCCCGCACTCCCGCCTGTTCCAGGTGTTCGGCGCCAGCGTGCACGAACCGCACCCGCTGCGGCCAGCGCTTGGCCCGCGCGCGGCGCAGCATGCCCGGCGAGGCGTCCACCGCCACGAGGTGCGCCAGCGGTGCCGCCTCCAGCAGGGCGCGGGTGGAGGCGCCGGTACCGCAGCCGAGGTCCAGCACGCGTGCGTCCCGGCCGCCGTCGGGCAGGCCCAGGCGCCGGGCGGAGAGCCGCAGCTGGCCGTGGTAGCCGGGGCTGGCGGCCACCAGCCGGTCGTAGGCACCGGCGGCCCGGTCGAAGGCGGCGGCGAGGTCGTCGTCGCGCAGCAGACTCACGGCGGGCTCCCTTCGTACGCGGTGGGCGGGCCGCCCGGATGCGGCCCCACCCGGCCGCGTACCCGCTGGACGCCGCGTGCCCCGCGCCCACCCGGGTGGTCCGTGCCGCGTCGGGGAGCAGCCGTGGCGGAAACGGACGGGCGGGAGGCGCGGGCGTGAGCGAGGCGGGCGTGCGGGACGTGGATGTCGTGGTGGTCGGCGGGGGCGCGGCGGGGCTGTCGCTGGCCCGCCACCTGGTGGCCGGGGGCGGCGGGCCCACGGTCGCTGTCGTGGAGCCGCCGCCGGGGCCGGTGAGCAGTCCGCCGCGCACCTGGTGTTTCTGGGAGCGCGGGGTGGGCCCGCTGGAGGCGTTCGTCTCCGCGTCCTGGGACCGGATGGCGGTGCGCGGCGTGCACGGGGAGCCGCTGGGCTCCGGCCGCTCCCCGGGCCACCGGTACAAGATGATCCGCTCCGCCGACTTCCTGCCCGCCGTCACCGCCGAGCTGGCCGCGCACGGGCGCGCGGAGGTAGTGCGGGCCACGGTGACCGGCGTCCACGACGGCCCGCGCGGCGCCCGGGTGACCGGGGTGGACGCGGCGGGGCGCACCGTACGCCTGCAAGCCCGCTGGGTGTTCGATTCGCGCCCGCCCCGGCGGCTGCCGCCCGCCCGGACCACCTGGTGGCAGCATTTCCGGGGCTGGTTCGTGCAGACGCGGGCCGACCAGTTCGACCCGGGTGTGGCCGAGCTGATGGACTTCCGCACCCCGCAGCCCCCGTGCGGTCTGTCCTTCGCCTACGTGCTGCCCTTCGGTCCGCGTCGCGCGCTGGTGGAGTACACCGAGTTCTCCCCGCGTCCGCTGGACGACGCCGGTTACCGGGCCGCGCTGGAGCACTACACCCGCCGGGTGCGGCCCCTGGGCCGGTTCTCCGTCACCGGCTGCGAACAGGGCGTCATCCCGATGACCGACGCCCGCTTTCCCCGGCGGTGCGGCGCCTCGGTGTTCGCTCTGGGTACCGCGGGCGGCGCCACCCGTCCCGCCACCGGGTACACCTTCGCCACCGTCCAGCGTCAGGCGGCCGCCGTGGCCGCCGCGCTCCGGGCCGGACGACGCCCTCTCCCGCCCCGCCCGCACCCGCGCCGCCACCTGGCCATGGACGCGGCCTGGCTGCGCGCGCTGGCCACCGGCCGCATCGACGGCGCGGACTTCTTCACCCGGCTGTTCGGCGACCATCCGCTGCCCCGGGTGCTGGACTTCCTCGACGGCCGCTCCTCCCCCGCCGCCGACGTGGCGCTCGGACTGCGCTGCCCCCTGTGGCCGATGCTCCACTCGCTGGCCGAACTGCCCTTCCTGCCCCGGCGCCCGCACGCGGCGGCCACGGTTCCCGCTCCCGTCCCCGGAAAGGTCTCCTGATGCACCACCACCGCGCTGACCGCCTGGCCCGCGACCCGCGTGCCGCGTACCGGCCCGCGCCGCCGGGCGCACCCCGCATGCCGGCGCCCGGTGCCCGGGCGGCCGTCGTCGGCGGCGGCATCGCCGGGCTGGCCGCCGCCACCGCACTGGCCGAACGCGGCGTGCGGGTGGAGCTGTTCGAGCGCGAGAGCGACTTGGGCGGCCGGGTCGGCGGGTGGGCGACGCGGCTGGCGGACGGCACCGGCGTCACCATGACCCGCGGGTTCCACGCGTTCTTCCGCCAGTATTACAACCTGCGCAACCTGCTGCGTCGTGTCGATCCGCGGCTGCGCATGCTCGCGCCGCTGCCCGACTACCCGCTCCAGCACGCCGACGGCGCCCGGGACGGTTTCGCGCGCATCCCGCGTACCCCGCCGTGGAACGTGCTCGCCTTCGCCGCGTCCAGCCCCACCTTCACCCCCGCCGGGCTCGCCGGGATGAACCCGCGGGCCGCGCTGCCGCTGCTGGACGTACGCGCCGCCGACGTCCACCGCCGCCTCGACGGGCTCAGCGCGGCCGGTTTCCTGGACGCCGTGCGCTTCCCGCAGCAGGCCCGGCACCTGGCGTTCGAGGTGTTCTCGCGCAGCTTCTTCGCCGATCCGCGCGAGCTGTCGGCCGCCGAACTGGCGCTGATGTTCCACATCTACTTCCTCGGTTCCGCCGAGGGCCTGCTGTTCGACGTCCCCACCGAGCCGTTCCCCGCCGCACTGTGGGAGCCGCTGGCCGGCCGGCTGGAGCGGCTGGGGGCCACCGTGCGCACCGGCACCAGCGCCGAACACCTCGCGCCCCGCGGGTCCGGGTTCACCCTCACCACGGCCGAGGGCGGCGGGGCGCGGCGTGCGGCCCGCTACGACGCGGTGGTGCTCGCGCTGGACACCACGGGGCTGCGCACCCTGGTGGCCGCCTCTCCGGAGCTGGGTGACGCGTTCTGGCGCGGGCGGGTGGCGAGCCTGCGGGCGGCACCGCCGTTCTGTGTCTCGCGGTACTGGCTCGACCGGCCTGTCGCAGCCGGGCGGCCCGGCTTCCTGGGGACCAGCGGGTACGGGCCGCTGGACAATGTCAGCGTCCTGGAGCGCTACGAAGGTGAGGCCGCGCGCTGGGCCGCCCGCACCGGGGGCAGCGTCGTGGAGCTGCACGCCTACGCCGTCCCCCCGGAGGCCGACCGCACCGGCGTGCAGCGGCGGCTGCGGCGCGAACTGGCCCGCGTCTACCCCGAGACGGCGGACGCGGTGGCCGTGGACGAGCGGCACGTGTGGCGGGCGGACTGCCCGCTGTTCGGCGTCGGCACGCACCGCGAGCGGCCCACCGTGCACACCCCGCACGCACGGCTGGCCCTGGCCGGGGACCTGGTGCGCACCACCGCCCCCGTCGCGCTGATGGAGCGGGCCGCCACCACGGGCTTCGAGGCCGCCAACGCCCTGCTGGCGACCTGGGGCGTACGCGGCCATCCTCTGCTGACCGTGCCCACCGCCGGGCGCTCACCGCTGCTGCGCACGCTCGCCCGCGTCCTCACCCGGCCCGAGTCCCGCCCCCACCGGCAACCGGCCGCGCCCGCCCCGGCGGAACCGGTCGCCGCACCCCCTCGACCCGCCCCCGCGTCCGCCGGGAGGTCCTGACCATGACGGACTCCGCCGCGCCAAAGGAAACCGGCGCTGCCCGCTATCACTGGCTGTTCGGGGACCAGCTCGGCCCGCACTTCCTGCCGGCCGGCGCCACCGCCGTCATGATCGAGTCCCAGGCGGTGTTCCGGCGGCGGCGGTTCCACCGGGCCAAGGCCCACCTGCTGCTGTCGGCCATGCGGCACCGGGCCGCCGAACTCGGGGACCGCGTGCGTTACGTCCGCGCCGACACCTACCGCGAGGGGCTGCGCCAGGCCGTGGGCACGCGGCCGGTGACGGTCTGCCACCCCACCTCGCACGCGGCCTTGCGGTTCGTGCGCTCGCTGGAGACGGTGCGGGTGCTGCCGCCGCGCGGCTTCATGGTGCCGTTCGACGTCTTCGAGCGGTGGGCCCGGTCGGGCAGCGGGCGGCTGCGTATGGAGGACTTCTACCGCCGGGTGCGTCAAGAGCACGAGGTGCTCATGGACGGCGACCAGCCGGCCGGGGGACGCTGGAACCTCGACCGCGACAACCGCGAACCGCCGCCGAAGCGTTCCGGGCCCACCCTGCCCGTCCCCGCCCCCTACCGCCCCCGCGAGGACGCGATCGACGCCCAGGTACGCGAGGACCTCGACCGGTGGGAGCGCTCCGGGCAGGTCTCCTTCGTCGGCCGCGACGGACCGCGCCGGTTCCCCGCCGACCGGGCCGAGGCGCGGCGTGCGCTGCGGTCGTTCACCGACCGGCGGCTGGCCACATTCGGCCGGTGGGAGGACGCCATGCTGGCGGCGGACTGGGCCATGAGCCACAGTCTGCTCTCCGCCGCGCTCAACCTCGGGCTGCTGGACCCGGCCGAATGCGTCGAGGCGGCCGAGCGGGCGTACCGGAGGGGGACGGCGCCGCTGAACTCGGTGGAGGGCTACGTCCGCCAGGTCGCCGGGTGGCGGGAGTACATGTGGAACCTGTACTGGCACTTCGGCCCCGGCTACCGGCAGTGCAACGAGCTGGGCCACCACGCGGCCCTGCCCGGCTGGTTCACCGAACTGGACGCCGACGCCGTCCAGGCCCGCTGCCTGTCCACCGTGCTGGCCCAGGTGCGGGATTACGGCTGGGTTCACCACATTCCCCGGCTGATGGTGCTGGGCAACTACGCGCTCCAGCGGGGCTGGGACCCGGCCGCGCTCACCGACTGGTTCCACCGCTGCTTCGTGGACGGCTACGACTGGGTGATGCTGACCAACGTCATCGGCATGTCCCAGTACGCCGACGGCGGCCGCATCACCACCAAGCCGTACGCGTCGGGGGGCGCCTACATCAACCGGATGAGCGACCTGTGCGGCCCCTGCCACTACCGGCCCGGTGACCGCACCGGTGACCGCGCCTGCCCGTACACCACCGGCTACTGGGCCTTCGTCCACCGCCACCGGGACCGGCTGGCCCGCAACCACCGCACCGCACGGGCCGTGCGGCAGCTCACGCGCCTGGAGAACCTGGACGAGCTGCTGCGCGCCGCCCGGCTGCGCGGCCACGACGCGGCCCCGTGAACCCGGCCCCGCCCGACGCGGCGCGGTGACCGGGGCCGCTGCCGGCCGTCTCACGCCCCCGGTCAGGGCGGGCCGGACGGGTCATGCCGCCGGGTGCGGTATCCGGTGCGGGCCGGGGGCGCGGGTCCTGCGGCGTTACGCCGGGGTGAGCAGGGCTGTCAGTTCCGGCACGGCGGCCTGGAGGTGGCGGGCGAAGGCGTCCATCGCGCCGGCCACCGGGCGCGGCGTGCTGAGGTAGAGGTTGAACCGGTCCGGGAGCAGGACGTAGGCGACGCCGATGCACTGCGCGCTGGTGGAGCCGAAACCGAAGTACTGGATGCGGGTGGAGGGCGCGGAGCTGGTGCTCAGGTAGTCGTCACGCAGCGTCAGCCAGCCCGGCGTGCGGTAGAGGGCGGGCTGCTCGGTGACGCCGAGTTCAGCCCCGCGACGGCGCTGGATCAGCTCCAGTTCCCACAGGTGCTGCTCGGGCGCCTGCCCGGCCTGGCACTGCCGGGCGCGCTCGGCGTGGGCCCGGGCGGCGGCCAGGAAGGCGGCACGGCGGGTGGCGGCGTCGGCGTCCGGGTCCTGCATCGCCTCGGTGAAGGTCCGCGTCTGCGGGGTGACGACGCGCATCGCCTCGGTGCGGCCGTGGCGGTACTGGCGGGTGGCGATGGACTCGTAGGTGGCGCCCAGGTGCCCCTTGGCCCGCTGGTGGGCGAGCTGGTAGGCGCACTGGACGAACGCGTCCGGGGAGACGCCGAGTGCTTTGGCGGTGTTACTGCCGAAGTCGGGGAAGCTCAGGGTGCGGGTGGCGGTGCCAGCTCCGTAGGCGGCGAACGCCCCGGCGGCCTCGGTGACGCGGGCACGCAGGTCGTCGTCCAGTACGAAGGCGAGCCGGTCCAGCGCGGGCAGCCCTTGCGGTCGCGCTCCACAGGCGCGGGACTGCTCCTGGGCCGGGGCACCCAGCAGGGCGTCGGTGAAGCTGAGGATGGTGGTGCCGTCCAGCTCGCAGTGCTCGACGTTGACACCGGCCCGGCCGTCGGCGAAGACGACGAGGGAGACGGCCTTGTCGAACCAGCGGTTGCCCCGGTCGCCGTACAGCAGTTCGTCGCAGGCCGTCTGGGTGTCGGCGGGTGCGGTGTCCTCCAGACAGAGACAGAACAGGGCGGTTTCGATGTCGTCGAGGCTGGCCGCGTTGCGCGGGTGGTGGGCGAGCAGGTCGGCGCGGGTTTGCGCCCACTGGGCGCGGGCCAGGGTGGTGAGGTGGCCGACGGGGGCGGGCTCCGGATCGGCGGCGGCGGCCTTCACCACGTGGCGCAGGCCCGCTTGCAGGTCGTCCAGGGCGTGCGGAACGCCGTCCGGGCCCAGCACGTCCATGCGGAACAGGGTGCCGCGGTGCAGGACGACGATGTGGCGGGCGTCGGACGGGCCGGGCCAGGCGTCCGTCCAGGGCGCCCGCACCGTGTCCTGCTCGGTGCCGGGGATGCGCGTGGTGGAGAACAGGTAGCGGTACTGGGCCATGGACTGCGGCACGCCACGCTGCTCCACCGGCGGCAGTAGCCCGGTGTCGATCTGCCGCTTCAGGTGCAGCGCCCCGGCGATCAGTCCGGCGGCGCGCGTGAACTGGTCTTCGCCGGTGTCCTGGAACAGGAAGAAGAAGTTGGCGTTGAGCGCGATACGGTCGCGGCGGCCCAGGTAGCGGTAGGGCCAGAAGGTGTCGAGCCAGCTGTGCACCCCCTCGGTGGCGTCGTACTGCGCCAGCGCCGCGTGCAGCACGCGGCCGGGACCGTCCGGGCGCAGGAACGCGGCGACCTCCGCCTCGGTGGCGGCCAGTTCACCGGCCGTCAGCAGCGGCGCGCACCAGGTGAGGAACCGCGCGCAGCTGTCCTCCAGCGTGGGCAGCGGCACCCGGGGCAGCTGGTCTTCACCGGCGAAGGTGGCGGGGGTGGCGGGGGTGTTCAACAGCGGCCTCACTTCGGGATGTCGGCGGCAGCGGAGGGGTGCGAAGGACCGGGGTGCGCGGGGCTGGTGCGGGGCGTGGAGACGTACAGCTCGGCGTGGAGCCAGCCCTCGGCTTCCAGTCCGTCAGGATTCACTTTGGCGGCGGTCAGTTTCGCCACGACGCGGGCGTGTTCCTCCGGAGAGGCGAACCTGCGCTGGGGAAAGACGCCCTCAACGCGGTACGTGTGGTAACCGAGATCGGCGAGCGCGGCGGCGATGGGCGCGAAGGAGAACATGCGCAGCACGAAGTGGGCCATCCAGGGCCGGTGTTCGCCTTGCGCCCGCACGATGCGCACCAGAGTGCGCTCGGTGACGTAGCCCAGGCAGCCGGTGGAGACGACCAGGTCCGTCCCGGCCAGTTGCCGCCGCTGGTGCGCGGTGGGCTCCTCCGCTTCCAGGTCGGCGTGTACGGCGTCGTCAAGGAACCCGGCGTCAAGGGCGTACTCCAGGGCGCCCGCGGAGACGTCCAGGCCGGTGACGTGAAGCGGCCGTGCGGGCTGCCGGGAGCGGGCCAGTTCCCGGTCGTGGGCGATCAGGTCCGCGCGGGTGCGGGTGTCGGGCTGGGGCACGTCGCAGTAGCGCGCGTACAGCTCGTCCATCGTCACGTCGTACTTCAGCAGCGCGCCGTTGACGCCGTACGAGCAGCCGACGTCCAGCACCCGGGGCGCGGCCACCCCGTGGGCGTCACGGTACTCGGTGAGCAGCTTCGCGAAGTGGGGCTTGGCCTGCTGGGGCACGCAGTAGCCAAGGGGGCGCAGCGTGGTGAAGAACGGGCGCGGGTCGGTGCCGGTGTAGAGGTGGTCGAGGGAGACTTTGCCGGTCGCGTCGAGACGCACAGGGTGGGCCTTCCGGGGTGGACGGTGCGGGGCGGGTGGCCATGCGGGACGGGCGGGTGGCGCTGGTCAGTCGAGCAGGGCGTCGCCGCGGACGCGGGCGGCGCGGTCTTCGGCGGCCAGGTGTTCGGGCAGCACACGGCCGAAGAGCTGCCGGGTGCGGGCGACGCTGCCGATGACGCCGGGGCGCTCGCTGTAGGCGAAGATCGCCGAGTGCCGCGCGCGTTCCCCGCGCACCGGGCTGACCCGGTGCAGCGAGTAGCGTCCCTTGAACAGCTGGAGGTCGCCGGGCCGCAGCGGCAGGCGCCGCACCAGGTGGGTGCCGTGGCCGGTGAGGACGTCCTCCACGGCGTCGAAGTGCTCGTCCTGGGCGGACCGGATGTGCGGGCAGTACTCGAAGGTCCCGCCCTCGTCCGGTTCCTGGGTGAGCATGCTGACGGTGAACTCGTTGGTGTCGAAGTGCCAGGGGTGTTCCATGCCGGGGGCGACGACGTTGAGGACGAGCCCGGACAACGGGTCGGCCAGTTCGTGCAGTTCGGGCAGGCCGAAGCAGCGGGCCACGAAGTCCTGGAAGTGCGGGTGGGTGTAGAGGCGGGAGATGACGGCGCCTTCGGGCAGGCGGTCTCGGGCGACGAAGGCGTTACCGCGCCGGAAGGTGCGGCGTCCGGGGTGCCCGGGCGGCAGCTGGGTGTCCACCGCGATGTTGTAGACGTTCACGGTCTCGACATCGTGGTGGGCGTGCGGGGCGATGGCCGCGCACTCGTCCCGCAGCCTCTCGCGCAGCGCGGGGCGGACGAAGTCGGGCAGCACCGTGCAGCCGGCCTCAGCCAGCTCGCGCCGCGCTCGGGTGACGACCGCCCGCTGGACCAGGCTCGCGGCGTCGGACAGGGGGTAGCGGGCCGTGTCGACCAGCTGGTCGAGCGGTAAGGGGGCCAGGGTGCTCATGCGATCCTCTCCACGCGGGCAGACCGTCACTGACCGCCATGGCGGGCCACCACGGCGGCAACTCTACTGAGCGGTAACGGAGATGAGCCTGTCACAACCCGCTGCCCATTGTCTGTGACACGTCACACGGCGGGGGCGGCCGTACCCGAACCGTGATCCGCCCGCCGCCGGCCCGGCAGCCCGGGTGCGGTCACGGTGCCTTCACCGGTGGCGCAGCCGGCTGGGCCACCACACCGCCGGGCCGATGACCCGCACCAGGGCCGGGACCAGCAGCGAGCGGACCACGAAGGTGTCCAGCAGGACGCCGAAGGCCACGATGAACGAGATCTGTACCAGGAACGACAGCGGGATGACCGACAGCGCGGCGAAGGTGGCGGCGAGCACCACGCCCGCGGAAGTGATCACGCCACCGGTGGCCGTCAGCCCCTTGAGCACGCCGAACCGGCTGTCATGGCGCACCGTCTCCTCGCGGACGCGGGTCATCAGGAAGATGTTGTAGTCGACACCGAGTGCCACCAGGAAGACGAAGCCGTACAGCGGCACGGACGGGTCGGTGGCGGTGAAGCCCAGTACATGGTCGAAGACCAGCGCGGCGACGCCGAGGGTGGCGAAGAAGTTGAGTGCCACCGTGGCCACGAGCAGCACCGGCATGAGCACCGAGCGCAGCAGCGCGATGATGATGAGCAGGATGATGGCCAGGACGACGGGGGTGATGAGCGCGCGGTCGCGTTCGGCGGTGACCCGGGTGTCGTAGGTCTGCGCGGTGTAGCCGCCCACAAGGGCGTCGGCGCCGCTTACTTCGTGTACCGCCTCGCGCAGCCGCTGCACGGTGCGCTGGGCGGCGTCGCTGTCGGAGGACGCGCTCAGGGTGGCGTTGACCAGGACGCGGCCGTCCTCGACCCGGGGCGGCCCCCCGCCCGGACGCCCGGACTCGGTGAGCGGGGCGGCCTGGGCGACGCCTTCGGTGTCCGCGGCCACCTCGGTCACCTCGCGCACGGCGTCGGCGTCGGCGATGATCACCGCGGGGTTGCCGGAGCCGCCGGGGAAGTGCTCGCCGAGCACCTCCTGGGCCCGGACCGAGGACGCCTCGCCGACGAACGTCTCACTCAGCGGCGCCCCGTCCGTCCGCAGCTGCGGGGCGAAGGCGGCGCAGGCAACCAGGGCGACCAGCGTTCCCGCCAGGACGCGGCGCGGCCGCTGGTCGATCAGCGTGGCCACCTTGGCCCACACGCCGCCGCCGGAGACTCCGGAATCGGTGGGCTCCGCGCCGCGCTTCAGCCGCGCGGGCCAGTACGCGGCCCGGCCGAGCAGAGCGAGCGCGGCGGGCAGGAAGGTGAGCATGACGGCCACCGAGCAGGCGATGCCGATCGCGCCCACCGGGCCGAGCGCCCGGTTGTTGGTGAGGTCGCTGAGCAGCAGGGCGAGCAGCCCGGCGGCCACGGTGGCCGCGCTGGCCACGATCGCCCCGGTAGAGCGGCGCACCGCCGCGATCATGGCCGTCCACCGGGGGTGCCCGGCGGCCAGTTCCTCCCGGAAGCGGGCCGACAGCAACAGGGCGTAGTCGGTGGCCGCGCCGATCACCAGAATGGACAGGATGCCCTGCACCTGGCCGTCCACGCGCACCACATCGGCCTGGGCGAGCTGGTAGACGATCGCGCTGGCCAGCGACAGGGCGAGCACGGCCCCGGTCATGATCACCAGCGGCAGCAGCACACTGCGGTAGACCAGCAGCAGGATCAGCAGCACGACGCTGAGGGCGACGGCCAGCAGCAGGCCGTCGATTCCGGCGAACGCGTCCTGTAGGTCAGCCTGCGTGGCGGCGGGACCGGCGATATAGACGCTGGTGCCGGGCACCTCCCCCGCCGCCGCCCGCAGTTCCTCCAGTGCCGTGGCCATCTCCTCGTCGAGATCCCCCTGGAGCTGCACGACGCCCTGGAGGGCCTCGCCGTCCTGCGACGGCAGCGGCGGCGAGGCGCGTCCCGTCACCCCTTCGACGTCCGCCATGGCGGTCAGCGCCTCACCGGCCTGGGCGCGCTGGGCGTCGGTCATGGTGCCGTCGTCGGCCGTCCACACCACGATGGCCGGGATCGCGTCACTGTCCTGGAACGCCTCCTGCTCCTCCAGCACCCGGGTGGACTCGGCACTCTGCGGCAGGAACGCGGCCTGGTCGTTGGTGGCTACTTCGCCCAGCTTCCCGGCGAAGGGACCGACGACACCGCCCAGGGCGAGCCAGACCAGGAGCAGGACGGCGGGCAGGAGCCAACGGGTTGTTCGCGGCGCGGGGCTGCGCATGACACCACCTTCGGAATCGGCGACACGGCCATGCGGCCGAGGAGGACCACCAAACTATCTCAATGATTGAGAGATTACTTAGGGTGGGGGTGTGACGGCGACACCCGAGCCCTCCCCTGGCGATCCGGCGCCCGGCGACGATCCGGTGCCCGACGGCGGCCCGGCGCCCGGCGGCACCCCGACGCGTGGGCGCGGCCCGACGCGTGCTCGCGGTTCCACGGCCGACGACGCGGGCGGCGCCCGGAGCCTGCACGCCCTGGCCGTCCAGCTGCGCGGCGTCACCGCGGGCGTCAACCGGGTGGCGCAGGACTTCGCCCGCTCCCAGGGGCTGCACCACACCGACCTGCTGGCACTCATCGCGATCCTGGACGGCGACGGCCAGGGCGGCCCGCTGACCCCCGGCCGGTTGCGCCGCCACCTGAACCTCACCTCCGGCGCGGTGAGCGCCTGCCTGGACCGGCTGGAGCGCGGCGGCCACATCACCCGCACGCGGGACAGCGCCGACGGCCGCGTCACCCACCTGCACTACGCCCCGGCCGGACGTACCGTGGCCCGCGAGGCGTTCCGTCCGCTGGCCCGCAGCACCGACACCGTCCAGCGCCGGTTCAGCGCCGCGGAACTCGACGTCGTCCTGCGCTTCCTCGGCGAGCTCACCACCGAGCTGAACACCCCGGACCCCCCGCCGGGCTGACGACAAGGCCGCGCGCCCATGCCGCCTCCCGGGGCCGGGCCGCTGGCGAGCGGGCGGCATGGCTGTGCGGCCGACCCCGGCGGTGGGCTGCCCGATCGGCGTGTGTTGATCGTTACATGACCTTCTCGCCCCTGGACGGTACGGTGCCCCCACCCGGGATGGCACCGGGTGCCAGTAACCGGACTCACACGACTCGGAGCGAGATGTTCGACAAACTACTGGTCGCCAATCGCGGGGAGATCGCGATCCGGGCGTTCCGCGCGGCCTTCGAGCTGGGCATCTCCACCGTGGCGGTCTTCCCCCACGAGGACCGCAACTCGCTGCACCGCGCCAAGGCCGACGAGGCGTACCGCATCGGCGCGGAAGGCCACCCGGTGCGCGCCTACCTGTCCGTGGACGAGATCGTCAAGGCCGCCCGCCGGGCCGGCGCGGATGCCGTCTACCCCGGGTACGGCTTCCTGTCGGAGAACCCGGAGCTGGCCGCGGCCTGCGCCGACGCGGACATCACCTTCGTCGGCCCGCCCTCGGCGGTGCTGGAGCTGACGGGCAACAAAGCCCGCGCGGTGGCCGCCGCGCGCGCGGCCGGGGTGCCGGTGCTGCGCTCCTGTGAGCCGTCTCAGGACGTCGATGCCCTGGTGGCCGCGGCCGGGGACATCGGGTTCCCGGTGTTCGTCAAGGCCGTAGCCGGCGGTGGCGGACGCGGTATGCGGCGCGTGGCGGACCCGGCCGGGCTGCGGGACGCGATCGAGGCGGCCATGCGCGAGGCCCGCTCGGCGTTCGGTGACGCGACGGTGTTCCTGGAACAGGCCGTCGTCAACCCGCGCCACATCGAGGTGCAGATCCTCGCCGACGCGGCGGGCAACGTCGTCCACCTCTACGAGCGGGACTGCTCGGTGCAGCGGCGGCACCAGAAGGTCGTGGAGATCGCGCCCGCGCCGAACCTGAACCCGGCGCTGCGGGAGCGGATCTGCGCGGACGCCGTCGCCTTCGCCCGCCACATCGGCTACGTGAACGCGGGCACGGTGGAGTTCCTGGTAGACGAGCGCGGCAACCACGTCTTCATCGAGATGAACCCGCGTATCCAGGTCGAGCACACCGTCACCGAGCAGATCACCGACCGGGACCTGGTGATCGCGCAGCTGCGCATCGCCTCCGGCAAGACGCTGCCGGAGCTGGATCTGGCCCAGGAGAACATCACCGTCTCCGGGGCCGCGCTCCAGTGCCGCGTCACCACCGAGGACCCCGCCAACGGCTTCCGCCCCGACACCGGGACCATCTCCGCCTACCGCTCCCCCGGCGGGCCGGGCGTGCGGCTGGACGGCGGCACCGTGCACACCGGCGCGTCGGTCTCCGCCCACTTCGACTCGCTGCTGGTCAAACTCTCCTGCCACGGCCACGACCACGCGGGCGCCGTGCGCCGCGCCCGGCGCGCCATCGCGGAGTTCCGCATCCGTGGCGTGGCGACCAACCTGCCGTTCCTCGGCGCCGTGCTGGAGGACCCGGACTTCCAGGAGGGCCGGGTCACCACCTCGTTCATCGACGAGCGTCCCGAGCTGCTGCGCACCCGCCCGCCGGCCGACCGCGGCAGCCGCATCCTCACCTACCTGGCCGACATGACGGTCAACCAGCCGCACGGTCCGCGCCCCCGGGTGGTCGAGCCGCAGGACAAGCTGCCCGCCACCGACCTGACCGCGCCCGCCCCCGAGGGCTCCCGGCAGCGGCTGCTGACGCTCGGCCCGGAGGGGTTCGCGGCCGACCTGCGCGCGCGGCGCGGCGTCGCCGTCACCGACACCACCTTCCGCGACGCCCACCAGTCGCTGCTGGCCACCCGGGTGCGCACCCGGGACCTGCTGGCCGCCGCCCCGCACGTGGCCCGCACCACCCCCGAACTGCTGAGCCTGGAGTGCTGGGGCGGCGCCACCTACGACGTCGCGCTGCGCTTCCTGGCCGAGGACCCGTGGGAGCGGCTGGCCGCGCTGCGCGAGGCGGTGCCGGGCATCTGCACGCAAATGCTGCTGCGCGGCCGCAACACGGTGGGCTACACGCCGTACCCGACGGAGGTCACCGACGCGTTCGTCGCCGAGGCCGCCGCCACCGGCATGGACGTCTTCCGCATCTTCGACGCGCTCAACGACGTCTCCCAGATGCGCCCGGCGATCGACGCGGTGCGGGCGACGGGCACCTCACTGGCAGAGGTCGCGCTGTGCTACACCGCCGACCTGTCCGACCCGGCGGAGCAGCTCTACACCCTCGACTACTACCTGCGCCTGGCGGAGGAGATCGCCGAGGCGGGCGCGCACGTCCTGGCCATCAAGGACATGGCGGGCCTGCTGCGCCCGCACGCCGCGCGGACGCTGGTCACGGCGCTGCGCGAGCGCTTCGACCTGCCGGTGCACCTGCACACCCACGACACCGCCGGCGGCCAGCTCGCCACCCTGATGGCCGCGATCGACGCCGGGGTGGACGCGGTGGACGCCGCCGTCGCCTCGATGGCCGGGACGACCAGCCAGCCCTCGCTGTCCGCGCTGGTGGCGGCCACCGACCACACCGAGCGGGCGACCGGGCTGTCGCTGCGGGCCGTCAGTGACCTGGAGCCGTACTGGGAGGCCGTGCGCAGGGTGTACGCGCCGTTCGAGTCCGGGCTCGCCTCGCCGACCGGCCGCGTCTACCACCACGAGATCCCCGGCGGCCAGCTGTCCAACCTGCGGCAGCAGGCCATCGCGCTGGGCCTGGGCGACCGGTTCGAGCTGATCGAGGACTGCTACGCGGCCGCCGACCGGATGCTGGGCCGCCTGGTGAAGGTGACGCCCTCGTCCAAGGTCGTCGGCGACCTCGCGCTGCATCTGGTGGGCGCCGGGGTCACGGCCGCCGACTTCGAGGCGGACCCGGGCAAGTTCGACGTGCCGGACTCCGTCGTCGGCTTCCTGCGCGGCGAGCTGGGCGATCCGCCCGGCGGCTGGCCCGAGCCGTTCCGCACCCGGGCGCTCGCGGCCCGCAGCCCGCGCGGTGAGGCGCCACGGCTGACCGAGGAGGACCGGCGCGGTCTGGCCGAGGCGCCGCGGGCGACGCTGAACCGGCTGTTGTTCCCGGCGCCGGCGAAGTCCTTCACCACCCACCGGGAGAGCTTCGGTGACACCTCGGTGCTGTCGACGAAGGACTTCTTCTACGGACTGGAACCCGACCAGGAGCACACCGTCACCCTGGAGCAGGGCGTGACGCTGCTGATCGAGCTGGAGGCCATCTCCGACGCCGACGAGCGCGGCTACCGCACCGTACTGGCCCGGCTGAACGGCCAGCTGCGCCCGGTGCCGGTGCGCGACACCTCCGTGGCCAGCGCGGTCAAGGCGGCCGAGAAGGCCGAGCCCGGCAACGACCGCCACGTCTCGGCGCCCTTCGCCGGGGTGGTCACGCTCCAGGTGGCGGAGGGTACCGAGGTGGCGGCCGGTCAGACGGTGGCGACCATCGAGGCGATGAAGATGGAGGCGTCCATCACCGCCCAGACCGCCGGCACCGTCCGGCGACTGGCGATCGGCGGCGTCCAGCAGGTGGAGGCCGGGGACCTGCTGGCCGAGATCGCGCCGTAGCGCCACGCGGTGCCGCCGCGCCCGGGACGCGGTCTGTGGGTGATCCCGGGCGGGGCGCCGGATCGCCCGGGACGCGGGGCCGGGGTTTCCCGGCCCCGCTGCCCGGGTTCGGCACCTCCGGCAGTGCCTGCCCCGGGCACTGCGCCCTCCCGCCAAGACGTCCACTAGGTCACGATATGCACCGTTTGCTCTCTTCGTGCGGTACGCCGGGCAGGATCGGGGCTAAGTTGAGGGGCGGAGCCCTGCCGTGCGCGTGACCCGGCCCTGGCCGCGCCACGCGTGTGAGGGGCGCCGCTGGCGGGTGCCGGGCGACCGGTGCCCGCCGTCCACCGCTGGCGTTAGCGAAGGGGTGAGCCGTGTCGGCCGAAGGACCGGGCGCTCCCGCGCCCACGCAGGAAGAGCTCACCGAGGCCAGGCCGTCGAGGGAGACGGAGCTCAAGCGCGTCGTCTTCTACGGCTCCTCGGTACTGATCCTCGCGGTCTCGATCTGGGCGATCATCACACCGCAGGGTGCGGAGGACGCCATCGGGGTGGTGGTCAACTGGATCACCACCGGGTTCGGCTGGTACTACTTCCTGGCCGCGACGCTGTACCTGGTGTTCGTGCTGTACGTCGCCCTGTCACGTTACGGCACCATCAAACTCGGACCCAAGCACTCCAAACCCGACTACGGGCTCTTCGCCTGGGCCGCGATGCTCTTCGCTGCTGGCATCGGCATCGACCTGATGTTCTTCTCCGTGGCCGGGCCCGTCACCAACTACCTCGCCCCGCCCTCGGGTGACGCGGAGACGGTCGAGGCCGCCCGGCAGGCGGTGGTGTGGACGCTGTTCCACTACGGGATCACCGGCTGGGCCATGTACGCGCTGATGGGCATGGCCCTGGGCTACTTCGCCTTCCGCTACCGCCTGCCGCTGGCGATCCGCTCGGCGCTCTACCCGATCATCGGCCGCCGCATCTACGGCAAGATCGGCGACTCGGTGGACCTCGCGGCCATCATCGGCACCGTGTTCGGCATCTCGGTCTCGCTGGGCATCGGCGTCGTGCAGCTCAACTACGGGCTGAACTTCCTGTTCGGTATCGACGAGGGGCTGGCCGCCCAGATCGGACTGGTGGCCGTCGCCGTCGTCATGGCCACGGTCTCGGCGGTGGCGGGCGTGGACCGGGGCATCCGGCGGCTGTCCCAGCTCAACGTACTGCTGGCCGTGCTGTTGATGGCCTACATCATCGTCGTCGGCGACCCGGTCCGGCTGCTCAACGGCCTCATCATGAACATCGGCGACTACGTGAGCCGTTTCCCGTCGATGACGCTCAACACCTTCGCCTTCGACCCGCCCACCGACTGGCTCAACGCCTGGACGCTGTTCTTCTGGGCCTGGTGGGTCGCCTGGGCGCCGTTCGTCGGCATGTTCCTGGCCCGGATCTCCAAGGGCCGCACGCTGCGGGAGTTCGTGGGCGCCACGCTGATCATCCCGTTCCTGTTCACACTGACGTTCCTGTCGGTGTTCGGCAACAGCGCGCTCGGCGTCATCCGCGACGGCAACCAGGAGTTCGGCGAGACCGCCATGAACTTCCCGGAACAGGGGTTCTACGGCCTGCTGGAGCAGTTCCCGGGGGCACTGTTCAGCGCGGGGCTGGCGACGTTCGTCGGCCTGCTGCTCTACGTCACCTCCGCCGACTCCGGCGCCCTGGTCATCGGCAACCTCAGCTCCCACCTGCCGACGCCGCTGACCGACTCCCAGCCCTGGATGCGCGTGTTCTGGGCCGGGGCGACCGGGCTGCTGACGCTCGCCATGCTGCTCGTCGGCGGGGTGGACGCCCTCACCAGCGCGACGATCATCATGGGGCTGCCGTTCTCCTTCGTGATGTTCCTGATCATCGCGGGGCTGTACAAGGCGCTGCGGCTCGAACGCATGCGGGACGAGGCGCTGACGGCGACCCTGCCGTCGTCGCTGTCCAGCCGTACCACGCATCGCGGCGAAGTCGCCCAGCGCAACTGGCGGCAACGGCTCGCCCGCGCCATGAGCTTCCCGACGAAACGGCACGCCGCCCGCTTCGTCGACGAGACGGTGCGCCCCGCGTTCGCGGAAGTCGCCGGGGAACTGCACGCCCAGGGCGTCGAGGCGCAGGTCACCGAAGAGATGGATGAGGAGCTGGGCCTGCCGCACGTGGGCCTGATGGTACCCATCGGGCGGAGCGACGAGTTCATCTACCGCGTTTGGCCCATCGAGACACCCACCCCGGCGTTCGCCACCCGTTCGGTCACCCAGCACGACACCTACGTGCGCTTCGAGGTGCAGCTCGCGGAGGGCAGCCAGGGGTACAACGTGATGGGGTACAGCAAGGAACAGCTCATCGCCGACATGCTCGACCAGTACGAGCGGCACCTGGAGTTCCTGCGCCTCCACCGCGAGGCGACGGCCCACTCCGCGCTTCCCGACCACCGTCCCGACACCGCGGAGGTCCACCTCCCCGAGTCCGAGCGCTGACACCTCCGCCGGTAACGGGCGAGCCCACCGACGACACCGCCCCGCTCCCGCCGCACGGCGTCTCGGCGGGAACGCGGACGCCGGCGTCCACCGGCCCGGTCAGTGGGCGCCGGAGTGCCGCCGGTGCCGCCGGTGCCGCCGGTGAGAGCCTGGCCGGGACGCTGGGGTTGCCCGGGCCACCCCACCAGGGGCGCACGGCGTCAGACCGAGGCGGGGAAGCGGTCCCAGACCCGGTGGCGGGCGAGCAGCGTGGTCACCTCGGGCAGGACGTCGGTGCCGCTGCCGCCGGTGACGACGCCGGGCGCGCCGTCGGGGACACCTGCCGCACGCAGCGCGTCCGCACCGCCCGCCCAGGCTCCGATGGCCTTCGCGTGCCGGTACGCCTCATCCACCAGCAGCACCACGCGCGGGTCAGTGACCGGGTTCGGCGCCCCGCTACCGGACGTGCTGTCCCGCGCGCCGGGCGCGTCGGCCGCCGGGGCCGGGTTGGCGGCGAGCAGGACGGCGTCGAACTCGATGGAGCGGGCGGTGGCGAAGGTCCGCTGGACGGTCAGCGCGTCGTCGCCGGAGCCGAGCGTGCCGCCGGTGGGCGCGATGAGCAGCGGCACCATGGCGGAGTCCAGCGCCGCCTGCCGCACCTCGCGCACAGCGGCCAGGTCGCTGCCCGGGGCGACGACGATGCCGATGACGCGCGCCTCGGTAGGCCACTCCTGGCCGACCTGGGAGAGGGCCGGACTCGGATCGACGTCCGCCAGCGGCTGGGACGGCCCGGGCGCGGGCAGGCCCAGACCGGCGGCGACACGGGAGCACAGCACCGGGTCGATGTTGGCCAGCGCCCGCAGCTGACGCTCCTTGATCGCCTGCTCGAAGCATTTGTTCAGCTCGAAGGTGTAGGCGGCGATGACGTGCTCCTGCTCGACCGGGGTGAGGCTGAGCCAGAAGCGGCGCGGGTGGCTGAAGTGGTCGGCGAAGGACGCCGGGGCCTCGCGTACCTTGTGCGCGGCTGCGATCTCACGCGGCACCTCCACGTAACCGCCGGCGTCCGCACCGGCGAGGAACGGGCAGCCGCCGTCGAGGGAGTTGGGGCGGTAGGGCGCGACGCCCCGGTGGACGGCGGTCTGGTGCATGCCGTCCCGCAGCATGTCGTTAACCGGCGCGTGCGGCCGGTTGATCGGCAGCTGCGCAAAGTTGGGACCGCCCAGGCGGGTGATCTGGGTGTCGAGGTAGGAGAACAGGCGTCCGGCCAGCAGCGGGTCGTCGGTGAGGTCGATGCCGGGCACCAGGTGGCCGGGGTGGAAGGCGACCTGCTCGGTCTCGGCGAAGAAGTTGCTTGGGTTGGCGTTGAGGGTGAGCAGACCGATCGGCTGGACGGGGGCCAGCTCCTCGGGAACGATCTTCGTCGGGTCGAGCAGGTCGATGCCCTCGAAGGTCTGCTCGGGGGTGTCGGGGAAGGTCTGGATGCCCAGCTCCCACTGCGGGTAGGCGCCCGCCTCGATGGAATCGGCGAGGTCGCGGCGGTGGAAGTCGGGGTCCATGCCGCTGGTGATCTGCGCCTCCTCCCACACCTGCGAGTGGACGCCCGCCTTCGGCTTCCAGTGCCACTTCACCAGCGTTGTCGTGCCCTCGGCGTTGACCAGCCGGAAGGTGTGGACGCCGAAGCCCTCCATCATGCGCAGTGAGCGCGGGACAGCCCGGTCGGACATGTTCCACAGCGTGTGGTGCTGGGCCTCGGTGTGCAGGGAGACGAAGTCCCAGAAGGTGTCGTGCGCGCTCTGTGCCTGCGGGATCTCCCGGTCCGGGTGGGGTTTGCCCGCGTGGATGACGTCGGGGAACTTGATGGCGTCCTGGATGAAGAACACCGGGATGTTGTTGCCGACCAGGTCGAACGTGCCCTGCTCGGTGTAGAACTTCGTCGCGAAACCCCGGGTGTCGCGCACGGTGTCGGCCGAGCCGCGCGAGCCGAGCACGGTGGAGAAGCGTACGAAGACGGGGGTCTGGACGTCCTTGGCGAGGAAGGCGGCCTTGGTGACGCTGGCCGCCGTGCCGTAGCCGGTGAACACGCCGTGCGCGGCGGCACCGCGCGCGTGCACCACCCGCTCGGGGATGCGCTCGTGGTCGAAGTGGGTGATCTTCTCCCGCAGGTGGTGGTCCTGGAGCAGCACCGGGCCGCGTGGTCCCGCCTTCAGGGAGTGGTCGGAGTCCGGCAGCCGCACACCCTGCGCCGTGGTCAGCCGCTCGCCGGTCTGCGCCACCGCCGCCTGGTCCACCCCGGTGGCCTCGCCGGTGGGCGTGTAGGTGTCCGGGCCGCGCTGGTCGGGCTTGGGCGGAAGCGGGCCGCGCGGCCGCGTCGGCTCCTGGAGCGGGGCCGGCTCGCTGCTCGGGGCGCCCGGCACCTCCGGTGTGCTGTCGGAACCGCGCACGGCCTCGACCACCTTGTCCGCGGCGGCCCTGACCGGGTTCGGCTTATCCATGGTTCCTCCGCTAGGTCATACGGCAACGTCCCATCAAGTGACCGGCTGTGCCCATCTGAAACAGCCCGCGCACAAACTCACCCGGCCGCGCGGCCCGGATTTGCCGCTCCCGCCGCGCCGCGTCCCCGGCAGCGGTGTACGGGCACGGATCAGTGCCTCCCGAGCGCCGGTCTTCGTCGCTGACCCGGTCCGGGGGGGTGCGGTGCGGGACGGCCGCTCACCGCACGTCGCGGCCGTGCGGCGCCAGCGCCCAGGCCCGGGAGGCGAAGGCGCCTGTCGAAACTGCCGAACCCCACGCGAGGCCCGCTCTCCGTGCGCCCCTCGGGGCCGGTCGCGGAGCGGATGGGCGTCGCCGGTCCGAGGAGCCAGCAGGCGGCGGGAAGAGAAACCCGCTGGTTTCTCCCGTCCGAAACCGGGCTTGACCGGCGCCCGGCCGGGTACCCGGCCGGGCCGGGCGGCGCGGGCCGCGTCCCGCTCACCGTGCGGTACAAGGAGGTCAGAGCATGGGTTTGCGCAACTCCGTGGTCGTGGTGACTGGAGCGTCCAGCGGCATCGGCCGGGCGACGGCGAAGGCGTTCGCGAAGGAGGGCTGCACGGTCGTGCTGGCGGCCCGGCGGGAACACGCCCTGCGGGCGGCAGCCGGGGAGTGCGAGCGGTACCGTGGCGCGCGGACGCTGGTCGTGCCCACCGACGTCACCGACAATCAGGAGGTGGCCTGGCTGGCGCACCGCGCGCTGGAGGAGTTCGGCCGGATCGACGTGTGGGTCAACTCGGCGGCCGTCACCGTCTTCGGGCCGTTCCAGGAGGTGCCGCTGCGGGACCTGCGCACCGTCCTGGACGTCAACGTGCTGGGCACCGTGCACGGTGCGCGCTCGGCGCTGCGGGCGATGCGCGAGCAGGGCCACGGCACGCTGGTCAACGTCTCCTCCGTCGTGGGCCAGGTCAGCCAGCCCTATACCCATGCCTATGGCATGTCCAAGACCGCCGTCCGGTCGCTGGGCGGCAGCCTGCGGCAGGAGTTGCGGCTGGCGGGCGAGAAGACCGTGCACGTGTGCACGGTCTTGCCCGCGACCATCGACACCCCGCTGTTCCAGCAGGGCGCCAACTACACCGGGCACCGGGTGCGGGCCATGCCCCCGGTCTATAGCCCCGAGCGGGTGGCCAAGGCGATCGTCGGCCTCGCCCAGCGGCCGCGGCGCGAGGTCGTGGTCGGTCCGGCGGGGCGTTCCCTGGTGCGCGACGCCCGCTGCGCTCCCGGGCGCACCGAGCGGCTGATGGCGCGCCAGTTCGCCAGGCGGCACCTCTCGCGCAAGCACACCGCGGCTCCCAGCCACGGCAACCTCTACACCCCGGCGCCGGGTGCGGGCGAGGTCCACGGCGGCTGGGGCGGCCGCCGCCGCACCGCGTTGCGCCGCGCCGCCCTGGCAGGCGCCGCGCTGGCCTGCGTGGCGGCGGCCGCCCGCCGCAAGTAGGCGAGGCTGGTGCGCCACTCCGTCGCCGGGGAAGAGCACCTGTACCCGCGCCTGGCACCCGCGGCGCGGGTGCGGGGCCCGCGCCGGAGCTTACCACGAGACGGTGACCGGTTCGTCGACGCGGCCCACCGACTCCAGGCCCCAGCGGTCCGTGTACAGCTCGCGGATCTTCTCGATGGCCGCGCTGCTCTTCTCGGCGCTGTCGGCCGGATAGAGCAGGGTCAGTTCGTAGGAACGCTCGCCGTTGATGTCGCCGTCCTTGTCCCGCCACTGGCCGTAGCCCTCCTGGAGCGTGAGCCCGGCGGGGAAGCGCGGAGTGACCTCGGAATCGACGAAGGCGCGGAACTGCTGCTCGGTGACGGGCGGTTCGCCGTTATGGCGGCCGGTGCCGAACAGCAGCCGCGTCTCCACATACCGCTCATCGTGCGCGGACCGCGCGGCCGCCGGATCGGCGGCGGGCGCCGCCGGACCACCCCAGGCGCTGGTGCCCAGGGCGGCGAGCGCGGCGCCCAGGGCCAGGAGGCTGATGACCAGCAGGGCGACCCAGGTGAGGTTCCTGCTCGGGGTGCTGGAGACGTGGGACACGGTCAGCTGCTCCTCCCGGTCGTACCGTCGTGCGGGACGCGCAGGTGTGCGTCGAGCCAGTGCGCCGCCTCCCGCACGGCGGCTGGCGGGGTGGGCCCGGTGGGCGGGGCGGTGAGCAGGGGGCGCAGCGCGCGATGCAGCACGCGCGTCGCCCGGGCCGACTGGAGGCGGTCGGCGCGTGCCGCGAGGTCGGCGGCGAGGGCGGCCGCGTCCCGCCAGGCCCCGCACCGCAGCTGGGCGGCCAGCAGCTCGGCGTCGAACAGCGCGCGGAAGCCGCCCGCTCCGGTGACGGCGGTGAGCTGGTCCACCGCCCGGTGCCAGGCGCCGAGCGCGGCGTAGGTGAGGCCGAGGTGGCCGGCGGTCTCCACCTCGTCCACCCACCACACCCAGGCGGGGTCGCGGTCGGCGGGGCCGTCCAGGACCAGGCTGTGGGCGTGCCGCACCGCCCGCAACGCGGCGGCGCGCCGTCCGCCGAGGGCGTGGGCCTGGGCCTGGCGCAGCCGGAAGACGGCGGCGACCCGGGGCGTCAGGCGGGGGGCGGTCAGCGCCGTGCCGGAGAGCCGGAGTGCGGCCCCGGGCCGGCCAAGGTGGGCGGCCTGCATGGCCAGGGTGGCGAGGACCAGGCGCTCGCTGGCGCGGTCGCCGCTGGCCCGGGCGAGGGTCAGGGCGAGCGTGCTGAAACGGTGCGCCGCGCGCTGCTGTTCGGCGTCGAACAGCAGCCAGCCCGCCACCTGCGTCAGCTCGGCGAGGGCGGCTCCCGCCTCGCTGCCGGGGCGCAGACCGCCGTCCGCCGGGCGGCGCGGGTCGCACAGGAACCGCGGGGCGAGACGCGCCGCGACCGGGGCGGCGGTGACCGCGCCCGCGCGGGCCTCCAGCACGAGCACGCCGCGCGTCGCCTGACGCACCCGGCAGGCGTAGGCGAGTTCACGCGCGGCGGGGGTCATGGGCGGTCTCCTCTCTCGCGAACGGGCACGGGCGGGCACGCGGTGTCGCGGGCTGGCACGGGGCTGGCCCGGGCGGTCGCGGACTGACGCGGACCGCCACGGCCGTCCGCGTCAGGAGTCGGCCGGGACGCGGGCCCGGTCCGCTGGAGCGGGACCGGCGTCCAAGAGCTTGAAATGCCGCGCCACCTGTGTCAACCACGCGACCTCCTCGCTGATATCACCGTCCGGTGCGTGGGTCACCGGCTCGACCGCGCCACCGGGCGCGCGGGCCCCGGCAGCCCGGGCCCGCAGGGCGCTGCGCAGCAGCAGCGCCTCGCGGACGGTGGGCGCGGTGTCCTCGGGCAGGCCGAGGCGCTCGGCGTCGGCACGGACCCGGTCCGGGTCCAGGTACGGGCGCAGCGCGAGCTGGCCGTCGCGGATCTCGATGACGCGGCGGTAGAGCCGGTACTCCAGTTCACGCGGCGGCACCACGCCCAGCGGGCCGGACGGCGGGGCGTCCAGGGCGATAGCGGGGATGGCCTCGTACAGGGCCAGCCACAGCGGACGCAGCCGCCGGTAGGCGCGGTAGTCGGCCAGCCAGCGTGCGGCCTGCGACAGGCGCGGCCCCCACGACGGCACCGTCCAGCCGACCACCTGGAGGATGGAGCCGATGCTCCCGGCGATCCAGTACAGGTCGGGCCACGGTTCCGGCAGCCCCGTGTGGAGCGCGACGACCTGCAGATAGCGGGTCAGGCAGTAGAGGAGGATGAGCGTGGCGCCCGCGGCCACCGCCCACATGCCCGCCCGCAGCCAGGAGCGGTTGGCGATCCGGGCGTACCGCAGCGAGAGCCGCACCGCCTCGACCTGCCCCACCGCGCAGATAGCCAGGTAGAACGCGAAGTACCCGGCGTATCCCGGGTTCTCCAGGTTCAGCAGCACGGTGACCTCAGCACTGCCCAGCCGGGTGGGCGGGTGAACGAAGAAGAACAGCACCGCCAGCACCCCCAGGGCACCGCCGTACCCGAGCACGCGCCGCCGCGCCTTGCGGCGGGCGGTGCCGGGCTCGTGCGCCCAGTGCACGAGCACCACCTGCTGGGCCCCGGTGAGGACGACGACGAGTCCCTGGCACAGGAACGTGGTGATGTTCGGGTAGTGCAGGAACGCGGCGATGTGGCCGCGCAGGTGGTCCAGTTCCACGAAGAAGCTGAGACCGGAGCACAGGAAGTACAGGCACAGGGCTACGTACGCGGCGTCGCCACGGTGCCGCGGCAGGCCGGGCAGCTTGTACAGGACGGCCACGATGCCGACGAGGGCACTGGCCCAGGAGAGGATCTGGTAGGCCATGGCTCAGGAGCGGTCCGTCGCCGGGTTCTGGCCGATGACGCTCTCGATGCGGGCGAGGGTGCGCGCGGCGTCGTGCGGCGGTGCCCACATCGCCTCGGCGGACCGGCGCTGGACGCGGGGCAGCAGCAGTGAGGCCATCAGTTCCGCCTCTTGCTCCTCGGCGTCCAGGTAGCCGCAGCGGCCCAGCATTCCCCGCACGGTGGCCGGGTCGAGGTGGGGGAACAGCAGGCGGACGGCGGCGTCTTCTAAGCCGCCGTCACGGTGGTGGTCGCACAGGATGTGGGCGAGTTCGTGGGCGACGATGTGCTCCTGGTGCAGGCGGCTGGTGCGGGCTTCGTAGAGCACGACGTCCTCGGTGTGGGTGGCGAGCCACAGGCCGTAGACGCCGGTAGCTCGCAGATCGACCGGCGCCAGGCGCACCGGCCGGGCGCGCCGCTGGCCCACGGCGGCGCACAGGGCGAAGATGTCGTCGGCGCCGCCGATGCGCAGGGCGTCGAGCGTCCGCGCGCAGTCCCGGCGCAGCTGTCGTAAGTGACGTCCCCGCCGCCGTTCGTGCCTGCGGGAGGTTCCGGCATCCATGGCGTGCTCCGTCGGCTGATGCGAGTCGGGTCCGTGGGTGGGTCAAGCGTAGTGCGGATGAGGCCCCCGCCGTGAGCCGTCGGCGTGATCCGTGCGGCGCCGGGCGCGTGGGCCGGGTGTGACGCCGGTCAGCCCACCCGGTCCCACGGCGCGGGCCCGCCCCCCTGCGCGGACGCCTGGGGGCCGTCCCGGACCGGTACCGGAGCGCGCCGACGCCACACGGGTGACGCCGGACCCGACACCGCCGGGTGCGCCCGGAAGGCCGGAACCGGCCGTGTGCGGCCCGCCGCCCGCCGGTGCCCGCGTAGCCTGGGCGCCAGCACACCGAGGGAGGAGCGGGCATGCGGGACTTACGGGTGGCGATGGACATCGGGGGTACGTTCACCGATGTCGTGGCCTATGACGAGGCGACGGGCGATTACCGCGCGGGCAAGGCGGCGACCACGCCCGGGGACCTGACGCGGGGCGTGCTCGCGGCGCTGGAGTCGGTCGTCGGCCCCGGTGACGAGGTCGGCTTCCTGGTGCACGGCACGACGCAGGGGCTCAACGCGCTGCTGCAACGCCGTGGTGCCCGCGTGCTGTTGCTGGCCAGTGCCGCTGCCGCCGACACCTACCACATCGCGCGCGGCCCGCGGGAGCGGCTGTACGACCTGCATTACCGCAAGCCCGAACCGCTGGTGCCGCTGCGGGACATCGTCGCGGTGGGCGGGCGGCTGGACGCCGGCGGGGCGGAGATCGAGCCGCTGGACGAGGCCGCGGTGCGCAAGGCCGCCGAGCGGTTCCGCGCCGAGGGGTTCACCGCCGTCGCGGTGGGTTACCTGTTCAGCCACGCCAATCCCGCGCACGAACTGCGCACCCGGGAGCTGCTGGTGCGGGAGCTGGGCGAGGAAGTGTCCATCTCCCTGTCGCACGAGGCGGCCAACGAGTGGCGCGAGTACGAGCGCACCTCCTCGGCGGTGCTGGAGGCCTACATCGGTCCGGTGGTGCAACGCTACCTGACCGGGCTGACCGCCACGCTGGCCGAGCGCCCGGCCACGGCGCGGGCTCCGCTGCACGTGATGCAGTCCTCCGGCGGCGTCATCACCGCGCAGACGGCGCGCAGACGGCCGTTGCAGACGCTGCTGTCCGGACCGGTGGGCGGCACGATGGGCGGGGTGGCACTGGCCCGGGCCCTGGGGCGGCCGAACCTGATCTGCGTGGACATGGGCGGCACGTCCTTCGATGTCTCGCTGGTGGTGGACGGCGAGCCGGACGTGGCGGCCGAGGCCCGGCTGGAGGGCCTGCCGGTGCTGATGAGCGTGGTGGACCTCCACACGATCGGCGCGGGCGGCGGCTCGGTGGCGTACGCGCGGGCCGGAGGTCTGCGCGTGGGGCCGCGCTCGGCGGGCGCGGACCCCGGCCCGGTCTGCTACGGCCGGGGCGGCACCGAGCCGACGGTCACCGACGCCAATCTGGTGCTGGGCCGGCTGGACGCCGACGCCTTCGCCGGAGGACGGCTCCCGCTGGACGCCGACCGGGCCCGCGCGGCGCTGGGAACGCTCGGGGAAGGGCTCGGGCTGTCGGCGCGAGCCATGGCGGAGGGTGTGTGTGACGTAGCCAACGCCAAGATGGCGCAGGCGATCCGCACGATCACCGTCTCCCGGGGCATCGAGCCGAATCGTTTCTCTCTGGTGGCGTTCGGCGGCGCCGGGCCGATGCACAGCGTCTTCCTCGCCCGGGAGCTGGGCATCGAAGAGGTCGTCGTGCCGCGCTTCCCCGGGGCCCTGTCGGCGTGGGGCATGCTCCAGACCCAGATCCGGCGCGACTTCGCCGAGCCGTACTTCCGGCTGGACGCCGACCTGGACGGCGCCGAGCTCGCAGCCCGCCTGACCCGCGCGGCCGGGCAGGCGCTGCGCTCGCTGGACAGCGAGGGCGTGCCGCCCGCCGACCGGCGGGCCGAGGCGGCGCTGGACATCCGGTACGCCGCGCAGGAGTACACCCTCACGGTGCCGCTGGAAAGCCCGGACGAACCGGCACGCGCGGACTTCCGGCATGTCGTCGCCGAGCGGTTCGCCGCGCTGCACCGCGAGCGGTACGGGCACGCCAACCCGGGCGCGCCGGTTGAGTTCACCACGCTGCGGGTGACCGCGCTGGGCGACCTGGGGCGCGCGGCCCCCAAGCCGCTGGAACCGGCCGGCGGCCCCCAGTTCCCGGCGCGGCGGCGCCGCGTGGTCTTCGGCGGCGCGGAACGGGAGACGGTGGTCGTCGCGCGCGAGGACCTGCGCGCAGGGCACGCGTTCGCCGGACCGGCCGTGATCACCGAACCGACGGCCACGACCGTCGTACCCCCCAGTTACGGCGTCGAGATGGACGCCTTCGGTTCGCTCCTCGTCCGCAGGGAGGCCCCATGAACAGCGCGGTGAACAGCCCGGCCAGCGGCACGGTCACAGCGGCGGAGACGACGGTGGACCCGGTCACCGTGGAGATCGTCCGCAACGCGGTGATCTCGGCGGCCGACGACATGAACGCCACGCTCATGCGCTCGGCCTACACGCCGGTCATCTACGAGTGCGGCGACTGTGTGGTGGCGCTGCTGGACGACGAGCACCAGGTGCTCGGGCAGTCGGCCGGGCTGCCGATCTTCCTGGGGAACCTGGAGAGCTGCACGAAGGCCACCGAGGAACGGTTCGGCCGCCAGTGCTGGCAGCCGGGCGACGTGTGGATTCTCAACGACAGTTACCTCGGCGGGACGCACCTGAACGACGTCACCATCTTCGGCCCGGTGTTCACCGGGGGCGAGCTGGCCGGGTTCACCGCCACCCGCGCGCACTGGATCGACGTCGGCTCCAAGGACCCCGGCGGGTCGACGGACTCGGTGAACATCTTCCAGGAGGGCCTGCGCATGGGTCCGCAGAAACTCGTCGAGGCGGGCGAGGACGTGCCCGGGGTGATCGACACGATCGCCACCAATGTGCGTTTCCCCTATCCGACCACCGGCGACATGAACGCCATGATCGCCACGATCCGCATGGGCCAGCGGCGGCTGGCGGAGATCGTTGACCGCTTCGGCCTGGCGACGCTGCGCGCGGCGCGCGATGAGATCTTCCGGCAGACCGAGGCGCTGGAGCGCGAGGTGATCGCCGCCATCCCGGACGGCGAGTACGCGGCCGAGGGCTTTCTGGACAACGACGGCATCGACCTGGACACGCCGGTCCCGGTCCGGCTGCGCATCACCGTCGCGGGCTCGCAGCTCACCTTCGACATCACCGAGTCCGCCGACCAGACCACCGGCCCGGTCAACTGCGGGGTGGCCCAGGCGGTCTCGGCGTGCCGGGTGGGTTACAAACTGCTGGTAAGCCCGGAGGTGCCCGGCAACGGCGGTTCGTTCCGGCCGCTTGAGGTGCGGGTGCGCGAGGGGTCGGTGTTCGGCGCCCAGCCCCCGGCCGCGTGCCAGTGGTACTTCTCGCACCTGGGGCTGCTGATCGACCTGGTGGCCAAGGCGCTGGCGCCCGCGCTGCCCGACCGGGTGGCGGCGGCCAGCCACGGCGACTCGATGGTGGTGACGTTCGCGGGCACCGATCCGCGGGTGGCCCGGCCCTACGTCAGCCTGGAGGCCACGCTCGGCGGCTGGGGCGCCTGGCGGGGCTCGGACGGGCAGGACGCGTTGATCAACAACGTCAACGGCTCGCTGAAGGACCTGCCGGTGGAGGTGTTCGAGGCCCGCTATCCGCTGCGGGTCACGCACTACGGCATCCGCCCGGACTCCGGCGGCGCCGGGCGCTGGCGCGGCGGCAACGGGGTGGTGCGCGAGTACCGGGCGCTGGCCGACTGCACGGTGTCGCTGTGGTTCGAGCGCTCGGTGACCCCGGCGTGGGGCCTGGCGGGGGGTCAGGACGCGGTGCCGCCAAAGGTCATCATCAACCCCGGGGGGCCGGACGAACGGCGGCTGCTGAAGTGCAACGGCGTGCGGCTGCGCGCCGGTGACGTGGTGCGCTGCCTGACCGGGGGCGGCGGCGGGTACGGCGACGCGGCCGAGCGCGACCCCGGTGCGGTGCGGGCGGACGTGCTGGACGGCCAGGTCTCGGCGGCCCGTGCGGCCGAGGTCTACGGCGCGTCAGCCGGTGCCCCTTTCGCCGGTGCTGAGCAGGGCGTGGCAGGCCAGGTGCAGGGCTAGCCGGTGGTCGGGCGCGTCCGGGTCCACGCCCCGGGCCCGGACGCGCTCCAGCCGGCCCAGCACCGTGTTGCGGTGCACGCCCAGGCGCGCGGCGGCGGCCCCGGTGGACCCGGCGCAGTCCAGGAACGCGGCGAGCGTGGCCAGCAGCACGCCGGACTTGGCGTCGTCCAGCAGCGGCGCGAGCAGGGTGCGCGCGGCGGCGGCGACCTCGGTGACCGGCAGCGCGGCCAGCACCGCGCGCGGTCCGAGGCTGCCGTACCGCTCGACGGTGCCGGGGCCGAGGTGACCGGCGGCCGTCGCGGCGAGCGCGGCCTCGCGCACGGAACGGCGCAACCCCTCCACGCCTTCGCCCACTTCGCCGACGCCCGCGCTCAGCGGCAGCGGGATGCGGGCCTGGGCGAGCCTGCGCCGCACCAGGCGGACGACGTGCTCGGCGTCGCTGCCGGTGAACCAGGTGGTCCAGCCGTCGCGTCCGGCCACGAGCGGGGCGGTGAAGCGGCCGCTCTGCCAGGCGGCGATGACGCCGGGAGCGACGCCGTCGAGGTCGGCGGTGCCGGGGCGGGCGGGACGGAGCCGCACGGCCACATGCCGTCCGTCCACGGGCCAGCCCGCCTCGCGGGCGAGCTGTTCGGCGGGCAGTCCGCCGCCGTCCGCTTCCTCGGAGCCGTCCGGGGCGTGGGGTTCGGGCTGCCCGGCGTCGTCGGGCCAGGGGTGTTCCCGCGGCGGGCTGGTGTCGCCGCGCAGCAGGGTCTCCAGCAGCAGCCGGTCCCGCCCGGCCTGGTGGGACAGGGACAGCCGCAGCCCGGCGCCGGCCGCGGTGAGGGGGGCGCGGGCGAGTTCGAGGATGGTCGTGACGGTCTCGGCCCAGGCGGGGGCGGACTCGCCGAGCTGGGCCACGAGCACCGCCCACGGCCGCCCGTCGGGGCCCGGCACCGGCACGGTGACGCGGCGGCCCTCGGCGGGGGCCGCGTCGTGCGGGCGTCCGGCGGCGGCCCGTCCGGCGAGCAGGTAGCCGTCATGGGTGCGCAGCGCGGCCACCGCCCCGGGTACTTCCGCGTTGAGGACGCCGACGATGCCGCGCAGGCTGGAGCGTTCGCCGAACAGGACGGCGCAGCGGGCGATGAGCCGGTCGCGGGCGGCGTCGGTGTCGGCGATGGCGACGGCCAGGTCCAGTGCGAGCCGGGGCGGATCGGCCACCGACAGCAGCGGCATCCGCAGCCGTTCGGCGAGCTGCGGCGTGGACCCGGTGATGGGGACGGCCACCGGCGCCACCACGCAGGAGGCGTTGCGTTCCCAGGCGAACCGCAGAGCGGCCTCCAGCGCCCAGCTGCCCTGGGCGGCGACCGGGTGGAGCACCATGGCCGTCTGCGGGGCGCAGCGGCGGGCCTGGTCGAGATCGGAGACGAGGCTGACACCGGTGACCGGACGGTCCAGGTGGTCCTCGGCACAGGTGCGGGCACCGCTGAGCGGGCCAAAGCGCACCAGTTCGGCCACGGTCAGCGCACCGGAGGGCCGGCTGCGGCTCATCGACTGCCTTCCTCGTCGGGGTGGCGTACCGGGAACCCGAACGCCCGCGGCCCGGCCAGGGCGAGCCCGGCGGCGCTGTGCCACATCGGTGCGGCCGGGATGACCAGCACGTCCACGTGGTCTCCTACGGCGACGCCCTCCACGCCGACCGGCCGCAGAGCCTGCCGGTCCAGCAGGCACACCACGTCCGGTACGGCGGCGACCACGGCACCGTCGATCAGCGCCAGCAGGATTTCGTTCTGCGCCTCCAGGCGTACCACGGGGCCATCCGCGGCGGGGTCGGAGACCACGATGCTGGTCGGCATCGAAGGGTACTGCTGCGCGGAGGCGGTGGGGCTGGGCAGGTCCAGGGCGACGACGCGGCCGCTGGCCAGCAGCCGGGCGCCCACGGTGCGGCTGAGCCCGGCCAGCACGGCCGGGTGGCGGGGCTGCGTGGTGAGCAGCTCGCCCATGCGCATGATGCGGCTGGTGGACCCGCGGATCGCCGCGTGCCGCAGCTGGCCCGCCGTCGCGGGGTACATGGCACACGTCATCAGACCGCCGGCGGCGTCGACGAGGCCGCGCAGGAGACGTTCGGCCCGGGCGGTGGAGCTGGTCAGCACTACGCTGTCCCCGGCGGCGCTGACGGCGGCCAACGGGGTGACGGGCAGTCCGGCCAGGGCGTAGGTGGTCTGGTGGATGAGTGGCAGGATGCGGCCCATGCCGTCGCCGTCCACCAGGGGGAGCCCGAGTGCGGCGGCGGCCGCGATGGGCACGAGCGCGTTGGGGCCTGCGGAGTTGAGCGCGACGACGGCGTCCAGCGGGTGCCCGGTGCGGTCCTCCAGCACGCGCACGGCGGTGGCGAACTCGTCTCCGCCAAAGGGCAGTTCCATCAGCGGTGCGAAGCCGCCGACGGCGCCGACGGCGGCGCAGCGGGCGTCGGGTGACAACCCGTCCAGCGGCATCAGCGGCACCGGGCCGTGGCGGTCCAGCAGCGCTTCGACGCACAGGGCCAGCCCGTCCAGACCGCCGGCGCCGCGGCCGGAGCTGAGCAGTTCGTTCCCCGCGACGAGGACTGGCACGTCGCGGGCGGCGATGTGCCGCAGGGGGCCGGGGGCCGTCATGGGGCGGCCCCCGGCACCGGGGTGCTGACCGCCCGGATCTGCAGCCGGTAGATGAGCAGGTAGCCGACGGCCGTGGCCGAGGAGCGCACGATGCGGGCGGAGCCGGGCTCGGCGCCGTGCGCGGCCACCAGGTCCAGCGCCCGCTGTTCGGCCTGGAGTTGCACCTCCGGGAGCGTCTGTCCGGTACCGACGGGCACCAGCAGATCGAGCCAGGCGCCCGGTTCGGTGCAGGCGGCACCGGCGGCGGCCAGGTCGGCGTCGGGGCGCAGCAACCGGGCCTGGCCATGTGTCAGGCGCAGGAAGTCCTCCGCCACGCGGGCCTGTGCCTCGTCCTGTACGGCGATGACGTCGGCGGTGTGGCGGCTGCGCGCGGCCAGCAGCGCGGTGCCGCCACAGCGGGCGGGCGCGGTGCTGAGCACCGGCTGGGGCGCGGCGATGCGGACGCCCTCGACGCCGGGCAGGTCGGCCTCCACGTGCGGCAGCCCCTCGCGGACCTGGCCCACGGTGAGCGCTCCGCCCGCGATGAGCAGCACCAGGGCGTCAGGGGTGCCCGCCAGCCGGGCGGCGGCGGTGAGGGCGGCGGCCCCGCTGGCCGCGAGTCCCAGCACGGGCAGCCAGCTGAGGCGGCGGCCGGAGACCCGGCCGCCGTCTGAGGTGGCGAACCAGCAGGCGGGCGCGCCGGGCAGCGCCTTCGTGGTCTGCTCACCGCCGGATATCAGCGCCTCGGCGGGGTCGAGCAGGGCCGCGTTGATGACGGTGGTGGCCTCGCGTTCCAGCAGGCCGAGGCCGCCGGTCTCGTGGGACAGGCACAGCCGCAGCCGGGGGAAGCGGTCGAGGATGGCCGCCGCGGCCTCCAGTTCGTGGTCGGGGCGGGCGGTGGCGCCGGTGGCGGTGACGGCCACCGTGGTCAGCCCGGCCCGCGTCATGGTCTCGGCACGGCGCAGCACTGCTGCCCGGTCCAGCGGGGCCAGTTCGGTGCCGAACAGGTCGTGGCCGCCGGGTGCGCTGCCGCGGCCGGCGACCAGCGCGCGCACCAGGGGCGCCGGGTGGTCCCCCGCCGCCGGCACGGCGGGCGGCCGGGGCACGAGCCGCAGCGCTCCCACCGGCCGCACGGCGGCTGCCGCCTGCTGGTCTTCACCGCACGCGGACGCGTCGTCACCCCTCGTGGAACCTAGGTGGGTTGAGCGTTCGCTCGTCGCGGTGGTGAGCGCTGCCGCGAGGCGGCCGGAGATGTCCCAGGTCACGGAGGTGACGGGCGCGGCCGCGGCGGCGATCAGCCCGCGCAGCGCCCGGTCGGCCGCGGCATGCGGGAACGCCGCACCGCTGACGGGTGCGGTGGCCGCGCCGTGCACGCGGTCACCGTCCAGCAGTGCGGCGTGGAGCTCGCGGGCGTCCAGCCGGACCCCGATGCGCATGCGTTCCCTCCGTACGGGCCGTGGCGGCGCGCAGCGCGCCTCACGACGTCCAGCGGTGGTACAGGTCGTCCACATCCTGCGGGTGGTGCTGGTGGTGCTGCGGGTCCGGCCCGTGGGACGGGTGTGGCCCGTGGGGTGATTCTTGCGGACTTACGTCTTCGTAGGGAATGCCGGGGGTGGGCAACGGCACCGGAGCGGGCCTTGGGAACTGGGCCTGGGGGGAACGCCGGCGCAGGGAACGGACGCGGCACAGCGTGTCGTAGAAGGCGTGACCGTCCGTCAGGACGCCGGGAGTCTCGGGTGGGCGGAGCCAGAAGCGGGCGGTGCAGGGCCGGTAGTCCAGGGCACTACCGTCCCCGGAGCTGCACCGGGTTATCCGGCGGCGGCACAGCGCGCTGGGCGGCGGCCACTGCCAGGGGCCGTCCTCGGGCGCGATGGGGACATGGGCCAGTTCGTGCACGAGGCAGACCAGCAGCGCGCCGACACCGGCGCCGTGTTGCCGCATGGCCTGCAGGGCCTCCAGCGCGCTGCCCCGGGGGGCCTGCACGACGCTGCCCTGGTAGCCGCGCAATTCTGGCGGCGGTGCCTCGCCGAACAGAACATGCCACGGTAAAGGCGACGCGGTCCTCATGAGAGGCTGCCCCGCGGCAGACGGTCCGCCCGGACGGACCGTCTGGGGGCGCCCCACGGTCCTGTTCCCTCGCGGCGCGTACGGCGATACGGTGACGGCTCGACCACCCTCTGCATAACGGCCCCCAGCGGTGCGAGCGCGGCCAGCCCGCGGGTGACGGTGGTCCGGCGGCGCGTGTGTGGTGCACGGGCGTGCCGTGCACAGGCGTAGGTGGTGCACGGACGAGACCGGACGCTAGTGGGATGCCGAACCCGCCGCCTGTGCACCGTGCACAGGTGAGATGGGCAGGAGTGGGCGCGGCGCCCAGGATGGCCGCAGCACACCCCGGCTCCCCGGCCTCCAGTGCAGCTCAACAGGCGTTACCAGCGGTTACAAAACAGCGTCAACCGTCCGCACCATCCGTGACGGGGAGAACGGGAACCGTTACGACGCTCGTCCTTCGCCGCGCCCCGCCCCCGACCTGTCACCCGCGCAGCCGTGGCGCCACCCGGGCGGCGGACGGCGCGGCCGCCCCCGGTAGTTCCCCGGCCAGTGCCGCCGCCCACGCGCTGAGCCCGGCCACGTCCACCCCGTGCGGCGGTGCGGCGGCGTACGGCTCGATGGAAGCCGCGCCGCGCCGCAGCAGGGCGGCCGCACCGGTGGGGTTGCCGCGCGCCGCGTGCGTCACGCCGACGGCCAGCTGGGCCAGGCCGCGCCACAGCTCCCGTTCCTGGGGCGGCCCCGCCTTCCAGGCGTCCTCCAGCACCTCGTGCGCGTGGAAGGGCCGCCCGGCGTCCAGCAGGCGCTGTGCCTCCGCCAGGGCCTGCGCCGGGGTACGCACCACGCCCTCCGCCTGCCGCTCGACACCGGGGCTGCCGTAGGGCAGGGGGCGACCGAGGCCGTCGCGCGGCCGGGCGTTGCGGGCACGCCCTTCCGCGTCCCGGTCCCGGGCGCGGCTCCGCCGTGGGGTGTCAGCCATGCGCACTCCTCCACCAGCACCTCGATACGGTCCAGCACGCGTGCCAGCCCGAGGTTGACCTCCGGTCCACCGATGAGCCTACGAGGTATCCCCGGAACCTGACGCGCACACCTCTGCCGCAGGCGGAAGGGCGCGGGGTGAGCGGCGGACGGGCGAGGCGGGCGCGGCCCTGGGGGACGCGCTGTGCGCCACAGGTGGTCCGCACGGGCAAGGAGGCGGGCGTTGCGCGAGGATGGGGCCATGCTGCTCGCCGATCTGGCCCGCACGTCCCGCGCCGTGGCGGCTACCTCCGCGCGCTCCGCGAAGGTGGCCCACCTGGCCGGGCTGTTCCGGGCCGCCGAGCCCGCCGAGGCGCCCGTCGCCGTCACCTACCTGGCCGGACGGCTGCCGCAGCGGCGCATCGGGGTCGGCTGGCGGACGCTGGCCGAGTCCGTGCCGCCCGCCGCCGCGCCGAGCCTGACGCTCGGTGAGGTGCACGCGGCGCTGGACGGCATCGCCGCCGTCTCCGGCAAGGGCGCGCAAGCGGAACGACGCGACCGCCTGCACGCGCTCCTGGGCGCCGCGACACAGGAGGAGCAGGACTTCCTGGTCCGGCTGATCACCGGTGAGCTGCGCCAGGGCGCGCTCGACGCGCTCGCCGTGGAGGGGCTGGCCGCCGCCCGCGGGGCCGACGCCGGCGAGGTCCGGCGCGCGGTGATGCTCGGCGGGTCGCTGGGCGCCGTGGCCGAGGCGCTCCTCGGCCACGGCCCCGCCGCGCTCGCCGATTTCCGGCTCACCGTCGGCCGCCCGGTACAGCCGATGCTCGCGCAGACCGCCGCCGGGGTGGACGAGGCACTGGACCGGCTCGGCCCGTGTGCCGTGGAGGAAAAGCTCGACGGCATCCGGGTGCAGGTGCACCGCGACGGCGACCACGTCCGCGTCTACACCCGCACGCTGGACGAGATCACCGAGCGGCTGCCCGAAGTCGTCGGCGCGGCCCGGGAGCTGGCCGTGGACCAGGCCGTCCTGGACGGTGAGGTGATCGCGCTGGACGAGACGCGGCGCCCCCGGCCATTCCAGGACATCGCCGCCCGTGTTGGTTCCCGCACCGACGTGGCCACCGCCCGCACCGCGCTGCCGGTCTCGGCTGTCTTCTTCGACCTGCTGGCCCTCGGCGGCCGCGACCTGCTGGACGAGCCCGCCGAGCGGCGGCACGCGGAGCTGGCACGCCTCGTCCCCGCACCGCTGCGGGTACGCCGGCACGCGGTGCCCGACCCGGCCGACGGCCAGCAGCGCGCCGCCGCCCGCGCCTTCACCGAGGACGTCCTCGCCCACGGACACGAAGGCGTGGTGGTCAAGGCGCTGGATTCCGCCTACAGCGCCGGGCGCCGGGGCGCGGCGTGGCTGAAGGTCAAACCCGTGCACACCCTCGACCTGGTGGTGCTGGCCGCCGAGTGGGGACACGGCCGGCGCACCGGCAAGCTGTCCAACCTCCACCTGGGCGCCCGCCGCGCCGACGGCTCCTTCGCCATGCTGGGCAAGACCTTCAAGGGACTCACCGATGTGCTGCTCGCCTGGCAGACCGAGCGGCTGGGGGAACTGGCCGTAGCCCACGAGCCGTGGGGCGTACGGGTGCGTCCGGAGCTGGTGGTGGAGATCGCCTTCGACGGCGTCCAGCGCTCGCCGCGCTACCCGGAGGGACTGGCGCTGCGCTTCGCCCGCGTCCTGCGGTACCGCGAGGACAAGCGGCCCGGGGACGCGGACACCGTGGAGACGGTACGCGCGTACGCTCCGGGGCCGGATTAGGTGTCCCCAGGGTTTCGCTGTCCGGCCCGGCCTTCACGATGGCGGTTCGGTGAGCGCGGCGCGGATGCGGGCGGCGACGTCGGCGGCCTCGGCGTCGTCGGCGTACGGCCTGCGCGGCCAGAAGAACCCGCGCAGGCCGTCCTTGGGGTTGCGCGGGACGACGTGCACGTGGAAGTGCGGCACGGACTGGCTGACGTGGTTGTTCGCGGCGACGAAGGTGCCAGTGGCGTCCATCGCCCGCTGGACGGCGCGGGCGACGCGCTGCACGGCGGCGAACACGGGGCCCACTTCCTCCAGGGCGAGGTCCGTGAGGGTTTCGCGGTGCGTGCGCGGCACGAGGAGGGTGTGGCCGGGGAACAGGGGGCGGACGTCGAGGAAGGCGGTGGTGTGCTCGTCCTGGTACACGTGGTGGGCGGCTTCGTCGCCGCGGACGATGCGGCAGAACAGGCAGCTCATGCGCTCAGTCTGCCCTGCGTGTCACGCGGCCGGACGGGGCGCGCCCGCACCCCCGTCGCGGCCGGTTCGGTGGCGGGGCTGGGCAGGGTCAGCCACGGCGTTCCGGGTGTGGGCCGGGGACCGGAGGTCCGGGTGGAGCGCGTCGCCTGCCGGATGGGGTAGGGGCATAGACCTATGGGGTGGTGCGGGTGGGCGGCTCTCGCGTCGTGGCGGCGGGTCCGCGCGGCCACGGCCATGCTGGGGCGGGCGCGGGTCCGGCAAGGGGGCCCGCGCCCCTACGCGAGGAGTGACGGGCGCCATGGCCGTGTGTGAGGTCTGCAGCAACGAGTACGAGATGTCCTTCGAGGTCCACGCCCAGGGCGGCGCGGTGCACGTCTTCGACAGCCTGGAGTGCATGGCCCAGCGCATGGCGCCGGTCTGCGAGAACTGCTCGTGCCGGATTCTCGGCCACGGCGTCCAGTCGGACGGCCAGTTCTTCTGCTGCGCGCACTGTGCCCGGGTGCAGGGTCACGCCAGTCTGGTCGACCACGCCTGACGCGGCCCGCGTTCGGGGACACGGCGTGCGGGGCGGGCCCCAGGCGGGCTTGGTACGCTCGGTCGCGAGCCGTGACTGGCGCGAGGAAATGGGACTGACCATTGGGGAGCGGCTCCATCAACGCTGATGTGTGCTGCCGCGCGCCTGGGCCGCCGGAGCACGTTCCCGCCGCCTCCTGGAGGTTCCCGTGGCCACCCCCTTCCCCTCCTCCCCGTCGTCCGCGTCCGCGCCGGATGCCCGCTGGGCACCGGCGGACGCCGCCACCCCGGAGACCGTCGCCTACCGCACCGCGCTGGAGGTCATCCGTGGCGTAGAGCCCCGCGTCGCCGACGCGATCGGGCAGGAGATCGCCGACCAGCGCGCCTCGCTCAAGCTCATCGCCTCCGAGAACTACGCTTCCCCCGCCGTACTGCTGACCATGGGCAACTGGTTCAGCGACAAGTACGCCGAGGGCACCATCGGCCGCCGCTTCTACGCGGGCTGCCGCAACGTGGACACCGTCGAGTCGCTGGCCGCCGAGCACGCCCGCGAGCTGTTCGGCGCCCGCCACGCCTACGTGCAGCCGCACTCAGGCATCGACGCCAACCTGGTCGCCTTCTGGGCCGTGCTGGCGCAGCGCGTGGAGGCGCCCGCGCTGCGGAAGGCGGGCGTGCGCCAGGTGAACGACCTCGCCGAGGCCGACTGGGCCGAGCTGCGCCGGGCCTTCGGCAACCAGCGCATGCTGGGCATGTCGCTGGACGCCGGCGGTCACCTCACCCACGGATTCCGGCCCAACATCTCCGGCAAGATGTTCGAGCAGCGCTCCTACGGCACCGATCCGGACACCGGCCTGCTGGACTACGAGGCGGTGCGCGCCGCCGCCCGCGCGTTCCGGCCGCTCATCCTCATCGCCGGGTACTCCGCGTACCCGCGGCTGGTGAACTTCCGGATCATGCGCGAGATCGCCGACGAGGTCGGGGCCACGCTCATGGTTGACATGGCGCACTTCGCGGGACTCGTCGCGGGCAAGGTCCTCACCGGCGACTTCGATCCGGTACCGCACGCCCAGATCGTCACCACCACCACGCACAAGTCCCTGCGCGGCCCGCGCGGCGGCATGGTGCTGTGTGACGACAGCCTCGCCGACCAGGTGGACCGTGGCTGCCCCATGGTCCTGGGCGGCCCGCTGCCCCACGTCATGGCCGCCAAGGCGGTCGCCCTCGCCGAGGCGCGGCAGCCGGAGTTCGGCGACTACGCCCAGCGCGTCGTGGACAACGCCCGCGCACTGGCCGACGGGCTGCGGCGCCGCGACGCCCGCCTGGTCACCGGCGGCACCGACAACCACCTGGTGCTCCTCGACGTCGCCGGGTCCTACGGGCTCACCGGCCGCCAGGCCGAGGCCGCGCTGCTGGACGCCGGAGTCGTCACCAACCGCAACGCCATCCCCGCCGACCCCAACGGCGCCTGGTACACCTCCGGGGTGCGCATCGGCACCCCGGCCCTGACCACCCGCGGTCTGGGCGAGCCGGAGATGGACGAGGTGGCCGACCTCATCCACACGGTGCTCGGCCGCACCGATCCCCAGGGCACCTCCAAGGCGCGCTACACCCTCACCGAGGGCGTCGCTGACCAGGTGCGGGGCCGCGCCGCCGACCTGCTGGCCGGGTACCCGCTCTACCCGGGCGTGGACCTGTCCTGACCCGGCCCGGCTCGCCCGACGCGCAGGGGGTCGCGCTGCCCCGGCTGGAGTAGCCCGCCGCCCGGGGATGCCGCACCCTGGAAGGACCACGCGGTGGAGGTGAGTCCCATGGAAACGATCGTCGGGATGAATATCGAGATGGAGTTCTGGGAGGACGGCGACAAGACCCGCGCCTCCTGCCTGATGCGGCTGCAGGACGGCAGCGAGCTCAAGTCCCACGGCCGGGCCGACCGCTACCCCAGCGACCCGGCCCAGCAGAAGGTGGGCGAGGAGATCGCCGCGGCCCGGGCGCTGCGCGACCTGTCGCACCAGCTGCTGGCCAAGGCCGGGCACGAGATCGAGGCTGTCACCCACGAGCCCGCGCACCTCGTGCGCTGAACCCGCTGAGCGGGTGCGGTGACCCCGCGCGCCGTCGCCGGCCTGGGCGGCGCGTAGGGTGCGCGGCGTGGAAGGCTTCTTCGCGCTGCGCTCCGGCCCCCCGCCGGACGGTTCCGCCCGCCCGCTCGCCGAGCTGTACGCCGGGGCCGCCGGACCGCTGCGGTCGCGCCTCGCGCTGGTGGGTGCGCGGCTGGGGGCACCGGAGCCGCGCGTGGCCGCGTCCATCGCCTACCTGGGGCTGGCCGCGCGCCTGTGGTCGATCACGCTGGCCCCCTGCGTGCGCGGCGAACCGCCGCCCGACCTCTCCCCCGCGCTGCTGCGCTGGGACCCGTCCCACAGCACCCCGGACGATCTGTGGCTGACACCCGCCGCGCCGGTGCCGCCGCCCGCGGACCCCGTGACGCACCTGCGAGCCACGGTGCTGGACGCTCACCTGGTGCCGCTCCTCGCGGCGACGCGGGCGGAGGTGCGCGTCTCCGCCCGGCTGTTGTGGGGCAACGCCGCCTCCGCGCTCGCCGGTGCGCTCATCCAGCTGGGCCGCCCGGCGCGGGCGGAGACGTGGGTCGCTGACCTGCTGGCCGCGCCGCCGCTGGCCGGTACCGGACAGCTCGGCCCGGGCGGGTTCCGGCGCTCCACCTGCTGCCTGTACTACCGGGCGCCCGGCGGCAGTGTCTGCGGGGACTGCTGTTTCACAACGCCGCCGAGGCGGTGAGCGGCGTACCGTCGGGAGTATGTGCCGAAGTATCAAGACGCTGCGTCCGCCGTACACCGAGCAGGTCTTTGAGGAGGACGTGCGGGCAGCCGCGCTCCAGTACGTCCGCAAGGTCTCCGGCTTCCGCGCGCCCGCCGCGCACAACGCGGCCGCGTTCGACCGCGCGGTGGCGGAGGTGACGGCGGCGACGCGGCGACTGCTGGCGGACCTGCGCGTCCGCGGCGGCTAGCCACGGCCCACCCCTCCTGGGCTGTCCCCCGCCTCCGGTATCTGAGGGCATGCCCGAAGGCATGACGGGGAGGTCGTCGGGGGAACGCAGGGGAACGGGGCCTTCCCCGGGCAAAGGGGCGGGGCTGAGACGAACGCACGGCCATCTGGGATGCGCACCGCCTGTCGGTACGTCCACGTGATCGGCGCCGCACGAGCCCTTCACCACCCGTCCGAGTACCGCGCGCACGCCCGGCGCAGAGCGGCGGGAGAGACGGCGGTGGGGCCGGGGCGCAGCCGGAACTGGGGCGCCTCGCGGCTTCGTCGCGGGAGGGGACGAGAACACGGAACGTAACTTCCTGGGCTCACATCAGCCACGGAACCCGCACAAGTCAGCCAATTTGCGCTCCAGGTGACGGGGCATCGCTACTTTGGGTATTCACTGTAGTGGGAACACATCTCCTCACTCCGCGCCCCCGGGAGGCCACGATGAACGAGCCGGCGCGGCGTGCGGGCGGGCCAGCGCCGGGTGACCACCTGGCGCAACTCCTCGCCCGTGCCCGCAATTCCTTCGAGATCAGCGACATGCTGGCCGCCCGGCTGGCCTCCGCCGTCCGCTGCGATGTCCAGCTGCGCTCGTGGCGGCAGCACCGCAACCCGCCGCCCGCCCTGCGCTGCTCGACCTACCAGTACACCTTCACCTTCGCCGACCACACCGTGCTGGTGCTGTGGGAGCTGCGCCACGACACCGACGGGGACGTTCAGGTCACCTTCGAGGTCTACCCGGACTTCGCCGCGCTCCAGGAGGCGGAGAGCCGCGTCCACCAGCGCATGACGGGCCGGGGGCCGGACTCGCTGGAGGCGGTGGCCGGGGAGGGCGCACAGGAGCCGAGCCCGGCGCTGCTGGCCGAACTCGGCCTGTCCGTGCCCGAGTCCGGGCACCGCGCTTTCACCGAGCGGGACTCGGCCGACCACGCCCGGCGGCTGTTGCGCCGCGCCGGGAACACCGACCAGCCGGGCGAGGAGACGACCCGGCTGCTGACCACGGCGATCCGGCACACGATCAGCCGCGTGGCGCAGCCGTTCGGACCCGCCGGGCCGAACGCGTTCTGCTCGGTGTACGAGCACGCGTTTCTCCTCGACGACGGGCGCGAAGTCAGCCTGTTCGAGCTGGAACACGACTTCACCGAGGACCGGCACCTGGTCTGCGAGGTCTACGCCGACGCCACGGGCGCGGCCCGCGCCGCAGAGCGGCACGTGACAGCGCACGGCGCGGGCGCGGCTTTTGGCGAATGAGGCGGAACTGGTTGCCGGGGCCACCTGCTCGGCTCTACGTTTGACGCGCCCGTCAACTCCCGTGCACACGGGACCCCTTTGGAGTGCGTGAGCAGCGCAGGTGTGGGAGGAACCCATGGCCCCCCGTGGACGTCACCGCCGTTACCGACCCAGCCGGGCCTCCCGCGCCTCGCTGACGATGACGGCCTCCGGCGCGGGTATCGCGCTGCCGCTCATCGGCGTCAGCCACGCGCAGGCCGCCCCGGTGGACACCTGGGAGAAGGTCGCCGCCTGCGAGAGCAGCGGCCGGTGGCACGTCAACACCGGCAACGGATATTTCGGCGGGCTGCAGTTCAAGCAGTCCACCTGGGAAGAGTACGGCGGCGGGTCCTACGCCGTGCGGGCTGACCAGGCGTCACCGGCCGAACAGATAGCGGTGGCCGAGAAGGTTCTTGCCGGACAGGGGCCCGGGGCCTGGCCCCAGTGCGGTCCCCGCGCCGGTCTCACCCGCGACGCCGCCGAGCCGCGCGCCGCCCGCGACTCCGCGACCCGCACCGTCGCCCGCCCGGCCGCCGTACCACGGCAGCGGCCCGCCGCGGACAACGGCCCCCACGGGCAGGAGCACCAGCGCGGCAACGCCACCCATGACGTCGTCCCCGGCGAGAGCCTGTCCACGATCGCACAGGAACACGACGTCACCGGCGGCTGGCCCGCGCTGTACGAGCGCAACCGCGCCACGATCGGCGATGACCCGCACCTGATCTTCCCCGGTCAGCAGCTGCGCCTGACCGCTGCCGGTCCACCCGCCCGGACGCCGCAGAAGGCACCGGAGCGCACGCGTCCGAAGGCACCGCGGGAGACGGCGGAGAAGGCGGAGAAGGCGGAGAAGGCCCACAGCGGCGAGCAGCCCAAGCAGTCCGAGGCGACGCCACCGGCCCCAGAATCCAAGGCGAACCCCGAGCCGAAACCCGAACCGAAGCCCGAACCGAAGCAGGAGGCGAAGCCCGAACCGAAGCCCGAGCGGTCCGCCTCGGCGGGGAACCGGGCCGCCCAGCGCCCCTCCACCCCGGCGTTCTCCGCGCCCGTGCCCGGCGCCTCCGCCGGCACCGCCTACCGGGTGAGCGGCAGCTCGTGGTCCTCCGGCTACCACACCGGCGTGGACTTCCCCCTGCCGACGGGCACCTCCGTCAGGGCCGTTACCGGTGCCACCGTCGTCTCGGCGGGCTGGGCGGGTTCCTACGGTTACCAGGTGGTGCTCCGGCACCACGACGGGCGCTACAGCCAGTACGCCCACCTCTCGGCGATCTCCGTGCGGGCCGGGCAGCAGGTGGGCGCCGGGAAAACGCTCGGGCGCTCCGGCAACACCGGGAATTCCACCGGTCCGCACCTGCACTTCGAGATCCGCACGGGGCCCGGCTACGGCTCGGACATCAACCCGCTCGCCTACCTGCGGGCAAACGGCGTGACCATCTGAGGACGCCGGTGCCCCCGGCGGGCGCTCACCGCTGCTCGTCCGCCGGATTCTCCTCCGGGTCCGAGGGTGGTGCGTCGGCCTCGTCCATGCTCTCGATGTGCAGGGCGCGCTCCTCGGCGGGCAGCCCGGCCGCTGGGGACTCGTGGCCGACGAGGTGGTCACCGGACGGGGTGCCGGGCAGCCGCTCGTCGCTGATCTGGCCCGCCTCCGGGTCCGGCGTACCGGCCGCGCCGGTCTCCTCGTCCACGTCCGGTTCCTCCTGCGCGAGCCGGGCGTCCAGCGACTCGCCCTCGCGCTGCTCACTGGGCGTGGTGCCGTGGCTTTCGGCCGCCACCGGGCGGTCGCCGGGAACCGGCATCTGCTGCGGGTCCTCGGCCTGCTGCGCCTTGGGCCACCCGTCCTGCAGGTCGGGGATGCCCTCGTCCTCGGGGTTCCTGCCGGGGTCGTTGCTCTCCGGGTTCGGTTCCGTCATGACGGCCTCCTTCTGTCTCCTGCACGATCACGGTTCGCCGCCGCTCGCGTACCCCTGACCAGGGCGGAATAACACCGTGCCCTCCGGACGCGCGCCGACCGCGGGGCAGGCGTGGCCCCCGGCTCCCCGTGGCCGCGGCGGTCCGGCAGCGCGCAGCCCCCGGCACGTCCTGGTGCCGGGGGCTGCTGCGCGTGGCCGGGTTCGCCGGGGGCGGCCCGGTGTGGATCAGACCTCGCCGCGCCAGGCGCCGGTCTCCGTGCCCCGGCTCTCGATGAACTTCTTGAACCGCTCCAGGTCACCGGCTGCCTTGCGCTTGACCAAGCCGAGCGCGTCGCCGACCGCCTCGGTGAAGTACTCCGGTGCGTACTCCAGTTGCAGCATCACCTTGGAACGGCCCGGCGTCAGGTGGTGGAAGGTCACGACTCCGGCCTGCTTGGGACCGTTGCGGCTGGTCCACGCGATCCGCTCGTCGGGGATCTGCTCAGTGATGTCCGCGTCGAACTCCCGCTCCACCCCGGCGATCTTCGTCACCCAGTGGGTGGAGGTGTCGGTCACCTGGTCGACGCGCTCGACTCCTTCCATGAAGTGGGGGAAGTCCGTGAACTGTGTCCACTGGTTGTAGGCCGTGGACACGGGAACGTCGAGCTCGATGGATTCCTCGATGTGCGACATGGCACCTCCTGAGTCGCTGGTGTTGCGTGGCACGGCCTGCCGCGTACCCGGGCTGGGTGGCTTCACGCCTCATCGCTCAGGGACGACGGGCAGCCAGCGCGGCGGGGCGGGCAGCGCGGTCGGCGGGCACGGCGGTTGTGCACCCGGGGTGAAGACTCCCGGCGGGGCGGGGCGTGGTGGGCGGACCGGACGGACAGGCCCGGGGTTCAGGGTGCGGCGCGTCAGTGCCCGGCGCGGCGGCGGGCGCGCTGCCTGGCGCGGTGCAGGCGGCCTTGTACCACCAGCAGGTCCGCGAACGCGAACACGGCCAGGAAGGTGAAGATCCCGGCAAGCACCCGCAGGGAGGTGTCGGTGGGCACGTCCATCGGTCCGGACGCCGCCGACCAGGCCCAGAACAGCACCGCCCCGGCGATGAACAGCGGTGTGAACAGCAGGCTCAGCAGCCAGCGCAGCCGCAGGGCGCTGTGGGCGCGCGCCGGTTCCCTCCCGGTGCGGGGTGAGACGCGGCCGAGCAGCCCCGCACGCTCGGCGTCCGGGTCGCGGGAGGGGTCAGGCTGCTGCATGGCGCGCCGTGTACCCGCGCGCCCGTACCGGAAAACAGAGTTCATCCGGCCGGGCCGCGCCGTTTCCGGCCACCCGGTGCGGGGTACTCGCCGCGTCTTCCGGACGTGCGGCCGGTGACGGTGAACGAAAGGGGGTCCCGGTGAGCGACAGCGACGGACTGCGGGTGGTGGTGACCGGCGCAAGCGGCAACGTCGGCACGAGCGTGCTCGGCGCCCTCGCGGCCGAACCGGGTGTGGCCTCGGTGCTGGGCCTGGCGCGGCGCGTTCCGCAGTGGACGCCGAGCAAGGTGCGGTGGGCGAGCGTGGACCTCGGTACGGAGGACGCCGAGGCCGGGCTGACCGGGCTGCTCCAGGGCGCGGACGCCGTCATCCACCTCGCCTGGCTGATCCAGCCCACCCACTCCCCCGCCACCACCTGGCGCACCAACGTCGTCGGCACCGAGCGGGTGCTGCGCGCGATGGCCACGGCGGGCGTCCCGGCGCTGGTGTACTCCTCGTCGGTGGGCGCGTACTCGCCCTGGCCGGACCCCGGCAAGGCCGAGCGGGCGGACGAGTCCTGGCCCACGCACGGCTGGCCCCAGGCCGCGTACACCCGCGAGAAGGCGTACGTGGAGCGCCTGCTCGACGCCTTCGAACGCGAGCACCCCGGCATCCGGGTGACACGCATGCGGCCCGCGTTCATGTTCAAGGAGAGCTCCGCGATGGAGCAGCGGCGCCTGTTCATGGGTCCGTTCCTGCCCCACCGTCTGGTGCGGCCCGGTGTGGTGCCGGTGCTGCCGGACGTGCCCGGGATGCGGTTCCAGGTGCTGCACACCGACGACGCGGCGACCGCGTTCACCCGCGCGGTGCTGCGGGACGTCTCCGGCGCGTTCAACCTGGCCGCCGAACCGCCGATCGACGCCCGGGTGCTGGGGGATGTGCTGGGCGCCCGCCCGGTGCGGCTTCCCCCGGCCCCGCTGCGCGGCGCGCTCTGGGCGGCCTGGCGCCTGCGGGCGGTACCCGCGTCGCCGTACCTCTTCGACGCGTTCCTGCGGCTGCCGTTGATGGACACCTCGCGGGCCCGCGAGGAGCTGGACTGGGCCCCGCGCCGCTCCGGCCCCCAGATCCTCGCCGAGTTCCTCCGCGCGCTGCGCGCGGGCGCGGGTCTGCCCACGCCGCCGTTGCGTCCGCACCGCGCGGGCGGCCGCCTGCGCGAGTTCGCCACTTCGGTCAAGGGCCGCGAGTAGGAGCACCACCCGGGGCCTGGGAACGCTGGAGGCACCGGGGACGGCTCGAACGGCTCAGGTCGCAAAGAGGCGGGCGACGAAGTAGCCCACGAAGACGACGACGATGAGCGCGATCACGATCAGCGGACCACGGGCCCAGCCCGTGGTCGGGTTGTAGGTCTCCTCGGGCCCGGCATCCAGGGTGGAGCCCTCAGCGGGCGGCGTTTCGCCCGGCGGCACCCCGCTCCCGGACGGGCGGCCCACAGAGCGCTTCGGCTCCCGGTCGGCAGGGTCCGGCGGCAAGACGTTCTTGTCGTTCATACCCGGCGAGTGATCCCCCGGCCGGGAACCTACACATGAACATCCCCTCGCTCCCGTGGCGGGGCTCGGACGGCGCAAGAAGCCACTTCGTGGCGCCAGTGCGCGAGCTGCGGCGGGCCAGGGGGTTCGGCGGTCCGGCTGGCCTGTCCCGTGCCTCGCGCGGCTACCCGGCCGAGGCCCCGCCCCAGACGGTCCGCGCTGCCGACGCACGGCAGTCCGGCCGCTGGGCACAGCGTACCCAGCCGGGTGGCCGTGGGCTGCGTGTCGCCTCCGGCCTCGCCGCACGGCCAGACCTCGCTGGCTGGCACAGAGAGGAGAGGCGCGGCGGAGCGTGGGACGGTCGGGCTGAGCTATTCCCGCGCCTTGCGCGTGACTGAGCGGTTCGCCTTGCGGATCGCGCTCAGCAGCTCACCCTTCGTCATGGCTGAGCGGCCGGGGATGTCGAGCCGCTGGGCGATCTCGTACAGATGCCGCTTGCTCGCGCTCTCGTCAACGCCCTGACCGCTGCGCCCGCCCTGCTGGCGGGGCCGCGCGGCCCTGGGGTCGGAGGGGCCCCTGCGGCCGCCCTCCTTGCGCTCCCAGTGGTCGCCTACCTTCTCGTAGCTGTGCTTGAGGGCGCTGAACGCGACGCGGTGCGCGCGTTCGCCCTCGCCGTAAGTCTCGACGGCCGAGTCGTGTGCCTTGACCCACGTGCGCTGCGCGCCCTGCGGGGAACGGCGCAGGGTCGAGGGCAGTTCCTGGCGTCCGGGCACGGATGCTCACCTCCCGTGGTGTTCGAACGGCGGGTACCCGCGCACCGGGGCGGGAAACAGGCGCTCAGGAGGCCGGAGGTCGGCGCACCGGCTGAGGATTCCGCCCCCACGAACCGGGCATAACCCTCAACATTAGGACAGTATCGGGAGATTGAGTCTCCGTTTCCTTACTCCCACGCACCTCAGGTCAGTAGCCTCATCCCTCGAACGTCAATACGCCGACGATCGTGCACCGTGATGAGGAGTCTTTGATGGAACGTCCCTCCTGGGCCCCGCAGGGCATCGACCTGTCTCAGCCGAGCGTGTCCCGGATCTACGACTACTACCTGGGCGGCTCCCACAACTTCGAGGTTGACCGGGAGGCCGCGCGCCGGGCGATCGAGGTGTTCCCCGGGCTGCCCAAGGTGATGCAGGCCAACCGCGCCTTCATGCGCCGCGCCGTGCGCTACGCCGTGGACGAGGGCATCACCCAGTTCCTCGACATCGGCTCCGGCATACCCACGTTCGGCAACGCGCACGAGGTGGCGCAGGCGGCGGCGCCCGACGCCCGCGTGGTGTACGCGGACAACGACCCGGTGGCGGTGGCGCACAGCCGCGCGGTACTGGAAGGCAACGCGAACACCGGCGTGGTCGCGGCCGACTTCCGGGACCCACAGGCGCTGCTGGCCAGCGAGCCGGTGGAGCGCCTGCTGGACCTGGAGCGTCCCGTCGCCCTGCTACTGGTGGCGCTGCTGCACTTCATCAAGGACGAGGAGGAGCCCGGCAAGGCGCTGGCCGCGCTGCGGGACCGGCTCGCGCCGGGTTCGCTGCTGATCCTCACGCACGCCTCCACCGAGGGCGGGCCGCACAGCACCGAGCAGGGGCGGGAGGTCTCCGACGTGTACCGCAGTGTGGGCTCGCGCCTGCTGATGCGCTCGCGCGCCGAGGTGCTGGCGTTCTTCGACGGGTTCGAGCTGGTGGAGCCCGGCCTGGTCTCGATGCCGAACTGGCGTCCGGACGGCCCAGTCGACCAGGAGGACCCGGTGGTGTTCACCGGGTTCGGCGGAGTGGGACGCAAAGCGTGAACACAGGTCCGAAGGATACGGCCGGGCCGGGTTCGCCCCGCCCGGCCGGTTCCGGCCCGCACCCCGACGGGCTGCGGCGCTTCGCGACGATCTGGAGCCGGGCGGTCTACCCGACCACGGCGACGTGCATGACGCGGGCGGAGTTCGAGGAGCATCTGGTACCGCTCGCCGAACTTCTCGGCTCCACGCTGCACGCCCGGCCCTTCGACCCCGGGCCGGCCCGCGCGGTGGGCACGGCGCTGGTCGCCGCGCACTGCACGGCGCCCGAGGCGCTGCCGCAGATCCTCGGCGTCGTCGACGCGTACCTGCTGCTGTACTGCGCGGACCCCTCCGAGCTGCCGCCGGAGGAGGGCCGCGCCCGCTGTGCCCGGTTGCAGCACGCGATCGCGGCGGGCTTCGCGCGGGCCCTGCAGGAGCGCACGCGGGCGGAGCAGGAGTCACTGTCGCGGGCGGCACTGGCCGCGCAGGCGGAGATCGAGCGGGCGCTGCACGAGAGCGAGACGCGGTTCCGCGCGGTGTTCGAGGGCGCGACGATCGGCATCGGCATCGCGGCACTCGACGGCACGGTGCTGGAGACGAACTCGGCCTTGTACACGATGTTCGGGGACTGCGAGCAGCAGCTCCGGGCCCGCAAGGTCACCAGCTGGGTGCACCCGGACGACGGCCCGTCGGTGTGGCGCATGTACGACGAGCTGGTGCGCGGCGAGCGGGAGCACTTCCGCACCGAGAAGCCCTATCACCGCCCCGACGGCACGGTGCTGTGGACGCACCTGACGGTGTCGCTGCTCCGCGATCCGGACGGCACCCCGCGCTACATGCTGGCGCTGATGGAGGACATCACCGAGCGCCGCCTGCTGCACCTGCGGCTGCGGTACGAGGCGACCCACGACGCGCTGACCGACCTGCCCAACCGCACCCTGTTCTTCGAACGGCTGGAGCAGGCACTCGCCCGGGGCGCCGAGACCCGTTTCGGGCTGTGCTACCTGGATCTGGACGGCTTCAAGACGGTCAACGACAGTCTGGGCCACGCGGTGGGCGACCAGCTGCTGGTGGCCGTCGCCGAGCGGCTGCAGGGGTGTGTCAACGGTTCCGGCCAGCTCATCGCCCGTATCGGGGGTGACGAGTTCGTGGCCCTGGTCACCGACCCTTCCTGCTCGCGAGACGTCACCGACCTGGCCGAGCGGGCCCTGGAGGCGCTGTCCACGCCGGTACTGGTGGACGGCCGCGAGCTGCCGGTGCGCGCGAGCATCGGCATCGTGGACGGTCCGGCGGGCGAGCGGACGGCGGCGGAGGTGCTGCGCAGCGCGGACATCACCATGTACCGGGCGAAGGCGCAGGGCGGCAACCGCTACGAGCTGGCCGACCCGGACGCCGACGCGCGGGTCATCAGCCGTCACAGCCTCACCAACCGGCTGCCCGCCGCGCTGGAGGGGCATGAGTTCTTCATCGAGTACCAGCCGCTGGTGCGGATGAGCGACGGCAGCGTGGAGGGCGCGGAGGCGCTGGTGCGCTGGGATCATCCGCGGCACGGCGTGCTGGGGCCGGACCGGTTCATTCCGCTGGCCGAGCACACCGGGCTGATCGTGCCGCTGGGCCGCTGGGTGCTGCAGGAGGCGGTGCGGCAGGCGTGCGAGTGGCAGGTGCGCGGTATCGGCGGCGCCCGCCCGCTGCGCGTCAACGTCAACCTCTCGCCGCGTCAGCTGAGCCACCCGGACCTGGTGGCGGACACCGTGGCGGTGCTGCGGAACGCCGGGCTGCCGCCGCACTCGCTGTGCCTGGAGGTGACCGAGTCCGCGATGATCCGGGCCGACGACGCCGAGCTGAAGCCGCTGCGGCAGCTCGCGGAGCTGGGCGTGGGCATCGCGCTGGACGACTTCGGCACCGGCTACTCCAACCTGGCCAGCCTGCGCCGGCTCCCGGCCAGCACGCTGAAGCTGGACCGTTCCTTCACCCGTGGCCTCCAGCAGCATCCGGCGGACCCGGTCGATCTCAAGATCGTCGAGGGTATCGTCTCGCTGGCCCACGTGCTGGACCTGTCGGTGACGGTCGAGGGTGTGGAGACGGCGGCGCAGGCCGAGCACCTGCGGGCGCTGGGCTGCGACTCGGCGCAGGGCTGGTTCTACGCCCGCCCCGGCCCCCCGGAGCACATGGCGGTGGAGTTGCCGCTGGCCGCCGTGCGCTAGCCGTCCGCGAGTGCCGTCACCGCTCGCGGACCGTCACGTTCACCCGCCCCCGCAGCCCCAGCCAGGGCGGTGCGGTGCCGGGCCGGGTGCGCGGCACTCCGTGGTAGGCGTAGCGCGCCGGTCCGCCGAAGACGAAGGCGTCACCCCCGGCGAGTTCCACGTCCGTCCAGGGCCGCCCGCGGCTTTCGGCGGTACCGAACCGGAAGACACAGCTGTCGCCGAGGCTGAAGGAGACCACGGGCGCCCCAGAGCGCTCGTCGCTGTCGCGGTGCGGGCCCATCCTCGCGTGCTCGTCGTAGAAGTTGACCAGCGCGATGTCGTACGCGATATCCGTGCTGCCGGCGGTGCCGGCGATGTCCCCGGCGGCCCCCAGGGCGTCGTCCACCCCGCGAGCCGCGCGCACCGCGTCCCTGGCCCACTGACCCAGCCAGGTGGGGAACGGCTTGACCGGAGCTCCGTCGCCGTCCACGACGGTGCGGGCGTAGCCATAGGGGTACCAGTGCCAGCCGAGGCTGAGCTGGCGCACCGACATCCGCCCGCCACGCGGCATGCGCACCGTGCGCAGCCCGGCCGGCGGTTGTGCCCACTCCCGGCAGGCGGCCAGCAGCTCGCGCTGGGCGTCCGCCCCGAGCCATCCGGGCAGGTGGACGGCCCCGGGCGCCACCCCGGCGGCGGGGCGCGGGAAGAGTTCGGCGCTCACCCGGCCAGCGTAGGCACCCCGGCTGGCTGACTGCCGGGTAACCGCTGTCGTATCGTCGGGAAGGTACGCCGTTCAGTGTGATCATCTGTGCCCGCCTTCGTGTGAGGAGCCGCCCGTGACGTCCGAAGCCGTGGAGCCCGTGCTCGCCGGGGTACGCAACTTCCGTGATCTCGGCGGCCTGCCGACCACGGACGGGCGCCGGGTGCGCCAGGGCATGCTGTTCCGCAGCGGCCACCTGGCCCGCGCCACCGACCAGGACGCGGCCTTCCTCACCCGACTCGGCCTGCACACGGTCTACGACTTCCGCAACGACGCCGACATCGCCCTGGACGGCACGGACGTCGCCCTGCCCGGCGTGCGGAACGTCAACATGCCGCTGACCGACCCGGCCCACGGGGTGGAGTTCTGGAAGCTTGTGCGCGACGGCGAGGTGGCGGTGCTGCGCGAGGAGCTGGCCGACGGGCGCGCGGTGGCGCGCATGCAGGAGAGCTACGCCGACATCGTGCGCACCCGCACCGCTGAGCACGGCCGGGTCCTGCGCGAGCTGGCCGAGGGCAGCGTGCCCGTGCTGATGCACTGCGCGGCGGGCAAGGACCGCGCGGGCCTGTCCGTCGCGATCACCCTGCTGGCGCTGGGCGTGGAGCAGGAGGCCATTGAAGCGGACTATCTGCTCTCCAACGCCCCGCACCGCCGCTACGAGGTGCACCGCGGGGACGGTGCGCTGGAGGCGGAGGACCGCAAGGGGATCGACCCCGAGGTGCGGGAACTGCTGGCGCCGTTCTTCGACGCGCGGCCGGTGTACCTGGCCACGGCGTACGCGACGATCGCCGACGTCTGGGGCGACGTGGACACCTACCTGTCCCGGGGCCTGGGCCTGACCGACCCCCTGCGCGGGGCCCTCCGCGACCGCTTCCTGGCCTAGCCCCTGAGCCCCTGGCCTCCCCAGCACCCTGGGCGGCAGGACTGCCAAAGGGGCCGGAGGCCGGGGAGGGGCGGGGGCTACCGCTGGCGGTCCACGACGAAGTCGGCCAGGGCGAGGAACTGCGCGCGGACCGCGGACGGCATCGCGACGGTGGAGACCGCGCGCACCGCGGCCCCGTGCTGTCGGCGGGACTCGGCCGCCGTCCAGTCGCGCCCGCCCGCCTCCTCGATCAGCGCCGCCCGCGTCGCGAACTGCGCCTCGTCGAAGTCGTCAACCTCGGCCTGCGGCTTCTTCGCGTCGGCCGTCAGCAGCTCGCCGAGCTGCCGCGCCGCCGCGCCGCCGCCGCCGAGCGCGGCGACGACCGGCAGGGACTTCTTGCGCTTGCGCAGGTCGCTCCAGGTCTGCTTGCCGGTTGCCTGCGGGTCGCCCCAGATGCCCAGCAGGTCGTCCACGGCCTGGAAGGCCAGGCCCAGGTGGTGGCCGTAGGCGCCCAGCGCGTCGGCGGTTGGGTCGTCGGCGCCCGCGAGCACCGCGCCGATGGAGGCGGAGCAGGCCAGCAGCGCGCCGGTCTTGTTGCCCTCCATCTCCAGGCACTCCTCGACGGTGACCCGTTCCCGGTGCTCGTAGGAGATGTCCTGCGCCTGGCCGTCGATCAGTGCGCGGGTGGCACGGGTCAGGCGGCGGGTGGCGCGGGCGGCGTCGGCGGTGCCGAGTTCCAGCAGGATCTCCCCGGCCAGCGCGAACAGCGCGTCGCCGGCGAGGACAGCCTGTGCGGGCCCGTGGACCTTCCACACGGTGTCACGGTGGCGGCGCTGCTCGTCGCCGTCCATGAGGTCGTCGTGCAGGAGGGAGAAGTTGTGTACCAGTTCGACGGCGACGGCGCCGGGGATACCGGTCTTGGGCCCGGCGCCGGCGGCTTCGGCGGACAGCAGGGCGAGGGCGGGACGCACGGCCTTGCCGCCGTCGCCGTCGGCGGGGCGGCCCTCGGCGTCGATCCAGCCGAAGTGGTAGGCGGCGACCGTGTCCATGGGCGGCGCGAGGCGCGCCACGGCGGCCCGGAGCAGGGGCTGCGGCAGCGTGCGCCCGCGGGTGAGCAGAGCGGTCACCGCGGCCGAGTCGATGCCGGCGGGGGCCGGTTGCACCGGGTTCACAGGGTCTCCTTCGCGTTCAGCGGTCGTCCTGACGGCGACTCCCAGGGGGTGTCGCCGGGCGGGTGCCCGAGGCGGGCCAGCGCCGCGCGCGCGGCGGCGTGGCCACTGCGGACCGCGCCTTCCATCGTCGCGGGCCACCCGGTGGCACACCACGCGCCCGCAAGGTACATGCCCGGTGCGTTGGTGTGCGCGGCGGGCCGCAGGCGCTCGACCCCCGGCCCGGGCGCGAACGTGGCGTGCCGCTCGCGGGTGACGAAGAACGCGCGGACGCGGGCGGTACGGGCGGCGGGCAGCAGCCGGGCCAGCGCGGGGAGGTAGCGCTCGCGCAGGACGCGGACGGGGGCGTCGATGTCGGCGTGCGCGGCGGACTGGGACAGGGCGAGGTACTGGCCGCTGTCCGGGGCGAGCCCGCAGGCGGGAGTGCGGTCGAACACCCACTGCACCGGGCTGCCGAGGGCGGCGAAGAAGGGGCGGCGCAGCACCGGGCGGTCGTACAGGACGTGCACGCCCACGATCGGCGCGGTGCCGATGCGGGCGAGGCGGCCCGCATCGGGCAGGGCGCCGGTGGGCAGCAGGGCGGCGGCCCGGTCCTGCGGCACCGCCAGCACCACGGCGTCGGCGGACTCCGGGGAGACTCCGGGGGCGCGGCCGGTGTCCAGGTGCCAGCGTCCGCCGGGGTGCTGCCCGAGCCCGCGCACCCGCACCCCGGTGCGCACGGTGACGCCCGCCGAAGTGAGCGCGCGGCGGGCGAGGGTGTCGTGCGGTGTGCCGAGCGGGACGCGCGCCCAGCCGAGGTCCGCGGCACCGGCGTCGCTGAGCAGGCCGGTGCGGAAGACCATGGCGGCCAGGGCGAGCGAGACGTCGCGGGCGCGGGCGTTGAGCGTGGCCACGCCCACCAGGTCCCACAGCGCCTCGATGCCGCGCGGTGACTGGCCCTGGCGGCGCAGCCAGGTGCCGAAGTCCTGACCGTCCAGCGCCGGGTCGGCCGGGTCCAGACGGCGCAGGGCGAGCGCGGCGCGGGCAGCGCGCAGGCGGTCGGCCGGGGTCAGGTGCGGGTAGCGGGCGAGGGCGGTCGCGAGGTGCAGCGGCACCGGGGCGGCGGTGCGCCGGATGCGGCCGACGCGGCGGGTGCGAGCGTCCAGCACGGGGATGTCCAGGCGGCGTTGCAGCGGGGCCAGCGCCCGGGCCCCGACGCGGTCCAGGAACCAGCGATAGGCGGTGCAGCAGCGCAGGTGCACGTGCTGGCCGTTGTCCACGGTGAGCACTCCGGCCGGGGTCTCGCGGCGGAAGGAGAACGCCAGCCCGCCGAGCCGGGGCCGGGCTTCCAGCAGCGTCGTGGTTACCCCGGCGTCGGCCAGCCGCAGGGCGGCGGTGATTCCGGCCAGTCCGCCGCCGACGACGACGGCGCTGCCTCGGGCGGGCGCCTGGCCGCCTTCCGGGGCGAGCGTGTCGCTCACCGGGCGCTCCGGCGGATGGCACGGCGCACCAGCGCGGCGTCGAGCCCGGTCAGGCCGCGAACCGCCGTGAGGGCCTTCTGCCGGGGCGGGACGCTGACCCGGCCGCGCAGCACGGCGGCCGGGTCGGCCTCGATGCGGTCCAGCAGGCGGCGGTAGATCCCGGCCATGGCCGCCACGCAGGCGGCGGAGCGCCGGTCGAGCTGCGGCAGCAGCCGGTAGCCCTCGGCGAACAGCCGCCGGGCGCGGCGGGCCTGGTGGTGTACGAGGCCGGTGAGGTCGGCGCCGGGTGGGGCGGTGGCCGCGTCGAAGGCGCCCACGCAGCCGAATGCCGCCAGTTCCTCGTAGGGCAGGTAGCTGCGGCCGCTGCGGGCGTCCTCGCGCAGGTCGCGCAGGATGTTGGTGAGCTGCATGGCCAGGCCCAGGGTGTTGGCGTACTCGGGGGCGCGGGCGGCGTCCGGGGCGCCGGGCGCGGTGCCGAAGACGCCGAGGGTGAGCCGCCCGACGGCTCCGGCGACGCAGCGGCAGTAGTCGCGCAGGTCGTCCCAGGTGCGGTAGGTGCGGGCGGTCACGTCCATCAGGACGCCGTCGATCAGCTCGTCGAAGGCGTCCAGCGGCACCGGGTAGCGGTGGGCGGCGTCGGTGAGGGCGAGGGCCACCGGATCGGTGTCGTCGGCGGCCACGGCGCCGTCGCGGACGCGCGCGAGCAGGGTGCGGGCGTCGGCGAGCCGGGCGGTTTTGGTGTCGGCGTCCAGGAAGCCGTCGCCGATGTCGTCCACGCGGCGGGAGAGGGCGTACAGGGCGGACAGGGCGCGGCGCTTGGGCGGGGGCAGCAGGCGGATGCCGTAGGCGAAGTTGCGGGCCTGCTGAGCGGTGACGGTCTCGCAGTAGCCGTAGGCGGCCAGCACGGGCGCGGGCGGCTCCTGGGGGCCGGGGCCGGCGCCGCCAGGGGCTGAGGATTCCCCCGTGGGGTCGGGGGTCGTGGGGGCGCTGGTGGCCGGGGTCATCGAGGGCCTCCTCATCGGACTCGTCGGGCGGCCATCAGGACTGCCGCCGTCTCGCGCAGCACGGCGGGACGGGCCGCGGTGGGGGGCCCGGCCAGGACGTCGTAGCGGGCGGCGGCCAGCGCGCGCAGGGCCGCGCGGCCTCCGCCGGCGTATCCGGCCAGCAGCAGCCGCAGCCGCCCCGGCACACTCGCCACCAGGCCGGTGCCTTCGTCCAGCAGTGCGAAGGAACGTTCCGCCAGGCAGGCGACGACGCTGCGCAGCGCCGCGCAGGTGACCGGTGCGTCCAGGTCCGCCTCGCGCACGCCGAAGCGGGCCAGGTCCTCGGCCGGGAGGTAGACGCGGCCACGGGCGCGGTCCTCAGCCACGTCCTGAAGGTGTTCGACGACCTGGAGCGCGGTGCACACCGCGTCGGAGCGGCGCACCCGCTCGGGTGAGGCGGTGCCGGTGACGGCGAGCACCAGGCGGCCCACCGGGTGGGCGGACAGCGCGCAGTAGCCGAGCAGTTCTTCCCAGGTGGTGTAGGTGTGGCGGTGCTGGTCGAGTCGGCCCGCCTCGATCAGTGCGAGGAACGGCTCGGCGGTCAGCGCGTGGGCCCGGACGGCGGGGAGCAGGGCGCGCACCAGCGGGTGACGCGGGCCTGGCGCTCCGGGCCACCGCGCGGCGTCCAGCAGACGGTGGACGTCCGCCTCGGCGGCGTCCAGCAGGGCGGGCCGGTCCTCGGCGTGCTCGGGCGGGACGCCGAACAGGCGGGCGTCGGCGCCGCCGGGGGCCAGATCGCCGTCGCCGATGTCGTCCACCAGCCGGGCGTAGCCGTAGACGGCCAGCAGGGCGGCGCGCCCGGCGGCGGGCAGGAAGGCGGGGGCCACGGGGAAGTTCTCCGCCGCCGCCTGGTCGAGCACGCCGCGCACGGGGGCCTGTGCCGTGGGCGTCCAGGCGGTCACCACGCGTGGCCCCTCTCCACTGCCGTCACGCCTCGTTTCTACCTTGATTGCCAGATAATCTGCATTTCAGACACGCGGGGGGGGGTTGTCGCTGGGCGGGCGAGGGGTGGGCGCCCCTCCCGGAACTGGGGCTCCGCCCGGGCCGCGAGAGCGACGCCCGGCGCTCTCCTCGAACCCCTCAACTACCGCCGGGAGGTACCCCGGGACGGATTACTTGCTGGTGAACTCCTCGTAGGCCTTCATGACGACCTCGGTCGGGCCGTCCATGCGGAGTTCGCCCTTCTCCAGCCACAGCACCCGGTCGCAGGTGTCCCGGATCGACTTGTTGTTGTGGCTGACCAGGAAGACCGTCCCGGCCTCCCTGCGCAGTTCCCGGATGCGGTTCTCCGAGCGCTTCTGGAACTTCTTGTCGCCCGTGGCCAGCGCCTCGTCGATCATCAGCACGTCGTGATCCTTGGCGGCGGCGATGGAGAACCGCAGCCGCGCGGACATGCCGGAGGAGTACGTGCGCATCGGCAGGGTGATGAAGTCACCCTTCTCGTTGATGCCGGAGAAATCCACGATGTCCTGGTAGCGCGCGCGGATCTCCTCGCGGGACATGCCCATCGCCAGGCCGCCCAGCACGACGTTGCGCTCGCCGGTGAGGTCGTTGAGCAGCGCCGCGTTGACGCCGAGCAGCGAGGGCTGCCCGTCGGTGTAGACCTTGCCGCGCTCGGGCGGCAGCAGCCCGGCGATGGCGCGCAGCAGCGTGGACTTGCCCGACCCGTTGGAGCCGATCAGCCCGATGGCCTCACCCCGGTAGGCGGTGAAGCTCACGCCCTTGACGGCGTGCACCTCGCGCACCCGGCCGCCGCCGGGCTTGCGCCGCATGATCCGGTTCAGTGCCGCCGTCGCGCTGCCCTTGCCGCGCGCGCCGCCATAGACCCGGTAGACGATGTGCACGTCGTCCGCGATGACCGTCGGACGCCGGTCCGGTGCCTGCGGGGCTTTCGCCAGGTTCGTGGGGGTCGTCGGGTCAGCCACGGCCATACCGCTCCTCGGCCTTCCAGAAGTAGACGAAGCCGAACACCCCGGCGAGCAGCGCCCAGCCCAGGGCCAGAAGCCACGGGAAAGGCGTGAGGTCGGCGTAGGTGTAGTCGTCGATGAGCGCGAAACGCATCAGGTCCATGAACACCGCGGCCGGGTTGGCCGCGATCAGGTCGGCCGCCCACACCGGCAGTTTCGCGTTGGTCACCAGCATGTGGTGCAGCGGGAACATCACCCCGGAGGCGTACATCCAGGTGCGCAGCACGAAGGGCATGAGCTGGGCCAGGTCCGGGGTGCTGCTGCCGAGGCGCGCGAAGATCATGGCCAGGCCGCCGTTGAAGACGAACTGAAGTCCCAGCACCGGGATCACCAGCAGCCAGGACAGACCCGGGCGCTGTCCGAAGGCCAGCAGCACGACCAGCATCACCACCATCGAGTACAGCAGCTGCTGGAGCTGCTGGAGCACGAAGGCCAGGGGCAGTGAGGCGCGGGGGAAGTGCAGCGCCCGCACCAGACCCTGGTTGGAGGAGATGGCCCGCACGCCCGAGAGCACCGACTGCTGGCTGAAGGTGAAGACGAACACCCCGATCACCAGAAACGGCACGTAGTTACCGTCACCGCCGGGCACTCCCTCCCTGCCGTTCAGAATCAGCCCGAAGATCAGGAAGTAGACCGCCGCGTTCAGCAGCGGGGTGGCGACCTGCCAGAGCTGGCCGAGCTTGGCCTGGCTGTACTGGGCCTGCAGCTTGGCCCGGGAGAAGGCTCCGATGAAGTGCCGCCGGTGCCACAGCTGCCGGACGTACTCGGGCAGCGAAGGGCGCGCGCCGCTGACGCTCAGCCCGTACTTATCCGCCAGCTGGGCAGGCGTCAGGGCGTCGTCGGGATGAGGGGGCGCGTGCATGGCGACCGCACGTTCGTGCGCAGACTCGCTCACGGTGAAACTTACGTCCTCTGGTGTGGAGGGGGCCGGGTGCTGATGTTCTCAGACCCGAGCATTTCAGATGACGGGAGGTCGTCCCAGCCGGGTCATGCGCCACACCGTACGCCAGCGCATGGGGCGCCGGGGACCGCACGGGGTCGCCCAGCCCTCGCGGAAACCGCCCAGCCAGGCGCGCAGCGCGGCGCGGGAGGGGCGGCGCAGCAGGGTGAGCAGCACCCACACGCCGAGGTAGACGGGGACGAGCGGCAGCGGCAGGCGGCGGCGGGCCAGCCACACGCGGTTGCGCGCCACCATGCGGTGGTAGACCGCGTGGCGGCTGGGCAGCGTCTTCGGGTGGTGCAGGACGAGGTCGGCCCGGTAGTCGATCTCCCACCCGGCGTCCAGCGCCCGCCAGGCGAGGTCGGTCTCCTCGTGGGCGTAGAAGAAGTCGTCGGGCAGCCCGCCGACCTGCTGGAGGACGGCCGTGCGCACCGCGCTGGCACCGCCGAGGAAGGTGGTGACGCGCGAGGAGCGCATCGGGGCGGCGGCGCGCAGCCGGGGCACGTGGCGGCGCTGGGTCTCGCCGGAGGCGGGGTCGGCGATGCGGAAGCTGACGATGCCCAGCTGGCTGTCGTCGGCGAACGCCTGGCGCAGCAGCTCGGCGGTGTCGGCGCGCGGGAGCAGCCCGTCGTCGTCCAGGAAGAGGATGACGTCCACCTCGCGCCCCCCGGTCCCGAACAGCTCGACGCCCGCGTTGCGCCCGCCGGGGATGCCCAGGTTCTCGGGCAGTTCCCGCGTGCGCAGGCCGCCGGGGAGGTCGGGCAGCTCAGGCAGCGGGGCGCCGTTGCCGACGACGGCGACCTGTACCGGGTCACCGTCCTGCCGGGTGACGGACTCCAGCAGCGCGCGCAGCTCCGCGGGCCGGTCACCCATGGTGAGGATCACCGCGCCGAGCCGGAGCGGGGCCGTGCCCGCCGGGCCGCCGCTCACCGGAGCCTGCTGGAGGCCAGGACGGACACCAGGTGCAGCAGGGTTTGCAGCAGCGCGATGGCGGCGAGCACGGCCACGCCGAGCCGGGTGTAGAACAGGTCGCCCCGGGCGGCGTCCACGATGGCCAGGAGCAGGATCAGCAGCGACGCCTCGATGCCGAGGACCAGCCGGTGGAACTTCAGCGCGGCGGCGGCGCGGCGGGCCAGTGCCAGCCCGGACGAGCGCGGTTCGGACGCCGCTTCCTGGACCGGCGGCAGCCCGCCCTGGTGGCGGGCGACAGCGACGAGATCGGTCTCCGCCTTGATCAGGACGGCGCCGAGCGCGGCGAGGGTGCCCAGGAAGGCCCACAGCCACTCCACGCCCCCCGTGCCCCAGGGGTCGGCGGCCCGCAGGCCGAAGCCGACCAGCACGGCGGCGTCGCACAGGTAGGCGCCGACTCGGTCCAGGTACACCCCGCCGAGCGAGAACTGCCGCTTCCAGCGCGCGATCTCGCCGTCCACACAGTCGAGCAGCAAATAGAGCTGGACCATCACCACGCCGAGGACGGCGCCCCAGATCCCCGGCACCAGCAGCGCGGGGGCGGCGAGGACGCCCGCGAGTGTCATCACGTAGGTGAGCTGGTTGGGTGTGACGCGGGTGCCTACCAGGTGGCGGTCCACGCGCAGGGAGATCTCGCGCATGTAGAGCCGCCCGGCCCAGTGCTCGCCGCTGCGCCGGTCCTTGACGCCCTCGGGGTGGACGACCGGCCTGAGTTCAGCTACCGATGGCTTTGGCATAGTCGGCGTACGCGTCCCTGATCTGGTCGGTGGACAGGTCGAGGTGTTCGAGGATGGTGTACCGCCCGGGCCGGGTCTGGGGGGCGTACTCCACGGCCGTGACGAACTCCTCGACGCCGAAGCCGATGTCCTGCGGCAGCACCGGCTGGCCGTGGCGGCGCAGCACCTCCACCATCAGGCCGCACTCCTGGTGCGCGCCGCGCAGGTGCATGGCGAAGGCGGCACCGAGGCCGCACTGCTCGCCGTGGCTGGCGGCCCGCTTGGGGTACAGCAGGTCGAAGGCGTGGTTGATCTCGTGGCAGGCGCCGGAGGCGGGACGGCTGTCGCCGGCCACCGACATGGAGATACCGGTGAGTACCAGGCCCTCGGCGAGCACGGTGAGGAAGCCGTCGTCGCCGATGTCGCCGGGGTGGCGCAGGACGGCCTCACCGGCCTGCCGGGCCATGGCGGCGGCGAGCCCGTCGATCTTCTCGCCGGTGGCCCGGTGGGAGAGTTCCCAGTCGGCGACGGCGGAGATGTTGGAGATCACGTCTCCGATGCCGGAGCGCACGAAGCGGCTGGGTGCCTGGCGCACGACGTCGAGGTCGATGACGACGGCGATCGGGTTCGGCACGCCGTAGGAGCCGCGCCCCGCGTCGTTGTCGAGCGTGGCCACCGGGGAGCACAGGCCGTCGTGCGAGAGGTTGGTGGCGACGGCCACCAGGGGCAGGCCGATCCGGGCGGCGGCGAACTTGGCACAGTCGATGATCTTGCCGCCGCCCAGGCCCACGACCGCGTCGTAGCGGCCTGACTTCATGGCGTCGGCGAGCTTGACCGCGTCGTCCAGCGTGCCGCCGCCGACCTCGTACCAGCTCGCGCCGGGCAGCGCGGGCGCGAGGCGTTCACGCAGCGCCGCGCCGGAGCCGCCGCTGATGGCGACGGCCAGCGTGCCGGAGGCGGAGATCCGCTCGTCGGCCAGCACTGAGGCCAGGTCCTCCAGCGCGCCCCGGCGGATATCGACGACGACCGGCGAGGGGATGAGCCGGGTCAGTACTGGCACGCGATCTCCCGGCCCTTGGCGAGGTCGTCGTGGTTGTCGATCTCGACCCACCGCACGTCCCCGATGGGCTCGACGTCAATCGTGACGCCACGGCTGACCAGCTCCTGGTAGCCGTCCTCGTAGTACAGGTCCGGGTCGCGCTCGAAGGTGGTCCGCAGCGCGTCGGCCAGCGCCTCGGCGGCCTCGCCCTCGATGAGGGTGACGCCGATGTACTCGCCGGTCGCCTCGGCCGGGTCCATCAGCTTGGTGATCTTGCGGACGCCGCCGCTGTCGTCGGTGACGACCTTCATCTCCTCGTCGGCGAGCTGCTTGACGGTGTCCAGCGCGAGCACGATCTGGCCCTTGCCGCGCGCCGCGAGCAGCGTCTTCTCGACGGAGACCGGGTGGACGGTGTCACCGTTGGCCAGGATCACACCCTGCTTGATGACATCCCGCGCGCACCACAGGGAGTAGGCGTTGTTCCACTCCTCGGCCTTGTCGTTGTCGATCAGGGTGAGCTTGAGACCGTAACGGCTCTCCAGCTCCTCCTTGCGCGCGTACACGGCCTCCTTGCGGTAGCCCACGACGATGGCGACCTCGGTGAGACCGACCTCGGCGAAGTTGCCCAGGGTGAGGTCGAGCACGGTGGTCTCGCCGTCCACGGGTACGAGCGCCTTGGGGAGGGTGTCGGTGTAGGGACGCAGACGCCGTCCGGCGCCAGCGGCCAGCACGAGGCCGATCATGCGGGTACTCCTGTTTCGTCGTGTACTGCGGGCGCCGCGGCGGACACCCAGAAGCGGATGCTCTCGGCGAGCACCACGAGAGCCACGGTCCCGGCGAGCACCGAGAGCGCGAGGGGGAAGCCGGTGCCGCCGGACCACAGGGCGGCGGCGACGGTGACCAGCAGGGTGCGGCCCTCCTGCCCCCCGACGGCCCGCACCAGCAGCCGGGGCGGGGCCCCGGCGCCACCGCGGATGCGGTACACCGTGTCGTAGTGATGGTAGGCGACCGCCGCCACCAGGCAGAAAGCCACTGGCAACGCGGTGTTTACCCCGGGCGCCGCGTTCGCCTGGGACGAAGCGGCCAGCGCCAGCACCGTGCCGTACTCGGCGGCCCGGAAGAGTGGCGGGACCAGCCAGTCCAGCGGCCCGGCCAGCGGGCGTGCGACGGCCCAGCCGGACAGCAGCACGTACAGCGCGGCGGCGGCCACGGGAATCCAGGAGCCCGCCGGTGCCCACAGCGCGGCGCCGGCGACGGCGACGGCGCCGAGCGCGGCGAACACCGGGGCGAGACGCCGGGCGGGCGGCGCGGTGCGGGCGGCCAGCTCGGCGAGCGGACCGGCGTCGCACAGGTCGGCCAGGGCGCGGGCGGCCCCCACGGTGCGGGGAGCTTGCCGGGTGACCGAGCGCAGCACGCGGCCCGCGGTGGTGTAGCAGGCGGCGAGCACACTCCCGGCGATGAGGACGACCAGCGTGGTGCGCGGCGTGGTGAGCGCGGTGAGCACGGCGATCAGCGCCCAGCGTTCACCGATGGGCAGCACGATCATGCGGCGCGCCCACACCGTCCAGCCGACGCGGTCCAGGCGCCCGGACAGGGCGGCGGTGGGGCTGGCGTGCCCCGCACCGCCGGTATCGGCACCTTGTGGGCCGGCGGACGTTTCGTAGTGGTTGCCCTCGGTGAAGGAGAAATCGACCACGTGCCGGACGGTCTGGATCACCATGGCGCCCAGTGCCAGCGCCCACACGTCATCGCCACCACGGGCCGCGCCGAGCGCGAGCCCGGCCAGGAAGGCGTACTCCTTGGCCCGGTCGAAGGTGGCGTCCAGCCAGGCACCGAGCGTGGAGTAGCGCAGCGCGTAGCGGGCGAGCTGGCCGTCGGCACAGTCCAGCAGGAAGGAGGCGATGAGCAGCACGCCGCCCGCGGCGAAGCCTGCCCGGGTGCCGCTGGCGGCGCAGGCCGCGGCGAGCAGGGCGACCAGCAGCGATGCCGTGGTGACGTGGTTGGGGGTCAGACCGCGCCGGGCGCACCAGCGGGCGACGTAGCGCGAGTACGGGCTGATGAAGAACGTGGTGAAGAACCCATCGCGGGACTTCACGGCCGAGCGCAGCCGCACCCGCTCGTCGTCCACGGCGGCGGTGGCGGCGCGGGCGGCGGCCAGCGCCTCGGCGTCGGCGGGGACGGCGGCGACGAGCACGCCGAGGTCGGGCCGGTGCACCGGGACGCCAGCGGTCTCCAGGGCGGCGGGGACGGCCTGGGGGTCGGGGTCAGCGGCCACAGCACGGGCGAGAGCGCCGCGGGCCTGCGGCTGGGCGGTGACGGCACCGGGGATCGCGGCGGCCGGGAAACGCGGATCGGTCAGCGCCAGGCGCAGGCTGTGCGGGTGCCCGGTGAAGCGGTGGTCAACGACCGCGGCCCGCTCCGCCGCCGGCACGGCGGCCAGGAGCGCGGCGACGCCGGACGGTGCGGCGGCGGTCCGCACGGTGAAGCCGAGCGACCGCAGGTCGCCCTCGAGCGTCGATCCGGCGGCCGGGGGGCCGGTGAGGATGGCGGTCGGCAGGCGGACTCACTCCTTGACAGCGGGCCGGTGCGTGAGGTGCGGCCGGTCTCCGGCTGAGAGCGGGGCAGCGCCGGGCGGCGCACCGACCGCCTGTTCAGCCGAGGGGGTGGCGGTGTTTGCCCGGCAGAGGCTATCCGATTTCACAAGCGGCTGTTCATCACCCGTTCAGCGGCTCGGGGTTGCCCGCGTTACGCGGCCTTTGGTTCTGGCGACCGGTGTGACGTGCGCGGCGAGCGCGGGTGCTCGGGGCGCCAGGGCCGGTCGGACGCTCCGGCCGCACGCGCGCGGCCGGGCACCCGCGCAGCCGGGTGCAAGCGGGTCGCAACGCTCTGAGCTGCGCGACAAAGTCGCAGGTCAGGGCACATGACAACGGTGTTCAATGCCGCGTTGCCCATACCCCCGACCCGTAGTTCACTGGGGTCCGTAACCGAGGAACGGGAGGCGTGCGCATGGGCGCGGGGCACCACCACACAGGGCCATCACCGGGAACGTCCGGCACCGCTTCGGCGGCGTACCGGGGGCGGCTGCTGATCGCGCTGGTGATCGCCGTCACCCTGCTGGTGGTGCAGCTCGTCGGAGCCTGGCTGACCGGTTCGCTGGCCCTGCTCGCCGACGCCGGGCACGTGGCGACCGACGCCACGGGCATCGCCGTCGCGCTCGCCGCCATCGGCTTCGCCGCCCGGCCGGCGTCCGAACGGCGCACCTTCGGCTTCGCCCGGGCAGAGATTCTGGCCGCGCTGCTGAACTGCGTGCTGCTGCTCGGGGTGGGCGGTTACATCGTGGTGGAGGCGGTGAAACGGTTCCAGGAACCCGCCGAGGTACCGGGTGTCCCAACCGTCATCGTCGGTGTGATCGGCCTGGCGCTGAACTGCCTGTCGCTGCTGCTGCTCATGCGGGGGCAGAAGGAGAGCCTGAACGTGCGCGGCGCCTTCTTGGAGGTGCTGGCCGACACGCTCGGCTCGCTCGCCGTCGTCGCCTCCGCGCTAGTGATCATCGTCACCGGCTGGACGCGGGCCGACGTGGTCGCCTCCCTGATCATCGCGCTGATGATCGTACCGCGCACAGTGAAGCTGGCCCGGGAGGCGCTGGACGTGCTGCTGGAGGCGGCGCCCAAGGACGTGGACGTGGCGGAAGTGCGGCGGCACATCCTCGACGTCACCGGGGTGGAGTCCCTGCACGACCTGCACGTGTGGACCATCACCTCGGGCATGCCCGTGCTGTCGGTGCACGTCGTGGTCGAGGACAAGCTGCTGGAAGCCGGTGAGCACGACCGGGTGCTGCACGACCTCCAGGCGTGTCTGGGCGCCCACTTCGACGTCGCGCACTGCACGTTCCAGCTCGAACCGCGCGGCCACTGGGCGCACGAGGCCCAGGTGTGCCACTGACCCCGCGGGTGACAGCTGGCGGGCGCCCGATCACGCACACTGGGGAGAGCCCCCGGAAGACGAGGATCGGTATGACTGACGCCATGACAACTCCGATCATGCTGGAACTGGTCGACGAGGACGGCGTGACGACCGGCACCGCGGAGAAGCTCTCCGCGCACCAGCCGCCGGGACATCTGCACCGGGCGTTCTCGGTCTTCCTCTTCGACGACACGGGACGCCTGCTGCTCCAGCGCCGCGCGCTGGGCAAGTACCACTCCCCCGGCGTGTGGTCCAACACCTGCTGCGGGCACCCCTATCCCGGCGAGCCGCCGTTCGTGGCGGCGGCCCGCCGGGTCGGCGAGGAGCTGGGGGTGGCGCCCGTGCTGCTGGCGGAGGCGGGCACGGTGACCTACCGGCACCCGGACCCGGCGTCGGGGCTGGTGGAGAGCGAGTACAACCACCTGTTCGCCGGACTGGTGCGGGCGGAGCCCCGGCCCGACCCCGCCGAGATCGCGGAGACCGCCTTCGTCACCCCGGACGAACTGGCCGCGCGGCACGCGCGCGACCCGTTCTCCGCCTGGTTCCTGACCGTCCTCGACGCGGCCCGCGACGGCATCCGCGCGGTGGCCCCCGAGGCCGGGTGGTAGGCCGTTCCTCGCGAGGAGGCGGGGGCGCTCGTGTGCTGCGGGGGCGCGCCTTCGGCGTGCTGCCCCGGGCGGTCTTCCGGCGCCCTGTCCGGGGGTCTTCGGGCTCACGGGCAGGCACCCTCACGTGCGGGCTACGCCGGTGCCGGTGCCCACAGCGGCAGGCACGCCCAGATGACCTTGCCGCCCGCCGCCGTCTGCTCGACGTCGCATGTGCCGGCGAACTCCGCGCACACCGCTTTCACCAGCAGCAGCCCGCGCCCGCCCACGTGCTCCAGGGCCGGGTCGGCGGCCAGCGCCTTCGGCCGGTAGGGGTGTCCGTCCTCGACGGCCACCCGCACCCACCCAGAGCCGATCGACATCTCGACGCCCAGCTCGGGCGAGAGCAGCGCCGCGTGCCGCACGGAGTTCGTCACCAGCTCGGAGACGATGAGCAGCAGGCCATCCATCACCTCGGTGGAGACGGGCGCGCCCTGCCGTCTGACGAGATCCCGCACCGCGTGCCGCACCCGCGGCACCGAGGAGTCCAGCGCCGGGGCGGTGAACCGCCAGGTGCCTTCGTAGGCCACCGCACCCGCCGGGGGTGGCTGCAGGGCTCTCCCGCTGCTCTCCATATCGACCGGCACCCGCCCTCGTCTCCACGCGTCCGCGCGGCCCGCTCGCGTCGCCGCCGGGCCGCCTGTGCTTCGAGTGTTGGCCTCCCCGCGCCACGGTTCGGGACCTGTGCGTAACTGGCCATCTTTCGCACGACACGGATCGTTCACGTGCGATCACGATCGCGTGAGGTGCGCAGGCGATCGGTTGTTGCGGCTTTCCGGGCCGCATGCCCGGATTCGTACCCAAGTCCGTCCGTTCCCTCTCCCCGCGTCCCCATTCCTTCGCCATTCCTTCGCCGCGTGCCCCGGTGTCCCAGGCGTGCCCCGCACCCCGGCCGGGCCGGCGGCGCGGCTAGCATCGCGGCCATGGAGTCAGGGCTGGTCTGCACGGTGGAGGGCGCGGTGGCGACCGTGCGCCTCCACCACCCCGCCAAGCGCAACGCGATGACGGCGGCGATGTGGCGGGAGCTGCCGCCGCTGCTGGACCGGCTGGCGGCTGACGCGGTGGTGCGGGCCCTGGTGCTGACCGGCTCAGGTGAGACCTTCTGCACGGGCGCCGACATCGCCTCCCTGCGCGGCTCCCCACGCGGAGACGACGCGCCGCAGGGCCTCGCACTGGCCGCCGAGGAGGCGCTGGCCACCTTCCCCAAGCCCACGCTCGCGGCGGTGCGCGGCTACTGCGTGGGCGGTGGCTGCCAACTGGCCGTCGCCTGCGACCTGCGGTTCGCGGCCACGGGGGCCGTGTTCGGCATCACCCCGGCCAAGCTCGGCATCGTCTACGGCGCCGCCTCCACCCGGCGCCTGGTCTCCCTGGTGGGTCCGGCGACCGCCAAGTACCTGCTGTTCTCGGGTGAGTTGATCGACTCCGCGCGCGCCTTGCGCACTGGCCTGGTGGACGAGGTGCTGGCCCCCGGGGACCTGGACAGCCGGGTGGCGGCGTTCACCAGCGTCCTGACCCAGCGCTCGCAGCTGACGCAGGCGGCGGCGAAGGAGTTCGCGGCGGGGCCCGCGGCACCGGAGCGGATCGCCCACTGGCAGCGCGAGGCGGCGGGCGGCGACGAGGCGGCCGAGGGCGTCGCCGCGTTCCTGGAGCGCCGCCCGCCACGGTTCACCTGGGCGCTCGACGCCCCTTCGCACGGCGCCGCCGACCAGTCGCGTACGACACGCTAGTCAGCTAAGCGACTGCTCAGTACCCTGCCCGGTATGACGCACCTCGACGAGCGCGCCGGACGGCGCTGCCACCACGCCATCAACCCGCTGCACTCGACGGTCTACTTCTCCCCCGACGCCGCCGGGGAGCTGGCGGCACTCGGTGTCACCGACCGGTCCGCCGCCTACTTCGTCTCCCGCGCCGCCGCCATGGGCGCCGTGGGCCCCGGCACCGTCGCGGCGACGTTCTACAGCTTCAGCTACGACCTCATCGCCCGGCACCTGCCAGCGGCCTGGGAGACGGCGACCCCGCAGCAGGTACTGGCAGCCCGGCTGCGCGGCGCCGACCGCACCCTGCGACGGCTGCTGGGCGAGGAGGCCGTGGCGTCGAAGGACCTGGCCGAGGCCGCACAGCTGGCCCTGCGCGCCGCCGAGGCGTGCGAACGCGGCGCCCGCCCGCTGTACGCCGCGCACGCCGACCTGCCGGTGCCCGGGGAGCCGCACCTGGCCCTGTGGCACGCGGCCACGCTGCTGCGCGAGCACCGCGGCGACGGCCACCTCGCGGTGCTCATGGGCGCGGGCCTGACCGGGCTGGAGGCGCAGGTCAGCCACTCCGCCACCGGCAAGGGCATGACCCCGAAGTGGGCCATGCGCTCCCGGGGCTACGCCCAGGAGGACTGGGACGCCGCCGCCGGACGGCTGCGCGAGCGCGGCGTGCTGGACGCCTCCGGCGAGCTCACCGAGGCCGGTGTGGCGCTGCGCCGGGAGATCGAGGCCGAGACCGACCGCCGGGACCGGGCGCCCTACGAGCACCTGGGTGCCACCGGTGTGGCCCGGCTGACCGAGCTGGGCAACGCCTTCTCCCTGGCCGCCTTCGAGGCAGGCGCCTTCCCCGACGGCGTGTTCGGCAAGGGCTGAGGGCGCGTCAGGCGGCCGGGCGTGCGCCGTCAGGCGGGCTCCGGGAGGCGGAGGCCGGGCGGGCCCGGACGCGGGGGTCCCCCACGCTGTCGGCCCCGCCTGCCACAATGCGGGGCGTGACCGCAACGACCATCTCCATCGAAGCCCGGATCGCCGACGAGCTCGGCGTCGCAGAGCGCCAGGTGCGGGCCGCCGTCGAACTGCTCGACGGCGGCTCGACGGTGCCGTTCATCGCCCGCTACCGCAAGGAGGCCACCGGCACGCTTGACGACGCGCAGCTGCGCACCGTCGAGGAGCGGCTGCGGTACCTGCGGGAGCTGGAGGAGCGGCGCGCCGCGATCCTGGAGTCGGTGCGCGGACAGGGCAAGCTGGACGAGCGTCTGGAAGCCCGGATCCGCGCGGCCGACTCCAAGGCCCGCCTGGAGGACATCTACCTGCCCTACAAGCCCAAGCGCCGCACCAAGGCCCAGATCGCCCGCGAAGCCGGTTTGCAGCCGCTGGCGGACGCGCTGCTGGCGGACCCGTCCGCCGAGCCCCGGGCCGCCGCCGCGCCGTTCGTGGACGCCGGTCAGGGCGTGGCCGACGCCGACGCCGCGCTGGAGGGCGCGCGGGCGATCCTGACCGAACAGTTCTCCGAGGACGCCGACCTGATCGGCGAGCTGCGCGAGCGGATGTGGAACCGGGGCCGCCTGGTAGCCCGCGTCCGGGACGGCAAGGAGGAGCAGGGCGCCAAGTTCGCCGACTACTTCGACTTCGCCGAGCCCTTCACCGCGCTGCCCTCGCACCGCGTGCTGGCCATGCTGCGCGGCGAGAAGGAGGAGGTTCTCGACCTCACCCTGGAACCGGACACCGATGCCGACAGCAGCGCCCCCGGGCCGACGCCCTACGAGCAGGCGATCGCCGCCCGGTTCGGCATCGTCCAGCGCGGCCGCCCGGGCGACGCCTGGCTCGCGGAGACGGTGCGCTGGGCCTGGCGCACCCGCGTCCTGGTGCACCTGGGCATCGACCTGCGCACCCGGCTACGGCAGGCCGCCGAGGACGAGGCCGTCGGCGTCTTCGCGGCCAACCTGCGCGACCTGCTGCTGGCCGCGCCCGCGGGCAGCCGCGCCACGATGGGCCTGGACCCGGGCCTGCGCACCGGCGTGAAGGTGGCCGTGGTGGACGCCACTGGCAAGGTCGCCGCGACGGACACGGTCTACCCGCACGCCCCGCAGCGCAAGTGGGACGAGGCGCTGGCCACTCTGGCGAAGCTGGCCACGGCGCACGACGTGGAACTGATCGCCATCGGCAACGGCACCGCGTCCCGGGAGACGGACAAGCTCGCCGGTGAACTCCTCACCCGCGCCCCGGAGCTGAACCTGACCAAGGTCATGGTCTCCGAGGCCGGTGCCTCGGTGTACTCGGCGTCCGCGTACGCCTCGCAGGAGCTGCCGGAGCTGGACGTGTCGTTGCGCGGCGCCGTCTCCATCGCCCGCCGCCTGCAGGACCCGCTGGCCGAGCTGGTGAAGATCGACCCGAAGTCCATCGGAGTGGGCCAGTACCAGCACGACCTGTCCGAGGTGAAGCTCTCCCGCTCGCTGGACGCGGTGGTGGAGGACTGCGTGAACGGCGTCGGCGTGGACGTCAACACCGCCTCCGCGCCGCTGCTGTCCCGGGTCTCGGGCATCGGCGGCACGCTGGCGGAGAACATCGTCGCCCACCGCGACGCAAGCGGCCCGTTCCGCAGCCGCACCGCGCTCAAGGAGGTGCCGCGGCTGGGACCGAAGGCGTTCGAGCAGTGCGCGGGCTTCCTGCGCATCCGCGGCGGTGACGACCCGCTGGACGCCTCCAGCGTGCACCCCGAGGCGTACCCCGTGGTGCGGCGCATGGCGCAGGCCGACAGCGGCGACGTCGCGGCACTGATCGGCAACGCCAAGGTGCTGCGCGGCCTGCGCGCGGCGGACTTCGTGGACGACACGTTCGGCCTGCCCACTGTCACCGACATCCTCGGCGAGCTGGAGAAGCCGGGCCGTGACCCGCGACCGGCGTTCCGTACGGCCGCGTTCAAGGAGGGCGTGGAGAAGATCGCCGACCTGACGCCGGGCATGGTGCTGGAGGGCGTGGTGACCAATGTCGCCGCCTTCGGGGCGTTCGTGGACGTCGGGGTCCACCAGGACGGGCTGGTGCACGTTTCGGCCATGTCGAAGTCGTTCGTGAAGGACCCGCGCGACGTCGCCAAGCCGGGTGACATCGTGAAGGTGAAGGTGCTGGACGTCGATGAGGCCCGCAAGCGGATCTCGCTGACGCTGCGGCTGGACGACGAGTCCGGCAAGAGCGGCCCCGGCACCGGACGCGGCGGCCAGCGGGGTGCCCAGCGCGGCGGTGACCAGCGCGGTGGCGGCGTGCCCCGGCGGCGCGAGGGCAACCAGCGCGGCGGCCAGCGCCGCCAGGGTCCTCCCCCAGCCAACGACGCCATGGCCGATGCCCTGCGCCGCGCCGGTCTGGCGTAACCCCCGCCAGCCCCTTGCCCCGTGCCCGTCCGGCACCTCACCGGACGGGCACAAGCGTCTCACGCACCACCCGGCGCGCCGGAGGGGTGATGGCTTACAGCCGTATCACCACGTCCTCCAGCGGCTTGCGGTGGAGGTGGGGGACGCGGGCTTCGGGTGCGGGGTAGCCGACGGGGACGACGTAGGCGGCGCGCTCCTCGGGTGGGCGCTCGCATACCTCGTTGAGGAAGCGCATCGGGCTCGGGGTGTGGGTCAGCGTCGCCAGCCCCGCCTGGTGAAGGGTCGCCAGCAGCAGGCCGACGGCGATGCCGACGGATTCCTTGGTGTAGTAGGGGCGCGGCGTGTGCGGCCCCTTGTGCACCTCGAAGACGACGATGACGGCCGGTGCCGTCTCCAGGAACGGCTTGCGCCAGTCTGTGCCGAGCGGGGCCAGGGCTTCCAGCCATTCCGCCGAGGCGCGGCGGTCGTAGAACTCGCGTTCCTCGGCCTCGGCCGCCTCCCGCAGGCGCCGCTTGCGCTCGGGGTCGGTGATGACGACGAAGCGCCACGGCTGCACGTGGGCCCCGCTGGGCGCGGTGGCGGCCGTGCGCACCGCCCAGTCGAGTACGCCGTCGGGCAGGGGCCGGGTGTCGAAGTCGCGGACGGTGCGGCGGCGGGCCATGACGTCGTGGAAGGCACGGGCCCGGTCGGCGGCCTCCTCGGCGGGGACGGTCAGGGGCGTCAGCGGCACGGTGGGGTAGGGCCGGGGACGTTCGTTGGTCTGCACCATGCCCGCAGCACAGCACACCGCGCGCCCGCCGTAAACGGCACCGCCGGAAAATCCGTTGCCGACTCCACCTCCGCCCCATAGCGTGGTCGTTGGTTCTGTTGCCGCCGATCGGAGAAGGCCGTTGCTCCTCTGAGGTCCGAAGACACCGTGTGCTGATGCGGCGCGTTCCCGCGCCGTGCCACGCGTGCGACCTCACCGAGCGAGCCCGCCTCCCGCCGCGCCCCTTCCCGCGCTGCCCGGGTGTCACCCGGTGTCTTCCTACGTTGCTCACCCTTTCGCTTTCGCAGCACGCAGGAGACGCGTATGAGTACCTCTTCGCATTCGAACTTTTCCGGCTCTGCCCCTCGCGACGCGGCTGTTCCCTCCGTGACCGGCACGGACCTGGCCTTCGCCTGGCCGGACGGCACCGCCGTCTTCGACGGGCTCACCTTCGCGCTCAAAGGCGGCCGCACCGGCCTGATCGGGCGCAACGGCACGGGCAAGTCCACGCTGTTGAAGCTGATCGCGGGCGAACTGACGCCGGAGAGCGGCACCGTGCGGGCGTGCGGCGATGTCGGCTACCTGCCGCAGGACGTCACCCTCGACACCGGTCTGCGGGTCGATCAGGTGCTGGGCATCGCCGAGGCCCGCGCCGGGCTGCACGCCATCGAGACGGGCGATCCGGGCGAGGAGCACTTCGCGGCCGTCGGCGACGACTGGGACGTCGAGGAGCGCGCCCGCGCCACCCTTGACGGGCTGGGCCTGGCCCACATCGGCCTGGACCGCACCATCGGCGAGGTCTCCGGTGGCGAGTGTGTCCTGCTGCGGCTGGCCGCGCTGCTGCTGCGCCGCCCTCAGGTGCTACTGCTGGACGAGCCGACGAACAGCCTGGACCTGAGCGCGCGGCACCGGCTGTACGCGGCGGTGGATGCCTGGCACGGCGTGCTGGTCGTCGTCAGCCACGACCGGGAGCTGCTGGAACGCGTGGACCAGATCGCCGACCTGTACGAGGGCGGGCTGCGGCTGTACGGCGGCAACCTGTCCGCCTACCAGGAGGCGCTGGCCACCGAGCAGGCCGCGGCCGAGCGCATGGTGCGGGTGGCGGAGGCCGACGTGCAGCGGCAGAAGCGTGAGCTGTCCGAGGCCCGCGCCAAGCTGGCCGCGCGCAAGCGGTACGGCAACAAGATGTACGCCAACAAGCGGGAGCCGAAGGTCGTGATGAACGCGCGCAAGCGCACCGCGCAGGAGTCGGCGGGCAAGCACCGCATCCTGCACGAGCAGCGGCTGGACGCGGCCCGGGAGCAGCTGTCCCAGGCGGCCGAGCAGGTCCGCGACGACGAACGCATCCGAGTGGACCTGCCGTTCACGAAGGTGCCCCCCGCGCGGCAGGTGCTGACCGTGCGGGACGCGGTGCTGCGCTGTGGCGCCCGGGCCACGTTCGACGTGTACGGCCCCGAGCGCGTCGCCCTCGTCGGCGCCAACGGCGCGGGCAAGTCCACGCTGCTGCGCACCATCGCCGGGCAACTGGCCCCCGCTGAGGGCAGCGTGCAGGCGCACGTCCCGCTGCGGATGCTGCCACAGCGGCTGGACTTGCTGGACGCCTCGCGCTCCATCGTGGCCAACGTGGCCCGGTTCGCCCCCGGAGCCGGCGAGAACCGCATCCGCGCGCAGCTCGCCCGGTTCCTGTTCCGGCAGGGGCGGGCGGACCAGCTCGTGGGCACGCTCTCCGGCGGTGAGCTGTTCCGCGCGACACTGGCCGCGCTGATGCTGGCCGAACCGGCGCCGCAACTGCTGCTGCTGGACGAGCCGACGAACAGCCTGGACCTGGCCTCCGTCGCACAGCTCACCGCCGCGCTGGAGTCCTACGAGGGGGCGCTGATCGTCGCCGGGCACGACGTGCCGTTCCTGCGCACGCTGGGCATCACCCGCTGGCTGCGGCTGGACGGTGAGCTGAGCGAGGTGCCGCCGGTGGAGCCAGCCGCGCCGCCGGGGACGCCGGGGTCAGCGCGCTGAGCGCAGGCTCAGCGCGTTCAGGGCCGCCCACGCGGCGGCGAACGCGGCTGCCTTGGCCCGGGCCGGGCGGTCGGCGAGCAGGGTGCCGAAGAGCAGGGCGTCTGTGGCGTCGGCGGCGATGCGGCACCCGGTCGCTACCCGCCGCGCCCGGGCGCCGTCCGCCATCAGCATCGCGGCGCCGATGGCCGTGTCGCGCAGGCCGATCGCCCGGATCAGCAGCGCCGACTCCCGCGAGGGCTCCCCGTCGGCGTCGGTGCGCAGGCGGCAGGGCCGGGCCAGCCAGGCGGGTTTGACGGTGATCGCCACGCTGTAGAGCACGGTGGCGGCACCCAGGACGCGGTTGAGGTCGGCCTGCACGGGTCACCTTCCCAGGGTCGGGGACCTCTCGGGTACCCGGGTCCCGGGGAAATATCGCCTCGCGTCCGCGTACCGTGCACTTTTCGCCTTCCTGAGGGTTACCTGAGAGTAATCGTGGCTGTTTGGATTGCGGCACCGCTGCCCCGTGTGAAGGAGATTCCCGTGCCGCAGTATCCCGTGCGTCACGCCGTCCGCCGCTTCGCGGTCGCCGCCGCCGTCCTCGCCGCCACAGCCGCCGGCGGAGCCGCCCCGGCCACCGCCGCCGCGCCCGCCGCACCCGCCATGTCGCAGGCGGAGCCGCCCGCCGCGTCCGCCGCCACCGAGCGCCTGTCGGTGCTCACCTACAACGTCTTCCTGTTCAGCAAGGCGCTGTACCCCAACTGGGGGCAGGACCACCGGGCGGCGCGGATACCGCGCGCGGACTTCTTCGGCGGCCACGACGTCGTCGTCCTCCAGGAAGCGTTCGACAACTCCTCCTCCGAGGCGCTGCTGTCCGGCGCCTCGGCGCAGTACCCGCACCGCACGCCGGTGCTCGGCCGCTCCCGCGACGGCTGGGACGCCACGGGCGGCTCCTACTCGGCGACGACGCCGGAGGACGGCGGGGTGAGCGTGCTCAGCACATGGCCGATCCTGCGCCAGGAGCAGTACGTCTACGCCGAGGGCTGCGGCGCGGACTGGTGGTCCAACAAGGGCTTCGTGTACGTCGTGCTGGACGTGGCCGGGGAGCGGGTGCACGTGGTGGGCACTCACGCCCAGTCCACCGACTCCGGCTGCGCGGCGGGGGAGGCGACGCGCGTGCGCGCCTCCCAGTTCCGGGAGCTGGACGCCTTCCTGGACGGCAAGGACATCCCGGCCGCCGAACAGGTCATCGTCGCGGGCGACTTCAACGTCGACAGTCACAGCGCGGAGTACGCGGCGATGCTGGCCGACGCGGACCTGGTGGACGCCGACGGACGCTCCGGGCCAGCCCACTCCTTCGACCCGGTACGCAACTCGATCGCGGCCTACCGCTACCCCGGTACGGCCCGCGAGCACCTGGACCACGTCCTGCACCGCGCGGGCCACGCCCGTCCCGCCGACTGGCACAACGAGACGGTAGACGAGCGCTCCGCCCCGTGGACGGTCAGGAGCTGGGGCCGCTCGTACACGTACACCAACCTCTCCGACCACTACCCGGTGGTGGGCCGGTAGGGACGCCCCTGCCCCACTCCCCTCCCCCGGCCCCGGCCAGCTACACCTCAACACGGGACAGACACGGGCCTCCAGGGCGCCTTCACCGGACGCCGGGAGGGGCCGGGGAACTTCACACCACTGGTGTGACACCAATAGTGTTGCGCCATGATGACCGTCGATGAGCTGGCCGCCCGGGCCGGGGTCACCGTGCGCACCATCCGCTTCTACAGCACCCGGGGCCTGCTGCCGCCGCCTCAGATCGGGCCGCGCCGGGTCGGACGGTACGGGGACGAGCACCTGTCCCGGCTGGCGCTCATCGAGGAGCTGCAGAGCCAGGGCATGACGCTGGCGGCGATCGAGCGCTACGTGCAGCGGCTGCCGGAAGAGCTGAGCGCGCACGATCTGGCCATCCACCGCGCGCTGGTGGCCTCCTGGATGCCGGACACCGTGGACGAGGTGACCCGCGAGCAGCTGGAGCGGCGCTGCGGACGGGCGCTGGCGGAGGCGGACGTGGACCGGCTGGCGGCGATGAGTGTGCTGGAGCGCACCGGCGACGCCGACCGCTTCCTCGTCGATCCCGGCCTGCTGCGTCTGGGGGTGCGGCTGCTGGACGTGCCGATCGCGCAGGAGTCCATCGAGGCGGCCCGCCGCGTGGTGCTCGGCCACGCCCGTGAGGTGGCCCGGGAGCTGAGCCAGCTGTTCCGCGACGAGGTGTGGGAGCCCTACCGCGATACCGGTCCCGACCCTGACCAGGTGGAGGCGATGAAGTCGCTGTCCGCGCACATGCAGCCGCTGGTGGTGCAGGCGCTGCTCACCGCGTTCCAGCGCTCGCTCAGGGACGAGCTGCGGGACGCGTTCCCAGGGGAGCGCGCCCCGCGGCTTACGTCCGGCGAGCGCGGCTGAACGGGCGGACTCAGCTGATCCGGGCGCTCAGCGCGCGTCAGTGAAGCGTTCGCCGCGCTCGGCCTTCTCCAGCAGCAGCGCGGGCGGCGTGAAGCGGTCGCCGTACCGCTTGGCCAGTTCGCGGGCGCGGGCGACGAACCCGGGCAGGCCGCCGGGGTAGCCGTTGATGTACTGGAGGCAGCCGCCCGTCCACGGCGGGAAGCCGATGCCCATGAGGGAGCCGATGTTGGCGTCCGCGACGGTGGTGAGGATGCCCTCTTCCAGGCAGCGCACGGTGTCCAGCGCCTCGGCGAAGAGCATGCGCTCTTGCAGGTCGGCGAACGGCACCTTTGGTGTGCCGCCCCCGGAGCCGGCCATGGTGCCGAAGTGCTCGCGCAGGCCCGGCCACAGGCGGGTGCGCTTGCCGTTCTCGTCGTAGTCGTAGAAGCCCGCCCCGCCGCTGCGGCCCGGCCGCCCGAACTCGTCCACCATGCGGTCGATGATCTTCTCGGCCGGGTGCTCGGGCCACCGGGCCCCCTCGGCCAGCAGGGCGGCCCGCGTCTCGTTGCGGATCTTGCGCGGCAGCGTGAGTGTCAGCTCGTCCATCAGCGCCAGCACCTTGGCCGGGTACCCGGCCTGGGCCGCCGCCTGCTCCACGGAGGCGGGCGGGACGCCCTCGCCGACCATGGCCACGCCCTCGTGGAGGAACTGGCCGATGACGCGGGAGGTGAAGAAGCCCCGGGCGTCGTTCACGACGATGGGCGTCTTGTTGATCTGCCGCACCAGGTCAAAGGCGCGGGCCAGCGCCTCGTCGCCGGTCTGCTCGCCGCGCACGATCTCCACGAGCGGCATCTTGTCCACGGGCGAGAAGAAGTGCAGGCCGACGAAGTCGCTCGGGCGCTCGACGCCTTCGGCGAGCCCGGTGATGGGCAGCGTGGAGGTGTTCGAGCACAGCAGGGCGTCCGGCTCGACGAGGTGCTCGATCTCCTGGAACACCCTGTGCTTGAGCGCGGTGTCCTCGAAGACGGCCTCGATGACGGCGTCACAGCCCGCGACGTCGGCCGGGTCGGCGGTGGGCGTGATCCGCGCGAGCAGCGCCGCGCGCTTTTCCGGGGTGGTCTTGCCGCGCGCGAGCGCCTTGTCCAGCAGGCCAGCGGAGTAGTCCTTGCCCTTGTGGGCGGCCTGCGGCGACACGTCTTTGAGGACGACCTCGATGCCCGCCCTGGCGCAGGAGTAGGCGATGCCCGCGCCCATCATCCCGGCCCCGAGCACCGCCACCTTGCGCACCCGGCGCTCGGGGACGCCGCTGGGGCGGCTGGCCCCGGCGTTGACGGCCTGCAGGTCGAAGAAGAACGCCTGGATCATGTTCTTCGACAGCGGTCCGGTGGCCAGTTCGGTGAAGTAGCGGCCCTCGATGCGCTCGGCGGTCGCGAAGTCGACCTGCGCGCCCTCCACGGCCGCCGCGAGGATGTTGCGCTGCGCCGGGTAGGGCGCGCCGCCCGTCTGCTTCTTGAGGTGGGCCGGGAACGCCGGGAGGTTCGCGGCGAGCTCGGGGTGTGCGGGGGTGCCGCCGGGCATCGTGTAGCCGTCGGTGTCCCATGGCTGGGCGGCCTCGGGCTGGGCGTCGATGAACGCGCGGGCGCGGGTGAGGAGTTCACCGGCGTCCGGGACGACCTCGTGCACCAGGCCCTTGTCCTTCGCGGCGGCCGGGACGTACTGCTGGCCCTGGAGGAGGACGTTCAGCAGCGCGTCGGTGATGCCCAGCAGCCGCACGGTGCGCACGACGCCGCCTCCGCCGGGCAGCAGGCCGAGCGTGGACTCGGGCAGGCCGATGCGGCTGCCGGGCACGTCGAGCGCGACGCGGTGGTGGCAGGCGAGCGCGATCTCCAGGCCCCCGCCGAGCGCGGTGCCGTTGATGGCGGCGACGACCGGGCGGCCCAGGGTCTCGATGCGGCGCAGGTCGCGCTTGATGCGCATGCCCTGGGCGTAGACCTCCTCGGCGTGGTCCGGGGTGGCCTGGATGAGCAGGCGCAGGTCGCCGCCGGCGAAGAAGGTCTTCTTGGCGGAGGTGATGATGACGCCGCGGATCTCCTCGCGCTGGGCCTCCAGCCGGTCGGCGACGGCGGTGAGGGAGGCGGCGAACGCCTCGTTCATGGTGTTGGCGGACTGGTCCGGGTCGTCCAGGGTGAGGGTGACGACGCCGTCGGCGTCGCGGTCCCAGTGGATCGTGGTGGGCTCGGGCATGGCGTGCTGTCTCCTGGCAGGTGTGGGCGGGGCGGGCGAAGGGCGCTCCCGCGTGCGGTGCTCGCCGGGTGGGGTCCTCGCCGGGCGGGCCCCGTCGCGTGAGCGCGTGGGCGTCAGTGCCTCACAGGCGTTCGATGACGGTGGCGATGCCCATGCCGCCGCCGACGCACAGGGTGGCCAGCCCGTACCGCTGCTCGCGCCGCTGGAGCTCGTCGATGAGGGTGCCGAGGATCATCGCGCCGGTCGCGCCCAGCGGGTGCCCCAGGGCGATGGCGCCGCCGTTGACGTTGACCTTGTCCAGGCTCAGGCCCAGGTCGCGCACGAACCGCAGGACGACGGCGGCGAACGCCTCGTTGATCTCCACCAGGTCGATGTCGTCGATGGTCAGCCCGGCTTTGGCGAGCGCCTTGCGGGAAGCGGGCGCGGGGCCGGTGAGCATGATCGTCGGGTCGGCGCCGGAAACGGCGGCGGAAACGATGCGGGCCCGGGGGGTGAGCCCGTAGCGGCGTCCGGTCTCCGCGTTGCCGATGGCCACCAGGGCGGCGCCGTCCACGATGCCGGAGGAGTTGCCCGCGTGGTGGACGTGGTCGATCTTCTCCACCCAGTGGTACTTCTGCAGCGCGACGGCGTCGAAGCCGCCCATCTCCCCGATCGCCGCGAAGGACGGCCTCAGCCCCGCCAGCGAGTCGGCGGTAGTGCCCGGGCGCAGGTGCTCGTCGTGGTCGAGCACGGTGAGCCCGGCGCGGTCGCGGACGGGGACCACGGAGCGGGCGAAGCGCTCGTCCTTCCACGCCTGCGCGGCGCGCTCCTGGGAGAGGGCCGCGTACTCGTCCACCTCGCGCCGGGTGAAGCCCTCGATGGTGGCGATGAGGTCGGCGCCGATGCCCTGCGGGACGAAGCCGGTCTCGAAGCTGGTCATCGGGTCCATGGCCCAGGCGCCGCCGTCGCTGCCGAGCGGCACGCGGGACATCGACTCCACGCCACCGGCGAGGATCAGGTCCTCCCAGCCGGAGCGGACTTTGGCGGCGGCCAGGTTGACGGCTTCCAGACCGGAGGCGCAGAAGCGGTTCTCCTGTACTCCGGCCACGGTGTCGGGCAGCCCGGCGGCGATCGCGGCGATCTTGGCGATGTCGGAGCCCTGGTCGCTGTGCGGGCTGACGACGCCGAGCACGACGTCGTCGATCGCGGCCGGGTCCAGGCCGGGGAAGCGGGAGCGCAGTTCGTGGATGAGGCCGACGACGAGGTCGATGGGCTTGGTGCCGTGCAGGGATCCGTTCGCCTTGCCGCGCCCACGCGGGGTGCGGATGGCGTCGTAGACGTACGCTTCGGTGCTCACGGGTGCGGCCTTTCGGCTGGAGGCTTGCGAGGGGCTGCGGGAAGAGCGCGGGGTGCTCGGGGGTCAGGCCAGCAGCGAGCGGCCGATGATCTCCTTCATGATCTCGGTCGTGCCGCCGTAGATGGTCTGGATGCGGCCATCGGTGTAGGCGCGGGCGACGGGGTACTCGTTCATGTAGCCGTAGCCTCCGTGCAGTTGCAGACAGCGGTCGGTGACGCGCTTTTGCAGCTCGGTGGACCACCACTTGGCCATCGACGCGTGCACCGCGTCCAGTTTCCCCGCCGCGTGCTCGGTGATGCAGCGGTCCAGGAAGGCACGGGTGACGGCGCACTCGGTGGCCATCTCGGCGATCTCGAAGCGGATGTGCTGGAACGTGGCGATCGGCCGTCCGAACGCCTCGCGCTCCTTGACGTAGGCGGTTGTCGTCTCCAGCAGGTGCTCGGCGACGGTGATGGCGGCCACCGCGATGGCCATGCGCTCCTGCGCCAGGTGCGTCATCAGGTGCCCGAACGCGCCGTTCAGCTCGCCGAGCAGGTTCTCCTTGGGCACCCGCACGTCGTGGAAGAACAGTTCGGCGGTGTCCTGGGACTTCTGGCCGATCTTGTCCAGGTTGCGGCCGCGCTCGAAGCCGTCCATGCCGCGCTCGACGACGAGCAGGCTCAGCCCGTGAGCGCCGCCCTCCGGGCTGGTCCTGGCCACGACGAGGACGAGGTCGGCGAGGATGCCGTTGGAGATGAAGGTCTTGGAACCACTGAGGACCCAGTGGTCGCCGTGGTCCTGGGCGGTGGTCCGGATGCCCTGGAGGTCGGAACCCGCGCCCGGCTCGGTCATGGCGATGGCCGTGATCAGCTCGCCGGAGCAGAAGCCGGGCAGCCAGCGCTGCTTTTGCTCCTCGGTGGCGAGTGAGAGCAGATAGGGGCCGATGATGTCGTTGTGCAGCCCGATGGCGAACCCGGGGGCGCCCGCGCGGGCGAACTCCTCGGCCAGCACGGCGCTGTAGCGGAAGTCGGGCTCGCCCCCGCCGCCGTACTCCTGCGGGACGGCCAGGCCCAGCAGACCCTGCCGTCCGGCGGCCCGCCACACCTCGCGGCTGACGATGCCCGCGCGCTCCCACTGCTCGTAGTGCGGCGTGACCTCCTTGGCCAGGAACGTCCTGACCGTTCCCCGGAACGCCTCGTGGTCCTCGGTGTAGATCTCGCGCTGCATGCTGCTCCTGCGGCTGTGGCGGCCCGGCGGGCGGCGGGAAAGGTGCTGCTCGGTGCGTGCTGGTGCGGTGCTTCGTTCGTATGGCGGGGTCGTGGTGTGCGGTTCGGTGCGGCGTGCTCAGTGCGGGGCATCGGCGGGGGTGGTGAGGGCGCCGTCCGGGAGGTCCCAGTCGCGGGTGACGGACGCCGCGTCGGCGCCGGGCCGGACGGGGACGGTGCGGATGGCTCCGGGTGTGACGGAGAAGCGGGGTGCGGGCGCGGGCTGGGTGATCCCGGCGTGCTCCACGAAGGTGCCGCGCGCGGCGAGGTGCGGGTGCCCCGGGGCTTCATGCAGGGAGAGCACGGGGGCGACGCAGGCGTCGGAGCCGTCGAAGACGGCGGTCCACTCCTGCCGGGTGCGGGTGCGGAAGCGTTCGGCGACGGCGGCGCGCAGCGCGGGCCAGCGGCGGACGTCGGTGCGGTCAGCGGTGGCCGGGTCCAGCCCCAGGAGCCGGACGAACTCCGCGTAGAAGCGCTCTTCGAGGGCGCCGACGGCCATGTGCTTGCCGTCGGACGTCTCGTAGACGCCGTAGAACGGGCTGCCGCCGTCCAGCAGGTTGACGCCGCGCGCGTCCTGCCAGGCCCCGGCGGCCAGCATGCCGTGCAGCATCGCCGTCAGGTGGCTGGTGCCGTCCACGATGGCGGCGTCCACCACCTGACCCGTGCCCCGGGCCCGCGCGTGGTGGAGCGCGGCCAGCACGCCGACGACGAGGTAGAGGGAACCGCCCGCGTAGTCCCCCAGCAGGTTGGCCGGGGGGCAGGGCGGGCCGTCGGCCGGGCCGGTGAGGCCGAGCGCGCCGGTGAGGGCGATGTAGCCGATGTCGTGCCCGGCGTGCGGGGCGAGCGGCCCGTCCTGGCCCCAGCCGGTCATCCGCCCGTAGACGAGGGCCGGATTGCGCTCCAGGCACGGGGCGGGGCCGACGCCGAGCCGTTCGGCGACGCCGGGACGATAGCCCTCGATCAGGATGTCCGCCCGTGCCACCAGGTCGAGCACGGTGGCCGCGCCGGTCGCCGACTTCAAGTCCACCAGGACGGAGCGCTTGTTACGGCCGGTGACGTCCATGGCCGGGTCGATGCCCAGCCCCGCGCCGCCGGGCCGGTCGACGCGCACGACGTCGGCGCCCAGGTCGCCCAGCGTCATCGCCGCGAACGGGCCCGGACCGATCCCGGCCAGCTCCACCACGCGCACGCCCGCGAGCGGGCCGTGGCCCTGCCCGGGCGCTGTCGCCGCTGTCATCAGGCCCCCAGTCGTGTGACACAACTGATGTAACACCGGTGATGCTAAGAACGTGTTCCCGTTTGCACAAGCCCTTCCGCCCCCCGGATTACCGACGGGTACACCGCACCCTGGCCCCTCGGCCCCCCGGTCTCCGCGCTCACCCGTCCAGCTGGGCGGCCAAGCGCTTGGGTGCGACCGCCCGGTAACTGTCCTCCACCCAGTCGCGCAGCAGGTCGGCCCCGGGCGCGCCGCGCGGCTCCAGCGGCACCGTCACCCAGCCGGAGCGGCCCAGCCCGTACCCGGTCGGCTCGGCCCCGGGGCAGCTGAGCGCGTGCTCGTGCGCCTCGGGATCAGCCAGCTTGAAAGTGACGGTGGGCGGGTAACTGCCGTCGGAGACACCGAGGAAGACGAACACCTTCTTGCCCACCTTCACCACGCTCTCACCCCACGGGAAGTCCTCCCACGCACCCGGCAGGGTGAGGGCGAACGCACGCACCGCTTCCCGCACCACCAGTGGATCATCCGCTTTCTTGGCCATACGGTCACCGTAGGCGCGGCCACCGACATCCGCCCGCCGCGCCGTCCGAGCGCGCGCCTCAGCCAAGCCCCGAACCACCCAAGGCCCTGACCAACCCGGCGAAGGAGCCCACGTTGCCCGCCACCCCCGCCCACGACCTCGTCCTGTTCGGCGCCACCGGCTTCACCGGCCGCCTCACCGCCCGCTACCTCGCCGAACACGCGCCGCCCGGGTGCCGGTGGGCGCTGGCCGGGCGCAACCCGGAGAAGCTGGCCGCCGTCCGCGCCGAACTGGCCGCCCTGCGCCCGGACCGCGCCGAGCTGACCGACCTGCCGCTGCTTCCGGCCGATGCCGACGACCCCGCCTCCCTGCGCCGCCTGGCCGCTGACACCTCCGTGGTGCTGACCACCGTGGGCCCCTACATCCGCTACGGCGAACCGCTGGTGGCCGCCTGCGCCGAAACGGGCACCGACTACGTGGACCTGTGCGGCGAACCGGAGTTCGTCGACACCATGTACCTGCGGCACCACGCCACGGCCGAGCGCACCGGCGCCCGCCTCGTGCACGCCTGCGGCTTCGACTCCGTGCCCCACGACCTCGGCGTGCTCTACACCGTGGAGCACCTGCCCGAGGGCGTGCCGCTGCGCGTGGACGGCTATGTGCGCACTAACGCCTCCTTCTCCGGCGGGACGCTCGCCTCCGCGCTGGAGGCGTTCTCGCGCGGCCGCCAGACGCTGGCCGCCGCCCGGGAGCGGCGCCGCGCCGAGCCGCGTTTGGCCGGACGCCGCGTCTGGGTGCCCACCGGCGGCGTGCGCCGGGCGCCGCTGCTGGACGCCTGGGCGGTGCCGCTGCCGACCATCGACGCGCAGATCGTGGGCCGTTCGGCCGCCGCTCTGGAGCGCTACGGACCCGACTTCCGCTACCGGCACGCGGCGGCGGTGCGGCAGCTGCCGGTCGCCCTCGGCGGCATCGCGGGGATCGCCGGGGTCCTGGCGCTCGCCCAGGTGCCCGCCGCCCGCCGCGCCCTGTCCGCGCGGCTGGCTCCGGGCGAGGGGCCGAGCGAGGAACGCCGGGCCCGCAGCACGTTCTCCGTCCGCTTCCTCGGGGAGGGCGGCGGCCAGCGCGTCGCCACCGAGGTGAGCGGCGGCGATCCCGGCTACGACGAAACGGCGAAGATGCTGGCCGAGTCCGCGCTGTGCCTGGCCTTCGACGACCTGCCTCAGACCTCCGGCCAGCTGACGACAGCCGTGGCGATGGGCCGCCCGCTGATCGACCGGCTGGTCGCGGCGGGCCTCACGTTCCGGGTGACGCACCACGGCGTGTGAGACGTGGGCGGGCGTCACGCCGCAGCGACGTTTCCCCTTCCTTGACGCACCCGCCCGGCCGGTGGCGCTAAAGGTTGTCTCGTAACTGTTGTGGCTGGTGCGCGTTGGGCTGACTGTGCAGGTGCTGAGTGC
>NZ_JAEVFI010000007.1 GCF_019303495.1 Streptomyces sp. JJ66 | reverse complement strand
ACAGGCGATCTTCGTAATCCATCGGAAACGATCTTCACTCGCCAGGGCGTAGATGAGATCCGCTCACTGGGCGCTGGAATCCGGGTATGGCGACATGGCAGCCACCACGATGAGCATGAAGGCACACCTGGCGTGGTCTCGGGGTAAGGGGCGGAGGTGTGTCCGGCTGGGCGAAGCGGCGGCCCCAACGATGGGGGCAAGTGAAGCAACGAGGGCCACGGCAGTCCAGATGGTCGGGCGCGGGCACGCGATCGAAGGCGATGCCGATGACGCGTACCGCAGACTGGACGAAGCTCAGCAGGTCATCGCTGCCGCCTCAGCGCCACCACCTTGGCTGTACTTCTACAGCGAATCATGGTTTGTCGCACAGCGCGGCATGGCCGATTTGCACCTTAAAGAATGGTCGAGTGCGGCTGAGAATTTGGTGACAGGGCTGTCGGGTTTCGCGCCGTCATTCCGCAGGGACCGCGCTTGGTACAGGGCGTGCCTGGCCCGCGCCCACGCACACGCAGGGGAGGCGGAGGCTGCTTTGGATACCTCCCTGGGCGTGATCACCGACGCTTCCGAGATCGGGCGTCCTCACGCGTGGGGGAGCTGCATAAGGTGACGGGAGTGCTGTTGCGCCGAGGGAGGGCCGAGGGCCGGGCACTGTTCGGTGTCCTCGCCGCGCTGGATTGATATCGATCCAGCGCGGCACGTCTTCGCCCGCCGCATCAACGGTCACTCCAGCTTCGCGGCCCGCCGGGACGTACGCCCTGCGGGCCGCGAAGTGCTCCGTGTGCCCTCTGTGAGGCCACCGGCGAAACTGCCTGCGGCCCCGCTCACTCTGGCGAGAATGGCGGACTGGCGGCGTGCGGCGTCGGCGGACCACTCGCGCAAGCCGTTACTCCGCCGACGCGCCCTCCCGAAATGCCCGGCAACACCGGCTCCGGAGGCTGGGTGCTCAGATCCCCGCTGCCGCCGCGATGTCGGTGCGCAGGGCGTCCAGGACTCCGGCCGCGCGGGTGCGGGCGTCCGGGAGGGCGGAGACGTCAGGCACGGGGACGACGGCTTCCAGGTAGCACTTGAGCTTGGGTTCGGTGCCGCTGGGGCGGACGATGACCCGGGCGTCGCACTCCCCGCGCAGCAGGTAGCGCAAACCGTCAGTCGGCGGCAGGTCGGCGGTGCCCTCGGCGAGGTCGTCCACCGAGGTCACCGTCAGCCCGGCCAGCGACGTCGGCGGGGCGTTGCGCAGGCGGGTCATCGCGTCGGCGATCAGGGACAGGTCCCGTACGCGTACCGAGAGCTGGCCGGTGGCGTGCAAACCGTGCTCGACGGCCAGCTCGTCCAGCAGGTCCACCAGCGTGCGCCCGGACGTCTTCAGGCCCGCCGCCAGTTCGGCGACGGCGAGCGCCGCGGTGACGCCGTCCTTGTCGCGCACCCCCTCCGGGTCAACGCAGTAGCCCAGCGCCTCCTCGTACCCGTACGCCAGCCCCGGCACCCGGGCGATCCACTTGAACCCGGTCAGCGTCTCGGCGTGCGGGAGTCCGGCCGAGGCGGCGATGCGGCCCAGCAGGGTGGAGGAGACGATCGACTCCGCGAACGTGCCGCGCACGCCGCGCCGCACCAGGTGGACGGCGAGCAGCGCGCCCACCTCGTCGCCGTGCAGCATGCGCCAGCCGGACGGAGACTGGGGCGCGGGCACGGCGACGGCGCACCGGTCGGCGTCCGGGTCGTTGGCGATGACCAGGTCGGGCGGGGTGGGCAGCGCCCGCGCGGCGGCGAACGCCAGGTCCATCGCGCCCGGCTCCTCGGGGTTGGGGAAGGCGACGGTGGGGAAGTCCGGGTCCGGCTCCGCCTGCTCGGCGACGGGCACCGGCTCGGGGAACCCGGCCCGCGCGAACGCCGCCCGCACCGTCTCCCAGCCCACGCCGTGCAGCGCGGTGTGGACGACGCGGACCTCGCGCGGCCCGTCGGCGTCGAGCACGGCCTGTGAGCGGGCGAGGTAGGCGTCCACGACGTCCTCGCCCAGTACCTCCCAGCCAGCGGAGGCGCGCGGCACCCCGGTCAGCGGTCCCACGGCGTCGATCGCGGCGGCGATACCGGCGTCGGCGGGCGGCACGATCTGGGAGCCGTCGCCGAGGTAGACCTTGTAGCCGTTGTCCTGCGGCGGATTGTGGCTGGCGGTCACCGTGACCCCGGCCACCGCGCCCAGGTGCCGGATGGCGAACGCCAGCACCGGTGTCGGCAGCGGACGCGGCAGCAGGGCCGCGCGCAGCCCGGCGCCGACCAGCACCGCCGCCGTGTCGCGCGCGAACGCCTCGCTCTTGTGCCGCGCGTCGTACCCGATGACGACGAGCCCGCCGCCCTCCCGGTGGTCTTCCTGTGCGCGCAGGTACGCGGCGAGCCCGGCGGCGGCACGGATGACGACCGCCCGGTTCATCCGCATCGGCCCCGCGCCCAGCTCACCGCGCAGCCCGGCGGTGCCGAACTGGAGGGTGCCGGAGAACCGGTCGGCGAGCGCGTCCAGGTCGCCCGCGTCGAGCAGGGCGGCCAGTTCGGTGCGGGTGTCCGGGTCCGGGTCCTCGGCGAGCCAGGCGCGGGCCTGCGCGATGAGTGCGTCCGGTGCGGGTGCGGTCACGGGTTCCTGCGGCTTTCTGTCGTCGGGCCGGGGACGGGCGTCGGGCCGGGTGCGGGCGTCGGGCCGGGCACGGTCGGCGGCCCCGGTGTGGTCGGCCAGCCCGGTGCGGCCGGGAGCCGCCGGGGCCGGGCGGGCGGGTCAGACGCGGCTGAGTACCTGGGCGAGCAGGGTGCCCATCCGCGTCGCCGAGTCGCGTCCGGCCTGGAGGACCTCTTCGTGGTTGAGCGGCTCGCCGGTCATGCCGGCGGCGAGGTTGGTGACGAGCGAGATGCCGAGCACCTCGGCCCCGGCCTCACGTGCGGCGATGGCTTCCAGGACGGTGGACATGCCCACCAGGTCCCCGCCGATCGCCCGGATCATGCCGATTTCGGCCGGCGTCTCGTAGTGCGGACCGGGGAGCTGGACGTAGACGCCCTCCTCCAGCGAGGAGTCGATCTCCTTGCACATGGCGCGCAGGCGCGGCGAGTACAGGTCGGTGAGGTCGACGAAGTTGGCCCCGGCGATGGGGGAGGCGGCCGTCAGGTTGATGTGGTCGCTGATCAGTACCGGCTGGCCGGGGCGCATGCCCGGGCGCAGGCCGCCGCAGCCGTTGGTGAGAACGACCGTCTTGCAGCCCGCGGCGGCGGCCGTCCGCACGCCGTGCGCGACGGAGGCGACGCCGCGACCCTCGTAGTAGTGCGTGCGGCCCAGGAAGACCAGCGCGCGCTTGTCACCGAGGTGGTAGGAGCGGATCGTGCCCGCGTGGCCCGCGACGGCGGGCGGGGGGAATCCGGGCAGCTCGGTCACGGGGAACTCGGACTCGGGCGTGCCCAGGGCCTCGGCGGCGGGCACCCAGCCGGAGCCCATCACCAGGGCGACGTCGTGGGTCTCGGCGCCGGTCAGCTCGCGCAGCCGGGACGCCGCCGCGCCGGCGGCGCGGTGCGGGTCGGTGGGGTTCTCTGAAGCATTCACGCGACGAGGGTAGCGGGTTTTCGCCTACGCGCGTAGATGCCCTTCGGGGACTCCGTGAGATCCCACGAGGTCCCTCCCCCGCTTTCGTAGCTTCCGCGCCCGCCGCCAGCACCGCTCCCGGACCCGCTCCGGGTGAGTGCGGCGCGGCCTCCCCTTCCGGCCCTGGCACCCGGCCGGGGGCGGCAACCGCGCCCCCGGGGGCGCGGCGGGGCAAGCAAGCGGGATCATGGGCGGGGCGGGACCGTGCCCCAGAAGACCGGGACCGAGACCAGGGTGAGGAGAACGCATGGAGATCGTGGCCTACGGGGTGCTCGCGGACGAGGAGCCTCTCTTGCGTCAAGCCTGCGACCAGGAGTTCGGGGGCCAGCACGGACTGCGCTGCCTTGGGCTCTTCCTGAACCGGGACACCGCCCCGACCGCGCGCGGCCATGAGGTGGTCCTCAGCGGCGTCAACGACACCCTGGACGCCCAGGTGCTGCGGCTGCTGGCCGAAGGCGGCACCAAGATGATCGCCCAGCGGTCCACCGGCTACAACAACATCGACGTGGACGCCGCCCGGGAACTGGGGCTGACGGTGGCCCGGGTCTCGGCCTACTCGCCGTACTCGGTCGCCGAGTTCGCCTGGGCGCTGGCGCTGGCCGTGGACCGCCGGATCGTGCGCGCCGCCCACCGCACCCGGGAGTTCGACTTCCGGCTGGACGGGCTGATGGGGCGCGACCTGCACGGCCGGACGGCGGGTGTGCTGGGCACCGGCCGGATCGGCACCGCGTTCGCCAGGATCGCTCACGGCTTCGGCATGCGACTGCTGGGCTGGGACGTGACGCGGAACGCCGAGTGCGAGGCGCTGGGCATGCGCTACGTGGAGCGCGAGCAGCTGCTGGCCGAGTCGGATCTGATCAGCCTGCACGTGCCACTGCTGCCGGAGACCTACCACCTGGTAAACGCCGATGCCCTGGACCTCATGAAGGAGGACGCGATCCTGGTCAACTCCAGCCGGGGCGGTCTGGTGGACACCGGTGCCCTGCTGGAAGTGCTCCGCGCGGGCAAGCTGAGCGGGGTGGGTCTGGACGTATACGAGGAGGAGGCCGGGGTCTTCTTCCTGGACAAGTCCCAGGAGGTGATGACCGACGAACACCTGGCCCGGCTGATGACCTTCAGCAACGTGCTGGTCACCTCGCACCAGGCGTACTACACCCAGGACGCGGTCGGCCAGATCATCCACACCACCCTCGCCAACGTCACGGACTACTTCCACGGCCGCGGCAGTGAGAACACCCTCACCCGGCCCCCTCGCCCCTGAGCCGGCCGGCCCGTGCGCGCGGGACCGGGCGGCTGCGTCCGGACCGCCCCGGGCGGGTCCGGTGAGCCGGGGCCTCAGCCGGGTCCGGTGGGCCGGGGCCTCAGCAGGGGTGTTTGCGCAGCGTCATCACGTAGTCGTGCGGTGCGCCCGCCGACTCGGCGGCGTCGGCGATCTCGCCGAGGTAGCGCGGGGAGGGCAGGCCGCCCTCGAAGCCGTTGAGCACGTAGATCCACGCCGCCTCGTCGCCGTCGAGGGTGTGCACCTTGATGCGCATGCGGCGGTAGATGTCGAGGCCGACGCCCTCCCAGCGGTCCATCGCCTCCTCGTCCATCGGCGCGATGTCGTACAGCGCGACGAAGACCTCCGCGCGGGGGGCCTCCACCAGGGTGGCCAGCGCACCCTCCCAGCCCAGGTGCTCGCCGCCGAACGTCAGCCGCCAGCCGGTGATCCAGCCGGTGCCGCGCAGCGGGGAGTGCGGGGCGCGGCGGGCCATCAGCCGGGCGTCGAGGTTTCCGGCGTACGCGGCGTAGAGCGACATGGAGAAAGGGTAACGGGGCGCTCCAGACGGGCACCCGCGTCGCCCGCGTCGCCCGGCACCCCGCTCGGGCGACGCGCGCGGCAGGGGGCGGACGGGTGGTGCGCGGGGGCGTGCGCGACACTGGAGTACGTGACGCGGATCGTGATTATCGGTGGTGGACCTGGTGGCTACGAGGCGGCACTGGTGGCCGCCCAGCTCGGGGCGGCGGTGACCGTCGTCGATCGGGACGGGCTGGGCGGTGCGTCGGTGCTCACCGACTGCGTGCCGTCCAAGACGCTGATCGCCACCGCCGAGGTCAAGACGACGTTCGACTCCTCCTACCAGGAGCTGGGCATCACGCTCGACGGGGACGCGTCCGGGAACGGCATCGGGGTGGACCTGGGCAAGGTCAACCGCCGGGTGAAGCGCCTGGCGCTCGCCCAGTCGCACGACATCACCGCCGCGGTGACGCGGGCCGGGGCGCGGGTCATGCGCGGCCACGGGCGGCTGGAGCCGCAGCGGGCGCCGGACGGCTCGCGTGAGGTCGTCGTCCGCGCGGTGGACGGCACCGAGGAGCGGCTGACGGCCGATGCCGTGCTGCTGGCCACCGGCGGTCACCCGCGCGAGATCCCGGACGCCCAGCCGGACGGCGAGCGCATCTTGAACTGGACGCAGGTCTACGACCTGGGTGAGCTGCCCGAGGAGCTGATCGTCGTCGGCTCCGGTGTCACCGGCGCCGAGTTCGCCGGGGCCTACCAGGCGCTCGGTTCCCGCGTCACCCTCGTCTCCTCCCGCGACCGGGTGTTGCCCGGTGAGGACCCGGACGCGGCGGCCGTGCTGGAGGACGTCTTCCGGCGTCGCGGCATGAACGTGATGGCGCGCTCCCGCGCCGCCTCCGCCAAGCGGGTGGGTGACCGGGTGGAGGTCACGCTGAACGACGGCCGCGTCATCTCCGGCTCGCACTGCCTGATGGCCGTCGGCGCCGTCCCCAACACCTCCGGCATCGGCCTGGAGGAGGCCGGGGTGCGGCTGAAGGACTCCGGGCACATCTGGACGGACAAGGTCTCGCGCACCTCCGCGCCCGGCGTCTACGCGGCCGGTGACTGCACCGGCGTCTTCGCCCTCGCCTCCGTCGCCGCCATGCAGGGCCGGATCGCGATGTACCACTTCCTGGGCGAGACGGTCGCGCCGCTGACGCTGAAGACGGTTTCCGCGAACATCTTCACCGACCCGGAGATCGCCACGGTCGGTTACTCACAGGCCGAGATCGACGCGGGCACGATCGACGCCTGGACGGTCAAACTGCCGCTGCTGCGCAATCCGCGCGCGAAGATGCAGGGCGTGCGGGACGGTTTCGTGAAGCTGTTCTGCCGCCCGGGCACCGGGATCGTCGTCGGCGGTGTCGTCGTCTCGCCCCGGGCGAGCGAACTGATCCACCCGATCTCGATCGCGGTCGATAACAACCTGACGGTGGAACAGATCGCGAACGCCTTCACGGTGTACCCGTCGCTGTCGGGTTCGATCGCCGAGGTCGCGCGCCAGCTGCACACGCGCAAGGCCGCCCAGGACTGACAGGGAGCGGGGCCGACCGACGCGGGCGGGCGGCGCCACGGCGCAGGCGCTCACAGGGCGCGGCTCCTCTACCACAACCCGATGTCCGACATGGCCAATTCCGGTTATTTGCGGGCGATAGCTGAAAGCCGACGGTCGGGCGCGTTACTGTCAGTTCCGTGTTCGCTGCAGAACGTCGACAACTCATCCTAGAGATGGTGCGGGCCAACGGAGCGGTCTCGCTCCGGGAACTGGCCCGCGTCGTCCAGACCTCCGAAGTGACCGTGCGGCGTGACGTCCGCGCGCTGGAGGCCGAAGGGCTGCTGGACCGCAGACACGGCGGTGCGGTCCTGCCCGGCGGCTACACCCGCGAGTCCGGGTTCCCGCACAAGGCCCACCTGGCCACCGCCGAGAAGACGGCCATCGCCGACCTCGCCGCAAGCCTGGTCCACGAGGGCGAGGCCATCGTGGTGGGCGCGGGTACCACCACCCAGGAACTCGCCCGCCGCCTGGCCCGCGTGCCGGGGCTCACCGTCGTCACCAACTCCCTGCTCGTCGCGCAGGCGCTGGCGCACGCCAACCGGGTGGAGGTGGTGATGACCGGCGGCACCCTGCGCGGCTCCAACTACGCGCTCGTCGGCAGCGGCGCCGAGCAGTCGCTCCAGGGGCTGCGCGTCTCCCGCGCCTTCCTCTCCGGCAGCGGGCTCACCGCCGAACGCGGCCTGTCCACCTCCAACATGCTCTCCTCCAGCGTGGACCGTGCCCTGGTGCAGGCAGCGGCCGAAGTCGTCGTCCTGGCCGACCACAGCAAGCTGGGTACGGACACCATGTTCCAGACCGTGCCGACGGACCTGATCACCCACCTGGTCACGGACGAGCCGCCCGTGGCGGACGACCGGGCGGCGGCGGAGCTCCAGGCGCTGGCCGACCAGGGCGTGCAGATCGCGGTCGCCGGAGCGGGAGCCGGAGCGGGCGCGCCCCCCGCGCCCCAGCCGCCCTCCGCGCCCCAGCCGAGCCCCGCGCCCCACGGGGAGCCCCCTGCCCCATCCGCCCCCCGGGCCGACGTGCCGCTCCCGGCGCAGCGCCGCAACACCCCGCCCCCGCCGCTGCGTTCCGCCCCGGCCCCGGTGGCCGACCTCACCCCCCGGCGACGCGGCTGACCCCGGCCCGCGCCCGGCGGCGACGCGGCTGACCGGCACCGGCCCGCACTCCGGCGGCGTCGCGCGCACGGACCTCTACAGCGCGTCGGCGTGCGGGGGTTGGGCGCCGGGGCGGGTGCAGGTGAGGGCAGCGGCCCGGGCGGCGAAGGCCAGCACGGAGCGCCAGGTGTCCGGTGTCACGGAGGCCAGCGCGCCGGGCCGGAGCAGGCCGCGCCCGGCCAGGGCGTGCAGCAGGGCCGCGTTCGCGGTGTCCCCGGCGCCGATGGTGTCCACCACGTCCACCGGTACCCCCGGCACGGCAGCCACTCGCCCCGCCCGGGTGGTGACGGACAGCCCGTCAGCGCCACGCGTCACCACCACGGCGGCCGGCCCCGCGTCCAGCCAGCCGCCGATATCGCCGCCCAGCCACTGTGCGTCCTCCGCGCTGAGCTTCAGCAGGGAGACGTGCGGCAGCCAGCTGGTGAAGCGCGCGCGGTAGGCGGCGGCGTCCGGGATGAGGCCGGGGCGGATGTTGGGGTCGAGGGCGACGAAAACCCCGCGCTCGGCCGCCGCCCGCATCAGCTCCGCGTAGGCCGTGGCACCGGGGTCGAGGACCAGCGAGCAGGTGCCCACGGACAGTGCGCGGGCGTCGGCGGGAAGCCGACCGGGGTACTCGAACAGCCGGTCCGCCGTGCCCTGGACGTAAAAGCCGTACTCGGCGGACCCGGTGGCCTCGATGGTGGCGACCGCGAGCGGAGTCGGTTCGTCCCCCCGCTGCACCAGTTCGACGCCGACGCCTTCCGCCTCCAGCCGCTGGAGGAGCGCCTGTCCGAAGGCGTCGGTGGAGACCCGCGAACAAAACGCCGTCCGCGTACCGAGCCGGGCCAGCGCGATCGCCGTGTTGTACGGCCCGCCCCCGGGCACAGGCCGCCGCGCCGCCAGCACCCCCGCTTCCCCCTCCGGCACCAGATCGATCAACGCCTCCCCAGCCACCACGATCACCGGTGCTCCTCTCGGCCTCGGCGGTCAGCTCCGGGGGCGGCCCACGGCCTGCTCCCGGAGCTGCGCCAGGTGTTGTTGGTACAAGGGACCCGCGACATGGGCCGCGCGGGCCTGGGACGGAGCCGACTGCTCGATGATGTGATGAGCGGCTGCCTTCAGCGCGGCCGCCCACGCCAGCACGTGTTGTTGTGCCGTCCGCCCACACTCCTGGGACTCTCCGGGGAGGCACAAAGGAAGCGGTGGGCCGACTTTGTTGGCCGCATGCCGGACGTACCCGGCGATGACCGTCCATTCTTCCTCCGTGCGCTGCACGGTACCGACGGCCCCCTCGGCCATCCACCTACCGAAGTCGTCTCCGTGAGCATCCACGTGGCACTCCTGAACGTCGAGCGATCAGCCGGGTGGGCTGATCGTAGCGGCCTCCGGAGCGTCGCTCGCCGTTCTCGGGTCACAGTGCCCGACCGAGGGAACACAGGGTCCACACGGGCCACACAGGGGGAGGAACTGTGGTGGTGTACACGACGGCGCGCCCTGCCCGTGCACTGTGGCGACCCGGCTGCTCACCTCGGCCCTCGTCGCTCCTCGCCAGATGTCGTCTTCTCTGGGGGTAACCGTGTGGCGCGAGGCGAGTGGGGACCACTTTGTGCAGCTCAGCGCCAGTGTGAGCGACACTATCGTGTGCAACACATGTGGCGCCACTGTCGCTTCGAGCAGTCGCCAGTGGGCCTGTCCGATAGCCAGCCGTCAGCGTCAGGAAGGCTCTAGGGTCCTCGCTTGTGACTGAACTTTCCTCGTATCACGGTGCGACAGCTGATGCCTACGATGCCGTCGCTGTGCGCTATGCCGAATTGCCACGCGACGACCTCAGCACTCTTCCGCTGGATCGCGCGGTGCTCGCCGCGTTCGCCGAAGCTGTGCGGGGCGCCGGCTCTGGGCCCGTCGCCGAGCTGGGATGCGGCCCTGGACCTGTCACCGCACACCTGCGGGATCTGGGGCTGGACGTCTTCGGCGTCGACTTGTCGCCGGTGATGATCGATCTCGCGCGGGAGACATACCCGGACCTGCGGTTCGAGGTCGGTTCCATGGATGCCCTCGACCTGGCCGATGGCCAGTTGCAGGGCATCGTGTCCTGGTATTCGATCATTCACGCCCCACCGCAGGACGTGCTGGCGTACTTCGCCGAGTTCCATCGGGTGCTCGTGCCCGACGGAACTCTTCTGCTCGCCTTCTTCGAGTCGGAAGGTGAGCCGACCACGGCGTTCGACCACAAGGTGACGACAGCCTACCGATGGCCGATCGACGACCTTGCAGGGCTGGCCGGTGCGGCCGGCTTCACCGAGGTCGGCCGGATGCTGCGTGAGCCATGCGAGGGAGAACGTTTCGCCGGGGGCATCTGCTGATGCGCGCAGGGAAGTGATTCAGGTTGTCGCGTGCCGCCTTCGACGGCACGCGACAACCTGGACCGCCTCAGCCGCGTTGGTTCAGCGCTCTCGTCAGGTCCCGGTTGGCCGCCCGCGCGGCATCGAGACCGGATCGGGCCTCCTCCAACGCGGAGGCCAGTTCGACGTTGCGTTGCTCCAGCCTCGTGATCTTCCGCTGGAGCTCGTCGATGTCCGCTGGAGCCCCGAGCCCTGACTCCTGCCATGCCTGAGTCCCCAGCACCTGCGACAACCGCTTCTCCAACTGCTGGACGCGGGCGCCAAGTCGGGTGTTGCGAGCCTGGGCGTTCGCGAGATCGGCTTGGAGCGAGGCCCGGCTCACCGGCGAAGTGCCTGCCGGGGGGTGCTGGAGTGCGCCCTGGGCAACGGCGACAGCGGGGATCACGTTGGGTACGAAGCCGTTGCCGCCGTACGGCTGTTGGACAGCCTTATCTCCGTTCGGTCATGGCGGGAAGCTGAGCGAGCGGGCGAGATCTTGCTGTCGGCTGTGGCGGGGATGGCGTCGGTGGTAACTCTCGACCTGCTCAGGAGAACGCTGGAGAACGCAGTCCATACACCTGGCGTGCCGGTCGGATTGCGTGAGGTATTGGAACAGGTGCGCCTGGGTATGGACGACGACCCGTACGACGTCTGAGCGAGGTGGCTCGGTGTCCGGCGGGGCGCGATCCAGAAGAACGGCAGGCCGGAGCCCCCGGCGTGGTGGGGGCTCCGGCGGGGGTGGTTACCAGGCGACGGGGAGGCGTTCGGGGAGGCGTTTCATGAAGTTGGTGCGCCAGACCAGTTGTTCGGGCGGGACGGCCAGGTGGACGTCGGGCAGGCGGTGGAGCAGGGTGTCCAGGGCGATGGCCGCGTGCTTCTTGCCCAGCGCGGTGGCGGGGCAGTAGTGCTGGCCGCCGCCGAAGGACAGGTGGGTGGCGGCGTTGGCCCGGTGCGGGTTGAAGGTGTGCGGGTCGGGGAAGTGCCCGGCGTCGTGGTTGGCGGCTTCCACCAGGACGAGGGCCAGTTCTCCCGCCCGTACGGTGACGTCGCCGAGCTGGACGTCTTCGAGGGCGAGCCGGGGCAGGCCGTCGGCGATGGAGAGGTTGACGCGCAGCAGTTCTTCCAGGGCGCCCGCCGTCACCCCCGGGTCGTGCTGGAGGGCGGCGCGGGCGTCGGCGCGGCTGAGCAGGGAAACGATGGCCATGGTGAGGAAACCGGCGGTGGAGATGACTCCGGCGCCGAACAGGGTGACGCCGACGGTGGCCAGCATCTCGTCCGTCAGGTGGGCGTAGTCCGGGTCGCCGCGCAGGGCGACGAGCTCGGCCATCAGCCCGGTGGTGTCCGGGGCGTCGAGCCGCTTCACCATGTAGGCGAGGTCGCGGTCCCAGTTCAGCCGTGCCGCCTCGATGGGGGCGGGGGAGTTCATGAAGGCCACGTCCAGGCTGCGCATCAGCTGGGGCGCGTCCTCCTGCGGGATGCCCAGGATGTGACAGTGCATGCGGGCGGAGTAGGGGTCGGCGAACTGGGCGCGCAGGTCGGCCGGGGCTCCCTCGTCCACCAGCTCGTCCACGAGCTGGTGGGCGGTGGTGTCCATCCACTCCGCCAGGCCGGGGGCCTTGGGGTTCAGGGCCTTCATGACGGCCTTGCGCAGCCCGGCGCCGGTGATGTTCCCCATGTTGTTGACCACCTCGGGCGGGATGGTCAGCGCGTACTGGCGGGGGACGCCCGGGGCGGAGGTGTCCTTGAGGGAGAAGCGCTGGTCTTCCAGGACCTGCTTGCACAGGTCGTAGGAGGAGACGAGCCACGCTTCGTCCCCGGCGATCGTGCGTACCCGCTTGACCGGTTCGGCGTGCAGGGCCGCCACGTCGTCGGGCAGCTTCAGCCCTTCCCAGGAGAACGGGAAGGCGGGCAGCGTCGTGGTGGTGGTCACGGGCGTGCTCCTTCGGCGGCTATGAGGATGCCGTGGCCCTGGTTCCGGGACGCGCGCAGGCCCGACCCGCGCGCGTAGAGCAGGTCGGCCAGCGGCAGGGCCTGGTGGTAGCAGTTCAGCGAGGAGGAGACACCGAGGATGGCGGGGGTGTCGAGGAACAGCGGGACCTCGGCGCATACGTAATCCCGGCACACCCGCTTGTGCTGCTCGGAGATCGCGGCCGGCTCCACCTTCCCGGCCAGGAAGATCTCGGCCAGTTTGTCGCAGGTGGCGCGCACGTCGGCGTCGGTCTCCAGCGCGTCGTGCACGCGACGGTAGAGCTGCTGGTAGGCGGCGTTACCGGTGAGTGCGGACATCGGACGGGCCCGCAGTCTGCGTCCGCCCGGATCGGCTCCGGTGGCGGCACCTGTCACCTTGGCGCGGACCCCGCGCAGGTTCTTCACCGCCTTGCGCCGGGCGTCCTCGGGGCGATACCCAAGTGCCTCGTACATCTCGGCCACGTGCAGATCGGTATAGACGAAGTCGACCTGCTCGAAGTGTTCGAGCCCCCACCGGGCGAGGTCGTGGAGCCGCTGGGCGGAGAAGAAGCTGTTGCCCGGGGAGACGCCGATGACGGCGTGTCGGCCTTCGTCGGAGATGACGTGGCACTGGGCGGTGTAGGGCCGGAGGGTGAAGGTCTCGGCTGGGGCGATAGTCGCCTGAGTCAAGATCGGTAATCCTCATCGGGCCGCTAGTCCCTGTGGAGCCCTGTGCTCCCGGTGTGGCGGCACCGACGCCGCAACGTTAGTACGTAGTTGCGATGAGTCACTAGCTACTGGCGGGTTTTCCCAGGGCAACAACCAGTGGACTAAAGGTGAACGGAGGAAGACGGACGCTGGGGTGAGGCGGGTGCCGCCATGGACTGCGGGACTGCGGGACTGCGGGACTGCCGGGCGGTGCGGCGGCACCGTTCCGGACGCCGGTGGGCGGGTGCGGGAAGGTGGTACAGCGCGGGGAGCGGCGCGGCAGCGTGTCGCCCAGCTCAAGGGCGATCAACCCCGTGCACGGACCCTTGTTCGGGGCACGCCAACTCGCGTGCGAAACTGCCCCACTGGTGGCGGGAGCAACGGTTCCCGCCCTTGCTGAACAGGATGAAACGTGCGCAAGGCGAAGTGGGCGGCCGCGGCTGCCGGTGTGGTGCTGCTGGTCTCCGGTTGCGGTGGTGAGGACGGCTCGAAGGCCAAGGACGACGCGAAGGACAAAGCCCCGGCGTCCGCCGCGCCTGAGACGTCCGCCGTACCTGACGAGGAGGCCGGACCCGACGCGGAGACGGTGCGCGAGGAGATCGAGAAAGCCGCCACGGGGGCCGGTCTCACCAAGGCCGGGGGACCCGCGCCTGAGGGCTCCCTCGATGACATCGAGGGCTGCGCCGTCGTGTGGCGGGCTGACACGGAGCAGAGCGAGGACAACAAGAAGGCGTACGAGGCGACGATCGCCGAGCTGGCCGAGCAGGGCTGGGAGAAGCAGGAGCTCATCGACGCTGAAGTGTCGCTCATCCAGCCGATGGAGAAGAAGGGCTGGGCGCTCAACGTGAGCTACAGCGGCTCTCCCGACGTGTACGAGTCCGTCGTTTTCGAGGGGATCAGCGAAACCGAAGAGTGCGGCGACAAGATCGTCGAGGCCATGGAGGGCACCTCGTAGGCGGCGCGGGCAGGGGCCTGGCCCCCACCTCGCGGCCTACGCGACGGGGGGCGAGCCCCTGCCCCGGGCCTGCGCTCCGGGCCGTGCCAGCGGCATGGCAGACTGCGGTGCTGGTCGCGGGGGCAACGGGTCCCCGTGTGTTGCTCCTTGGGGGGAAACGTGCGCAAGGCGAAGTGGGTGGCCGCGGCTGCCGGTGTGGTGCTGCTGGTGTCGGGCTGCGGCAGTGACGGCGGCTCGAAGGAGAGCGGCGCGAACGCGGACAAGGGCGGCGCGAACGCGGCGGAGGCCGGGGGCGGTGACCTGGACGCCGACGCCGTGCGCGGGGAGATCGAGAAGGCGGCCACGGCGGCGGGGCTGGCGGAGAGCTCCGACGCCGAGCCGGTCGAGGAAGTGCTGCGGGACTGCATGGTGTCGTGGTATGCCGACCCCTCGAAGATCGAGAGTGGCGAGAAGGCGTACGACGACGCGATCGCCACATTGAACGAGGCGGGCTGGGAAGAGCAGCAGTCACAGATCGAGGACGGCATGAAGCTCAGGATGCTGTCCAAGGGCGGCTGGAACGTGAACACCAGCTACAGCGGCGAATTCGACCTGCCGGAGACGATCTACTTCGTCGCCACGGACACGGGCGAGGCGTGCGAAAAGAAGTTCATGGAGGAGATGGAGGAGATGGAGGGCTGGGAGACCGAGAGCCCGTAACGCAGGTCCAGCCTAGGCCGTGCGGAGGCTGGGACACGTACGCGATGTGCTCCGGTGCCCGTCGGCGGGGCGGCGTTGGCGAGGCTGGTGCCGCGCCGCCCGGCAGCTCAGCGTGCGGCCCTCGGGCGCGGAGGCAGCGGAGGCAGCGGAAGAGCAACCGCTCCACACCGTACTGAGGTCCCCAGAACGGGCTGAAGCCCCGGCCAGCCGGCCGGGGCTTCAGCCCGTTCAGACACTGAGCACCGCGATGCTCCCCTGGTCAGTCCTTGATCTCGCAGATGACCGTGCCGGAGGAGATCGAGGTGCCGATCTGGGCTGCCAGGCCCTTGACGGTCCCCGCGCGGTGGGCGTTGAGCGGCTGCTCCATCTTCATCGCCTCCAGGACGACGATCAGCTCGCCCTCGGCGACCTCCTGGCCCTCCTCGACGGCCACCTTGACGATCGTGCCCTGCATCGGCGAGGCGAGCGCGTCACCGGAGGCGGCGGAGGAGGACTTCTTCGCGGCGCGGCGGCGGGCGGGCTTGGCACCGCCCGCGACGGCGGCCCGGGCCAGCGGCATGCCCAGCGACGCGGGCAGGGAGACCTCCAGCCGCTTGCCGCCGACCTCCACGACGACGGTCTCGCGGGTGGCCTCGTCCTCGTCCTCCTCGGCGGCAGGGCCACCGGCGAACGGCTTGATCTCGTTGACGAACTCCGTCTCGATCCACCGGGTGTGAACGTCGAACGGCTGGCCCTCACGGCCGTGCACCTCGGGCGCGAAGGCCGGGTCGGCGACGGCGACGCGGTGGAAGGGGATGGCCGTGGCCATGCCTTCGACATCGAACTCCGCCAGCGCGCGGGCGGCGCGCTGGAGGGCCTGCTGCCGGGTGGAGCCGGTGACGATCAGCTTGGCGAGCAGCGAGTCCCAGGCCGGGCCGATGACCGAGCCGGACTCCACGCCCGCGTCCAGCCGCACGCCCGGGCCGGTGGGCGGGTCGAACTTCGTCACCGTCCCCGGCGCCGGGAGGAAGTTGCGGCCCGGGTCCTCGCCGTTGATGCGGAACTCGAAGGAGTGACCGCGCAGCGGGGGGTCGTCGTAGCCCAGCTCCTCGCCGTCGGCGATGCGGAACATCTCGCGCACCAGGTCGATGCCGGTGACCTCCTCAGTGACCGGGTGCTCCACCTGGAGGCGGGTGTTGACCTCCAGGAAGGAGATCGTGCCGTCCTGGCCGACGAGGAACTCGCAGGTGCCCGCGCCGACGTAGCCGGCTTCCTTCAGGATCGCCTTCGACGCCCGGTACAGCTCGGCGTTCTGCTCGGGCGTCAGGAACGGCGCGGGCGCCTCCTCCACCAGCTTCTGGTGGCGGCGCTGGAGCGAGCAGTCACGGGTGGAGACGACGACCACGTTGCCGTGGGTGTCGGCCAGGCACTGGGTCTCGACGTGACGCGGACGGTCCAGGTAGCGCTCGACGAAGCACTCGCCCCGGCCGAAGGCGGCGACCGCCTCGCGCACCGCCGAGTCGTACAGCTCCGGCACTTCCTCCAGCGTGCGGGCGACCTTCAGGCCGCGACCGCCGCCGCCGAAGGCCGCCTTGATGGCGATGGGCAGCCCGTTCTCCTCGGCGAAGGCGACGACCTCCTCCGCGCCGGATACCGGGTCCTTGGTACCGGCCACCAGCGGCGCGCCCGCACGCTGGGCGATGTGCCGGGCGGCGACCTTGTCGCCCAGGTCCCGGATCGCGTGCGGCGGCGGGCCGATCCAGGTCAGGCCCGCGTCCAGCACGGCTTGCGCGAACTCGGCGTTCTCCGACAGGAAGCCGTAGCCGGGGTGGATGGCGTCGGCGCCGGAGTCCGCGGCGGCCTTCAGCACCTTGCTGATGTCCAGGTAGCTCGCGGCCGGGGTGTCACCACCCAGCGCGAAGGCCTCATCGGCGACCCGGACGTGCAGCGCGTCCCGGTCCGGGTCGGCGTAGACGGCTACGCTCGCGATCCCCGCGTCCCGGCAGGCCCGGGCGACACGGACAGCGATTTCACCGCGGTTGGCGATGAGCACCTTGCGCACGATGGCTCCCTCCTTGAAACAAGCTGAGTTTAGGTACGGGCGACACCACACGCGCAGCTTTCTTGTGGGGTGAGCTTGCCCACACGATCCGTAGCGGAGCCTGCCCTCGCCGCCTGATTCCCCTCGTCATCCCACCGTACGCCGGGAAAACGAGGATCGCTGGAGCTGCGCACTGTGGCTGACGTCTCCCCGGACGGGAGCAAGACCCGCCCGTGCGTTGTTGTGGAGACTCTACTAACGGAACGGGGTTTCTTTGCGAGTCCGCCGTGAGGCGGGCTTGACCACCGCGTGACGATCCGGTGACTCCGCACCCGCCCCTCGCGCTGTGGCTTACCGCTCAGGGCGACGGCGTCCACAGGTCGGTGATGCGCACGTGCAGCCGGTTCAGCAGGTGCCGCAGGAGCGGGAGGGAGAGGCCGATGACGTTGCCGGGGTCGCCGTCGATACCGTCCAGGAACGGGGCCGAGCGGCCGTCAAGGGTGAACGCGCCCGCGACGTGCAGGGGTTCACCGGAGGCGACGTACGCGGCGATCTCGGCGTCCGTGGGCTCGGCGAACCGGACGGTCGTGGCGGCGGTGGCGCTCGCCCGGTCGCCGGAGGCGGTGTCGATGACGCAGTGGCCGGTCAGCAGGACGCCGGTGCGCCCGCGCATCGCCTTCCAGCGGGCTGTGGCGTCCTCGGCGTCGGCGGGCTTGCCCAGCGCGCGGCCGTCCAGCTCCAGCACCGAGTCACAGCCGACCACCAGGGCACCGGCGGCTTCCGGACGGGTGGCGACGGCGTCGGCCTTGGCCTCGGCGAGGACGAGCGCCAGCTCGCTGGGGGTCGGGGCGCTCAGCGCGTCCTCGTCCACCCCGCTGACGATCACCTCGGGCGCGAGTCCGGCCTGCCGCAGCAGCCCGAGCCGTGCGGGAGACTGGGAGGCGAGCACGAGACGGCGCGACGGCGTGGCAGATGACGCGGACGCGGCGGCGGACGGTGAGGACGCGGAGGACCCTGAGGGCATGGCCATGGGGGCCATCGTAGAAGGGCGCCACAGGTGGCGGCGCGCCGTAGCCCGGTGCGCGGGGTGCCGTCAGCGGACGGCGAGAGCGAGCGTCACCACGAGCACCGTGGCGGCGAGCAGCCAGCCAGCCCGGCGCAACCGCGCCTGAGCGGCCCGCAGCCACTCGGGAGGCCGGTCGGGAGGGTCGGACCAGAGCATAAGCCCCAGGGTGAGGCCGCGCCGGAGCCGGCGCCTGAGTACCCGTACTCATTCGACGCAGCGTTGACCCCCCGTCGCGCGATGCCGCCGCCCGGCGTGCGCCGGTGACGCGGCCCCGGGGCGGTCAGAGTGCGGCGTGCAGCAGCGCGGGCAGCTCCCGCATGTCCTCGAACAACACCGCACCGTGGCCCTGAAGGCGGGCGGCGGGGGTGAGGCCGCCGCTGTAGCCGAAGGCGCGCATTCCGGCGGCCTGGGCTGCGGCGAGACCGTAGGCGCTGTCCTCGACCACTGCGCACCGCTGCGGCGCCACGCCCAGGGTGCGGGCGGCGTGTTGGAACAGGTCGGGCTCCGGCTTGCCCCGGGTGACATCGGCGGCGCTGAACACGCGGCCGGCGAAGCGCTCGTGCAGCCCGGTGAGTTCCAGGCTGCGCCGGATGTCCGCGTGGCTGCCGTTGGACGCTACGCACGACGGCGTTCGCAGCGCGTCCAGCGCGTCCACCACGCCGTCCACTGCGACCAGTTCGGCGGCGAACGCCTCGGCATAAAGGTGCTCGTACCGGTCCTGCCATCCTGGCTCCAGGCGCCGTCCCAGGCGTTGCTCGACGGCTGCCGTGTAGACCTCCGTGGAGGAGCCCACGAACGTCTCAATGACCTCCTCTTCGGTGAACGGGCAGCCCAGGTCGGCCGTGATGGCCACATCGACTTGCACGCACAGGCGCTCGCTGTCCACGAGCGTGCCGTCGCAGTCGAAGATGACCAGCTCGGCTGGGGCGGCCAGCTCGCGGGCGGGGGGTGTCACGCGGGCCAGAACGCGGTGTGCCACGCCTTCGGGCCGGGGTGGGGCAGGCGGCGCGGGACGAGGCGGGCCGGGTCGGACCACTCCGAGGTCTCGCGCGCCCCGGGGTCCGCGGGCGCCGCCACGGCGGCCCGCGCCCGCACCACCGCGAGGGCGGCGGCCAGCTCCTCGGGCGTCGGGTTGCCGCGTACGACCTTGATCATGAAGGACCTCCGGGTTCGGCGGGAGCTGACGGCGGCGGAACGGCCACGGTCACGGTCACAGCGGGATGTTGCCGTGCTTCTTCGGCGGCAGCTGCTCCCGCTTGGTGCGCAGCGACCGCAGGCCCCGCACGATGTGGCGGCGGGTCTCGGACGGCAGCACCACCGCGTCCACGTAGCCGCGCTCGGCGGCGACGTACGGGTTGAGCAGCGTGTCCTCGTACTCCTCGGTGAGCCGCACCCGCAGCTCCTCGCGCTCGCCCTCGTCCTCGACGGCGGCCAGCGCGCGCCGGTGCAGGATGTTGACCGCGCCCTGTGCGCCCATCACCGCGATCTGCGCCGTGGGCCAGGCGAAGTTGAGGTCGGCGCCCAGGTGCTTGGAGCCCATCACATCGTACGCGCCGCCGAACGCCTTGCGGGTGATGACGGTGATCAGCGGCACCGTCGCCTCGGCGTAGGCGTAGATCAGCTTGGCACCGCGCCGGATGATGCCGTTGTACTCCTGGTCGGTGCCGGGCAGGAAGCCGGGCACGTCGACGAACGTGAGCACCGGGAGGTTGAAGGTGTCGCAGGTGCGCACGAACCGGGCGGCCTTCTCACTGGCGTCGATGTCCAGGCACCCGGCCAGCTGGAGCGGCTGGTTGGCGACGACGCCCACGGCGTGGCCCTCCACCCGCCCGAACCCGGTGATCATGTTCGGCGCGAACAGGGCCTGCGTCTGAAGGAACTCGCCGTCGTCCAGCACGTGTTCGATGACGCTGTGCATGTCGTACGGCTGGTTCGCGCCGTCCGGGATGAGGACGTCCAGCTCGCGGTCGCGCTCGCTGGTCTCCAGGTCCACGTCCTCGGGGTAGACCGGGGCCTCGGTGAGGTTGTTGGACGGCAGGTAGGACAGCAGCGCCTTGACGTACTCGACGGCGTCCTTCTCGTCCCCGGCCATGTGGTGCGCGACACCGGAGGTCGCGTTGTGCGTGCGGGCGCCGCCCAGCTCCTCGAAGCCGACGTCCTCACCCGTCACCGTCTTGATCACGTCCGGACCGGTGATGAACATGTGCGAGGACTTGTCCACCATCACCGTGAAGTCGGTGATCGCCGGGGAGTACACCGCGCCGCCCGCGCAGGGGCCCATGATCAGTGAGATCTGCGGGATGACGCCCGAGGCGTGCACGTTGCGGCGGAAGATCTCCGCGAACAGGCCGAGCGCCGCGACGCCCTCCTGGATGCGCGCCCCGCCGCCGTCGTTGATGCCGATGACCGGGCAGCCGGTCTTCAGCGCGAAGTCCATGACCTTGACGATCTTCTCGCCGTACACCTCGCCGAGCGAGCCGCCGAAGATCGTGAAGTCCTGCGAGTAGACGGCGACCGGGCGGCCGTCCACCGTGCCGTAACCGGTGACCACGCCATCGCCGTACGGGCGGTTCTTCCCCAGCCCGAAGTTCGTCGAACGGTGCCGGGCGAACTCGTCCAGCTCCGTGAAGGACCCCTCGTCCAGCAGCAGTTCCACCCGTTCGCGCGCGGTCAGCTTGCCCTTGGCATGCTGCTTCTCCACCGCGCGCGCGGAACCGGCGTGGACCGCTTCCGCGGTACGTCGCTCAAAGTCGGCGATCTTGCCCGCCGTGGTGTGGATGTCTGGGGTGCTTTCCTGCTCGGACACGGGGAGCGGCTCCTAGTCGTCCTCGGGGCTACCGACTCGTAGGGTATCGGCGACAGCCCGTGTCGGCGGTGCGTCGTTGGCCACACCGGCGGGCCTACGCTTGGCCCCATGACACCCCAGATGTCCGCTGATGTTCCCGGCGCCGACGGCCCCGCACCCTCCTCCTCCGGCTTCTTTGACCTGGACCGGCCGCCGCTCAGCGCCCCCGCCCTGCGCCGCGCGCTGCTCCGGGAGGGCGGGCTGTGGAGCGAACTGGACGTCGTCGCCAGCACCGGGTCCACCAACACCGACCTGGTGCACCGGGTACGGCAGGGCGAGGTGGAGGAGGGCACCGTCCTGATCGCCGAGGAGCAGACCTCCGGGCGCGGCCGCCTGGACCGGCACTGGAACGCGCCGCCCCGCAGCGGGCTGTTCTGCTCCTTCGTGCTGCGCCCCGGCCCCGAGGTGCCGCAGCGCCGCTGGAGCTGGCTGCCGCTGCTCACCGGAGTCGCCACCGCCACCGCGCTGGCCCGCACCGCCGGGGTGGACACCATGCTCAAGTGGCCCAACGACCTGCTGGCCGAGGTCGGGGGCCAGGAACGCAAGATCGGCGGCATCCTCGCCGAGCGCACCGGCAACGCCGCGCACGACGCCGTGGTCATCGGCATCGGCGTCAACGTCAGCCTGCGCGCCGACGAACTGCCCGTCCCCGAAGCCGGGTCCCTGGCGCTGGCCGGGGCGCGCGGCACCGACCGCGACCCGCTGCTGCGCGCGGTGCTGCGCGCCGTCGAGCAGTGGTACGCCCAGTGGCGAGCGGTCGGCGGCGACCCGGCGGCCTGCCAGCTCCAGGAGACCTACGCCGCGGGCTGCGCCACCCTGGGCCGCACCGTGCGCGCGGAGCTGCCGGGCGGCCAGGACCTCGTGGGCGAGGCCGTCGCGGTGGACGGCGAGGGACAGCTGGTGCTGGCCACCGGCAGCGGGGTACAGGAGTCGGTCGGCGCCGGTGACATCGTGCACCTGCGCCCGGGCACCTGACGCGACCCGTGCGGGCGCACAAGAACGGTAGGTGCGGTACGTGCCCGGACCGGGAGCGTCCGGCCTGACGTGAGCTACGGCACACCTGCCGTATCGTGGGGCGCGTGGCGCGGCGCGGCGGGCGCGGTGTAGTGGAACGGAAGGGCAGTGCGCAGGCACCTCATGCGCGGGAACCTGGCAAGGGGCGGGCAGTGACCGCCGACGATCCGGACATGTCCGGCCCCGACCCGAACCGCCCCCCGGCCGACGGCGCCACGCCCCGCGACGGCGGCCGGTCCGGCGAAGACACGGCGTCCGGCGAAGACACGGCGTCCGGCGGGGATGCGGCGTCCGGCGGGGATGCCGGGCCGGGGGACGCCTCCAGCGCCGGTGCCGCGTTCCCCGACGTTCCTCCCGCGCGGCGTACGGGAAGCGCCTCCCGCGCCTTTGGCCACGCGTTCGAGGAGCGCGACACCCCCGAGGACCGGGCCAAGGACAACCCGCTCGCGCTGAAGGTCGAGGAGCTGATTCTCGGCTCCGCCCGCACCTACACCCCCTTTCAGGCCGCCCGCGCCGCCGACGTCCCCATGGACCTGGCGGCCCGCTTCTGGCGCGCCATGGGCTTCGCCGACATCGGCCAGGCCCGCGCGCTGACCGAGGCCGACGTGCTCGCCCTGCGCCGCCTGGCCGGGCTGGTGGAGGCGGGGTTGCTCAACGAGGCGATGGCCGTGCAGGTGGCCCGTTCCACCGGCCAGACCACCGCCCGTCTCGCCGAGTGGCAGGTTGACTCCTTCCTCGCCGGGCTCACCGTCTCCCCGGAGCCCGGCATGAGCCGCATGGAGGTCACCTACCCCCTGGTCGAGCTGCTGCTCCCCGAGCTCCAGGAGTTCCTGGTCTACGTCTGGCGCCGCCAGCTGGCCGCCGCCACCGGCCGCGTCGTGCAGGCCCAGGACGACGAGGAGATGGTGGACCGCCGCCTGGCCGTCGGTTTCGCTGACCTGGTCGGCTTTACCCGGCTGACCCGGCGGCTGGAGGAAGAGGAACTGGGCGAGCTGGTCGAGGCGTTCGAGACCACCGCCGCCGACTTGGTGGCCGCGCACGGTGGACGCCTGATCAAGACCCTCGGCGACGAGGTCCTTTACATCGCCGACGACGCGGGCACGGCCGCCGAGATCGGCCTGCGCATGATCGAGACCCTCTCCAACGACGAGACGATGCCCGAACTCCGCGTCGGCATGGCCTTTGGCACCGTCACCACCCGCATGGGCGACGTCTTCGGCAACACCGTGAACCTCGCCAGCCGCCTGACGTCGATAGCGCCGAAGGACACCGTGCTCATCGACGGCGCACTCCGCGAGGAGCTCACCGCCGTCGGCGACGCTCCCCGCTCGGAGAAGGACTCCGCCACCGGCACCGGCTACCGCTTCGCCCTGCAACCCCTCTACCAGCGCCCCGTCCGTGGCCTGGGCGTCGTCGAACCCTGGCTTCTGTCCCGGAGGGGGTGAAGGGGCCTTTCGCTGGCCGTCCCGCCTCGGCGGGCGCCGTTTCCGACGTTTCCTCCGTTCGTGCCTCTCCCGCCGTTTCGTGTCTCTCTCGCCGTTGCCGCCGAGCGCCGCTGCCGGGGGAGGGACCCGCCTCCGCGTCCGCCCCGCTCTCCGCGCCGAGCGCGTAGGGTGCTGCTGTTAGCGGTCGTTCACGTCGAGGGAGGGTGTGCGGGTGCGGTACGGGGAGTGGGTCGAGGTACGGCAGGACGGGCACGTCGCCGAGCTGGTGCTGGACCGGCCGAAGGCGATGAACGCGGTCTCCACCGAGCTGGCGGCGGGCATCGCACAGGCGTGTGCGGCGCTGGCGGCCGATCCCGGCGTACGGGCGGTGGTCGTCAGCTCCAGCACCGCGCGCGCGTTCTGCGTCGGGGCCGACCTCAAGGAGCGCAACCGGTTCACCGACGCCGAGCTGGGGCGGCAGCGGCCGTACGCGCGCGCCGCGTACACCGGGGTGCTTCAGCTGCCGATGCCGACCATCGCGGCCGTGCACGGGTTCGCGCTGGGCGGCGGGTTCGAGCTGGCGCTGGCGTGCGATCTGATCGTGGCGGACGAGACCGCCGTGGTCGGGCTGCCCGAGGTCTCCGTGGGGGTCATCCCGGGCGGGGGCGGGACGCAGCTGCTGCCGCGCCGGGTGGGGGCCGCGCGGGCGGCGGAGCTGATCTTCACCGCGCGCCGGGTGGAGGCGCCCGAGGCGCGGGAACTGGGGCTAGTGGACGAGCTGGTCGCGGCAGGCACGGACCGGGACGAGGCGCTGGCGCTCGCCGGGCGCGTCGCCGCCCACTCGCCCGTGGGCCTGCGGGCCGCCAAGCGGGCACTGCGCACCGGCTGGGGCATGGCGCTCGCGGCTGGCCTGGAGGTGGAGGACGCCGCGTGGCGCACCGTCGCCTTCTCCGGCGACCGCGCGGAGGGCGTGGCGGCGTTCAACGAGAAGCGGGCGCCCCGGTGGCCCGGGGAGTGACCAGGCGGTTACCTGAAGCGCAAGACGGGCAGAAGCCTCCTAACCTGGGGCGTATGGGAGACGACGCGAGGCTGTGTGCGGTGCTGCGGCTGGCCCGGGCGATGGCCGCCGCTCCCGCTTCCCCGGAGGCCGCCCGCGCCGCCGCGCGCGGCGCCCGTACCGCGATGGCCGCTGACTTCGCCGCCGTCTCGGTGTGGGAGCGCTCGCGCGGACGGCTGCGCGTCCTGGTGAACGACGGTGCGCTGGCCCCGGGTGAGGAAACGTTTCCGCACGACGAGTCCTACTCCGTCGAGGACTTCCCGGAGATCGCCGAGTTCGTGCATGAGCGCTGGACGGGCGGGGAAGGGCCGCTCGCCTGGGTGGAGACCGCCGAAGCGCCCGCCGGTGCCGGTGCCTACGGGCGGCACCGCGCCGCCGCGCTGCGCCGCCGGGGCCGGGCCGCCTGCGTCGTCGTACCCGTGGTGCTGCACGGGCGGGCGTGGGGGGAACTGTACGTGGCGCGGGGTGCGGGCGGCGCGGTGTTCGACGCCGCCGACGCGCGCTTCGGTGCCGTGCTCGCCGCCGTCATCGCCGCCGGGCTCTCGCAGCACGAGCGGCTGGAGGAGGTGCGGCGACTGGCCTTCACCGATCCGCTCACCGGGCTCGGCAACCGGCGCGCGGTGGACGCGGCACTGGACGAGGCGCTGGAGCGGCACCGCGCGGACGGCGCCATCGTCAGCCTGCTGGTGTGCGACCTCAACGGGCTCAAGCACGTCAACGACACCCTCGGGCACGCCGCGGGGGACCGTCTGCTGGAACGTTTCGGCTCCCTGCTGTCCCGGTGTGGGGCGATGCTGCCCGGTGCGCTGGTGGCCCGGCTCGGCGGCGACGAGTTCTGTCTGCTCGCGGTCGGCCAGCCCGCCGACGACGTGGTGCACGTCGCCGACGAGTTGTGCCTGCGCGCCGCCGACCTGGCCGAGGGGGCAGGCGTGGCCTGCGGCGTCGCCTCCACCGGCGACCCGATCGGGCCCGTCCACTCCGCCCGCCGCCTGCTGCGGCTGGCCGACGCGGCGCAGTACCGCGCGAAGGCGGTGCGGGCGGGCAAGCCGGTGGTGGCGGGCCGCGAGATCGTCCACCTCGCTGACGAGACGCCACCCCCGCCCGGCGACCGCCGCCGCTTCCGGGGCCGCTGAACTCGCGACCTCCGGCGGCGGGCTCCGGTGAGCCGCCGGGCTCTGGCGGTGCGGGTTCGGGGGTGCGGCATCGGCGGTGTGGGCTCCGGGTGCCCCTCCTCTTCCCTTCCCCCTTCCCCCGAGCTCGTGACAGAACCGGATTCAGTGCCTAGGGTGCGTGAATATGGATATGCAGAGCACCGTGCTGGTCGGCCCCGCCGGGGTCACCGCGCAGGACGTCATCGCCGTGGCCCGCGGCGGCGCCCGCGTCGAGCTGACGCCCGAGGCGCTGGCCAAGGTCGCGGACGCGCGCCGGTTCATCGACGACCTGGCCGCCAAGCCCGACCCGGTCTACGGCGTCTCCACCGGCTTCGGCGCCCTCGCCGTCCGGCACATCAGCCCGGACCTGCGTGCCCAGCTCCAGCGCAACATCGTCCGCTCGCACGCCGCCGGTACCGGGCCGCGCGTGGAGCGCGAAGTGGTGCGCGCGCTGATGTTCCTGCGCCTGAAGACGGTCGCCTCCGGCCACACCGGAGTCCGCCCCGAGGTGCTGCGCACCATGGCCGACGTGCTCAACGCGGGCATCACCCCCGTCGTCCACGAGTACGGGTCGCTCGGCTGCTCCGGCGACCTCGCGCCGCTGTCGCACTGTGCCCTCACCCTCCTCGGCGAAGGGGACGCCGAAGGCCCCGACGGCACCGTCCGCCCGGCCGCCGAGCTGCTGGCCGCGCACGGCATCGCGCCCGTCGAACTGCGCGAGAAGGAGGGCTTGGCGCTGCTCAACGGGACGGACGGCATGCTCGGCATGCTGGTCATGGCCGCCGCCGACCTCGCCCGCCTGCTCACCAGCGCCGACATCACCGCCGCCCTCACCCTGGAAGCACTGCTGGGCACCGGCCGCGTGCTCGCGCCCGAGCTGCACGCCATCCGCCCGCACCCCGGGCAGGCCGACAGCGCCGCCAACATGCGGAAAGTGCTCGACGGCTCCGGCTGCACCGGGCACCACCAGGACGCCGCACCCCGCGTCCAGGACGCCTACTCCGTGCGGTGCGCCCCGCAGGTCACCGGTGCCGGGCGCGACACTCTCGCGCACGCCCTGCTCGTCGCCGACCGCGAGCTGGCGGCGGCCGTGGACAACCCCGTGGTCCTGCCCGACGGCCGGGTGGAGTCCAACGGCAACTTCCACGGCGCTCCGGTCGCCTACGTGCTGGACTTCCTCGCCATCGCGGCCGCGGACCTCGCGTCCATCGCCGAGCGCCGCACCGACCGCCTGCTGGACAAGACCCGCTCGCACGGGCTGCCCCCCTTCCTCGCCCACGACGCGGGCGTGGACTCCGGGCTGATGATCGCCCAGTACACGCAGGCCGCGCTGGTCAGCGAGCTGAAGCGGCTGGCGGTGCCCGCGTCGGCGGACTCGATTCCGTCCTCGGCGATGCAGGAGGACCACGTCTCCATGGGCTGGTCGGCGGCCCGCAAGCTGCGCACCGCCGTAGACGGCCTGACCCGGGTGATCGCCATCGAGCTGTTCACCGCCGCGCGGGCACTTCAGCTGCGCGCCGGTGACGGCCTGACGCCCGCGCCCGCGTCCCGGGCAGTCCTGGACGCCGCACGGGCGGCCGGAGTAGGCGGAGCTGGCCCGGACCGGTTCCTCGCGCCGGACATCGCGGCGGCGGAGGCGTTCGTGCGGGACGGCAGCCTGGTCGCGGCGGCGGAATCGGTGACGGGACCGCTCGCGTAGAGCCTGCCCCTCGCCTCCCCGGCCACCACGTAGGTGGGTCATCCTGGTGCCGGTTTACCGCCGTGCGTGGCCTCCGGAGTTTTTCGGGGACTTTGGTGCGGAGAATTCTTTGGGGCACCCGGCGTGGCCGAAGGAGCGGAGACCCGGGGCGTCACGCCCGCGCGCGGCGGTTCGCGTGCACAAGCAGGCCCGCGCCCGCCGCGAGGAACGTGACGCCGCCGCCGACGTACGGCGCGCTGTCGAAACTGCCGGTGTCCGCCAGCTGGAGGTCGGCCGCTTCCGCTGGCGCAGCCGTGTCCGGTACCGAAGCGGAAGCCGGTACCGCCTCGCCGGAGGCGTTCGCGGACGGTACGAACCACAGGGCGAACAACAGCCCGCCCGCCACGGCCGAGGTCACCAGGGGACGGCGGGAAACGGCCACGCGGGCCTCCTTGACAGTCATGCACGGTGGTGGGGGGAAGGGCGTCGAACAGGTGAAACACCCGTGTGCAGGCTGATGTTAGCCACGGCGGCGGGTCGTGGGGAAGCCCGGTCGGCGCCCGCGTCTACGCTCCCGGACATGAGCGCACATCCCCCGCCCCGCTACGTCCGGCTGCACGTGGAACTGGTGCTGGAGATCGCCGATCCGGAACGGCTCGCCGGGGCCGCGGGGGAACACGTCGCCGCCGACGAGTACATGCCCGACGAGGAGCGCCGCCTCGCCGCGCGGGCCGTAGCGGAGGACACCGCGGAGGCCATCGCCTACCTGGTGGACCCGATCGACATGGTCAGCGCCGTCCCCGGCGTCGAACTGGCCCAGGCGTCATGGAGCAGCGAACAAATCGACTACGACCCGGAGCACGACCTGTGGCTCCCCGAGAACCAGAGCGTCGCACCGCACGAGTGATCGGCCTGTGCCCGCCCTCTGTGCACCCCGATGAGGCACAGAGGGCGGGCCCAGGCGACGTGATGGGCTACCGGCATCACCGGAACTTCGTTGCGTGGGCACGGCCCTCCGGGATGCCGCCCCGTGACCCCGCCGACTCCTGACCCTTCCCGCCATTGAAATCACCCGTGGAAAATCCACACTCGGTACCTAGTCGCGTGTTGTAGAGTGACGGAGACCTTCGTCAGCCGCAGCTCACTGACCAGAGTTGCGTTGCCGACGATCGATGGTTCATTTTTCGGGGGCTTTCATCCTGAAGGCCAGGTGCGGGGAGCAGCTTTGGGTATCGTGCTTTTCGCTCTTCAGTCGCCCATGCCGGAGGTAGCCAAAAGTGTTTCTGCGGCCTGATGTGAAGCGTAAGCTATTTTCTGCCAGATTTCGGGGTTCCCGACAGGGCATAGCGGCGGCCGTAGCCACGATGGTCCTGCTGGCTGCTTGTGCAGCGCCTTCGGAAGCGGAACACATAGCCGATGAGCTGGAAAAATTTCGCGTCGGTGGCGCGTACAGTCCAACTTATCCGCATGATGGGAATCCCGTAAGTGATGTTTCAGCCATGTACTTTGCGGCGGCGCTCGCTGATTCCGTGGGCCGAGCGGAGGGAATGATCCCTGTTGGTGAGGTAAAGGAACACGCGAAAAGCGATCCTGGTTGCGATGAGGTCCTCTTCGTAGCCGCTACGTTGCACATCCTCAGAGAGTCCGGTCTGGCCATCGAGGAGAAAGCCGCTTCCTGTACTTTGGTGTGGCTGAAGGAGCAGGGGGTGACAAAAGCGAACGCGGAAGGCGTCGAATTTTCTCTCCAAATGCTAGAACGTTTGGGGTACGCGGACGATATTCCCCCGTTGCAGGCCGAACTCTTCGAGGTGAAGAACCGGGCAGATCGTTACCACGCGTGGCAGACTATCGCCCTGAGTCCTTACCTGAGCAATGAAGAAGAAGCACGGTCTCACTTCAAGAAGCAAATCTCGGAAGCAGGCGACTTTCTTGATTCTGTGTCCGTGGAGAGTGATGCGTCGCTGGGTGAGGTAGTTGCTGCTTCCCGGGTTGTAGAGCGGGATGGAAACCCCGAAGGCGTCAAGGAGTGGCTGGGGCAGGTACGTGGCTGCGGCGAGGTGAAGGCTTTGTATCGGCCTACCCTGTCCGCGCCGGGGTGCACGCTGAAGGACACTTGGACGGCGCTCATGAGCGGGATAACCCCACCATGAAGAAAGTTTCCCCCCAGAGCGTCGTCGCGTGGGTGACGGGCCGCCCGAGGAGCGTGCCCGTGACCCGATGTGACCGCTGGCCCGCCACGCGTCGGTAGCCCTTGCCCCCGGGGACACGGAGGGCGGCGCAGGGTAGGTCGGGCGGGACGCGGCAAGGCGCCACGCAGGCCGACGGCTAGAAGCCCCGCCAGGCACATCAACCACAGCAGTCACCACAGGCCCACCAGTCACAGCAGGCACCGCATCGGCATAGCGGGCGGGTGGCCGGGCACGTATGGGGGCCGTAGGGAAAATCCGTGACGACGAAGGGGAACCGCACCGGGAGCAGCAAGCGTGTTCTATCCCACAGTTGGTCTGATGGTGGAACGTGTCACAGCTCCCCCGCGTCTCCTTACGTACAACTGTGATGTCACATGCCCGGATTGTCCGGGCTGCCCGTCACCCGGCGTCACGGGGGCACAGGGGAGTCATGGGCTCGAAGCGTATGGAGAAGCGTGTGAAGACGGCCAGCAACCGCCGCAGGGGAATCGCGGTGTCGGCTGCACTGCTCAGCAGTGCTCTTGTGCTCAGCGCCTGCAGCGATGACAGCGGCGGCGCTGAGGGACCGGGCAAGAGCGAGCCGTCCGCGTCGGCGGACGGGCAGAACAACGAGCCGGACGCCCAGTCGGCCGCGCACATATCGATCACGCCCCAGCACGGCACGGAGAACGCGGGGATCAACAACGACGCCAAGGTGTCCGTGAAGAGTGGCAAGATCACCGAGGTCACGATGACGGCCACCGCGGACGGCACCGAGGTCGAGGGCGAGATATCCGCCGACGGCCGGACGTGGACGCCCAGCTCGCAGCTGGAGCGGGCCACCGAGTACCGCGTCGTCGCCAAGGCGGAGGACGAGCGGGGGCTGGAGACGTCGGAGAACTCCACGTTCTCCACGGTCTCGCCCGAGAACAGCTTCATCGGCTACTTCACGCCCGAGGACGGCAGCACGGTCGGCGTGGGCATGCCGGTTTCGATCAACTTCGACAAGGTGATCGAGAACAAGGCCGAGGTCCAGTCGGCGATCGAGGTCAACTCCACCGGTGGTCAGGAGATCGTGGGCCACTGGTTCGGTGACAAGCGGATCGACTTCCGCCCGAAGGAGTACTGGAAGTCGGGTTCGGAGGTCACCGTCAAGCTGGGTCTGGACGGTGTCGAGGGCTCCGAGGGCGTCACCGGCGTCCAGAGCAAGAGCTTCAGCTTCGAGATCGGCCGCTCCCAGGTCAGCACCGTGGACGTCAAGAACCACACCATGAAGGTCGTGCGCGACGGGAAGCAGATCAAGGACATCCCGATCTCCGCGGGCAGCAAGGAGAACCCCACCTACAACGGCAAGATGGTGATCTCCGAGAAGCACAAGGAGACCCGGATGAACGGCGCCACCGTCGGCTTCACGGATGACGACGGCGAGGGTGAGTACGACATCCCGGACGTGCCGCACGCGATGCGCCTGTCCACCTCCGGCACCTTCATCCACGGCAACTACTGGGGCGCGCCCTTCGGCGAGGGCAACACCAGCCACGGCTGCGTCGGTCTGAAGGACGTCAAGGGCGCGGACGACAAGTCCACCGACGGTTACTGGTTCTTCGAGAACTCGCTCGTCGGTGACGTGGTGGAGGTGGTGAACTCCCCGGACCGGGAGATCGCCGCTGACAACGGCCTCAACGGCTGGAACATGGCGTGGGACGAGTGGGTGGCCGGTTCGGCGGTCTGATCACCGTCTGACGCCTGCCCCCGGCATACCCAGCGAGGCGCCCCGGACCACACGGTCCGGGGCGCCTCGCTGTGGGGTGCCGGAACGCCGCCCGTTACGAGGAGACCTTCTGGAACTCCGGGACGAAGGTGTCGCAGAACGCCCGCAGATCGTCCGGCTTGCGGCTGGTGATCAGCGTGTTCGGGCCGGCCGCGCACAGCACCACCTGCTCGTCCACCCACTCGGCGCCCGCGTTGCGCAGGTCGGTTCGCAGGCTGGGCCAGGACGTCAGGCGCCGTCCGCGTACGACGTCGGCCTCCACCAGCGTCCACGGCGCGTGGCAGATCGCCGCGACGGGCTTGCCGCGCTCGAAGAACCCCTTGACGAACGAGACGGACTCCGCGTCCATCCGCAGGGCGTCGGGGTTCGCGACGCCGCCGGGGAGGACGAGGCCGTCGTACTCCTCCATGCCGGCCTGGCCGACCTCCTGGTCCACGGGGAAGGTGTCGGCCGCCTCCAAGTGGTGGAAGGCTTGCACCGATCCGCCCTTGGGGGCGAGCAGGCGCGGGGTGCCGCCGGCCTCGGTCACCGCCTTCCAGGGCTCGGTCAGCTCGACCTGTTCGATGCCTTCCTGTGCGACGAGAAACGCGACGCGCACGTCGTTCACGTCCTTCCTTGTGGGATGTGGTCAGCGAACGTTCTTCGGGTGCCCACCCTGCGGGGTGCTATGCCCGACGCGGCGTCGGGCATCGGCGTCGGGCTCAGCTTGGACCGGGCCGGGTGCTGTCACCGGGCGGGCTCCGGCGCACGGCAGCGGCGTCAGCAGATACGGGGGAGCTGTTCGCCCAGCGGCAGGTCCACGACGCGGGTGCCGCCCAGGGTGGTGCGGGCGACGACCATGCCGGGGTGTTCGGCCACGCATGCCCCGATGACCGCCGCGCCCGCGCCCTGGGGGTGCTCGCGCATGGCGGCCAGCACCGCGTCGGCCTCGGCGCGCGGGACGAACGCCAGCAGGCGCCCCTCGTTGGCGACGTAGAGCGGGTCGAGGCCGAGGAAGCCGCAGGCGGCGGACACCGCGTCCGGGACGGGCACGTCACGCTCGGTGAGGACGACGCCGGTGCCCGAGGCGGTGGCGATCTCGTTGAGTGACGCCGCCACCCCGCCCCGCGTCGGGTCGCGCAGCACGTGCACCTCACGGGTGACGCCGAGCATCGCCGCGACCAGGCCGCCCAAGGGCGCCGTGTCGCTGACGATCTCCTCGGCGCCGAACTCCAGCCCCTCGCGCCTGCTCATGATCGCGATGCCGTGCAGCCCGATCGGCCCGCTGACGATCACCACGTCACCCGGCCGCGCACGCTGCGGGCGGATGTCCACCCCGTCGGGGACGAGGCCGATGCCGGAGGTGTTGACGTAGACGCCGTCGCCGTGGCCGGAGTCCACGACCTTGGTGTCACCGGTGGCGACGGTGACCCCCGCGGCCGAGGCGGCGGCCCCGATCGCCCCGGCCACCTTCCCGACCACCGACAGCTCCACACCCTCCTCCAGGATGAACGCGCACGACAGGTAGGCCGCGCGGGCGCCGCTCATCGCCAGGTCGTTGACGGTGCCGTTGACCGCGAGGTCCCCGATGCTGCCCCCGGGGAAGAACAGCGGGCGCACCACGTAGGAGTCGGTGGAGAACGCCAGCCGCGCGCCGCCGAGTGTGAGCGCGGCGCTGTCGCCGAGCCCGGCCAGCGTCTCGTTGCCGTAGGCGGGCGCGAACAGGTGCTCCATCAGCTCGGCGGACAGCGCCCCGCCGCCGCCGTGTCCGAGCACGACGGTGGGGTGGTCGCGCAGCGGCGCGGGGCAGGTCCACGCGACGGGGTCCACCACCGCGGGCGTCGTCGGCTCAGGCACGGAAAGTCGCCTCCTCCAGGGCGGGGGCGGGTGCTCCGGTGGCGTCCGGGGCTAGCGGGGCGGCCGAAGCGGCTGTGGCCTCCGGGGCGTCCGGGGCCTCCGGGGCGGGTGGGGTCTGGAGTCGGCGGTAGAGGAAGTACGCCGCGCAGGCGCCCTCGCTGGAGACCATCGTCGCGCCCAGCGGCGAGCGCGGCGTGCACGTCGTGCCGAACGCCTCGCACGCGTGCGGCTTGATCAGCCCCCGCAGCACCTCGCCGCTGCGGCAGGCGGCGGGTTCGGCGGTGTGCACATCGCCGACGTCGAAGCGGTGCTCGGCGTCGTAGGCGCGGAAGGCGGGGGACAGCCGCCAGCCGCTGTCCGGGATCAGGCCGATGCCGCGCCAGGAGCGGTCGGTGACCTCGAAGACCTCCTCGATGCGCGCCAGCGCCGCCGCGTTGCCCGCCTCCCGCACGGCGCGCGGGTAGGCGTTCTCCACCCGGTGTTCGCCACGCTCCAGTTGGCGCACGGCGCGGCGCACCCCCTCCAGGATGTCCAGCGGCTCGAACCCGGTGACGACCATCGGCACCCGGTACCGCTCGGCCAGCTGGGGGTACTCGGCGGTGCCCATCACGCTGCACACGTGCCCGGCCGCGAGGAACGCCTGCACCCGGCAGTCCGGCGCCCGCATGATCGCCTCGACGGCGGGCGGCACGCGCACGTGCGAGACGAGCAGGCTGAAGTTGCCGATGCCCAGGCGCCGCGCCTCGTGCACGGTCATGGCGTTGGCCGGGGCCGTCGTCTCGAAGCCGATGCCGAAGAACACCACCTCGCGGTCGGGGTGGCGGCGGGCGAGGTCGAGCGCGTCCATCGGCGAGTACACCACCCGCACGTCGCCGCCGGAGCTGCGCACCCGGAACAGGTCGCGCTCGGAGCCGGGGACGCGGAGCATGTCACCGAACGAGCAGAAGATCACCTCGGGCCGGGACGCGATCTCCAGCGCCTTGTCGATCATCTCCAGCGGGGTGACGCACACCGGGCAGCCGGGGCCGTGGATCAGCTCCAGGGAGTCCGGTAGCAGTTGGTCGATGCCGTGCCGGATGATCGAGTGCGTCTGGCCGCCGCACACTTCCATCAGTGCCCACGGCCGGGTGACCGTGGCGTGGATGTCGTCCAGCAGCCGCCGGGCGAGCGCGGGGTCGTGGAACTCGTCGATGTACTTCACCGGGCACCTTCCTCCAGCACGGGTTCCTCGGACGCGGGGGACGCCGGGGACGCGGACCGGCTCTCCCCGGGTGGGGACGCCGCCGGGTTGGCCGCGCCCGCCTCGGTGGCCGCCCGGCCCCAGGCGTCACCGAACTCCTCCTCCAGCAGGCCGAGTTGTTCGAACAGGGCGAGGGAGGCGCGGGCGGACTCCTCGTCCAGCCGCTGGAGCGCGAAACCGACGTGGACGATGACGTACTCGCCTACTTCCGCGTCCGGGACGTAGGCCAGGCACACGTCCTTCACGACGCCGCCGAAATCGACCCGCGCCATGGGCGTGCCGTCCCGTTCACTCGTCCCGACCACTTTGCCGGGCACCGCCAGACACATGGGCCTTACTCCGTTCGTCCGTGGGGGTCGCCAGCTGATGCGGCGTGCGCGGGGCGGGCGTGCGCGGCCACCAGGAGCTGGCCGAGCGCCAGACCGCCGTCCCCCGGGGGCACCTGGCCGTGCCGCAGCACCGTGAAACCGTGCGCGCGCAGGCCCTCCGCGCACGCCTCGTCCAGCAGCGCGTTGGCGAAGACGCCACCGGTGAGGGCGACGCTCGTCGCACCGCTGGCCTGCCGCGCGCGACGGCAGACGGTGACGACGGCCGAGGCGAGCGCCCGGTGGAAGCGGGCCGCCAGCACCGGGGCCGGGATACCGCGCCGCACGTCGTCGGCGAGCGTGGCGAGCAGCGGCGCCGGGTCGAGCACGTCCGGGCGCTCGCCCGCGCCCGCGCGCACCGCGAAGGTGTAGCCCGGGGGCGGCTCGGGTACGGGCCACGCCCGGGCGGCGGCGGCCTCCAGTTCGATCGCCGCCTGCGCCTCGTAGCCCGCGCGGTGGCACACGCCCACAAGCGAGGACACGGCGTCGAACAGGCGGCCCGTGGACGACGTGGGCACACAGGCGAGGTCGCGTTCCAGCTGCCGGGACAGCAGGCGCCGCTCGTCGGCCGGGCAGGCGGCGACGCACGGCAGCGCGGGGTCCCAGGCGACCCCGGCCGTACGCAGCCGGGCGAGCGCGGTGCGGTAGCAGTTGGCCACGCCCGCGTCGCCGCCGGGCAGCGGGGCGTACGCCAGGTGGGCCAGGCGGCGGTACCCGGCGTAGTCCGCCAGCAGCACTTCACCGCCCCACACCGCACCGTCCGCGCCGTACCCGGTGCCGTCGAAGGCGACGCCGATGACGGGCGCGGCGCCGTCCAGCCCGTGTTCGGCCAGCGCGGAGGCGACGTGCGCGTGATGGTGCCGCACCAGCCGCAGTTCCCGCCCGGCCGCGTGCCGCCGCGCCCAGCGGGTGGCCTGGTAGCCGGGGTGCGGGTCGGCGGCGAGCAGTTGTGGTGCGATGCCGGTGAGCGCGCGCAGCCGCTGTTCGGCGCGGGTGAAGGCGTCCAGCGTCGCGACGTCGCCCATGTCGCCGAGGTGCGCGGAGAAGAACGCCTGCTCACCCTCGGCCAGGCACAGCGTGTTCTTCAGGTCGCCGCCGACGGCCAGGGTGGGGCGGACGGTGATGGGCAGCGGCAGCGGGGTGGGCGCGTACCCGCGCGAGCGGCGCAGCACCAACTCGGTGCCGTCCGCGCGGACGCGCACCACCGAATCGTCGCACGGGGTGTCGATGCGGCGGTCGTGGCCGAGCCAGGCGTCGGCGAGACCGGCGAGGCGGGTCAGGGCGTCGGCGTCGTCGGTGACGATCGGCTCGCCCGAGCGGTTGCCGCTGGTCAGCACGAGCGTGCGGGGGCCGGGCGGATCACCGGGGAGGCCGAACAGGAGCTGGTGCAGCGGCGTGTAGGGCAGCAGGACGCCGACGTCCGGGCTGCCCGGGCACACCCCGTCGGCCAGTAGCCCCGGGCCGGGCGTGGCCAGGCGGCGCAGCAGCACGATGGGGCGGCGCGGGGCGGTCAGCACGGCCCGCTCGGCCGGGCTGACGTGGGCGAGGCGCGCCGCGGTGGCGGCGTCCGCGCACATCACGGCGAACGGCTTGTCACCGCGCGCCTTGCGGCGGCGCAGGGTGGCCACCGCGCGGGAGTTGGCGGCGTCGCAGGCCAGGTGGTAGCCGCCGACGCCCTTCACGGCGAGCACCGCGCCCTCGGCCAGCAGCAGCCGGGCGGCGGCCAGCGCCGGTGCGCCCTCGGCCGGACGCAGTCCGAGCCCGGCGGACGGGGTGAGCCGCAGCCGTGGGCCGCAGTCGTGGCAGGCGACGGGCTGGGCGTGGAAGCGGCGGTCCAGCGGGTCGGTGTACTCGGCGGCGCAGGCCGGGCACAGCGGGAAGACCGACATGGTGGTGGTCGCGCGGTCGTAGGGGAGCGCGGTGGCGATGGTGAAGCGGGGGCCGCAGTGGGTGCAGGTGATGAACGGGTGGCGGTGGCGGCGGTCGCCGGGGTCGGCCAGTTCGCGCAGGCAGTCGGCGCAGGTGGCGGTGTCCGGGGGGATCAGGGTGCGCTGTCCGGCGTCTTCGGTGGGGGCGGAGTCGGGCGCGGAGGTGCGGATGGTGAAGCCCGGCTCGCCGTCGCCGGTGGGAGTGAGGGGGGTGTGGGTGACCTCGCGGACGGCGGCCAGCGGCGGAGCCTGGGTGCGCAGCCGCCGGCAGAACTCCTCGACGGCGTCCGCCGGGCCCTCCACCTCGGCGATGACTCCGGCGGCGGAGTTGGAGACGTGGCCGGTGAGGGCGAGCCCGGTGGCCAGGCGGTGCGCGAACGGGCGGAAGCCGACCCCCTGGACGACGCCGCGCACGGTGACGCGGCGCCGCGTCCTGCCACCGCCGGACGCGGCGCCGTGGCGCACGGTGCTGCCGGACGCGGCGGTGCCGGACGTGGCGCCGCCGGACGCGGTGCAGTCGTGGGCAGCGCCGTCACGCCCGGCATCCGGGCTGGCGGTGCCGTGCGCGCCGCCGTCGGCCGCGTCCTGGGTGACCGCTTCTGTCATGGGTGAAGTCCGCTCGGTCCGCTCCGGCTCAGCCCTGGTGGCTCGGGTCCGTCACCCGTCCGGGTGCGGCCGGGGCGTTGAGCGTCCGGGTCAGCCCGTCCGCCTCCGCCTCGTCCGGCGTGTGGCCGTGCGTCCCGGGGCTGTCGTGGTCGTGGGCTCCGCGTGCCGGGGCGTGGTGGCCGTCGGCGTCGGGGCCGCCGTGGTCATGGCCGCCGGGGTCATGCCCGCCGGGGCCGTGGTCGTGGGCGTGGTGGGCCAGGTGCTGGGCGGCCAGCACGGGCTGGTGGGGCGTCACGCCGCTGCACGTGGCGAGCACGCGGTCCAGGAGCGGTTCGACGCCCTCTCCCGTGCGGGCGGAGGAGTGCACGATCTCGACGCCGGGGTTGACCTGCTCGACGTGGGCGGTGAAGGCGGGGAAGTCGAACTCCACGGCGTCGGCGAGGTCGGTCTTGGTGAGTACCACCAGGTGGGCGAGGCCGAAGGCGGTGGGGTACTTGACCGGCTTGTCCTCGCCCTCGGTGACCGACATCAGCACCACGCGCAGGGATTCGCCCAGGTCGTAGGAGGCGGGGCAGACCAGGTTGCCGACGTTCTCGATGAACAGCGCCCGTACGCCCGCCGGGAGCCAGTCGGTGAGGTGGGCGCGGACCTGCTCGCACTCCAGGTGGCACAGGCCGCCAGTGAGGACCTGCTGGACCGGGGCGCCGGAGCGGGCGAGGCGGCGGGCGTCGTTCTCGGTGGCGAGGTCGGCGGTGAGGGCGGCGGCGGCGAGGTGACGTTCACCGGCGCGGGTGAGCACGCGTTCCAGCAGCGCCGTCTTGCCGCTGCCGGGGCTGGACATGAGGTTGACGGCGGTGACGCCGCGCCCGGCCAGGTCGGCGCGGAGGCTGGCGGCGAGGCCGTCGTTCTTCGCCAGCACCGCGTGGCGCAGGTCAACGGTCCGGCACATCACGGGGTCACTCCTGAAGGTAGCGTTACGGCGGCCAGTTCCAGTTCCCGCCCGCTGACCAGTTCGGCGGCCGAGCCCTCGCAGCGGGGGCACCGCAGGTCGGGCGGGGAGCCGACGGGGAAGTCACCGGGGCAGGTGGCGCAGCGGGCGCGGGCGGGCACGTCCTCGATCTCCAGCGCAGCGCCTTCCAGCGCGGTCCCGGCGGCGGCGAGTTCGAAGGAGAAGCGCAGGGCGTCGGGGACGACGCCGGACAGCTCGCCGACGCGCAGCCGCACGGAGCCGACACAGGTGGCGCCGTGCCGCCGGGCGGCGGCCTCGGCGCTTTCGACGACGGCGGTGGCGATCGACAGTTCGTGCATCGGGTTCACGGTGGCATTCCGGGTGCCCGGGGAGGGGACGGCGCGGCCCTGGGGTGACGATTTCCCCCCGTGCGGCCGACACCGGGGCGTGGCGTGCGGCGGGCGGGGCGGGAGGGGGCGTCAGGATCGGCGGCCTGTCCTGATCCCCGTGCCCTGGGAGGTGGCCGTGCGCATCCTGCTTCTGGCGAGTGCCTTCAACAGCCTGACACAGCGGGTCTTCACCGAGCTGACCGACCGTCGGCACCGGGTGGCGGTCGAGCTGGCGGTGGACGGGTTCGCGGACGCGGTGCGGGCCCACGACCCCCAGCTGGTGATCGCGCCGATGCTGACGCGGGCCATCCCGCGCGAGGTGTGGTCGGCGTACCCGTGCCTGGTGGTGCACCCGGGACCGCCGGGTGACCGGGGTCCCTCGGCGCTGGACCGGGCGCTGCTGGACGGGGTCACCGAGTGGGGCGTGACGGTGTTGCAGGCCGAGGCGGAGCTGGACGGCGGGCCGGTGTGGGCGTCGGCGTCGTTTCCGGTGCCGCCGGGCGTGGGCAAGAGCGCGCTGTACCGGGGTGAGCTGGCGGACGCGGCGAGCGGGGCGGTGCTGGAGGCGGTGGAGCGGTTCGCGTCGGGAACGTACGTGCCGCGCCGGGCCGGTGCGGGGCGGTGGCGGCCCGTCGTGCGGCAGGAGGAGCGGCGCATCGACTGGGCGGCGGATTCCACCGAGGTGGTGCTGCGCAAGCTGCGGGCGGCGCACTCCCAGCCGGGCGTGCTGGACGGTGACTGGTACCTGCACGGGGGCTGCCGCGAGGACCGGCTGCGGGGCCGCCCGGGCCAGGTGCTGGCCACGCGGCACGGCGCGGTGTGCCGGGCGACGGCGGACGGGGCGGTGTGGATTCCCGAGGTGCGGCCCCGCCGGCGTCCGGGCGGGCCGCGCACGTTCCGGCGGGCGGCGGCGGAGCAGGTGGGGGCGGGGGCTCCGGAGGTGCCCGCGTCGCTGTGGTCACCGGCGCGGCGCGAGACCTACCGGGACATCTGGTACGCCGAGGAGGGGTCGGCGGGGTTCCTGCGGTGGTCCTTCCCCGGCGGGGCGATGAGCGCGGAGCAGTGCCGCAGGCTGCTGCAGGCGTACCGGTTCGCGTGTACCCGGCCGACGGACGTGCTGGTGCTGGGCGGCACCCGGGACTTCTTCTGCAACGGCATCCACCTGGGCGCGATCGAGGCGGCGGCCGATCCGGCGGCGGAGTCGTGGGCGACCATCCGGGCCATGGACGACCTGGTGGAGGCGGTGCTGACCACCGGGGACCGGCTGGTGGTGGCGGCGCTGGCCGGGAACGCGGCGGCTGGCGGTGTGATGCTGGCGCTGGCGGCCGACGAGGTGTGGTGCCGGGAAGGGGTGGTGCTCAACCCGCACTACCGGCTGATGGGGCTGTACGGGTCGGAGTTCTGGACGTACGTGCTGCCGCGCCGGGTGGGCGAGGCGGCGGCGCGCGAGCTGACGGAGCGCGCGCTGCCGGTGAGCGCGGCGGCGGCGCACCGGGCGGGGCTGGTGGACCGCCTGGTGCCGGTGCCGCCGGGCGGTTTCGGTGCCGAGGTCACCCGGCTGGCCGTACGGCTCACCGCGTCGGCGCAGCTGCCGGGCCGGATCGCGGCGAAGAAGGCGGCCCGGGAGCGGGACGAGGCGCACCGGCCGCTGGGGGCCTACCGGGAGGCGGAGCTGGCCCGGATGCGCCAGACGTTCTTCGACGCGGGCGCGCCGTACCACACCCTGCGCGCGGCCTTCGTGCGCAAGGCCCGGCCCGCGCGGACGCCCGAACACCTGGCCGGGTACACCGAACCCACCCCCCGCGTGTCCGATTTGTGAGCTTTTTCGCCGCGTGTCAGCCTGCACGAGGTGAGCGATCGGGACGGCAGCAGGGCGCTGGCGGCCGGGAAGGAAGGCGCGATGACCACCGAAACGGCCGCCCCCAGCGGCGTGGACGAGGTACACATCCTGTGGACCTCCGAAGGCATGAGCTGCGACGGCGACACCGTCTCGGTCACCGCCGCCTCCCTGCCCAGCCTGGAGGACGTCGTGCTGGGCGCGATCCCCGGCCTGCCCAAGGTGCACCTGCACAACAAGGTCCTCGCCTACGAGACGGGCGAGGACTTCCTGCACGCCTTCCACCAGGCGGCGCGCGGCGAGCTGGACGCGCCGTTCGTGCTGGTGGTCGAGGGGTCCATCCCCAACGAGAACATCAACGGCGAGGGCTACTGGACGTCGATGGGCAACGACCCGGACACCGGCGAGCCCCGCCCGCTGAACACCTGGCTGGACCTGCTGGCCCCCAAGGCGCTGGCCGTCGTCGCCATCGGCACCTGCGCCACCTACGGCGGCATCCACGCCATGGCGGGCAACCCCACCGGCTGCATGGGCCTGGCGGACTACCTGGGCTGGGACTTCCGCTCGGCTGGCGGCCTGCCGGTCATCAACGTCCCCGGCTGCCCCGTCCAGCCGGACAACTTCATGGAGACGCTGACCTGGCTGCTCTACCAGGCGGCCGGAATGGCGCCCACCATCCCGCTGGACGACCAGCTGCGCCCCACCTGGCTGTTCGGCAAGACCGTGCACGAGGGCTGCGACCGGGCCGCCTACTACGAGCAGGGCGACTTCGCCAAGGACTACAACTCGCCCAAGTGCCAGGTGAAGGTCGGCTGCTGGGGTCCGGTGGTCAACTGCAACGTCACCAAGCGCGGCTGGATGGACGGCATCGGCGGCTGCCCCAACGTCGGCGGCATCTGCATCGCCTGCACCATGCCGGGCTTCCCGGACAAGTTCATGCCGTTCATGGACGAGCCACCCGGCGGCAGCGTGTCCTCCGCGCTGCTGTCCTCCACCTACGGCCCCCTCGTGCGCTCCCTGCGCGCGATCACCAACCGCACCGCCAACCACGAACCCAAGTGGCGCCACAACCGCTCCGAGCTGACCTCCGGCTACGCACCGAGGTGGACCGGACGCTGATCCGCACGCCCCACGCCCCCAGGACGCACGCATCAGGAGAGGACCGCTCCCAGTGACCGCCACCCAGTCCCGTCCGGCCGAGGCCCCGCCGGGTCAGCTCACCGAGGTCGCCTTCGACCCGATCACCCGCATCGTCGGCAACCTCGGCATCTACACCAAGATCGACTTCCAGAACAAGCGGGTGGCCGAGTGCCGCTCCACCTCGTCGATCTTCCGCGGCTACAGCGTCTTCATGAAGGGCAAGGACCCACGGGACGCGCACTTCATCACCAGCCGCATCTGTGGCATCTGCGGCGACAACCACGCCGTGTGCTCGATCTACGCCCAGAACATGGCCTACGGCGTCAAGCCGCCGCCGCTCGCGGACTACATCATGAACCTCGGCGAAGCCGCCGAGTACATGTTCGACCACACGATCTTCCAGGACAACCTGGTCTTCGTCGACTACTGCGAGCGCATGGTCAAGGAGACCAACCCGGGCGTGTGGGAGCGGGCCGAGCGCACCCCCGCGCCGCGCGGCGACCAGCACGGCTTCCGCACGATGGCCGACATCATGCGCTCCTTCAACCCCTTCGAGGGCAGCACCTACAAGGAGGCGCTCGTCATGAGCCGCCTCACCCGCGAGATGTGCTGCCTGATGGAGGGGCGCCACGTGCACCCCTCGACGCTCTACCCCGGCGGCGTCGGCACCGTGGCCACCCCGCAGCTCTTCACCGACTACCTGGTGCGCCTCACCCGCTGCCTGGACTTCGTCAAGCGCGCCGTCGCCATGAACGACGACGTCTTCGACTTCTTCTACGAGGCGCTGCCCGGCTACGAGGAGGTCGGCCGCCGCCGCACCCTGCTGGGCTGCTGGGGCGCCTTCCAGGACCCGGAGGTCGTGGACTACCGCTACCGGACGATGAACGAGTGGGGGAACGCCATGTTCGTCACCCCCGGCATCGTCGTGGACAACGAGCTGGTGACCACGAACCTGGTCGATATCAACCTCGGCATGCGCATCCTGCTCGGCAGCTCCTACTACGAGGACTGGACCAGCGAGGAGGTCTACGTTGACCGGGACCCGCTGGGCAACCCCGTGGACAAGCGCCACCCGTGGAACCAGACCACGCTGCCCGCACCGCAAAAGCGCGACCTGACCGACGGCGGCAAGTACAGCTGGGTGATGAGCCCGCGCTGGGTCGATCCGCGCAACGGCGACCACCTCGCCCTGGACACCGGAGGCGGCCCCATCGCCCGCCTGTGGGCCACCGCCCTGGCGGGCAAGGTGCGCACCCCCTACGTGCACTCCACCGGGCACAGCGTGCGCATCGACCTGCCGAAGACGCCGGGCATGCCCGAGGTCAACCTCGAATGGACGCCGCCGCCCTTCCCGAACACCATCGAGCGCAACCGCGCCCGCATGTACTTCGTCGCCTACGCGGCCGGAATGGCGATGTACTTCGTGGAGAAGGCCCTGAACGAGGTCCGCGCCGGGCGCACCAAGGTGTTCGAGGACTTCACCGTGCCGGACGAGGGCATCGGCGTCGGCTTCCACGAGGCGGTGCGCGGCGTCCTCTCCCACCACCTGGTGATCCGGGACAAGAAGATCGCCAACTACCACCCGTACCCGCCCACCCCGTGGAACGCCAGCCCGCGCGACACCTACGGCACCCCCGGCCCGTACGAGGACGCGGTACAAGGCTGCCCGATCTTCGAGGAGAACGGCCCGGAGAACTTCAAGGGCATCGACATCATGCGCACCGTGCGCAGCTTCGACCCCTGCCTGCCCTGCGGCGTGCACATGTACCTCGGCGGCGGCAAGACCCTCACCCAGTCCCACTCGCCGACCTTCGGCGCGGTGGGAGCGTGACCGGGGACGCCGGGGACCAGATGGCACGCCAGGAGCAGCGGGAGCACCCCGGGTGGGACGACGCGTTCGCCCGCGAGCAGGTGCGGCGCGCCGAGGAGCAGCTGGGCGGACTCGACGCGCTGCCCGACAGCGCGGCGGCGGCCCGGGCCCGGGAGACCGTCGAGACACTGGTCGGCCTCTACGGTGACGCCCTCGCCCGCGTCCTGCACCACGCGGAACAGGCGGGCGGCGACGCGCTGGCGCGGCGGCTGGCGGACGACGAACTGGTCGGGCACCTGCTGCTGGTGCACGACCTGCACCCCGACCCGCCCGCCGCCCGCGCCCGCCGCGCCCTGGACGCGGCGGCCGGGCACCTGCGCGGACTGGGCCTGGAACTGGACGTCGCACAGCTGACGGACGCCACCGCCCACGTGCGGCTGACCGGCACCACCAAGGGCTGCTCACCGCCCCCGGTACCGCCCGAGCAGACGGTGCGCGACGCGCTGACCGCCGCCGCGCCGGAGCTGGCCGACGTCCAGGTGGAGCGGGCGGCGGCACCGGCCGCCCCGGCGCCCGTCATCCCGGTGGACGCGCTGTTCCAGCGCCCGGCCCCGGTGGGCGGCACGCCGTGACCGCCCCCGCCTCCCGGCTGCGGGCCGTGGCCCACCGCGCCGCGGCCCGCGACCCGCGCCACGCCGAAGCGGCCGGGGAACGCTGCGACCTGTGCGCGCAGCCGCTGGACGAGGCCCACCGGCACCTGCTCGACCTGCTCTCCGACGAGGTGTCCTGCGCCTGCCGCGCCTGCGCCCTGCTGTTCGACCGGCAGGCGGCCGGCGGCGCGCACTACCGCCTGCTGCCGCGCCGCCGCCTGCGACTGCCGGACGACACGATCGACGACGCCCTGTGGGCCGGGCTCGGGCTGCCCGTGGACCTGGTGTTCCTCACCCGGCACGCGGCCTCCGGCGAGGTCACCGCCCGCTACCCCAGCCCCCTGGGCACCCTGCGCGCGCACCCGGACGCCGGGGTCTGGCACGAGGTGACCGCCAAACACCCCGCGCTGGCCGACCTCGCCGACGACGTCGAGGCGCTGCTCGTCCACCGGGCCCGCGACCGGCGCGAACACTGGCTGCTGCCGCTGGACGACTGCTACCGCCTGGCGGCCCTGGTGCGCGCACACTGGAAGGGACTCAGCGGTGGCCAGGAGGTGTGGCAGCGCGTTGACGGCTTCTTCGCGGAGCTGACAGAGCTGACAGAGCTGTCGGCGCCGGCCACCGGCGCCGCCACAGACCCCGGCGGCGCTCCACACCACAACCGCACCCAGCAGGAGGCGTCATGGGCATCTCCGTAGGCAAACCCGACATCAAGAACGACGCGGCGTCACACACCAAGGGCGTGCGGCGCGGCAACCACCAGGGCAAGGCCAAGCACCAGCCGGGCCACACCGACGACGACCGCTCCACCATGCGCCGCTCCACCGGCATCAACGCGGCGCTGCGCGAGCCGATCCAGCCCGACATGCCGAACCTCTCCCCGTCATGACGGGCCCGGAGCGGACGGGAGCCGCACCCCGTGCCGCCGGGCCGGGCGCCGGGGGCAGCACCGGGCCGGGCGCGGGGGGCGGCGCCCGGCCGGGCGCTGTCCGCCACGCCGCGCCGGGCGCCGGGGACCACGCCGTGCCGGACCTGGACTTCGCCGTCACCGGTGTCACCCAGGAGCGGTACGCCGCCGTTCCCACGCTGCGGTTCGCCGTGGAACTCTCCCGCACCGGCGGCGGCCCCGTCCGCTCCGTCAGCCTGACGACGGCCCTGCGCATCGACGTCACCCGGCGCCGCTACGACGCACGCGCCCGCGCGGCCCTCGCGGAGCTGTTCGGCGGCGCCGACCAGTGGGCCGACGGCCTGCGCCCGCTGCCGTGGACGCAGACCACCGTGCAGGTGCCCGCCTTCGACACCCGGACCACCACCGGCCTGCTGGTGCCGTGCGGCTACGACACCGAGCTGGCCGTCACCAAGTACCTGAAGGCCGTCACCGACGGGGACGTGCCGCTGGACTTCCAGTTCAGCGGCACCGTCTTCTACGACGGCCCCGGCGGCCTGCTGCGCACCGCCCGCGTCTCCTGGTCCAAGGACGCCGCCTGCCGCCTGCCCGCCGCGCTGTGGCACGAGCTGGTCGAGCGCTACTACCCCGGCAGCCCGTGGCTGCGGCTGTCGGCCGAGACGTGGGCCCGGCTGGACGCCTACCGGGCCCGGCAGGTGTGCACCGGCTGGGACGAGGCGGTGTGCCGTCTGCTGGACGCGGCCGAGGCACCCGCCGACACCCCCGCCACCTGAGCCCCGACCGCCCGCCACATCCCGCCCGCATCCCGCCCGCCCCACGCCCGAACCACCCGGAGTGCCATGGACGCCGCCGAGGCCGTCGAGAAGATCGTGCGCACCTGCCTCTACGAGGGCTACCTGCTGTGGCCCTACCGCAGGTCGGCACTGAAGAACACCAAGCGCTGGACCTTCGGCGGCGTCTTCCCGCCCGCGTGCGCCCAGCCGCTCGGCGAACGCGCCGCCTCCCACACCGAGGTGCTGCTCGACACCGGCGTCCCGGGCGGCACCGGCGTCCCGGGCACCGGCGGCCCAGGCGGCACCAGCGGCCCGGACGGCAGCGGGACCCAGCGCACGGGCGGGACCCAGCGCACGGGCGGGACCCAGCACACGTGCGGCACCGAGCGCACGGGGGGCACCGACGGCGTCGAGGTCACCGTCCGGGTGCGGTTCCTGCACGTCGTGGACCGCACCGTGCTGCGCGAAGGTCCCGGCGGCCCGGAGCCGGTGGACGCGGTGACCGTGGGCGGCGAGCGGTACCTCGCCTGGCAGGAGGCCACCGAGCGGGAGTTCACCCTCCCGCTGACGCTCGCCGAGCTGCGCGCGCTACCCGAGGGCGCCCGCGAGGTGCCGCTGACGGTGGCACCCGGCACCGACCGCGAGCCGCTGCACGCGCCGGACGGCACCCACGCCGCCACCCTCCAGCGCACCTGGCAGCGCCTCACCGGCACCGTACGGCTGAGCGCGGAGCCGGTCGCAGGTGGCGTGTACCGGCTCGCCGTGCACGTCGCCAACACCACCGACTGCCCCGCGCCCGACCCGGCCGCCCGCGACGCGCGGGAACGGGCCGCGCGCTACGCGTTCGTCTCCACGCACACCGTGCTGCACTGCGCCACCGCGCGGTTCGTCTCCCTGCTGGAGCCCCCGGCCCGCCTGGCCGACGCCGCCGCCGCGTGCCGCAACGAAGGGGTGTGGCCCGTCCTCGTGGACGGCGGCCCGGGCGGGCTCGGCGCTGGCCGCCGGGACGGCACCGCGGGCGCGCACACCGTGCTCAGCTCCCCGGTGACGCTGTACGACTTCCCGGCCGTCGCCCCCGAAAGCCCCGGCGACCTGTTCGACGGCGGCGAGATCGACCAGCTCCTCGTGCTCAGTGTGCTCTCCCTGACCGAGGAGGAGCAGGCCGAGGCCCGCGCCTGCGACCCGCGCGCCCGCGAAATCCTCGACCGCTGCGCCCGGCTCAGCCCCGCCGAACTGGCCGCGCTGCACGGCACCATCCGCGAGTTCCGCCCCCTCGCCCCGACCGCCCCGCTGGAGGACGCGTGAGTGCCCCCTGGGAGACGCCCGACACGCCCGACACGGCCCCCGACAACGCGCCTGACCCCGCCCGCACCGTGCTCGTGGACGGCGTGGCCCTCGGCCGGGGCAGCCGGGTGCGGCTGCGGCCCCTGCCCGGCGCCGACATCCTGGACCTGGCGCTCACCGGCCGCACCGCCGAAGTCGTCGCCGTCGAGGAGGACTTCGAGGGCAGGGTGCACCTCGCCGTCATCCTCGACGGCGACCCGGGCCGCGACTTCGCCGCCGCCGCCCAGATCGGCCACCGGTTCTTCTTCACCCCCGAAGAGGTCGAACCCGCCGCGCCCGCCGGGGGCACGAAAGCGGTGCGCACGCCGCGCGTGCTGGTCGCGGGCATCGGCAACGTCTTCCTGGGCGACGACGGCTTCGGCCCCGCCGTCGCCACCGCCCTGCGCGAGACGGCCCTGCCGCCCGAGGTGCATGTCGCCGACTTCGGCATCCGCGGTATGGACCTCGCCTACCGGCTCACCGAGGGCTACGCGGCCGCGCTGTTCGTGGACGCCGCACCGCGCGGCGAGCGGCCCGGCACGCTGAGCGTCATCGAGCCACCCGTCGACTCCTTCGACGACGTCGCCCCCGAGGCGCACGCCATGGACCCGGTCAAGGTGCTGGCGCTCGCCCGCCGCCTGGGCGAGGGGCCGCTGCCGCGCGTGCTGGTCGTCGGCTGCGAACCGCTGGTGCGCATGACCGGCGAAGAGCCCGACGTCAGCGTGGGGCTGAGCGAGCCCGTCCAGCAGGCGGTGACCGAGGCCGTCCGGCTCGTCACCTCGCTGGTGACCGAGCTGCTGTCCCAGCCGCAGGTGTCCCAGTCGCAGGCCGAGCCGGGGGAGGAGGTGAGTCCGCGATGAGGAACGGCATCTTCATCCCGGCGACGGTCGTCCGTATCGCCGTGGGTGCCCTGGTCCTGGCGGCGGTGGCCGTCATCGCCTCCGAGGCGCCGGAAGCGATGCGCTACGCCAAGATCAAGCGCATGTGAGCCGCCCGCCCGCCCGGCACGGGCCGGACGGCGGGCATGACCTGACGGCCCATCGACGTCCGGCCCGCCCCGTGCGAGGATCGGCGACATCAGCGCGGGACCTGGGTGCGGGCGGCCGGATACGCCGCCCGCACCCGCCCCGGCCCCCGGCGGTACCGCGCCGTAGCTGCGCGTGGTACCGCCGGGGGAGGCCGTGCCCGCCCGCCTTTAGCATGAACGCCATGGCCAAGGACACGGCGCGGGACGCGGAGAAGGCTCGAATACCCGTTACCCGGCGCCGGAACCCGCCGCTGTGGGCCGTGGTGTTCGCCGCCTGCGCCGGACAGTTCCTCGTCGTGCTCGACGTCTCCGTGGTGAACGTCGCGCTGCCCGCGATCCGCGCGGACCTCGGGATGAGCGCCACCGGGCTCCAGTGGGTCGTCAACGCCTACACCATCACCTTCGCCGGGTTCATGCTGCTCGGCGGCCGGGCGGGCGACCTGTTCGGGCGCAAACGGGTCTTCCTCACCGGGCTCGCGGTCTTCACCGTCGCCAGCCTCGCGGGCGGACTCGCGCAGGAACCCTGGCAGTTGCTGGCGGCACGCGCCGCGCAGGGCGTCGGGGCGGCGGTGCTCTCACCCTCGACCCTGACCCTGCTGACGGTCTCCGTCGCCGAGGGACCAGCCCGCAACCGCGCCATCGGCACCTGGACGGCGGTCGGCGCGGGCGGCGGCGCGGCGGGCGCGCTCATCGGCGGCGTCCTGACCGACGCGCTGAACTGGCGCTGGGTGCTGCTGGTGAACGTCCCCGTGGGCGCGGTGGTCCTCGTCGCGGCGTCGGTGTGGCTGGTGGAGAGCCGGGCGGGGGAGCGGCGCCGGCTGGACGTGCCCGGCGCGGTGCTCGTCACCGGCGGCCTGGCCACGCTCGCCTACGGCATCGTGCAGACGGAGTCAGCGGGCTGGACGGCGCCCGCCGCGCTCGTGCCGCTGGTGGCCGGGCTGGCGCTGCTGGGGGTGTTCGCCGGGGTCGAGGCACGCACCCGGGCGCCGCTGATGCCGCTGCGGCTGCTGCGCGTGCCGACCGTCGCGGCGGGGAACACCGCGATGTTCGCCTGCGGGGCGGCGATGTTCTGCTCCTGGTACTTCATGTCGCTGTACATGCAGAACGTGCTCGGGTTCACGCCACTGGAGGCCGGGCTCGGGTTCCTGCCGCACTCGCTGATGATCGTCGCCGCGTCCAAGCTGGCGCCACGGCTGATGGTATGGGCGGGGGCCCGCAACGTCGCGCTGTCGGGCGTGCTGATCGCGGCGCTCGGCTACCTGTGGCAGAGCGCGCTGCATGCGGACGGCACGTACCTGGGTACCATGCTCGGCCCGGGGCTGCTGATGATGCTGGGCGCCGGGCTGTCGGCGACACCGCTGGCGTCCGTCGCCACCGCCGGGGCGCAACCGCAGGACGCCGGAATCGTCTCCGGGCTGGTCAACACCGCGCGGACGATGGGCGGTTCGCTGGGACTCGCGGCGCTCTCCACGGTCGCCGCCGCTCACATCACCGGGGACACCCCCGAAGGGCTCGCCCCCGGCTACGCGCTCGCCTTCCGCACCGGTGCCGCCATCCTGGCCGCCTGCGCGGTGCTGATCGTCCTCGCCCTGCCCCGCAAAGCGGCACCCCCCGCTGGCGGCGCGTGATCGTCTGTGGGATGGCTGGACGAACGGCCCCGTCTCCCTCCACCGAGATCCGGCCACGCGGGAGGGCCAGCGTCACGGCCCTCCCGATCACACCTCTGGGCCACCGCTCGGCTCGGCGGCTGCCGCCTCGTCGTCGGGGCGCCTGCTTCCACCCGCCACGCTGGACGCAGACATGGTGAGTGCTCCGTCGGCGCGGAGGTCACGCGGTGACGCGGGCAAGGCCGTCCAGAGACTCCCGGTGCTCCTCATCGACCTCGATCCGCACGGCGCGAGCTCCCGTGTGCTTCCGGATGGCCGCTGCGGCGGTGGTGACGGCGTCGAGCAGGGAAGCGCCGGGGGTGAGACAGTAGACCTGGGACGGGTTGGGACCGCTGGAAGTCGGGGTGAGAGATCCGTTTGCGGGGTCGCCCAGATCTTCTCCGTACTCGTCGAAGGCTGTCAGCTCGTGTCGTTCGAGGGTGCGGTCGAGGATGAGAGCGAAATCCCACGCGCGTGCCATGCCTGTTTCTTCCTTACGTGTGAGCCTTCTGATGTGTGCGGACGAATTCGCTGATGCGTTTCGCGATGGTGTCCGCGCCTACGCCTGCGGTGCCCATGCCGTCAGCGTCGGCCACCGCCGCGCCCTGACCGCCGCCAGCTCCCGGCCCGCGCCCGCTCCTCACGCGCGCCGTGAACCCCTTCCGTGCGGCACTCCGTGCAGTGCGCCCAGCACCCTATCCGCTGTGGCCGCCCCGAGAGGCACCCGCCGCGCGGGTGGGAGCCAGCGTCCCGGAACCCGGAGCAGCGAGATACAGAATCAGATACTCTGATTCCATGCGGGTCATGACGGCGACGGAAGTGTCGCGCAATTTCGCGGCCGTGCTCGACCATGCCGAGCACGGCGAGACCATCATCATCACGCGAGGAGGGCGACGCCTGGCGACATTGTCGCCAGCCGCAGCGGGCAACGGAGCCGCCATCAAGGAGTTCCTGAGGGGAACCCCGGTGGATGACGATTTCGCGGCGGACGTGGCGGCGGCACGCGATCACCTCACTGACGAACTGAGCGGCACGTGGCCCGACGCCTGATTCTCGACACCGGTGTCCTCGTACGGGCCGACCGCAACCCGGCCGATGTGGCCCACCTGCTAGACGACGAGGACGACGTGACCATCGCTGCCGTCACCCTCGCGGAGTTGCAGCACGGGGTCGAACTCACGGATGGCGGGCGACGCGCGCGGCGGCAGGCGTTCGTCGACGGAATCCGCGCGCTCATCCCCGTAGAGGACTACACCGCCGACGTCGCAGTGGTGCACGCACGCCTGATGGCCTACGTTCGGCGGGAAGGGAAGCCGCGAGGGGCGCACGATCTCATCATCGCCGCGACGGCTGCGGCAACCGCCCGCACGGTCGTGACTACGGACGGCAAGGCGGCATTCGACGACCTGCCTGGCGTCTCTTGCGAAATCCGGCCCCCATCGCTCTAACGTCCCGAAGGACTGACCGGCGTGGACTTCGTACCGTTCTCCGAGATCGCCCGCCCGTTTTGAGGGCCGAGCGCACCGCCTGGCATCACGCCGTGCCGACCGTACGGTTTCAGTCGCGGGCACGTTCCTGACGGGAGCACCTACTTCCAGTCGGCCCGCAGGTGGCCGGCGCCGACTGGTGTGGAAGCTCCGCTTCACCGTGGCGCGAGCAGGACGCGGGCCGCTTGCTTACCCTCACATGGTGGAGCGGCGGCGCAGGCGTGCTTCGGCGTGGGGCAGGGCAGCCCAGCTTCCCACCGCCGCGATGAGCCCGGTGAACGCGAACCAGGGGTTAGCGGCGGCCACGGCCACACCTGCCCCGACCACACAGCCGAACCCCGCGCTGTAGGCCAGCCGGTGGGCAACGATCCAGCGCTGGACTGGCGTGAGGCCGTCACGACGTCCAGCGCGGGACAGCACGGCCAGGGAGAGAAACACACCCCACAGGGCAAAGAGCGCGACCGCGGTCATCCTCGTCTCCCCAGCAGAGGCGGCTTCAACGTGCGGATTCGCCCCCTGCGCGTGCGCTGCTCGGGGGACGAAACCCGGTGCTGCCACCCTAGCTTCACGGCAGCGTCAGACTCACGGCGCCGAGGCGTGGCAGCGGTAGGTCCCGTGGCGTGAGACATGCCCGCCGCCCCGTGTCATCAGCATCAATGCGGCGGGCCTTCCCACCGGGCCACCCCGGTTGCCCGTCAGGGTGCAAGGGGGAGGCCCGGCCCGGGACTCTGCGGTCTCAGGTGCGGTGTTTGTCGTCCAGGTCGAAGCGGCAGAAGACGCTCTTCCCGCCTTCGTCCCGGGGGGACCACCACACCGCGCTGGCGAGGCTCTGGACGAGGAACAGCCCGCGGCCGTGGTCGGGAAGCATGTCGTCGGTCTCCAGCCGGGAGAGGTCGGGCACGAGGAGGTCTCCCACGGGCAGCATGGGCGGCGTCGAGTCCTGGTCGGCCACCTCCACGAACAGCCAGCGGGACCAGGCGCGGAAGACGACGGCGACAAGGCGTACCTCGCCGAAGGACGTCATCCGGCCATCCGGGGTGGCGTGGTGCACGGCGTTGCCCACGAGTTCGGACACGCACAGCTCCACGTCATCGGCGCAGACCGGCAGAGCCCAGTCCCGCACTACCTCGCTACCGGTACGGCGGGCCACCTGAGCCGTGTCCGTGGAGTCCGCTACCAGCGTGATGGAGCGGAACCGTTCGGCGGAGGCCAGGGTGACCGGCTCCCAGGGGGCCAACCGGGCTGTTGACAAGGGGTGTTCTCTGGCATGGGCGGGCTTCATCGCGCGTCCTCTCTGTCGGCGCCGAGGCGGTTTCCCTCTCTGTGCTGCTCAGTCAAGGCCGACCGGGCCGTGACCGGGAGCGTTCGCCGGGGGGTTCATGTGCTCGTGCTGGGACCGGCAGGAATGTGCAGGGGGTTCACTGATGAACCCCCTGCCGGGCGTCGGCTACGCGTGTCACGATGGGCACACAGCGTCATCGAGACCCGCTTAGGGTGATCATGAACAAGGAACCGAATCGGGCACTGGCCGCCGTGATGGCTGAGGCTGGCGTCTCGAACAAGGGACTGGCGCGACGCGTGCAGGACGTGGCGTGCCGCCGGGGCGTGCATGTCGGGACGACGCACGTCGCTGTGCAGCGGTGGTTGGACGGCAACGGCATCCAACCCCAGACGGCAGCGTTTCTGGCGGAGGCGTTGAGCGAGAAACTGAAGCGGCGGATCAGCCCGGCTGATATCGGCTTACTGGGACCGGCCGAGCCCATCTCGTCGTTCGGTGCCAGCTACGCTACGTCGCTACCTGAGGCACTGAACATCATGGAGGGGTTGACGCGCTTCCGCCCGGAGAACGGGGCGAGCGGGGAACTGCTCTTGCCCGAGGGGGAAGTCAATTCGGCGGTGCTGTCCTGGCTCGTGTCCCGGCCGGACGGGCTCACCGCGCCCAAGACCGTGCCGCAGCGCGTCACTATGCGGGACGTGGCGGCTCTGCGCACCGCAGCAGAGATGTTCACACACCTCGATTTCAGGTTCGGCGGCGGACACGGCCACCGGCCGCTGCGGCACTACTTCCGCGAGGACGTCCTGCCGCTCCTGAACGCCAGTTACAGCGACCGGGTGGGGAAGGCCCTGTTCACGGCTGCCGCCGAGATGTCGCAACTGCTTGCCTGGACGGCTTACGACACCGGGAATCACGCGCTGGCCGACCGCTACCTGCTCGCCACCCTGCGCCTGACCCAGGTCGTGGACGACCGGATGATGGGGGCGCGCATCCTCGCCAACATGAGTCATCAGGCCAACTATCTGGGCCAGGTGTCGCGTGCCGTACGGCTGGCCCGCGCGTCCGTGGAGGGTGGCAAGGGGCGTTCGACCCCACGGGCGATGGCCCTGTTCTCCGCCCATGAGGCGCGGGCACTGTCCACAGCCGGAGACGTGAGCGGCGCTACGCGGGCGATGCATGAGGCCGAACGCCACTTCGAACGTGCCGCATCCGCCGAGGACCCCGACTGGTTGGCGTACATGGACGAGGCCGAACTCGTCGGGGAGTTCTGCCACTGTTTCCGCGATCTGAACCAGGGCCGGAAAGCTGTCCGGTTCGCGGAGCGTGCCGTCGAGCTGACCGACCCGAAGTACGCGCGGACTCTTGGGTTCTGCCGCATGGTGCTAGCCCAGAGCCAATTACTCGACGGCGAGCTGGAGGCGGCTGTCGCCACGGCAGGATCGGCGGTTGAAGGCGGGGACGCGCTTCAGTCCTCTCGCTTTCAGCGCTACGTCAACGACTTCCAGCGGGCCGTGTCCCGGCACGAGGGCAACCCTGCCGTGCGGCGGTTCAATGAGCGGGTGCGCGAGGCCATGGCTGAGCTGGGCGAGGAGTGACGGCACGGCTCAGCCGGGTTGCCAGTGGCGAGGGGCGTTGTCGTCCCGCAGGGTGGCCACGCGGTGGGCGTATTCGGCGGCCACGGCGGGGCTTTCCCCAATGTTCTGCATGAGCCAGGTGGTCATCTGGAACTCTTGGATGCCGCGCAGGGTGGGATAGCCGTGCCAGACGCTGAGGTCGCGGCCGTAGGCCGTGACGAACGCCGCGTACTCGTCCCTGGACTGCCAGCCGAGGCTGCGGTGTTCGGTGGCGGTGACCATGAGGTCCCATTCGGGGTGGTCGTGGCAGAACGCCTCGAAGTCGATGAGGACGGCGCGCCCACCGCCGTCCACCATGACGTTCTGGATGTGCGCGTCCCCGTGCACCGGGCCAGTCGGGGAATCGAAGCGCAACGCCGCCAGGTTGGCCCGCAACTGCTGGACGCGCTGCCGGAGGAAGGCGCGGTCATGCTCGGGGATGCCGGTGGCCTTCTCGATCCGCAGATCGGTGCGGCCGAAGGCGGAGAAGGGCGGGAGATCCAAGCTTGGGGGTACCGAGAGGGAATGCAAGTCCCGCAGCAAGGTACCGAGTTCGCCGTAAGTGGGCTGGCGGTCGGCTGCTTCGATGAGGTGCCAGAAGGTCACCGGGCAGCCCTCGACGACGAGGGGCTGTTCGACGTCGTCCAGGACGCGGGCGGCAGGGAAGCCCTCGCGGGCGAGCCAGCGCGCGACCGCGACCTCTTTGCGGACAGAGCCGAGGTAGTCGGTCGAGCGGGCGACGCGCACGATCACCGGATGGGAGGGAAGCCGGAAGAGGGCGTTTTCCCCGAAGCGGATCAGCTCAGCGCCGGTCGGGTCGAGCCCCGCTTTCCGTGCGGCGTCGGACGCTAGCTGTGCGGCTCGCCCGGAGGTGAACATCGCCTGCCCCGTCACCCGCTCGTCCTCAGACGGCATCCCGTACCACCCTTCCGTCAACCCACAGCCGCGCCCCGCATCACACTGCCGGGCAGGCGCGGCGCGCCTGCATGCAGGAGGGACGGTACCCACGGTTTCGGGTACGCCGCGCCAGCTCGGGGCGGCACCGGGGTTGACGGGGGGCGGCGGCCCGGGTCACGAGCCGGGGCTGTCCGGGGGAAGGACGCCGGCCGGGCAGGAGATGCCGGTGCCGCCGATGCCGCAGTAGCCGGTGGGGTTCTTGTGCAGGTACTGCTGGTGGTAGGGCTCGGCGGGGTAGAAGGGGCGCTCGTCGGCGGGCAGGATCTCGGTGGTGATGTCGCCGTAGCCGGAGGCGGCCAGCAGGTGTTGGTAGGTGTCGCGGGACGCCTCGGCCTCCTTGTGCTGGGCCGGGGAGTGGGTGTAGATCGCCGAACGGTACTGCGTGCCGACGTCGTTGCCCTGGCGGAAGCCCTGCGTCGGGTCGTGCGCCTCCCAGAACACCTTCAGCAGCCGCCCGTAGCTCACCGCACGCGGGTCGAAGACGACGCGGACGGCCTCGGTGTGCGCCGTCAGACCGGAGCACACCTCCTCGTAGGTGGGGTGGGTGGTGTGGCCGCCCTGGTAGCCGACGAGCGTCGTCCACACCCCGTCCAGCTCCCAGAAGACGCGCTCGGCGCCCCAGAAGCAGCCCAGGCCGACGTCGGCGATCTCCAGGTGCTCGGGGTACGGGCCCAGCAGCGGGGTGCCCAGGACGGTGTGCGGCTCGGTGAGGGTGAACGGCGGCTCCGCGCGGCCGGGAAGCGCCTGCTCCGGGGCGGGGAGGTGGGTCCTGCGGTGGGTGAACATTGCGGGGCTCCCAGGGGACGTCGAGCGGGGTGGCGTCAGTGCGTGGGGGGCGGCGTGGTGGCGTGGTCGCCGCCGTGGCTGTCGAACCCGGCGACGGCGAGCGCGCGGTAGGCGGCGTACTGGGCCGCCGGGTCGGGCGACTCCACCCACGGCACGGCGCCGATGTAGCCGTCCACGACCCGCAGCGCCTCCATCGCCTCCTCGTACCGCTCGGCGCGCACCAGCAGGCACAGCAGCAGGTGCAGCACGTGCGGGCGCACCGGGTGGTCCTGGTCGGCGTGGTTGACGGCGAACTCGGCGGCCTCGATCGCGTCCTCGACCACCTTGCTCTGGTACATGCCGCGCACCAGGTTGGCGTCCGGCAGGTGAGCGTAGACGGCGAACAGCGGCAGCGCCGGGAGCAGGCTGCCCTCCGGCGCGCGGGCGGCGGCACCCTCGGCGAAGGCGTACGCGTCCTCCCGCGAGCCGTGCCACTTCTGCGACCAGTACGGCAGTGCCGCCAGGTGCGCGCCCATGTGGTGCGGTGCGCGGCGTGTCACCTGCTGCCACAGCGCCTCGAAGTCCGCGCGGCGGTAGCTCAGCGAGCGGGCGATGAACAACTCGGTGACGTACGGCGTCGGGTCCGCGTCGGCGCCGGGCAGCGCGGTGGCCTCGTGGGCGACGTTGCGGGCCTCCTCCAGGATGATCCGGTGGTCCGCCGACGCCGGGTCGGCGAGCGCCTGCCACACCAGGAACTGGGCGTAGACCTGCGCGGCCCCGGGGTCCTGCGGGCGCTGCGAGCGCCAGTCGCGCAGCCAGCGGGCGTCCTGCTGACGTGCCTCGGTGGGGGCGTCCTTGCTGAAGGAGAGGCCCGGGGCGCTGGGGGACGGCGCCTGCGTGTCCGCACCCCGGCGGGCCTGGGCCAGTTCCAGCGCCGCCGCACCGGCCAGCGACTGCACGCGCTGCCAGCGCAGCTCCCAGTCGTCCCCAGTGAGCGCGAGCAGGCGGGCGACGGGCTCCCAGTCCTGCGTGCGCTGCGCCTCGTCGAGCGCGTCCACCAACTCCTCGTCCGGCCCTGGCAGGCGCACGTCCAGCTGCTCGGTGGGCACGAAACCGTACGCCCCCGGGTCACCGGCGCGGACCATGCCCTGTCGCGCGTCCCGGACGGCGCGGCGGCGGCGCAGGGCGGGCACGAGGAAGAAGCCGACGACACCGGCGATCAGCAGCAGGGACAGCAGGAGCTCCATACCCCCACGGTACGGCCCGCCGGGCCCGCGGCGGTACGTGTGGTCTGCCCCGCCCGGCCCGAATCCGGCGGCCCCAGCCCCTGGCCCCGGTGCTGGCGTCCACGTCCGGCCTCGCCTCGCCGCCGCCGGGGACGGCCCGCCACCAGTCCGCACGGTGCCGCCACGTCCGCACGGTGGGGACGAGCGGCTGGAGTGGCCGGAGCCCAGGCCCTGGCCACGTCCGCACCGGTGATACCCCGCGCCGCAGCGGGGTGGTCACCGTGGGGCCGAACGTTCGGGCTGGGGGGACGGGGGCGCGTAAGGTCGGCGTCATGACGCACCAGCATTTCGAGACGCTCGCCATTCACGCCGGGCAGGAGCCGGACGCCGCCACGGGCGCGGTCGTGCCGCCGATCTACCAGGTGTCCACCTACAAGCAGGACGGTGTGGGCGGGCTGCGCGGCGGCTACGAGTACAGCCGCAGCGCGAACCCGACGCGCACCGCGCTGGAGGAGAACCTGGCCGCGCTGGAGGGCGGCAGCCGGGGGCTCGCGTTCGCCTCGGGGCTGGCGGCCGAGGACTGCCTGCTGCGTACCACGCTCACCCCCGGCGACCACGTGGTGATCCCCAACGACGCGTACGGGGGCACGTTCCGCCTGTTCGCGAAGGTCGCCGAGCGCTGGGACGTGCGGTGGTCGGTGGCCGACACCTCCGACCCGGCCGCCGTGCGCGCCGCCCTCACCGACCGCACCAAGCTGGTGTGGGTGGAGACGCCGAGCAACCCGCTGCTGGGCATCACCGACATCGCGCAGGTCGCTGCCATCGCGCGGGGCGCGGGCGCGCGGCTCGTGGTGGACAACACCTTCGCCAGCCCCTACCTCCAGCAGCCGCTCGCGCTCGGCGCCGACGTCGTCGTGCACTCGACGACGAAGTACATGGGCGGCCACTCCGACGTCGTGGGCGGCGCGCTGGTCACCTCGGACGCGGCGCTGGGGGAGGAGCTGGCGTTCCACCAGAACGCCATGGGCGCCATCGCCGGTCCGTTCGACGCCTGGCTCGTCATGCGCGGCGTGAAGACGCTGGCCGTGCGCATGGACCGGCACAGCGCGAACGCCGCCCGCGTCGCGGAGATGCTGCGGGCGCACCCGAAGGTGAGCCAGGTGCTCTACCCGGGGCTGCCCACCCACCCTGGGCACGAGGTGGCGGCCAAGCAGATGCGGTCGTTCGGCGGCATGGTCTCCTTCCGGGTGACCGGCGGTGAGGAGGAGGCCGTCGCGCTGTGCGACCGCACCAAGGTGTTCACGCTGGGGGAGTCGCTGGGCGGGGTGGAGTCGCTGATCGAGCACCCGGGCCGGATGACGCACGCCTCGGCGGCGGGCTCGCTGCTGGAGGTGCCCGGTGATCTGGTGCGGCTGTCGGTGGGCATCGAGTCCGCCACCGACCTGCTCGACGACCTCACCCAGGCGCTGAAGTAACCGCACGGGCGACGGCTGTTCGCTACCGGTAACCGCGCGGGCGGTGGGCGGCCGTGCGCTACCAGCCCCGGCCCGGCGGCACGATCCGGTCCACCGGCTGCCACGGCTGGACGACGGCCGCCCACACCGCGAACGCGACGGCGGCGCACGCCAGCACCGCCCAGCCCAGCGCCCGGGCGGCGCGGCGGCGGCGCAGCAGGCGGCCACCGCGCGCGGCGGCCCGGGCGGTGAGGCCGGGCGGGACGACGGGATGCGGGGAGTCCATCAGCCGCCGCACGGGTTCCAGCTTGGGGTCCGGCGGCCCGGCGGAGGAGTAGCGGGCCGGGGCGCGGTCAGCCCCGGACCCACCGGGTCCGGAGCCGCGCAGAACCGGCCCGGAGCCGCGCGGGCCGGGCCTGCGCGGACTGGCGCTGGCCCGGCCGGAGCCGCCCGGCCCGGAGCCGTCCGAGCCGCCCGGGCCGGAGCCGCCACGGGCGCTCACCGGGCCGCCACCCGCAGCCGGGCGGTGCCGCTGGACGCGGGGCCGGAGTCCGTGGGGGCGTGCCGCATGCGGGAGACGGCGCGGGCGAGGATGGCGCGCACCCGGTCCTCGGGCAGCCCGAGCCCGGCCGCCGCCTGCTCCTCGGCGACGTCCTCCCCCAGCCGCAGCACCAGCACGAGCCGTTCGCGTGGGGTGAGCGGCCCGAGCACGCCGCCGCGCGGACGCCGGTAGCGCCAGGCGGAGTGGGCGAAGAGCCGGGCCAGTTCGGTGCGCGCGCGGTCGTAGGGGTCCTCGCCGCGCGGACCGTCCCAGGCGGCGTAGGTGCGGGCGAGCGCGCGGGTGAGCAGGCGTTCGGCGGCCGGGCAGGCATCGCGCGGTTCGGTGGTGAGCAGCGTGGCGGCATGCAGCAGCCGTCCCGCCGCACCGGCGGTGAACGCCTCGAACTCCCGGGCGCGGCGGCGGTCCAGCACAGCCCGTGGCTCTCTCACACGCCCATGGGACGGCGCGCCGGTGCCCGGGTCAAGGGGCGTGCGGCGCGGTCACGAAACCGCGTGCGCCGGGGCGGTCGGTCAGGAGCCGTGAGCCGGGGAGTGCACTGCGGAGAGGGCTTCGTTGAAGCGGGTCAGCAGCGTGCAGAAGACGGTGCGTTCCTCGTCGTCCCACTCCTGGGTGAGCAGCGCCATCAGCGCCCGCCGGGAGGCCCGCACCTGCGCGAGCCGGGAGGCGCCGCGCGCGGACAGCGCCAGCACGACGGCGCGGCCGTCCTCGGGGTGCGAGGCCCGCTCGACCAGGCCTGACTCGACCAGTGGCGCGACCTGCCGGGTGACGGTCGAGGAGTCGATGCCCATGCCCTCGGCCAGGGCCTTGACGCCCATGGGACCTTTCTGGTCGAGGCGGTTGAGCAGCAGGTAGGCGGCGCGGTCCATGGAGTTGCGGCCCTGCCCGACGCCGCCGAGCCGGGTCTGCTCGGCGCGGCGGGCGAAGAGGGCGACCTGGTGCTGCATGGCCTCGAACACACCTTCGCCCTCGGACCGTTCGGCGGTCGGCGGGCCGGAGTTCCGGTCCGGGGAGGCGGGGGCGCCGGGAGCGGGGCGGGAGGGGGGAACGGAGTCGGTCGTCAGGTCCGGGTGCGTGGGCATGGCCGGGGTGCTCGCTTCTGTGGACGTACGGGCTAACGGCGTGGTGCGAGGTGGGGGTGCGCCACAGGGTACGCGCGTTGAGCCCGTCCCGTACCGCTGCTGCGGTAACGACCTGGTACAGGCAGTTGAAGCAGTGGAGGCGCCAGCGGCCGGGGAGCCGTCCACCGGGGGGCACCGCGCACGGGTGCCCGCACCGGTCGAGGGCCGTGGGCGGGCGCTGCGAGACTGGCGGGCATGGTTGACACCGCACATGAACTCACCGTCGAGGACGTCCGGACCGCCCACAAGGTGCTCGCCGGGATCGCCCGCGTCACGGCGATGGAGGGCAGCCGCCACCTGAGCGAGCTGCTCGGCGCCCCGGTCCATCTGAAGTGCGAGAACCTCCAGCGCACCGGGTCATTCAAGATCCGCGGCGCCTACACGCGGATCGCGGCGCTGCCCCCGGGGCGGCGGGCCAGCGGCGTCGTCGCGGCGAGCGCGGGCAACCACGCGCAGGGCGTCGCGCTGGCGGCGTCACTGCTGGGGGTGCGCTCCACGGTGTTCATGCCGGTGGGTGCGCCCCTGCCGAAGCTGGCGGCCACCCGGAGTTACGGCGCCGAGGTGCGGCTGCACGGGCAGGTGGTGGACGAGGCGCTGGAGGCCGCCACCGCGTACGCCGAGGAGACGGGCGCGGTCTTCATCCACCCGTTCGACCACCCCGACATCGTCGCCGGGCAGGGCACGGTGGGGCTGGAGATTCTGGAGCAGTGCCCGGAGGTGCGCACGATCGTCGTCGGCGTGGGCGGCGGCGGGCTGGTCGCGGGCATCGCGCTCGCGGTGAAGGCGCTGCGTCCGGACGTGCGGATCGTGGGGGTGCAGGCCGAGGGCGCGGCCGCCTACCCGCCGTCGCTGGCGGCCGGGCAGCCGGTGGCGCTCGCGGAGGCGTCCACGATGGCCGACGGGATCAAGGTGGGGCGGCCGGGCGACGTGCCGTTCAAAATCGTTGGCGATCTGGTGGACGACATCCGTACGGTTTCCGAGGACGCGCTCTCCAGCGCGCTGCTGCTGTGCCTGGAGCGGGCCAAACTCGTCGTGGAACCGGCCGGTGCCAGCTCGGTGGCGGCGCTGTTGAGTGAGCCGGAGACGATCGAGGGGCCAGTGGTGGCGGTGCTGTCAGGCGGGAACGTGGACCCGCTGGTCATGCAGCGCACGCTGCGGCACGGCATGGCGGCGGCGGGGCGGTATCTGTCGCTGCGGCTGCGGCTGTCCGACCGCCCAGGCGCGCTGGCCGCGCTCCTGGCAGAGTTGTCAGTGGCCGACGCTAACGTCCTCGACGTGAGTCATGTCCGTACCGATCCGCGGCTCGGGCTCGACGAGGTGGAGGTGGAGCTGCACCTGGAGACCCAGGGCCCCGAACACTGTGCCGAGGTGACGGCGGCACTGCGCCAGGCCGGATACACGGTCCGCCCCTAGCCAAACGCCGTCGCCCCGCCAGGTTCGCCCGAACGAGAGCAGTCGCGACAGTGACGCGATACATCGCGTTGCGCTAGAGTGAGAGGCGTGCGCCTCGAAGTCAGCGCGAGCTGGCGCCCCCGGCATGCCGCGCACCCAAGAGCGTGGAGAACCAGGCAGGCAGCCCTCCCTGAACTGCCAGAACTGCCAGAAACAGTCAGAAGCATTTCGAACGACCCCGGATTGGGAGAGAACAGAACATGCCAGGCGCCATTCACGCCGAAGGTCTGGTGAAGACCTTCGGCGACGTCAAGGCACTGGACGGTGTCGATCTCGACGTCCCCGAAGGCACCGTGCTCGGGCTGCTCGGCCCCAACGGCGCGGGCAAGACGACCACGGTGCGGGTGCTGACCACCTTGCTGCGGCCCGACAGCGGCAAGGCGGTCGTCGCCGGCCTCGACGTGCTCAAACAGCCCACCGAGGTCCGCCGTTCCATCGGCCTGTCCGGCCAGTTCGCGGCCGTTGACGAGTACCTGACCGGCCGGGAGAACCTGCAGATGGTCGGACAGCTGTACCAGATGTCCGGCCGGGACGCGAAGAAACGGGCGGGGGAGCTGCTGGAGCGCTTCAACCTCGCCGACGCCGCCGACCGCACCGCCAAGACCTACTCCGGCGGCATGCGCCGCCGCCTCGACCTCGCCGCGGCCCTCGTCGTCAGCCCGCCGGTGATGTTCATGGACGAGCCCACCACCGGGCTGGACCCGCGCAACCGGCAGGCGCTGTGGGACGTCATCCAGGAACTCGTCGCCGGCGGCACCACGCTGCTGCTGACCACGCAGTACCTGGAGGAGGCCGACCGCCTCGCCGACACCATCGCCGTGGTGGACCACGGCAAGGTCATCGCCCGTGGCACCTCCGACCAGCTCAAGCAGCGCACCGGCGGTGAGCGCATCGAGGTCGTGGTGCACGAGCGGGGGCGGATCGAGGACGCCCGGCGCGTCCTCGCGGGACAGGCCCAGGGGGAGGCCGAAGTCGCCCTCGACCAGCACACCCGCCGCCTGACGGTGCCCGTCTCCGGCGGCGCGAAGCTGCTGGCCGAGGTCATCCGCGAACTGGACACGGCGGGCATCGAGATCGACGACATCGGCCTGCGCCGTCCCACGCTGGACGACGTGTTCATCTCCCTCACCGGCCACGCCGCCGTGCTGAGCGACACCACCAATGGCGAGTCCAGCGAGGCCACCGACACCGACAACTCCCCGGAGGCAGCACAGTGAGTACCGTGGCCGACGCGCCCGGCGCCCCCCGGCAGGCCGAGGCCCCCCGGGGCAGCGGCGGCATCCGGCAGTCCGTGGTGGACTCGCTGGTCATCGCCCGGCGCAACCTCATCCGGATGATGCGCATCCCCGAGATGGTCATCTTCGGACTGATCCAGCCGGTGATGTTCGTCGTCCTGTTCAGCTACGTTTTCGGTGGCTCGATCAACATCCCCGGAGCCGGTCTGGACCCGGACGCCTACCGCAACTTCCTCATGGCGGGCATCTTCGCGCAGACGGTCACCTTCGCGACCGCTGGCGCGGGCGCGGGCATCGCCGAGGACATGCACAAGGGCCTCATCGACCGCTTCCGCTCGCTGCCCATGACGCGCGGCGCGGTATTGACCGGGCGCACGCTGGCCGACGCCGTACAGACTGCCCTCACCCTCGTCGTCCTGGCCATCGTCGCGCTGCTGGTCGGCTGGCGCATCGAGGAGGGCATACTCAAGGCTCTGGGCGCCTTCGGTCTGCTGCTGCTCCTCGGCTACGCCTTCACCTGGATCGGCGCCCTGATCGGTCTGACGGTCCGCACGCCCGAGGCAGCGACCTCGGGCGGCCTGATCTGGCTGTTCCCACTGACGTTCATCTCGATCGCCTTCGTCCCGTCCGAGAACATGCCTGGCTGGCTCCAGCCCGTGGCCGAGTGGAACCCGTTCAGCGCCACGGTGCTGGCGGCCCGGGAGCTTTTCGGCAACCTGCCCCCCGGCTACCAGGCACCCGACGCCTGGCCGATGCAGAACCCGGTTCTCGCGTCCGTCCTGTGGTCGCTCGTGATCATCGTGCTGTTCCGCACCCTCGCGGTCCGCAAGTACCGCAAGGCAGCGGGTTGATGACTCCGCCCTCCCACATCACCTGACGCAGACGAGGGAGTGCCCCCCGGCAGCAGCCGGGGGGCACTCCCTCGTCGGTACGTTCGCTGCGCCCGGGGATTACCTCACTGAGTCGATGAAGGCAGCCCACGCCACACGGGGGAACACGACAGCGGGACCACAGGGATTCTTGCTGTCGCGGACGGGCATCACGTCTGCGTAACCGTCAGCCACCTCGACGCAGGCGCTGTCATTCTCCCCGCTGTAGCTGGACTTGCGCCAGGGCGCGCTGCTCAGGTCGATGTGTGCGTGCATAGTGGCCTCGGTGCTCCTCAGCGATCGTCCGGATCAACTCCATGGAGGCTGCCGGGGTGAGCGCGGCTGCCCTGGCGAGATCGTATGCGTCTTGTACGTGTCGCACCAAGGTCGGATCGTCCATGTAGTTGCCCGTGCTGACGCCCTCGGCGTAAGCGACGTCCGGCGCGTCCGCGAAACGCATGACGGTGACCAGGCCGCCGAGCAGCCCCTCGGCTCCGTGTGCGAAAGGGACGACCTGGACTAGGGCCATGCGCTGCCGGGTCATGGCTGAGATGTGATCAAGTTGTTCAGCCATGACCTGCGGGCCGCCAACGGAGAGGCGAAGGACCGCTTCGCTTATCACGAACCAGCCCTCGGCCTGTCGTGTCGTCAGGATGCTGGCACTGCTCAGGCGATTGAGAACGTCTGTTTCGAGCTTCTCTTCCTCTTGAAGGGGTGCTCGGCCCAGGAACACCGCCCGGGCGTACGCCTCGGTTTGCAGCAGGCCCGGGACGTAGGCGGGAGAGTACTCCTGCACGCCGATCGCTGACCGCTCGGCCTCGGCGGCGCGGTCGAAGTGCCCGGCGTACGGGTTGCGCTCCAGGAAGCGCTCGAAGGTTCCCCCGGTGTTCAGCACCTGGTCGAGCAGCCGGGCATCCTCCAGGCTGGGCTTGCGTCGGCCCGACTCCCAGTGAGCGATCAGGGACGGGCTCTTGCAGATCGCCCTGCCGAGTTCCACTTGGGTCATGCCAGCGGCCTCCCGCCGCTGCTTCAACTCTGCGGCGTAGGGCTCCAGTAGCAAATCCCCCTCTTCCACAGGGCATCCGTAACGCCCGCCCCCGAAACCGTTGTTGGTCATGGACATATGCCTCCTCCGCACCCGGCGAAGTAGAGCTGACGAGGTTTCAACGCTACCCGGACCGGACCCATGCTGTAACCGGTTCGCCACAGAAGGTCCCCATCGGGGGAACCCCGCGCCGAGCGCTGACCTGCCCGCAACATGGGTGCTCGCCACGATCACTTGGCGCAAGGCACCGGTTTCCCGTGCCGGTCGGAGAAGAGGGCAGTCCGGGGAGGCGGGCGGTTTCCCGTTCCGTCAACCGTGATCGCTTGACCTCCGCGCCCGGGCCTCGGGACCATCAACCCAGACACGGGGTACTGGCAGCACGGGAGAAGGACCCAGGACATGAAGGTCACCAAACTGGTCAGCACGTGCGACTTCAAGGACTGCCCCACGATCTACCGGACGGATCGTGGCACGCTCTTGGTTCAGGGGGAGACTCCGGACCATCACGGGCTTCAGATTCCCGCCCACGAAAACCTGGTCGAGATTCCAACAGAACTGCTACAGAAGGCCATCCGTGACAACCTCATCTAGGACCCTCGGCGACCTCTTCGACACTTTCCAGGGCGAGGCTTTTCGGCTTGAAACCCTCGACGACTACAGCAAGTCGGGGAATGTCGATGCCTACCACGCGTTCCTGGCCGGGGAGCCGCAGCCGGACGACTACAACGCGGGCTGGGTTGAAGAACTCCGCTCCCACACTGCCAAAGGGAAGCGAGTCTACCGAGTTCACATTCTGCGTCGGCCACTCACGGACTACCTCAGGTTCGAACTCGGATGGGGGTATCGCAAGAACATGACCGGGGGTGAAGAGTTTTACCTTCTGGACGTCACCGACAGGCCGAACCCCTTGCGGCATGTTCCTGACTTCTGGCTCTTCGATTCTGACTCCGTGGCCGTAATGAGATACGACGATGCGGGGAAATTCCTCGGCTCAACCCTGTTGCCGCCGGACCGAACGGAGGAGTTCGTCGGGTACCGTGACGCGGCGCTCGCCTACGCGGAACCGTTCTCGGAATGGTGGGCCGCACACGGGGCGTGAACAGAGCACAGCTTGGGGCCGCGCTGCGGGCGCTGCGGGTAGCTTCCGGCAAGGAGGCCAAAGCGGTGGCCCGCAGCGCCCTCATGTCTCCGTCCAAACTGTCCAAGATCGAAAATGCGAAGCTCGCGGCCAGCGCGGCAGATGTAGAGCGCATCCTGACCGCCATAGGCGTCTCGGATGAGGTAAAGGCGGAGTATGCCGAGGTTGCAAGGGCGTCGGCGACGGAGGCCACGGCATGGCGCTTGTTGAAGCGCGTCGGAGTCCATAAGGGCCAGCAAGCCGCCATGGCCCTGGAGTCCCAGATGTCCACGCTCCGGCTGTTCCAACCAGCCCTGGTCCCGGGACTGCTCCAGACCCCGGAGTACATCCGTGCCGTGCTCCAGCGGCATGACCTGAGTGAAGACGCTCTCCTCCGGACGATCAATGGCAGACTGGAGCGCCAAGCGGTCCTCTACGACAACACCAAGTCGCTGCGGTTCATCATCACCGAGCCCATCTTGCGGTGGCGCCTTGTCCGGCCTCCGATGATGGCAGCGCAGATCGATCGCATCATTTCCTTTTCCCGTCTGCCCCATGTGGATATCCGCATTGTTCCGCTGAGCATTCAGCAGGAGGACATCGCGAACCACGCGTTCGTTATCCGCGACGATCGGATGGTGACGGTGGAGACCGTCCACGCTGAGGTTGTCGTGACGGACCCGAGGGACGTAGGTATTTACGTCAACAAATTCGAGCGTTTCGAACGGATGGCCTGGTCCGGTGACGCCATGAGAAGCCTGGCCGAAGGAATACGCGACGACTATTTGCGGGAACAGGAAACGGGCTAGAAACGTCTGCGAGGACCGGTGAGGATGGCGTTATGGAGAGCGAGAGAGAACTTTCGGTCCCGGAGCCAGCCCTCAGCAGGGTCGTACCTGCTGGAGCCGTAGCGGGAGCCGTCCACCCGACCGGGGTGTGCTGTCTGCATGTCCCCATGGGCAGCCCGTGCGGACGCCCGCTCCGTGTTCGATAGCAGCGTCTTGGCCGACGCCAGCGTACGGACGCGCCAGCACCGCGCAGAAGCACACGCTTCATGAGGTCGGCCCAAGTGCCCGACGCCGAAATCTCTTTCCTCCTCCCAGGAACTCCCGCCCGGGATCGGGCGGCGGCGGTCAGTCGTGGCCGTGATGAGTGAGCAGGAAGGCGCAATGATGCTGAACGGAACCGACCTGTACGGGTTCGACATCGGCGGGGCATCGTTCGTGAGGGCGTGCGGCGGCCCGTGTAGCGAGGGGTGCGTGACCCTGGCCCGGATCGGCGACGATGCCTGGGCACTGGGCGACAGCAAGCGGCCGGACGCGCAGCCGCTGCGATTCACCACGGAGGAGCTGGACGCGGCCGGCATCGACCCGGCGCGCTTCGGCCTGAACGTCTGACCCCCTTCACCAGCCGGGCGCGGGCTCATCTCCCGTCTCTGGGCGCGGCTCGCGCCTGGCTGGCCCTTCTCGAAACGGAAACGCCTTGTGCACCACCACGGCTATCTGTGGGCCGGACCGAAAGAGCGCTTCGACAACGAGGCCCTACGGCGGCCTCCGTACCCTGAGCCACCCCCGGCCGGGAGCAGGCCGGAGCTGATCCAGCGGTATCGGGAGGTCTCGGCCGAGTTCCCGACCGTTGACCTGCCTCCACTGGAAACGGCGAACTGGCTCATCAAGCCGCGCTCACTGATTCGGGGCACATGGGGTGGGGCGAAGGAAGCGGCTGCCTGGCTTGGGGAGCGGCTGGCGGAGCACGCGCCTCGGTTCACGGCGGAGGCAGAGCGGGACACGGCCCGTCTGGCGTCGATGGTGACCTCTGCCGAGGGGCGGTTGGAGGAGGGAGGTGATGTGTCCTACGGCTTCTACCTCGAACGTCCTTCCTTCCTCTCTCTCGCTGTCGTGACGTGCTCCCCGAATCGCTCGATGCCCGAACAGGCTTGTCCCCTCAGGTAAGCGCGGGAGCCTTCCGCTGTTGGGCACGCGGCGCGGCAGGGGTGTTCCGGCGTCTGCACGCGGGAAGCCCCCGGCGGGGTGGCTGGGGGCTTCGGGCGGGGCGTGCGGGCGGGGTCAGCCCTGGTAGGGCTTGGCTTCGAGGACCTTGACGGTGGCCTTCTTGCCGTTGGGCAGCTCGTACTCGGCGGTCTCGCCGATCTTCTTGCCGCTCACGCCGCTGCCGAGCGGTGATTGCGGCGAGTACGTCTCGACGTCGGCGCTCGCGTACTCCCGGGAGGCGAGGAGGAAGGTGAGGGTGTCGTTCGGGTCGCCGTCGAAGGCGATCGTCACCACCATGCCGGGGGCCACCACACCGGTGTCCGCAGGGGCCTCGCCGACCTGCGCGTTCTCCAGCAGCTGGGTCAGCTGCCGGATGCGCAGCTCCTGCTTGCCCTGCTCCTCCTTGGCCGCGTGGTAGCCGCCGTTCTCCCGCAGGTCACCCTCTTCGCGGGCCTCCTCAATCTTCTTCGAGATCTCGGCGCGTGCGGGACCCGACAGATGCTCCAGCTCGGCCTTGAGCTGGTCGTACGCCTCCTGGGTCAGCCAGGTGACGTTGTCGCTGGTCTGGGTCACAGGTGCTCCTTGCAGGTACTCGGGATATAAGCAACGCCCTGCCCAGAGGATGGTTCGTCACTGGACGGGCGAAACATCGACCCTAACAATTTCCCCGGAAAACGGAAGATGGGGTAGCGGTGAGTGTCGGCAAGCTCACAGCGGGTCCCTGGGGGGTGGGGTGGTGCCTGTCGTACAGGGCACGGTTCCGCTCTGGGTGTGGGGGTCTTCCCGCCCTCACAGGTGCCTCCCGCCCCGCGCGGGTGCCTCCCCGCCGTCGTCCCCCGCCGGACGGCCCAGGCGCGGGGCGTCAGCCGGTCAGCGGTTTGCAGCCCAGGAGTTCGGTGGCGTACGCCTCGCGGGTGGTGCGCAGGGTGACGACGCGGTCCACGCGGCGTTCGCCCGCCTCGAAGGTGTAGTCGGCGCGGCCGACCTCCGCCTTGTCGAGTGCCAGCGCCCGCAGCGAGCACACCCCGGCGACGTCGGCCTCCTTGCGCACCTCCAGGTGCGCCTCGATCTCCGTCTCCGAGACCGGGTCGTACTTGATCACCTCGCCGCTCACCGTGCCCGCCGTCGTCACGTAGGAGTAGCCGAACCAGCCCAGCACCGCGAGCGCGCAGGCCCCGGCGACCGCGCCGACGACGCGCAGGCGGTGGTCGCTGCGGGCCTCGTCGGTGCCGGAGCGCCCGTACCGGTCGGCAGGGAGTCCGCGCGATTCGGCCATGGTTCACGTCCGGCGGGTGAGAAGGGGAATTTTTCGGCAGGCTGCGTCCGTCAGTATAGGAGCCGTGTTCCGTCACCAGTGAACGAGGATCGAAGAGCCTTGAGTGAGCAGCTGCGACTGATGGCCGTGCACGCCCACCCCGACGACGAGTCGAGCAAGGGCGCCGCGACCATGGCGAAGTACGTGTCCGAGGGGGTGGACGTGCTGGTGGCGACCTGCACCGGCGGTGAGCGCGGCTCCATCCTCAACCCCAAGCTCCAGGGAGACGCCTTCATCGAGGCGAACATCCACGAGGTGCGCCGCAAGGAGATGGACGAGGCGCGCGAAATCCTCGGTGTCAAGCAGGCGTGGCTCGGCTTCGTGGACTCCGGCTTGCCCGAGGGCGATCCGCTGCCGCCGCTGCCCGAGGGCTGCTTCGCGTTGCAGGACGTGGACGCCGCGGCCGGTGCGCTGGTCCGGCTGATCCGCACGTTCCGGCCGCACGTGATCACCACGTACGACGAGAACGGCGGTTACCCCCACCCCGACCACATCATGACGCACAAGATCAGCATGGTCGCCTTCGACGCCGCCGCCGACCCGGAGCGCTATCCGGAGGCCGGTCCCGCCTGGCGTCCGCTGAAGCTGTACTACAACCAGGGCTTCAACCGTCCGCGCACCCTGGCGCTGCACGAGGCGATGCTCAAGCGGGGCCTGGAGTCCCCGTACGGGGAGTGGCTCAAGCGCTGGGAGGACTTCCAGCGTCCCGATCGCACCCTGACCACCTATGTGCCCTGTGGCGAGTTCTTCGAGATCCGGGACAAGGCGCTGATCGCCCACGCCACCCAGATCGACCCGGACGGCGGCTGGTTCCGCGTCCCGATGGAGCTCCAGCGCGAGGTCTGGCCGACGGAGGAGTACGAGCTGGCGAAGTCACTCGTGGACACCACCCTCCCCGAGGACGACCTCTTCGCGGGCATCCGGGACAATTGAGCCCATGAGCGCTACGCAGGCCCTGCTGACCTCCCCGCACTCCGCCGAGCTGATCACCCTGGCGCAGGAGCTGGACGAGAACAAGGTGACGCCCGGCGTCCTCGGGTTCATCGTCTTCGCCGTGATGGGGCTCGCGGTGTGGATGCTGATGAAGTCCCTCAACCGGCACATGAACCGCGTGGACTTCAAGGAGCCGGAGGCGGCTGACACCGCGAAGACCGCCCAGACCGCCCAGACCACGCAGCGCCCGGAGGCGTAGCGCGGCCGACGGCGACGGGCGGGCCGCGTGTGCCACGGCCCGCCCGGCGGTGTCACCGCGCGGTTTCGGGCTCCAGCGGCACGCCCATCACCTCGCGGGAGTGCCGGGTGGGCACCATGCCCAGGTCCCACATGCGCCAGCCCTCCGCCACCTCGACGCCGCGCTCCAGCATCAGCGCGTACGCCTCGGCGCTGTCGGCGAGGGCCGGGTCGCGCTGGCTGTGGTCCTCGCGCAGCAGCTCGGCCAGCTCCTCCTGGGCCACCGCCGTGCCGACGACGGAGCCGCCCGGCGAGGCCAGCGGCAGCAGCGTGCAGCGCAGGAACCGCGCCCAGTCGCCGCCGCGCAGGTCGGGCCGGGACGCGCCCGGTTCGCCGTACCCGGCCGCGAACAGCTCCAGTGCCGCGTCCGCCAGACCGAGCGCCTGCGCGAGCTTGCCGTTACCCGCGTCGATCACCGCCAGCTCCAGGCAGGACCACGCCTCACCGTGCGCGACGCCGATGCGCTGGAAGTCGCCGCGCGCGTCCTGGAGCAGCTGCCGGGCGAATCCGCTGTTGCGCAGCGAACCGGAGGACGCCGCCCGCTGGTCGCGGCTGACGCGGCCCAGGTGGTGCCGGGCACAGGCCAGCCCGTAGACGTCCCGCATGCGGCTGAACCCGGCCCGGGCCCGCTCCAGCTCCTGCACGGCGCCGTCCCGGTTGCCGGTCTCCTCCAGCGCCAGCCCCAGGTAGTGCCGCGTCCACGCGGCGCCGCGCGGGTCCTCGCTCTCGCGGTGCCGCACCAGCGCGCCGTGCAGCTCCTCGACCGCCTCGGACGCCTCGCCCGCGTACAGCCGGGCCCGCGCCAGCTCGGTGAGCGCCCACGCCTCGCCGCGTCCGTCCTGGCTGCGCCGATAGCCCTCCAGCGCGGCGTGCAGCTCGCTCTCGGCGGCGCCCACCTCGCCGGTGCGCAGCAGGGTCTGGCCCAGCTGGAAGTGCGTCCACGCCTGACCGTGCACGCTCTCGCTGAACCGGTGCCCCTCCAGCGCCTCGCGCAGCAGCGTCAGCGCCTCCCCGACCCGGCCCCGGTCACGTTCGACGGCGGCCAGGGCGTGCAGCGTCCAGGCCCGGTCCCCGCGCAGCGCCTCCCCCGACTGGAGCTGGAGCGCTTCGCGCAGCTTGTCCGCCGCCTGCGGCAGCTGGCCCTGGTGGTGCAGGGTGATGCCCAGCTCGCGCAGGGTGCGGGCGGCACCGGCCTGGTGATCGGCCTCCAGGTACAGGCTGACGACGGACGACAGCGTGCTGTGCGAACGGTCCAGCTCGCCCAGCTGCCGGGCCGCGATGCCGGTGCGCCACTGCACCGAGCGGGTGAGCAGGCCCTGATCGACGGCCTCGGCCAGGTCGCTCAGCTCGCCGAGCCGGTACAGGTCGCCGTGCAGCAGGCAGTAGTCGCACAGCGCGCCCAGCAGGTGCAGCACCGCCGACTGGTCCACGGCCGGGTCGGTGTGGCGCAGGGCGGCGGTGATGAAGCTGGACTCCTCGTCCAGCCAGCGCAGCGCCGATTCCAGCGAGGTGAAGCCGTGCCCGCCGAAGTGGCCGGTGGAACGGGTGGAGGTGTTGCCGTCCACCATCCGGATCACCGTGTCGGCCAGCTCCGCGTAGCTGCGGATCAGCCGCTCCTGGGCGGCGGCCCGCTCGGCCGCGTCCTCCTCTTCCCGCAGCCGGGCGAGCGCGAACCGCCGCACCAGGCCGTGCAGCTTGTACCGCTGCCCGCGCACCTGCTGGAGCAGCCCGGCCCGCGCCAGCGCCTGGAGCTCGCGCGCGGCGGCGGGTTCGTCCGTACCCAGCAGCGCACCGGCCGCCGCCGCGCCCAGACTGGCCCGCCCGGCCAGCGCCAGCCGCCGCAGCAGCCGGCGTCCGGCCTCGGACTGGTCGGCGTACCGCAGCGTGAGTGCCCGCTGCACGGGATCGACGGCGCCGGGCGGCCCGTAGGCGGCCAGCTTCCGCGCGACGGCCCCCGCCTCACCCGCGTCCGCGAGCGCCGAGCCCGCCAGCCGCAGCCCGAACGGCAGCCCGCCGCACAGCCCGGCGATCTCCTCGAACGCGGCGGCGTCGTAGGGCACCTCGGCCCGCGCGCCCTCGGCGTCCGGCGCGGCGGCCAGCGTGCGCAGCAACTCCTCGGCGCCCGCCGCCTCCAGCCCGTTTAGTGCCAGGTGGTGCACCCACGCCGTCAGCTCCGGCGGCAGCTGAAGCGGCTCGGTGGTGGTGACGATCACCAGGCTGTCCGAGCGCTCCGGGACGAGGGCGGCCACCTGCGCCGGGTCCGTGGCGTCGTCCAGCACCACGGTGACCGGCACCCCGGCCAGGTGCTGGTGGTACAGCTCCGCCAGCCGCCGCACCTGCTGCTCCTGCGCCGGACGCTCCCGGCCCGAGCCCGAGCCGCGGAACAACAGCTGCTCGCGCGGCGCGCCCAGCCGGTTCAGCAGGTGCAGCAGGGCATCCCGGGTGCCCAGCGGCGTCCCGGTGGTGGTGTCGCCGCGCAGGTCCACCAGGCACGCGCCGCGAAACTGGTCCCGCAGCTCGTGTGCCGCGTGGAGCGCCAGCGCGGTGCGGCCCGACCCCGGCACGCCGTGCAGTACGACGACCGTCGGCCGCGTCTGCGTGCTCGCCCGCGCCTGGTGCACCCACTGCGCGATCCGCGCCAGGTCCGCCTTGCGGCCCGCGAACGGCTCGGTGGGCGCGGGCAGCTGCGCGAACGACTGCGCCAGCACCGTGCGGCGCCGGGCGGCCGCGCTGCGGTCCTGCCCGCGCAACTGCGGCTGCCGCCCGGCGCCTTCGCCGCGCCGGGACCCGGTGCGCGGCGCGGCGATGCGCTGCTGCTCCAGATACGGGCGGACGCCGCGCACCTCCAGCGCCGTCAGCCACGCCAGCCGCAACTGCTCGACTCCGCCGGGCTGGTGGCGCGCCCCGGCACCGGACTGCGCGTCCCACAGGTGTGCCGCGACGATCTGGGCCAGCGCGCCCGCCACCCCGGCGGCGGCGACGACGAGCGCGGCGCCGATCGCCTGCCCGGACCCGTACTCGCGGTCCCACAGCATCACCGCTACGGCGGCGAACGCCACGGCTCCCGCCACCGGCCCGAGTGCCCGCCCGGTGAACCGCTCGCCCAGCCGGCCCGGCCCGGCCGCGTCCAGCGCCCGCGTGTAGGCCGCGTACTCCTCACCCGCGCGCGCCGCGATCTCCGTCAGCGACGCCCGGCCCCGGGCGAGCAGCACCCCGCCGTCCACGGTGCCGCCGCTGCGCCGCACCTCCTCCTCCACGGCGCGTGCCAGCACCTGCTCGGCCTCCGCGCGGTGCTGGTCTCTCAACTCCGGTACAGCCCCCGACATGTGAGCAGCCTTCCCTCTCGGCAACCCCTCCAGTCTTCCGCGTCCGCCCCCCGGGCAACACCCCGGCGCACGCCCACCGCGCCCGCCTCCCGCCTCTGCGCCCCCACCCTGGCCGCCCACACGCCCGACGGGTGGCCCGTCCGCCGCGTGGCGTGGCGTCGGTGGCGGACCCCTGAGGTCACAGAGACCCGAGGACGATCTCCGCCCGCGACGGAGCCACCGTCCGCACGCCCCAGATGCCGTTGTACGGTCCGTGGCGGCTCCGGTCCGTGGCTTTGGCCGGGACAGCGCGGTGCGCGGTGTGGCCCCTTCCCGCGTATCCGGCACCGGAGAGCACCGAATACGCGGAAAGGGGGCCGCGAGCGGTGCTCGCGGCCCCCTTCGGGGACGGACGGGCGGCTGGGCCGCGTAGCGTCAGTCGCTGCTGTTGAGAATCCAGGCCAGGCGCAGGAACTCGAAGTAGATCCAGGCCAGGGTCATGGTCAGACCGAAGGCGGCCAGCCAGGACTCCTCGCGCGGGGCGCCGTAGGCGATGCCGTCCTCGACCTGCTTGAAGTCCAGGGCGAGGAACAGGGAGGCGATCAGCACGCCCGCGATGCCCATCAGGATGCCGATGCCGCCGGTGCGGAAGCCCCAGCCGTCACCCGCGCCGAAGAGCGCGAAGCCCAGGTTGACCAGGCACAGCAGCGCGTAGCCCATACCCGCCGCGATCGCGAAGCGGGTAAAGCGGGCGTTGACCCGGATGATGCGCGACTTGTACAGGAACAGCACCGCGCCGAAGACCGCCATGGTGCCGATCACCGCCTGCATCGCGGCGCCGGGCGCGTACTGGTTGACGTAGTTGCTCATCGCGCCGAGGAAGACACCCTCGAACACCGCGTAGGCGATGATCAGCGGCGGCGAAGCCTTCGCCTTGAAGGACTGCCACAGGCCGAGGCCGAAGGCGACCAGCAGGGCGATCAGCGCCACGCCGAGGCCCACGTTGGTGACCCACGCGACGGTCGCGGCCGCCACGACGGTGCCGAGCGTCATCGCGGTGCGCGAGACGACGTCGTCCATCGTCATGCGGTCGGCCTGCGGCGGGGCGGCGGGCGGGAAGCCCTGCGTGCCCTGCTGCGGCTGCGCGTACGGGTTGCCGGCCTGCGGCTGCGCGTACGCGTTGCCCTTGGCGGCGCTCTGCGCGTAGGGGTTCCCGGCCTGTGCCTGACCGGCCTGGAAGCCGGCGTAGCCGTCCCGACTGAACCCCCGACGCGAGAAGACCGGGTTGCTGCTCCTCATCTCACTCCTCCATGGCCGCACGGCACGGCTTCTTGAACCAGGGTAATGGTTGAGCAAAAGCCGCACGCTAGTCCACCGGGGGAACGTGGGAAAGAGTCGGAATCGTTCCATCGTCGTGACGGCTTCCGCCGTCGGACGCACGCGGCGCCGTCGCCTGCGAGCGGCGTCACACCGCGGAAGCCGTGACCTTGGTCCTACGCGCGGGTAACTTCCCTGGCAGTTCTGCCCCGCGCCCGTCTGTCTGGAGCCGTCATGCCCGAAGCAGTGATCGTTTCTGCCGCCCGCTCGCCGATCGGGCGGGCCTTCAAGGGGTCGCTCAAGGACGTCCGCCCCGACGATCTGACCGCCGAGATCATCCGGGCCGCGCTCGCCAAGGTGCCGCAGCTCGACCCGCGCGACATCGACGACCTCATGCTGGGCTGCGGCCTGCCCGGCGGCGAGCAGGGCCACAACCTGGGCCGCGTGGTGGCCGTGCAGCTCGGCATGGACCACCTGCCCGGCTGCACCATCACCCGCTACTGCTCCTCCTCGCTCCAGACGACGCGGATGGCGCTGCACGCGATCAAGGCCGGTGAGGGTGACGTCTTCATCTCGGCGGGTGTCGAGATGGTCTCGCGCAGTGTGAAGGGCAGCTCCGACGGTCTGCCCGACACCCACAACCCGCTCTTCGCCGACGCCGAGGCCCGCACCGCCGCCCGGGCCGAGCAGGGCGGCGAGGGCTGGAGCGACCCGCGCGAGAACGGCGAGCTGCCGGACGTCTACATCGCGATGGGCCAGACGGCGGAGAACCTGGCCCGGCTCAAGGGCGTCACGCGGCGCGAGATGGACGAGTTCGGCGTCCGCTCGCAGAACCTGGCCGAGCAGGCGATCAAGAGCGGGTTCTGGGAGCGGGAGATCACGCCGGTGACGACGCCGGACGGCACGGTCGTCAGCCAGGACGACGGCCCGCGCGCCGGGGTGACGCTGGAGGGCGTCGAGGGCCTGAAGCCGGTGTTCCGCCCCGACGGGCTGGTGACGGCCGGTAACTGCTGCCCGCTGAACGACGGCGCGGCGGCGCTGGTGATCATGTCCGACACCAAGGCCCGCGAGCTGGGCGTCACGCCGCTGGCCCGGGTGGTGTCCACCGGTGTCTCCGGTCTGTCCCCGGAGATCATGGGCTACGGCCCGGTCGAGGCGAGCAAGCAGGCGCTGGCCCGCGCCGGGCTGTCGATCGGCGACATCGACCTGGTGGAGATCAACGAGGCGTTCGCCGCCCAGGTGATCCCCTCCTACCGGGACCTGGGCATCGACCTGGACCGCCTGAACGTCAACGGCGGCGCGATCGCCGTCGGCCACCCCTTCGGCATGACCGGCGCGCGCATCACCACCACGCTGATCAACTCCCTCCAGACGCACGACCGGCAGTTCGGCCTGGAGACGATGTGCGTGGGCGGCGGCCAGGGCATGGCGATGGTCATCGAGCGGCTGAGCTAGGAGTCCCGGGGCGGGGCTGTTCGAGACCCCGCCGATGCCAAAGCGCCCTCAGGATGTGATGTATGTCCTGGGGGCGTAGCCTTTTCGCAGATCAGAACGGTATTGGCCAAAGCATTGCGCCGTGCGAGGTGCACGATTTGTGATGTTTTCCGCTGTGCTTGTGCCGGAGGCACGGTAAAGCTGAGGTAGGAATTCAAGGCTGTAGCCGAGTCTGGAGAACGTCAGTGATCGCCATATCCCTCATCCTGCTGCTGGCCGCCGTGGTCGTCGCGGTGCTGAGCGGGTTCGCCCTGCACGCCGTGCGCGGCCTGCGCCGCGAGGTCGCCGGGCTGCGCGGCGACCTGGACCGGCGCGCCGCCCGCGAGGCCGCCGTGCCCGCCGCACGTCCCGCACCCGTCGCGGAGGACGTGCGGGTCGCCGTGGCGGACGCGCTCGCCGCCGAGCGGGAGCGGGAACTGGCCGAGGCCCGCGCGTTCTGGGACGCGCAGGACGGCCGGGACGCCGACACCTTCGGCGGGCACGCTGACACCTTCGGTGCTCCGTACGGCCCCGGGACCTATGACGCCCTCCCGGACCTCCACCCCGGCTACCCCACGGACCCGCACCCGGATCTCCCCCTGGACTACGACGTCAGCGCCCTGGACGCCGCGCTGCTCGATGCCCTGCTGGACGAGGTGACGGCCGCGCCGGAGGTCCCGCAGGCTGGTCCCGTCGTGCCGCGTCAGGCAGACCGCCGGGTCGAGGCGACGCCGGTGGCCGAGCCGGAGGGGACGGGCGAGCGGGCGGAGCCCGAGCCCGCCGAGGCCGCCGCCCACGCGGAGGCGCCGCACGCCGAACCCGCGTCCCGCACCGACCGCACCGACGCGGAGGCCGCAGCCCGCGCCGCCGCCCGGCGCCGTCACCCTTCCAATCCGCACCACACTCTTTCCGGTGAACCTGTGGTCCCGGCGCCCGCGAGCGGCGCGGAGGCGGACGACGCCGCTCCCGATGCCGCGGCGCTCGACGCCGCTGCCCGGCACGCCGAGGCCCGGCAGACCGGTGGCACGGACGCCGAGGGCACCGTGGCGCGGCTGGCCGCGGTGGCCGCCTCCGGCACGGAGCTGACCGACGTCCGCCCGGGTCCGCTCGGCACGCTGGACGTGTACGTCTTCGCCGACGGCACCACCGTGTGCCTCTCCCCGGGCCACCGCGACACCGCCGAGCGGCTGGCCGGGTCCCTGCGCGCGGGGGACGCCCCCGTCCTGCTGGGCGGCTCCGGCATCTCCGGCGGCTACGCGCTGACCTTCGCCTGTGGCGAGGAGACGCTCTACGTGCTCGCCGACCGCGTCATCGCCTCCCGCTGACGGCCCGTTCCTGAGCCCGCGCCCCGTGCGGGTGCCCAAGGGCTTGCAGATCATTACCACCCCGACGCCCTCCCGTGCCGCCTTGCCGGGAGGGCGTCCGGCTGTCCTGGTGCCGCCGTCCAGCCCTGTTGACTAGTTCTATTCAGCTCGTAGAGTGTGTGAATAGAACGATCCGTGAGGCAGGGCCGCGCCCCACGCGGGACGCGGGCGACACCGGGAGGCAGGGGCATGGCGGGACAGGCCGGACAGGCGGGAGACCGCGCGCCGCGCACCGTGCGCGCGCCGCGCGGCACGGAGCTGAGCGCGCTCGGCTGGCCGCAGGAGGCCGCACTGCGGATGCTCCAGAACAACCTCGACCCACAGGTCGCCGAGCACCCGGAAAAGCTCGTCGTCTACGGCGGCACCGGCAAGGCCGCGCGGGACTGGCACTCGTTCGACGCCATGGTCCGCACCCTGCGCACGCTGCGGGCGGATGAGACGATGCTGGTGCAGTCCGGGCGCCCCGTCGGCGTGCTGCGGACGCACGAGTGGGCGCCGCGCGTGCTGCTGGCCAACTCCAACCTGGTCGGGGACTGGGCCACCTGGGAGGAGTTCCGCCGCCTGGAGCAGCTGGGCCTGACCATGTACGGGCAGATGACGGCCGGCTCGTGGATCTACATCGGTACCCAGGGCATCCTGCAGGGCACCTACGAGACGTTCGCCGCCGTCGCCGCCAAGCGCTTCGGCGGCACCCTGGCCGGGACGATCACGCTGACGGCCGGGCTCGGCGGCATGGGCGGCGCGCAGCCGCTGGCCGTCACCATGAACGGCGGCGTCGCGCTCTGCGTGGACTGCGACCCGCGCGCCATCGACCGCCGCATCGAACACCGCTACCTGGATGAGCGCGCCGACTCGCTGGAACACGCGCTGGAGCTGGCCACCGCCGCCCGCGACCAGCGCCGCCCGCTGTCCATCGGCGTGCTGGGCAACGCCGCCGAGGTGGTGCCACGGCTGCTGGCGATGGGCGCGCCCATCGGCATCGTCACCGACCAGACCAGCGCCCACGACCCGCTCGCCTACCTCCCCGCCGGCGTCGAGTTCGCCGACATGGCCGCCTACGCCGCAAAGAAGCCCGCCGAGTTCACCGACCGCGCCCGGGAGTCGATGGCGCGGCACGTGGAAGCGATGGTCGGCTTCCAGGACGCGGGCGCCGAGGTGTTCGACTACGGCAACTCGATCCGCGGCGAGGCCCAGACCGCCGGGTACGCGCGGGCCTTCGCCTTCCCCGGCTTCGTCCCCGCCTACATCCGCCCGCTGTTCTGCGAGGGCAAGGGCCCGTTCCGCTGGGCCGCGCTCAGCGGCGACGCGAAGGACATCCACGCCACCGACCGCGCGATCCTCGACCTCTTCCCGGAGAACGAGTCGCTGGCCCGCTGGATCAGGCTGGCCGGGGAGCGGGTGCACTTCCAGGGCCTGCCCGCCCGCATCTGCTGGCTCGGCTACGGCGAGCGCGAGCGCGCGGGCGAGCGGTTCAACGCGATGGTGGCCAGCGGTGAGCTGTCCGCCCCGGTGGCGATCGGCCGCGACCACCTGGACTGCGGCTCGGTCGCCTCCCCCTACCGGGAGACCGAGGCGATGCTCGACGGCTCCGACGCCATCGCGGACTGGCCGCTGCTGAACGCCATGGTCAACGTCGCCTCGGGGGCGTCGTGGGTGTCGATCCACCACGGTGGCGGCGTCGGCATGGGGCGCTCGATCCACGCCGGGCAGGTCACCGTGGCTGACGGCACGCCACTGGCGGGCGAGAAGATCCAGCGCGTGCTGACCAACGACCCGGGCATGGGCGTCATCCGGCACGTGGACGCCGGCTACCCGCGCGCCGACGAGGTGGCCGCCGAGCGCGGAGTGCGGGTGCCGATGCGTGAGGACGGCGCGAGCGCCCCGGACGCGACCACACCGGGCACGAGCACGGGCGCCCCGGGCGAGGGCGGCGCGGCGTGAGCTTCCTTCAGATGTGGCGCGAGCTGGCGCCGATCGGCCGCAGCGCCGAGACCGGCGGCTACCGGCGCTACGCCTGGACGCCCGCCGACGCCGACTGCCGCGCCTGGTTCCGCGCCCAGGCACACGCCCGCGACCTGGCCTACGAGGTGGACCGCAACGGCAACCAGTGGGCCTGGCTGGGCGACCCGGCCGCCGGGGACGCCGTGGTCACCGGCTCGCACCTGGACTCCGTGCCCGACGGCGGCGCCTTCGATGGCCCGCTCGGCGTCGTCTCCGCGTTCGCGGCGCTGGACGCCCTCCAGGCGCGCGGGGCCGCGTTCGCCCGCCCCGTCGCCGTCGTCAACTTCGGCGACGAGGAGGGGGCGCGCTTCGGCCTGGCCTGCACCGGCTCCCGCCTGACCGCGGGCCAGCTCACCGCGCAGGCGGCGCGGGAGCTGCGGGACGCCGAGGGGGTCAGCCTCGCCGACGCCATGGAGCGCGCCGGGCAGGACCCGGAGGCGATCGGCCCCGACCCCGAGCGCCTGGCCCGCGTCGGCGCGTTCGTGGAACTGCACGTGGAGCAGGGCCGCGCGCTGGCCGACACCGGGCACCGGGTCGGCGTCGCCTCCGCGATCTGGCCGCACGGGCGCTGGCGGTTCGACTTCCACGGGGAGGCCAACCACGCCGGGACGACCCGCATCGCCGACCGCCGCGACCCCATGCTCGCCTACGCCCACACCGTGCTCGCCGCGCGGGAACAGGCGCGGGCGGCGGGCGCGCTGGCCACGTTCGGCAAGATCGCCGTCGATCCCGGCGGCGTCAACGCCATCGCCTCCCGGGTGCGCGGCTGGCTGGACTCCCGCGCGCCCGACGAGGAGACGCTGGCCACGGTCGTCGCCGCCGTCGAACGGGCGGCCCGCGCGCACGCCCGCACCGAGGGCGTGGACGTCGGCGTCACCCGCGAGTCGTTCACCCCCGTGGTGGAGTTCGCGCACCCGCTGCGCGACCGCCTAGCCGCACGCCTGGGCGGCGCCCCCGTGCTGCCCACCGGCGCGGGACACGACGCCGGTATCCTCGCCGCCGCCGTGCCGACCGCCATGCTGTTCGTGCGCAACCCCACCGGTGTCTCGCACTCACCCGCCGAGCGGGCCACCGAGGACGACTGCCTCGCCGGGGTCGAAGCGCTCGCCGACGTACTGGAGGACCTCGCGTGCCGCTGACCGATCCGGCGCTCCCCGCGACGTACTGGGCCGAGCACGCCTGGCTGGACGGCCAGGTGGCGCACGGCGTGGCGCTGGAGGTCAGCGGCGGCCACCTCACCGCCGTCCACCGCGAGACGCCCACCGCGCCGCCCGGCGCCGAGGTGCTGCGCGGCTTCACCCTGCCGGGGCTGGCCAACGCCCACAGCCACGCCTTCCACCGGGCGCTGCGCGGCACCGTGCAGGCGGGCACCGGCACCTTCTGGACGTGGCGCGAGGCGATGTACCGCGTCGCCGAACGGCTCACCCCGGAGAGCTACTACGCGCTGGCCCGCGCCGTGTACGCGGAGATGGCACTGGCCGGTATCACCTGCGTCGGCGAGTTCCACTACCTCCACCACGCCCCCGGCGGCGCGCGCTACGCCGACCCGAACGCCATGGGGCAGGCGCTGATCGCCGCCGCCCGCGACGCCGGGTTGCGGCTGACGCTGCTGGACACCTGCTACCTGTCCGCCGGGTTCGGCGAGCCGCCGACGCGGCCCCAGCAGCGTTTCAGCGACGGCAGCGCGGACGCCTGGGCGCAGCGGGCGAGCGCGCTGAGCGGCGACGCCACCACCCGCGTCGGCGCCGCGATCCACTCCGTGCGCGCGGTGCCCGCCGCCCAGCTGGCCACCGTCACCCAGTGGGCCGCCGAGCGGCGCGCCCCGCTGCACGTCCACCTCTCCGAACAGCCCGCCGAGAACGACGCCTGCCGCGCCGCGCACGGCCGCACCCCCACCGGGCTGCTGGCCGACCACGGGGTGCTCGGCCCGCGCACCGTCGCCGTGCACGCCACCCACCTCACCGACGCCGACGTCACCGTGCTCGGGGAGTCCGGCACCGGGGTGTGTATGTGCCCCACCACCGAACGCGACCTGGCCGACGGCATCGGGCCCGCCGCGCACCTGGCGCGGGCGGGCAGCCCGCTGAGCCTGGGCAGTGACAGCCACGCCGTCATCGACCTGCTGGAGGAGGCGCGCGCGCTGGAGCTGGACGAGCGGCTGCGCACCCGCACCCGGGGCCACTGGACGGCGGCCGGTCTGCTCCGGGCCGCCACCGGCGACGGGCACGCGGCGCTCGGCTGGCCCGAGGCGGGCCGCCTCGAAGCCGGTGCCCCGGCCGACTTCACCACCGTCGCCCTCGACTCGGTGCGCACCGCAGGGCCCGCGCCCGCCCTGGCCGCCGAGACGGCCGTGTACGCGGCGACGGCCGCCGACGTGCGGCACACGGTCGTCGCCGGTCGCATGGTGGTGCGTGACGGCGCCCACCGTGGCGTGCCGGACCCGGCCGCCGCGCTGGCGTCCGCGATCGCCGCCGTCCTGCACTGACGCCGCCCGCCCTGCCGCCCCCGCACCGCCCGCCCTGCCGCCCCCGCACCGCCTGCCCTGCATCCCGCCACCACGTCAAGGAGCCAGCCCCGTGGCCGCGACCACCGTCATCCGCAACATCGGCAGCCTGGCCACCGGCGACCCGGAGCTGGGCCAGGGACCGCTCGGCCTCCTGCGGGACGCCGCCGTCGTGATCGAGGGCGAGCACGTCGCCTGGGTCGGGCCGCAGGGGCGGGCGCCCGCCGCCGACACCGCCTGCGACGCCGAGGGGCGGGCCGCGCTGCCCGGGTTCGTCGATTCCCACTCGCACCTGGTCTTCGCCGGTGACCGCACCGAGGAGTTCAACGCCCGCATGTCCGGGCGCCCCTACAGCGCGGGCGGCATCCGCACGACGGTCGCCGCCACCCGGGCCGCGAGCGACGCCGAACTGGCCGCGACGCTGGAGCGGTACGTGCGCGAGGCGCTGCGCCAGGGCACCACCACGCTGGAGACCAAGTCCGGGTACGGGCTCACCCCGGCCGAGGAGGCGCGCGCCCTGCGGATCGCCGCCGCCCGGCTGGAGGAGGTCACCTACCTCGGCGCCCACGTGGCCGCACCCGAGTACGCCGACGACGTGGCCGGATACGTCGGGCTGGTCACCGGCCCCATGCTGGACGCCTGCGCGCCGCACGCCCGCTGGGTGGACGTGTTCTGCGAGCGCGGCGCGTTCGACGGCGACCAGGCCCGCGCCGTGCTCACCGCGGGCATGGCGCGCGGCCTGGTCCCGCGCGTGCACGCCAACCAGCTCGGCCCCGGGCCCGGTGTCCAGCTCGCCGTCGAACTGGGCGCCGCCTCCGCCGACCACTGCACCCACCTGACCGACGCCGACGTGGCCGCGCTCGCCGGGGGCAGCACCGTCGCCACCCTGCTCCCGGGCTGCGAGTTCTCCACCCGCGCTCCCTACCCCGACGCGCGGCGCCTGCTCGACGCGGGCGTCACCGTGGCGCTGTCCACCGACTGCAACCCCGGCTCGTCCTTCACCAGCTCCATGCCGTTCTGCGTCGCCGTCGCGGTGCGCGAGATGGGCATGACACCGGATGAGGCGGTGTGGTCCGCCACCGTGGGCGGTGCCGCCGCGCTGCGCCGCGACGACGTGGGCCGCCTGCGGCCGGGGGCGCGCGCGGACGTGGTGCTGCTGGACGCGCCCAGCCACGTCCACCTCGCCTACCGGCCGGGCGTGCCGCTGGTCAGCGACGTGTGGCAGCGCGGGGCGCGCGTCTGGCACCGCTGAGCCGGGCGGGTCCGCGTGCCCTACTCCTCGACGGTCAGCCCCTTGCGCAGGCGGGTGAGGGTGCGGGCGAGCAGGCGGGAGACGTGCATCTGCGAGATGCCCAGCTCCTCGCCGATCTCCGACTGCGTCATGCCCGCGACGAAGCGCAGCGAGAGGATGCGCCGGTCGCGCTCGGGCAGCTCGGCGATCATCGGCTTGAGCGACTCGATGTACTCGATGCCCTCAAGGCCGTGGTCCTCGTACCCGATGCGGCTGGCGAGGGCGCCCTCGGCGTCGTCCTCCTCGGGCTGCGCGTCCAGCGAGCTGGCGGTGTAGGCGTTGCTGGCCGCCATGCCCTCGACGACCTCCTCGCGGGAGAGGTTCAGCCGCTGGGCCAGCTCGGCGACGGTCGGCGCGCGGTCGAGCTGCTGGGCCAGTTCGTCCCCGGCCTTGGCCAGGTCCAGGCGCAGCTCCTGGAGGCGGCGCGGCACCCGCACGGACCAGGAGGTGTCCCGGAAGAACCGCTTGATCTCGCCGATGATCGTCGGCATCGCGAACGTCGGAAACTCCACGCCGCGTCCCGGCTCGAAGCGGTCGATGGCCTTGATCAGGCCGATCGTGCCGACCTGGACGATGTCCTCCATCGGCTCGCTGCGGGAGCGGAAACGCGTGGCGGCGAACTTCACCAGCGCCAGGTTCAGCTCGATGAGGGTGTTGCGCACGTAGGAGAATTCCGGCGTGCCTTCGTCCAGGGTGGCCAGGCGCTCGAACAGCGTCTTGGACAGGGCGCGGGCGTCAACCGCTCCCACCTCGTCGTACGGGGGGATCGCGGGAAGCCCGGACAGCTCACCGTCGAGGTCGTCCAGTGCGGTGTCGTCCGTCGCGAGCGCGTGGCCCTCGGCGACCTTCCCGGTCTCCTCGGGGGTGACGCGCGCGGGGCGCACCTCGGCGGGCTGGGGTGACATGGTGGTCCTCCATTGTTGACCGGCATATGGCTGCCGGAGCCGTGACGTGCACTGCGAGGTGCGGCGCCTCCATGGCTGACGTGCTGGTCCGCTTCCCTCATAGACCTATCCGGTGTTGCGGGGGCACGGCAAGTGCGGTATGTCCGGTTAGGTTGCCTCGGGTCGTTTGCCCCGGTACCGGTGCGGGACGTCAAGGCGTAGGGTTCGAACGTGTGAACACGGGGGTAGAAGCAACAGCCGTCTCCTTCGGGAAGCGGCCGTGAAAGGCGGAAGAGGTGGGCATGGACCGCGCGGTGCCCGGGAGTACCAGTCACCGGAGTCGGCTGGCGGTCAGGGTGCGCCGGCACGGTTCCCTCGCCGTCGTCACCCCGGAAGGTGAGCTTGACCACCACACGGCGGACCTGTTGCGTGCGCCACTGGAGGAATCCGTACACAACGGATGCATCCATCTGGTGGTGGACTGCTCGGGTCTGGAGTTCTGCGACTCCACCGGGCTCAACGTGCTCCTGAGCGCCCGGCTGGCGGCCGAGGAAGCCGGGGGCCGCGTCCACCTGGCCGCGATGCGGTCCGCCGTGGCGCGCGTCTTCGAGATCACCGGCGCGGGCGCGGTCTTCGCCGTCCACGACACCCTGGATGACGCGCTGCACGGCCTGCCCGGCGGGTGAGGCGTTAGCCGCGTCACACGGTGCCCGGGGAATCCATGGGTGTTCCCTGGGCACCTCCGGGCAGGAGACCTTCTGTATCTGTTGGCGGCCGTTTCCCCGCGCGTAGGGCGGACGGTGAGAAACACTCGGTGTACCGGTGAGGTGAAGCACTGATGAGCACCACCCGGCCCTCTGCGGCGGGCGAGCGGGGCCCGGAGCCCAAGGAGGCTCCGCAGCCCGCGTCCGCCGCCTCCGTGGCTCCGGGCGTGGCCGGTACCCCTCCGCACGCCACGGCGCCAGCCGGGCCGGGCCGGGGCGCGGCGCACCAGCTGCGCCGACTGCGGCTCGTGGGCGTCAGCGGTGCCGTCCAGCGCTCCCGTGACTTCACCCGGGAGGCCCTGCGGGACTGGGGCTGGCTGCCCGCGCCCGACCCCCAGGCGCAGGCCGCCGCCGAGGACGTGCTGCTCGTCGTCTCCGAGCTGGTCACCAACGCCTGCCTGCACGCCGGAGGGCCACAGGAGGTGCGCATCGCCCGCGAGGACGCGGGGCTGCGCCTGGAGGTCACCGACGCCGGTTCCGGCGAGCCCGCACCGCGCACGCCGCACCAGGCCGGGCGCCCGGGCGGGCACGGCATGTTCATCGTCGAGCGCCTGTGCAAGAACTGGGGCGTCGCCTACGCCCCCGACGGCGTCGGCAAGACCGTTTGGGCCGAGCTGACGCCAGCGCTGTAACCGCCGGGCCGGACGGCAGCCCCGTGCGCACCCGCACCTACGCCAGCTGACGGCGGTGGGCCGGAACCTCCCGGGTTCCGGCCCACCGCCGTCTGCTGTGCGGGGCGCCTACCTGACGTCGCCCATCAGCGAGCGCAGCTTGCGCGAACCGGCCAGGAAGGCCAGGCCCGCCGCCACCGCGACGACGGCCCACATGCTGTAGTACGCGACGTCGCCGAGCGGCCCGTTCAGCCGGGTCACCCAGCCGTTGAGGGCGTTGCCGGTGGCCGTCGCCAGGAACCACAGGCCCATGACCTGGCTGACGAACTCCTTCGGCGCGAGCTTGGTGGACAGCGACAGGCCCACCGGGGACAGGCACATCTCCCCGAGCGTCTGGACGAGGTAGACGCCCAGCAGCCAGAACACCGTCACCCGGCCGCCGTCGCTGCTGGCGGCCGCCGCGCCCGCCAGGCCCATCAGGCCGAAGGAGCCGCCGATGAGCAGCATCGCCAGGGCGAACTTCACCGGCGTGCTCGGCTCCCTCTCGCGCCGGGCCAGCCGCACCCACAGCGCGGCGAACACCGGCGCCAGAATGATCACGTAGACCGGGTTCACCGACTGGAACCAGGACGCGGGGAACTCCCAGCCGCCGATGCCCCGGTCGGTCTTGGTGTCCGCGAAGATCGTCAGCAGCGAGCCGGACTGGTCGTAGATCATCCAGAACAGCACGGCGGTGACGAAGAACCACACGAAGGCGACGATCTTCGGCCGGTCCGCCGCCGACAGCTTCGGGCTGCGGAACATCATCCAGAAGTAGCCGATCGGCAGCACGATGCCGAGGACGGCCAGCGCGTTGACGATGTGCTCGATCGTGAACGTGCCCAGCACGAGGTCGAGCACCAGCGCCGCCACCGCGACCCCGGCCCACAGCGCGGCGCGGCCCAGCACGCGGCGCTTCTCCTCCTGCGAGGCCGGGTTCGCCGGCACGCGGCCGACCTCGCCCAGATGCCTGCCGCCCAGCACGTACTGGACGACGGCCAGCGTCATGCCCACCCCGGCGACACCGAACCCCAGGTGCCAGTTGACCTTCTGGCCCAGGGTGCCGACGACCAGCGGCGCGGCCAGGGCGCCGATGTTGATCGCCATGTAGAACAGCGTGAAACCGGCGTCGCGGCGGGCGCTGGACTGCCCCTCGTACAGCCCGCCGACCATCGCGGAGATGTTCGGCTTCAGCAGGCCGGTGCCCGCCGCGATGAGGGCCAGGCCCAGGAAGAAGACGGCGTCGTTCGGGATGGCCAGCACATAGTGGCCGCAGGCGATGATGATGCCGCCGACGAGCACGGTCTTGCGGGCGCCCCACAGCCGGTCGGCCACCCAGCCGCCGGGCATCGAGGTCATGTAGACGACGGCGTTGTAGACGCCGTAGATCGCCGCCGCGAGGGCCTTGCGGTCCTCCAGCGGGCCGTCGAGTACGCCCTCGATCAGGTAGAGCACCAGGATGGCGCGCATCCCGTACCAGGAGAAGCGCTCCCACATCTCCGTCATGAAGAGGGTGGCCATACCGCGCGGGTGGCCGAAGAAGGTGGCTTCGCCGCTGGGGCGGGCGCCGTCCTTCGTCATGCTGGACGCCATGGGGGTTCCTTGTGGGTTCAAGGCGCACGTCACAGGGTGGGAGCGCGCGCCCGGACGGGGGTGCCGCGGGCCGGTGGCGCCGGTCCGCACAGGAAGACGGCCGGGTGGTCCGTCCCGGCCGCTCAGGGGCCGTGCGGGAAGAGGCGTCCCGGCGGCGGTTCCGCCGGTCCGCGTCCGGCACGGCCCGGGGCTCCCCAGCGGGGGAGCGCAGTCACTTTACGCCAGACCCACACACCGACCGAAGATCGATGAGATGTGAATCACAGGTAAAGAACGGCTTTACTCGACGCTTTCCATGGTGGAAGTCCGTTCCGGCCGCCGGAGCGCGGGCTAGACCACTGGAGTGGTCCGGGGTGCGCGCGGCTGGGGGAGCGGCCCCGGGCGTCCCCGCCCGAGCCCCTGGCCAGCGGGACTACCATCGGGCCATGACCCGAGTACTGCTCGCCGAGGATGACGCGTCCATCTCCGAGCCGCTCGCCCGCGCGCTGCGCCGGGAGGGGTACGAGGTGGAGGTGCGCGAGGACGGCCCCGCCGCGCTGGAGACCGGGCTGCGCGGGGACGTTGACCTCGTGGTGCTCGACCTCGGACTGCCGGGCATGGACGGACTGGAGGTCTGCCGCAGGCTGCGCACCGAGGGCTGGACCTTCCCGGTGCTGGTGCTCACCGCCCGCGCGGACGAGGTGGACACCGTCGTCGGCCTGGACGCGGGCGCCGACGACTACGTCAAAAAGCCGTTCCGCCTGGCCGAGCTGCTCGCCCGCGTCCGCGCCCTGCTGCGCCGGGGCACCGCCGAGACGGCCCACCCCGCTCCCCAGCCCCTGGCCACGCACGGGGTGCGCATCGACGTCGAGTCGCACCGCGCCTGGATCGGTGAGGAGGAACTTCAGCTCACCGCCAAGGAGTTCGACCTGCTGCGGGTGCTGGTACGCGACGCTGGCCGGGTCGTCACCCGGGACCAGCTGATGCGCGAGGTGTGGGACACCACCTGGTGGTCGTCCACCAAGACGCTCGACATGCACATCTCCTGGCTGCGCAAGAAGCTCGGTGACGACGCGGGCAACCCGCGCTACATCACCACCGTGCGCGGCGTCGGCTTCCGCTTCGAGAAGAACTGACCCACCGGACGAAGAACCGACCCCACCGGGACAGCCCGCATGCGCCGCCGCCTGATCAACTCCACGCTCGCCGTCGTCCTCGTCGTCATCGCCGTCTTCGGCACCTCGATCGTCATCATCGAGACGCAGGCCATCGAGCGCAGCGCCCACGAGACGACGCAGTCGGAGGCCGCGCGGCTGGTCGCGGTCGTGGAGGCGCGACTCGCGGCGGGGGAGCGGGTCACCGGCGAGACGATGCGCAGCGCCGTGCCCGCCGACCGGTATGTGCGCATCGACCTGCCTGGCCAGCCCCCCATCGAGCACGGCGAGCGGCCCACCGGTGAGGTGATCGAGGGGCGGGAGACCGGCGGCAGCGGCGAGACCGTCGTGGTGCGGCAGCCGCGCAGCGTCGTCACCGACGAGGTGGGACGCATCCTGATGATCATCCTGGCCGTCGCCGCGCTGACGATCGTGGCCGCCGCGCTGCTGGCCGTGCGCCAGGCCCGCCGCGTCGCAGCCCCGCTCACCGACCTCGCCGAGACCGCCGAACGCCTCGGCTCCGGCGACCCCCGCCCCCGGCACCGCCGCTACGGCGTGCCCGAGCTGGACCGGGTCGCCGACGTGCTGGACGCCAGCGCCGAGCGGATCGCCCGCATGCTCACCGCCGAGCGCCGCCTGGCCGCCGACGCCTCCCACCAGCTGCGCACGCCGCTGACCGCGCTGTCGATGCGGCTGGAGGAGATCGTCCACACCGCCTCCCAGCCCGACCCCGAAGGCGGCGAGCCCCACCCCGGCACCGCCGGCGGCGACCCGGTGACCGTGCGCGAGGAGGCGGCCATCGCGCTCGCCCAGGTCGAGCGGCTCACCGACGTCGTCGAGCGGCTGCTCACCAACAGCCGGGACGCCCGCGCCACCTCCGCCGTCGGCTTCGACCTGGACGAGGTGGTGCTCCAGCAGGTCGAGGAGTGGCGCCCGGCCTACCGGGGCGCGGGCCGGGCCATCGTGCACTCCGGCAAGGCCGGGCTGCGCGCGGTCGGCACGCCCGGCGCGGTGGCCACCGTGCTCGCGACGCTGGTGGAGAACGCCCTGGTACACGGCGCGGGCACGGTGGCGCTGCGCACCCGCGTCACCGGCAACCAGGTGGTGGTGGAGGTCACCGACGAGGGGCCCGGCGTCGATCCGCAGCTGGGCTCGCGCGTCTTCGAGCGCACCGTCAGCGGGCACAACTCCACCGGTCTCGGCCTGGCCGTCGCCCGCGATCTCGCCGAGGCCGACGGGGGCCGCCTGGAGCTGCTACAGCAGCACCCGCCGGTGTTTGCGCTGTTCCTCAGCCGGGAAGTCGTCAGCCTCGCCGACGTCACCAGCTGACCGCCGCCCCCGGAAGACCCACGTCCGGTAGGACCAGAACCTAAACGCGGTGCCCAGGCCCAGGCCCACGCCGTACTTGGCGATGTTGTCCGCCAGCGGCGAGGTGAAGCCCAGCCCGTAGTGCGACAGCGCCAGCACGCCGTTCTCGATCACCAGGCCCACCCCGCTGAACAGCAGGAACAGTGACGCCTCCCGCCGCACCCGGGTCTTCGCCGTGTGCAGGTACGTCCAGTAGCGGTTGCCCAGGTAGTTCGTCGCGACCGCCACGGCCGTCGCGATGACGCCGGAACGCACGGTGGCCAGGCCGAAGACGTGCAGGCACAGGTTGAAGGTGGCCACGTTGACCAGGACGCCGAAGGCCCCCACCGTCCCGAACTTGGCCAGCTCGCGCACCAGCCGCCGCATGCGGAGGGCCAGCGGCAGGCGTTCACCCATCGTGATCTTCAGCGCCCCGTTTCTCTGCCCGTCGGTCTGGCCCGCCCCCCGCTCCACGCTACCCGCGCGACCCCGGTCCGCCCCCGCCTCCTCATGCTAGCCGCGCGCGACGCCCCCCGCGGCTCCCCGTACCCTGGGAGCGTGACGTTCCCGGTAGTCGGCATGGTCGGTGGCGGCCAGCTAGCACGTATGACCCACGAGGCGGGCATCGCGCTCGGAGTCCGCTTCAGGCTCCTCAGCGACACCCCGCAAGACTCCGCGGCCCAGGTCGTCGGCGACGTCGTCCTCGGCGACTACCGCGACCTGGACACCCTGCGTGACTTCGCGCGCGGGTGCGATGTCCTCACCTTCGACCACGAGCACGTGCCCACCGAGCACCTGCGCGCGCTCCAGGCCGACGGAATCCCCGTCCGCCCCGGGCCCGACGCCCTGGTGCACGCCCAGGACAAGGGCGTCATGCGGGCCCGCCTCGACGCGCTCGGCGTCCCCTGCCCCCGGCACCGCATCGTCGCCGACCCCGCCGACGTCGCCGCCTTCGCCCGGGCTGGCGGAGGCTTCCCGGTGGTGCTCAAAACCGTGCGCGGCGGCTACGACGGCAAGGGCGTGTGGGTGGTGCACTCCGAGGCCGAGGCGGCTGACCCGTTCAAGGCGGGCGTGCCGGTGCTGGCCGAGGAGAAGGTGGACTTCGTGCGCGAGCTGGCGGCCAACGTGGTGCGCTCCCCGCACGGGCAGGCCGTCGCCTACCCGGTGGTGGAGTCGATCCAGGTCGGCGGCGTCTGCGACACGGTGATCGCGCCCGCCCCCGGGCTGTCCGCGCAGGCATCGGCGTCCGCGCAGGAACTGGCGCTGCGCATCGCGGCCGAACTCGGCGTCGTCGGACACCTCGCGGTGGAGCTGTTCGAGACGCGCGACGGGCGCACGCTGGTCAACGAGCTGGCCATGCGCCCGCACAACTCCGGCCACTGGACGATGGACGGCGCCGTCACCTCCCAGTTCGCCAACCACCTGCGCGCCGTGCTCGACCTGCCGCTCGGCGACCCGCGTCCGCGCGCCCCCTGGACGGTCATGGCCAACGTCCTGGGCGGCGACTACCCCGACATGTACGGCGCGTACCTGCACTGCATGGCCCGCGACCCGCGGCTGAAGATCCACATGTACGGCAAGGACGTGAAGCCCGGCCGCAAGGTCGGCCACGTCAACACCTTCGGGGCGGACCTGGCCGACGTGCGCGAGCGCGCCCGGCACGCCGCCGACTACCTGCGAGGAACGATCACCGAATGAGCGCCCCCGCCGACCGCCCCAGCCCCTCCGACGGCCGCCCCGACGGCTCCCTTGACGGCGACGGCCCGCTCGTCGGCATCGTCATGGGCTCCGACTCCGACTGGCCCGTCATGGAGGCCGCCGCCGACGCGCTGGACGAGTTCGAGGTGCCCTACGAGGTGGACGTCGTCTCCGCGCACCGCATGCCGCGCGAGATGGTCGCCTACGGTGAGCAGGCCGCCGGGCGCGGCCTGAAAGCGGTCATCGCCGGGGCGGGCGGCGCCGCCCACCTGCCCGGCATGCTCGCCTCCGTCACCCCGCTGCCCGTCATCGGCGTCCCCGTCCCGCTCAAGCACCTCGACGGCATGGACTCGCTGCTGTCCATCGTGCAGATGCCCGCCGGAGTGCCCGTCGCCACCGTCTCCGTCGGCGGCGCCCGCAACGCCGGCCTGCTCGCGGTGCGGATGCTCGCCACCCACGACAGCACACTGCGCGAGCGCATGGCCGCCTTCCAGGACGAGCTGAACCAGCAGGCCACCGAGAAGGGCCGCAGGCTGCGCAACAAGGTCTCGGGCGACGCCGGTTTCGGCTTCGGCGGCCGCCCGTGAGCGACCTGCTGGCCCAGGCCCGCGCACTGCTCGCCGCCCACCCCGTCTTCGACGGCCACAACGACCTGCCGTGGGCGCTGCGCCAACAGGTCCGCTACGACCTCGACGCCCGCGACATCGCCACCGACCAGACCGGCCTTCTGCACACCGACCTCCCCCGGCTGCGCGCCGGAGGCGTCGGCGCCCAGTTCTGGTCCGTCTACGTGGCGACGTCGCTGACCGGGGACGCCGCCGTCAGCGCCACCCTGGAACAGATCGACGCCGTCCGCCAGCTCGCCGCCCGTTACCCGGACGACCTCCAGCTCGCCCGCACCGCCGACGAGGTGGCGGCCGCCCGCAGCCGTGGCCGCATCGCCTCACTGCTGGGCGCCGAGGGCGGCCACAGCATCGCGAACTCACTCGGCACCCTGCGCGGCCTGTACGAGCTGGGCGTGCGCTATATGACGCTCACCCACAACGACACCCTCGACTGGGCGGACGCGGCCACCGACGCGCCCCGGCACGACGGGCTCACCGCGTTCGGGGAGCAGGTGGTGCGCGAGATGAACCGCTGCGGCATGCTCGTGGACCTCTCCCACGTCGCCGCCTCCACCATGCGCGACGCCCTGCGCGTCACCCGCGCCCCGGTGATCTTCTCGCACTCCTCCGCCCGCGCGGTGTGCGACCACCCCCGCAACATCCCCGACGACGTGCTCGCGGCGCTCCCCGCCAACGGCGGCGTCGCCATGGTCACGTTCGTGCCCAAGTTCATCGCCCCCGACGCCGTGGAGTGGACCCGGCGCGCGGACGAGAACATGCGCGCGCACGGCCTGCACCCGCTGGACACCACACCCGCCGGAATGGCCGTCCAGCGCGCGTTCGAAGAAGCCCACCCGCGTCCGCGCGCCACCGCCGCCACCGTCGCCGACCACCTCGACCACATGCGCGCGGTCGCCGGTATCGACCACCTCGGCATCGGCGGGGACTTCGACGGCACCGCGTTCCTCCCCGACGACCTCGACAGCGTCGCCGGATACCCCCACCTCGTCGCCGAACTCCTGGCCCGCCGCTGGTCCGGGATCGACCTCGCCAAGCTCACCTGGCACAACCCCCTGCGCGTCCTGCGCGACGCCGAATCCGTCGCCCGCGACCTCCGCGCCACCACACCCCCGTCCAACGCCACCCTCACCGACCTCGACGGCTGACGCGACCCCACCCGGTCGGGCAGGATGCCTGGCATGATCACCGCCATAGCCAGATCTCGGCCTGCCCGCCTCCCCAAAATCTGTCCCCGCACTTATGCTGAGGCCCAGTTCGTCGCCGTGAGGGAGGGGGACACGTGTCGTTTGACGAGGAGTGGGCCCAGATCGTGGCCAATGTCCAGGAGCGGCAAGCTGCCGGGATGCGGCTCAACACCCTAGACCCGGGCGGTGGCAGCGGTGACCTGACCGTGCACCAGGACGATCTCGGCCGCGTTGGTGGCGCCGCGTACAGTCTCCACGGCGGTGTGCGCGCCCACGCTGAGCACGCCTCCCAGGCCAGCCGGGACGCCGCGACACACCTCACTGGCGACAACTTCACCTGCGGAAGCGCACTGAGCGACGTGGTGGACACCTGGGAACGCCAGTCCAGCACGCTGGCCGAGGCGTGTGCGCACATCTCCAACCACCTGGACTACTCCTCGAAGCGGTACGGCGAGGAGGAAGAGAAGATCACGACGTCCATGACGACCCTGGACGGCGAGCTCATGAACGTTTCCCGCATATCCGAGTTCTACAAGTAGGGCTGAGGGAACGGTGGCACTCAAGTTCGAGGACGTCCTGCACGCACGTCTCAGCAGACTCGCAGACGCGGTTGACGACTGGTCAACCGTGGTCACCAAGTTCGGTGAACTCGCCGAGGAGTCCCGTACCGTGCTGAAGGCCCGGTCCGACGCGGCACGCTGGGAGGGCGCGAACGCCGCCGTCACGCGGCCCTTCGTGGACAAGACAGCCGGTGAGTTCAACGACGCCGAGAACCAGGCGGTCAGCATCCGCAACATTCTCCGGGACGGCCACAGCGATCTCACCACCGCCAAGAACGACCTCCAGAAGCTGATGGACAACCTTCCTGACGGGGTGACGGTCTACCCGAACGGAGTGGTGGCCCGCTCGGTTCACCCTGACCGCCGCAGCGCGGACAACACTGACCCCGGCCCAACCCAGGCGACGCTGGAGGATGTGCGGGACCAGATCGCCGAGATCGTCGGCCGCGCAGCGGAGACGGACGCCAGGGTCGCCCGCGCTCTGAAGGACGTTATCGCCGGCCACCCGTATGACTTCAGCGGCACCCGCTACGAGTCCCTTGACGAGTGGCACGAGGAGCAGTCCGTCGAGGATGCCGAAGTGGCGGCGGAACTGTTTGCCAAGGGTCATGAGATGACCGACGAGGAGCTGGAGCGCTTCAACAAGTATCTGGACGACAACCGGGACAACCCCACGTTCGCCGAGCACTTCGCCACGCAGCAAAGCGCCGAAGACCTGATGGAACTCTACGTGGCCATGGCCGACAACCGGCTGAACGGCGGCATCGATGAGGACCGTCGAGCCCAGCTCGCCGCGATGCAGGAAAATCTCAGTCACGTGCTCGGTATCGCGACCCAGACCGACACCCCGGAGATACGGCGCTGGGAAGAGGACGTCATCGAACTCGGCCCCACGGTCTTGGACCCGGAGGGGCATACCAGCGTGTACGGATTCCAGGTCATGAGCAACCTGATGCGCCACGGCGAGTTCGACACCGAGTTCCTGCAAAATTACGGTAACGCGCTCTTCGCCACCGAGAAGGAGATGGGGATACCAGGGAATTACTGGAACGGCCCCCTAGCCCACGATGTCAACTTGAACTTTGCCGAGCCAGAAGGGCACGGTGAGGATGCGAGCCCTGCCGACGAGGAGCGTGACCCGGACTTCGGCCGCGACCCGATGACCGGATTCCTCATGGCCCTCGGCCGTAACCCCGAGGCTGCCACCGAGTTCTTCTCCGCCGACCACCCCCATGACAACTCCGCCTACATCCTGGCCGAACGCGAGTACTTTCAGGACAGCCTTCCCGGCACCCCGATGGCCAGCCGAGAGGCCGCCGCCGCGGCACTGTACGCCGCAGGCTCGGGCATCAACGCTTACGATCCCGACGCCACGTATGTACCCCACACCGATGCGCACCGAGAGATTCTGCGCGACTCGCTCGACCATCTGTCCCAGCAGGGGGATGACTTTCCTCCGGAGATGCGCGAGGGTATGGCACATCTCCTTGCCAACCACGGGGACGAGGTGCACGAGTCCGCCAGCGCCTTGGGTAAGACATCGTCCCCGCTCGACCGCAGCCAGCTGCTGGAAGTTTTCAAACAAGTGTCCCGCGACCAGGACGGCCATGCCATCCTCAATCTGGGCATGAACGCAGAGATCATGCGCGATATCGAAGCCAACGAGGTAGACCACCCCAAGGAAACACTGCTGCGCGGGGGTAAAACTATCGGCTTCCTCGAACAAGCAAAGCAAATGGCTATCGAAACGGATAAAAGGGATCCTTCGTGGCATGCGAAGTGGGGCTATCATGTCTTCGGTGCTGTTGTTAATGAAATACCAATTCTCGGCGATGTTGCTCAACGTGGCGTTGATCTTGCGACATATTCCTGGCAGCTGGATCAGCAGGAGGCCGTCAAAGCGGAGGCAACGGAGGAGGGGCAGAAGGCGTTCTTTACCCGGGAGTCTCAATTGAACAGGATGGCCGAAATCTGGACTGCTCGGAATCCAGGAGTCGATGAAGGTCAATTCGAAATCGCACAGCAGGCCCATGAGGCCGCATTTTCGGGTAACGATACCGCCAAAGCTTTGGCGTCGTGATGAGACGTTCATTCGACTCCGCGCTGCGTCGAGGTTCTGTTGTGGGTCTGCTGGTCACGCTGACGGGTTGCGGGTCTGGGGAATACGAGATTCCGCCTGAGGCGTGTGGTACAAAGATGGATCGCGGTGCCATAGCGGCGGTATTGCCTCCAGGCGAGGAACTGGAGGTCTCCTTGCGTGAAGTGGGTTCGGAGATCAGGTATGACGTGTGCTCCTTCGCAGTGGACGGTGTCATCGAGTTCAGCGTGCGAAGGTTTTGGGAAGGAAAGGCCGTGGAGCCGAGGCCATTGACTGAAAGATGGCAGGAAGCGGAGAGCAGTGGCGGTCCGCTAGAGCTCGGGGAGGCTGGAGCTGTGAGTGCAGACGGTTTCATCGCCGTCTACTCCTGCCCCGAGAAGGGCCGCACAGGCATGCTGATAGTTGACGGTTGGCTCGGCAGCGACGTGCCGGAAGGTGAAAGCAAGCAGGAGGAGTTGGCCGAGTTCGCGCGTTCCTACGTGCCCGGGGCCGTGCGGAACGCGGGATGCCGGTGAGCCGGGCCGGGAGCGCACGCGGGGCGGGTGAGCTTATGCCTTGCTGGCACCCTGCGACGCCCGTGCCGCGCCAGCGGGTTCGGGGCGGGAGGCGATGACCTTGCGGGCCAGGGAGCGGGGGCTGGTCAGGTAGCCCCAGCCCCAGGACAGGTGCATGGTGGCCAGGGCGAGGGGGATCTGGACGCGGGCGCGCAGCGGCAGACCGCGTCCGGCCGGGACGGAGCCCGCGGTGATCGCGGCGAGGTAGCCGCCGGGAACGGCGAACGCCCACGGGGTGAGCACCACACCGGCGACGACGCCGGCGGCGATGGCCAGCAGCGCGGTGGGCGGGGCGAGGTAGCGCAGGTTGATGGAGCCCGCGTGGTAGCGGGCGACGACGTGCCGCCAGCGGCCGTAGTGCAGGTACTGTCTGGCCAGCGCCCGCACGGTGGGCCGGGGCCGGTAGGACACCAGCAGCTCGGGGGAGAACCAGATGCGTCCGCCCGCCGCGCGGATGCGGTAGTTCAGCTCCCAGTCCTGGGCGCGGATGAACTCCTCGTTGTAGCCACCCTGCTCCCGCAGCACCTCGCGGCGGAACACGCCGAGGTAGACCGTCTCGGCCTCGCCCGCCGCGCCGCCGGTGTGGAACGCCGCGTTGCCGACGCCGATGCGCGACGTCATCGCGGCGGCCACCGCCTGCTCCCAGGGGGTCTCACCCTCCGCGTGCATGATGCCGCCGACGTTCGCCGCGTCCTGTTCCTCCAGCAGCCGGACCGCCGTGGCGATGTAATCCGGGGAGAGCATGCCGTGCCCGTCCACCCGGACCACGACCGGGTGGCGGGAGGCGCGGATCGCGGCGTTCAGCCCGGCGGGCGTGCGCCCGGTGGGGTTGGGCACGGTGCGCACCCGCGCGTCCTGCGCGCTCAGCTCGGCGGCGATCTCGTCGGTGCGGTCCGTGGACGGGCCGAGCGCGATGACGACCTCCAGCTCACCCCGGTACTCCTGCGCCAGGATGTGGCGCACGGCGGAGCGCAGGTGCCGCTCCTCGTTCAGGACGGGCATGATCACGGAGACGGCGGGCGCGGCGTCGGCCGGGCGGGGTGCTGCGGAGGTCACCCGGTCACGTTACCGCGTACGGGGGACGCCTCCCGCACGGCAACCGGGACCCGCGTCCGCGCCGCTCTAGGGTGCCGATTACCCCTGTCCCCGCGCCCCGAAGGTGCCGCTTACGTGCCCGCTGCCCCGCGTCACGCCCGCCTGCGTCACCCGGCCCGCCGTGGCTCGCGGTGGGGCCTGCGGATCAGCGTGCTGACCGCCGCCGGGGTGCTGACGGTGAGCGGCTTCGGGCACGCGGTGGTGCGGAGCTTCACCCAGGACATCCGCCGGGTTGACGCCTTCGCCGAGCTGGGCGAGCGTCCGGTGGCGGGGCGGGGCACGAACTTCCTCGTCGTCGGCGTCGATCACCGCGACCAGCTCACCGACCAGGAGAAGAAGGCGCACCGGCTGGGCGGCGCGCCCTGCCGCTGTACGGACACGATGCTGCTCGTCCACCTCTCCGAGCACCGCGACCGCGCCTCCGTCGTCAGCCTGCCGCGCGACACCTACACCACCATCCCGCCGCACGCGGACGCCGCCAGCGGCACGCGGCACGGCACGGAGCGGATCAAGCTCAACGCCGCCTACACGCACGGCGGCCCCGGGCTGACGGTGGAGACCGTCGAGCGCCTGACCGGCGTCCACATCCACCACTACCTGGAGATCGACTTCACCAGCTTCGTGCACACCGTGGACGCGCTCGGCGGCGTCCCGGTGTGCACGGTGAAGCCACTGAAGGACCGCCACTCGGGCCTGGACATCCCGGCCGGAACCAGCGTGCTGGACGGTGGCGAGGCGCTGGCCTACGTGCGCGCCCGGTCCGTGGACGGTTCCGCGGACCTCGGCCGCATGCGGCGGCAGCAGCGCTTCGTCGCCTCCGTCGTGGACCGGGCCACACGCAGCGGGGTGCTGCTGAACCCGGCGAAGTTCCGCGACGTGACCTCCGCCGCGCTGTCCTCCGTGCGCGCCGACCACGCCTTCGGCCCCGAGCAGCTGCTCGCGCTCGGGCAGGCGCTGCGCGGCCTGGGACCGGCGGCCACGGAGTTCACCACCGTGCCGATCAAGACCTCTGACCACCAGGTGCCCGGCATCGGCGCGACCGTGCGGTGGGACGACGCGGCGGCCGGCACCCTGTTCGGCGCCCTGCGCGCGGACCGCCCGCTCACCGACCGGGAGCCGGACGCCCCGCCGAAGCGACGCGCGCTGCCGGTACCGGTGCCCCCGCGCAACATCCGTGTCCAGGTGGACAACGGCACCCCCACCGCCGGGCTCGGCCACACGGCGGACCAGGAGCTCCGCGCCACCGGCTTCGCCACCACCGGCGTCCCCGGCAACGCCGCCGAGCGCGACGTTGAGCGGACGACAATCGCCTACGACCCGCGCTGGGACCGCTCCGCGCGGGTCCTGGCCGCCGCGCTCCCCGGCGCGGAACTGGTGCCCGCCGCCACCCAGGGCCCGGTCATGCGCGTCACCCTCGGCACCGACTTCACCGGCGTCACCCCCGTCCGCCCCGCCGCCCCCACCGATTCGGGCGACCACACCCCCCGCACCGGCGACGAGATCGTCTGCCCCTGACGCACCCCGGCGCGACCCGGCTCCGTCCGGGCGACCTGGGCCTACACCCGGGTGACCCCGTACGCCACACCCCTGAGTGACCGCCAGTCAGGGCAACGCGCAGCGCCCTCGGTTCGGAACTCCTGTACCGAGGGCGCTGTGGCGTGCGGCGCGTCAGTCGTGGCCGGGTTCGGGGAAGATGAACCCGCGCACCGGTCGGCCGTCGTGCCACCCCGGTCCCTGTGGTGGCTCCGGCTCCGGCTCGGCTTCCAGGGCGTTGATCAGTGCGTCGAGCGCGTCGAGGGTGATGTCGCGATCATCGGCGGTGATGCCCCACAGGCCCGAGGGGTGAGCGGGGTCCAGCGGGGCCGCCTCACCGGGCAGGCCGGTCAGGCGCAGCACACGGGCGAGTTTGCGGGCGACTTCCTCGGGCACGGCGGGTCCTTCCTACGCGGCGGCGGGGCCGCCCGGCTTCTGCTTCGGCCTCGGAATGGGCTCGATCGGCCCGCAGTTGGGCGAGTGCTGGCACCGCGCCGCAACGCCCACCAGCTCGCGGCCCGGGGCCGTCCACAGCTCCCGGTCCACTGCGTACCCGGCTTCCTCCATCAGCGCGCACGTGCGCGCGATGACGCCCGGATCGAACCGTTCCTCGTCGGGACGCTCAGGGTAGTGGTGGACAAAGCCGCCCAGCCGCTCGCACAACTCGGCGTACACGGTGGTGTGCAGGATGAGGGCGTGCCACCCCTCGTCCACGACGCGCGAGGGCGCGATGACGGCGGTGGGGTAGCGGGCGGCGGTGGCGACGAACGCCAGGGCTTGCTCGGTGATGCGGGCCGCGACCGTGAGGTGCATGCCGTCGTTGTTGTCGAGCACGGTTGCTACCACGTCGCCGTACTGTTCGGGGGTCAGTAAGGTGCGAGGTGCCATCGTTCTCTCTCCTTTGGGTTCGGTGGGTGGGTGCCCCGCCGCCGTGCCCGCGCTGTGGTAGGTCTCGGGCGTGGGCGGCGGGGCGTCCGCGCGTCGTCGGGGTGCGCCGTGAGGGGTTCGGCTCCGCCGACGTAGCGCGGGGTCGGATGGTGGCCCCATCAGGGGTGGGGCCAGGTGGCGACGGCGGCCATGCCGAGGGCGCCGAGGACTACGCCGATGGCGAGGACGCAGGGGATGGCGGTGTACTCGGCTGCGCGGGCACGGAGACGGCGCGCGCGGGTAGGACGGGCGTGATGGGCCATCAGGGGTTACGCCTCCAGGCGCGGTACGGCTCCGCCGTGAGCAGGCGGTAGGTCAGGTGCTCGGGGTGGCCCCCGGCGTGCGAGAAGAACCATTCACGGGCCTGCTTGGCCGTGGGGTGGTCCCCGGAGCGGGCGCGGCACACCGCGCACTCGGCGGCGTAGTGGACGGGTTCGGCGTCGGGTTCGCGGTCGGGGCCGATGGTCCACAGCTGGTGGTAGAAGACGCTGCTGCCCATCAGCTGGCCGGGGCCTTGCTGCGGTCGCTGGGGAGACCGGGGCAGCGCGGTGGTTGGTGGTGAGGGTGGCGTGTCAGCAGGACTCGGCAGTCCGTTGCCTTGGAGTAGTCGTACTTCGCCAGCGCTGTGACGAGCTCGGCTTGCAGGCGTTCACATTCGGCGCAGTTCACAGGATTCTCCCTAGTGTTCCGAATTTGCGTCGGCGCTCGCAGTCTTCGCGGACGCGTGCCCTTAGGTCGGCCATCAGCGGACTGTCTTCCTGCGCCCGGAGCGATCTGCGGGGGCTCGCAGGGGTGGGGCGTGAGTCGAGTTCAGGGCCGGTATCAGGGGTGTCCCCTTGCGTGTGGGCTGTGGTCCGTTCGCCTGCGGCCATGTGCCACACACAGCGGCCGGGTTGTGCGGTCGTGGCCGCCTCAGGCGTTGGGGTGGTCTTCCGAAGCATGCTCGGCACCTCTCCGTAGCGGTACGGCTACCGGGGAAGCTCAGCGTGGCCTATAGTCGGTCCTGCTTCAACTTGCGAACCTTGAACGAAGAGTTAGGGGCAGGCAGTTGAATCGGAAAGAACTTGACCCCGACAGTTCCCCCGTTGCGGCGTTCGGGCAGCGCTTACGCAGTCTGCGGGAGCGGCGCGGGTGGACACAGGACGAGCTAGGTGAGCGGATGGGGTGGAGTGGCACCCATATTTCCGCCGTAGAAACTGGTCGCCGTCCCCCAACTCTCGCCTTCGCCGCAAGTGCTGACAGAGCCTTGGGCACGGGTGACGCCCTTCAGAGTGAGTGCCGTGCGCTGCGTGAGGTCTCGCTTCTAGAGGGCTTCCCGGAGTTCGTCCGGCAGGAGGGACGGGCAGCGGAGATCCGGCTCTTTGAGCTTGGCATCCTTCCGGGTCTCCTCCAGACACCGGACTATGCGTCGGCGATTACTTACGGCGCCGTGCAGCGGGGGGCGATCACAGAGCACCAGGCGCAGGAGCGGCTGTCCCTGCTCAGAGATCGGCAAGCGTCCTTGGAGCGGACGCCCCCACCGATGGTCTACGCCGTTTTGGACGAAAGCTGCCTATGGCGCATCGTGGGGGGACCCAAGGTCATGCAAGTGCAGCTAGACCGCCTCATCACCTTCGCTGAGCAGCCATCGACCGTACTCCAGATCGCTCCCTTCAATCTCGGAGAGCGCCGCTCTTTCGACCTGCCGGTGACACTGGTGACGCTGGCAGACGGGTCCTACGTCGCGTACAGCGAATCTGCGCAACAAGGCAGGCTGGAACGGAACATGCGGTTCGTGCAACCCATACTGACGGCCTACCATCAACTCCAGGCGGAAGCGCTGTCGCAAGCGGCATCCGTGGCCATGATCAGGCAGCACCGAAAGGCAATCTCGTGAACGAAGTCCGGTGGCAGAAGTCCTCCTATAGCAGCAACGGTGGCCAGTGCATCGAGTGGGCGCCGGAGCACGCCCGTGCTACGGGTGAGTACCTGGTCCGGGACAGTAAGGACCTGCACGGGCCGCACCTGAGCCTGACTGCCAAAAGCTTCGCCGGGCTGGTGTCCTTCGCCAAGTCGCACGGCTGACCGGCCGACGCCTCACTCTGAATTCGGTCACTCCGTGATACGCGAAAGCGCGCCCCGTTCCGGCACGTAGCCGGGGCGGGGCGCAGTTCGTCAGCGGGTGGTTTGCCAGATGGTGATCACGAGTCCGGTGAGGCCGACGAGTCCGGCGAGGGAAGACAGCGGCCAGCGCTGGGCCTCGGGGTGTCCAGGCGCCCAGCGCCGCGCTTCCGCCGCGCGGTGGCGCCGTCCAGTGGGCGGGCCGTGCCCCTGACGCACCCCGGCGGGACCCGGGTCAGTCGTCCAGCAGGCCGTTCGCGGTGCGTTGTTCGCGGAGTTCGCGGATGGCGCGGCGGCGGGCCAGGCGGTGGGTGCGGCGGATCTGGGCTTCCTGGTAGCGCCGGTTGTCGCGCTCGGTGTGCGGCAGCACCGGCGGGACCGGGCGCGGCTTGCCCTCGGTGTCCACGGCGGCGAAGACCAGGTAGGCGGTGCCGACCTGGGTGGGCGGGGTGGACTCGTTCCAGCGCTCGGCCAGGACCCGCACGCCGACCTCCATCGACGTCCGGCCCGTCCAGTTGACCTGGGCTTTTACATGGATGAGATCGCCCACGCGGACCGGCTCCAGGAAGACCATCTCGTCCATCGAAGCCGTGACTGCCGGTCCCTCGGAGTGGCGGCCCGCGACCGCCCCGGCGGCGTCGTCCACCAGTTTCATGATCACCCCGCCGTGCACGGTGCCGAGCAGGTTGGTGTCGTTGTGCGTCATGATGTGCGACAGCGTGGTGCGGGAGGCGGCGGTGGGCTTGCCCGCGAGCTCGCTCTCGGCGGCGGCGGTGACGGGGTCGGTCATGCGTTCCAGCCTAAACGGTGCTGGTGGGGGTCTTCGCATGCCGTGAAATGCCGCAACTGTGCCACAAGCCTGCCCCGGTTCCGTATCCGGTGGTGCAGCTTCCGCGTGGAACAGGGCACACTTCCAGCATGAATGACTGGCCCCAGGGGTGGACCGAGGACCGCGGCCGCGACCGCTACGGCCGTGGTGCCGCCGGTGAGCGTCCCGAGAGCGCCCGCGTCATGCCGACGGTCCGGCGCGGCGCCCCGCCCAGCGGCGGCACGCGGGTGCCGCCGCAGCACGGAGGCCGTCACGACGCGGCGCCGCCCTACGGGGCGCCGTCCACCTACGGCGACCAGCGCGGGTACAGCCAGGGCACGGTCTACAGCGGCTCCGGCGGCGGCCCCGGCGGACGCGGCACCGCGTCCCGGCCGCGTCCGAACTGGGGGAGACGCGTGAAGGTCGGCCTCATCACGCTCGTCTGCGCGCTGCTCGTGATATCGGTGGGCACGTACTTCTGGGCTGACGGCAAGCTCCGCCGCGAGGTGGACCTCGCGGGCATCGAGGAGCGGCCCGAGCCCGGTAAGGGCACCAACTACCTCATTGTCGGCTCCGACAGCCGCGAAGGGCTCAGCGACGCCGACAAGGACCGCCTGCACACCGGGTCCGCCGAGGGCAAGCGCACCGACTCGATGATGATCCTGCACGTCGGTGACAACGGGAACTCCCTGATCAGCCTGCCGCGCGACTCGTGGGTGACGATCCCGGCCTTCACCGGCTCGGAATCCGGCCGCCGCATCCCCGAGCAGCAGCAGAAGCTGAACTTCGCCTTCTCCGCCCAGGGCCCGGAACTGCTGGCCCGCACGATCGAGTACAACACCGGCCTGCGCATCGACCACTACGCGGAGATCGGCTTCGGCGGCTTCGCCAGTCTGGTGGACGCGCTCGGCGGCGTCGAGATGTGCTTCGACGAGCCGGTCAAGGACAAGAACTCCGGAGCCGACTTCGCCCGGGGCTGCCAGCAGCTCGACGGCGCCGAATCCCTCGCCTTCGTCCGCAACCGGTACAACGTCGAGGGCGGCGACCTGGGGCGGACGAAGAACCAGCAGAAGTTCCTCGCGGCGCTGGCCAAGGAGACCGCGACGCCCAGCACCGTGCTGAACCCGTTCACCCTCTACCCGGCCATGGGCGCGGGCCTGGGCTCCCTCATCGTGGACGAGGACATGAGCCTGTTCGACCTCATGTCGATGTTCTGGGCGATGAAGGGAGTCAGCGGGGGCGAGGGCACGCAGATGAACATGCCGGTCGCGGGCAACTTCGCGGCGCCGAACGGCCAGAGCGCGGTCAAGTGGGACATGGCGCGGGTGGAGCAGCTGATGGAGCAGCTGCGGGCCGACGAGAAGGTGACGGTCAGCGGCGGCCAGTGACGCGGGTCCAGCCCGCCGGAGCCGTGCGCAGGCGACGCCTCCGCACGCAGGGAAGCGGCGGAGCGACGGGGGCCGCGCCTGGCCGGTGCCAAGGCGGGGGGCCGCCCCGGCCGTGGGCTGGAGGCGGGGCGGCGGGGACTACGCCGTGGGGCGGCCCAGCGCGCGGAACGTCCAGCCCGCCTTGCGCCACACCGCCGGGTCCAGCGCGTTGCGCCCGTCCAGGAGGTGCCGCTCGGCCACCTCGTCCGCCAGCCGCTCCGGGTCCAGCTCGCGGAACTCGCGCCACTCGGTGAGGTGCAGCGTGACATCGGCCCCGCGCACCGCCTCCAGCGCCGTGGGCGCGTAGCCGAGCGTGGGGAACAGGGCGCGGGCGTTGGCCATGCCCTTGGGGTCGTAAACGGTGACCTGCGCGCCCTGGAGGTGCAACTGCCCGGCCACGTTGAGGGCGGGCGAGTCGCGCACGTCGTCGGAGTCCGGCTTGAACGTGGCGCCCAGCACCGCGACGCGCTTGCCCAGCAGGGTGCCGCCGACCGCGTCGCGCGTCAGCTCCACCATGTGGCCCCGGCGGCGCATGTTGATCGAGTCCACCTCGCGCAGGAACGTCAGCGCCTGCGAGGCGCCCAGCTCGCCCGCGCGGGCCATGAAGGCGCGGATGTCCTTGGGCAGGCAGCCGCCGCCGAAGCCGATCCCGGCGCGCAGGAACTTCTTCCCGATGCGCTCGTCGTGCCCGATGGCCTCCGCGAGCTTCACCACGTCGCCGTCGGCGGCCTCGCAGACCTCGGCCATGGCGTTGATGAAGGAGATCTTGGTGGCCAGGAAGGAGTTCGCGGCCGTCTTGACCAGCTCGGCGGTCGGAAAGTCGGTGACGACGAACGGCGAGCCCTGGCCGATGGGGGTGGCGTACACCTCGCGCAGCAGGTCTTCGGCACGCTGCGAGCGGACGCCGACGACGATGCGGTCCGGGCGCAGGGTGTCCTGGACGGCGAAGCCCTCGCGCAGGAACTCCGGGTTCCACGCCAGCTCCGCGTCCGCGCCGACCGGGGCCAGCTCGCGCAGGCGGGCGGCCAGCCGGTCCGCGCTGCCCACCGGGACCGTTGACTTGCCGACGACCAGCACCGGCCGGGTCAGCAGCGGCGCCAGCGACTCCACGGCGGCGTCCACGTAGCTCATGTCGCACGCGTACTCGCCGTGCCGCTGCGGGGTGTTGACACACACGAAGTGGATGTCCCCGAACTCGGCGGCCTCGGCGTAGGAGGTGGTGAAACGCAGCCGCCCGGAGGAGCCCTCGACCCCGGTCACGTGCCGCGCCAGCAGCGCGTCCAGCCCCGGCTCGTACATCGCCGCCCGCCCCGTGGACAGCAGCTCGACCTTCTCCGGCACCACGTCCAGGCCCAGCACCTCGAAGCCCAGCTCCGCCATCGCGGCCGCGTGCGTGGCCCCGAGGTAGCCGGTGCCGATCACGGTGATCCTGGGGGCGGGGCTGGCCATGGACGGTACTCCTGACGGCGTGGACGGGACGCTGCCCGAGCATATCGCCGGGCCACCCCGTGCCCGCACGCCGCCGTTGCCGCCGCCGTCACCCCGGCCGCCCGCCGCTCCGGCTGACCCGGTTGCGCCCGCCCGGGCCAAGCCCCCCGGGGGCTGTCCCGTCGCCATGCTGGCCGTCGTCCGGCCGTGCCGCCGTGCTGGCCCACCCCGCTGCCGGAGGCCCGCCGTCACCCGGCTGTTGGGCCGCTGCCGCACCGCCGCCGCACTGTCGGCAAGCTCACCTATACCTCCAGTGGCGCTGACCATTAGAATTGAGTTACTTAACGGTAGTTAGCACCCACCTCCCCAAAGGAGTGAGCCACCGTGGCGGGAGCCGCTGATTTCGACCTGTACCGGCCGTCCGAGGAGCACGAGATGCTTCGCGACTCGGTGCGCTCGCTCGCCGAAGCGAAGATCGCCCCCTTCGCCACCGCCGTGGACGAGGAGGCCCGCTTCCCGCAGGAGGCCCGCGACGCCCTCACCGCCAACGACCTGCACGCCGTGCACGTCCCCGAGTCCTACGGCGGCGCCGGTGCCGACGCGCTGGCGACCTGCGTCGTCATCGAGGAAGTGGCCCGCGTGTGCTGCTCCTCCTCGCTCATCCCGGCCGTCAACAAGCTGGGCTCGCTGCCGGTGATCCTCTCCGGCTCCGAGGAGCTGAAGAAGAAGTACCTCGCGCCGCTGGCCAAGGGCGACGCGATGTTCTCCTACTGCCTCTCCGAGCCCGACGCCGGTTCCGACGCGGGCGGCATGAAGACCCGCGCGGTACGCGACGGCGACCACTGGGTGCTCAACGGCGTCAAGCGCTGGATCACCAACGCCGGTGTCTCGGACTTCTACACGGTGATGGCCGTCACCGACCCGGAGAAGAAGACCCGGGGCGGCATCTCCGCCTTCGTGGTGGAGAAGGGCGACGAGGGCGTCTCCTTCGGCGCGCCGGAGAAGAAGCTCGGCATCAAGGGCTCGCCGACGCGCGAGGTCTACCTCGACAACGTGCGCATCCCCGCCGACCGGATGATCGGCGCCGAGGGCACCGGCTTCGCCACCGCCATGCAGACGCTGGACCACACTCGCATCACCATCGCCGCGCAGGCGCTCGGCGTCGCGCAGGGCGCACTGGACTACGCCAAGGGCTACGTCCAGGAGCGCAAGCAGTTCGGCAAGCCCATCGGCGACTTCCAGGGCGTGCAGTTCATGCTGGCCGACATGGCGATGAAGCTGGAGGCCGCGCGTCAGCTCACCTACGCCGCCGCCGCCCGCTCCGAGCGCGTCTCGCTCGGCGGCGACGGCAAGGGTGAGGACCTGACGTTCTTCGGCGCCGCCGCCAAGTGCTACGCCTCCGACGCCGCGATGGAGATCACCACCGACGCGGTACAGCTCCTCGGCGGCTACGGCTACACCCGCGACTACCCGCTGGAGCGGATGATGCGGGACGCCAAGATCACCCAGATCTACGAGGGCACAAACCAGGTCCAGCGCATCGTCATGGCCCGCAACCTCCCCTAGCGGGGTTCGCGCAGGTCAACGGCCCCCATTTACCCAACGCAGCCCCCGGCGTGACGCCGGGGGCTGCGGCCGATTCGTCATGCCTCCGCTCGTGGCTACTTGTCGTCGTCGGGCTTGGGCTCAGGGGGGCGCGGGGCCTCCGGTGGCATCGGTCCTCCGTCGTGCCTGCCGCCGTCCAGGGCGGGGTGCGCGAACGGGATACCCCGCCAGCCCTCAGCATCCGGCGTACGGGACGCGTACGTCTCGACTGCCACACGGGTCATGGCAACTCTCCTTTCTCCTCGGTGTTTCCCGGCCCCGCCCGGCTTGGGACGGGGTGTCCTTGGGATGAATCCGCGGGCATGCGTGGCCAGCACACGGGCGGTAACGGGGCTGTCTGCCTCAGACAGTCCTACTGACGCCCCTTCGCCTGGCAGATGGAGCACGGGAAGGGGCATGGCTTGATGACCGCCCCACGCGGCACGAACACGACACCGGAGGCACGGTCCACCCGGGGAACACCGGGTGCCGGGGCGGCCATCAGTGCCCCTCGGGGTGGCGGGCCAGGAAGACGTTGCAGTCAGAGACCGTCGTCATGTCCCCACCCGCACGCGCACGGTCCCGCACATTCACCAGCGCAGCGCACCCCGCGCACCCCTCCACCGGCTCCGGCGCCGCCTCCCAGCGCAACGGCAGCTCAACCGGCGCAGTGGAATACCTCGTTGGCTCGGACATCCGACACCCCTTCGCGTCACTCACGTGATGAAGACGCTACGGAGCGTGGGCGCGGCAGAGCCACGAGATTGCACGTGATTGCACACGAATTACCGGAGTGCGTCTCGTGCCGCAGTGATCACGGCGCGGGCCTTCGCTCCGTAGACCGCCATGTCGGCCAGCCCTGCGAACATCTCGACGTAGGAAGCGATTTCGCTGGGTTGCGTGATGGTGAGGTAACCGGAGACCAACTCCACGTTGACCTGAGTCCCGTCGTAAATCCAGAAGTTCTCGACCGGAAGTCGGGGGCGTCCCTGGGACACGGGGACTACCCCCAGACTGACGTTCGGCAGGCGGCTCACCACGAGCAACTGATCCAATTGGCTCCGCTGTGTCTCCGCAGTGCTCAGCGTGTTCCGGAGAACCGGTTCCTCGATCAGGAAAGCAAAGCGGCGGTTTCCTTCGTACAGCACACGCTGGCGTTCCATGCGGGCCGCGACCGCGTCGGCTACATCATCCATCGAGACGCGCTGCCTCTGAATAGTGCGAAGCACGTCCTCTGTGTAGCCGTCGGTCTGAATGAGCCCTGGTATAGCCCATGAGGCGTAGGCACGAAACCGGTGCGTGCGTTCATACAGCGGGAGACGTTCGACCTGGGACCGTCGCAGACCGGCGCGCTCCGCGCGGCGCCACTCGATCCACATCCCCTCGACGGCACGCAGCGAGGCAACCAAGTCGTTCGTCTGGTCTTCCGCGTCGCACGCCTGGCACCACATCCGGATGTCGTCAACTGACGGTGATGTTTTCGCCGTCGAGATTCGCGATACCTTGGATGGGTGCCAGCCGCACCTATGCGCGAGCGTCTTGCCGTCCAGTCCGGCATCCGTGCAGATCTCACGAAGACGTTGAGCAAGTATCTTGCGAGCGGCTTGGGCGCTCGATGATCCTGCAGCGGATCGCTGGGCGCGGGACAGCGGTTCACGTGCCGGGGGCTGCATCGGCTGCGGCTCCGTCCTTTCGCGGGATGTGCTGAAGCATGACTGCAGGAAGCCGGATGATCGTCTCGTACTCCGGGACGTCCGAGGAGTGTCCAGGGACGTACCCGGTCTCCTGGCAGGCTTTCACTTCCTCCTCGGTCGCCCGGTACGACTGGATCAGCAGGTCTTCCGTCTCCTCGTGGAGTCAGATCCTCTGTGAGTCGTCCTTGCCGGTGCCGGGGATGATCCCGAGAAACTTGTAGGCCATGGCTGCTCCCGGTGTCGATGCGATTGCACTCACTTGCGGAAGCGTCACCCTCAGGGTGACAGCGGTCCAGGGAGCAGCGGAGGCGTGAAGGGGCGCACTGTCGGCGCATAGAGTTCAGTGCTGCCCCTCATGTCGCGAGCCATGGACTTCGGGGCGTGGTATAGGGCGGTCTGTGGAGCTGGAGCTGTACGTTCTACCTTCATGAGCCGAATACGGCTCTCCAGGGTGCCTCCACTTCATGTCTCCCCTTCAGCTCCTGAAACGCGGTGGCTACGCCTTCTGCACAGCGAAATCTATGATCTTGCACAAGCTTGCCCGTGCGTTACCCGAGTGAGTTGATAGCTTCTGAGATCAAGGTTCGCGCCGCAGTACCGTAAACGGCGATATGCGAAAGCTCGGAGAAAGCCTTCGCATAGGTGGCGACTTCGCTCGGCGCTGTTACGTTCACGGCGGCCGTCAGCGTCTCAACGCTCACTTGTCGGGCGTCAAACAGATAGAACGCTTCGAGCGGCCAGACGCGACGTGGTGCGGTGAAGGGAATAACCCCTAGGCTGACATTGGGAAGTGAGATGACCGTCAGCAGATATCCCAGTTGACCTGCCAAGGCTTCATCATCCGCGATCCGGTACCGGAGAACGGTCTCCTCCAGCAGAAAAGCGAACCTATGGTCCCCCTCGTGCAGAACGCGTGATCGTGCACGTCTCGATGCTGCGGCGTTGGCGGAGTCGTCAGGTGTGCCCTGAAAGGTTGCGATAGCGGAGAGAAGCCCGGCAGCGTAGGGCTCGGTCTGAAGAATGCCCGGCATGACGTTTGAGCAGTAGATGCGGAACCGCCGTGTCTTCTGGTAGAGAGGAACGACTTCCTCTTGTGCCCTGCGCATTCCGTGCCGGTGCAGCTTCTTCCAGTGCACGTACATCTGATCGGCCTGACGATTCGCCGCGACCAGATCCTCGGTTTGCTCCTCGAACCCTGTGGCCCGGCACCAGGCTCGGATATCGGAGGCGGATGGGGGCGTCTTGGCGCGCTCGATGCGAGATGACTTCGCAGGGCTCCACCCGCACCGAAGAGCCAACTCGTGTCCGGTGAGTTCCGCCTCCCTACGCAACTCCGCCAGCCGGGCCGCAATAATCTCACGCGCTTCTTGAGCGCTGGACGAGGAAGATGGGGACATGAGTTGGCTGTCTCCGTCATTTATTCACTGGGTCGGACCGACTGCTGCGCGTGCGGAATGCGGAGTTTCCAGACGGGGGCCTGTTCTTCTGTACCTGCATCAATCATGGTGCCATGACTGGCTCCGGGCGCCGAGTGGCTTACGCCAACTTGCACCAGAGTGGCGGCATTGGCTGCCGTCGCCATGTGAATCGGCGCGGTGCGTGCTGGGCCTAGCGGGTAGGACGCAGAGCGAGCGAGCACGGCTGAGCGGCGTTGCCTTCCGGAGACTGCCGCCTTTCCCGGGGGTCAGGGGAAGCTGTCGTGCTGCACTGACGCGGGCGGGACGTTCTGAGCGGGCGCTCACCAGAGTCGTCCAACGGCAGCGTTGCGAGGCTGGTTTGTTCGTCGCGCGAGGCTGGGCGGGCGTGCGGTGCGGTGCACCAACCCGGGCCGTGTGGGTTACCAGGTGGCGGAGGGGTTGACGGTCATGCAGGCGTTGGTGTCCTTGCCGTTGAGGCCGTCGAGGGATTCCGGGGGCTGGGTGTCGTCCGGTGGGGTTGTCTCGTCCTCGGCGGGGGTGTCGGTCGCGGGGTAGGTCGCGCCCTCGCGCCAGTCGGCGCCGATGACCAGGGTCAGGCCGGTTGCCCCGGCGGAGTGCTGTACGGCGCGTTCCGGCAGGCCGAGTGCGTCGGCCACCGCGCGGACGGCGTCGCGGTCGGCCGTATCGCCGTAGGTGAGCACCGTGTCCCACTGCGAGCGGGGCTCGGTGCCTGCGGCGGCCTGGGTGAAGCCTGCCTCCCGCAAGCTGTCCGCGATGGTCGAGGCCCGGCCGCTGACCGCTGTCTGGGCCGCTGTCCCGGTGCCGTTGAGCACGCGCACGGCGATCGTCGCCGCGTCGGTGTCCGTGGGTTCCTGGGTCGGCGTCGGCTCGGGGGAGGGCTTCTCGTCCTGGCCGTCCAGCGCGATGTCGTGGCGGATCATCGAGAAGACCTCCTGCGCGTCGCCCTCCTTGGGCAGCACGTAGGTGCCGCCGGGGGAGTAGACCCACGGGATGGTGGCCATGGTGATGCGGCCGGTCGGCACCTGCCGAAGCTCGGTGGCCAGGTCGTAGAGCTTGCCGACGGAGCCCAGGCCCTCGTCCACGGTGAGGGCCTTCGTCGCCTCCTCGGCGAGCCTGCGCAGCTGGCCCGGGTTGCTGAGCTTGGTGCCCGCCTTCAGCTGCCGGACCATCGCGTTCATGTACATGTGCTGCGCCTTGGCCCGGCCCAGGTCGCTGCCGTCCTCGAAGCCGTGCCGGGTGCGCAGCCACTGCAACGCCTGTTCGCCCCGGATCACCGTCTCGCCCGCTTCGAGCCGCAGGCCGGACTTGGGATCGTGGACGTTGTCGTCCACACACACGGGGACGCCGCCGACCGCGTCGGCCATCGACACCACTCCGGCGAAGTCCACCATGACGAAGTGGTCCACCGGAATCCCGGTCAGCTCCTCCCAGGTGGCCACCGTGCAGCCCGGACCGCCGTTTTGCAGACTGGTGTTGATCTTGTTGACGCGCTCCTGGTAGACGGTGCCGTCGTGCGGGTCGGTGCAGGTGGGGATGGTGACCTTGGTGTCACGCGGTATGGACAGCACGGACATGCTGCTGCGGTCGGCGGACAGGTGCAGGAGCATCTGCACGTCCGCGAGCGGTGGGCGCCCCTGGTCGGGGCGGGAGCCGCCCAGGCGCAGGTTCTCGGCGGAGTTCCGGCTGTCGGAGCCCAGGAGCAGGATATTGAGCGGCGTCTGTCCAGCGGCGTTGGGCTTGGGGCCGTCGAGCTTGTTGTCGCCCAGGTGCAGGGCGTCGTCCCGGATGTTGTCGTTGAGACCGTCGATGTAGAGGTATCCGGCGCCGGCCGTGCCGAGTATCAGCACCGAGACGGTCAGCGCCGCCCAGCGCAGGACGCGCCGCTTGCGCGGGCGCCGGGGGCCGCCGGACGCGGAACTCGCGCCGCCACCGCCGGCAGCGGCCATCCCGGAATTCCCGGACGCTCCATCGGCCCCGGACGCCCCGGCTGCGGGTCCGTCGGGGGTGCCCCGGGCTCCCGCGCGCTGCCGGGGCATGCCCGTTCCGGTTCCGTGCTGTCGGGGCGCGCCGGTGCTGCCGACGGTGTCCCCCTTCACCGGTCGCACCGGTTATCCCCCTCGTCCTGCCGGACGTGCGTCACTGGGCGCACACGTCCTGGTCACCGCCGTTGATCTTCTGGACGCCCTCGGGCGTGTTGTCCGGCGCCTCCAGCGGCGTCCCGGCGGAGGTGAAGTCGGCACCGAGGACGAGCGTCATCGGCACCCCCTCGCCTCCGGCCTGCGCGTCCTCCTTCAGCGCCGCCTTCGGCAGGCCCATCAGCCCGGCGAGTGTCGCCGCCTGCCCGGCCTGGTCGGGCCCGTAGGTGAGCCGGGTGTGCTCCTGCTTCGCGCTGGCGTTGCCCGCGTTGGTGGACAGCGGCACGCCCTGCTCGTTCTGGAGCCAGTTCACGGTCTGCTGGGCGGCGCCGATGGGGCCGCCGCCGTTGAACACGTCCACCCGCACCTGCTCGGCCGGTGCCTTGGGGACGGACGGGCCGTCGTCCTTCTTCTTCTTGTCCTTCTTGGTGGCGGCCAGCGACTTGTCCGCCTTGACCATCTCGAACAGGGGTCGCGCCTTGGCCTCGTCCAGCACGACGGTGGCGGCGACCGCCTCGGCGGGGTTGTCCAGCACCGGGACGGTGGCGAAGGTGATGTTCTTCGGGTTGACCTGGGACAGGTCGCGGGCGAGACCGGAGAGCGCCTGTACGTCGCCGATGCCGGTATCCACGGTGAGCGCCTCGGTCGCCGCCGTCGCGACGCTGTAGAGCTTGCCCGGGTCGGTGAGGGTCTCGCTGGACTTCAGCTTGCGGAACATCGAGCTGAGGAACTGCTGTTGGAGCTCGATGCGGCTCAGGTCGCTGCCCAGGCCGACGCTGTTGCGGGTGCGGACGAACGCGAGTGCCTGCTCGCCCTCGATAACGTGCCGTCCGGCGTCCAGCTTCAGATGGGACTTGGGGTCGTCGATGTCCTTGGCGACGCACACCTCGACGCCGCCCACCGCCGTGGACAGCGTCTTGACGGCGTTGAAGTCGGCCATCATGAAATGGTTGATCTTGATCCCGCTGAGCTCCTGCACCGTCTTCCAGGTGCAGCCGGGGTCCCGGCCGTTCTGGCCCAGGCTCTCGTTGAACCGCACGCCCCGCTGGCCGGGAATGGCCTCCGTGGAACCGTCGGGCTGCTTCGTCTCGCAGTCCGGGATGTCCACGATCATGTCACGCGGGAAGCTCAGCACGGACGCGTTCGAGCGGTCCTTGGAGACGTGCAGGAGCAGCGTGGTGTCCGCGTGGCCGACGCTTTCGGCGTCGCCGTAGCCGGTGTTGCCCTCACCGGTGCGCGCGTCGGTGCCGATGAGCAGGATGTTCACCGGCTTGCCCGACGTGGCGGGGTTGTCGAAGCCGACGTCCACCTTGTCGATGTTGTCGTTGAGGTCGGAGATGATGACGTAGGCGGTCGTGCAGCCGCCGAGCACCAGCAGGGCCAGCGCGCCGCCGCCCCAGCGCAGCGCCTTCTTCTTCCCGGACGGCTTCGGCTTCGGCTTGCGCCGGCTGTGCGGCGAACCGGGGCCGGACGGGTCGGCGGCGCGGCGCGAGCGCTGTCCGGGGACCCGGCGCTCGGGGTCACGGGGTTCGGCGGTGACCCGGCGGCGTCCGGTGCCGGTGCCAGCGGCGTTCGCGGCGGCTCCGGTGCGTCCTGCGGAGCCCGCGCGTCCGGTCGAGCCCGGGCGTCCCGCGGAACCGGTGCCCGACGCGGTGCGGGCGGCGCCGCCCGCGGCCCGTTCGGCGGCCGGGCGCCCGGCGGTGTCGCCGCTGCGCTGGCGGGGCGGGTGCGGGGTGGCCGAGGCGCTGCTCGCGCCGCCCGTCGCGGAATCAGCGGCACCGGGCAGTCTCAGTTCGTAGCTGCCGGTCCGGGGGTTGAACACCCACTGATCCGCGGGGTCGATGTCCCCGGCGTGCCCACGGCCTTGCGCGTCCACGTCGCGTGCGTCCTCCGTTGTGCCGGTCGCGCTTCTCTCCTTGGAGCGCTCCGGTGGTCGGGGCGGTCGGTCGAGCGCACACACTATCCGCCCCGTTCGGGGACAAGCCATGCCGGTGGTCAACAATCCCGGGCAAAAATCCGGCATTTCTCGGCAATTCCGGACGCGGGGTGGGGTGTCGCCTCCGTCACCCACAACTGCCCTCGGCGCCTGTGGAGCCCCGGTAGGTGGGGGAGGGTGCGGGCTCCTCGCCGCGCCCCGTGCCGTCCTGACCGGCGTCGCTCCTCTCCTCGTCCCCGCCGGCGCCGTCCCGTCCGGCCTCCCGCTCGTTGCCGACCTCCACGGGGCGGTCCGCGCGCAACAGCGTGAACAGCCGTTCCGCCTCCGGCTGCGTCAACTCGTCGCGGTTGGGGTTCTGACTGTAGGGCTGGCGCGGCACGGTGAGGAAGGAGACGCCCTCTTCCGGCATATCCCGGACGCTGCGCACCAGGTCGTACAGCTCGGCCAGCGAGTTCAGGCCCGGGTCGGCGGTGACCGCCGAGGTGGCCGCGTCGAGTACCGGGTAGAGCTTCGCCGGGTTCATCAGCACGCCGTTGCCGCGCACCTTCTGGAACAGCGACGCCAGGAACTCCTGCTGCCGCGTCATGCGCTGGGTGTCGCTGCCGTTGCCGAGCGTGTACCGGGCGCGCACGTAGCCGAGCGCCTCCGCGCCGTTCAGCGTCTGCCGGCCGGCCGGCAGCTTCAGCCGGGCATCCCGGTCGTGGACGGGCTCGGGCAGGCACACCTCCACACCGCCGACCGCGTTGACGATCTTCTTGAATCCCGTGAAGTCGATCACCATGTGGTGGTCTACGCGGATGTCCGTCAGCTCCTCCACCGCGCGGATCGTGCACGCGGCGCCGCCGAACTGGTAGGCCCAGTTGAACTGGGCGAACTGTTCGTCCTTGCGCGCGCCGTCGCGTGCGGTGCAGGCCGGGATGGTGACCATCAGGTCGCGCGGTATCGACACCGCCGTCGCGCTCTCCCGGTCGGCCGCCAGGTGCAGCAGGATCGTGGTGTCCGAGCGGGCGGTGCCGCTGTCCTCGCCGTACGCGGTGTTGCTGCCGCGCCGGCTGTCGGAGCCGACGATGAGGATGTTCTTCGCCTCGTGGTCAGCTGGCTCCGGGCGCTCCTCCTCGTACTCCTCCAGGATGCGGGCGGTGTCGTTGTCGGTGGTGATGTTGTCCTCCAGCGTGGCGTAGAGCGCCCAGCCGACCCCGGCCGAGGCCAGCACCACCGCCGCCGCGCCCAGCGCTCCCCACTTCAGCCACCGGCGCCGCTTCGCCGCCCGCCCGGCGGTGGCCGTGCCGTCGGCGCCGCGCTCCGGGCCGCCGTGTTCCGGGCCGCCGTGACCCGGGCCGCTGTGCTCCGGGCCGCTGTCGTCCGGGCTGCGATCTTCCGGGCTGTCGCCTGGGCCATCGTCCGGGTTGCTGTCGTCCCGGTCGTCGCTGTCCGGGCCGTCGCCGGACGCCGGGCGTTCGGAGGTGTTCGGGCGGGGGGTGCGCTCCGGCCCGTCCTCCGGGGTTCCCTCGGCATCGGCGTTGGTCACAACGTCCATCCCTCACGCTCGGCGGCTGGCCGAATTCGTACGCACGTATGTACGTACGAACTGGCTGCCCAGGCAGACGCCCGAGGGCCGCACGAGGTTGCACGACGGCCCCAGCCGACGGTCGCGGACAGTTCCTTCGCCCAGTGTGAACCCAGGGCTGGACCCCGACCACCGCCCCGGTGGGCCTGTGGGCCAACCGGGTGACGCGCCACCCCGTTCCCTCCGCCCCCCGTCGGCCGCCCGGGTGGCGGACGGGACCGGTGTCACAGCGACGTGTGCGTGACCCGCTCCGACGCCTGCCGGGCTTCCAGCGCCACCTGGTCGAGGTTGCGGCACAGCACGACGGAACCGCCTACGGCCAGCGGCGCCAACAGCCCGTGCGACAGGCCCGCCCAGTCGCCGTATCCGCGCGCGGACAGCAGCCGGGAGCCCGGGGCGAGGCCCAGCTCCGCCGCGTCGGCCCGGGCCCGTTCCACCACCTCCGCACCGGTCAGCTCCGTGCCGTCCACCACGAGGGCGACGTCGTGTGGGGCGGGCGGCGCGTAGGCGGCGAAGTGGTCGCCCTGGCCCGGCACCTCCACCGCGTAGTCCACGAACCCCTCGGGTGGCTGGGGGAAGCGCCCGCCCAGGGGGCGCAGGCTCAGCGCCACACGCTCCCCGGGGCACGCGCGCGCCTCGTCCAGCGTGTCGGGCCCGGCGACGACGAGGTCCGATCCGGCCGGGTCGCCGCCGGGTACCGCGACGGCGCCGACCGAGGCACAGGCCAGCAGCCACACCGCCGTCTGCCAGTGCGCCGGAAGCAGCAGCGCCACCCGGTCGCCGGGTTCGGCGGACAGCTCGTCCTGGAGCAGATTGGCGGTCTTGGCCACCCAATTGGCCAGGGTCGCGACGGAGAGTTCGACGCGCTCCCCGGTGGCGTCGTCGTAGAAGGTCACCAGCGGGCGGGCCGCGTCTTCGGTGAGGGCGGATCTCAGCAGGTCGGCGGGGGTGCGGTCGGTGTCGGTCATGCGCGCCAGGGTACGGCTCGCCTGCTCTGGCCGGGCGTCAGCCTGTCAGCCGTGTGAGGGATGTTGACATGGTGTCAGGGCAAAAGAGCGTCATGTTATGAATAGACAGTTGTGACGGTATATGTCCATTATCGTCACTATGCGTGCACTTCTCTCGTCCTCGATCGGAGTGGTCTGCTCGGCCGCACTCCTCGTCCCCCTCGCCTCCACCGCCGCCGCCGTCAACGAGCCCCGGCAGCCCCCGGGGACGCAGGCAGCCCAGCGCCCGGCGGACACCCGCTCGCTCCCCCTCACCCCCCTCGACCCGGGCGCGACCGCTGACCGCGCGGGCGGGGCGGCCACCGAGCTGGCGGGCGCGAAAGCGGGCCTCACCCGGCGGACCGTCGAACCGTTCTCCCTGCTCGGCATGGTCTGGGAGAACCCGGAACAGAGTCTGCACGGGCACCCTCAGGTGCGCACCCGGGACGCCGCAACCGGAGCCTGGTCCGACTGGCAGGACCTGTCCACCCACACGGACGACGCCCCGGACCCGGGCTCCGCCGAGCGCCGTACGGGCGACGTGAAGGGCAGCACCGCCCCGCTGTGGGTCGGCCCCTCGGACGGGGTCGCGGTGCGGGTGCTGCCCTCGGACGCACCCGGCGCGGAGCACGGCACCGGCCACGACACGCACCACGGCGCGCACCACGACACTCACCACGGCACGGACACGGCGAGCGCGGAGCTTCCGGCCGGGCTGCGGCTGGAGCTCGTGGACCCCGGCACCGGACCCGGCGCCCCGGCGCCGGGCGAGGAAGCGACCACACCAAAGCTGCGGGAAGGCGACTACCTCCCCCCGCAGAGCCCACAGAGCCCGCAGAACGCCGAAGCCGGGACGACGGACGCGGACGCCGGGACGACGGACGCGGACGCCGGGACGACGGACGCGGACGCCGGGACGACGGACGCCGAAGCCGGGACGACGGACGCGGAGGCCGGGACGGGCGACGCCGCCCCCGTGGAGCTGGACCCGGCCCCCACCGCCTCGAACGCCGCCCCCACCGCGCCGGAAGTGACCGCCTCAGCCGGAGGCATCCCCGAGGCCGCCCCCCAGCAGTCCGCCAGCCAGGCGGACACCGGCACCGGCCCCGGCTCCCAGGCCACCGCCGTGCCCGACCGCTCGCTCGCACCGCCCGCCGAGCCCGCCCCCGGCGTCGCCCGCGAGCTGCTGGAGGCCCGCCTGGCCGGACTCGGCTCGCTCTCCCCCGTCCTCGCCGAGGGCTGGCTCTCCAGCCTCCCCGAGGACGCCAGCGGGGCTGAGGAGGCGATGGACAACGTCGGCCCCCGGCCCGGCATCGTCACCCGGCGCGGGTGGGGCGCGGACGAGAGTCTGCGAGAGAGCCAGTACCTCTACACCCGCACGGTGAAGGCCGCCTTCGTGCACCACACCGCGATGAGCAACGGCTACGCCTGCTCCGAGGCTCCGGCGGTGATCCGCAGCATCTACCGGTACCACGTGAAAAGCCTGGGCTGGCGCGACGTCGGCTACAACTTCTTCGTGGACAAGTGCGGCAAGATCTACGAGGGCCGGGCTGGCGGGGTCCGGCGGGCGGTGATGGGCGCCCACACGTACGGCTTCAACTCCAACACCACCGGCGTCGCCGTGCTGGGCAGCTACGGCGCGGTCGCCCCGTCGAAGGCGGCGCGGGAGGGCGTGGCCAAGCTGCTGGGCTGGAAACTGGGCATCCACCGGGCGCCGCACCCGAACGGCAGCGTCACCCTGACCTCGGGTGGCGGCAAGTACCCCAAGGGCCGCAGGGTCACGCTGAAGACGATCTCCGGCCACCGGGACGGTTTCAACACCGCCTGCCCCGGCGACAAGCTCTACGCCGCGCTCCCCTCCATCCGCGCCCTCGCCGCCCGCCTCCAGGGCCGCTGACGTGTGCTGACGTGCGACAATGGCCCCGGATTTCGCCGTCCGGGGTCCCCGTCGTCCGCGCCGCCGCCTACACTGGCCGCCGTTCCAACCCGGCAGTAACGTTCAGGCGCCCCCCGGCAGGAAGCAGGACGACGGTGACAGAAGCGATCCTCCTCGTCGGAGGCAAGGGGACCAGACTGCGCCCCCTGACCGTACGCACCCCCAAACCGATGATCCCGGCGGCGGGCGTGCCCTTCCTCACCCACCAGCTCGCCCGGGCGCGGGCGGCCGGGGTGGAGCACATCGTGTTCGCCACCTCCTACCTGGCCGAGGTGTTCGAGCCCTACTTCGGCGACGGCTCCGCGTTCGGCCTGCACCTGGAGTACGTCACCGAGGAGGAGCCACTGGGCACCGGCGGCGCGATACGCAACGTGGCCTCCCGCCTGCACTCCGCCCCGGGTGACCCGGTGCTCGTCTTCAACGGCGACATCCTCACCGGCCTGGACATCGGCGCGCTGGTGGACACCCACCGCACCAGTGGCGCGGACGTCTCCCTGCACCTGAGCCGGGTCGAGGACCCGCGCGCGTTCGGGCTCGTCCCCACCGACGCCACCGGCCGCGTCACCGCCTTCCTGGAGAAGCCGCAGACGCCGGAGGAGATCGTCACCGACCAGATCAACGCCGGGGCCTACGTCTTCACCCGCTCGGTCATCGACACCATCCCCGGCGACCGTCCCGTCTCCGTCGAACGCGAGACCTTCCCCGGTCTGCTGGCGGCCGGGGCCCACCTGCAGGGCATGGTGGACTCCACCTACTGGCTGGACCTGGGCACCCCGCACGCCTTCGTGCGCGGCTCCGCCGACCTGGTGCTGGGCCGCGCCCCCTCGCCCGCCGTGCCCGGGCGGCGCGGGGAACACCTGGTCATCGACGGTGCACGGGTGGCCCCGGACGCCAAGCTCACCGGCGGCACGACGGTGGGCGCCGGGGCCGAGGTCGGCGCGGGCGCCCGGGTGGAGGGCAGCACGCTGCTGGACGGCGCCGTCATCGAACCCGGTGCCGTGGTGCGTGACTCGCTGGTCGGCGCCGGAGCCCGCGTCGGCGCCCGCAGCGTGCTGGACGGCGCGTTCATCGGTGACGGCGCCACCGTCGGCGCGGACAACGAGCTGCGCGAGGGCATCCGCGTCTGGTGCGACGCCCGCATCCCGGCCGCCTCCGTCCGCTTCTCCGCCGACTGCGCCTGACCGGCGTACGCCAAGGGCTTGCGGGGAAGCACCGTGCTGCTTCACCGCGAACCCCTAACCTGTTCCGCGTGTCCCTCACCCGCACCTGGGTCCCGCCCGGCCCGTACGACCTGTGCCGCAGCCTGAGCGTGCTGCGGCGCGGCCCGTACGACCCGGCGTGCCGCATCGGCTCCGGCACGGTGTGGCGGGCGAGCCGGACGCCGCAGGGCCCGGTTACCCTGCGCCTGCGCCAGCGGCCCGACGGCGTGCGCGCGGACGCCTGGGGGCCGGGCGCACCGTGGGCGCTGGAGGGGCTGCCCGCGCTGCTCGGGGCGGGGGACCGGCCGGAGGAGTTCACCGCCCACCACCGCCTCACCCGCGAGGCGCACCGGCGCAACCCGGGGCTGCGGCTGCCCCGCACCGGCCTGGTCCTGGAGTCGCTGATCCCGGCCATCCTGGAGCAGAAGGTCACCGCGAACGAGGCGTACCGCGCCTGGGGCCGCCTGCTGCGCCGCTTCGGCGAGGCGGCGCCGGGACCGCCCGCCGAGGGCAGGCCGGAGGGGCTGTACGCCATGCCGGAGCCGCGCGGCTGGGCGCTCGTCCCGTCCTGGGAGTGGCACCGGGCCGGGGTGGACGCCAAGCGGTCGGCGACGGTCCTGCGGGCCGTGCGCGTCGCCCGGCGGCTGGAGGAAGCCACCGCGCTGGAGCTGCCGGACGCGCTCGCCCGGCTGCGACGTGTCCCCGGCATCGGCCCGTGGACGGCCGCCGAGACGCTGCAACGGGCCATGGGTCACCCGGACGCGATCACCGTGGGCGACCTGCACCTGCCGCGTCAGGTCGGTTACGCGCTCACCGGCCGCCGGGACACCGACGACGCGGGCATGCTCGCCCTCCTCGCCCCCTACACCGGGCAGCGCCACCGCGCGGCGCGGCTCATCCTGGCGGCTGGCCCGGCCATGCCGCGCCGCGCGCCGCGCATGTACGACCAGGACATCGCCCTGCTGTGACCCCGCACGTGTGGCCCGCACGGTGTGGCCCGTCCGGGTCCGTTCGCGGCCGTGCGCACGCGGCCCGCCACGCGCCGCGCGGGTGGCGGCGGGCCGTCCCGGTCTCACCACCCGCCCCGGGGGCGCGCCCTTACCGCACGACGGTGAAGTCCGCCGCCGGGCGGGGTGGGCGCGGCCGGGGCGGGGCGGCGGCCCGGCCCACCGCGACGGCGCCCATCGGGTCCCACGTGGCGGGCAGGTCCAGCACCTGACGCACCACCTCGCGGCAGAACATCGTCGAGGACACCCAGGCCGAGCCCAGCCCCTCACCGGCCAGCGCGACCAGGAGGTTCTGCACCCCGGCGCCCGCCGCCACCACGAACATCTCCCGCTCGGCCGCCGCCCGCCGCGCGTCCGGGTAGGCGTGCGCGCCGTCCGCGACGAGGCAGGGCACCACCAGGTAGGGCGCCCGCCGCAGCACGTCACCGCGCCGCACCCGTCGCGCGATCGACTCCTCGCTCCGGCCGTCCGCCCGCAGGTCCGCCACCCAGGCGTCCCGCATCGCGTCCAGCAGCCGCTCCCGCACCCCCGGGCTCTCCAGCAGCACGAACCGCCACGGCGTGGTGTGGTGCGGCGCGGGCGCGGTGACGGCGAGGTCCACCGCGCGCCGCACGGCCGCGCCGTCCACCGGCTCGCCGGTGAACTCGCGCACGGTGCGGCGCAGCGACACCGCCTCGCGCACGGCCTCGGAGGTGCCGAGCCGGAACATGTCCTCGCCCGCGTCCCGCACGAGCGCGGCGGCCCCGGTGCCGTCGTCCGGCGCGTCCAGGATCTCGCCGAGCACGTGCTGTGGCAGGCCGCGCACGACGGCGACGGGCAGCCCGTCCGCCTTGCCCTTCACCAGTTCACCCGCCCCGGCCAGCTCGTCGGCCACGGCGGTGACCGTGACGCCGAGCGGGTTGCCGTGGCGGTCGGTGCCGCCGCGCAGGTCGCTCAGCACGCGCAGCCCGGCCGCGCCGATCGCCACGTCGGTCTGGCCGACGCGCCAGGGCCGGCCGAAGGTGTCGGTGACGACGACGCCGACCTCCACGCCCAGCAGCTCCCGCACCCCGTCCCGGATGCGGCGGGCGGAGGCGTCCGGGTCCTGGGGCAGCAGCAGCACGGTGCCCGCCGGGGTGTTGGACGCGTCCACCCCCGCGGCGGCCATGACGAACCCGTGGCGGCTCTCCACGATCCGCGCCGGACCGCGCCGGGCCACCACGCGCACCGTCTCCGCGTCGATCGCCGCCTGACGGTCCGCCGCCTGGACCACGCGGCCCTCGGACTTGCTGACGATCTTGGAGGTGACGACGAGCACGTCTCCGTGGGCCAGGCCCGGCAGCCCGTCGGCGGTGGCGGCGTCGGCGATGAGCTGCACCAGGTCGTCGCCCGCCCGCACCTCCGGCATGCCGGGCAGCGCCCACACCCGGTAGGCGGGCGGCGCGTCCGGGGTCACGGCCGCACCTCTTCGGCGAGCGTGAGCGCCGCGCGGGCCATGGCGGCGGTGGTGTCGGCGTCCGACATCAGCAGCGGCACGGCCCGGCAGCGGATACCGGCGGCCTCCACCCCGGGCACCGTGCCGGCGTCGGCGGTATCGACCAGCCAGCCGTCCAGCAGGCCCGAGCCGTAGTGCGCGGCGACGGCGGCGGCCGTGGCCTCCACGCCGATCGCGGCCAGCACCTTGTCGGCCATGCCGCGCACCGGCGCACCGCCGATGAGGGGGGAGAGGCCGACGACCGGCACCCCGGCCCCGGCGATCGCTTCCCTGATCCCCGGCACGGCCAGGATCGTCCCGACGCTGACCACCGGGTTGGACGGCGGGAAGAGCACGACGTCGGCCTGGGCGATGGCGTCCAGCACGCCGGGCGCGGGCTTGGCCTGCTCGGCGCCCACCGGCACCACCGCGTGCGCGTCCACCGCCGCGCGCATGCCCACCCAGTACTCCTGGAAGTGCACCGCCTTGCGGCCCTCGGCGGTGTCCACGACGACGTGTGTCTCCACCCGGTCGTCGGTCATCGGCAGCAGCCGCACCCCCGGCTGCCAGCGTGTGCACAGTGCCTCGGTGACGGCGCTGAGCGGATAGCCCGCGCCGAGCATCTGGGTGCGCACGATGTGCGTGGCGAAGTCCCGGTCGCCCAGGCCGAACCACTCGGGGCCGACGCCGTAGGCCGCCAGCTCCTCCTTGACCGTGAACGTCTCCTCCGCCCGGCCCCAGCCCTGCTCCTCGTGGATGCCGCCGCCGAGCGTGTACATCACGGTGTCCAGGTCCGGGCACACCTTCAGCCCGAACAGGTGGATGTCGTCACCGGTGTTGCCGATGACGGTGATCTCCGCGTCGGGCGCGGCCTGCTTGAGGCCGCGCAGGAACCGGGCGCCGCCGATGCCTCCGGCCAGAACCACAATGCGCATGCCGCACAGTGTGTCAGCCCCGGGCAGGCCCGCACTGTCCGGTCAGCCGACGGTGTGGGCCTGCCCGGCGTGCGGCCCGGTCTCCCGCTCCGCGTGCCGTGCGGCGTCCCGGGCGAGCGGCGTGCACTGCGGGGCGTGCATCGGCATCTGGGTCAGTCCCGGGAAGTAGACGTGCAGGCTGACGGCGGGTTCCAGCGCGTCGTTGACCACCTCGTGCACGTACCCGGGGGCGAAGACCCGCTGGGCTCCGGTGCCCAGGGTGCGCGTCACGGGGCCCGCGTGCTCGGTCAGCTCACCGTCCAGCACGGTGAGGACGCCGCTGGAGGGGCCGTGGTCGTGCAGTCCGCTGCCCTGCCCCGGCACCCAGCTCAGCAGCCACACCTCGTAGCCGGGGCCGGTGCGCAGGCGGTGGTACCAGCGGGTGGTGGCGTCGTAGCGGACCAGGGGCGCCCAGCTCGCGCGGTCGGCGGCGAGGGCGTGGGCGAGCCCGGCGAACCCGGCGACGGTGCTGGGGTGGGCGGAGACGGGCGGCAGCCGGTGGGCCAGGGCGAGCGGGTCACCGGCGATCTCGACGTCGCTGTTCACGTGCGGGATTCCTGTTCGTGGCGGGGGCTGGAACTGAAGCGGAGGACGGAGGGAGACGCGCCTCAACGACAACAGCGACAGCGGCCCCGGGCAGCACCGAGCGACCCGCGAACGCGGGTCTGGACGCGAGCGGGGCTCGCCGGGGTGCTCACCGGCAGGACCGACAGCCCCGACAACACCGACGGCACCGACAGGAAGGCCATGGGAGCAAGGAGAGCGGGTGCCGCGCCACGCTGTCAACCGCTTGCGGGGTTTGGGCGATGGAAGTCACTCCATCCAGTGAGCCGCGCTGCCGAAAGGTTTGTGCGCCGGTTGCGGGGATACATGCGCTGCATCCGCGTACACGGACGCCGTTGCGCTTCCGTGACCTGTTGGTGATCCCGGTCGCTTCGGAGCGCGGTGCGGAACGTTCGTGGCGCCACCGGGAGTCTCACCCATGACGGCACCGGTAGCCCGCGAAGCCGAGATCGCCGCTGTCATAGTTTGTGGTGATTTCAACACTTTCTGTGGCGCCTTGGTTCCGCAGAGTGAATAACGGGCGCTCTAGCAGAACCCGGCTTGACTGCCCCGGATCGGCGCACTTGTAATTTCACTCGTGTCGTTCACGCGGGTTCATCACAACGGCATCACGGGGACGTAAAGACGACGAGGGGCGCACACATGACCGAGCCGTTCCAGCAGTTGCTGGTACTAGAAGCGGACGAGGAGCTCGGCTGGCAGGAGCGCGCCTTGTGCGCGCAGACGGATCCGGAATCCTTCTTTCCGGAGAAAGGCGGCTCCACCCGCGAGGCGAAGAAGGTCTGCCTCGCCTGCGAGGTCCGCTCCGAATGCCTGGAGTACGCCCTTGCCAACGACGAACGCTTCGGCATCTGGGGCGGTCTGTCCGAACGCGAACGCCGCCGCCTGAAGAAGGCCGCGATCTGACGATCTGACGATCTGCCCCACCCGCCTGCCCGCCCCACGGCGGTGACGCCATGGCCCGCCATAGGGGCGCTCCCCAGCCGCCTGGCGGGGGAGCGTGGGGGCAGGGCCGCAGACCCTGGCCCCCGCCGGGGAAGCCGGGAACGGAGACGCGGGTGCGGCTCGCCCACCTCGCCCCTGGCCCCCGCAGGGGAGCCGGGCAACCGCGCGGGGCCACCCTCCCGGGGGTCAACCCCCGCCGCACAGCCGACCGCACGCGAACGGCCTACTAGGGTGGGGCCGTCCACGACGCCACCGCGCGTCGATCCACCCACCCATCCGGGGCCACAGCGTGCACAGCCAGTCGGCGGCCCAGTACGAGCAGCAGGCCGCGCCCGAGTTCCCCCAGCACGTCGTGACGGCCGTGCTGGTTTCCCACGACGGTGAGCGCTGGCTCCCGGACGCGCTGGCCGGCCTCCTCGGCCAGACCCGGCCCGTGCAGGACACCGTCGCCGCCGACACCGGCAGCGCCGACGCCTCCGCCCAGCTCGTCGGCGACGCCATCGGCCACGACCGCGTGCTGCACCTGGCCCGGCGCACCGGCTTCGGCGCCGCCGTGGGCGAGGCGGCCCGCAGCGCGCCCCCGCTCACCCCGGACGACCTGCCCTACCTCAAGCGCCCCAGTGCCTGGGACCCGGTCGGCCGCAGGTGGCGCATGGACACCTACGACCTGCCCGAGTTCCCGCACGGCGAACCCGTGCACTGGCTGTGGCTGCTGCACGACGACTGCGCGCCTGAGCCCGACGCCCTGCTGGAGTTGCTGCGCGTCGCGGACTCCAGCCCGTCGGCCGCCGTCGTAGGACCCAAGCTGCGCAGCTGGTACAACCAGCGTCAACTACTGGAAGTGGGCGTGTCCATCGCGTCCAGCGGCCGCCGCTGGACGGGGCTGGACCGGCGCGAGCAGGACCAGGGCCAGCACGACCAGGTGCGGCAGGTGCTGTCCGTCTCCACCGCGGGCATGCTGATCCGCCGCGACGTCTTCGAGCAGCTCGGCGGCTTCGACCGGCGCCTGCCCCTGATGCGTGACGACGTGGACCTGTGCTGGCGCGCGCAGGCGGCCGGGCACCAGGTGCTGGCCGCCCCGCAGGCCGTGTTGCGGCACGCCGAGGCGGCCTCCCGGGAGCGGCGGCCCATCGACTGCGCGGGCCGGAGCGTGGCCGGTGCGCACCGGGTGGACAAGTCCGGCGCCGTCTACACGCTGCTGGCCAACACCCCGGGGCGCGCGCTGCCGTGGGTTTTGCTGCGGCTCGTGCTCGGCACCCTGGTGCGCACCCTGGCGTACGTCATCGGCAAGGTGCCGGGACAGGCGCTGGACGAGATCACCGGCCTGTCCCGGGTGCTGCTGCGCCCCAGCTTCGTCCTCGCCGCCCGGCGCAGACGCCGTACGCCGCCCGCCGCACGTGCTTCCGGACGCCCTGTCGAACACCGCGAACTGCGCCCGCTGTTCCCGCCGCCCGGAGCGACCGTGCGCGCCACCGTCGAGCAGGCCGCGGCGAGCATCAGCCGCCGTACCGAGCCCGAGACCGCACCCGCCGGGCGGCACGGCGGGGCGGTGGAGAGCGGGCCGGGAGCGGAAGACGCCGACTTCCTGGATATCGAGCAGTTCGCCCGGCTCAAGCGCGTCGCCCGCAAGCCGGGACCGGTGCTGTTCGCCCTGCTGCTGCTCGTTTCGCTCATCGCCTGCCGCGCGCTGCTGGGCGGCGGCGCGCTGGCCGGGGGCGCCCTGCTGCCCGCGCCGGGCGGCGCCGCCGAGCTGTGGTCCCGCTACGCCGACGCCTGGCACCCCGTCGGCGTCGGAGCCGCCGAGTGGGCACCGCCCTACCTCGCGCTGCTCGCCGGGCTGGCGACCCTGCTGCTGGGCAGCACCGGGCTCACGATGACACTGCTGCTGGTGTGCTCGGTGCCGCTGGCCGGGATCTCCGCCTACTTCGCCTCCCGCGCCCTGGTCGGCTCCCGGCTGCTGCGCGCCTGGGGTGCCGTCGCCTACGCCTTCCTGCCGGCCGCCACCGGCGCGCTCGCCACCGGGCGGATCGGCACCGCCGTGCTGGCCGTGCTGCTGCCGCCGCTGGCGCGCACCGCCGTCGCCGCCTTCGGCCCCGCCCGCTCCGGCCCCGCCCGCCCTGGCTGGCGCGCGCTGTGGGCGTGCGCGCTGCTGCTCACCCTGGCCACGGCGTTCACCCCCGTCGTGTGGCCCGTCGCCCTCGTGCTGACCCTGGCCGCGCTGGCGGTACGGCTGCGCGGCGGCTCCGGCGGCTCCGGCGGCTCCGGTGGCCCCGGCGGCTCCGGCGGCGTCCGGGGGCACGCCGTCCGCGCGCTGCTCCTGCTGGCCACGCCCCTGGTGCTCCTCGCCCCCTGGTCGCTGACGCTGCTGACCTCCCCGTCCGCCTTCCTCGACGAGGCCGGGCTCCCCTACGACGGCCACGCCGCCACCCCCCTCGGCCTGCTCGCGCTCAACCCCGGCGGCCCCGGCACCCACGGCGGACTGCTGCTGCTGGGCCTGCTGGGCGCGGCGCTCGCCGCACTGCTGCGCGCCGAGCGGCGTCCGGCGATCCTCACCGCGTGGGCGGCGGCGCTGACCGGGCTGGTGTTCGCGGTGCTGTCGGCCGGGTCCACCTGGGCCGGGCCTGCCACCCTCGTCTACGGCCTCGCGCTCATCGGTGCCGCCGTGCTGGGCGCGGAGGGGGCGCGTGGCCGGGTGGCGGCACAGTCCTTCGGGTGGCGGCAGCCGGTGGCCGTGCTGGTCGCCGCGCTGGCCGCGCTGGCGCCCGCCGTGAGCGCGGTGAGCTGGATGCTGGCCGGTGCCGACGGGCCGCTGGAGCGCCGCGACCCGGTGCGGGTGCCCGCGTTCGTCGCCGAGGAGAGCGACACCGTGGACCGTCCCCGCACGCTCGTCCTCGACAGCGGTGAGGGGCAGGCCGTGCGCTACACCCTCGTCCGTGGCTCCGGCGTGCGGCTCGGGGACGGCGACATCGCGCGCGCCGCCGGAACGTCCGCACGGCTGGATGAGCTCGTGGCGAACCTCGTCGCGGGCTCCGGCGCCGACCAGCGCGAGGAGCTGGGCGGCTTCGGCATCCGGTACGTCCTCGTTCGCGGCGGCGAGTCGCGCGAGATGGTGGACGTCCTCAACGCCACGCCGGACCTGGAACGGCTCAGCGAGCAGGACGGCGGCCAGCTGTGGCGGGTGGGCGACGGCTCGGGTGCCCCCATCGCCCGCGTCACGGTCGTGGCGGCGGGCGCGGAGCCGGTCGCCGTCCCGGCCGGACCCGTGGACGTCCGCGCCGAGCTCCCCGCCGGGCCCGAGGGCCGCGTGCTGCGCCTCGCCGACGCCGCCGACCCCGGCTGGCAGGCGACGCAGGATGGCCGCTCGCTGACCCCGGTCACGGTGGACGGCTGGGCGCAGGGCTTCGAACTCGGTCCGCAGGCCGGGCCGGTGACGGTCACCTACGAGACGCCGCTGAGCCGCACGGTGTGGGTGTGGGGGCAGGGCCTCCTGCTGCTCGTCGTGCTGGTGCTGGCCCTGCCGGGACGGCGCACGCACGTGGACGACGACCTGCCGGACGCGGCCACCGCGACCGTGCCCGCCCAGGCCGCCGAGGGGGACGGCCGCCGCGCCCGCCGCCTGCGCGCCGCCGCCGAGCAGTCCGCCCCGGCCGCCGAGCCCGTCACGCCCGCTGAACCGCCCGCTGCGGCGCCGCCGCCCGCTTCCGGCCAGCCGCCCGCGCCGGACGGGGAGCCCCAGGGCGCCCCCTACATCCCGCGGCAGCAGCCCCACGACGACTGGAGCGGATACTCCCAGCCCGGCCCGTACGACCTGCAGCCGTCGTACCCCGAGGGCCAGCCGTACGGCCACCAGCAGCAGTACGACGCCAACCCTCAGTACTACGCCACCTCCCAGCCGTACGAGCCCGGTCAGCAGTACGCCACCTCCCAGCCGTATGACCACCGCCAGCCCTACGACCCGGCCCCCCAGCCGTACGGCGATCAGCGGCGGTACGGCGGCACCCCCCAGCACAACGACTCCACCCAGCCGTACGACCACCGCCAGCCCTACGACGACGGCTACGGCACCCAGGACGACGACCACCGGAGCCAGCAGTGAGCCTCACCCGACCCGCGCTCGCCCTGGCTGCCGTGGTCACCGCGCTGGCGGCCGTCACCGGTGTCGCCGCCGTCACCACCCCGGCCGGTCAGTCCGCGCCCCAGGCCACCGAGGCCGAGCGCCGCCCGGTGCAGCGCGCGACACTGGTCTGCCCGCAGCCGCCCACCTCCGACCTGGGCACCACCGAGTACACCGCCCACACCCCGCCCAGCGACGGCACGGGGGACGAGGGCAGCGCGGGTCTGCTGCCCGCCTCCTCCACGCTGGACAACGGCGGGCAGGACAAGCGCCCCGAGGACGCCGAGCGGCAGGTGGCACTCAAGCAACCGGGCACCCCGGTCACGTACCCGGCCGAGGGCCAGCTCACGGCCCTGACCGGGACCGCCACCGGCGCCCTCGCTCCCGGCTGGACGGTGCAGCAGACCACCACGGTCACCGGCGGCGACGGGCGCGGCCTGTACGGCGCGCGCTGCACGGCTCCGGACACCGGCTTCTGGTTCGCGGGCGCCAGCACCGCCGAGGAGCGGCACGACTCCGTGCACCTCACCAACCCCGACGACACCTCGGCCACCGTTGACCTCCAGCTCTACGGCCCCGACGGCCGCGTCGAGACCGAAAGCGGCTCGGGCATCAACATCCCCGCGCACTCCACCGTCCCGGTGCTGCTGTCCACCCTCACGCCGGAGCCGGTCACCGACGCCACCCTCCACGTCGCCGTGCGCACCGGCCGCGTCGGTGCCCAGGTGCAGGCGCTGGACGAGAAGCTTGGCGGCGACTGGATCGCACCGGCCGCGCGGGCCAGCGAACGCATCGTCATCCCCGGCATCCCGGCCGACGCGACCGGGGTGCGGCTCACCGCCTTCGCCCCGGGCGAGGAGGACGCCGAACTGGCCGTGCGGCTCGCTGGTCCGGACAGCTCCTTCACCCCGGCCGGGCAGGAGACGTTGCACGTCAAGAGCGGTATGACCACCGCCGTGGACCTGGGTGACCTCACCCGGGGCGAGCCCGCCTCGCTCGTCCTCACCCCGGTGCGGGACTCCGCCGACGGCCCGGTCATCGCCGCCGTCCGCGTCCTGCGCGGCGAGAACGCCTCGGACGGCGAGGACGGCGACGGCGCTTCGGACGGCGGTGACGGTGCGGACAGCGGGAAGGGGGCCCGGGAGCTCGCCTTCATCCCCGCGACCCCGCCCGTCGAACGCCGCACGACCGCCACGGGCAGCCCGGCCGCCCCCAAGGGCGGCGAAGGCAGCACCCTGTACCTCACCGCGCCCGGCGAGGCGGCGGAGGTCAGGGTCACCGCGTCGCCGGGCAGCGAGGGCGGCGAGGCGGTGTCCAAGGCGTACACCCTGAAGAAGGGCACGACCACAGCCGTGGACGACCTGCTCCCCGACGCGGGGCAGGGCCGCTACGCGCTGACCGTGGAGAAGGTCTCCGGCGGCCCGGTGCACGCGGCCCGCATGCTGGAGCGGGTCGAGGACGACGTGCCGATGTTCACCGTCCAGGCACTGACGGACGACGGTGGCACGGTCACCGTCCCGCCCGCCGTCCAGGACCTCTCGCTGCTCACGGAGTAACCGGCCGTGAGCCGGAGCCAGGGCCGTCCACCGCCGTGCCCGCGCGGGCGGCGTGGGACCGAGCAGCCGCGCCCGGCCAGGTCAGCCCCGCGTGCCGGATCAGTCCAGCCCGTACCGTGGGTCGATCGACTCCGGGGTCTGCCCCAGCAGCTCCGCCACCTGCTCCACGACGACCTCGTGCACCAGCAGCGCCCGCTCGTCCCGCGTCTTGCTGCGCAGTTCCACCGGACGCCGGTAGACGATCACCTGGTCGGGCCGGTCACCGCGCGCGGGCACCAGGCGGCCCAGGGGCACCGGCGCGCCCAGCCCGTCCCACTCGGCCCCGTCCTCGTCCGGCAGCGGCACCTCCCGCACGCCGAACGCCACCGACGCCAGTTGCGGCCACGCCCGTTCCAGCCGCTCGGCCGATTCGCGCACCAGGTCGTCGAAGGACGCGGCCCGGCTGACCGCCAAGGGGACCTGGGGCGGCGCGACCGGGCCGCGCATGCCGCGCCCGTGGCGGTCTCGGTGCCGCGGCCGGTCCGGCGACCGGCGCGGCGATACGGCGTCGCTCATCACCCCCGAGCGTATCGGGGCCCGGTGCCGCTGTCGCCGAGTGACCGGACCGGTGGCGTTTGCGCGCGTTAGCCGACCTGCCCCGACCGCCCGCTGGGCACCCTTGTCACCGTCCGCCCCGTTGCCTGACCACCAGCGATCACCCGGCGACCGCCGCGCAGTGACGATTCTGCGCCCCTGTGGCCCCTTGCCCAGCTCAGCCCACCCGGGGCTCCTCCACACTTTCCGGGCGAAGCAGGACGACACGGCCGGGTGACGCCGGGGAGAGTCGTCGCAGCCCCTCGGCTCGTGCGGTACCGTCCAACATCGTGAGCCCTGTACGTCGCTGTTCGCGCACCGCCTGCGGCCGCCCGGCCGTCGCGACGCTGACGTACGTCTACGCGGACTCCACCGCGGTCCTCGGCCCACTGGCCACCCACGCCGAACCCCACTGCTACGACCTGTGCTCCGACCACTCCGAGCGCCTGACCGCCCCGCGCGGCTGGGAGGTCGTCCGCCTGGCCGTGCCGCCCGGCCCCGCGCGCCACAGCGGGGATGACCTGGAGGCCCTGGCCGACGCCGTTCGTGAGGCCGCCCGCACCCCCCGCGCCCCCGAGCGGGCCGATCCGCCCGCCCGCAGCCCGGAGACCGACCCCATGGAGGTGGCCCGCCGTGGCCACCTCCGCGTCCTGCGCTCCCCGGACTGACCGGCCGATCCCGCCAGCTGGCCCGGCCAGCCCGCCAGCCCGCCAGCCCGGCGCCCCGGGCCGGATGCGGACAGCGGCGGAAGGTGTTTCGCTGGACACGCGGCCCGCCCCCGCGCGAGGAGCGCGCCGCAGGAGGCTTGGGAGCCGGGCGGCTGCGGAGAGGTCCCCCGCGCCCGCAGGCAGACGCTTCCGCGGACGGTGAGGTGTATGGCGCACACCCCGATCGAGGACTACGGCCTGCTGTCCGATCGCCACAGCGCGGCGCTGGTCAGCCGGGGCGGAGCCGTTGACTGGCTGTGTTTCCCCCGGTTCGACAGCCCCGCCGTGTTCACGGCGCTGCTGGACGAGGGGGCGGGCAGCTGGTCGGTGCGCCCCACGGCACGGGCCCGGACCTCCCGCCGCTACGTGGACGGCACGATGGTGCTGCGCACGGAATTCCGCACCGCCACCGGCGTCCTGGCGCTCACCGACGCGCTCGCCGTCGGCGCCTGCGACGACCCGCACCGGCTGGGGGCCTCCGCCCCGCACCTGCTGGTGAGGCACGTGGTCTGCGCCGAAGGCTCGGTGGAGGTGGCGGTGGACTTCCGGCCGCGCCCCGAGTACGGCCTGGTGGTGCCCCAGCTGAGAGCGTGCGAGGGCGGCGTCGTGGCCCGTGGCGGGCCCGTCACCCTGGCGCTGTCCAGCCCGGTACGGCTGGCCACCGGACCGGACGCGGCGACCGGCACCACCCTCCTGCACGAGGGCGACGAACTGCACTTCGCCCTGCATTGGGGACCACTCTCCGGCCCCGCACCCCGCGTCTTCACCGCCCCCGAGATCGCCGACCACCTCGCCCAGACCATCACCGCGTGGCAGGAGTGGTCGCGGCTGCACCAGAACTACGACGGCCCCTGGCCCGAACTCGTGCACCACTCGGGCCGCGTCCTGCAAGCCCTGTCGTACCAGCCGACCGGAGCGGTCATCGCCGCCGCCACCACCTCGCTGCCCGAGGAGCTCGGCGGCGAACGGAACTGGGACTACCGCTACGCCTGGGTGCGCGACGCCGCCTTCGCCATGGACGCGCTGTGGGTCGCCGCCTGCCCGGACGAGGCCGACGAGTTCTTCTCCTTCATGACCGCCGCGTCCGCCACCACCTGGACCCGCTCCCGGCTCCAGATCATGTACGGCATCGGCGGCGAACACGACCTGACCGAGCGGGAGCTGTCGCACCTGGCGGGCTGGGGCGGCAGCCGCCCGGTGCGCATCGGCAACGGTGCCTGGGACCAGCCGCAACTGGACGTGTACGGCGAACTCCTGGCCACCGCCGTCCGGTTCGAGGACCAGCTGGACGCCGCTGGCCCGGAGCTGCCCGCCTTCCTCGCGGGACTGGCCGACGCCGCCGCCCAGGTGTGGACCGAGCCGGACCACGGCATCTGGGAGATCCGGGGCGAGCCGCGCCACTTCCTGTACTCCAAGCTGATGTGCTGGGTGGCCCTGGACCGGGCGCTGCGCCTGGCCGACCGCATCGACGCCGCCGGCCGGGCCGCCGCGTGGCGCCGGGCGCGCGCGGAGATCCGGGCGGCGATCCTGGAGCGCGGGTGGCACGAGGAGACCGGCGCCTTCACCCAGTCCTTCGGCGACACCGCCCTGGACGCCTCCGCCCTGATGCTGCCGATCACGGGCTTCCTGCCCGCCGACGACGCACGCGTGCTGTCCACCCTCGACGCCATCACCCGGGACCTGACCGACGGCCACGGCCTGGTCCACCGCTACCGCACCGACTCCGGCGTCGATGGGCTGGCCGGGCAGGAGGGCAGCTTTCTGCTGTGCACGTTCTGGCTCGCCCACGCCCAGGCCCTGGCCGGGCGGCTGGACGACGCGCGCGCCACCTTCGAACGCGCCGCCGCGCAAGCCAGCGACCTGGGCCTGCTCGCCGAGCAAACCGACCCGGCCTCGGGCCGGTTGCTGGGCAACTTCCCCCAGGCGTTCAGCCACATCGGTCTGGTCAACGCGGCCTGGGCCATCGCGCAGGCCGGAACCCGGCAGCCGTAGCGACCGCCCCACCCGGTGTCCGGCCCATCAGCCCCACCGCACCGCTGCGGGGGAGGCCCGGTCCCACCGCCGCCGCACGCGCGATAGGTTGGGGCCGCCACCGACCGCCACGCCGCCGAAGGGGAACCCCGTGCCCGACCTGTCGCAGATCGTCAAGGCCTACGACGTCCGCGGAACCGTCCCCGACCAGCTGGACGAGCCGCTCGTGGAACTCTTCGGCGCCGCGTTCGCCGAGATCACCGGCCGCACGCCGCTCGTCGTCGGCCACGACATGCGCCCCTCCAGCCCGGCGCTGGCCACGGCGTTCGCCCGGGGCGCGGCCTCGCGCGGGGCGGACGTGACGCTGATCGGCCTGTGCTCCACGGACCAGCTCTACTTCGCCAGCGGCCACCTCGACCGCCCCGGCGCGATGTTCACCGCCAGCCACAACCCGGCCCAGTACAACGGCATCAAGCTGTGCCGGGCGGGGGCCGCCCCAGTCGGCCAGGACAGCGGGCTGGCCGAGATCCGCGCGCTGGTGGAGGAGTGGCAGGCCACCGGGCTGCCGCAGACCGCCGCCGAGCCCGGCACCGTCACCGAACAGGACCTGCTCACCGCCTACGCCGAGCACCTGCGCACCCTGGTGGACCTGTCCGCGATCCGCCCGCTGAAGGTCGTGGTGGACGCGGGCAACGGCATGGGCGGCCACACCGTGCCCAGCGTCCTCGACGGGCTGCCGATCGAGCTGGACGCGCTGTACTTCGAACTGGACGGCACCTTCCCGAACCACGAGGCCAACCCGCTGGATCCGGCCAACCTCGTGGACCTCCAGGCCCGCGTCCGCGCCACCGGCGCCGACCTCGGCCTGGCCTTCGACGGCGACGCCGACCGCTGCTTCGTGGTGGACGAGCGGGGCGAGCCCATCTCGCCGTCCGCGATCACCGCGCTGGTCGCCAGCCGCGAACTGGCCAAGCACGGTGGGGGCACGGTGATCCACAACTGCATCACCTCCTGGTCGGTGCCGGAGGTCGTCAAGGAAGCGGGCGGCACCCCGGTGCGCACCCGCGTCGGTCACTCCTTCATCAAGGAGGAGATGGCCAAGGCGGGCGCGATCTTCGGCGGGGAACACTCCGCGCACTACTACTTCCGCGACTTCTGGAACGCCGACACCGGCATGCTGGCCGCCCTGCACGTGCTGGCCGCGCTCGGTGAGCAGCCCGGCCCGCTGTCCCAGCTGGTGGCCGCCTACGACCGCTACGCCGCCTCCGGCGAGATCAACAGCCGGGTGGCGGACCAGGCGGACCGGGCCGCCGCCGTCGAAGCCGCCTACGCGGGCCGGGACGACGTCACCCTGGACCACCTGGACGGCCTGACCGTCACCGCGCCCGACTGGTGGTTCAACCTGCGCGCGTCCAACACCGAACCGCTGCTGCGCCTGAACGTCGAGGCCCGCGACGCCGACACCTGCGCCCGCGTCCGTGACGAGGTGCTGGCCCTCGTCCGCGCCTGAGCCCGGCGGCCCGCCGCGACGCGCCGCGCCCCGGCCCGGGCACGCGGCCCCGCCTGGCCCCGCCCACGGCCGCCAGCGCAGGCGAACGGCAGGTCACCGGCGGTAGGCTGACCCCAGCCGTAACCAAGCTGGAGGGACGTCATGCCGCTCGAAGCCGGTCTCCTGGAGATCCTCGCCTGCCCGGCGTGCCACGCCCCGCTGCGGGAGGAGACGTCCGCCGAGGGCACCGAACTGGTCTGCGCCAGCGAGAGCTGTGGCCTGGCCTACCCCGTGCGGGACGGCATCCCCGTCCTCCTGGTTGACGAGGCCCGCCGCCCCGCCTGACGGAGGGCGCACCCCATGCTGGACGAGTCGCTGCTCGACGACGCCGACGCGCTGGCCCGCGCCGACCACCACGCGCTGCTGCGCGGCACCGCCGAGGCGGGCGCCCGCGTCCGCACCGCCGCCCGGCTCGCCACCGAGGCGGGCCTGACCGCGCTGCGCCCCGACGGCAGGCCGCGCGGCCTGCTGGTCGCCGGGCCCGGGCCGGTCGCCGGATGCGCCGCGGACCTGCTGGCCGCTTTCAGCCACGGCGTCGTCCCCGTCGCCCTGCTGCGACCGACCGGGGCGAGCGGCGCCCCGCCCGCCCTGCGCTGGGCGCTGCCGGGCTGGGCAGGGCCGCTGGACCTGCTGCTCGTCGTCACCCCGGACGGCACCGAGGCCGGGCTCACCGCCCTGGTCGAGCAGGCGTACCGGCGCGGCTGCACCGTCGTCGCCGTCAGCCCGGCCGGTGCCCCGCTCGCGGAGACGGTCAGCGGCACCCACGGCCTGACGGTGCCCATCGCCCAGGGCGCCACCCCGCCCGGTTCGGCCGCCGAAGCCGGACCCGGCGCCGTCACCGACGAGGCCGTCGGGCTCCTTGGCCCCGCCGCCCGTCCCGTCGTCCCCGGCACCCTGTGGGCGCTGCTCACCCCGCTGCTCGTCCTCGCCGACCGCCTGGACCTCGCCGACGTCCCGCCGGAGGCGATCGAGGCCCTGGCCACCCGGCTCGACGACATCGCCGGACGCTGTGGCCCGGCCGTCCCCACCTACGCCAACCCGGCCAAGACACTCGCCGTCGAACTGGCCGAGGCGCTGCCCCTGCTGTGGAGCGAAGGCCCGATCGCCCACGCCGCCGCCCGCCACTTCACCACCGTGCTGGCCGCCGTGCCCGGCCGCCCCGCCGTCGCCGCCGAACTCCCCGAAGCGCTCACCGTGCACGGGGCCCTGCTCGCCGGTGCCTTCGCCGCCACAGCGAGCGAGCCCGACGACTTCTTCCGCGACCGCGTGGAGGAGCCCGAACCCCTGCGCGCCCGCGTCCTCCTCCTGCGCGATGCCACCTTCACCGGGGCTGCCGGGGCCGCCGGGGATTCGGCCGCACCCGCCGCGCGCGAGCTGGCGTACGCGCACGACACCGGGCTCAGCGAGCTGGAACCCGCCGAGGGCAGCAGCCCCGTGCAGGCCGCCGCCGACCTGCTGGCCACCACCGATTTCGCGGCGGTTTACCTCGCGCTCACCGCCGACGCGTAAGTCTGGCCCGTCGCCCACGGCCAGCCGTCCGGATACGCTGCGGACCTCCCGGTCGGGGCCCGTTCGACACTCGCGGAGGAACGCCCCATGGACCGTCTCACCAACACCGTGCGCCCCTACGCCTGGGGCTCGCTGACGGCCCTGCCCGAACTGCTGGGCGTCGAACCCACCGGCCAGCCGCAGGCCGAACTGTGGATGGGTGCCCACCCCGGCGCACCCTCCCGCATCGACCGCGGGGCCGGGCCGCAGCCCCTGTCCGACGTCATCGCCGCCGACCCGGTGGGCGAACTGGGCGCCGCCTGCGTCGAAGCGTTCGGGCCCCGGCTGCCGTTCCTGTTCAAGGTGCTGGCCGCCGCCGTACCGCTCTCGCTCCAGGTCCACCCCGACCGCGAGCAGGCCGCCGCGGGCTACGCCGCCGAAGAGGCCGCGGGCCTCCCCGCCGACGCGCCGCACCGCAACTACAAGGACGCCCACCACAAGCCCGAGCTGCTGTGCGCCCTCACCCCGTTCGAGGGCCTGTGCGGCTTCCGCCGCGCCGACGAGGCCGCCGAACTCCTCGCCGCCCTCGACATCGACGCCCTCAAGCCCTACGCCGACCTGCTGCACGCCCATCCCGAGGACGCCGCACTGCGCGAGCTGCTGACCGCCGTGCTGTCCGCCGACCGCGCCGAGATCGCGCCCGCCGTCACCGAGGCCGTCACCGCCGCCGAACGCCTCGCCTCCGCCGGCGGGCCGCACGCCGCCGCCTACGCGGCCTGCGCCGCCGCCGCACACCACCACCCCGGCGACCCCGGCTTCCTCGCCGCCCTGCTCCTGCACCACGTCCGGCTCCAGCCCGGTGAGGCCCTGTACCTGGACGCGGGCGTGCCGCACGCCTACCTCAGCGGGCTCGGCGTCGAGCTGATGGCCAACTCCGACAACGTGCTGCGCTGCGGCTTCACCCCCAAACACGTGGACGTGCCCGAACTGCTGCGTATCGTCCGCTTCGCACCCCGCGACCTTGAGGTGCTGCGCCCTGAGGACGACGGCACCGGCGACGAGGTGTACGACACACCGGCCGACGAGTTCCGCCTCTCCCGGCACGTCCTCCCCGCCGGCGCCGCTCCCCGCTCCCTGACCGCACCGGCCGCGCAGATCCTGCTGTGCACCGCCGGCTCCGTCACGCTGCGGGACGCCGACGCGCGCGAACTGACGCTGGGGCGCGGCCAGTCCGCCTACGTCCGCGCGGGTTTGACCGTGCACGCGGCAGGCGACGGTACCCTCTTCCGCGCCACCGTGGCCGTCACCCCCGCCCCCGGGACCGTTCGGCCGACGGGGTGAACGGTGTAGATTCGTTACCGCACAGACGTCGCTGCTGATGGCGGTCGGGCGTCCCGCAGAGCGGGGCGGCCGAGGGAGAGAGGGCCTCCGACGGACTGCGCTGCGGCCAGGGACCTGTGGTCCGTAGGGTGCACCCCACAGGCGCGTACGCGCCGGTGCGGAGGGCACCTGTGTACGCGTACCCTGCCCGCTGCCGCAGACGAGTCAGCCCGTACCTCGACCGACACCCGAGGAGCAGCCCACCATGACGACGCCCGAGACCGCGCAGGACTTCAAGGTCGCCGACCTGTCCCTGGCCGAGTTCGGCCGACGCGAGATCGCCCTGGCCGAGCACGAGATGCCGGGTCTGATGGCCATCCGCGCGGAGTACGCCGACGCCCAGCCGCTGGCGGGCGCCCGGATCACCGGCTCGCTGCACATGACGGTGCAGACGGCGGTGCTGATCGAGACGCTGGTGGCGCTGGGCGCGCGGGTGCGCTGGGCGTCCTGCAACATCTTCTCCACCCAGGACCACGCCGCCGCCGCGATCGCCGCCGCCGGCATTCCCGTCTTCGCCTGGAAGGGCGAGACGCTGGAAGAGTACTGGTGGTGCACCGAGCAGGCGCTGACCTGGCCGGACGCCGAGACCGGCGGCCCGAACATGATCCTCGACGACGGCGGCGACGCCACGCTGCTGGTGCACAAGGGGGTCGAGTACGAGAAGGCCGGTCAGGTCCCGCCGGTCGAGAGCGCCGAGAACGACGAGCACCGGGTCATCCTGGAGTTGCTGCACCGCACGCTCGCGCAGAACCCGCAGAAGTGGACGCAGCTGGCCTCCGAGATCCGCGGTGTGACGGAGGAGACCACCACCGGCGTGCACCGGCTGTACGAGATGTACCGGGACGGCACCCTCCTGTTCCCCGCGATCAACGTCAACGACGCCGTGACGAAGTCGAAGTTCGACAACAAGTACGGCTGCCGCCACTCGCTGATCGACGGCATCAACCGGGCCACGGACGTGCTGATCGGCGGCAAGGTAGCCGTGGTGTGCGGCTACGGCGACGTGGGCAAGGGCTGCGCGGAGTCGCTGCGCGGGCAGGGCGCCCGCGTCATCGTCACCGAGATCGACCCGATCTGCGCGCTGCAGGCGGCGATGGACGGCTATCAGGTCGCCCGCCTGGAGGACTTCGTCGAAACGGCTGACATCTTCATCACCACCACGGGCAACAAGGACATCATCCTCGCCTCCGACATGGCGCGGATGAAGCACCAGGCGATCGTGGGCAACATCGGCCACTTCGACAACGAGATCGACATGGCCGGGCTGGCGAAGCTGCCGGGGATCGTGCGCGAGGAGGTCAAGCCGCAGGTCCACACCTGGACCTTCGACGACGGCAAGAAGATCATCGTGCTGTCCGAGGGGCGGCTGCTGAACCTGGGCAACGCCACCGGACACCCCTCGTTCGTGATGTCCAACTCCTTCGCGAACCAGACGATCGCGCAGATCGAGCTGTACACCAAGACCGAGGCGTACCCGACCGGCGTGTACGTGCTGCCCAAGCAGCTGGACGAGAAGGTCGCCCGCCTCCACCTCGACGCCCTCGGCGCCCGCCTGACCGAGCTGCGCCCGGACCAGGCCGCCTACATCGGCGTCCCCGTCGAAGGCCCGTACAAGCCCGACCACTACCGCTACTGATCCCAGCCGATCCGGTGCGGGTCCCGGGACCCGCACGGGAAACCCGCACCTGATCTCCCGCTGATCAGCGCACCGCAGTCGGCCTCCGGCCCCCGCCGCCCGCGCCCCGGGCGACGGGGGCCCGCCGTATCGAGGACCCACCATGCCCCGCGGCCGCTACTCGCTCTTCGATCCCCACGACCACACCCCTCTCGGCGACGAACACTTCCAGTGCGCTACCGGCCCCTCCGGCTGGCGCTACGTCTCCCAGCTCACCTCCCCCTCCGGAGCCCCCGCGGGCTCCGTCGATCTGACGCTGGACACCCTCGGCCGCCCCCTGCGTCTCCAGCTCGCCGCCGCCCACTGGCAGATCCGCGGCGCCGCCGTGGACGGCCTCACCTGGGTCCGCAGCGATCCCGGCGGCGACCACGCCCAGGAAGGCAACGCCGCCGCACACGCCTTCACCGGTGTCTCCCCGGCCTTCCTCGTCGCCACCGCCCGGCTCCTGCGCCCAGCCCGGGGCGCCGCACCCACCCGCGTCCGCCTCGTCACTTTCGCCCCTCCCGTACTCGCCCCGCGTACCGTCGATCAGGCCTGGTCACTGGTGAGCAGCGAAGCACACGCCACTGACAGTGCCCCCCTGATCGCGGACGAGTACCAGGTCAGCGACCTGCAAACCGGTGAGCAGCACACCGTGCACCTCGCGGGCGATGTCGTCCTCGCCGCTCCCGGTGTGGAACTGGAGGACCTGGAGTCGCCGCCCTCCCAGTTCGACTGACCCGCTGATCCCGCGCGTCTTCCCGCGCGCCCCACCCAAGGCCGTCGGTCCCGCCGCGAGCGCTCAGCCCGCGCCGCGCGGACCGGTCCGCTCACGCGGGCGGTACGAACCCCGCACCGCCGCCCTTCCGCTGGGGGACCGGCGGCGCCGCAGGCGCAGGCTGGGGTGCTGACTGAGCAGGGCCGGGCGTGGACGGGGACAGCTCCGGCGCCCTCCCCGCCGCCGGTGACGTGACGGTCCCCGCACCGGGCACGGGCACCGGCCCCTGCGCGCTCGCCCCCGGGAGCCGCCGTGCTTCCCGGACCTGCCGCTCGGCCAGCACTCCCATCAGGTAGCCGAGCGCGGGCACGCCTTGCGGTGGTGCCGTTCCCGTCAGCGCGACCACGTCGCCCGCCAGTCGCTCGGCCATGGCCGCCCCCGCCTGCGGATCGAAGTGCCCCGCCCGCGCTACGTACTGCCGCACCGTCAGCCACAGCCCGTCCGGCACCCGGGACAGATCCAGCTCGGCGAAGTACCCGGCCAGCCACGGAGGTGGCGGCATCACGGGGGGAGCCTGCTGTGGCACGGGTACGCGTTCGCGGACGACGAGCGTCCCGGCGAAGACGTCGCCCAGCCGTCGGCCCCGCGCTGAGACCAGCGAGGCCACGCACGCCACCATGCCCAGCGTCATCAGGACTTCCACGAACCCCAGCAGCCCGCGCACCAGCGCGTGCCGGAACCGGATGGGTCCGCCGTCCACCCGCACCACGCGCAGTCCGCACGCCAGCTTCCCCAGCGAGCGCCCGTGCGACAGCGTCTCGACCAGCACCGGGACGCCCACGAGCACCAGCAACCCCAACGCCACGACCACGGCCGCGAGCGCCGCCTGGTCCAGCGAGCCGACGGCCGTCAGCATCCAGAAGGAGAGCAGGAGGTAGACGGCGAACAGCACCACCAGATCGATGCCGACGGCCAGCGCCCGGCTCGGCAGCCGGGCGGGCCGCAGCCCGAGCACCACCGCATCCCCCGTCACCAGTTCGCTCACCGTTACGTCCCCTCTCCAGTCATATGAACAGTGTGCCGACCGGCCCGGGCGCCCCGCCACGCCGGTGTCTCTGCGAAGCTCTCCTCATGGACCTCGACGTCTTCGTCACCACGCACCGGGCCGAATGGGACCGGCTGCAGGAGCTGCTGCGCCGCAGGCGCCCGCGCACCGGCGCCGAGGCGGATGAACTCGTCACCCTCTACCAGCGCACCGCGACCCACCTGTCCCAGCTCCAGGCCAGCGCCCCCGACCCGGTGCTCACCGCGCGCCTGACCACACTCGTCGCCCGCGCCCGCAGCGCCGTCACCAGCCCACGCCGCTCCTCCTGGCGCGACGCGGGCCACTTCCTCACCGCCGGTTTCCCCGCCGCCGTCTACCGCACCCTGCACTGGTGGGCCCCAGCCGCGGTGTTGTCCCTGCTGCTGGCCGCCGTGATCGGCTGGTGGATCGCGCAGAATCCCGACGTGCAGGCGGTCATCGGCGCGCCCGAGGAGCTGCGGGAGATGACCCGGCCCGGCGGCGAGTACGAGTCGTACTACTCCAGCAACCCCGCCGCGTCCTTCGCCGCCCAGGTGTGGACGAACAACGCCCGCGCCGTCGCCATCTGCCTCGCCTTCGGCGCCCTCCTGGGCATCCCGGTGCTCTGGGTCCTGTTGCTGAACATGGCCAACCTGGGCGTTGGCATCGGTCTGATGGCCGCAGCGGGACGCCTCGACGTGTTCCTGGGCCTGGTGATCCCCCACGGACTGCTGGAGCTGACGGCCGTCTTCGTCGCCGCGGGAACGGGACTGCGGCTCGGCTGGACGGTCATCGACCCCGGCCCGCGCAGCCGTCGGGACGCCCTTGCCGCCGAGGGACGCGCCGCGATCGGCATGGCCATCGGGCTGGCCGTCATCCTGTTCGTCTCGGGCGTGATCGAGGGCTTCGTCACGCCCTCCGGCCTGCCCACGTGGGCCCGCATCGCCATCGGCGTCCTGGCCGAGGCCGCCTTCCTCGCGTACGTGCTGATCCTTGGCCGACGCGCGGCCCGCGCGGGCGAGACGGGCGACATCGACGCCGCCGACCGGGCCGCTTCCGTCCCCACCGCGGCATGACACCGGCCGGATGTGCACCGGACGCCGGTCTGCTGCTATGGTCATCTCCGCCCACGGGGAACCCTTGACGGAGCCCTCGCGGGGAGGTAGATTTGAACGGTTGCCTGAAAGCCGATAGGCTGAGGTGAGCGGGAAAAATCTTCCGCTGAGCAAGACCTACTCCGAATTCCACTCAGGATCAGCCGATGTGATCGGCGAAAATGATTCTGATAGTGTCGGAGACACCGAAGGGAAGCGCCCGGAGGATCGCCTGGAAGGGTGTCCGAAGGAA
>NZ_JAEVFI010000006.1 GCF_019303495.1 Streptomyces sp. JJ66 | reverse complement strand
GCCCGCCATGTACAGCTCGCCGGTCGTGCCGACGGGGACCGGCTCCAGCCGCTCATCGAGGACGTACACCCGCTTGTGGGCGAGCGGCAGGCCGACGGGGACGGAGGAGGCGCGGGCGTCGGCCGGGGAGACCGTGTGGGCGACGGTGAAGATCATGCTCTCGGCCGGGGAGTAGCCGTTGACGAGCCGCAGGTCCGGCCGGCGGGTCAGCAGCTTCTCGACGTGCACGAGCGAGGCGGCCTCGCCGCCGGTCATGACCTGGCCGACCCGGTCGAAGACCTCCGGGTACTCGTCGATCAGGAAGTTCATGAGGCCGGCGGACACGTGGAGGGTGGTGACCGCGTGCCGGGCGACCAGGTCGGCGATGACGGCCGGCTCGGGCCGGCCGCCCGGTTGCAGGACGCAGGAGGCGCCGGTCAGGAGCGGTCCGAAGAGTTCGAGCAGGAAGGCGTCCCAGGAGACCGGGGAGCACTGGAGCCACACCTCGTCAGTGCCGAAGGAGACGAAGTCCTGCTCCAGCAGGGTGCCGACGACCGCGCGGTGTGGGGCGACGATGCCCTTGGGCTCGCCGGTGGAGCCGGAGGTGAACATGACCACGGCGGGGCTCTCGGGGTGGGCCCGCCGGCCGAGGGACCCGAAGCCGTCCCGGTCCGTGCCGGTGTCCTCGTACGTGCCGGTGTCCCGGTCCGTGCAGCCGTGCCCGTCCGTGCCGCCGTTTCCGTGCCCGTCGTCGTGTCGTTCCTCGTCGAGGCGGATCACGAGGTCGGGCAGCCGGTCCGCCCAGGGGGCGAGCAGCTCGTCCCGGCTGACCATCAGCTCCACGCCGGCCCGGTCGGCCACGTCGGCCAGCCGGGCGGTCGGGAACTGGAGGTCGAGCATGGTGAAGGCGAGGCCGGCCTTGAGCACCGCGAGAACGGCGACGACGAGCTCCGGGCCGCGTTCCAGGTGGACGCCCGCCACCGCGCCGGGACGGGCGCCCCGGGCGACGAGGTGCCGGGCGAGCCGGTCGGCCCGCCGGTCCAGTTCGGCGTAGCTCATCGCCCCGGCCCCGGAGACCAGCGCGGTCGCGTCGGGGGTCCGCGCGGCCCACTCCTCGAACAGTTCGTGCACGCAGGAATCCGTCGGGCGGCCCACGGCCGTCTCCTCACGGTGTCGGGACATCCCCACCATCTCCAAAGCCTCGTACTTCACTCTTGACGGATGACCGGCGCCGGCCCGGTCAGACGGAGCTCGGCCAGCGCCGGGTCTCGCCGAAGAAATGCGGCAGTTCGACGAGCAGGCCCTTCTCGCGGGCCCGCCGGTACAGCTCGTGGCCGACGGCGAGGTCGAGGACGCCGAGGCCGAACGGGGAGAAGACGGTGGCCCGTTCGGGGTCGAGGGTCACCGTCCCGTTGAGCACGCCGGCGAGGGTGCCGGTGACGAACTCGCGGCCACCACTGAGCTGTTCGGCCAGGTGGGGCGAGGTGTCGGCCTTCATGCAGTGCTCGACGTCGTCGAAGACGTTGTCGACCTCGAAGAGGATCTCGGGGGCCAGGTCGCGCAGCGAGATGTTGAGGACGAGCTGCTCGGGGCGGAACCGGGTGTCGGCCGGGACGTACGGCTTCGCGGCGGTGGTGGCGAGGACGACGAGGTCGCAGTCGAGGGCCTCGGCCAGGCCGGCCGGGGCGGCCTCGGAGCCGTACCGCTCCCGCAGGTGGTCGGCGAGCGCCGTGGCGGAGGCGGCGTCGAGGTCGTGGCAGCGCACCGCGGTCAGCGGCACGTCGGCGGCGGCCAGGTAGCGGCAGATGGTCCGGGCGATCACGCCGCCGCCGACCACACCCACCGAGCGCGGGTTCCCGCCGCCGAGGGTGGTCGCGGCGAGGGCCGCCGAGGCGGCCGTGCGGGCGGCGCTCACGGACCCGGCCTCCATCACGACGACGGGGTAGCCGGTGGCGAAGTCGTTGAGGACGAGGACGGCCGAGGCCCGGGGCAGCCCGGAGGCGACGTTGCCGGGGAAGCTGCCGATCCACTTCAGGCCGGCCATCTCCACGTCCCCGCCCAGGTAGGCGGGGAGGGCGATGATCCGGGCCTCCAGCTTCTGCGGGAAGCGCAGGAAGTAGCTGTCGGGGTTGACGCTGTCGCCGGCCTCGTGGGCCAGGTAGGCGCGCGCCACCCGGTCGATGGTCTCGCGCTCGCGGCCGTCGAGCAGCGCCACCACGTCCCGCCCGTTGAGGACGGAGAACGCGGGCACGGCCGGCTCGGCGGCCGTGGCCGCGCCGGTAGTCGGGGCGGTCGGGGTGGTCGGGGACTCAGACATGGAGGGTTCCTTGGGAGACGGGAGACTGGGGGGAGCGGACGGACCGGGCGGGTTCGAGCACCCCGGCGCCGAAGCGTTCGGCGACCCAGCGGTCGTCGTAGATCGAGTCGAGATAGCCGTCCCCCATGTCGGGGGAGATGGCCAGGACGCGGCTGCCGGGCGCGATCCGGTCACGGAAGGAGCCCACGGCGGCCAGGACGGTGCCGGAGGAGCCCCCCAGCAGCAGCCCGTACTCGCGGGCCACCCGGCGGCAGGCGCGGATGGTGTCCTCCTCGCCGATGACCGCCTTCAGGAAGGAGCCGTCGTCGTGGAAGATCTCGGGGCGCCGGCTCACCCCCAAACCCGGCAGCAGCCGACGGCCGGGCGGCCCGCCGAAGGTCACCGAGCCGAGGGCGTCGACCGCGACGACCGTGGTCGGCGCGCCCATGTTCCGCAGGTAGCGCACGCAGCCCATCAGGGTGCCGGAGGTGCCGGTGCCCACGAACAGCCAGTCGGGCAGCCCGAAGCCCTTGAAGATCTCCGGCCCGGTGTGGTTGACGTGGGCATTTACGTTGGCGGGGTTGGTGTACTGGTTCAGCCACAGCAGCCGGGGGTCGGCGGCGACCCGGCGCCGGATCAGGTCGATACGGGTCCGCAGGTAGCTGCCGGCGGCGTCCCGTTCCGTCACGACGACGAGATCGGCGCCCAGGGCCCGGATGTACTTCAGGCTGCGCGCGTTGGCGTTCGGGTCCGCTACCACGGTGAGCGGATACCCCCGGGCCGCGCAGATCGAGGCGAGGGCGATCCCGAGATTCCCCGAGGTCGATTCGATCAGCCGGGTGTCGGGCCCTATGAGTCCCTGAGCCTCCGCCGCGTCCACCATTTCCCGGGCGGCCTTCATCTTGATGGAACCGGCCGGGTTGAGCCCCTCCAATTTGACGAAGGTGTCGAAGGACGGAAGGAAATACGGCAGTTCGAGGAAGGCGTTCCCGCTGCTGACGTCGGAAGCCTGCTCAGCTGTCACTTCTTCTCTCCAGGCTCGTGCTCGGCAGGTGCGGTCGTGGAGGGCGACGACGGGCGGGGCCTCACAACCGTGCGCCCGAGGGGAGGCTGTCCACGAAGGTCCGGAACAGAGCCGCGCTCGACGCGCCCTCCTCGAAGACCGCGTCGAATCCCGCGGCGAGCAGGACCGGGGCGCGGCGCGGATCGGCGCCTCCAATGCCCAGCTTCCCGCCGATGACCACGGGGAGTCCGGCGAGTTCCGGCCGCCCCCGCAGCGCCCCGATCACCCGGAGGCCGTCCTGCAGACCGTGCCCGTTGACGCTGCTCAGCACGAGCAGATCGGGCCGATCGGCAAGGCACCGCGCCACCAGCAGGTCGTCGGGGACGCACGCGCCGAGATTGATCACGTCATGGCCGAGTTCCTCGAGGAGCAATTGCAGGAACACGAGATTCCATGTGTGGGAATCGGACGCCATGCTCGACACGACGACCGTGCGACGTTCGCGTGACCGGGTGTCGACTGCGCCGATTGCTGTGTCGAGTTCCATCCCTTTGATTTCTCTGGACGTCGGGAGCGAATCGACACACTAGGCACGCGAATCGGGGCCCTGGGGCAGTGCGCCCGGCAGCGCGGGGGCAGTTTCCGGCCGCCCCGAAGCCGCTTTCCCGACGGTCCCTGAAACTGCCTCATCGCTGCCGCTCCTCCTGCCCGGCACCGCTCCCGGCCGCCCCTATGGTCGACCGAGGCAACGGCACGAGGGACCCCAGGAGGAGACGAACCATGACGACAACGACCCCGGCACGGCCCCCGGCGCCGGACCGGGCCGCCGGCTTCGCCGGGTTCGTCTCCCGGGCCCGGGCCGCGGGCCGGCTCGTCGTCCAGCCCCGTATGGGCATGAGCGACCCGGCCCTGATGCGCGAGGGCCTCCTCGCGACCCGCGAGGCGGCTGCCCACACCGCCGGCACCCTCACCATCGACAGCTACACCCGGGTCGGCGACGACGCGGCGGCCCGTGCCGCCCTGGCCGCCGGCACCGCGCTCAACGGCTACCCGATCGCCGCCCACGCCCCGGACACCACCCGAGAGGTGCTGCGTGGGATCCGGGACGCCGACTTCCCGGTGCAGGTCCGGCACGGCTCGGCCGACCCGACCGCCATCTTCCGCGCGATGGCCGTCCTCGGCCTCGACGCCACCGAGGGCGGCCCCGTCTCCTATTGCCTGCCCTACAGCCGGATGCCGCTGCGCCGGTCCATCGCGAACTGGGCGCGGTCCTGCGAACTCTTCGCCCGCACCGGCGAATCCGGGATCACCCCGCACCTGGAGACCTTCGGAGGCTGCCTGTTGGGCCAGCTGTGCCCGCCCAGCCTGCTCGTCGCCATGAGCGTGCTGGAGGCGCTGTTCTTCCGGCAGCACGGCATCCGCAGCGTGTCCCTCAGCTACGCCCAACAGACCGACCGGGCCCAGGACCTGGAGGCGATCACCGCCCTGCGGCGGCTGGCCGACGCTCTGCTGCCCGATGTGGACCGGCACGTCGTCGTCTACACCTACATGGGCCTCTACCCCCACACCCCGGAGGGCGCCCTCGCCCTCCTCGACGCGGCCGCGACCCTCACGGTGGACGCCGGCGCCGAGCGGCTGATCGTCAAGACCACGGCGGAGGCCCACCGGATCCCGACCATCGCGGAGAACGTCACCGCGCTGGAGCACGCCGCCGCCGCGGCCGACCGCGCCGCCGCCCGCCCCGCCCCGCCGCCCGTCGAGGACACTGGCATCCACGACGAGGCCCTCGCCATCATCGCCGGGGTGCTGGAGCTCGGCTCCGACGTCGGCGCCGCGCTCGCCGAGGCCTTCGCCCTGGGCCGGCTCGACGTCCCCTACTGCCTGCACCCCGACAACGCGGGACGCACCCGCGGGGTCATCGACGGCGACGGTCGCCTGCAGTGGGCGAGCACCGGCGGACTGCCCATCGCGCCGCCCGCCGACGCCCGCCACGCCATCGGCCGGGTGACCTCCTCCGGCCTGCTCACCTCCCTGTCCCACGTCGCCCGCGCGTTCGATCGACGCACGCTCGACGCCGAACCGGCTCATCTGCGTTTGGAGACCACCACATGACCACCCCGACCACGCGCCCGGAGCCGGGAAGCGTCCTGGAAGCGGACGTCCCGCCGAGCGACCCCCGCGCCCACCTCACCTCGCCCCGCACCCGGGCGGTCCTGCGCGTCCAGCAGCGCATCCTCACCGCCGCCCGCGAGCACCTGACACGACGCGGCTTCACCGAGCTGCTCCCGCCGATCATCGGCCCGGTCACGGACCCGGGCGCGCGCGGCGCCAAGCAGGTCGACATCGACTTCTACGGCCACCCGTACAAGTTGATGACCAGCGCGATCCTCCACAAGCAGGCCTCCCTCCTGGCCTTCGACAAGATCTTCTGCATCGCGCCCAACGTCCGCCTGGAGCCGCTGGAGACCACCTCGACCAGTCGGCACCTCGCCGAGTTCCACCAGATCGACGTGGAGGTCGCCGGCGCGACCCGCGACGAGATCATGGACGTGGCCGAGGATCTGGTCGCGTACGTCGTCGAGGACGTGGCCACGACCATGGCCGCCGAACTGGACAGCCTGGGGCGCGACCGCGAGGCGCTCACCCGGATCCTCCGCGCCCGCTTCGGCCGCCACACCCACACCGAGGCCGCCCGCCGGCTCGGGGAGCTGGGCCACGAGCAGAGCCCCGACGCCGAGATCGACTGGCGGGCCGAGGCCCTGCTCTCCCGCGCGAGCGACGGCGCCTTCTTCGTCACCGAGTACCCCAAGGGCTCGCGCGGCTTCTACGATCGGGAGAACCCCGACAACCCCGGCGTCCTCCAGAGCTTCGACCTGATAGCCCCGGAGGGGTACGGCGAGCTGTGCAGCGGCAGCGAACGCGAATCGGACTACCGCACCATCGTCACCCGCATCCGCGAGACCGGCGAAAACCCCGCCAAGTATGGCTGGTACCTGGAGCTGGCCCGAGAGGGCATCCCCGCGAGCGCCGGCTTCGGCATCGGCCTGGAGCGCCTCACCCGCTACGTCGCCGGCCTCGACCACGTCTGGGAGGCCAACGCCTACCCGAAGGTCCCCGGGGTGGTCTCCCCGTGACCGGCACCCTGCGAGCCGCCGGCTTCCCCGAGGACGCCGTACGGACCCGGGCCCGCGAGGGCGCCGCGAGCGCCTTCCCGCCCCTGCCCGTCTACGGCACCGCGCTGTACGGGGCGGGCGCTGTGCCTGCCCCGGCCGTCGCGGGCGACGAGCTGGACGCCCTCCGCCTGGTCCCCCCGGTGCTGATGCCCGGGCGCCTGGAGAAACTCATCGACCTCGGCCGGGAACCCCACCACACGGACGTGGACCTGACCACCCGGATCGGCGGCCTCACCGCGCCCCTGCCTCTGTACGTCTCCGCCCTCGGCTCCACCCAGGTCGCGAGCGCGGACCTGGCCAACGCGCTGAGCCGCCAGGCCGGTCGGCTCGGCCTCCCCATGGTGATCGGGGAGAACATCATGCCCTCACGCGGCTTCGGCCGGCTTCCGGACGCCGACGGCGACGACCGCACCCTGCGCGCCCGGATCTGCGAGTACCTCGCCGAACTTCCCGACGGGGTCGGCGGGATCGCCGTCCAGCAGAGCACCGAGGACGCCGACGCCGAGGTCTGGAACATGGTCTACAGCGACCCCAGTGCCCGCCCCCTCCTCGACTCCGGCCGCCTTGCCTTCGAGCTGAAGGTCGGCCAGGGCGCCAAGCCGGGACTCGGCGGCATGACCGTCCTGTCCGCCGAGCTGGCCGCCGCGACCGCCGAACGCTTCACCGTCGAGCCCGTCTACGGCACAGATGCGGACCACGTACTGCGCTGCGCCAGCCCCGGCACGTTCACCACCGAGATCCTCCGCCAGCAGATCCGGATGATGCGCAACAACTACCCGCGCGCTCGGGTCTGGGTGAAGCTCCCCCCGGGTCGGGACGTCCGCGAGGCCGCCCGCACCGCCTGGGACGCCGGGGCCGACGCTGTGACCGTGGACGGCGCCGAAGGCGGCTCCGGCTGGGCCCCGCACTCCTTCCTCAACCATGTCGGCCTCCCCCTCGCCGAGTGCCTGCTGCGCCTGGCCCCCGGCAACGACTGCCTGCTCGTCTCCGGACGCATGCACGATGGGTCCCGCGCAGCCAAGGCACTGGCCCTCGGCGCCCGGGCCGTCGGACTGGGGCGCGCCGCCTTCCTCGCCGTCGACGAGGACCCGAAGGAGGGGCTGAGCCGACTCGTCGACTCTCTCGCGGTCGAACTGCGCCTCCTGATTAGCGCCCTGGGCAAATACGCCCCGGCCGAGCTGCACCACGAGGACCTATGGCCGCTCCCCGGCCGCTCCCCAGACCCCACCCCGCTCGTAAAGGAACGAGGATGACCACCATCTCCCAGGCCGGCGCGGACCTGTTCGCCGGCCACGCCGAGGACTCGCCCGAGGCGGCCGCCATCGCCCGCGTGATCCGCCACTTCGACCTGATCGACGCGGGTGACATGGCCTCGATGGTCCTGCTCTTCGCCCCAGACGCGATCTACCACCGGCCTGGCCACGCTCCCTTCCTCGGTCGGTCCGGCATCCGGCACTTCTACACGCGGCAGCGCCCGATCCGCTCCGGCCGGCATGCTCTCGAGACGGCCATCGCCCACGGCCGGAACGTCTCCGTGCACGGCTCGTTCCGGGGCGTCCTGCACGACGACTCCCCGGTGGACCTGCGGTTCTCCGACTTCTTCGTCGTGGACGAGGATGGCGCCTTCCTCCGCCGCGACACCTTCTTTTTCGCCCCTCACTGAAGGACACCGACATGACCACGACCGACCACGAGCCGCCCGCCGCCGTCCCACCCGCCGGTGGTATCACGGACCCTGGCCACGGCGACACCTACACCGCCCACATGTACAGCGTGCTGTGGGATGAGGAACGCGGTTGGCACCAGGCCGAACTGACGCCGCTGCGGAACATCTCCCTGCACCCCGGCACCGTCGGCCTCCATTACGGGCAGAACATCTTCGAGGGCATCAAGGCCCACCGACAGGCCGACGGGTCGGTGGCGGTCTTCCGTCCCCGCGACAATGCCCGCCGGTTCCGGGCCTCCGCCCGCCGCCTGGCCATGCCCGAGATGCCGGAGGAGCTCTTCCTGGAGGCCATCGACCGGTTGGTCACCGCCGACCAGGACTGGCTCTCCGACAACCCCGCCCACAGCATCTACCTGCGTCCGCTGCTCTTCGCCACCGACGACAACCTGATGCTGCGCCCCTCCCCGTCTTTCCGCTTCCTGCTGATGGCGTTCGTCGCCGGCGGCTTCTTCGGGGACGAGGTGGAGAGTGTCTCGGTGTTGATCAACCGCGAGTACAGTCGCGCCATGCCCGGCGGCACGGGCAATGTGAAGGTCGCCGGCAACTACGCGCCTTCCTTCGTGGCCCAGCGGATGGCCCGGGAGAAGGGCTGCGCGCAGGTTGTCTGGCTGGACGCCGTCGAGCGCCGCTGGGTGGAGGAGATGGGCGGCATGAACCTCTGCTTTGTGCGCGGCACCGGCCCGGACGCCGAACTCGTGACCCCCCGCCTCACCGGAACCCTGCTTCCGGGGGTCACCCGGGACACCCTCCTGACCCTCGCCGACCAGCTCGGCCATAAGGTCGGCGAGGAGCTGATCTCGGTGGAACAGTGGCGCGACGAGTGCGAGCGGGGCGTCATCACCGAGGTGTTCGCGTGCGGCACCGCCGCCGTGGTCACGCCGGTCACCCGGGTCGTGGACGGCGACACCGACTGGACCGTCGGGAACGGCGAGCCCGGCGAGGTCACCATGGCCATCCGCCGCGCCCTCTTCGACGTGCAGCATGGTCACACGCCCGACCCGGCGGGCTGGCTGCGCCCGATCCCCGCCAAGGCATGAGGCGCCGTCGCCGTGCTGCTCGCGGCCGACCAGCAGCTCGCCGTCGAGGAGGTCGGAGAACAGCTTCTCCAGCAGGTAGTCCGCGGACATGAGAAGCTGTTGTCTTTCCGTACTTGATCGCCGGGTTTCCGCTGGTCAGGCACAGTGTCGGGGTTTCCGTGGCAGGCAGTGCACGTCGTGTCGGTGCGGTCGTGGAGGTTCGGGATGCCGTCGGTGATCGGTCTGCTGGAGGAGCGGGAGCGGGATGCTTCGCGCCGGGTGGAGGTGCTGCGTCAGGAAGCGGACCGGGTCCTGGCCGAGCTGAGGGAAGCGGAACTGTCCTGGTCCCGTCCGACCTGGTTTCCTGGCTGGAGAACCTGATGCCGCCCGAAGGTAGTGAGGCAGGGGGCTCCTGGCGGGCTCTGACCAGCTGGGACCAGGCCATGATGCTGCTGGTCTGGCTGGCCAAAGGCGACACGTTCGCGCAACTCGGCGCGCATTTCGGCGTGTCGACCGACCCCGCCTGGCGCTACGTCAACGAGGGTATCGCCGCCCTGGCCCCACTCGCTCCCACACCCCCGGACGGGCTTCAGGCCGCCGGTCCCGGACGACGCCTGCTGCTGGACGGCACCCTGATCCCCACCTGGCGCTGCGCGGCCCAGGCCACCGAGGCCACCCCGACCCGCTCTACAACGCCAAGCACCGCGACCACGGGAGGAAGTCCAGGGCCTGACCACACCCGGCGGTGAACTCGTCTTCCTCGGCAACGCGCGCACCGGCTCCACCCAGGACATCGTCGCGGCACGCGCAGACGGCATCGTCGAGGCGGACATGAGACCACTGCCGACTCGGGCTACCAAGGCGCCGGCGGCACGGTCCGCACCCCGATCAAGCGCCCCAAGGGCAAGAGCCACAACGGTTGGGAGAAACAGGCCAACACCGCCCTGGCCCGGCTCCGCGGCCCGGTCGACCGAGCCTTCGCCGAACTCAAGCGATGGCGCGTCCTGGAGCGCGTACGGCCAGATCATCGACGACCTCGAGAAGCGGGACTACGTGGAACGCCGACCGCATCCCGCTGGCGGGCGGCGCAAGCTCGTCGTTCTGACCGACAGGGCTCTGAGGCACCTCGCCGTGGCCGTGCGGATCCTGCACGACCTGGAGACACAATTGGCCAACCGGCTCCACGTGGTCGGTCGACAGGTCCCACAAGCTGAACTCGCAGCCATCATCGGCACTTTGGCTGGCGACTGCGCACCAAGCGCTTCCTGCTCCAGAGGCGAGTGATCCACCCTTCAGGACGATCTCAGGCGTCCAGGGCGATGGGGCCGTCCGGGATCCATCCCCCGACGTAGCCGGTCATCAGAACGCCGAGTTCCCTGGGGAACACAACTGCGGAATCGACGTCCACGACCGGCCACCACCTCCCGTAGCACGAGAAGAGCCTCGGGTCTTCCTCCCGGGAGAGCTTGAGGATGACCAGGTGGTAGTCATGGCGCCCCGAGGCCGCTCCGACTGTCAGCCGCCCGGTCACCGAGCCTCGGCGCATGCCCGAGCAGCTACCCCAGCGCCGCTGCCACTGGTGCGCGGCACGCGCGTAGGAGCGATGTGATGGTACGTCGACGCACAGAGGTCGCCAGGCTGGCTCATCGCGTCGGTGCTCGAGGAGGATCGTCCTGCTGTCGTGCGACAGCAGGACGATCAGCAGGGTGCGGCGTACGCCACGGACGGCGGTGCCCCGGTGTGCGGGATGCATCATGTGACCACCCTCACCCGTCGATATAGGAATATCATCCCGGGTGTTCCATCCGGGTGGTGTGGGGCAGGATCTGTCCGTAAGGGCGTTCAGTGAACTGGATGCCGAGGCGGCCCGAGTCGGCTTCCTCCGCATCCAGTTCACTGAACGCCACGGCTGGCCGGTCCGAGCGGGGCTGAGGAGCGCTCGCGTCGTGGTGTGAACACGACGGGGGCGCGTCTCGGTGCGGCTCGGACCGGCCCCGTATCCGGACCGAGGGTGCAGATGAACGCGGTGTGGCCGGACTGGTTGGGTGTGGGTGACCGGGTCCGCCTCGACGGGCGGGCGTATACCGTCACCGGTGTGTACGGTCGGGTCCTGACGCTGACGGACGGGGTGGGAGGCGAGCGGCAGGCGGACGTGGTGACGCTGATGCGGAGCCGGGGATTCTCGGTACTGGACCAAGCGGCGCGAGCACCCGTGCCAGGCCCGCCCCTGCCCGTGGGTGACGCCGCTGAGCGGGCGCGCTGGTGGCTTCCGCACATCGTCGAGGTCCTGACTGGGCTGCCTCCCGGTGCCCCGCCGGGTGCGCGGCCGAGACCTGAGTTCGATCCGGCACGGCGCACGCTGGGCGAGCGGGAGGAGGCGAAGTCCGAGGAGTTGCGGCGGGCGGGGGTACGAGGGGCGTCCGCCCGAACGGTGCGGCGTAAGCGGCAGCGGTACGAGGCGGAGGGGCCAGCCGGACTGGCGGACGGCCGGGCGGGGCGCCGTGAGGAGCTCGGGGCGAGGTGGGATCCACGTCTTGTGGACGCGGTGCGCCGGGTGGTGGCGGAGTCGGTCGGGGGTCGGCCGGGGATCGAGGCGGTCCGTCGCCGGGTCGGGCAGATCCTCGCGGCGGAGGCCGGTTCAGGGGAGCTGGTGCTGCCGTCGCGGACGACCTTCCATCGCCTGTACACGGAGTTGGATGCCGCGGGCCTGATCGCCAGTCCGGAGCAATGGCCAGGACGACAGGTCGTCGTGGACGCCGTGCGGCTTCCCCCGCTGCCGCTACCGCACGTCGAGCGGCGGGACCTGGAGGTGGTGTTCGCCCTGGACGTCGACACCGAGGTGCTTCTGACCGCCGTCGTACGCGAGAGTTCACGGCCCGTGGACGGGGCCGCGCTGCTGGCCCGGATATGGATGCCCCCGGACCGGCGGGCGAACTGGCTCTGCGAGCACGAAGTCCCGGCTCCGGGCGGACTGCACGCCGGGGATGCGCTGCCCCCGCTCGTCCGGCCCCAGACCTTGTTCTGGGACCGAGTGCCCGGTTTCCCCCGGCTGGCGGACGCCTGCCGCCGTCATGGTGTTCTCGTGCGCGCGGCGCCCGGTTCGCTTCCGTATCCGCGACGCCGCGCCGAGGTCGCGGCCAGGACGTTGGCCTCACAGTTCAGCACCTGGTTGCGGTCCGTGCGGGGCGACCAGGCCCGGGACGCCGGGTGGCCCGTGGCCATGGTGCAGGACCTGCTCGACGCGTTTACCCAAGAGGAATGGAACCACGACGAAATCCATCGGCAGAACCCCGAGTTCGCTATGCCGGAGCGCGCGCAGCAGGGCGCACACGTACGCGGTACTCACCGCCCGGGCGGGCTGGGTCGCCACGCCGCCCTCCCCGCAGGCGTTCGCCGGCCTGCTGCCCGGCGAGCGTCGGCGCGTGACCGCGACCGGTCTGAACGTGCGCGGGCACCACTACGACAGCCCTGGCCTGGACGCGCTGCGCGGGGAGCAACCAGTCGAGGTACGCCGGGACCCGCACGACACCCGGCAGGTGTGGGCTCGCACGGCGCAGGACTCGTGGGTCGCCGTGCCCGCCACCGCGCCCGCGCCTCTGCTGCCGCTGAGCAAATGTGCCGATCCCCTTCCTCCGTCCTCATCCGTCGGTTCTCCCTTCGCCGCCCAGACCCCGCCGCTGGAACCGGGTACGACACCCTCCGCCAGAGCGCTGGACCAGGCGCGCATCGAGTACCACGCCCGGCTCCCTCTCCCGACCCCCGATGTCGAGGCCACGATCCGCCGGGCCGAGGAACTGGTGCTGCTCAACGAACACACCTCCGGGGCTCGCCGTGGCCTCGTGGTGACTGGCGAATCCGGCACAGGCAAGACCACGGCGCTGCTGGCGCTCGGCCAGAGCTATACGGCGAGGACACAGCTCCCCGCCGGCAGCACCCGCCTGCCGGTCGTCTATGTCCGGGTGCCGCCGGCCACGACCCCACGCGTGTTCCTGGCGGAGCTGGCCCGGCAGGCCGCGGTCCCGGTCCGCGAGCGGGCCGGGATAGCGGTTCTGGCCAGGGAGACGAGCGACGCCCTGGCCCGACTGGGGACGGGGCTGGTCCTGGTGGACGAGTTCGAGTACCTCCACACAGCGAGGGGTTCGGCCACCCTGTTGTCCGACACCGTGGACTACCTGTGCGATCGGATTCCGGCCACCTTCGTGTTCGCCGGCCACGCGGCTGCCCTGCCCGGCCTCGGGCCCAGCCGCCGTCTGCTGCACCTGACTTTGAGCCCGATGCCGTGCGACCGGGCCTGGACTGATTACCTGGCGTGGGCGGAATCGGCCCTCCGGCTGCGCAGGCACACGATGGGTACTCTCCCGGGCCTCGCCGGTCATCTGCACCGGCTCACCGGTGGCCGGGCCGACCGCGTGGGCTACCTCCTGCGCAGTGGGGCCGTACGTGCCATCCGGGACGGCACCGAGCACCTCACCCGCGCACTGCTCGACGACCTCGCCGCTCCCTGGCAATACACAGCGCCACCGAAACAGGGCATGACCCCCTGAGGGCCATCTGTACCGGGACGGCGACAGCCCGCGTGGTCGCCTTGGCCATCTACCCAGAGTTCCCCGAAGGAACCGTAAGCCAGCGAACCCGATTTCATCGCCTATTCATTCGAGCAACGAATATATAACCAGGACAAAACGGCACAGCGATTCCCTTGTCCATCGAATGCCGCTGCCAGTCGTGAAGAAGGCAGGACATATATGGCTTCCTGCCTTTACCGTGGCGCCATGTCCTTTCAGGCGACTGAGCAGATCATCCCGGATGATTCTCCGGACGCCCTCGAACGGTGGGCCCGGAAGTTCGACGCGGCGCTGAAGGAGTGCGACGCCGGTATCGACGAGGCTGAGCAGTCGCTGCGACTGCTCAGGGAGCGTCGCATGCGGCTCGCCTCGGGGCGGGAGGAAGTGTGGGCGGCCGTGACGACAGCACGGTCCGCGCTGAAGACCGCTCACGAGACGTTTGGTCCGCGGCAGGACGGCTCAGGCGCCTCAGCGGCCGGCCAGCCGGGCCCCCAGCTCAAGATCGTCCCGCCGGATCCTCCGCCGCGCGCCGCGTCGCCGCACACGGACCCTTCCGAACCGGAGCATGATGCGGCCCCCGGCCCTCACCCCCCGCCCCGGGAAGCTACCTCCGCCGAGCATACGGGCCTGCCGTCCGACATGCAGGACGACGCCCCCGCCGAGGTGATCGTCCGGGGGGCCCGGATGAAGCAGATCCTCACGGTGATGGCCCAGCGGCCCGACACCAACTGGGGCACCGGTGATGTCGCCGAGCTCCTGGGTGTCGGCGAGAGTGACGGCGCCGCCCGCCGTGCGCTGCGCGAGAACCTCCGCAACCTCGCCCGGCGCGGTGCTCTGGAACGCGTGACCGTCGAAGGCGACTTCCACACCTACTACCGGCCCCGCATGAACTGGAGATTCGCCTGACATAGGCTCCCGCGAGCAATGATCGCCGCAGGCGCACCCGTATAACTTAATAACCGCCGCCGCGTAGGACGGCCCAGGGTTGCCCCCCTGGGTCTGCGGCGGCGGTCATAGCCCGCTAAGGCCGTTTCCGACACTACCCGGCTCCGCCCGGCTGTGTACGGCATTCGGCCATTTCATCCTGCCTCTTTTTCAAGGAGCCGAATGCCCATGCGATTTCATCGCGGCGGATTGCCCGGTTCACGTCCGGGCCACAGGTCCACGTCGAGAGCCTTCTCCAAGGTCGCGATCGTCAGCAGGTCGGGCCACACCTGTCCGGCGAGCACGCGCGTGACGGTCAGCCGGTCGACACCCGTCCGCCGGGCCACCTCCACCATCGACCAGCCGTTCGCGTCGATCACCTTCCGCAGCCTTGCGGCCACTTCCTGGGCGACCCGCGCCCCGTGGTGGTCATCGAGCACAGCGCCCGGCCAGGTGCCCTCAAGGACGTACCCGACGGGCCTGCGGCTGCGCTTGTCTCCTTGTGGCACGGCAAAGAGTCTCGCCCATACGGACCTCCCGGGATGACGACGGCCGCCACTCCCACCGAATGTTATTGGAATATTACCCCACCCGGGGTCTATTCCTGGTGGAGAGTCACGATGGACGCGATCGACCGGTACCGGCCCAAGCTCCCCATCCCCGTCTGGGAGCGCATCGGCCCGGACTGCCGCCGCGCGGTGACCAAGGCCAAGCCCGCCACACCGAAGCAGGCACGCGACTGGCTGGGCGCCCTGGCGTACGCCGCCGCGCACGCGGACGCCTGCGGGCGCCCCACCAAGGCCGAACACCTGCTCACCTCCGAGGCGATCGAGTGGTACCTGGCCACCGGCTACCTCCACGTGGACGAGTCGTCCCGCTCCAACCGACGCTGCCGCCTCAACAAACTCCGCCAGGCCCTGCTCGGCCCCGACCTGATCACCGGGAACCCCGCCGCCTACACCGGCTCCGACCCCTCCCACCCCTACACGAAATCCGAGCAGGCCCAGCTGTATGCCTCCGCCCGCGCCCAGCCCACCGACGAACTCCGCTCCGGCAGCCTGCTGCTGCTCGCCCTCGGGCTCGGCTGCGCCCTGGACTCACCCGAGATCATCCCGCTGCGCACCCACGACGTACGCCAAGCGCCCAACGGCGCCGTCGGCGTCACCGTCCGCGGACAGCGCGCCCGCGTCGTGCTGTGCCGCACCGCCTGGGCACCGGTCCTCACCGAAGCCACCGCCTGGGCCGCCCGCCCCGGCCAGGCCCGCTACCTCTTCCGCCCCAGCAGCCACGCCCGAGGCACCAACACCGTCACCAACTTCCTCGCCCGGACAAAGAAATCGCCCGGCACGCCGGCCCTGGTGATGGGCCGGGCCCGCGCCACCTGGCTCGTCGACGCCATCGAGGCCCGCATGCACCTGCCCACCCTCATAGCCGCCGCCGGCCTGACCACCCTGCGCTCCATCGACCGGATCCTGCCCCACGTCCGCAACCTCCCGCCCGACCAGGCCGCCGCCATGCTCAGGGAGCTGTAGATGACCAGCCGACTCGACCGCCAGGATCACCTCGACAAGCTCCGTACCCGCCGCCCACCCGTCCCCGACACCGAGGTCCACGAGGTACTGACCGCGCTGGACGCCTCCGGCCTCGTCGCCGAGGTCGAACCCCTCGTCGCCCAGTCCACCGGCCGCAACCGGACGCTCACCGTGCGGGCCCTGCTGCTCGGCATGTGTCTGGCCGCCGCGCGCAACGCCGGAACCGTCATCTTCGCGTCAGTCACCAACCTCCTCTACTTCGCCCTGACCGACGAGACCCGCGAGCGCCTCAAAATCCCCTACTACCCTGACCACGCCCAAGGCTTCGAAGCCGCGTACGGAGTCGTCCGCCGCCTCTTCCACCGCATCGAGGAAGCCGTCGACCCCTCACCGCTGCCCAAGAACCACCGCCTGGACCGCGAGCTCGTAGCCCGCCTCCTCGGCGAGGCAGACCCCGACGAGCTCGCCAGCAGGCGCTCGCTCATGCTGCGGGTCGCCAACCGAATCCTCTCCATGTCCCTCCTCGACGCCCACCCCCTGCTCGAAGGTCGCTGGAACGGCTCGGCCGTCCTGGACGCCACCGTCATCGGCACCTACGCGAAAGGCCTGTCCTCCGACAGCCCGGTCACGGCAAGCGACCCCGACGCCGGCTGGTACGTCCGCACCACCAAACACAAAGACCCCCTCCTGACAGACACACCAGCACAGGAGCGCATCAAGAAGCGCCTGTACGGCTACGACGCCTGCCTCGTCGTCGCACGCGACCCCGACCACGACGGCACACCCCTGCCCGACGGCTCGGCCAACCCCGACGTCGTCCCGTCCCTGGTCGTCGCCTTCTCCCTCGACAAGCCCAGCCACCGCCCCGCTGAAGTCGCCCTCGAAGCCCTCCAGCACGTCGATCCCCGCTACCCCCGCGGCTACCTCGCCGGCGACCGCCTCTACCCCGACCAGAAACCGGACAAGTTCCAGCTCCCCATCCGCGCCATGGGCTACCAGCCCGTCTACGACTACGCCAAGGACCAGCTCGGCGTGCAGGCCCAGTTCGCCGGGGCCGAACTCATCGAGGGCAACTGGTACTGCCCCTCCATGCCCCAGCCCCTCAAGGACGCCACCAAGGACCTCGTAGCCAAGAAGATCGACAAACAGACCTGGATCAACCGGATCCGGCAGCGCACCACCTACCTCTTCCTGCCCAAACAGCGCGCCGACGCCGAAGGCCACCGCCGCATGATGTGCCCCGCCGAGGCCAACCGCACCCAGTGCTCTCTCAAGCCCTACACCCTCGGCCGGGGCATCCACCTGCCCCTCATCGACCCCGCCCCCAGCCCCGTTGGCCCGCCCACCGCCTGCACCCAGCACACCATCACCATCCCGCCCGAAGCCGGCGCCCAGCTCTGGCAGCCCCTCCAGTACGGCACCGAAGAATGGCAGCGCGTCTACTTCCGGCTCCGCAACGCCATCGAAGGCATGAACGGCTTCGGCAAAGACCCCCTATACGAGCGCCTTGAATCCGGTGGCACTCGCCGCATCCGCGGCATCGCCGCCCAGGCCATCCTGCTGGCCTTCCAGCTCGCCCACGCCAACAAACGCAAACTCGCCACCTGGGCCGGCAGCATCACGCTCCACGGTAGCCACCCCCACCGCCGCCCCACCCGCCGCCGCAAGACCAAACCCCTGGGCACCTGGACCCCCGAGGGGTACCTCACCGAGACGACCGCGTAAGGAGGTCACACCAGCAGCCAACTGAAGATCCACAACCGAAGACACAGAACCGGACTGCCCGGCGGCCGTCAAGCCGCCGGGCAGTCACGCGTGCAAGCACCACACACCACACCTGACCTGCCCAGACACAGCAAAACGGGCTCATCGTGATCACGATGAGCCCGTTTCGTCGGTGCTACAAGGACACTTTCGTCGGTGTCCCGGTGTGCGCGAGGGGGGAGTTGAACCCCCACGCCCTTTCGGGCACTGGAACCTGAATCCAGCGCGTCTGCCTATTCCGCCACCCGCGCATGGGTGTTGTCGTCAGGAGCTTCGCTTCCCTGCCCGGTTCCCGGGCCGTTTCGCGTCCGCTCCCTGCCGACATCCAGAAGACTAGCACGCTGCCGGAGGTGCTCTCACATCCATAACGGCGACCCCCGGCTCCGGCGAAGGTGGGGGACACTGGCCACGTACGCCTCTACGATCCGGGGGAACGATTCGCCCCGTCGGTGCCGTGCGCGGGACGCTGTCCCGGGAACGTTCCGAGGGGACGAATCGTGTGAGAGGTGACACCCGGGTGCCGGGCGGACAAGCGGAACCAGCTGTCCGGCCGACGCGTGGATACGATCAGTAAGCAGTACCGGTCGCTCTGCCCTGCGCGGGGTAGCGGCGCACTAGGACACCGGAAGTTGGGAAGGAGGTGCACCGTGGGAGTTCTGAAGCGCTTCGAGGAGCGGCTCGAAGGTCTCGTCAACGGCACCTTCGCCAAGGTGTTCAAGTCCGAGGTCCAGCCGGTGGAGATCGCTGGCGCCCTCCAGCGTGAGTGCGACAACAACGCCACGATCTGGAACCGGGACCGCACGGTCGTGCCGAACGACTTCATCGTGGAGCTGTCCGCACCCGACCACGAGCGGCTCAGTCCCTACGCCGGGCAGCTCAGCGACGAGCTGGCGGGCATGGTGCGCGACTACGCCAAGCAGCAGCGCTACACCTTCATGGGCTCGGTCAAGGTCCACCTGGAGAAGGCCGACGAGCTGGACACCGGCCTGTACCGGGTGCGCAGCCGCACCCTGGCGGCCAGCAGCTCGCAGGCCCCGGATGGCCCGGGTGGCCCAGAGCCCGGCGGCATCCCGCCGATGCCCTCCGGCGCACCCCGGATGACCATGGCCCCGCCGCCCGACGGCGGCGTGGCGCCCGGGCCGGTGCCCGCGAGCCAGGTCAGGCGCTGGGTGGAGATCAACGGCACCCGCCACCAGATCACCCGCTCCACCCTGGTTCTCGGCCGCTCGACGGAGGCGGACGTGCGCATCGACGACCCCGGCGTCTCCCGCAAACACTGCGAGGTCCGCACCGGCCCGACGGTCACGGTGCAGGATCTGGGTTCCACGAACGGCATCGTGGTGGACGGGCAGCGGACGACGCACGCTACGCTCCGCGACGGCTCACGGATCGTCGTGGGCAGTACGACGATCATTTACCGGCAAGCCGAAGGGTGAAGCGGGGGCAATGTCAGAGCTGACCCTGACGGTCATGCGGCTGGGTTTTCTCGCCGTACTGTGGCTGTTCGTCATCATCGCGGTACAGGTCATCCGCAGTGACCTGTTCGGCACCCGCGTCACCCAGCGCACCGCCGCGGCGCGGGGGCCGGAGCGCGCGCCGCGCCGGGCGCCGCAGCCGTCCGGCACGCAGGGCGGCCGGGGTGGCCGGAGCCGTCGCGGCGCCCCGACCAAGCTCGTGGTGACCGAGGGGTCGCTGATGAACACCACGGTCAACCTGCAGGGCCAGACGATCACCCTGGGCCGGGCCCACGACTCGACGCTGGTCCTGGACGACGACTACGCCTCCAGCCGGCACGCCAGGATCTACCCGGACCGGGACGGCCAGTGGATCGTGGAGGACCTCGGGTCCACGAACGGCACCTACCTGGACCGGAACCGGCTCGCCACACCAACGCCGATTCCGCTCGGAGCGCCGATTCGCATCGGCAAGACGGTCATCGAGCTGCGGAAGTAGACGAACATGACGACCGGAGGGTGGGCACCGTGCGGATGTATCCGGAGCCGACGGGCGAGGTGCGCATGAGTCTGTCACTGCGCTTCGCCGCCGGAAGCCACGACGGCATGATCCGCGACCACAACGAGGACTCCGGTTACGCCGGTCCCCGGCTGCTCGCGGTCGCCGACGGCATGGGCGGCCAGGCGGCGGGCGAAGTCGCCAGCTCCGAGGTGATCTCCACCATCGTCCAGCTGGACGAGGACGTGCCCGGCTCCGACGTGCTCACCGCGCTCGGGGACGCCGTGCAGCGCGCCAACGAGCAGCTGCGCGTCATGGTCGAGGAGGACCCGCAGCTGGAGGGCATGGGCACCACGCTCACCGCGCTGCTGTGGACGGGGCAGCGGCTGGGCCTGGTGCACGTCGGCGACAGCCGCGCCTACCTGCTGCGCGACGGCGTCCTGACCCAGATCACGCAGGACCACACCTGGGTGCAGCGCCTGGTGGACGAGGGCCGCATCACCGAGGAGGAGGCCACCACCCACCCGCAGCGCTCCCTGCTGATGCGCGCGCTGGGCAGCGGCGACCGGGTGGAGCCGGACCTGTCGATCCGCGAGGTGCGGGCGGGAGACCGCTACCTGATCTGCTCCGACGGCCTGTCCGGCGTCGTCAGCCACCAGACGATGGAGGAGACGCTCGCCTCCTACCAGGGCCCGCACGACACGGTCGAGGAGCTGATCCAGCTCGCGCTGCGCGGTGGCGGCCCGGACAACATCACGGTGATCATCGCCGACGTGCTGGACGTGGACGGGGGCGACAAGGCAGCCGGTCAGCTCAACGACACCCCGGTCGTCGTGGGCGCCGTCGCCGAGACCCAGCACCCGCACGGCGACGGCCCCGGCGCGCAGGCCACCCCGGCGTCCCGGGCGGCCGCGCTCAGCCGGTCGGTGCCCCAGCAGCCCGGGGCGGGCGAGCCGGAGGGCTTCGGCCCGCCCGGCAGCGGCACCGCGCCCGGCACGCCGGAGTCCGGGCGCGGCGGCGAGTTCGGCGCCCCCTATGCCGACGCTTCCGACGACGGCGACCAGCCCGGCTTCCGCAGGCCCCGCAAGCGCGGCGGATGGTTCAAGCGCGGCCTGCTCATCGTCCTGGCACTCGGCCTGCTCGGCGGGGGCCTGTACGCGGCCTGGAAGTGGACGCGCACCCAGTACTACGTCGGCGCCGACGGCGACACCGTCGCCCTCTACCGGGGCCTGAGCCAGCAGCTCGGGCCGCTGGACCTCGGCGAGGTCCAGGACCCGACCGGTATCGAACTCAAGTACCTCCCCGTGTACCAGCGCAACCAGGTCAAGGAGAACATCTCCATGGGCAGCCTCGCCCAGGCCCGGGACAAGATCGAGGAGCTGGGCGAGCAGGCCGAGGTGTGCGAGATCGTCGAGGAGCAGCGCGCGGCGGCCGAGCGGGCCACGCAGGAGGCCGACCAGCGGCAGCCGGGCACGGACGCGGGCCAGGACGCCGGTCAGGACTCCGGTCAGGACGGCACTGAGGACGCGGACGCGGCCACCGGGGGCACCCCGGCCGTGGACGACCCCAGCCCCAAGGACCCGAACAATCCGTCCTCCGCCCCCGTACTGACCGACGAGCAGAAGCGGCTCGCCAAGTCGTGCCGGACGCCGTGAGGGGCCCTGATTCGATGAGCACCGACACCACCACCGCGGGCACCAGTAAGGTCTCCGCCGGCGGCCTGCCCTCGCGCCGCAACACCGAGCTGGCGATGCTCGTCTTCGCCGTCGTCATCCCCGTCTTCGCCTACGCCAACGTGGGGCTGGCCAAGGACGGCACGGTTCCGGCCGGCATGGTCGGCTACGGGCTCGGGCTGGGGCTGATCGCGGGCGTCGCGCACCTGCTGGTGCGCAAGTTCGCGCCCTACGCGGACCCGCTGATCCTGCCCCTGTGCACCCTGCTCAACGGGCTGGGGCTGGTGCTGATCTGGCGGCTCGACCAGGAGGCGGGGGTGAAGCCGCTGAACGCGGCGCCCGGCCAGCTGATGTGGTCGGCGCTCGGCGTGGGGCTGTTCCTGGCCGTGCTGGTGTTCCTCAAGGACCACCGCATCCTCCAGCGCTACACCTACATCTCCATGGCCGTCGCGCTGGTGCTGCTGGCGCTGCCGATGTTCTTCCCGCCCGTCAACGGCGCCAAGATCTGGGTGACGATCCCCGGCGTCGGCTCGCTCCAGCCCGGCGAGTTCGCCAAGATCGTCATCACGGTGTTCTTCGCCGGCTACCTGATGGTCAAGCGGGACGCGCTGGCGCTGGCCAGCCGCCGTTTCCTGGGCGTGTACCTGCCGCGCGGGCGCGACCTCGGGCCGATCCTGGCGATCTGGGCGCTGAGCCTGCTCATCCTGGTCTTCGAGACCGACCTCGGCACGTCGCTGCTGTTCTTCGGCATGTTCGTGGTGATGCTCTACGTCGCGACCGAGCGCACCAGCTGGATTCTGTTCGGCCTGCTGCTCTCGGCGGGCGGCGCGGTGTTCGTCGCCTCGTTCAACAGCCACGTCGCGGCCCGGGTGGACAACTGGCTGAACCCGCTGGAGCCTGGCGCCAACGGCGGGGTGACGGAGACAGCGCAGGTCATGTACGCCTTCGGCTCCGGTGGCCTGTTCGGCTCCGGGCTCGGCGAGGGCTTCACGCGCTTCATCGGCGGCATCGCCGTCAAGAGCGACTACATCCTCGCCACCGTGGGCGAGGAGCTGGGCCTGACGGGCATGATGGCGATCCTGCTGCTGTACGGGCTGCTCATCGAACGCGGCATCCGCACGGCGCTGGCCGCCCGCGACCCGTTCGGCAAGCTGCTGGCCGTCGGCCTGTCCGGCGCGTTCGCCATCCAGGTGTTCGTCGTCGCCGGCGGCGTCACCGGGCTCATCCCGCTGACCGGTATGACGATGCCGTTCCTCGCCCAGGGTGGTTCGTCCGTCATCGCGAACTGGGCGCTGTTCGCGATCCTGCTGCGGATCAGCGACACCGCGCGCCGCCCCGCGCCCGCCCCCGCGCCCAATCCCGACGTCGAGATGACCCAGGTGGTGAGGACGTGAACAAGCCGCTCCGCAGGATCGCCATCTTCTGCGGCATCCTGATCATGGCCTTGCTGGTGCGGGTCAACTGGGTGCAGTTCGTGCAGGCCGAGGAGCTGCAAAGCGACGACCGCAACCGCCGCGTCGCCGTCGAGCGCTACGCCCACCCGCGCGGCGACATCATCGTCGAGGGCAAGGCGGTCACCGGCTCCACGGAGACCGAGGGCAGCGACTTCCAGTACAAGCGCACCTACAAGGACGGCGAGATGTGGGCGCCGGTCACCGGCCGGGCGTCCCAGGCGTTCCGGACCTCCCTGCTGGAAGGCGTCTACGACGAGTTCCTCACCGGCACCGACGACCGGCTGTTCTTCAACCGCACCATCGACATGCTCACCGGCAAGCCGATGCAGGGCGGCGACGTCGTCACCACCCTGGACGCCGAGGCGCAGCGCGCGGCGTTCGAGGGCCTGGGCGACAAGAAGGGCGCCGTCGTCGCGCTCGACCCGAGCACGGGCGCCATCCTGGCCCTGGCCAGCACCCCGTCCTACGACCCCTCCTCCTTCGCGGGCAACTCGCTCGAGGACCAAAAGCAGTGGGTCGCGCTGAACGACGACGTGGACAAGCCGATGCTGAACCGGGCGCTGCGCGAGACCTACCCGCCCGGCTCGACGTTCAAGGTCGTCACCGCCGCGGCGGCACTGGAGAGCGGCCGGTACGACGTGGACCAGCCCTCCGGCATCCAGGACCCGTTCCAGCTCCCGCAGTCCACCAAGACCCTCAGCAACTTCGGCAGCCCGCCGTGTGACGACGCCACGCTGAAGGTCGCCCTGCAGTACTCCTGCAACGCCACCTTCGCCGGGATCAGTCACGACCTGGGCAACGAAAAGATGATCGAGGTGGCCGGGAAGTTCGGCTACAACCAGGAACAGTTCGTTCCGGTGCGCGCCGCCGAGAGCGTCTACCCCGAGGACAACGACCCGCAGAACGCCCTCGCGGGCATCGGCCAGGCGTCCAACCGGGCCACACCGCTGCAGATGGCCATGGTCACCGCCGCCATCGCCAACGACGGCAAGCTGATGAAGCCCTACCTGGTAGAGCGCTTGGAGGGACCGCGCAGCGTCGTGGAGCAGACCGAACCCGAGGAGCTCAGCCAGGCGCTGTCCGCGCAGAATGCCGCCAAGCTCCAGGACATGATGGAGCACGTCGTCGAGGAGGGCACGGGAACCAACGGCCAGATCGACGGCGTCACCGTGGGCGGCAAGACCGGCACCGCACAGCGTGGTGTTGACAACAGTGAGAGCCCCTACGCCTGGTTCATCTCCTACGCCATGACGGAGAGCGGCTCCCCGGTCGCGGTCGCCGTCGTGGTCGAGGACAGCAACGCTGAGCGCGGCGAAATCTCAGGTGGCGGGCTCGCCGCGCCGATCGCGAAGAGCGTCATGCAGGCCGTCCTGGGGTCCGGCCGGTGAGCGTGCGCGGCCGGGTTCCGGCGTCCGGACGCCGTCCGGGGCGTCCTCCTTCGGCGGGTACGGTATGCCGGGCAGCACGCCGCCGGGCGCCACACCGGTGTGGCCCGGACGAACGGAGAGGGCTGGAGATATGGACGAGCCGCGTCGCCTAGGCGGCCGGTACGAGCTGGGCCAGGTGCTCGGCCGCGGCGGTATGGCCGAGGTCTACCTGGCCCACGACACGCGTCTGGGCCGTACCGTTGCCGTCAAGACCCTGCGCGTGGACCTGGCTCGCGATCCCACGTTCCAGGCCCGGTTCCGCCGCGAGGCCCAGTCGGCCGCGTCGCTGAACCACCCGGCGATCGTCGCCGTGTACGACACCGGCGAGGATTACGTCGATGGGATCTCCATCCCCTACATCGTCATGGAGTACGTGGACGGCTCCACGCTCCGTGAGCTGCTGCACTCCGGCCGCAAGCTGCTGCCCGAGCGCGCGCTGGAGATGTGCGCCGGCATCCTGCAGGCGCTGGAGTACAGCCACCGCAATGGCATCGTCCACCGCGACATCAAGCCCGCCAACGTCATGCTGACGCGCAGCGGGCAGGTCAAGGTGATGGACTTCGGCATCGCCCGTGCGATGGGAGACGCCGGGGTGACGATGACGCAGACCGCCGCCGTCATCGGCACCGCCCAGTACCTCTCCCCGGAGCAGGCCAAGGGCGAGCAGGTGGACGCGCGCAGCGACCTGTACTCCACCGGCTGCCTGCTGTACGAGCTGCTGACGGTGCGGCCGCCGTTCGTCGGCGACTCCCCCGTGGCCGTCGCCTACCAGCACGTGCGCGAGGAGCCGCAGCCCCCGAGCACCTACGACGCGGAGATCGCCCCGGAGCAGGACGCGATCGTCCTCAAGGCGCTCGCCAAGGACCCGGACTACCGCTACCAGAGCGCCGACGAGATGCGCGCCGACATCGAGGCGTGCCTCGACGGCCAGCCCGTCGGCGCCACCGCCGCGCTCGGCGCCGTCGGCTACGGCGCTGGCTACGCGGGCCGACCCGAGGACCGGCCCACCCAGGCGCTGCGCACCGCGAACGGCGGCCACACCTCGATGCTGCCGCCCCTGCGCGAGGACGACGGCGGCTACGGGTACGGCGAACCACGCGGCCGGGGACGCGAGCGCTCCAGCCAGCTCTCCACGATCCTGCTGGTCATCGCCGCGGTGCTGATCCTGATCGGTGCCATCTTCATCGGCAAGGTGCTGTTCAGCGGCAGCGGAGGCGGCAGCGACACCAGCGTCAAGGTGCCCACCCTGACCGGGCTGACGGTGCAGGAGGCCGCGGACCGCGCCGACAACGTCGAGCTGAAGGTGCGCGAGGGCGCGAGCAAGCACTGCGAGGAGGACAAGGGCACCGTCTGCGAGACGGACCCGGCCGCCGACACCGAGGTGAACCGGGGCGACACCATCACGCTGATCCTCTCCGACGGCCCCGAGCCGGTGCAGGTGCCCGACGTGGTCGGTGACAGCTTCGAGGACGCGCAGAGCGAGCTGCAGGACGCCGGTTTCGAGGTCACCCAGCAGGAGGTCGCCTCCTCCAGCGAGCCGGAGGGCACGGTCATCAAGCAGGACCCGGCCGGCGGCCAGGAGGCCAACCCGGGCACCCGCATCACACTGTCCGTCGTGCGCACCGAGACGCGCACGGTCCCACCGGTGGTGGACCAGAACGTGGACGCCGCGAAGCAGCAGCTCACCCAGGCGGGCTTCCAGGTGGAGGTGACCGAGAAGGAGTCCGAGGACAAGGCTCCGGGCACGGTGCTCAGCCAGAGCCCCGACGGCGGCACCCAGACCGAACGCGGCGCCACCGTCACGCTGACGGTGGCCAAGGCGCCGCAGGTCGAGCAGGTCCAGGTGCCCAACGTGCAGAACGCCCGCTTCAAGGACGCGGTGAAGACCCTCCAGGAAGCCGGGTTCCAGGTCCAGGTGCAGGGTCCGCAGGACAACCGTGCCGTGGTCATCGCGCAGGACCCCGCCCCCGGCACGCAGGTGGACAAGGGCTCCACGGTGACCCTGACGACGCTGCCCGCCGGTGACGACGACAACGGCGGCGGGAACGACAACGGCGGCGGGAACGGCGGCAACGACGACGACCCGCTCGGTGGCCTCTTCTCCGGCGGTCGCGGCAACAACGACTGACCACGCGCCGCGTCACCCGGCGGGGTGGCCTTCACCCAGCACCGGAGGGTGAAGGCCACCCCGCCGCCCTTCACCCTCCGGCACGAGTGCACTCCCCAGCCCCCAGCGAAACGACGGCGGCCCGGGCCCACGGTGAGGTGGGTCCGGGCCGCCGTCGTTTCGGAACGCGCGGGAACCCGGTTACCGGTTGCCGTCCTCGGAGGAGTCCGACTCGGCCTGCTTGGCCTGCACCTCGGGGTCGAGCTCGGCCTGCACCTCCGTGTCGAGCGAGCCGTCGGCCGCCGTGGCGGACGCGCGGTCGGAGACGTCCGTCGGAGCGGGCGGCTCGACCAGCCAGTCCGGGTTGGCCTGCTGGTCCCACCACTTCCAGGCGGCCATCGCGAGCCCGCTGACAATGCCCAGCACCGCGAGCTTCTTGACCGCCCGCCCCGTGCGCGCCCGGCGCACCCGCTTCTTGTTCAGCTTGGCCACCTGCGCCGCCGTGACCTGACCGCGCAGCGCGGCGAGCGCCGCCGTCGAGCGGTCGAGCGCCTCGTCCCGCGCCGGGGCCGCCGCGGCGCGGGCCGCCTCCAGCTTCGGCCCCGCGTACTTGCGTGCCTCCTTGGCGGCCCTCCGCGTCTTCTTCGATACGCGCGAGGCGGCCTCGTCCACGCCCTGCGGCAGCGCGTTGCGGGCCTGCGCGAGGCGCGGCGCGAGCACGCTCTCGTACTGGTCCCGTGCGGTGTGCTGCGCCTGGCGCGCGGCGAGGGCGGCCTTGGGCCCCACCACGTCCACGGCGTGCCGCACGTTTTCCCTGGCGGTGCCGGTCGCGGCGCGCGCGCTGTCCTTGCGGGTCACGAGATCCTCCTCCTCGGTGGCACGTGGTCCGGAGCCTCGCCCCGGAAACGTCACTTCCTCTTCGCCTTTACACCCATGGCGAAATCATGCCTGGGAGTGCGGGATTCGGCCCGCGTGGCCGGGCGATCGGGTCACGTCGGGTCACGGGTACCCCGCTTTGGCCCGGAACCCACGTCCCCAGCCGTGGCGGACGTGACTGCGCGACCCGGAGCCGACCATGCCACGATTCGCCGCCTCATGCGCCGTTTCGGCCGATCCTGTTGCCCGACTTCGCCCGATCATCACTCCGATGCGAGCCTCGCGGCCATCGTCCCCGGCGGCCATGGGAGGATCGGGGACCGTCAGCAAGGACTAGGGAAGGTTGATCGTGGCCGAGCAGCTCTACGCCACCCTGAAGACGAACCAGGGCCCCATCGAGGTCCAGCTCTTCGAGAACCACGCGCCCGAGACGGTGAAGAACTTCGTCGAGCTCGCCGAGGGCACCCGCGAGTGGACGCACCCGGGCACCGGCGAGAAGTCGACGAAGAAGCTGTACGACGGCACCGTCTTCCACCGCGTCATCAGCGGTTTCATGATCCAGGGCGGTGACCCGCTGGGCAACGGCACCGGCGGCCCGGGGTACGAGTTCAAGGACGAGTTCCACCCGGACCTGGCCTTCACCAAGCCGTACCTGCTGGCGATGGCCAACGCGGGCCCGGGCACCAACGGCTCCCAGTTCTTCATCACCGTGTCTCCCACCACCTGGCTCACCGGGAAGCACACCATCTTCGGCGAGGTCACCAGCGAGGCCGGGCAGAAGGTCGTCGACGCCATCGCCGGCGCCCAGACCAACCCGCGCACGGACCGTCCGGTGCAGGACGTGGTGATCGAGTCCGTCGAGATCACGCGCCGCTGAACCGCCCGGAGCACGGCACCCGGACCGGGACGCGGACCGGGACACGGCGGCGCACGGGAACGGTCCGCCCCACCTGTCCGTAGGAACAGGTGGGGCGGGTTCTTGACGCGCGCGGCGGAAGGGAAGCGATGGAGCACCAGCAGGGCGGGTCCGGTCAGCGGCAGACGCTGCCCGGCTGCTACCGGCATCCGGAGCGCGAGACGGGCATCCGGTGTACCCGCTGCGAGCGCCCGATCTGCCCGGAGTGCATGATTCCGGCCTCCGTCGGCTACCAGTGCCCCCAGTGCGTGCGCGGCTCCGGCCCGGCGGGCGGGGGCGGCGCGACCCGTCCGCGTACCCTCGCGGGCGGGGCGATCGTGGCGGACACCAAGCTGGTCACCAAGATCCTGCTGGGCCTGAACGTCGCGGTGTTCCTCGCGGTGCTGGCCACGGGCGGCGAGCTGGTCACCCGGCTCGGCATGATCGCGTACGCGTTCAGCGGCGACGGCGGCGTCTTCGAGGTGATCGGCGTCGCCGACGGCGAGTGGTACCGGGTGCTGACCTCGACGTTCCTGCACGAGCAGTTCTGGCACATCGGCCTGAACATGATGGCGCTGTGGTTCCTCGGGCCCCCGCTGGAGGCGGCGCTCGGGCGGCTGCGGTTCACCGTGCTGTACCTGCTGTCCGCGCTGGGTGGCAGCGTGCTGACGTACCTGCTGATGGCGCCGAACCAGCTGTCGCTGGGCGCCTCCGGTGCGATCTTCGGACTCTTCGGCGCGACGGCGGTGCTGATGCGCCGCATGCGCTCCGACATGCGTCCGATCATCGTCCTGCTGGCCATCAATCTGGTGATCACGTTCCTGCCCGGGTTCAACATCGCCTGGCAGGCGCACCTGGGCGGCTTGTTCACCGGCGGCGCCTTCGCCTTCGCGCTGGTGCACGCACCGCGCCAGGGCCGTGGCCTGGTGCAGTGGGGCACGGCGGCGCTCATCGTCGCGGCCCTCGTCGTCGCCTGCGTCGTGCGCACAGCGGTCCTGCTGTAGGGCGCCCGGCGGGTCGGAGACGCGCGGGGCGGCAGGCGCGTCCTGCGTCCGGCCACCCGGGCGCGGGGCAGCGCGGCCAGTGGTTGCCGGAAGTTATCCACAGGCGGTAGCGGATCTTGTGCATGCCGCGCCCAGCGGACGGGGCTCGCACACGGGTCCGTTTTCGCTGGCCGGGTGCGGAAAGAAGCGCATGTCCCGATGGGCAGACCGGCGTCAACCCCATGGGCGTTATCCACAGATCGTCTGAACTTTTCCCAGCCCTGTGGACAGCCTGTGGATAACTCGCACCCCGGTCACGGGGCAGGCGCTACTTCCACTGCGTGGAGACGACGAACCCCACGGCGATGAAGCCGAAGCCCACGACGATGTTCCAGTCACCCAGCGCCTCAAGCGGCAGCGAGCCCCGGGTCAGGTAGTACAGGACGATCCACACCAGGCCGATGGCGAACATGGCCAGCATCAGCGGCGCGACCCAGCTACGGCCCGCGCGCAGGTCGATCTTGCCCGACTTCTGCGCCTCAGGCGGGGTGTAACCGTCCTTCTTCTTGCGAATCCGGGACTTCGGCACGAGAGGGTCTCCTGTCGATGCGCTGGCCGCGCTGAACGGATGCTGCTGTGGTCCGTTAGCGTAGTGGTTCCAGGTGGTGGAAGGAGACAAGGGTACGGTGACCTCTTCCCCGACACCTCCCCCGGCTTCCCAGCCCCCACGGCGCGGGCTCCGCGTCCGTCCGCTGCGGCTGGTGAGCGCGGGGATCTTCGCCCTGGCCGGGCTGATCTTCTGGGTGAGTTTCGACACCTCCCAGGGCATCGACCTGCGCAGCGACGACCCCATGCGGCGGCTGCCCGACCTCATCGCCGAGCGCAGCCAGGAGAACGGACGGCTGGAGGCCGCCACCGCCGAGCTGCGCGAGGAGGTCGATGCCCTCGCCGACGCCGACACCGGCCGCAGCCCCGCCGAGCGCGAGCGCCTCGAGCGGCTGGAGAAGGCCGCGGAGACCGAGAAGACCGCCGGCGCCGGGCTCACCGTCACCCTGACCGACGCCCCGCCGGACGCCAGCGCCCGCCTCCCCGGCTGGCCCGAGCCGGAACCGGACGACCTGGTGATCCACCAGCAAGACCTACAGGCCGTCGTCAACACCCTGTGGGCGGGCGGCGCCGAAGGCATCCAGGTGATGGACCAGCGGCTGATCTCCACCAGCGCCGTCCGCTGCGTCGGCAACACCCTCATCCTGCAGGGACGCCTGTACTCGCCGCCGTACACGGTCACCGCCGTCGGCGACCCCGGGGAACTGCGCCAGGCGCTCGACGCGTCCCCCACGATCCAGACGTACAAGGACTACGTCGATGCCTACGGGCTCGGCTGGGAGGTCGAGGAGCACCGGGAGACGACGTTGCCCGGCTACGCGGGCCCCGTGGACCTCCAGTACGCCGAGCCGCTGGACTGACCCCATGCCCCCGCGCCCGCCGCGTACTCTTGAGCAGGCACGAGCGCACGGGGGTCCTTCGACGCGCGCCGGGGGCGCCGGGAACGACGGCGGGAAGCCACGGGGACGCGGACGGGGACGGCAACGAGCAAGGCGAAGGGACGGCACCTGGGGATGTACGGCTGGATCTGGCGGCACCTGCCGGGCAACACGCTGGTGCGCGCGCTCATCTCCCTGGTGCTGGTCCTCGCGACGGTGTTCGTGCTGTTCCAGTACGTCTTCCCGTGGGCCGAGCCGCTGCTGCCGTTCGGTGACGTGACCGTGGACCAGAACTGACCGCCAGCACCGCACCGGAAACACCCCGCACATCACCGGACAACAAGGGCTTGGGAAGGGCTTGGGCGACCGATGAGCGCACGCATTCTCGTGGTCGATAACTACGACAGCTTCGTCTTCAACCTCGTCCAGTACCTCTACCAGCTGGGCGCGGAGTGTGAGGTGCTGCGCAACGACGAGGTGAGCACCGCGCACGCGCAGGACGGCTTCGCCGGCGTGCTGCTCTCCCCGGGCCCCGGGACGCCGGAGCAGGCCGGGGTGTGCGTCGAGATGGTCCGGCACTGCGCGGACACCGGGGTGCCCGTCTTCGGGGTGTGCCTGGGCCTGCAGTCCATGGCCGTGGCCTACGGTGGCGTCGTCGGGCGGGCGCCGGAACTGCTGCACGGCAAGACCTCGGCCGTGGTCCACGAGGGTCGCGGCGTCTTCGCGGGCCTGCCCTCGCCGTTCACCGCCACCCGGTACCACTCGCTGGCCGCAGAGCCGGCGTCGGTGCCCGGGGTGTTCGACGTCACCGCCCGCACCGAGTCCGGCGTCATCATGGGCCTGCGGCACCGCTCGCTGCCGGTGGAGGGGGTGCAGTTCCACCCGGAGTCGGTACTCACCGAGTGGGGCCACCAGATGCTGGCCAACTGGCTTGTCGAGTGCGGTGACGCCGACGCCGTCGCGCGCTCGCGGGGACTGGCCCCGGTGGTAGGGAGTTGACCGCCTCCCGGGACTCGTACCCCGACCCGGAGGCGCTCTCGGCAGCCGTCGGCCGCCTCGACGACCCGCTCACCGACCCGCTGCCGGGCCGCGAGAGCCACCGGCCGCCCCCACCCGCCCCGCAGCGCCCGGCGCCCGGCGTTCAGGCGTCGCAGGGTCAGACAGCGGGGGAGCAACCGGCGCACGCGGCGCCCGACCGCGTGGCGCCGCCCGGCGACGAGCCACGGGGTGGGCAGGGCTCGCCGTGGTTCCGCCCGCGCGGCAGCTCCGTACCGCAGCCGCGTGCCTCCGGCCCCGCCATGCGGAACGTCACGGCCACCCGTCCGATACCGGTCACCCCTGCGCCCGAGCCCACGGCGACGCCCGCTCCGGACCCGGCCGCCGAACCCGTACCGCCACCCGGCCCGGCGTCGCGCGGCCCCGGCCCCGACCGCGAGCGCGGCCCCGAGTCCGCAGCCGCCGACCCGAACCCCGGCCCCGCCCCCCGTCCCGCTCCCGACTCCCGCCTCCTCCCGGACGACGCCCCGGTGAGCGACGCCGAACCGGACCCCGAGACCGTCGCCCTGCGCCAGGTCGAGCGGCGTCGCGAGACCACCCCGTCCCCGCCCGGCGAGGGCCGTGCCGCCCGCCGCCGGGCGGCGGCCCAGGCGGCCCGCGCCCGCAAGGAGAGCGCCGCCGTCATCGCCAGTCGCGGCGTCGGGGAGCTGTTCATCACCTTCGGCATCGTCCTGCTGCTGTTCGTCGCCTACCAGCTGTGGTGGACGAACGTGCAGGCCGCGCTCGCGGCCGGACGGGAGGCGAACGCGCTGGAGGAGAAGTGGGAGTCGCAGGAGTCCGGGGCCCGCGAACCCGGCTCCTTCGACCCGGGCGAGGGCTTCGCCAAGCTGTACATACCGAAGCTCGATGTCGTGGTGCCGGTGGCCGAGGGCATCGACAAGGACACCGTGCTCGACCGCGGCCTGGCGGGCCACTACGACGAGGCGTCCGGCCTGAAGACGGCGATGCCCTGGGACGAGGAGGGCAACTTCGCGGTGGCCGGGCACCGCAACACCCACGGCGAACCGTTCCGCTACATCAACCAGCTGGAGCCTGGTGACCCGATCGTGGTCGAGACGCGCGACACCTACTACGTGTACGAGATGACGAGCCTGCTGCCGTCCACGTCGCCGTCGAACGTGGACGTGATCGCTCCCGTACCGCAGCAGTCGGGGTTCACCGAGCCGGGCCGGTACCTCACCCTGACCACCTGCACCCCGGAGTTCACCTCCACGTACCGTCTCATCGTCTGGGGCAAAATGGTCGAGGAACGGCCCCGGGGTGAGGGCAAGCCGGACGCCCTCGTCGGGTAGCCGGGTTCTGACGGACAGCGAACGGTGGATCAGGTGGCAGTGACCGAGCGGGACGAGGCTGAGACCGGGGAGCGCCCGCAGCGGTCCGGGACCAGCCCGGCGAGGCGGACCCGGGGGCGGCTCGCCGCCACGGTCAGCGTCCTTGGCGAACTCCTCATCACGGCGGGGCTGGTGATGGCCCTGTTCGTCGCCTACTCCCTGTGGTGGACGAACGTCCTGGCCGACCGTTCCGCGCAGCGGGAGAGCAACGACCTGCGCGACCACTGGGCAGCCGACGACAACGGCGGTTCCCCGGAGGAGAACACCGGCCCCGGCGAACTCGACGTCAGGAACGGCATCGGCTTCCTGCACGTGCCCACGATGAGCGACGACGACATCCTGGTGATGCCGGGCACCGATCCCGAGGAGCTCAACCAGGGCATCGCGGGCTTCTACCAGAAGCCCGTCAAGGCCGCGATGCCCTGGGACGAGGAGGGCAACTTCTCCCTGGCCGCCCACCGGGACGGACACGGCGCCAAGTTCCACAACATCCACGACATCGAGCAGGGCGACCCGATCGTCTTCGAGTCCAAGGACACCTGGTACGTGTACACGGTGTACGCGATCCTCCCGGAGACCTCGAAGTACAACGTGGAGGTCCTGGCCGACGTCCCCGAGGAGTCCGGCGCGGACGAGGCGGGCCGCTACATCACCCTGACCACCTGCACCCCGGTCTTCACCTCCACCTACCGCTACATCGTGTGGGGTGAGCTGGAGCGCGAGGTCCCCGTGGACGCCAACCGCACCCCACCGAAGGAACTCCGCCCGGCGTAGACGAGATAGACCGCGACCTGGGAGTTATCGATCCTGCCGGCCGTTCCGGTGTACTGGCGCTGGACCCCCACCGTGCGGGTGCCGCGAACCCTCCGGCCGCTGTGATATCCGAGTCGGAGGCGTTCTTGTTCCTGCGCTCGATCGAACAACCTCACACCGGCACGAACCGGACCCGGTCGCCGCAGAGCTTGGCCATGTCATCAACGTCAGACGTCAGCATGATCACGGGGCGCTGCTGCCGCAGGGCAGTTTCGGCCACTGCCGCGTCGATGGCGTACTTGTGACCGTGCAGCCCAGCCTCCATCAACAGCGCTGAGGCCGCCTTCGCCTCTTCGTCTCCCACCGCAACGGCGCGCAGACCGGACAGGACCCAGTTCAGTCGGGCCTTGTGCGTACGCGCGTGAACGGCCTCGATGATGGTGAGCGCACAGATCACCACCTCCATGCCTCGGGAACGCGCCTCCGCGACCAGGGCCACCACCGTCTCGTCATCGCCCAGCAGCTTGGAGAACCCCTCACTGTCCAAGACCAGCGTTCCCTCATGACTCAGCTTGCGGCGGGCCACTGGTCTTCCTCGGCGAGCACCTCGTCGAACACCTGCCGCGCCCGCTGCCTCGCTTGCTCAGAGACCGGACCCTTACGGCTCTCATAGTCCGCCAGGTACTCATCAAGCACGTGCCCACGCAGTTCCCGTTCGACAGCCGCAGCGATGAACGCGGAGAACTCCCGTTTCCCGACCCGGGCACGGATGGCCTCCGCGGTCCCTTCGGGCAGGGAGAGGCTCACCCGCGTCGCCGGCCCCTCCCCGATGTTGTGCCTCGTCTCGGACATGCCCCCAGTGTGTCAATCAAGTAGGAAACCAGCAAGCCCGAAGAGACCAACCACCCGCCCCTCCGGCCACCCCAGAGTTCTAGGGGAACGACGGGGGGCACGCCCCCTGTAAACCCCGAGAAATCGGGCCGCCCAGCAATGCCGTCAGCACCCCCCGTGCTGACACGTCAGCACACAAAAAGCCCCTCCGAACCGCTTTTCCGCAGATCAGAGGGGCTATGCACATGTGGAGCCTAGGGGAGTCGAACCCCTGACATCTGCCATGCAAAGACAGCGCTCTACCAACTGAGCTAAGGCCCCGTCGCGCACAAGAGTACCCGCTCCGGCCTCCCGTATCCGACCGGGTATCGCCCCCGGCCGGACGGCTCCGTAGGATGCACCGCAAGTTCGCTGGCGCGAAGCGGACAGGGGAGAAGCAGGGGAGACTCATGGACGCAGCACAGCAGGACCCGACGGCCAAGGCACGGGAGCTGCAGAGCGCGTGGTACGGCGAGCCGCTGGGCACGCTCTTCCGGCGCCTGATCGACGACCTGGGCCTGAACCAGGCGCGCCTGGCCACCGTGCTCGGGCTGTCGGCGCCCATGCTGTCGCAGCTGATGAGCGGGCAGCGGGCCAAGATCGGCAACCCGGCCGTGGTCCAGCGGGTGCAAGCGTTGCAGGAGCTGGCCGGTGAGGTCTCCGGGGGGCACCTGAGCGCGGCCGACGCGACCCGGCGCATGGAGGAGATCCGCCGCTCCGCCGGTCAGAGCGTGCTGGGCGGCGGGATACCGGCCGGTGCGTCGGGCCAGCAGACGACGGTCAAGCGGGCGGTGCGCGAGATCCAGTCGCTGCTGCGTGCCATCTGCGACGCCCAGGACATTCTGCACGCCTCGCAGACGCTGGCCTCCGACCACCCGGAGCTGGCCGAGTTCCTGCGGGTGTACGGGGCGGGCAAGACCGCGGACGCGGTGAAGCACTACGAGACCCACCAGGGCTGAACCCTTCCGCCTCCAGCCGGCACCGTGGTGCTGAGCAGGCGCGGCACGGGGGAGGGCGAGCGGCACGAACCGGGGCGAGCGGCACGAGCGGGAAAGGGCGGCACAGCGCGATGGGTGAGATCTTCGCGGGACGGTACGAGCTGGTGGACCCGGTGGGGCGGGGCGGCGTCGGCGCGGTCTGGCGAGCCTGGGACCACCGCAGGAAGCGTTATGTGGCGGCGAAGGTGCTCCAGCAGCGTGACGCCCACGCCCTGTTGCGCTTCGTGCGCGAGCAGGCGCTGCGCATCGACCACCCGCACGTGCTCGCGCCCACCAGCTGGGCCGCCGACGACGACAAGGTCCTGTTCACCATGGACCTGCTGCGCGGCGGCTCGCTCGCGCACCTCGTCGGCGACCACGGTCCGCTGCCGCCGCGCCTGGTGTGTGTGCTGCTGGACCAGCTGCTGGCCGGGCTGACCGCCGTGCACGCCGAAGACGTCGTCCACCGGGACATCAAGCCCGCCAACGTCCTGCTGGAGGCGACGGGCACCGGGCGGCCGCACCTGCGGCTGTCCGACTTCGGCATCGCCATGCGCAAGGGTGAGCCGCGGCTGACGGAGACGGCGTACGTCGTCGGCACGCCCGGCTACTTCGCCCCCGAGCAACTGCTGGGCGCCGAACCGGACTTCCCGGCTGACCTGTACGCCGTCGGGCTGCTCGCCCTGTTTCTGCTGCGGGGCGAGCAGCCGGACGCGCAGGCCCTGATGCTGTCCTACGAGCACGGCGTGCCCGACGCGCCCGAGGGCGTCCCGGAGCCACTGTGGCAGGTGCTGGCCGGGCTGCTGCAACCAGACCCGCAGGCGCGGTTCCGCACCGCCACGGGTGTCCGTAAGGCGCTGGGCGCGGCGCTGGAACTGCTCGACGAGGACGCCACCGTGCGGCCGGGCGGCGGGCAGCGGCCCGCGGACGGGCTGGAGGTCTTCGACCACATCGGACCACTGCCCCCCGGATACGGCCCCGACGGCCCCGAACCGGCCGGCGCGGCCCCCGCCCCCAGCGCCGACGCCGCGGGCCCGCCGACGGCGGCGACTGCCTGGGGGCTGCCCTCCGCGCCGACTGCCCCCGGGCTGTCGTCCGCGCCGTCCGGTCCGTCCGGGACCGGCAGCTTTCACCTGGCCCCGCCCACCCAGCCGTCACCGCCCCTGGGCACAGGACCGGGCCACGAGTCGGGTCACGGCGCGCCCGGTGCGACGCCGACACCGCTCCAGCCCACGCAGACCTCCCGCCCGGGAGCGCTCCCGGTCACGGCCCCGGCCCCGGACACGCCGGGCGGCCCGGGCACGGCACCCGTGCCCGGTGGCTCAGCGCCCGGCGACGCGGCCTCCGGCGGCCCGATGAGGGCGCGTTCGCGGCCGGGGCCGCCGGTGAAGGTGGCCGTACCGGTGCTCGTGCTCGCGCTGCTGTGCTTCGCCGTGGGCGTGTGGGGACTCACCCAGAGCTGATCCGGCCGTCCCGGCTCACCGCTGCGGCCGGTTCCCCTCGGGCGGCCAGCCGCCCGGCGCCGGGCCGAACGCCGAGGGGGACGGCCCGAACCCATCTCCCCGCTCCTGGCCCGGCGGCGTCGGCCCGGGCAGGCCCGCACCCTGCTGCGGGTAGCCGTAACCTCCCGGCTCCATGGGTGCCGTCAGCGTGCCCGGCCCGGCTGGGGCGGGCACGGCGCGGCGGCGGGCGAGGAGCCACCACACCGCCAGCCCCGCGACGAGCACCGTGCCGGTGCCGACACCCATCACCCCGATGCGCCGCTTGGCCGCGCGGTCGGCCACCTCGGCCGCCGTCAGCCCCTCCGCGGCGGCCTCCCGGTCCTCGTCGGTGACGCCGAAGCCCGCGGCCACGGCGTCCCCGTCGTACGCGGGCGGCTCCTTCGCCTCACCCGCCACGACCGTGCGCAGGGTGACCGGGGCGCCATCGGGGAAGAAGGCCGCCAGGTCCTGGTGCAGTGTCACCTGCACGTACCACCAGCCCGCCATGCTGGACCCGCGTCCCTCGTCGGCGAACCGGCGGCCGTAGTCCACGGGCGCGGTCAGCAGTTCCGTGGCGGTTTGCTTGCCCCGGTACGACGCGAACCCCTCATCGTGGAGCTGCCCCCGCACCGGGTTGTAGACCTGGAGCCCGAACCCGTCGGACAGGTAGCCGGTCGAGGCGTCCTCAGCGAGCGCGGTGTTGGGCAGCTCCAGCCGCGCGGACAGCCGCTGGCCCCAGTCCACCGGCACCCGGTAGAAGCGGGACTCCCCGGCGTGCAGCCGGTCCTTCCACACCCCCGTGCCGATGGCACCGGCGTCGTTGAAGCTCGTGCCGCCCCGGGCCTGTTCCGCCGGACCGGACGGCGGCGTCGGCGCCTCCTCCTCGTCGTCCGGCGCGGGCGGCGGGCCGGGCACGCTGCCCGTCAGGCCGGGCTCGGCGAAGTAGCCGATCTCCACCGGCCAGTCGGCCTGGTCGGAGGTCTCCGGGCTCGTGCGGCTGACCGAGAACAGGTAAGGCCCGGCCTCCTGGCAGACGTCGATCCCTCCGCCCACACGCCGCCCCGCGTAGCTGCTGACGGGATACGCCGAACCGTTGTTGTGGAACCCCGCGCTGCCCCCGGTGTCGCACTCCTGGCCGTCCGTGGTCTCCAGTCGCAGGGTCAGCTCCTCGCCGTAGGAGGCCACCTCCGCACCGGGTTTGGGCGCGGCCGTCGCGCTGAGGTACACCGTCGAGGAGTCGTCCAGCGTGACGCTGTAGAACCTGGTCTCACCGGGACCGATGCGGTCGGTGTAGAGCCCCGGTTCCAGCGCCGGGCCCTCAGCGCTGCTCTCGGTGCCGCGCACCGGCTCGGCGTCGTCGGCCACCGCGTACCGCGGCACCTCCGCCGCCAGCGCCGCGCCCGGCGGCACGGCCATCGCCGCGCTGAGCGCCACCACAGCGACGGCGGCCCCCGCCCCCGTCCTCATCGTGCGCCGCTTCGCCATCGCGTCGCCACCCCCTCGTGTCCGTCGTGCTGGTCTGCCGCCCCGGCGCGGCGACCGGGGCGGGCTCCATCCTGCCCTGACCCCGCCCACCGCGTCCCCGTCGTCCACCTGACCGTCACCACTCCGGGACACGCCGAAAGCCCCGGCCACGGCGGCCAGGGCTTTCGGCGTCAACTACGGGGGTTGCGGTGGACTCACACACCCGGGCCTGCGGGCACGGAGTCGGTGGCCTCCGTCCACAGGTCCTGCTCGGCACGGTCCGCCTGGATCTGGCGATACACGAGGAGTCCGCCGATGGCGGCAAGCGCGAACAGGAGGAGCTTCTTCACGGCGTACCTCGTCCTTCAACGACGTCGAGACCCTACTGCGGCCCGATGATACCCAACCTCCGGGTAACACTCCTCGCCCGCCGCGACCTCCGGTCCCCGGCCCATACCCCCGCTCCGGGCGCCGGCAAGAGGGTGCGAGTCGCGGAGCTCCGCCCCGCGAGGTCAAGCACCATACGACGAGGGTGATGCGGCTCGCGCCTCCGCGAGCACACGTCACCCTCAACCCTCCAGGGGCGTGGGTTGCGATAGGTACGAGCTCCGGACCGATAGATCGGCAGTCACGCACAGAGACACGCAAAACGCCCCGGACCTTGCTTGGTCTGGGGCGTTCGTGCTGGTGGGGCTAACAGGACTTGAACCTGTGGCCTCTTCCTTATCAGCTAAGCCGGGCCGCCCGCGGCCCTGCATCTCTCCCTTTGGTTCCAAGGGCCTGTGTCCGTGATTGTCCACACGCGTCCAGCCGTGATCTTGGCGGTTGTCGCTCAGTTAGTCACTCAGGTGCGTCTCCAACGAGCTGGCTCGGAGGATGCGTCACGTCCACGAAACCGTGATCACGGAGCGCGGTGCGTCGCTGTGCCAACCATCCAGAGACCCGGGGTCCCCCGTTCACGGCCGTCCCCTCGTGGACCGTGCGCACATGCTCGAACCCCTGCGACGTGTAGTAGCGCTGTAGCGCTTCGTTTGTCGTCCACGCATCGAGCCTGAGCCACTTGGCACCGGCTCGGAAGGCACGGTCCCCGGCCCAATCGAGCAGCCTCCCACCAAGGTTTTGACCCGCGTAGCTGCGCGTCACGGTCAGCTTGGTCACGAACATGGATGGCTCACTGAGTTCTCGGTCCGTCCACAGCCCTTTTTCCACCTCGGTGTGCACGGTGATGGTGGCGGCTGTCTTGGCTCCGTCGTCCAGCATGAAGACCGCCCCGGCCTCGACCGTCGCCAAGAGCCTGTCGGCGGGGTAAGGACGCTGCCACTGGTCGCTCCCCAGTTGTGACAGCCACGCTGCCGCCTCCTCGCGGAAGGCAAGCAACGTGGCCACGTCTTCGGGTTGCGCCGATCGGACGATCACCGGTCCTCGCTCTCTCGGGCCGACAAATCCCCGATCTCGTAGTTCATCCGGTTCAGGTCTCCCCGGAACGTAGTGATCGTGCAGCGGATAGGCTTGTCGGAGGTGTACCCGGTGCGCGTCCACAGGAGAACCGGTACGCCCGCACCGATCTCCAGCATCCGCGCTTCCTCCGGGGTGGGCATGCGAGTGGAGATTTCATCGAAGTACCCCACCTGTTCGATGCCGTGAGCCGCCAGGTACCGGGTCGTCCCCTCCGCAATGTCTCCGGGCTCAGCAAGCCGTGGGGCCTCATCTACCAGCCATGCCGGGTAGTGCGTAGCCTGCGTTGACCAGGGCACTTCGTCCACGAAACGGTGGCAGAACCGCAGAACAGTTCGTGACTCAGGTTCGATCCTGAGGCGTTGAGCTACCTCGCCCGGGGCTGGTCTGATCTCAACGCGGAAGGTCTGATGCGGCCGACGCCCGGCGTTGGTCACGTCGGTGTTGTAGGCGTCACCGAGCTGCGGGAAGCTCAGGTTCTCGAAGCGTGAGGCGTTGAGTTCGAAGACCTCGTGCTTGGTCACCTCGTAGCCCAGACCCTGGCTAGAGGTCACGAGCCCCTGCGTGACGAGCAGACCGAGCCCGGAGCGGACCGTGTTCCGGGAAGCGTCGAACCGGGCTGACAGCTCGCTTTCCGAGGGGAGTCGGGAGCCGGGCGGGTAGGTGCCGTTGTCGATCTCGCGGCGTAGTGCGTCCGCGACTTGCCGGTACTTCGGCTGCTTGCTCATGCCCCCATCATGACGCACTCGCGCAACTTGTTGGTACATGCGGGCTCCCATCGCTTGACACCGGCTGCTCTTGTGGGTCAGAGTCTTCTCAGTCAGCTTGTACCAACAAGTTGACCAAGCGGGACTAATCCCGATGGCTTGGTTCCGTGCGCTCGGACGGCCCCGTGAGACGGGTCGAAAGACAGCGCTTGTGGATTGAGAACTGAACAGCGTGATGAGGTCACCGCCTCCTCCGATAAGGCGGTCGGCGCGGCATAGGTCCGCGCGTTCAACCCCTCCGCAGCCCACTGGGCTGCGGCCGGTTGCCTCCCCTGCCCGTCCGGGCCGCGTTCGCGCGGTTGCCGTACGGGCGGGGTGGTGGGGAGCCGGAGTCCTTTTCCTGCTTCATCCCGTGTGACGGCGTGCGGCCCCGGTGGGCGAACACCGGGGCCGCTGTTCGGGCCGTCCGCCCTGAGAGGAGTTACGACCCGTGAAACCCATCGTCGCACTGGCGGCGGTCGGTCCGCTGGATGTGGAGCCGACCGCCGCCGAACTCGACGCCATCGAGACCGAGATGCCGCTGATCCGCGCGGAAGTCGAGCTGCTGGACGTACACATCTCGCTGCTGGAGCGGCCCGCTACGGAGCTGGACGAACGGCGACTTCGCCGAGCCCGGCGCCGCGTCCTTCACGCCCGCCGCGACCTGACCAACCGCCTGACCGCCGAGCCTGCCGAGGTGATCGCATGAACGCCCCGTTCAACAGCCCCACACCGGACCGCACGGACGCGAACCTCACTGAGGCGCGGGCGGATGTGAAGGCGGAGATCGGCCGCACCGATACCAAGGCGTCGCTGTTGATCGCGTTCAACGGCGCGGTGCTGGCCGGACTCGGGACCGCGTTGCCGCGTCTGTCTCTCAGCGTTCCGGCGCTGGTGGCCGGGGCGCTGGGGGCAGCGGTGCTGCTGGCGGCCGCTGGTGTCCTGCTGGGCGTGATCCGGCCCAGGCTTGGCCGGTGTCCGGGGACGTTCCCGCACTGGGCGCGCCTGGACGCTGACACCCTGCGGGCGGAGATGGCCGCTGACCGCCGGGCTGAGGCGGTCACCGTGCTGNCCGCACAGCCGGTGTGCTGCTGGCCGTGGCCACCGTCCTGGCTGTGGTCGGGGGTGCGGCATGAGCGCGGCTGAGTCGCCGGTGCTGGAGATGATCGCGGCGGAGGAACAGGCGGCGCTGGCCACGGGCGCGGTCGCGCGGCGGCTTGTTACCGCGCACGCCGACCTGCCGATTGACCGGGTTTCGCTGAGGTATCTCGGGGAGGTGCACGTTCACGTTCCCCACGCGGGCGCCGTGCGAGCCTGGGCCGCGCGTTTGGAAGCGAGCGTGGACAGCTTTACCCAGGAATCACAGCCTGGGGTCGTCTTCGAGCACCACAGGGCTACTGCCTACGTGGCGAACACGCGAGTAGCCGTCCGGGCCTGCCGCCTCCTGCCGGATGCTGAGGCCGCCGCCTGGTGCGCTGCGCAGGGTGGGGGTGCGGCATGAGCGCCCTGATCCCTGCGGCTGCCGCCGCCGCGCCCGTGCTTGCCGGGTGGGGGCTGCATGGGTGGTGGCTGCGCCGCCAGCTGCGCACGGCCCGGCTCGATCCGCTGACCGGTCTGCCCACCCGCGCCCTGTTCGAGCGGGCTGCCGCCCGGGTGCTGCGGCGTGGTCCGGCGGTGGTCCTGGTCATCGACCTGGACGGCTTCAAGGCGCTCAACGACACCCACGGGCACGCCGCCGGAGACTACGCCCTACGCGCTGCGGCCGGTGGCCTGACCGAAGAGCTGGAAGACAAACCGGAGGGGGTAGCCGCGCGTCTGGGCGGGGATGAGTTCGCCGCCGTGATCCCGGTGGCCGACCCGGTGGCCTTGCCGTGGCTGCTGGGTGACCTGCACAGCTACCTGTGTGCGCCGCTGGCCTTCCACGGCCACACCCTCACCCTGGGTGCCTCGATCGGCGCGTGCCTGACCGCCGAACTGCCTGCCGCTGGTCTGTCGCTGGCGTTGCGGCGGGCGGATGAGGCGATGTACGCGGCTAAGCGCGGGGGCGGCGGCTGGCGCATCGCCCACGGCCCCGCGCTCGCCGCCCGCACCGCCAACGGCCGCCGGGCTGGACGGCGGGGCACCCGGGGGGTGGCGGGATGAGCACCAAGACCACGGTTCTCCCGGCTGCCGCCATGACGGCGGTGTCGATGGTGCTCACGTTGGCTGTGGTGGTGATGTGGCTGGGCGCTGCGGTGCCGTGGCCGGTGGCCGCTGTGGTGGGGCTGGGTATCGACGGGGGATGGCTGGCTACCTTGGCCTACGAACGCCGTCTGGCCGCTCAGGGTGACTACAGCCGCGCCGTCACCGGCGTGGGGTGGGCCTTTGGTCTGCTGGCCGCTGGTGTCCTGACTGCTCACGCGCTGACTGTCCAGGGGTCGGTGGGGGCGTGGCTGGCGGTGGCGTGGCTGCCGCTGGCCGCCAAGGCGCTGTGGGCGGTGCACGGGCTGTGGGAGCGTACCGCGCTCACCCCCGCCGCTTTGGGCGCGATCCGCAGCATCCGGCAGGACGCCCGTGATGAAGCGGCCGTCGCCCGCGCCCGGCTGCGCGCTGATGCCGGAACCGAGGAGATGCGTCTTACGGCTGTGACGCAGGCCGGGGCGCGCGTCGCACGCGTCCAGGCTCAAACGGCCAAGACTCTCTCCCAGGCGTGGTCCACCCTGGAGGCGGCTCGTACGGGTGAGGAGACCGGCAAGGCGCTGACCTGTGTGACGGCCCCCGTCACGCCCGGCGTCACACCCCGCTGGGAGTTGCCGGTGTGGGGGCCGACTCAAGCGGTGGAGGCGTCGGCGCTGGAAGCCGGAGGGGCTTTGAACGATGGCGAGCTGGACGCGCTCGTGGACGAGATTCGGCACCGCCGGACCCCGCCGCTTTCTTACCGCGAGATGGCCGCTCGCTTCCGTGCCGCCGGACACTCCGCCTCCGAGGTCCGCCTGCGGGCGGCGTGGAAGCGGGTGGCGGCATGAACCGCCTCACCCGCGCCGACTGCCACGACCCCACCGGCGCCCGGTTCGGCCTGCCGACTTACCCCTGGCGGCTGGCCCCTGAGGGGCTGGCCACCCGCCGCCAGCTCCGCGCCGCCGGACTACGCCCCGGTGGGCAGGACCCGGTGGCCCAAGTGCTGCGCCCCCGGCGCCGGGGGCGGGAGCCGCTGACCGCCTACCTGTACCGCATCGACGCCGCGTTGCCGGTGCGGGCGATGACGCCCGCGAAGTGGGCGGCGCTGGCGGCGGCGCTGGCCGCGCGGCGGACGTGTCCGCAGTGCCGCACGGTGCGCCCGTACTGCATCCCCACTTCGCTCGGCATGTGTCCGAGCTGCCACGACCAACCCGCCGCCCTCGCGGCCTGAGTAAGGAGTCCGCCCATGCAGCAGATGGTTAAGCACCACTGGATCGCCACGGTGCAAACCGCTCACGGTCTCATCGCCACAGAGCACGGATCGTTCGACGTCACTCCCGGCCAGACCACGCACACGGCGACGTTTTCGCAGGTGCGTGAAGTCCTGGCCGGGAAGTACGACGCCCCGAATCTCGTGTTCCTGTTCTTCGCCCTCCACCCCGACCAGCTCTGACGAGCTGTGCTTGCCCGAGAGAGGAGTCCTGTATGGAACGCCTTCCCGAACCGCGCCGTGATCCGGGGCCGCCGGTGGCGCGGGTGGTGCGGCTGCCTGATGGCACCCACGCCTACGCCGACTCGTTCGCTCCGCCTGTGGTGCATCAGCATCTTCACCAGGCCCCGCCTGACCGCATGCTGGCCCGTCTCGCTTTGGGGGCTGGGGTGGGTGCGGGGGCGGTGGCTGCGACCGTGGTCGCCGGGCCGCTGCTGGTGGGGGCGCTGGCGGCCATCGCCGCGAACCTCGCCGTCCTGGCCGTGCTCGCCGCCGTCGTGGCCTGGGGCGTGGTGAGCGTAGTGCGCTCGGTGGGCGGCTCCGGAGGGTCGCCGCCTGCTGTCCGTGTCGGTCGTGCCCGCAAGCGGTCGTGAATGGGGGGGTGGTTGGTGTGTTCGCTGCTGGTGACGAGGTGCTGATCGTCTCCTGTGCGGACGATGCGCGTGCGGTGGGCCGCACGGGCCGGATCGTTGATGAGGTGCCGCCCGGGCCGTTGACCGGCGGGCGGTGGACCGTATGCGGCGTCGGTCTGCTGGTTGGGCCGGTGCTGTGTCACAGCCACGAGCTGCGGCCCGCCTGACAGCTGCCTGCCACCCCCCGGGAACCGTATCCGGTTTGGGGGGTGGTGGGGAGCTGGGACAGTCCCGGCCCGGAAAGGGTGGCTTCGCTGATGGCTGATGACCCCAAGCTCACGCCCGCCGAGAAGGCCAAGGTCGCCGTGCTGGTGGGGCGTATGTGCAAGCGCTCTATCGCTGGTGATCACGTCTACCTGACCGATCTGCAACGCAAGGTAGACCGCATCCTTGACCGCGCCCGGCAGCGCGGCACGGTCTGACTTCGCCCGGGGACGGCCGCCAAGCCGCCAAGCAACCGGCCGTCCCCGGCCCTACCCACCCGCCCTGACGGCAGACAGGAGCACCGCCCCATCATGACCGAGAACATCGTCCCCCTGTTCCAACCCGACCCGCCCCCACCACCGCCGGGCACGGACCCGCCGCTGACCGTTGTTCCGGGCGGCGGCTCGGCGCCGCCGCCTGCTTGGGTGCGCTGCGGGCGGGCGGTGCGCTGGGCGGCCACGCACGAGCACACCCGCACCGCCGGGCGGCTCACGGTCCGGCACAGCCTCTACGTGGCCGGTGGCGCGCGGGTGCTGGCCCGCCGGGCCTGGGAAGGCCGCTCAGCCTCCCGCTACGAGCGGATGATCCGGGCCGCCGAGGCGGCGGGCAACACCGAGCTGGCGGCCGAGTGGGAAGAGCGCGGAGCGCGGTTCCGCGCCGCCCGCCACATGCGCCGCATGGAACTGCTCACCGCGCCCCAGCGCGCCGCCAAGGGCCTCGCGGCCGGAGCCGCCACCGGCGCCGCCGTGCTACTCGCCGTGGGCGCCCTGCTGGCCCTGGCCACGGGGGAGGTAGCTGACGTGATCGCTCCCGCCATGGCCGTGGTGTCGCTGGTCTACTGGCTGACGGTGTTGCTGGCCGTGGTGTGGGGGCCGCTGTGGGTGGCCGCTCCCTGGCTGGTGCTGCTGAGCCTGTGGTCGGTCGGGCGGCGGCGGCAGACCGCGCCGCAGTGGGCACTCCCGGCCACCCAGCGCACTGCGGAGGGGCCGCCCATCACGCCCTCGATCGTGGTCACCGCGCTGCGTGATCTGGGCATTGCCGCGTTGCGGACCGCGATCCGCGACATGGGCGACGCGGGGGCCGCGATGCTCGGCCCGATCCGTATCGCCGGGTGCGGCGTGGAAGTGGACGCCACCCTCCCCTCGGGGGTGACCACGGAAGAAGTGATGACCCGCCGCCGGAAGCTGGCAGAGAACCTGGGCCGTCACGAGCACGAGGTCTACATCTCCATCGCCCCCGCCGCCCGGACGGTGCGGGTATGGATCGCGGACTCCGGCGCGCTGGACGAGCCCGTCCCCGCCTCCCCCCTGGCCTTGGACACCACCCTGCGCGCCGACTACAAGTCCGGCCGCGCCCCCTGGGGGCTGGACTTGCGCGGTGACCAGGCCGCCGTCAGCCTCTACCAGCGGCACCTACTGGTCACGGGCCTGTCCAACCAGGGCAAGACCGCCTCCCTGCGGGCGCTGGCACTGTGGCTCATCCTCGACCCCACAGTGGAGTTCCGTATCGCCGACCTGAAAGGCGTCGGCGACTGGAACATGTTCGACGGTCTAGCCCACACGCTGATCCAGGGTCCCACCGATGACCACGTGGCCGAGGCCACGGAAATGGTCGAAGGCATCTTCGCCGAGATGCAGCGGCGCCTACTCGCCCCGGCCGGAACGGTGTTTCCGCCGCTGGTGGCCGTGGTGGATGAGGCACAGGTCGCCTACGGCTGCGGCGCCATCGGGGCCGACAAGCGCCCCTACGGCGGCTCCAAGGCCACCTCCCGTTACTTCCAGGCCGTCAAGGGCATCCATGACCAGGGCCGCGCGGTCAACGTCACCATCTGGGAAGGCACCCAGGACCCCACCAACGAGAACCTGCCCAAGCGCTCCCGGGAGGGCAACCACATCCGCGCCTCCCTGGCCCTGGGCACCGAATCCCAGGCCCAGATGGCGCTCGGTGAGGCCCCAGTACAAGCGGGCGCCGCCCCCCACAAACTGCGTCAGGGCCTTGACCGGGGGCAACTCGTCGTCGCCGGTGACGGACTCCAGCTCGCCGCCGGGCAGACCTTCACCAACGTCCGCACCCACTTCATCAACGACGACGACGCCCGGGCCATCACCGACCGCGCCCGCCAACTACGCACCACCATCGAGACCTCCGCCGACGCGGACGAGCACGACGAGCCGGACGACCTTGCCGCGATCGGCAACGCGCTCGGCAACGAGCCGCGCATGCGCACCCAAGAAGTCCTCCAGCGCCTGGCTCAGGCCAACCCGCGCCGCTACCGCGACTGGACCTTCGCCTCCCTCAAAGCTGTCCTCGATCCCGCCGACGCCGCCCCCTACAAGTCCAACGGGCACATGGTCGTCAGCCGCGACAAGATCACCGCCGCGCTCGACGCCCGGGACGACGACACCGCAAACGGTGACGCTGCGTAAAGGGAAGCGGTTGGGGAGGCGGGGAGTTCTCCCCAACCACCTCCCCACACCCCCAAAACCCCACTGATCAGCACAGATCAACGCCTCAGGGAGGCAGGGAGGCGCCCACACCACCCCCTGCGGACCCCCGGAAACCCGGGTGCCGCAGATGACCCCTACCTCCCTCCCTTCACCCTCAGTGACAGGAGCCCGGCATGAGCAAACGCCGCTACACCGTCAAACCCCACCACGAGGACGACATGGCCTGCGGTGAGGGCCACTGCATCTGCTACTGCGTCGGCCTCTGGCACCCCTGCGGCTGCGGCTGCCCCCGCTGCCCCTGGTGCTACCAGCCCCCCGAGGACTGCGACTGCGGCGACTACCCCGCCTGACACAGCACGGGGCGGCCCGCGTCTCGCCAAAGCCCCGGGCCGCCCCACCACACCTATCCCTCAACCAGGACAGGAGAACCCCAGCATGCCCCATGACCCCCGCCCCGCGCTGCTGCGCGCCGCACTGGACGCCGCCGAACGTGGCTGGCCCGTCTTCCCGCTGTGGCCGGGCAGTAAGCGCCCGGTCCTGCACGCCGAGCACGCCTGCCCGGGCACCGGCGAATGCGCCCACGGCCACGCCAAGTGGGAACAGCGCGCCAGCACCGACCCCCACCGCATCCACACCGCCTGGACACTGCGCCCGTTCAACATCGGCCTTGCCACCGGCCCCGCCCGCTTGGTCGTCATCGACCTCGACAAGCCCAAGCCCACAGACTCAACGGACACGCCGTGCGGCGTGACGGCCTTTACGGCACTCTGCGAGCGCGCCGGACAGCCCACCCCCCAAACCCGCCGTATCCGGACCGCCAGCGGCGGAACACACCTGTACTTCACCGCCCCGGCCGGGGTCCGGCTGGGCAACACCGCAGGCAAACTCGCGCCCCTGATCGACACCCGCGCCTGGGGCGGCTACGTCGTCGCCCCCGGCAGCACCACCCCACACGGCACCTACGAGGTCACCGACCACGCCCCGCCCGCGCCCCTGCCCCGGTGGCTGCTGGATGCCCTCACCCCGCCGCCCCCGCCGCGCACCGTCGTGGGCACACCGGCCGTGCGGGACAACATGCCCGCCTACGCCGCCGCCGCACTGCGCAACGAAACCCACAACGTGGCCACCGCCCCGGAAGGCACCCGCAACGCGCGACTTCTGCGAGCCGCCCGCGCACTCGGCCGGCTAGTCGCGTCCGGCGACCTCACCCGCACCGAGGTGGAGAACGCTCTTAGTGGGGCGGCGGTGGCCGTGGGCGAAGAATCCCCCCGCTACTACGCCGATGTGATCACCCGCGCCCTGAACTGGTCCATCACCCACAACCCGCACGGGAGGGCAGCATGACCCCTCCCGCCCCCACTAAGAGCCACACCACCACCCCCAACCAGCCGCACACCGCCCAAGCGGCCGAGCCCGCACCAGCCGTAGGCGCCCGAAAGACCGTCGGCCGCAAGGCCGTCCCCTCAGCTCTTCGCCCTGACCCGCACCCCGGCGACGGCCGCTACCCGGTCGCCTGGCTGCGGATCACCGCGCCCGGACGCGACGCCACACCCACGGCCGTCTCATGGTGCCGGTGCGGGCGGCAGGAACACGCCGCCGGACGCGCCCGCGTCCTCGCACTGGCCGCAGACCACGCCGCCCACCGGGAGGTGTGCCCACTGCGGGCAGCACCCGCAAGGGGGGCCGCCGCGTGACGGGTGAGGAACTGCCCCCGCCGTCCAACCCGCTGGCCGTGGCCCGATGTCTGCTGCCGGACTGGCACGAGGATGACGGACGGCTCGTCTTCCGCCGCTGGCGCTCATCATGGATGCGCTGGCACCGCTCCCACTGGCGCGAGCTGGACGAACAGCAGGTCCGCGCTGGCCTGTACCGCCGCCTGGAACACGCCGTGTACTACGGAGTCAACAACAAGGGCGAGCCCGAGGCCCGGCCGTGGGCACCGACCAAGACCAAGCTCAGCAACCTGCTTGACGCCCTGGCCGCGATCACCTTGCTGCCGACCGACACCGACGCCCCCGCCTGGATCGACGGCGACAAGGCGAAGCCGGACGCCGGGCCGATCGTGGCCTGCCGCAACGGCCTGCTACGCATCCGGGACCGGCAACTGATCTCCCACACCCCGGGGTTCTTCAACCTGGTCTCCGTGCCGTTCGACTACGACCCGGCGGCCACCGCCCCCGCGTGGGAGGGGTTTCTGCGCCAGCTTTGGCCCCAGGATGAGGAAGCCATCGCCGCGTTGCAGGAATGGTTCGGCTACGTCCTGTCCGGCCGCACCGATCAGCAGAAGATTCTGCTGATCAAGGGGCCGTCCCGCTCGGGCAAGGGCACCATCGCCCGCGTCCTGAAAGAGCTGGTGGGCAAGGAGAACCTCGCCGGACCTACCCTGGCCGGGCTCGGCACCAACTTCGGACTGTCCACCCTGGTGGGCAAGCCCCTCGCGGTGATCTCCGACGCCCGCCTGTCGGGCAAAGACGGCGGACAGGTCGTAGAACGTCTGCTGACGATCTCCGGCGAAGACACCATCGACATCGACCGCAAGTACCTCGATCCGTGGACCGGACGGCTGCCCACGCGGTTGATGATCCTCACCAACGAGCTGCCCCACTTCGGGGACTCCTCAGGAGTGATCGCGCGCCGGTTCGTCGTGCTCAACATGACCGTGAGCTGGCTCGGCAAGGAAGACACCTCCCTGACAGAGAAGCTGGCAGCCGAGATGCCCGGCATCCTCAACTGGGCACTGGACGGACTCGCCCGGCTGGAAACCGCAGGCCGCATCACCGAACCCGCCTCCAGCCGTGAAGCCGTGATCACCATGCAGGACACCGCCTCACCCACCTCCGCGTTCGTCCGTGAACGCTGCACCACCGGCCCCACATGCAGCATCCCGGTAGACACCCTGTGGGCCGTCTGGCGCGAATGGGCCGAGGACAACGGCGTCCGCGCCGTCGGCACCAAGCAGATGTTCGGCCGCAACCTGCTCTCCGTCGTCCCCCAGCTCCACCGCACCCGACCCCGCGATGCCTACGGCCGACAAGTCGCCACCTACAACGGCATCACCCTCAACGGGCCTGAACCACAGTGACCTGAGTCGTGACTCATCGCGACTCAACACCCCGCCACGCCGCCGTGAGTCGCGATGAGTCACGACTCACAGCAATGTCACCTCAGCCTCGCATGGCTCGCGCGCGAGACCGCCGCCACGCCACGCATGCCTGTCACTGGGAGACCACGTGAGCATCCTCGTTCCCGAACCAGACCTCACCGCCCCCGTGCTCTACCGCATCACGGAGGCCGCCGTGCTGCTCAGGCTCAGCCGCAGCGTCATCTACGAACAGATTCGCACCCGGCGCCTGCGCACCGTCAAGCAGGGAGCCGCCCGACGCATCCCCGCCACCGCCATCAACGACTACATCACGCTTCTGGAGCGCGAGGCAGGAGAGACCGAGTGACCAAGCGACGCAGCAGGGGAGACGGCGGACTCCACTGGAACGAACCCCGTCAACGCTGGATCGCCACGGCGAGTCTGGGCTACGACGGCAACGGCAAGCGGATCACCAAGCGGGGCAGCGGCAAGACCAAGACCGAGGCGAAGGCCAAGCTCAAGGAAGTGCTGCGTGACTACGACGACGGCCTTGCCATCGCCCCATCCGACTACACCGTGAAGGAAGCGGTGGAGGACTGGTTGGCGCATGGTCTCGCCGGTCGGGACGAGGAAACCGTGAAGAACTGCACCATCCTGAGCCGGGTGCACGTGATTCCGCCGCTGGGCGGCAGGAAGCTGCGGGACCTGAGCGCCGAGCACGTTGACCGGTGGCTCGCGGCGAAGGGCAAGGCGCTGGCTCGCAGCACCCTGCTGAAGCTGCATTCCATCCTGAACCGCTCGGTGCGACGGGCAATGGCACGGGACAAGGTGAAGCGGAACGTCGTGGAACTGTGCTCGGTCCCGAATGGCCTTCCGGGCCGACCGTCCAAGTCCCTGACGCTCGTGCAAGCCGAATCTGTGCTGGCGACCGCCGAAGAGTCGCGGATGGGCGCATACATCGTGGTCTCGCTGCTCACCGGGGCACGTACCGAGGAGCTGCGGGCGCTCACCTGGGATCACGTGGACCTGACGGGAAAGCCCGACGCCTCACCAGCCGTGCCATCACACATCGCCGTGTGGCGCTCGGTCCGAAGCGGTGGCGACACCAAGACGCGGAAGTCCCGCCGGACGCTCGCGCTCCCTGGACGGTGCATCGACGCGCTTCGCGCTCAGCACACCCAGCAAGACGCAGACAGGCGCGCGGCCGGTAAGGGCTGGAAGGAACACGGCCTGGTCTTCTCGTCCAGCGTGGGCACCCCCCTCGATCCCTCACATGTCCGGCGGGACTTCCGCCGCGCTATCAAGGCGGCCCCGGGGGTGACCGCAGCGGAGTGGACACCGAGGGAGCTCCGACACAGCTTCGTGTCACTTCTCTCTGACAGCGGGGTGCCGCTGGAAGAGATTTCCCGGCTGGTCGGACACTCCGGTACGGCAGTCACGGAGCTGGTCTACCGAAAGCAAATCCGGCCGGTGATCCAGACCGGTGCCACGGCGATGGACGCGATCTTCCGATCCGATCCCGATCGGTAGTCACGCAGATAGACACGCAGAACGCCCCAGACCTTGATCGGTCTGGGGCGTTTGTGCTGGTGGGGCTAACAGGACTTGAACCTGTGGCCTCTTCCTTATCAGGGAAGCGCTCTAACCGTCTGAGCTATAGCCCCGCGCTGCACCGAAAGATTAGCGCACTTCGGCGCAGGCCCAAAATCGGTTCCTTACCGCCCCGGCCAGGGGTTACTCGTCCTCCGCCAGGGTCAGCTCGACGCCGCCGACGAAACCGGCGGAGAGGTTGTAGATGAACGCTCCCAGGGTGGCGAGCGCGGTGGCCAGGACGACGTCGATCGCGGCGATGACCGAGGTGAACAGCAGCACGCGGGGCAGCGAGAGCACCGACTCCAGGTCGAAGCCGCCGCCGTCGGGGGAGGCCGTCGCATCGGAGATGGTGTCGCCGATGGTGCTGAACACGCCCATGGCGTCCATCACCATCCACAGCACGGCCACCGCCACGATCGTGCAGATGCCCAGGGCGATGGACAGCAGGAAGCTGACCTTCATCACCGACCACGGGTCGGCCTTGGCGACGCGCAGCCGTGCCTTGCGGGTGCGCGGCACGGTGCGCGCGCCAGTGCGGGGCATGCGCGTGGCGCTTTCGGCGTCCGCGCCCGGCTCCGGCTCGTGCCCGGAGCGCTGGGCGCCGGGGCCGTGGCCGCCGGAGGCGCCCGGTGCCGGGTACGCCTGCGGCGGATGGTGTGGCTGCTCCACCGGCTGCGCGGACGACGTCATCGTCGTACCGCCGCTGCCCGGCTGGCCCTGGTGTCCGGGCCGTCCCGCGGAAGGGCTGTCGCCGGGCACCGAGCCCTGCTCCGTGCGGCCTGCTCCGCCCGCACCGCCCGAGGTCCCGCTCACGCCTTACTCCTCGCTGTCCGTGCCCGCGTCGGCGGCGTCGGCCCCGTCGGCCGCCGCTGCCGGGGTGGAGGGCGCCCCGGGCACCTCGCCGGTCGCTTCGGCCACGACCGCCTCGACCTCTTCCGCCTCGCGCCCCGCCTCGGCGTTGCGCGCGATGCCGACGACGGCGTCCCGCTTGCCCAGGTTGATCAGTTGGACGCCCATCGTGTCACGGCCGGTTTCCCGCACCTCGCTGACCCGCGTGCGGATCACTCCACCGCCCAGCGTGATGGCCAGGATCTCGTCCGTGTCCTCCACGACCAGCGCGCCGACCAGTTCGCCACGGTCCTCCACGATCCGGGCGGCCTTGATGCCGAGGCCGCCGCGGCCCTGGACGCGGTAGTCGTCGACGCTGGTGCGCTTGGCGTAACCGCCGTCGGTGGCGGTGAACACGAAGGTACCCGCCCGGACGACGTTCATCGACAGGAGTTCGTCGCCCTCGCGGAAGCTCATGCCCTTCACGCCGGAGGTGGCCCGGCCCATGGGCCGCAGCGCCTCGTCGCTCGCGGTGAACCGGATGGACTGCGCCTTCTTGCTGATCAGCAGCAGGTCATCCTCAGCGGAAACCGGCTCGGCGCCGATCAGTTCGTCATCGCGGCCGTCCTCCATCTGCCGGAGGTTGATCGCGATGAGGCCGCCGGAGCGGGGCGAGTCGTAGTCCTTCAGCGGCGTCTTCTTCACCAGGCCGGACTTGGTGGCCAGCACCAGGTAGGGCACGGCCTCGTAGTCGCGGATGGCGAGAATTTCGGCGATCTGCTCGTCCGGCTGGAAGGCCAGCAGGTTCGCCACGTGCTGGCCGCGCGACTCCCGGCTGGCGTCGGGCAGCTCGTACGCCTTGGCCCGGTAGACGCGACCCTTGTTGGTGAAGAACAGCAGCCAGTGGTGCGTGGTGGAGACGAAGAAGTGGTCGACGATGTCGTCCTCGCGCAGCTTGGTGCCACGCACGCCCTTGCCGCCGCGCTTCTGCGCCCGGTAGTCGTGGGTGCGGGTGCGCTTGACGTAGCCGCCACGGGTGATGGTGACGACGATGTCCTCCTCCGCGATCAGGTCCTCGATGGACATGTCGCCCTCGAAGGGCACCAGCTGGGAGCGCCGCTCGTCACCGAACTTCTCCACCAGCGCGGTCAGTTCCTCGCTGATGATGCCGCGCTGGCGCACCGGGGAGGCGAGGATCTGGTGGTACTCCTCGATCTTCGCCTGCAGGTCGTCGTGCTCCGCCGTGATCTTCTGCCGCTCCAGCGCGGCCAGCCGCCGCAGCTGCATCTCCAGGATGGCGTTGGCCTGGATCTCGTCGATCTCCAGCAGACCCATCAGGCCGGTACGGGCCACGTCCACGGTCTCGCTGCGCCGGATCAGCGCGATGACCTCGTCGATCGCGTCCAGAGCCTTCAGCAGGCCGCGCAGGATGTGGGCGCGCTCCTCGGCCTTGCGCAGCCGGAAACGGGTGCGGCGGACGATGACGTCAATCTGGTGCGCGACCCAGTTGCGGATGAACGCGTCCAGCGACAGCGTGCGCGGCACCCCGTCCACCAGCGCGAGCATGTTGGCGCCGAAGTTGGTCTGCAGGTCGGTGTGCTTGTAGAGGTTGTTCAGCACCACCTTGGCGACCGCGTCCCGCTTGAGGACGACGACCAGACGCTGGCCGGTGCGCGAGCTGGTCTCGTCGCGGACGTCGGCGATGCCGCCGATGCGGCCGTCCTTGACCAGGTCAGCGATCTTCAGCGCCAGGTTGTCCGGGTTCACCTGGTAGGGCAGCTCGGTGACGACCAGGCACTGGCGGCCCTGGATCTCCTCGACCTCGACGACGGCCCGCATGGTGATCGAGCCGCGGCCGGTGCGGTAGGCGTCCTCGATCCCGCGGCGGCCCACGACGAGCGCGCCGGTGGGGAAGTCGGGGCCCTTGATGCGCTCCAGCAGGGCTTGCAGCAACTCCTCGCTGGAGGCATCCGGGTGGTCCAGGTACCACTGGGCGCCGGCCGCCACCTCGCGCAGGTTGTGCGGCGGGATGTTGGTGGCCATGCCCACGGCGATGCCCGCCGAGCCGTTGACCAGCAGGTTCGGGAAGCGGGACGGCAGGACCGTCGGCTCCTGGTTGCGGCCGTCGTAGTTGTCCTGGAAGTCGACGGTCTCCTCGTCGATGTCCCGGAGCATTTCCATGGCCAGCGGCGCCATCTTGCACTCGGTGTAGCGCATGGCCGCGGCCGGGTCGTTGCCGGGCGAGCCGAAGTTGCCGTTGGAGTCCACCAGCGGCATGCGCATCGACCACGTCTGCGCCAGGCGTACCAGGGCGTCGTAAATCGAGGAGTCACCGTGCGGGTGGTAGGTGCCCATGACGTCGCCGACGACGCGGGCGCACTTGTAGAAGCCCCGCTCGGGGCGGTACCCGCCGTCGTACATGGCGTACAGCACCCGCCGGTGCACCGGCTTGAGCCCATCCCGGACGTCGGGCAGCGCGCGCGAGACGATCACGCTCATCGCGTAGTCGAGGTACGAGCGCTGCATCTCGGTTTCGAGCGTCACCGGCTCGATCCGCAGGGCACCCGCCTCCGCTTCGGCTACGGGGGAGCCGGGTGCGTCCGGGCCCGGGTCCTTGGGGGTTCCCGGGGTGTCCGGGGTGATGTCGTCGGCCATTGCTGTTCACAATCCCTTTCTGACGGCGGCGATCGGGGCCGACTCAGATGTCGAGGAAACGCACGTCCTTGGCGTTGCGCTGGATGAAGTTGCGGCGCGACTCCACGTCCTCGCCCATGAGGATCGAGAACAGGTCGTCGGCGGCGGCGGCGTCGTCGATGGTGACCTGGCGCAGCACGCGGGAGTCCTGGTCCATGGTGGTCACCCGCAGCTCCTCGGCGTTCATCTCGCCCAGACCCTTGAAGCGCTGCACCGAGTCGTCCCTGATCCGCTTGCCCTGCTCGCGGCCGAGCGTGATCAGCTGATCGCGTTCCCGGTCGGAGTAGGCGTACTGGTGGTCGTCACGGCCCCACTTGATCTTGTACAGCGGCGGCTGGGACAGGTACACGTGCCCGGCCTCGACCAGCGGCCGCATGAAGCGGAACAGCAGCGTCAGAAGCAGCGTGTTGATGTGCTGACCGTCAACGTCGGCGTCCGCCATCAAGATGATCTTGTGGTAGCGGAGCTTGTCGATGTCGAAGTCCTCGTGGATGCCGGTGCCGAAGGCGGAGATCAGCGCCTGCACCTCGGCGTTTTGCAGCACCTTGTCGATGCGCGCCTTCTCCACGTTGAGGATCTTGCCGCGGATGGGCAGGATCGCCTGCCACTGCGGGTCCCGGCCGGACTTGGCCGAGCCGCCGGCGGAGTCGCCCTCCACGATGAAGATCTCGCACCGGCTGGCGTCGTTGGACTGGCAGTCCGACAGCTTGCCCGGCAGCGAGGCCGTCTCCAGCAGGCCCTTGCGGCGGGTGAGGTCGCGCGCCTTGCGGGCGGCGACCCGGGCGGTGGCGGCCTGGATGCTCTTGCGGATGATGTCCGCCGCTTCGTTCGGGTTGCGGTCGAACCAGTCGGTGACGTGCTCGTGCACGATCTTCTGGACGAACGTCTTCGCCTCGGTGTTGCCCAGCTTCGTCTTCGTCTGCCCCTCGAACTGGGGCTCCCCCAGCTTGATCGAGATGATCGCCGTCAGGCCCTCGCGGATGTCCTCACCGGTGAGGTTGTCGTCCTTCTCGCGCAGCAGCTTGCGCTCACGCGCGTACCGGTTGACCAGGCCGGTGAGCGCGGCCCGGAACCCCTCTTCGTGGGTGCCGCCCTCGTGGGTGTGGATGATGTTGGCGAAGCTGTAGACACCCTCGGTGTACTGGGTGTTCCACTGCATGGCGATCTCCGCCGACAGGTTGCGCTCCTTGTCCTCCGCGTCGAAGTACAGGACCGTCGGGTGGACCGGCTCGCCCTTGCGGGAGTTCAGGTGCCGGACGAAGTCGGAGATACCGCCTTCGTAGTGGTACCGGACCGAGCGGGCCTGGTCCTCGTCGGCGGAGTCGGCGGTGTCGGCGCCCGCCGTCTGCTTCGCCGCCTCCCGCTCATCCGTCAGCGAGATCGTCAGGCCACGGTTCAGGAAGGCCATCTCCTGGAAACGCCGGGACAGCGTTTCGAAGGAGTAATCGGTCGTCTCGAAGATGTCGCCGTCCGCCCAGAAGGTGACGGTGGTGCCCGTCTCCTCGGTCGTCTCCTGCCGCTGGAGGGGGGCCGTGGGAACGCCGAGCTTGTAGTCCTGGGTCCAGCGGTAGCCGTCGCGCTTCACCTCGACGGACACCCGCTGCGACAGCGCGTTGACGACGGAGACACCGACACCGTGCAGACCACCGGAGACGGCGTAGCCGCCACCGCCGAACTTGCCGCCGGCGTGCAGCACCGTCAGCACGACCTCGACGGCCGGCTTGTTCTCCGAGGGAACGATGTCCACCGGGATACCGCGACCGTTGTCCACCACCCGCACACCGCCGTCGGCGAGCAGCGTGACGTCCACGGTGTCCGCGTACCCGGCCAGAGCCTCGTCCACGGAGTTGTCCACGACTTCCTGCACCAGGTGGTGCAGGCCACGCTCGCCGGTGGAGCCGATGTACATGCCCGGACGTTTGCGTACGGCGTCCAGACCCTCCAGGACGGTGATCGCGCTCGCGTCGTACGCCGATCCCGCTGCGGGGGCCACCGCTTCGACGGCACCGGAAACGGCGCCCCCGGCGGAGGCGTTGTCGCCCAGGGATGCCTCACCCGGCGATACGGAAGCGGCCGCGGGGTCCTCGGCGGGGGAGGCGGGATTCTCGTTGGGGTTGCCGGAATCGGCCACGAAGCGCCCTTTCTGGCACAGCACAAGTCGTCTCCCGCTCGGGCAGGAGCGACTGCGTCGTTCGACTTGGTCCGCGGTACGGCGGCTCACTCCAGTCTACCGGTAGCTCCGACATGAATGGGGGTTTGCTGGCGCCTGAGTCCCCATGTGCCGCCCTGCGAGAGCCGCTCCCGACTCCCCATATGCGCCCTGGGGGCTTAGAGGGCTCACGGGGGCGCTCAGCGCTTCACCCTGTCAACGCCTCACCACCGTGACCGGGGTCACTTTCCTTGCCTCGTGTTTCACGTGAAACACGAGGCACCCGGGCGGGGTGGCGTCGTCCAGCCGACCGGCCGGGTCGGGGGTCCGTTTGATACGGCCCTTGTTTCACGTGAAACGGTCAACGGGCGCGGAGAGGGCCGTAGCGGGAGGTGGGGCCGCCAGGACCCAGCACCTTGATGAGGACGACCGCGCCCTGGCCTACGTCGTCGTTGAGGCGGCGCACCAGCTGGGGCGCCAGCCGCCGCAGCTCGGTCGCCCAGGCCGTGGAGTCGCACCGAACCGTCAGCACCCGCGTGTCCTCGTCGTACCGTTCCGGATGGCAGTGCTCGGCGTTCTTCTCTCCCACGATGTGTGCCCAGCGCCCCATCACACCGCCGACCGCCATCGGCATCTCCCAGCCACGTTCCGCCTTCAGCCGCTCCAGTGCCGCACCCAGCGGCAGCGGGTCACGGCCGCCGCGCCGCGCACCCGAGCGCAGGCCACCGCGCCGGGCCTGCTGCTGTTGCCGGGTGGCTTCGCCCCGGGCGCGGGCCTGTTCCTTCGCTGCCCGCAGCGCTACCCGGGCCAGGTCCACTCCCGAGGGCTGGGGGGCCTCCGGGCCCGGTCCGTCGGTGTGCGCAGGGTTCGCGTCGTCAGTCATGCCGGGGTCACCTCTCCCTCCGCCACCGTGAACCGCACGCCGGAGAGGGCGGCCGGTACGTCGTCCTCCACCGCCGCCGTCACCAGCACCTGCTCAGCCGACGCCACTAGCTCCGCGAGCCGTTCGCGGCGCCGCACGTCCAGTTCGGCGAAGACATCGTCCAGTACCAGCACCGGCTCATTGCCCTCAGCACGCAGCATCTCGTAGGAGGCCAGCCGCAGCGCCAGCGCGTACGACCACGACTCGCCATGGCTCGCGTACCCCTTGGCTGGCATACGGCCCAGCCTCAGCAGCAGGTCGTCCCGGTGCGGCCCCACCAAGGTGACGCCGCGTTCGATCTCCTGACGCCGCGCCTCCCCGAGCGCGGCAAGCAGCTGCTCGTACAGCTCCTCCCGCGAGTCACCGCTGACCGGGCAGCGGTACTCCAGCCCCAACGGGCCGCCACCGGGGGCCAACTGCTCGTACGCCTTGTCGGCGATCGGCTCCAGATCGGTGACGAGCGCGTACCGCTGGGCCAGCAACTCGGCGCCGGTACGGGCCAGATGCTGATCCCATACGTCCAGTGTGGACAGGTCCAGCTGGCGTCCCCCGTGCCGCCGGGCCATGGCCGCCGTCTTCAGCAGGGTGTTGCGCTGCTTGAGCACCCGCTCGTAGTCCGACCGCACACCGGCCAGCCGCGGGACGCGCGCGGTGACCAACTCGTCCAGGAAACGCCGCCGTTCGCCCGGGTCGCCCTTGACCAGGGCCAGGTCCTCCGGGGCGAACAACACCGTGCGCAGGACGCCGAGCACATCACGCGGACGCACCTGGGACGAGCGGTTGATCCGGGCGCGATTCGCGCGGCCAGGGTTGATCTCCAGTTCGATCAGCTGCTGCCGCTCACCCTGCACCACGGCCGCCCGGACCACGGCCCGCTCGGCGCCCATCCGCACCAGCGGCGCGTCCGAGGCGACCCGGTGGCTGCCGAGCGTGGCCAGATAGCCGACGGCCTCGACCAGGTTCGTCTTGCCCTGGCCGTTCGGGCCGACAAACGCCGTCACCCCCGGGCCGAGCGACACCTCGGCCCGGGGGTAGGAGCGGAAGTCGGCGAGCGACAGGTGCGCGACGTGCATGGGCAGCGGCAGCCTTCGTCCGTTCCGTCTCAGGGTTCCGTGAGCGCTTCCGGGCGGTCCTTCCGTCAGTGCTGGACCGGCGGCGGGACATCGGCGCCCGGCGCGTCGGCGCCGAGGTGGTCGCTCTTCTCCGTGACCGCGTGGCCGCCGAACTGGTTGCGCAGCGCGGCGATCATCTTCATCTGCGGGGAGTCGTCCTGCCGGGAGGCGAAGCGGGCGAAGAGGGAGGCGGTGATCGCCGGGAGCGGCACCGCGTGGTCGATCGCCGCCTCGACCGTCCAGCGGCCCTCGCCCGAGTCCTGCGCGTAACCGCGCAGCTTGCCCAGGTGCTGGTCCTCGTCGAGCGCGTTGACAGCCAGGTCGAGCAGCCAGGAGCGGATGACGGTCCCCTCGCGCCAGGAGCGGAACACCTCGCGGACGTCGGTCACCGAGTCGACCGCCTCCAGCAGCTCCCAGCCCTCGGCGAACGCCTGCATCATGGCGTACTCGATGCCGTTGTGGACCATCTTGGCGAAGTGGCCCGCCCCGACCTTCCCGGCGTGCACCGCGCCGAAGTCGCCCTCCGGCTTGAGCGCGTCGAAGACCGGCTGCACCTTGGCGACGTCCTCCACGGAACCGCCGTACATCAGCGCGTAGCCGTTCTCCAGTCCCCACACCCCGCCGGAGACGCCGCAGTCCACGAAGCCGATGCCACGTTCAGCCAGCTCGCGCGCGTGCTTTTCGTCGTCCGTCCAGCGCGAGTTGCCGCCGTCCACCACGACGTCGCCGGGGGAGAGCAGCGTGGCCAGCTCATCGACCGTCGCCTGCGTGGGCTCACCGGCCGGGACCATCACCCACACCACGCGCGGCCCGGACAGCCGCTCCACCAGTTCCCCCAGGCTGTGGACATCGGCGAGGTCGGGGTTGCGGTCGAATCCGATGACGGTGTGGCCGGCGCGGCGGATGCGCTCGCGCATATTGCCGCCCATCTTGCCGAGGCCGATGAGACCGAGCTCCATCAGTGGGCTCTCCTTGCCGTGTCTTCAGTGCCGTGCTGTGCGTCGCGACGCGGCCGGGCACACGCCTGCCCGGCCGTCCCCGAGCCTACGCCGGGCCGCCAATGCCGGTGGGTGGGCCCGACGCGCTCGGCTGAGCCGGGTCGGTGGCCGCCTTCCGGATGCCCTCAGCCCCCAGGCAGGGACGGGGCGACGGGCGCGGTCAGCAGGCCCTGGGCGGACGGCCGTCGCTCAGCCGCTCAGCCGCACCGGCATGATCAGGTACTTGTAGGCGTCGTTCGCCTCAGCGTCCACCGCGGGCTTGCCGCGCAGCAGTGACGGCTTGGTCGAGGTGGTGAAGGAGAGCTGGGCCACGGCCGAGTCGATCGCGCTCAGGCCCTCCAGCAGGAAGCCGGGATTGAAGGCGATCGAGATGTCGTCACCCTCCAGCGTGCAGTCCACCCGCTCCACAGCCTGTGCATCGTCGCTGGAACCGGCCTCCAGGGTGAGCACACCCTGTTCGAAGCTCAGCCGCACCGGGGTATTGCGCTCGGCGACCAGGGCCACTCGCTTGACCGCCTCGACGAGCAGCGCCGTCTCGATCGTGGCCACGGAGTTGAACTCGGTGGGGAAGAGCGTGCGGTATTTCGGCAGGTCGCCTTCCAGCAGCCGCGTCGTCGTGCGACGGCCCGCGCCCTCGAAACCGATCAGGCCCTCGCCCGCGCCGGAGCCGGACAGCGCCAGCGTGACGTGGTCGCCGCTGCTCAGCGCCTTGGCCGTGTCCAGCAGCGTCTTGGCGGGCACCAGGGCCACGGCGGACGCGTCGGGCGTCTCCGGCTTCCACAGGAACTCGCGCACCGCGAACCGGTAGCGGTCGGTGGAGGCCAGCGTGACCGTGTCCCCCTCGATCTCGATGCGGACGCCGGTGAGCACCGGCAGCGTGTCGTCCCGCCCGGCCGCGATGGCCACCTGGGACACCGCCGACGCGAACACCTCACCGGGCACGGTGCCAGTGGCCAACGGCATCTGCGGCAGGGCCGGGTACTCCTCCACCGGCAGGGTGTGGAGGGTGAACCGCGAGGAGCCGCACACGACGGTGACCCGTGCACCCTCTGTGGAGATCTCCACCGGGCGGTTGGGGAGGGCGCGGCTGATGTCGGCCAGCAGCTTGCCGGAGACGAGGACGGTGCCCTCCTCCTCGATGTCCGCCTCCACCGAGACGCGGGCGGAGACCTCGTAGTCGAACCCGGAGAGGCTCAGCGCGCCCTCCTCCGCCTTCAGCAGCAGGCCGGCGAGGACCGGCACCGGCGGACGGGCGGGAAGGCTCTTGGCCGCCCACGCCACCGCCTCCGCCAGGACATCGCGCTCTACCCGGATCTTCACCTTCAGCCGCCTCCTGCTGTTGCTGGTTGCCGGAGACCAGTCTGACGCACGCCGCTGACAGCTGGTGCGTCCAGGCGCAAGTCGTGACGAGCGGCAGGCGGCCCGGGTGCGCCGAGTTGTGCACAGCACCGACTTCGAAGCGAGCTTCCCGGCTTATCTCTGTGGTCGTAGTAGTAGGTGCTGTGGATTCCGTGGATAACCGCGTCCACGCAGGTCAGAGCCGAGATTTTTTCCACCGGGCCTGTGGGCGCACCGGTGGACTAACGGGGGCTCGCTGTGGACAGCGAAGAACTGTGCACAGCCCGTACACAGCCGAGGCCCACTTGTGCACAGCTGCGTCCCCAGATTTACCCGGGTTCTCAACAGCCCAATCCAACAGACTCATGTGACCGCTTTCACTCCGACCGGTGAAGGGGCGCGTCGCGTTGTCGAACAGTGGACAGGGGTGTGGAGAACCTGGGGACAACCGGGCGCTGCCTGTGGGCGACCGGTGGACAACGCCGGACCCCGGTTGACGAGCCCGCCGCTGTCCACAGGCTGTGGAATCGCGGCGTGCACATTTCCCCAGGCGCACCACCAGCGGCGTTACGGCAGAGCCGGGGTGTGTTGTGGATGCCGTCGGGATAACTCCTCGGTCCCCAGGGTGTGGACGCCCGTGAGGTGGCGCGCTTGTGGACATGATCGCTCAGGCGCGACGGATTCGAACGCGGGCCGGCCGTGGGTCAGGCACCGGGCAGGCGTGGCAAACGGGCAGCGGGCTCGGAGGGAGGAGCCAGCCGCTGCCGTTACCTGGCTGATGCGGGGCTGGGAAAGGTGCGGGCAGGGTGCCGTTCTACTGCTCGCACGAGGCAGGGGTGCACGTACCGCACCGCGAGCGACTCCAGAACGCGCCCGGAGCGCGGTGACCCGGCCGTCCGACCCCGCTGCCCCCACGGCCGGGCCGGGACGGCCATGCGTGTGGGCTCGGAGCACGGTCGGGTTCGGCGGCCGGGCAAGGCGTCCGGCCGCGTGGTGGGGCCGCTGGGGCGCGTGGTGCGGTCAGCCGTTCTTGATGCGGTTGGTCAGTTCCGTGACCTGGTTGTAGATCGAGCGGCGCTCCGCCATCAGGGCGCGGATCTTGCGGTCCGCGTGCATCACCGTGGTGTGGTCCCGGCCGCCGAACTGTGCACCGATCTTCGGCAGCGACAGGTCCGTCAGCTCACGGCACAGGTACATGGCGATCTGCCGTGCGGTGACCAGGACCCGGCTGCGGGAGGAGCCGCACAGGTCGTCCACCGTCAGCCCGAAGTAGTCGGCCGTTGACGCCATGATGTTGGCTGCGGTGATCTCCGGCGCCGCGTCCTCGCCGCCGGGAATGAGGTCTTTCAGGACGATCTCGGTCAGCCCGAGGTCCACCGGCTGGCGGTTGAGGCTGGCGAAGGCCGTCACCCGGATCAGCGCGCCCTCCAGCTCCCGGATGTTGCGGGAGATGCGGGAGGCGATGAACTCCAGCACTTCCGGTGGCGCGTTCAGCTGCTCCTGCACGGCCTTCTTCCGCAGGATCGCGATGCGCGTCTCCAGCTCGGGCGGCTGGACGTCGGTGATCAGGCCCCACTCGAAGCGGTTGCGCAGCCGGTCTTCCAGGGTGACCAGCTGCTTGGGCGGCCGGTCGCTGGACAACACGATCTGCTTGTTGGCGTTGTGCAGCGTGTTGAAGGTGTGGAAGAACTCCTCCTGCGTGGACTCCTTCTGCGCCAGGAACTGGATGTCGTCCACGAGCAGGATGTCCATATCGCGGTAGCGCTTGCGGAACGCGTCCGCCTTGCCGTCGCGGATGGAGTTGATGAACTCGTTGGTGAACTCCTCCGAGCTCACGTAGCGCACCCGCGTCCCCGGGTACAGGCTGCGGGCGTAGTGGCCGATGGCGTGCAGCAGGTGCGTCTTGCCGAGCCCGGACTCGCCGTAGATGAACAGGGGGTTGTACGCCTTGGCCGGGGCCTCCGCGACGGCGACGGCCGCCGCGTGCGCGAACCGGTTGGAGGCACCGATGACGAAGGTGTCGAAGAGGTACTTGGGGTTCAGCCGTGCCGTGGGTTCCCCGGGACCGGTCGCGGGCGCCGGCTGCGCGGCGAGCGGGCCGGGCGCGCCGCTGGGCGCGGGCAGCTGCGGTGGCTCGTCGAACCGGGGCGGCGGAGGCTGGCGCTGCTCGTAACCGCTGGACTGCTGGTCGTAACCGGGGTGCGGGCGCGCACTGTAGGCGTGCTGCTGCGGCGGGTAGGGCTCGCGCGGGGGTGACCAGCTGTCCGGCTCGGGCTGGCGGGGCCAGGCGCCGCGCTGGTGCTGGGGTGCGTGCGGATAGTTCGGGTAGGCCGGGCGCGCGGTGGGCAGCTCGCGCTGGTCGTCGTAACGTGCGCCGTCGTCGTAACCCCGGCCGGAGCCGGAGCCGTCGTCGTATGCCCGGGTGCCGCCGTCGTCGTAGCGGGGGGCGTCCTCGTACTGCTGGCCGTCCTCGTACCGTTGCGGCGCCTCGTAGCGGGGCGGGTCGTCGAAGCGGGCCTGCTCGCTGTAACCGGGCTGCTCGCCGTAGGGGGGCTGGCCCTCGTAGCGACCGGTGTCCTCGTAGCGCGGCGGGGCCTGCGGCCCGGACCCCGGGGGGCCGCCGCCGGGCCGGCCCCCACTGGACTGGTGGCTCCCTGCCGGGTGGCTCCCGGCCTGGTGGCCTCCGGGCGGCGGGCCGCTGTGCTGGGGGGAGCGCTGCTCCGGGACGGGCGCGGGCCCGGGGGCAGGGGCCGGGCCGGTGACGGTGATGGCCAGGCGGATCGGCTGCTGGCACTCGCGGCTGAGCGCGTCGCTGATCATCGGCGCCAGTCGGCCCTCCAGCACCCCCTTGGCGTACTCGTTCGGCACGCCGAGGAGCGCGGTGCCGGAGACGAGCACCAGGGGCTGGCAGTCGCGCAGCCAGCGCTGGTCCTTGGCTTCGATGCCCTGGCCGTCACCGAGGAGGTGGTCGAGAACGCGTGGCCACACTGCGGCAAGATCGGCAGGTACGTCAGCCACAGGGCACGCTCTCTCACTCGCTGCGACACTTTCCGCGAAAGTGTGGCTCTTGGGACGGCCGGGAAGAATTCGGAGTCCGGCCACGGTAGTCGGCCCTGCTGGCGCGGCTCAAGTTGTTGTCCACAGGGTGTGCACAACAGTGCCACGCGGTCACCGTCCCGCCGTCCACCGGCGCTGGGTGCGGCTGGCGTGCGCGGTCCTGGTTTGACCGGATGGTGCGGCCGCGCGTACCGTAACCAGGTCGAGTTGTCGATGGCTGCTGCCGCCTGCCTCCGATGGGCACGATCCTGACAGTCCGGGACACCGGTCCGCAGGGTGATGAAGCGGTGCACTCGGGCGTTGCGAGCTACTCGTGGGCGCACGGTGACAGCCAGTCGGCGCCCCACACACCGTCTCGTCCGAGACACAAGCATTTTCTGGAGCCCCCGAGTGAGCAAGCGCACCTTCCAGCCGAACAACCGCCGCCGCGCGAAGACCCACGGCTTCCGGCTGCGCATGCGGACCCGCGCCGGTCGCGCCATCATCGCGAACCGTCGCAGCAAGGGCCGCGGCCGCCTGTCGGCCTGAGCCGCCCGGTCCGCAGGTCCATGACGTGCTGCCTACCGAGCACCGGCTGAGGCGGCGGACGGACTTCGCGGCCGCGGTACGGCGAGGACGCCGGGTCGGGCGCCCGCTCCTCGTCGTTCACCTGCGCAGCGGTACGGACCCGCACGCCTCGGGGGAGGCCCTTCCCCCGGCGCGTGCGGGTTTCGTCGTGAGCAAGGCCATCGGCAACGCCGTGGTGCGGAACACGGTCAAGCGCCGACTGCGGCACTTGGTACGTGAACGCCTGTCCGCGCTGCCCCCCGGTAGCCTGGTGGTTGTACGGGCGCTGCCCGGTGCGGGCGAGGCGGACCACAAATCGCTGGCCCGTGACCTCGACTCCGCGCTACAGCGGCTGCTTGGAGGGCCGCCGATGTGAAGTACCCGCTGCTCTGGCTCATCAAGCTGTACCAGTGGACCATCAGCCCGATGCTCGGGCCGGTGTGCCGGTACTACCCCTCGTGCTCGCACTACGGCTACGGGGCCATCCACAGGCACGGTGCGGTGAAGGGGACGGCACTGACCGCGTGGCGCATCCTGCGCTGCAACCCGTGGTCGCCCGGTGGCGTCGACCACGTTCCCGCCCGGAAGCATCCGGTCTGGCACCAGCGGCTGCGGAACCGCTGGGAGCATCGGACCCAGTCCAACGCCCAAGGAGCCTGATTCGTGGACACGATCCTCGGTCCTCTCTATACCGCAGTTTCCTGGATCATCGTCCAGTTCCACTCGCTGTTCAGCCTCGTGTTCGACGAGGGCAGCGGCTGGGCCTGGGGTCTGTCCATCGTCTGCCTGGTGGTGCTGATCCGGATCGCGCTGATTCCGCTGTTCGTCAAGCAGATCAAGGCGACGCGGAACATGCAGGCGCTCCAGCCGAAGATGAAGGCGATCCAGGAGCGCTACAAGAGCGACAAGCAGCGTCAGTCCGAAGAGATGATGAAGCTGTACAAGGAGACGGGTACCAACCCGCTCTCCAGCTGCCTTCCCATCCTGGCGCAGTCCCCGTTCTTCCTGGCGCTCTTCCAGGTGCTCAACAAGATCGCCAACAATGAGACGGTCGGGGTGCTCGACCGGGGTCTGGTGGAAAGCGCCCGGAACGCCGACATCTTCGGGGCTCCGATCGCGGCGAAGTTCATGGACTCCGCCAGCACCGTCCAGGCGCTGGAAGCCTCGCTGCTCGATGTGCGCGTGGTCACGGTCATCATGATCATCCTGATGTCGCTGTCGCAGTTCTACACGCAGCGCCAGCTGATGACCAAGAACGTTGACCTCACGGTGAAGACGCCGTTCATGCAGCAGCAGAAGATGCTGATGTACGTCTTCCCGATCATGTTCGCCGTCTTCGGGATCAACTTCCCCGTGGGTGTCCTGGTGTACTGGCTCACCACCAACGTGTGGACGCTGGGCCAGCAGATGTACATCATCAAGCGCAACCCGACGCCGGGCTCGATCGCCTACAAGCAGCGGCAGGAGAAGCTGCGCGCCAAGGGCAAGCTCAAGGAGGACCCGGCCGAGGTCGCCGCGAAGGAAGCCGCCGAGGAGGCGCGCGCCCAGCGGAGCCAGCCCAAGCGCCAGAGCAAGTCGCAGCGCCAGTCGGCCCAGCGGCAGGGTGGGCAGCCGCAGCCGTCGCTTACGAAGCAGCCGCAGGGCAAGCAGAGCCAGGACGGCCAGAGCAGTCAGGCTGGTCAGGGCGGTCCGAGGAAGCCGAACCGGCCGGCGCAGAAGAAGAAGCCGCAGTCCGCGAAGTCGAAGAAGTAAGAAGGAGTCCATCAGTGACGGACACGACCGAAGCCGCTGAGGGCACCGACACCCTGACCCGCCTGGAGCAGGAGGGGGAGATCGCGGCCGACTACCTGGAGGGTCTGCTCGACATCGCGGACCTCGACGGTGACATCGACATGGACGTCGAGGGCGACCGCGCCGCCGTCTCCGTGATCAGCGACGCGAGCAGCCGTGACCTGCAAAAGCTGGTCGGACGGGACGGTGAGGTGCTGGAGGCTTTGCAGGAGCTGACGCGGCTCGCCGTCCACCGGGAGACCGGGGAGCGCAGTCGGCTGATGCTGGACGTCGCGGGCTTCCGCGCGCGTAAGCGCGAGGAGCTGACGCAGCAGGCGTCCGACGCGGCGGAGAAGGCGCGAGAGACCGGTGAGCCGGTGACGCTGAAGCCGATGACGCCCTTCGAGCGCAAGGTCGTGCACGACGCGGTCAAGGCGGCCGGACTGCGCAGCGAGTCCGAGGGCGAGGAACCGCAGCGCTGCGTGGTCGTCCTGCCGTGACGCCCGACGGCGACGCCCCGGAGCACGGGCGCGGACACGAGGCCACCGGGGCGCGGGAGGGGCTGTCCGCGCCCCCCGCGGAGGCGGCAGAGGTCTTCGGCGAGCGGCTTCCAGACGCGATCCGGTATGCCGAGCTGCTCGCGGAGGCCGGGGTACGGCGTGGCCTGATCGGCCCGCGGGAGGTACCCCGCCTGTGGGGTCGGCACCTGCTGAACTGCGCCGTCCTCTCCGAGGTCGTGCCGGACGGCGTGACGGTGTGCGACGTGGGTTCGGGCGCGGGTCTGCCTGGTATTCCGCTGGCGCTGGTCCGGCCCGACCTGCGGATCACGCTGCTGGAGCCGCTGCTCCGGCGCACCACGTTCCTACAGGAGGCCGTGGAGCTGCTCGGCCTTGATCACGTCACCGTCGTGCGCGGGCGAGCCGAGGAAGTGCTGGGCACGCTGTCTCCGGTGCATGTGGTCACGGCCCGCGCGGTGGCCCCGCTGGACCGGCTGGCCGGGTGGGGCGTGCCACTGCTGCGACCCTACGGCGAGATGCTGGCGCTCAAGGGGGATACGGCGGAAGAAGAGGTCCAGGGGGCGCGGGCCGCGCTGCAGAAGCTCGGTGTGGTGCGCACTTCGGTGGTACAGGTCGGTGCGGGAGTGGTGCAGCCGCCTGCCACCGTTGTCCGCGCGGAGGTCGGGGAAAGCCCCGGTGGCGTGCGGTTCGCGAAGAAGCGGGCCAAGGCGGCGCGGGCCGACCGTTCCGCGCGCCGCCGTCGCTGAAGCAACTGTCTGCCGTCACCGAGGGGCGCTGACTGTCGGTGACGGCATTCGGCTGTTCTGGGGGCATACAAGCCGCAAAGCTGTGCAGAGCGGAGTGTCTGCCCCTGCGGCGCGCACGGCGAGTGCATCGTGTTTCACGTGAAACGCCGCTCCCTTCTGCACGGAATCATCAGTCGAGGTCGTGCGGCCGCTGATCCGCACCGCCGCACGACGCGCCAGCCCGGACGTTCCCCGGACTCCGGGGACGTATCCACAACTGGTGAGTTGTCCACAGCCGAGCGGGACTCAGTGGTTCACCGGCCGGAAGGCATGGCAGGCTTTGACCCTGCGAAGGTGCCTTTCGAGGAGAGTGAACCGTTGCGGTCCGACGCCGACACTGCGGGACCGATGGCCGATCCGGTCCCTGGTCCCCGCGCTGAACTGGCGGATGTTTCACGTGAAACGCGTGAGACGCTGCCTCCCATGGACGACACCCCCATCGGGCGAGCCGCTCAGCAGGCCGTCGAGGCGATGAACCGCGCCGGTGAAGGTCTTCCCCGGCCTGCCGAGACCCGCGTCATGGTGGTCGCCAACCAGAAAGGAGGCGTGGGGAAGACTACGACCACGGTGAATCTCGCCGCCTCCCTGGCTCTCCACGGTGCCCGGGTCCTGGTGATCGACCTTGACCCACAGGGCAATGCCTCCACGGCGCTGGGCATCGACCATCACGCGGAAGTGCCGTCCATTTACGACGTCTTGGTGGAGAGCCGCCCGCTTGCCGAAGTCGTGCAGCCGGTCCGCGATGTGGAGGGCCTCTTCTGCGCGCCGGCGACGATCGACCTCGCCGGCGCGGAGATCGAACTGGTCTCCCTGGTGGCAAGGGAGAGCCGTCTCCAACGGGCCCTGACGGCATACGAGCAGCCGCTGGACTACATCCTCATCGACTGCCCACCTTCGCTCGGCCTGCTGACGGTCAACGCGCTCGTCGCGGGCGCCGAGGTCGTCATCCCAATCCAGTGCGAGTATTACGCGCTGGAAGGACTGGGGCAGCTGCTGCGGAACGTGGAACTGGTGAAGGGCCACCTGAACCCGGCGCTCCACGTGTCCACGATCCTGCTGACGATGTACGACGGCCGGACCCGGCTAGCCTCCCAGGTCGCCGACGAGGTACGCGGCCACTTCAAGCACGAGGTGCTGCGCACCAACATCCCGCGGTCCGTCCGCATCTCTGAGGCCCCCAGCTACGGCCAGACGGTCCTCACCTACGATCCCGGCTCCAGCGGTGCGCTCTCCTACCTGGAGGCCGCGCGGGAGATCGCGCTGCGCAACACCGATGCGCAGTGGGTACACCAGCACAGCACGTCGGAGGGGAATCAGTGAGCGAACGACGTAGGGGCCTGGGCCGTGGGCTGGGTGCACTGATCCCGGCAGCACCCACCGGTCAGGAACACGACGGCCCCAAGCCCACCATTGGCAGTAACGGCGCCACCTCACCGAGTGCCGTCCCGACGATGTTCTCCTCCGAGCGCGGAGTGGCGGCCGCCGCGGTGACCGCGTTGCCGGACAGCGCGCGTCGGCAGCACGACCGCGCTCAGGCAACCGAGGATCAGGAGACCGCGCAGGAAGCGGCCTCGGTCACCACCACCGAAGTGGCGGGAGCCCATTTCGCGGAGGTGCCGCTAGAGGCCATCACGCCTAACCCGCGACAGCCGCGTGAGGTCTTCGACGAGGACGCACTGGCCGAGCTGGTGGTCTCCATCCAGGAAGTCGGCCTGCTCCAGCCCGTCGTCGTACGGCAGCTGGATGCGGAGCGCTACGAGCTCATCATGGGTGAGCGGCGGTGGCGTGCCTGCCGGGAAGCCGGACTCGACCGGATTCCGGCGATCGTCCGGGCGACCGAGGACGACAAGCTTCTCCTCGACGCCCTGCTGGAAAACCTGCACCGTACCCAGCTGAACCCGCTGGAAGAGGCGGCCGCCTACGACCAGTTGCTAAAGGACTTCAGCTGTACCCACGATCAGCTCGCCGACCGCATCGGGCGTTCCCGGCCTCAGGTGTCCAACACTCTGCGGCTGCTGCGCCTGTCACCGTCGGTCCAGCGCCGGGTGGCCGCGGGTGTGCTGTCCGCTGGGCACGCTCGCGCGCTGCTCTCTGTGGAGGACGCGGAGGACCAGGAGCGGCTCGCTCACCGCATCGTGGCCGAGGGGCTGTCGGTGCGGGCGGTCGAGGAAATCGTGACGCTGATGAGCGACCAGCCCGGGCGGGCTGCCAAGGGGAAGGGGCCGCGGGCTGGGAAGCGGGTATCCCCCGCACTCGACCACCTGGCCAGCCGCCTCTCCGACCGCTTCGAGACCCGGGTGAAGGTCGATCTGGGCCAGAAGAAGGGCAAGATCGTCGTGGAGTTCGCGTCGATAGAGGATCTGGAGCGGATTCTGTCGCAGTTCGCCCCCGGCGAAGGCCGAGTCCTGGAGCAGCGGCTCTCCGCAGCGGACAGCGACACGGAGCAGCAGGCCGAGTAGCCGCTGAGCTCCCTCAGCACGACGCCCCATGGATACGATGGCTCCATGGGGCGTCAACTCGTTCCGCTCACCTTGGACAATCTCTCCGACCTGCCGTCTCCCTGCCGTCGCTGTGTGTTCTGGGAGCTTGACCCGGTCAGCGGCGAGCAGGCCGCGAAGGATGGCCAAACGGAGGCGGAGAAGGAGGCATGGCTCTCCTCCGTGCTGCTGGACTGGGGGTCCTGCGGGCGGGTCGTCTCCGTGGACGGCAAGCCGGTGGGTTTCGTGCTCTACGCTCCCCCGGCGTATGTCGCGCGCTCCACGGCCTTCCCCACCGGCCCGGTGTCGCCGGACGCGGTGCAGTTGATGACAGCGTCCCTGCTGCCGGAGTACCAGGGCCAGGGGCTGGGCCGCGTCATGGTCCAGACGGTGGCCAAGGACGTGTTGCGCCGCAACTTCAAGGCGATCGAAGCCATCGCGGACGCACGGTGGCGGGAGCCGGGCTGTTTGCTGCCTGCGGAGCACCTGCGCGCGGTCGGCTTCAAGACCGTGCGAGCCCACCCCCGCTATCCGCGGCTCCGGCTGGACCTGCGCAGCACCCTGTCGTGGAAGGCGGATGTCGAGCGCGCGCTCGACCAACTACTCGGAGCAGTCCAGAAGGACCATCCCGTCCTGCGCCCCTTGTAAGGCGGTCCAGCCATAGGGAAACGGCCCGGCCCCGGCGACCGGGGGCGGGCCGTTTCACGTGAAACAGTGCCGCCTCAGGCGATGAAGTCGGAGAGCTCACGTTCCAGGGCAGCCTTGGGCTTCGCGCCGACGATCGTCTTCACGACTTCGCCGCCCTTGTAGACGTTCATCGTCGGGATGGACATGATGCCGTACTTCGCGGCCGTCTCCGGGTTCTCGTCGATGTTGAGCTTCACGACGGTGATCTTGTCGGCCTGCTCCTCGGAGATCGCCTCCAGCGAAGGGGCGATCTGACGGCAGGGGCCGCACCAGGCCGCCCAGAAATCGACGAGCACGGGCTTGTCGCTCTGCAGCACGACCTTCTCGAAGTCGGCGTCGGTGGCGGTCACGGTGGCCATGGGATCTCCTTGGTTGGGGTTGCGGTGTGGGGTACGGACGCCGGGTGAGGACAGCGGTCAGACGGTGGCGGCCTGCGTGGCGGACTCGGCGGCTTCCGCGGCCTCTTCGGCCTTCTCCGGTTCGGCGGGCTCACCGGCGGTCAGGGCGGCAAGGAAGCGCTCCGCGTCCAGCGCTGCCGAGCAGCCGGTGCCGGCGGCGGTGATGGCCTGGCGGTAGGTGTGGTCCACGACGTCACCAGCGGCGAATACCCCGGGCAGGTTGGTCCGGGTGGAGGGGGACTCCACCCGCAGGTAGCCCTCGGCGTCCAGCTCCAGCACCTCGCGGAACAGCTCGGTACGCGGGTCGTGACCGATCGCGACGAACAGCCCCGTGACCGGCAGCTCGCTCGTGGCTCCAGTCTGAGTGTTGCGCAAGGTGAGGGCGGCGAGCTTGCCGTCCTGGTCGTGGATCTCAGCGACCTCGCTGTCCCACGCGAAGGAGATCTTCTCGTCCGCGAAGGCGCGCTCCTGCATGGCCTTGGAGGCCCGCAGGGTGTCGCGGCGGTGGACGATGGTGACCGACTTGGCGAAGCGGGAGAGGAACGTGGCCTCCTCCATCGCGGTGTCACCGCCACCGACGACCGCGATGTCCTGGTCGCGGAAGAAGAAGCCGTCGCAGGTAGCGCAGTAGGACACGCCACGACCGGACAGCTCGTCCTCCTTCGGCAGGCCGAGCTTGCGGTGCTGGGAGCCGGTCGCGACGATCACGGTGCGGGCCCGGTAGACCGTGCCGGCGGAGTCGGTGACCGTCTTGATGTCACCGGTGAGGTCGACAGCCGTCACGTCGTCCGGGATCAGCTCGGCCCCGAAGCGCTCTGCCTGGGCCCGCATCTGGTCCATCAGTTCAGGACCCATGATTCCGTCGCGGAAGCCCGGGAAGTTCTCCACCTCGGTGGTGTTCATCAGCGCGCCGCCAGCGGTGACGGAGCCTTCGAAGATGAGCGGCTTGAGTGACGCGCGTGCGGTGTAGAGGGCCGCGGTGTAGCCCGCGGGCCCGGAGCCGATGATGATCACGTTGCGGACGTCACTCACGGATGTCTTCCTTGTCTGCCGACGGCGTACCGGATCTCTCTGGCGAGGTTCTCACCCCACCCAACGGATACTAAAGGCCGCGCATTCCCGCCCCGGCCCCACGTCGGGCGGACGCGCCCCGCGTGGCAGTGTGCAGTCAGCGGCGTTCGACGGTGAGGGAGGCCAGCCGCTCTCCCGGCGCGTCGGGAGCGTCATCGACGCAGCTCGCGTCGATGACATAGGCGTCCACCTTCCCCTTGTCGCCGTGGTGGGGCAGGAGGACGAGGTAGGAGGCTGTTCCCTCGTAGGACTCCTCGGCGGCCGCGATCGGGGTTTCGGTCCGTCCCGTCGCCTGCTGCACACAGGAGGGGACCACAGAAGTCGCGCCGGGTGCTGTTTCGGTGGTGAACGGAGCATCCGGTGCGTTGTGTGCCTCCGGCTCGCCCTGGGCTTTCTGCTGGCCTTCCGGATGCCCGGGCGCGGTCGGTTCGGCTGCTGCGGCACGGGTGAGGAGCTGGTGCACGCGCTCCTCCAGGCCGGCGGTGCGCGACGCCTCGGCCTCGGTGACGACCGGCGGGCGTTCCGGATCGGCAGAAAGCAGCACCGGAATAACGAGCGCACCGGCGACGGCAGCGGCGAGGACTCCGGTGACCCCCCACCGGGCGGCACGGCGCTGACGTCCTCGGGAGCGTCGTCCGGTGGACGGGGTGCCGCGGCCCGGTCCGGTCTTCGCCGCGGGCGCGCCTGCGGGCCGACGTGTTTCACGTGAAACATGCGCGGGCTGGTCCGCCGGAGGCCGCGCCTCGGGAGTCGCTGTCCCCGGGTGCGGGACGTCGGGGTCGCCCGCCTGGGCGGCGGACCCCATGAGCGCTTGGGCCGCCAGGGCGGCGTCGATGCGCTCAGCGACGTCGTCCGGCATGCGCGGCATGTCTGGCAGTGTGCCGAGCGTGCCCCGCATCTCTTCCAGAGCGCTGAGCACGTCCGCGCAGAGCGGGCACACGTCAAGATGGTGTCGGAGCTGCCCGGCGCGGTCGGACGTCAGCAGGCCCTCATCGAGAGCGGAGATCTCCTCGACCTCCGGGTGCCCGTCGGGGCCGGACGTCGCGAACGACGCGGTCATGCTGGTCCACCTCCGCCCTTCACCGCTCCGGTTCCCTCGGTGCCTCGCCTCGATGGGACGGCCGCCCCCCGGGTCCGGTTCCTTCCCTGGTCCGCAGGCACCTGCCCCTCCGGGCGCAGGTGCCTGAGCAGGGGCAGCAGGCGGGCGCGACCGCGCGCACAGCGACTCTTCACGGTGCCGACGGCGACATCGAGGACTTCGGCCGCCTCGGCGACGGGGTAGCCCTGCATATCGACGAGTACGAGCGCCGCCCGCTGCTCCACGGGCAGCTCAGCGAGGGCGGCGGCCAGCTCCCGGTGCACGTCGGCCCGCTCGGCCGGAGCGGCGGCGGACTCCTCGGGCTCTAGCATGCGGTCGAGTCGCTCGGTGTCGTCGGTGAGCGAGGTGCGCCGGGCGGCGACCTTGCGGGCGCGGTCGAGGCAGGCGTTCACGGTGATGCGGTGCAGCCAGGTCGTCACGGCCGCCTGACCGCGGAAGGTGTGCGCGCGCCGGTAGGCGGAGACGAGCGCGTCCTGCACGGCGTCCGCGGCCTCCTCCCGGTCGCCCAGGGTGCGCAGCGCCACGGCCCACAGCCGGTCGCGGTGGCGGCGCACGAGTTCACCGAAGGCATCTGGATCGCCCGCGACATGCGCGGCCAGCAGGGCGTGATCGTCCACAGCCGCCGGGTCAGCGGAACGTGCGGGCTGCCCGTTGGTGTCGTCGCCCACCGCAAGGCCCTCCCTCAGCCGCGCCGCGGATCAGCTGGTGATGCCGATCTCCGTGATGCGGCCACGGTATTCGCCGTCCCCGGTGTGCGGTAGCTCTGTGAGCCACACCAGCACGTACCGGGTGCGGATCGGCTGTTTCGCGCTGAGCGTGACATCGGTGCCCGTGGCACTGTCCACCTTGCTGAAGTCACCCAGCGAGTCGGGGCGCCCGGCGGCGTCGGCCGGAGCGGCGAGGAAGTCCACCGACGTCTCGCCGAGGAAATTCACCTTCAGGTCGCTGACCTGCTGGACGCTGCCCAGATCCAGGATCAGGCCGACGCCTGGTTTGAGGTTCCCGAACGCCGCGCTGCGGTAGTAGAGCGTCTGCCAGTAGGTCCCCGGGTCCCCGTCGAACGCCAGGGCCGCCTTCTCGGCGCTCTCGCGGCCCGCGCCCTTCGGGTCCAGGATGCGGGCGGAGGCGATGTCCACGGGCTGTCCCGAGGCTGGCTGCTCGCCACCGGCGGGCTCCTCGCCGCTGACCTCCTCGGGGTCCGGCTCCGACTGCGCTGGCCCCTTGGCCTTGTCCCCCCGCAACAGGGCGTCCGCGACCTGCCAGCTGCCCAGCCCCAGCGCCGCGATCAGCAGGGCGGATACCCCCCACTTGAGCACCTTGCCGGTGCGGCCCGGCAGCGTGGGCGGCGCGTCGGTTACGGGCACCGGACCGAGAGCCCCGCCGCCCATCGGTACCGCGTCGGGGGCCAGGACGCCCTGCTGGTACGTCGTGCGCTCATACGGGGTCGGCTGCAGGAACGTGGGCTCCTCCGGGGGGATACGCGGTAGCTCTGCGACGGCGGCCGCCAACTCCTCCGGAGTGGTACACGGCGGGTTCTCGCTCGACGCGGTGGCACCGTCGTTGACCAGTGCCCGCATCGCCAGCTCCGACAGGCCCCGGTGGACGCCGGCGCGCACCTGGTCGGGCGGGATGAGCGTGCCGCCCGACAGCTGGGTGACACCGGTGAGGCCGTAGGCGTCCTCCTCGTACGGCCAGCGCTGGGTGAGGGCCGCGTACAGCAGGGCGCCGATCGCCTCGGTGTCGGTGCGCTGCGGGGAGTCGGAGCTGATGCCGCGCAGTGCCGCGTTCACCGCCAGGCCCCGCACCCGGTACTGGCCGGTGGCGGTGCGCAGGACGGAACCGGGCGTCAGGCGTAGGTGCGCCAGTCCCTCGCGGTGGGCCACGGCCATCGCCTGCGCGAGCTGGCTGACCAGTTCGTAGCACTCGTGGGCGGGCAGCGGCCCGGCGGCGAGCACCGCGGTCAGCGGGGTGGCGTCGGGCAGCCACTCGTGCACGACGTAGACCCGGTCGCCGTCCTCGACGGCGTCCAGTACCTGCACGAAGCGCGGATCGCCGAGCAGCGCGGCAGAGCGTGCGGCGGCCAGCACGGGGCGTACCTGCCGGTGGTGGGAGGGCAGCAGGTGCACGCCCACGGCCCGGCGCAGCTTCTCGTCAACGGCACGCCAGCTGCTGAAGCCGTCGAGCCGGGTGACGCATTCCTCCAGGCGGTACCGGCGCGCGAGCTTGTCGCCGCTGTGCGGCTCCGGGACGTCGGCGGGCTGTGGGTCGCGGTCGGCGGGCGGGGAGCCGGCGCCTGGTTCGGTGGTGGCGGGGTCCGGGGGCACGGGGGTGGCTTCGACGGTGTCGCTGGCAGCGGGGCCGGCGGCGTCGGTGTCCGCGCTCGCGTCGGCGTCGCCGGCCGTGTCACCGGCGGCGTCCACCGCACCGTCCTGGGGCTGCGCACCGTCGGCCGCGGCCGCCTCGGAGGCAGGCGGCCGCGAGGTGTGCTCGCTGCTGCCGTCACCGCCCGAGTTCGCCACGTCGACGGCAGCTGTACTCCGTTCCGCCACCGTCGCTCCTGCCTCCCCTGTATCGCGTCCCGTGAGCAGGCCGGTGAGCCCGGCTCCGGGGCCGGTCCACGGGAACCGCCCCCAGACAATTGTGCCCGCAGACCGCCGTCGTGCACGACACACGGTGGCAGTCGGGGGCATCAGCGCCCGAGCTTGGCGCGCACCATGCCGATCATGGCCGTCAGCTCCTGGACGCGCATGCGCTTGGCGGCCAGGACGAAGACGACGCCGAGCACCAGCGAACCGGTGACCAGCGCCACCAGACCTCCCGTGAAGCCGCTGCCCAGCAGCTGGAGCACACCGTAGGCGGCCCCGCCGCCGAGCACGGCACCGGGGATGCTGGCGCTGCACAGCCGGGCGTAGGAGCGGGCGATGTGACCTCCGTCCAGGTCGCCGTCGAGCTTGCGGCGAAGCCGCCGCCAGGCCACGACGACGCCGATGACGTAGGCCAGACCGTAGGCGGCGGCCATACCGGCGACGGCGTAGCGGCTCGGCAGGAGCAGGTAGCACAGCCCGGCCCCCGCGGCGTTGCCGATGGCGACGATGACGGTGTTGTAGAAGGGCGTGCGGGTGTCCTCGAACGCGTAGAAGGCGCGCAGGACGACGTACTGCACGGAGAACGGGATCAGGCCGAGGCCGAAGGCCATGAGGATCACGCCCATGGAGGTGGCGGCGTCGCTCCCGACGGAGGCGTAGAGCACCAGGCACATCGGCACGCCGAGCGCCAGGAAGGCGAACGCGATCGGCACGATGGCCACCGCCGAGGTGCGCAGGCCGTGCGAGAGGTCGTCGCGGACGGTGCCGGTGTCGCCGTCGTGCGCGGAGCGGGAGAGCCGCGGCAACAGCGCGGCCATCACCGAGACGGTGATGATGGCCTGTGGCATCTGCCAGATGAGCAGCGCGTTCTGATAGCCGAGGATGCCCGTGCCCTCGTTGCCCGTGTCCGCGGCCGCCGCACCCGCCGCGGTCGCGAGCTGGGTGACGACGATGAGTCCGGCCTGGTTGGCCAGGACGAACAGGAAGGTCCACTTGGCGAGCCGGACCGCTTTCCCCAGGCCCTGGCCCTTCCAGTCGAACCGGGGGCGGAACCGGAAGCCGGCGGCCTTCAGAAACGGCAGCATGGCCAGCGCCTGCACCACCAGGCCCAGCAGCGTGCCGACGCCGAGGAGGCGCACGCCTTCGTCGGGAATCGTGGTGACCCCCATCTCCGAGGTGGTGGCGGTGCCGTAGACCCAGATGAACGCGCCGAAGGTGAAGATGATGACGAGGTTGTTCAGGACCGGCGTCCACATCATCGCGCCGAACCGGCCGCGGGCGTTGAGGATCTGGCCCATCACGACGTGCACGCCCATGAAGAAGATCGTGGGCAGGCAGTAGCGGGCGAAGGTGACGGCGACGCTGTTGGCGTCGGGGTCGTTCGCCGTCTCCACGGAGAGCATGCGCACCAGCAGCGGTGCGCCGAGGACGCTCAGGGCGACCAGCGCGCCCAGCACCACCATCACGAGCGTCAGCAGGCGGTTGGCGTACGCCTCGCCGCCGTCCTCGTCGTTCTTCATGGCCCGCACGAGCTGCGGCACGAACACCGAGTTCAGGCCGCCGCCGATGGACAGCATGTAGATCATCGTCGGCAGCGTGTAGGCGACCGTGTACGCGTCACCCAGGATGCCGACGCCCAGCGCGGCCGCCAGGACGAGGGTGCGGAGGAAGCCGGTGACGCGGGAGACGAGGGTGCCCGCGGCCATGATCGCGCTGGACTTCAGCAGACCGCCGCCGCGTCCGGAGGGTTTGGTGGGAGTCGCCGGGGCCTGCTGAGGCGGAGCTGACGGCTCGGTGGGCGCGTCGCCGGGCGGCGGTGGCAGGGGGCTCTCGTCCGGGTAGGAGGGTTCCTGCGGGGTCTGCGCCGGGGCGTGCTGCGCTGTCGCGTGCGGCGGATGCGGCTGTCGGCGTGCCTGCTGCGCGTGCTGCTGCGGTGGGTGCTGCTGCGCCTGCTGCGGTGGGTGCTGCTGGTGTGGCCCGGGCTGCGACGGCGGCCCCGCGTGCGGCGGCTGCCCGCCGGGGGGCGGGCCGGGCGCGTACGACGGTGCGCCCGGTGGGGTGGGCTGGTGGTGCCGCTGCTGGGCGTGCAGGTGGGTCTGCGGTGGAGGGGCGGTCGCCTGCTGGTCCCGGAAGAGGTGCGCGAAGGCGTCCTCGGGCTGCTCCCGGGGCACGGCTCCCGCCCGCTCGTCGTCGTCGGGGGCGCGGGTGATGAGGTCGTCTACGCCGGTGTACTTGACGTGGTCGGGCGCGTCGCCGTACGGCAGGCGGCGGGAGGGGCCGTCCGGCTCCGGTGCCGGTGGCGCCGCCCAGCGCCGGGGGTCGGGGGCGTGCTGCTGGGCGGGGGGCGGCTGGTACAGCGTCTCCGGGCCGGGCGGCGGCGGTGGGGGCGGGTGCTCGGCGTGGTCGTACAGGGCCTCGGTCACCGGGTCCTGCGCGGTGAGGTCACGGCGCCGGTAGGGGTCGCCCGCGTACGCGTCGTGCGCGTAGGTGTCCGGGTGGTAGCCCTCGGGCTTCGCGTTCTGGGCGTCCGGGCGGTCCGCGGGCGGGCCGCTTTGGGCCGGGCCATCCGGCGCGGCAGGCCATGCGGCCTCACCGCGCTCGGGGTCGTACGGCTCGTTCACTGGGTACCCCACCTCATCGTCCGCGGCCGACGGCCTGCCCGGCTCCTCGCTCAACAGTCCACTTTCTCACCTGGGCCCGGGCTCTCCCCGCTTTCGGCCCGGGTGTCATCGGGGGCTGCGCTCTTCGTGCCGCTGGATTCCGGGCTGGCGCCAGCGCCGGGACGGGCGGACGGGGCGTCGTCGTCCGGCTCGGGGTCGTCCTCGGCTTCTGCGGGGTCCTCGGCCTCTGGGGTGACCAGCGGCGCGTCGGGGTCCGGCTGCGGGCCGCGCCGCTTGCGCTGGGTGTACATGCGCACCCCGGCCAGCACCACGAGCAGTACGCCACCCGCGATGACGAGCAGCACCGTGGAGGTGATCTCGGTGACGTCCACCTGGAACGTCATCGGCTCCCCGTAGGGCTTGTTGTCCTCGGTGTAGAGCTGCGCGGTGAGGGAGGTGCGGCCGTTGGCCTTCGCGGTCGTGTCGAAGGTGATGGACTGGCTGTGACCGCCCTCGACGACCACGGGCTTGATCTCGTCGTCGATCTCCAGCCCGATCCGGCGGCCCGAGGTGAGCCGCAGCTTCAGCCCGTCTACCTCCTGCACCAGGTTGTTCTGGACGGTCACGGGGATGGTGGCGCTGCGCCCGGACAGCGTGATGCGGGACTTATCGACGAGGCCGACCTGATCGGTGAGGCTCACCAGGTGTTCCTGCACCGAGTCCCGGTACGCGGTGGCCTCGGCGGCGCGGCCGCGCCAGGAGGTGGACATTTCCCGGCGGATCGCGTTGCCGAACGGCGTCACCACACGGTCCTCCCGGCTGAGGATGACGGCGAAGTTCCGCAGTGTCGTCTGCGTCTCGCGCATCGCCTCGAAAGCCGTTGTGGGCAGCTCCTGCTCGCGCAGCTCCTCCGGGTAGGCGGCGGCTTCCGGCACCTGGCGGTTCGCGCGGGAATCGGGTTCGGCCGTGACCGTCTCGGACAGCGGTACGACGTCCGCCCAGCCGCTGTCCTCGGTCAGCGCCTCTAGGGCCGTGGCCATGGTCTGCGTCTGGCTGGCCGTGGGCATGCGCTGGGGGGCGAGGAGGAGATGCCGCTGCTTGGCCGGGTTCTGCTCGGTGACGGACAGGGTGTGGGCCAGGAACTGCTGCACCGCCGCCGTGGTGTGGTCCGCGCGCGTCAGGTCGCCCTCGAACAGCGTGGAGAGCCGGGCGTCGGCGGAGACGGCGGTGATGCCGCCGCCGATGGGGCGGGCGGCGTTGGGGGTGTAGGTGAGCCCGCCCGTCTCGCGGAGAGAGTCGCTGCGGGTGATGACGTGCCGGGCACCGGCGGAGGTGGCGACGGAGACGATGGCCGGATCGAGGGCGCCTTGGACGGGCCAGGCGTAGTCGGTGCTGGGCGTGGTGTGGAGGATGGACTCGATGGTGGAGGCGGCTACCTCGGTGGCGGGCTGGAGGTGCCCGAGCGCTCCGGAGACGCCCCGGCCGCGGTGGGCGAGCGCGGCGATGTCGGGGTCGGCGAAGGGCACGGCGACGACTTCCTCGTCCTCGACGGCCTCCTGGAGTTGGTCGAGCCAGGCGCTCGCGACCTCTTGACCGGTGCCGGAGACCGGACCGTCCGGCGTCTCGACCCGGTAGGGCTGCGTCATCGCGTGGACGGACGCCAGCAGGTCGGGGTCGATGACCCAGGTGACCGGAAGGCCCGCGCCGGTGGTGACGAGCTGGTGCAGCCGCCCGCCGGGCGAGATCTCGTCGATGAGGGCTTCGTTGCGGAAGATCGGGGTCTGCTGCTCGTCGGACTCGGTGCGGGCCGTCAGGTGCGGTGAGGAGATCAGCGGCCACAGGGCGGTGACCTTGGTGCGGGTGTCGGCCGGGGACTTCTGCCAGGGCAGCGGCGTCCGTTCGATGCCGAGGATCTGCTCGTACGGCGTGTCCTGCGTCTCGCCCGCGAGGGTGACGCCGAGCTGGTAGACGCCGCTGTCGTCCAGGTTCAGGTCCTCCACCGGCACTGCCAGGGTGAAGGGGCGGGTGGCCCCCGGGGCAAGGGCGGGCAGGGCCACGGCGGTGTCCTCGCCGGTGACCTCGGTGCCGTCGGAGCCGGGGGCGTACTGCTTCTCGCCGGTGATGCCGTCGATGGAGCTGCGGGTCGTCAGGCGGGGCCCGGTGCGCAGCCCCACCTCGGCGTCGCCGATGGTGGTACGCGAGCGGTTCGTGACGGTACCCCTGACCGTGAGCGTGCCGTCCGCGCCCGGGGTGAGGGGCGAGATCTCGGTCAGGGCGATCTCGGCTGAGCGGGAACCGGTGGCATCGGCCAACGGCGGCTGCCGGGGCACCACGCGCTCGGCTGCGGCCGGCGCGGTGGCGGGCAGGGCTCCGGCGAGCAGCGGCGACAGCACCAGAGCGACCGCCGCGCGATGGCGCCACCGTCTGGGCACCGGGCCCCCAGGAGTCCCCTGCTTGTACGCCGCTTCGGCCACGCGCTGTCCGTCCTGTCTTCCGCCGCCGGTGGGTCTGCGCACTCCCGATGCTAACGAGCCCCGCAGGCCACGGGTGCCGCGGCTCATGCCGGGGCACACCCCCGAAACCCAGGCCATCTGCGATGCCCCGCCGCACCGTGAACGGCCGGGGCGGGGCGGCGGGCGGATACGGGGTGGGCGGAGGCGACCGGGTGGCACGTACGCTGTGCTGTTGTGCCGAACCCCAAGACTGACAGCCCCGCCCAGCCGCCGACGCCCGACCTCAGCACGGTGCAGCGCCGCGCGGTGAGTGAGCTGCTGCGGGTCTCACCCGTAGCGGACGACCTGGCCCGCCGCTTCCGGGAAGCCGGCTTCTCACTGGCCCTGGTCGGCGGCTCGGTGCGGGACGCGCTGCTGGGCCGTCTGGGCAATGACCTGGACTTCACCACGGACGCGCGGCCCCAGGACGTGCTGAAGCTCGTGCGCCCCTGGGCGGACGCTGTGTGGGACGTCGGCATCGCCTTCGGCACCGTGGGCTGTCTGAAGTCCGCGGACGCGGCTGACGGGGCGCAGGAGTACCAGATCGAGATCACGACCTACCGCTCCGAGATCTACGACCGCGCTTCCCGCAAGCCGGAGGTTTCCTACGGCGACTCGATCGAGGAAGACCTCGTCCGCCGGGATTTCGCCGTGAACGCGATGGCTGTTGCCCTGCCGCAGAAGGAGTTCATCGATCCGCACGGCGGTCTGGCGGACCTGGCCCGCCGCGTGCTGCGTACGCCCGGTGCCCCGCAGGACAGTTTCTCCGACGACCCGCTGCGCATGCTGCGGGCGGCCCGGTTCGCGGCCCAGCTCGGTTTCACCGTGGACGCCGAGGTGCTGGCGGCGATGCGGGACATGGGGGACCGCATCGCCATCGTCTCCGCGGAACGGGTGCGAGATGAGCTGAACAAGCTGGTGCTCTCCGCGCAGCCTCGGCGCGGCCTGGAGATCCTGGTGGAGACGGGGCTGGCCGAACACGTCCTGCCCGAGCTTCCGGCGCTGCGGCTGGAGCGGGACGAACACCACCGGCACAAGGACGTCTACGAGCACTCGCTCACGGTGCTGGACCAGGCGATCGCCCTGGAGGACTCCGGGCCGGACCTGACGCTGCGCCTGGCCGCGCTGCTGCACGACATCGGCAAGCCGCGCACGCGCCGGTTCGAGAAGGACGGGCGGGTCTCGTTCCACCACCACGAGGTGGTCGGCGCGAAGATGACGCGCAAGCGGATGACGGCGCTGAAATACTCCAAGGAGATGATCAAGGACGTCTCCCGCCTGGTGGAGTTGCACCTGCGCTTCCACGGCTACGGCACCGGAGAGTGGACGGACTCGGCGGTGCGCCGTTACGTGCGGGACGCCGGACCGCTGCTCGACCGGCTGCACAAGCTGACGCGCTCGGACTGCACCACGCGGAACAAGCGCAAGGCGAGTGCCCTCTCCCGGGCGTACGACGGGTTGGAGGAGCGCATCGCCCGCCTGCAGGAGCAGGAGGAGCTGAACGCGATCCGCCCGGACCTCAACGGCAACGAGATCATGGAGATCCTGGACGTGGGGCCCGGACCGGAGATCGGCGAGGCGTACCGGTTTCTGCTCGACCAGCGGCTGGAGAACGGCCCGCTGGAGCGGGCGGCGGCAGTGGCGCTGCTGAAGGACTGGTGGGCCGCGCGCGGGGAGCAGGCGTAGCCCGAGGCACGGGGTGTGTGTTTCACGTGAAACACACACCCCGTGCCTCGGGGGCGGAGCTGCCCGGCTCAGGGCATCGGCTCTCCCGGGAGTGTGCCGGGCCGCTGGCCTACCGGGGCTCCGGGGTGTCAGTCCGGAGACGGAGCCGGAAGATGCCCAGTGCCGTCAGCAGGTACAGCAGCGCGGCAGCGACCACCAAAGGCGCAGAGCGGCCGTCCGGGGGGAGCATGAGCGCCGCTACACCGGCCGCGCCCACAAAGGCCACGTTGTACTGCACGTCGTAGAGGGCGAACACGCGACCGCGAAACGCGTCGTCCACGGTCGCCTGGACCACCGTGTCCGTCGCGATCTTCGCTCCCTGCGTCGCCAGCCCCACGAGGAAAGCCGCGACGAGCATGGGTGTCGGCTGGAACGCCAGCCCCAGCGGCAGCACGAGCGTCCCGGCTCCGGCGGCGCACCAGGCCATCCACCCCAGCCGGCCCAGCTGCCGCGCGCACCATGGAGTGAGGACGGCAGCGAGGAAGAAGCCTGCCCCGGAGACGCCGACGGCCACGCCCAGCAAAGCCATGCCCTCGTCCACGGTCTCGCTCCAGGAGTAGCGGAAGAGCATCAGCACCATGACGAAGAGCGCGCCATAGCAAAAGCGCAGTGCCCCCATAGCGACGAGTGCCTGTGCGGCGACGCGGCGGTGACCCAGGTGACGTAGCCCGTCGGCCAGCCCGCGTACGGTGCTGGCCACGGCGGCGAGCAAGCGCGGTTGTACCAGGGTGGGGTCCGGCCCCAGCGTGTCCCGGCCCAGCCGCAGGGCCGACAGCCCGGCCGTCAGGTACAACACGGCAGCACAGGTCACCACCCAGGCGTCAGCGGTCGGCCCGTCCGGGGCCAGCACCTGGAGGCCGAGGGCTGCCGCGCCGCCGAGGGTGGCGGCAATGGTCCCGGCGGTTGGGGAGACGGAGTTCCCCATCACCAACCGCTCGCTGTCCACGACGCGGGGTAGTGCGGCGGAGAGGCCCGCCAGGATGAAGCGGTTCACCGCCGTCACCGAGAGGGCCGAGAGGTAGAACAGCCACGTCGGTACGGACGCCAGCAGCAGGGCGGCGGTGCTCAGGGCCATGACGGCGCGCAGCACATTGCCGTACAACAGCACCTGGCGGCGCCGCCAGCGGTCCAGCAGCACGCCTGCGAACGGGCCGAGCAGGGAGTAGGGGAGGAGCAGGACGGCCATGGCGGCGGCAATGGCACCTGCCGAGGTCTCGTTCTCCGGGGAGAAGACGACGTATGCGGCCAGCGCCACCTGGTATACGCCATCGGCCAGTTGGGAGAGCAGGCGCACGGTGAGGAGTCTGCGGAAGCCGGCAAAGCGCAGCAGCACGCGGCCGTCGTGAAGGAGGCTGCCGCGGGTGCCCGCCATGCGCTCCGTGCCTGCCTTCCGCTTGCGCCGTCAGCGTCAGAGCCGGGTGCCGGTGTGTTTCACGTGAAACATGCGCGGTCCCGTCCCGTCACCGTGTGGTGGTGCCCCAGCGTACGGTCCCTTCGGCGCCTGCTGTGGACGGCTCGGTTGCGGTGGTTGCGGTGTGACCGAGAACGAAGCGGTCCGGTGCGCCGTCGAGCACGCCGCCCGAGGGGTCGTCCGAGCCGTCGCGCCGCACGGGGTCACGCTCGGGGGTGAGGGCATCGCGCACGATCAGGGCGCACAGGTAGAGCGTGCCCAGGAGGTGGAACACGATGGCCGCGTGGTAGCCCTCGGGTGGCAGGCCCTGCTGGCCATCGCCGGTGCGGTAGGCGAGGTAGAGCCAGATGCCGAAGAAGTAGACGACCTCACACCCCTGCCAGATCAGGAAGTCCCGCCAGCGGGGGCGGGCCAGCGCGGCCAGCGGGATGAGCCACAGGACGTACTGGGGCGAGTAGACCTTGTTGGTGAGGATGAACAGGGCCACCATCAGGAAGGCAACCTGGGCGAAGCGAGGGCGGCGCGGGGCGTAGAGCACGAGGGCACCGATCCCCAGGCAGCCCAGCAGAACCAGCAGAATGGCGAAGAGGTTGGCCTCCACCGTGCCGTCGGTGCGCTGCGAGAGGATCAGCCAGAACGAGCCGAAGTCAACCCCGCGCTCCTGCGAGAAGGTATAGAACGTGGCCCAGCCTTCGAACGCGAACAGCATGATCGGCAGGTTCACCGCCAGCCAGGCCCCAGCGGTTCCGGCCACCGCCGCAAGGTAGGCCCGGAAGCGTCCTGCCCGCAGACACAGCACCAGCAGGGGCATGAGCAGCAGTACGGGGTACAGCTTGGCGGCCGTGGCGAGACCGAGCAGCACGCCGAACGCCAGCGGACGCCCGCGCGACCAGGCCAGCATCGCCGCCGCCGTGAGCGCCACGACCAGCAGGTCCCAGTTGATGGTGGCGGTCAGCGCGAACGCCGGGGCCAGCGCGACCAGCAGCGCGTCCCAGGGGCGTCGGCGGTGTGTCCGGGCCACGCACACCACCATCACCACGGCGCACGCCATCAGCAGGCCGGCGTTGACCAGCCAGTACGCCTGCTGTTCGGCCACCTGCTGGGGGAACTCCGGCGTGAGCCACGCGGAGACCTGCATGAACAGGCCGGTGAGGACCGGATACTCCAGGAACTCCATGTTCCCGGACACTTCGCTGATCCGGTCGAAGTACGGCGTCAGACCGGCTGCGAAGCCGCGCCCGGTGTACAGGTGCGGGATGTCGGAGTAACACGCGTGGGTGTACTGGGCGCCGGCTCGGAAGAACCAGCCGCCGTTGTAGCAGGGCAGCTTCTGCACCATGCCCAGTGCGAAGAGCCCCAGCGCGCAGAGGACGAGCACGCGCACGGGCGTCCACGGGCTGCTGCCGACGAGGGCGTGCCGCCCGACGGGTCCCCCGATCAGCTCGCTCCCCGCCGCAGCGACCTCGTCCCGCTCGGTGGGCCGGACGACCTCACCACCTCGCACGCTCCTCATGCCCCACATCCTGCCTCACCCGCCCCCCACCCCAGCTCCACCGCACCCTCGCCGTCACCGGAGCCCTGGTAAGCCCGCTCGGCAGGCCCGTCAGGTTTGGGCCATGTCGACGAAGCGGGAGTAGTGGCCCTGGAAGGCGACGGTGATGGTGGCGGTGGGGCCGTTGCGGTGCTTGGCCACGATCAGGTCGGCCTCGCCAGCCCGGGGCGATTCCTTCTCGTAGGCGTCTTCCCGGTGGAGGAGGATCACCATGTCCGCGTCCTGCTCGATGGAGCCGGACTCACGCAGGTCGGAGACCATCGGCTTCTTGTCTGTGCGCTGTTCGGGGCCGCGGTTGAGCTGCGAGAGCGCGATGACCGGGACCTCAAGCTCCTTGGCCAGCAGCTTGAGGTTACGGGACATCTCCGAGACCTCTTGCTGACGTGACTCCGGCCGCCGCGAGCCACCGGACTGCATCAGCTGCAGGTAGTCGATGACGATCAGCCGCAGGTCGTTGCGCTGCTTGAGCCGACGACACTTGGCGCGGATTTCCATCATCGTCAGATTCGGCGAGTCGTCGATGTACAGCGGCGCGTCAGTGACCTGGGGCATCTGGCGGGCGATCTTGTTCCAGTCGTCGTCCGTCATGCTGCCGGAGCGCATGTGGTGCAGCGCGACGCGCGCTTCGGCGGACAGCAGGCGCATCGCGATCTCGTTGCGGCCCATCTCCAGGGAGAAGATGACGCTGGGCAGCTGGTGCCGGATCGAGCAGGCCCGCGCGAAGTCGAGGGCGAGCGTGGACTTACCCATGGCGGGGCGGGCCGCGATGACGATCATCTGGCCCGGGTGCAGGCCGTTCGTCAGCGAGTCGAGGTCGGTGAAGCCGGTGGGGACGCCGGTCATCTGACCGCTGCGCGACCCGATGGCCTCGATCTCGTCGAGCGCACCCTCCATGATGTCGTTGAGCGGCAGGTAGTCCTCGGAGGTGCGCTGCTCGGTGACGGCGTAGATCTCCGCCTGCGCGGAGTTGACGATCTCGTCCACGTCGCCGTCGGCCGCGTATCCCATCTGGGTGATGCGCGTCCCGGCCTCCACCAGTCTGCGCAGCACCGCCCGCTCGTGGACGATTTCCGCGTAGTACTCGGCGTTCGCGGCGGTGGGCACCGTCTGGACCAGTGAGTGCACGTAGCCGTTGCCGCCGACCTTGGTCAGCTCGCCGCGCCGTGTCAGCTCGGCGGCGACGGTGATCGGGTCGGCCGGCTCGCCCTTGGCGTACAGGTCCAGGATGGCCTGGTAGATCGTCTCGTGGGCGGGCCGGTAGAAGTCCTGCCCCTGGAGGACCTCCACGACGTCGGCGATCGCCTCCTTGGACAGCAGCATGCCGCCGAGGACGGACTGTTCCGCCCCGAGATCCTGGGGCGGGACGCGCTCGAAGGGGCTGCCCGAGTCGAAGCCGCCGCCCAGGGAGCCACCGCCCGAACCGCCGCCCGAACCGCCGCCCGAACCGCCGCCCGAACCGCTGCCACCCGAACCGCCGCCGGCGAAGTCGTCGTGGCCGCGCTCGTGCTGCTCGCCGCCGTCCGGCTCGGCTCCGCGCCGCGGGCGGGACACCGGCAGCCGGTCCCCGGGACGGGCCGCGGGGGCCGCCGACGCCCACGGGTCTTCCAGATGCTCGGGCTGAGCCACCGCGCCACCTCCTCCCGAGCCGAACCGCAGTGCACCTCTTTCTACGGCACAGCTCTGACAACTGAGCCGCCCGACTCCGGTTACGACACGAGGGGCTCGCGGCGAAGCAGAGGGGAACGTGAGGCGGGCGCCGGACTACGCTACGGCCCTCCCCGGCTGGCACCAATCTGGTTATCCACAGGGCCCTGTGGGTGATGTGCTCCATCCTGTGGAGAACCCGCGCATTCCTGTGTACGGCTCGGGGGACAGCACTGTGGAGAAGACCGCTCGCAGCTCCGGACACCGGCCCTCACCTGCGTCTTCTCCGTCCACGGGCTGTGCAGGGAAAAAACTTCGCCCGGTCGGGGGAGATCCACGCGCCGAAGGCTGGGTGTAGCGCGGCACAGCCCGTCTGGTAATAGGTAGAATGGGGTTGCGATCATTACCTGTGGATGTTTGTATCACTGTCATGCCCGCATCCCCTTCGAGCTCCCGAGGCCGCTCGTCCCGTCCCGCCTCCGGCAGCGCCGCACCGCCCACCGAAGCCGCCGCCAACGCGCCCCGCGGGCGAGGCGTGCGCCGGCACGACCGGGAGATCCTCGCCCTCGCGCTCCCCGCCTTCGGTGCCCTTGTCGCCGAACCGCTCTTCCTCATGGCCGACAGCGCCATCATCGGCCATCTCGGCACCCCGCAGCTCGCCGGTCTCGGGGTGGCCGCCGCCCTGCTCACCACGGGCGTCAATGTCTTCGTCTTCCTCGCCTACGCCACGACCGCCGCCGTCGCCCGCCGCCTCGGGGCGAACGAGCTGCCCGCCGCGATCCGCCAGGGCATGGACGGCATCTGGCTCGCCCTCCTGCTCGGCCTGGGCGTGCTGGCCGTCGGCTACCCCGCCGCACCCGCGCTCATCGACGCCTTCGGCACGTCCACGACGGCGGCCCCGTACGCGGTGACCTACCTGCGGGTCAGCCTCCTCGGCATCCCCGCCATGCTCGTCGTTCTCGCGGCCACCGGCGTGCTGCGCGGCCTGCAGGACACCCGCACGCCGCTGTACGTCGCCATCGGCGGCTTCACCGCCAACGGTCTGCTCAACCTGCTGCTCGTCCACGGTGCGGGCTGGGGCATCGCGGGCTCGGCCTGGGGCACCGTGCTCGCCCAGTGCGCCATGGCTGCCGTCTACCTCGGCGTCGTGGTCCGCGGTGCCCGGCGGCACGGTGCGTCCCTGCGCCCGGACGCCGCCGGTATCCGCGCCTGCGCCCAGGCCGGGGCGCCGCTGCTGGTCCGCACGCTGTCGCTGCGGGCCGTGCTGCTCATCGCCACGGCCGTCGCGGCCCGCATGGGGGACGTCTCCATCGCCGCGCACCAGATCACCCTCACGCTGTGGTCGCTGCTGGCCTTCGCCCTCGACGCCATCGCCATCGCCGGGCAGGCCATCATCGGCCGCTACCTCGGCGCTGGGGACGCCGCCGGGGCGGGCGCGGCGTGCCGGCGCATGGTGCAGTGGGGCATCGCGTCCGGCCTGGTCCTCGGGGTGCTTGTCGTCGTCGCCCGTCCGCTGATCCTGCCGCTGTTCACCAGCGACCCGGCCGTCCACGCGGCACTGCTGCCCGTGCTGCTGGTCGTCGCCGTCACCCAGCCCATCGCGGGCGTCGTCTTCGTGCTCGACGGGGTACTCATGGGCGCCGGGGACGGGCCCTACCTGGCCTGGGCCATGCTGGCGGTGCTGGCGGTGTTCGCACCCGTGGCGCTGCTGGTGCCCACGCTCGGCGGTGGTCTGACCGCGCTGTGGTGGACGGTGGCCGGGCTGATGATGGCGACGCGCATGGCCACCCTGTGGTGGCGGGCCCGCTCCGGACGGTGGATCGTCACCGGATCGGTGCGGGTCTGAGCAGACCGGACGGCGAGGAGGCCGTGCGGGCCTCAGCAGACGACGGCCGACACGGAAACGGGCCGCACCCCTGCTTCAGGGGTGCGGCCCGTTCCGTGGCCGTTCAGACGCGGGAGAACCTCACGCGGCCTGGACCTCGACGCCGACCTTGGCGACGACGTCGGTGTGCAGCCGGACCGAGACCTCGTGCGAGCCGAGCGTCTTGATCGGCGAGCCCAGCTCGACGCGGCGCTTGTCCACGTCCGGACCGCCGGCCGACTTCACCGCGGTGGCGATGTCAGCCGGGGTGACGGAACCGAACAGGCGGCCGCCGTCACCGGCACGGACCTTGAGGCGCACCTTGGTGCCCTCCAGCTGTGCCTTGACGTCGTTGGCCTGCTCGACCGTGGCGATCTCACGGATCTTGCGGGCACGGCGGATCTGCTCGACGTCCTTCTCGCCACCACGGGTCCAGCGGATCGCGAAACCGCGGGGGAGGAGGTAGTTGCGGGCATACCCGTCGCGCACCTCGACCACGTCGCCGGCGATGCCGAGGCCGGAGACCTCGTTGGTCAGGATGATCTTCATGTTGCGGTCACCCTTCCCTTATCGAGCGGTCGACGTGTAGGGCAGCAGCGCCATCTCACGGCTGTTCTTCACGGCCGTGGCGACGTCACGCTGGTGCTGGGTGCAGTTGCCGGTGACCCGGCGGGCACGGATCTTGCCGCGGTCGGAGATGAACTTCCGCAGCAGGTTCGTGTCCTTGTAGTCGACGTAGGAGATCTTCTCCTTGCAGAACACGCAAACCTTCTTCTTCGGCTTGCGAGCAGGCGGCTTCGCCATTGTCTCTCTCCAGTGAATTCAAGAAGTTGCGGGTGAACCCGCCGCCGTACGGCCCGTACGGGCCGGTCAGAACGGGGGCTCGTCCGAGTAACCACCGCCGGAGCCGCCGCCCCAGCCGCCGCCACCGCCGCCCTGCTGGCCGCCGCCCTGCTGGCCGCCGCCCGCCGGAGCGCCGGTCGCCCACGGGTCGCCCGCGGGGGCGCCGCCCCCGCCCTGCTGGCCGCCGGAGCCGCCGCCCCAGCCGCCGCCCTGCTGGCCGGCCCCGCGCCCGCTGGTCTTGGTGACCTTCGCGGTCGCGTTGCGCAGGCTCGCGCCGACCTCGTCGACGTCGAGCTCGTAGACCGTGCGCTTGATCCCCTCACGGTCCTCGTACGACCGCTGCTTGAGGCGGCCCTGCACGATGACCCGGGTGCCCCGGGTGAGGGACTCGGCGACGTTCTCCGCCGCCTGCCGCCAGACCGAGCAGGTGAGGAACAGGCTGTCGCCGTCCTTCCACTCGTTGGTCTGCCGGTCGAAGGTGCGGGGGGTGGACGCGACGCGGAACTTCGCGACCGCCGCACCGGAGGGGGTGAAGCGCAGCTCGGGGTCGTCGACGAGATTGCCGACGACCGTGATGACGGTCTCGCCTGCCATGGGGTACCTCTCGGCGTGCTGGCTGCTGTGGGCTGCGTAGCGCTGCTACTCGGAACCTTCGTGCGCTGGCGTCAGGTGACTCAGCGGACGGAGGGACGGAGGACCTTGGTCCGAAGGACCGACTCGTTCAGGTTCATCTGACGGTCGAGCTCCTTGACGACCGCGGGCTCGGCCTGCAGGTCGATGACCGAGTAGATGCCCTCGGGCTTCTTGTTGATCTCGTAGGAGAGACGACGACGGCCCCAGGTGTCGACCTTCTCGACCTTGCCCTTGCCCTCGCGGACAACGGCCAGGAAGCTCTCGATCAGCGGCGAGACAGAACGCTCGTCGAGATCGGGGTCGAGGATCACCATCACCTCGTAGTGACGCATGTGTAACCCACCTCCTCTGGACTCAGCGGCCACGGGCGTTCCGTGGCAGGAGGGTTGATGCGTAACGCCACGGTCCCTGCCGTTATAGCGGCCGCCACTGACAGCCCCGGCATTCGGGCCGGAGAGCGGAGGCGGACACGGCAGACACCGGTGCAGACGGTACAGCCTACCCGTCCTGACCCTCCCGGTTGAAATCCGGGCCGAGTACCCCGCAATCTGGACACATCGGGTGTGAGCGGCGCCACGCGGCGCCGCCTTCCGGCAGGAGGTGCCCCATGGCACAGGCAGCACGGCAACATCGCGATCCGCTCGCCTTCCTCGACACCGACGGCAAAGCGCACCCGCGCGAGAACGCCTTCGCCCTCGCGGCGATCGTGCTCGGCGCGGTGGCGGCGGTGACGTCCCTCTTTCCCGGGCTGCACCTGCTCGCGTCCTGGGCGGGGCTGCTGGGTATCGGCGCGGCGCTGTGGGGGCAGATGATCTCTGCGACGACTGCCGAGCGGTTCCTGCTGGTCATCGGGCTCGGGGCGTCCGGCTTCGGCCTCTACCTCGGTATGTCCCACGGTGGTCTCTTCGGCGGCCTGCTGGGCTGATCTGTCGCGGGCCGAGTCCCGTTCGAGCCGTCCGTGCCCGCCGCGGGCAGCGGGGTCCGCGACCGGCTCACGGCGAGGTTCGGCCTCCCCTTCCGGCGAGTAGGCTTCGCGCCAGACCCTGCGAAGTACGCCGGAGGAGCGCCCCGTATGAGCCTGACCCTGAGGACCATCAGCCGCGAGGAACACCTGGCGTACCTCCGGAGCCTGCCGTCGGCGAGTCACTGTCAGGTTCCCGCCTGGGCGGACGTAAAGACCGAATGGCGCGCGGAAAACCTCGGCTGGTTCGACGACAAGACGGGGCGCGTCGTCGGCGCCGGGCTCGTCCTCTACCGGCAGCTGCCGAAGGTCAAGCGGTACCTCGCCTACCTCCCCGAGGGGCCGGTGATCAACTGGCACGCCCCGAACCTGGAGGAGTGGCTGAAACCGATGCTCGCGCACCTGAAGGACCGGGGCGCGTTCTCGGTGAAGATGGGCCCGCCCGTGGTGATCCGGCGCTGGGACGCGGCGGCTATCAAGAAGGGCATCCAGGACCCGGATGTCAAGCGGCTGCGCGACGTGGAACCCACGTTCATCGAACCGCGCGCCTTCGAGGTGTCGGACAAGCTGCGCCGGATGGGCTGGCAGCAGGGTGAGGACGGCGGCGCCGGCTTCGGCGACGTGCAGCCCCGCTACGTCTTCCAGGTGCCGCTGGAGAACCGCACCCTGGACGAGGTGCACAAGGGCTTCAACCAGCTGTGGCGGCGCAACATCAAGAAGGCCGAGAAGGCTGGCGTCAAGGTCGTGCAGGGAGGTTATGAGGACCTCGCGGAGTGGCAGCGCCTGTACGAGGTGACCGCCGAGCGTGACCGGTTCCGGCCCCGGCCGCTGGGCTACTTCCAGCAGATGTGGAAGGCGCTCAACAACGAGGACCCCAACCGCATGCGGCTGTACTTCGCGCAGCACGAGGGCGAGAACGTGGCGGCGGCGACGATGCTCGTCGTGGGCGGCCACGTCTGGTATTCCTACGGCGCGTCCGCGAACCACAAGCGTGAGGTGCGGCCGTCGAACGCCATGCAGTGGCGCATGCTCCAGGACGCGTACGCGCTCGGCGCCACGGTCTACGACCTGCGCGGCATCTCTGACTCGCTCGACGACAGCGACCACCTGTTCGGCCTGATCCAGTTCAAGGTCGGGACGGGCGGGGAGGCGGCGGAGTACCTCGGTGAGTGGGACTTCCCGCTGAACAAGCTGCTGCACAAGGCGCTGGACCTCTACATGTCGCGGCGCTGACCCCTTTCGCCCCCGAAGAGCCCCGTTCACGAGAAGCACGAGAAAGGTCGTCCCCCGGCATGGCGCTCTCCCTCTACGTCGACACACCTCGCTGGCGAGCGCACCAGCAGACGGTGCTCCAGCAGTTCCCGGGCCTGGTACCGGTCTGCAAGGGCAACGGATACGGCTTCGGACACCAGCGCCTGGCGGAGGAGGTCTCCCGCTTCGGCTCCGACGTGCTGGCGGTCGGCACCACGTACGAGGCCGCCCGCATGAAGGACTGGTTCAGCGGCGACCTGCTCGTGCTGACACCGTTCCGGAAGGGGGAGGAGCCGGTGCCGCTGCCGGACCGCGCGATCCGCACGGTCTCCTCGCTGGACGGCGTCGGCGCGCTGGTGGGCGCCCGGGTCGTCGTGGAGGTGATGAGCAGCATGAAGCGGCACGGCGTCTCGGAGGATGACCTCGGCAAGCTGCACGCGGCCATCGAGAACGTGCGCCTGGAGGGCTTCGCCATCCACTTGCCGCTGGACCGCACGGACGGCACGGACGCCGTCGAGGAGGTCATCGGCTGGATGGACCGGCTGCGGGCCGCGCGGCTGCCGCTGGAGACGATGTTCGTCAGCCACCTCGGAGCCGAGGAGTTCGCCCGGCTCCAGCAGCAGTTCCCGCAGACCCGGTTCCGGGCGCGCATCGGGACGCGGCTGTGGCTGGGTGACCACGCCGCCACGGAGTACCGCGGCGCCGTCCTGGACGTGACGCGGGTGACCAAGGGCGACCGCTTCGGCTACCGGCAGCAGAAGGCGCAGACTGACGGCTGGCTCGCGGTCGTGGCGGGCGGCACCTCGCACGGCGTGGGCCTGGAGGCGCCGAAGGCGCTGCACGGGATGACCTCGCGGGCCAAGGGCGTCGCACGGGCGGGCCTGGCGACGGTCAACCGCAACCTCTCCCCGTTCGTCTGGGGCGGAAAGCAGCGCTGGTTCGCGGAGCCGCCACACATGCAGGTGTCGATCCTGTTCGTCCCCTCGGACGCGCCTGAGCCGCACGTCGGCGAGGAGATGGTGGCCTACCTGCGGCACACCACCACACAGTTCGACCGGCTCGTGGAGAGCTGAGGCCCGGGACGAGAGGGCCGTACGCGCGGAGCGGGGTCGTGTTTCACGTGAAACACGACCCCGCTCCGCGTTACCAGGCACCGCCGGAGGATGCCCGGCGGCTTCACCGGTCAGCCCGGCAGGGGGCGGACCCGGCGCTGAGCGCTCAGCGCTCGACGGCACCCTTGATGAACTTCTCCACGTTCTCCCGGGCCTCGTCGTCGAAGTACTGCACCGGCGGAGACTTCATGAAGTACGAGGAGGCCGACAGAATCGGGCCGCCGATGCCGCGGTCCTTGGCGATCTTCGCGGCGCGCAGGGCGTCGATGATGACGCCGGCGGAGTTCGGGGAGTCCCAGACCTCCAGCTTGTACTCCAGGTTCAGCGGCACGTCACCGAACGCGCGGCCCTCCAGGCGCACGTAGGCCCACTTCCGGTCGTCCAGCCAGGCGACGTAGTCGGACGGGCCGATGTGCACGTTGTGCTCGCCCAGCTCCCGGTCGGGGATCTGGGAGGTGACGGCCTGCGTCTTGGAGATCTTCTTGGACTCCAGCCGCTCGCGCTCCAGCATGTTCTTGAAGTCCATGTTGCCGCCGACGTTGAGTTGCATCGTGCGGTCCAGGATGACGCCGCGGTCCTCGAACAGCTTCGCCATGACACGGTGGGTGATGGTGGCACCGACCTGCGACTTGATGTCGTCACCGACGATCGGGACGCCGGCCTCGGTGAACTTGTCCGCCCACTCCTTGGTGCCCGCGATGAACACCGGCAGGGCGTTCACGAACGCCACCTTGGCGTCGATGGCGACCTGCGCGTAGAACTCCACGGCCGACTGGGAGCCCACGGGCAGGTAGCAGACGAGGACATCGGCTTGCGCGTCCTTGAGTGCCTGCACCATATCGACCGGCTCCTCGGCCGACTCCTCGATGGTCTCCCGGTAGTACCGGCCCAGACCGTCGTAGGTGTGGCCGCGCTGCACGGTGACACCGGTGGACGGCACGTCACAGATCTTGATGGTGTTGTTCTCGCTGGCGCCGATGGCGTCGGCCAGGTCGAGACCGACCTTCTTGGCGTCCACGTCGAACGCGGCGACGAACTCGACATCCCTGACGTGGTAGTCGCCGAACTGCACGTGCATCAGACCCGGGACGCGGCTGTCCGGGTCGGCGTCCTTGTAGTACTCGACGCCCTGCACCAGCGAGGCGGCGCAGTTGCCCACGCCGACGATGGCTACGCGAACCGAACCCATTCCGGTTGCTCCCTGTGTGTACTCGTTGAGACTCCGCACGGTGCGGAACTCAGGTGGTGTCATCGGACGAATCCGGCCGGGCACCGCCCCGATGCCGGGGCTGATGGCCCGTCTCCTGTGACTGGCGGTCCTGCTCGCGCCGACCGCGTCCCGTCCGCTCGCTCTCGATCAGCTCGTTGAGCCAGCGGACCTCTCGCTCCACGGACTCCAAGCCGTGGCGTTGCAGTTCAAGCGTGTAGTCGTCCAGCCGCTCCCGGGTGCGGGCCAGGGAGGCGCGCATCTTTTCCAGCCGCTCTTCCAGGCGGCTGCGGCGGCCTTCCAGCACCCGCATCCGCACGTCCCGCGAGGTCTGGCCGAAGAAGGCGAAGCGCACACCGAAGTGCTCGTCCTCCCAGGCATCAGGCCCCGTCTGGGCGAGGAGCTCCTCGAAGTGCTCTTTTCCCTCCGCGGTGAGGCGGTAGACGATCTTGGCCCGGCGCCCCCCGAGAGGAGCGGAACGCGGGTCCTGTGGCGCGCCGCCCTCCTCCTCGACGATCCAGCCCTGCTGGACGAGGGTCTTGAGGCAGGGGTAAAGCGAGCCGTAGCTGAACGCACGGAAGACCCCCAGCGAGGTGTTGAGCCGCTTGCGCAACTCGTAGCCGTGCATGGGGGCCTCGCGCAGCAGGCCGAGAACGGCGAATTCGAGGATGCCGGACCGTCTGCTCATCGACGCTCCACTCCTCTCCTCGCTTGTTCGCCGCTCGCGCCGAGCCGATGTGTCACGGGCCGGCGCGGCGAGTGCCGCACCGAATATACCGCGCTGATGTATCGACTCGATACATCCAGACGATAGAACCCGCCGTGCGGCCCGGCAAGCGCGGGGTGAGTGTCCGGGGTCACAACCGTGTGCATGGTCGTTGGGTGGTCACCTTTCGGGTGAATGTCAGGTTAAACAGGTTTTGTGCCTGCGTAGGCTGGCGTCGTGCGAAGACCACCGGGAACCGCAGTGCCGCAGGAACGCGTCACCGTCCCGGGTGACATGCGTGCCCGACTACGGCGGGGCGCATATTGGGGGACCGGAAGTACACTGCCGCCTTCAGGCGCGGATGCCTGACCGAGGAGTAGCTGTTCCCATGAGCGAGCACCGCCGAAAGCCGCCGCAGTCACGCGGCCGTCGCGCCGCGTCGTCGGCACCCGGCCGTCGCGCCGCGGCCACGCCGCCCAGCGGGCCTACCACCAGCTCCTACGGCCCGCCGGAGGACCGGCCCTACGGCACCCGCGCGGAAGCCCGTCGGGCGGCCCAGCGCACCGCCAGGGGCGGCCGACGCCGTGACCAGGCGGCCCCTGCCGGGAGCGCTTCCGGCGCCACCGTGATCGGTCGCGGGCGCGGCCCGGAGCCCGAGGCGAGAAAGCGATTCATCGACTACCCGCGCACGGGCAAGTCAGGCGTCCGCCGCTGGACACCGTCGTTCAAGCAGCTTACGGGCCTGGTGTTCTCGGGCCTGCTGGCGCTCATCGGTCTGTTCGCCCTCGGTTACGCGATGGTGGAGGTCCCCACCGAGGCCAACGCCGCTGCCACCCAGCAGAGCAACGTCTACTACTGGGCGGACGGCACGGTGATGGCCCGCGAGGGAGACACCAACCGGCAGAACCTCGACTACGAGGATATTCCGACGGAGATGCAGGAGGCGGTGGTCGCCGCCGAGAACGAAACGTTCTGGAGCGACTCCGGCATCGACCCCAAGGGTATTGGCCGGGCCGTGTACAACATGGCCACGGGCGGGGACACCCAGGGTGGTTCGACGATCACCCAGCAGTTTGTGAAGAACAACTTCCTCTCGCAGGACCAAACTCTCACCCGCAAGTTCCAGGAACTCTTCATCTCCATCAAGGTGGCTGCTGAAGAGGAAAAAACCGACATCATGAAGGGCTACCTGAACACCGCCTACTACGGCCGTAACGCTTACGGCCTGCAGGCGGCGTCCCAGGCGTACTTCGGCAAGGATGCCGTGGAGCTGAACCGCAGTGAGAGCACTTTCCTCGCCACTGTTCTCAAAGGTCCCGACCTCTATGACCCTGCGGGCGGCGTGAGCGAAAAGGCTACGGCCGAGGCAAATACCGAGCGTGCCAAAGAGCGCTACGCGTGGATTCTGGGCCGTCAGGTCAAGCTCGATATGATCTCCTCCGCGGAACGCCAGGAGCTTTCTGCGTTTCCGGACATCAAGGAGCGCGTGGCCACCTCGGGCGGAGACTCCTCGCAGACCAACTACCTGGTGAAGACGGCGAAGCGGTACGTGCAGTCGAAGACCGACCTGGACCCGAAGGAGTTCGACCTCGGCGGTTACGAAGTCCACACCACCTTCGAGAAGGACAAGGTCAAGGCGCTGGAGGAGGCCGTCCAGGAAGCCCGCGCCGAGCACCTGAAGCCTGAGGAGCGCGAACAGGACGAGTTCGTGCAGTTCGGCGCGGCGTCAGTGCGGCCCAACGATGGCGCGATCATCGCCCTTTATGGCGGCGCGGGTGCCGAGAACGGCCACTACAGCAACAACGCGGACACCGGTGGTGTCCCGGTTGGCTCGACCTGGAAGCCCTTCGTGCTGGCCGCCGCGATGGAGCACGGCACCTACCGCAGTGGGGGCACGGGCATCTCGCCGTCGAGTGAGTACAACGGTGATAACAAAGTCGTCATCAAGAACCAGGACGGCTCGCCTTACCTCACGGACAAAAACGAGCCTTTCCGTCAGGTGAACGACGGCGGGAAAGACTACGGCCACATCTCGCTGCGCTATGCGATGAAGAAGTCGGCGAACTCGCCCTTCGTCCAGCTCGGCATGGACGTGGGCATGGAGAAGGTGCGCGACACGGCCGCCGCGGCCGGGATCAGCGAGCACAGCTTCGCCGACATCAACCCCTCCTTCGCGCTCGGCACCTCGACACCCTCAGCCATCCGCATGGCCGACGCCTACGCCACGTTCGCCGCCTCTGGCACCCAGACCGAGCCCTACTCGGTGACGAAGGTAGAACGAGGCGACGAGGAGCTGGAGGGCTTCGAGAAGCCCAAGAAGGAACAGGCCATCGACCGGAACGTGGCCAACATGGTTACCAACGTGCTCGAAGGCGTTATCGCTCAGGACGGAACCGGCAGGAAGGCTTTGGCCCTCGACCGCCCGGCGGCAGGCAAAACCGGTACCACCGACGAGAACAAATCGGCTTGGTGGGTGGGCTACACGCCGCAGCTCTCCACCGCCGTAATGATGTTCCGTGAGGATGCCGAGAACCCCCGTCTGTTGTCCATGAACGGCACCGGCGGCCTGCCGTCCATCCACGGCGGCGACATCCCTGCGGCGGTATGGGCCAAGTTTATGAAGGCCGCGCTGAAGGGCCAGCCGGCCGAGTCCTTCCCGGAGCCCAACCCGATCGGCAACGTCGTCGATGGCCGGGACGTGCCGCAGCCGGAGCCCACGCCGGAGAAGCCGGAGCCCTCCGAGGAGGAGTCGAAGGAGCCGGAGCCGGAGCCGACCGAGACGGAGACCGAGGAACCGGAGACGTCTCCCACGCCCGACCCGAGCGAGCCCGACAAGCCGTGCTTCCCGTTCGACCCCTCCTGCGATGACGACGGTGCCAACGCCGGTACCGACGCGGGCCAGAACGGTGGTCAGGACGGCGGCCCGGGCGGTGGCCCGGGTGGCGGCCCAGGAGGCAGCACGGACGAGGGCCAGACGGGCGGCCCGGGCGGTGGCGACCAGCCCAGCGGCGGCAGCACCGGTGAGCCCGGGGAGGACTCGGGCGGGACCATCTTCGGCCGGAGCGGCCAGGAGTAGCGGCGTCCGCTGACGCTGTCGGCGCCCTGCGGTGGCCCTGAGGCTGCCCGGGGCGCCGACGCGTCTGGAGGCAGCGAAGCCCCTGAACTCCCAAAGGGCCGGGCCTGGAGCCCGGGGCAGAGCGGGGTCAGAGGGCCAGTTTGAAACCGATGTGGGACGCCGTGAAGCCGAGGTGGGCGTAGAAGCGGTGGGCGTCGGTGCGTGAGGCGTCCGACGTCAGTTGCAGCAGGACGCAGTCCAGCCGCCGGGACTGCGCGATCGCCCAGCGGATCAGCTCGCTGCCCAGGCCGTCGCCGCGCTCGTCGGCGTGCACGCGTACGGCTTCGACGAGTGCCCGGGAGGCGCCCCGCCGGGACAGGCCGGGGATGACGGTGAGCTGGAGCGTGCCGACGGTGCGCCCGTCACGCTCGGCGACCACAAGGTGTTGCTGTGGGTCGGCCGCGATGGCGGCGAAGGCGGCGTGATAGGGCGCGAGGTCGTCCGGGGTCTCGCGGGCGGCGCCGAGGGGATCGTCGGCGAGCATCGCCACGATGTCCGCGACATCGGCTGCCGTGGCAGGGCGTATCACAAGATCACTCATGTCGGCAGGTTACGGCTGTTCCGGTCCGGGTAGCGCCTGCTTTTCATGGTCTCTACCGCGTCCCCACGGGCCCGGGCAATCAGCAGCGCTACGGACGGTGATTTCCCGCCGAGACGGGCGGAATCGCGGAATTGCCCACGCGGGGACGGCACTTGTGCATGGATGGGGTAACGGTATGGTCGGGCCCGCATCACGCCGCAATGCTCGGCCGGACGTCGTCCCTGCCAAATCCGCGGTGACATCACCGCGTCAGATAGGGGCAAATGAGAGGGCACTTTCCGTTCAGGACGGTGCCGTAACGGCCAGAAGACATAGAGGACGAGGCAACCATGACCACCATGTCGGCTGACAACGGGATGCCCGGCTCCGGCAGCAACGGCGACTGGGGTTGGTTCTCCACGCCCCAGCGCCAGGCCGGGGAGCCGTCGCGGGGCGGACCGGCACCCGGTGGCCCCGCACCCGGTGGCGTCCCGGCTCAGCCCGGCCCGGCTCCGTCGTCCCCGCCGCCCGCGTCACCCGTCCGGCCGCAGGGCGGTGGGCCACCGGAAGTGGAGCGCCCCGCCCCGCCGGCCGGAACCGCGCCGCCCACCGCCGACGCCACGCTGATCCGGCAGACCATGGCCGAGATCGAGCCTGCCTCCGACGCCGTCACCGCGTACTTCTACGCCTTGCTGTTCGTGCGTCACCCCCACCTGCGCGACCTGTTCCCCGCTTCGATGAACCACCAGCGCGACCGGTTGTTCCAGGCGCTGCTCACCGCCGCCCAGCACGTTGACAACGGCGCGGTGCTCACGGACTACCTCGCCGGACTCGGCCGTGGCCACCGCAAGTACGGCACCCGCCCCGAGCACTACCCGGCCGTGGGTGAGTGTCTGCTGGCCGCCCTGGCCCGCTACGCGCACCACAGCTGGTCACCGCAGACGGAGGCGGCCTGGGTGCGGGCGTACACGGCGATCTCGCAGATCATGATCGACGCCGCGGCCAGGGACGAGCAGCACGCTCCGGCCTGGTGGGACGCCGAGATCGTCGGGCACGAGCAGCGCACCGACGACATCGCGGTGATCACCGTACGCACCGACCAGCCCTACCCGTTCCTCGCGGGCCAGTACACGTCGCTGGAGACGCCGTGGTGGCCGCGGGTGTGGCGCAGTTACTCCTTTGCCTCGGCGCCCCGGCCGGACGGGCTGCTGAGCTTTCACGTGAAGGCCGTGCCCGCCGGATGGGTCTCGGGCGCGCTGGTGCGCCGGGCCCGGCCTGGCGACGTCATCCGCCTGGGGCCGCCCGCCGGGAACATGACGGTTGACCACCGGGCGGACAACGGTCTGCTGTGCCTGGGCGGCGGCACGGGTATCGCGCCGATCAAGGCGCTGGTGGAGGACGTCGCCGAGCACGGCCGCCCGCGTCCGGTGGAGGTCTTCTACGGCGCCCGCCGCGACCACGACCTCTACGACCTGGAGACGATGCTCACCCTGGACTCGCGGCACCCGTGGCTGACGGTGCGCCCGGTGGTGGCTGACGGCTGCCCGGTGCGCGCCTCGGGCCTCGCGGGCGAACTGCCGGACGCCGTACGGGGAGCGGGACGGTGGAGCGCCTACGACGGATATGTCTCCGGTCCGCCCGGAATGATACGCAGCGGGGTTGACGCGCTCGTGGGTGTGGGGATACCCGTCAATCGCATACGGCACGATTCTCTGGACGAACTCGTGGCGGCCGCAGAAGACTGAACGAGTGGGAGCGGGAGACGTGGCAGTGCAGGACAGCCTTGGCAGACCTGGCAGCGCGGGGGAACACGAGATCCAGGCCGAACTCGGTTCGACGGAGCGGGCGAACCGTTTCTACGGCGACCAGATGCTGGACCACCTCAACGAGCGCATGCGGGAGTTCACCCGGCGTCAGGAGATGTTCTTCCTCGCGACGGCGGACCGGCAGGGTGCCTGTGACAGCACCTTCCGCGCCGGGCCGCCCGGGTTCCTCCAGGTGCTCGACGAGCGTACGCTCGCGTTTCCCGAGTACCGGGGCAACGGCGTGCACGCGAGCCTGGGCAACATCCGCGAGAACCCCCAGCTCGGCATTCTCCTGGTCGATTTCATCCGTGCCCGCATCGGACTCCACATCAACGGGACGGCCGAGATCCTGCCGGACGCCGACATCCGCGCCGCGTACCCGCACCTGCCGCACGATCCCGTGCCGGGGCGGCGGGCGGAACTGTGGGTGCGGGTGAGCGTCGAGGAGGCGTACATCCACTGCGCCAAGCACATACCGCACCTGATGTACGCGCCGAAGCACTCGGCGCAGGACAGCCAGGACTGGGGGACGGACGACTACAAGCGCAAGGGCGGCGACTTCTTCGGCGCCGCCCGGGACCGTGCCGCCCGCGAGTCTGCCGGGCAGCCGTCCGGGCCGAGCGCGCCGGGAGGGCTGGACGGGGTGCCCGCCCCCGGTCCGGCGCGGGCGGTGGAGCTGGCCCCGCCGCCCGCCTCCGACGCACCGCCGTCCCCCGCAGCCCATGTGCCGGGCGCCGCCGCCCCGCTGGCCGGTGACCCGCTGGCCGGTGACCCGCTGGGCGGCCCGCCGAGCGCCGCCGACCCGGTGGGGGAGGTGCCGTCCCCGGCGCGGTCCTGGCAGGAGCGCGCACAGCAGGTGCTGGCCGAGGCCGAGGCCCGCCGCCCGGACGGCGGCGCCGCGTCGTACGAGGAGTGGTTCAGCGGCCGCCGGGGCTGATCCGGCCCGCGCCGGACGGGCTGATCCGCCCGGTGCCGGGGGCGTCAGCCGAAGTCGGGCGCCAGCAGGGCGCGGACGCCTTCGATGTTGCGCTCCAGGAACGCCCGCAGGGAGGGCGGGACGACGTTGACCGACGTCACGCCCTCCCGGGTGAACGGCAGCCGCACCACCTCGTACAGGCCGCACGGGTCGTCCACCTCGGGGCCGTGACGCAGGCTGAGGTTCATCGACGTCAGGCGGCAGACGAAGAAGTGCTGCACCTTCACGCCGCCCGCGGTGCCCTCCGGCACGGTGTCGACGAAGGCCGGGACCACGTCGGTCACCTTCGCGCCCAGTTCCTCGTCCACCTCCCGGTGCAGGGCGGCGGTCACCGACTCGTCCCCCGGCTCCACGCCGCCGCCCGGAGTGATCCAGTACGGCTCCTCGCCGGGCTTGGTCCGCTTGATGACGAGCATGGCGTCACCGTCGAGCAGGATGGCCCGCGCGGTGCGCTTGACCACGGGGCGGGCGGCGGAGCGGTCCGGTGCCATGCCAGTGGTTCTGCCGCACCGGCTGGTGGCCGAAACCTGCCTTCCTGTCCACGCCCGTTCGCGGCGCCCCACGCCCCGGGAGTGACGGTTACGGCGCCGTGCCGTCCGCTTCGTCCAGGGCTCGCAGCAGGTCGGCCACCAGGTCGTCGGCGTCCTCCACGCCGACGGAGAGCCGCACGAAGCCCGCGGGCACCGCGTCCCCGCCCCAGCGACCGCGCCGCTCCGCGGTGCTGCGCACGCCGCCGAAGCTCGTCGCGTCGTCCACCAGGCGCAGCGCCGCGAGGAACCGTTCGGCGTGCGCCTGGCCGGGCAGGGTGAAGGAGACCACGCAGCCGTACCGGCGCATCTGCCGCGATGCCAGCGCGTGGGCCGGGTCCTGGGGCAGCCCGGGGTGGCGCAACCCGCTCACCTCGGGCCGCTCACGCAGGGCCCGGGCGACGCTCAGCGCGGTGGCCGCCTGCCGGTCTACGCGCAGCTGGAGTGTGGCCAGGCTGCGGTGCGCGAGCCAGGCTTCCATCGGCCCGGGGATGGCACCGACGAGCTTGCGCCAGTGCCGTACGGCATCCGCGACGGCGGTGTCCTTGCAGACGGCGTAGCCCAGCAGCACGTCCCCGTGCCCGGTGAGTGCCTTGGTGCCGCTGGCCACCGAGACATCGGCGCCCAGCTCCAGCGGGCGCTGCCCCAGCGGCGTGGCGAGAGTGTTGTCCACGGCGACGAGCGCCCCGTGCCGGTGTGCGGCGTCGGCGAGCGCGCGGATGTCGCACACGTCCAGCCCGGGGTTGGACGGCGTCTCCAGCCAGAGCAGCGTGGCGCCCTCCAGCGCGTCGTACTGCTCGCCTCCGCCCGTCGGCACGGCGCGTACCTCGGCACCGTACGCCTCCAGCTGCTCGCGGAGCCGGGCGAGCAGCTGGTAGCCGTCGGACGGCAGGACGACGACGTCGCCCGCGCGTACCTGGGAGAGCAGCACGGCGGAGATGGCGCCCATACCGGAGGCGAACACCACCGGATGCGCCGGACCGCCGGGGTGCTCCAGTTCGGCGAGGGCACGCTCCAGCCCGGTCCAGGTGGGGTTGCCGTCGCGGCCGTAGGTGTACGGGGCGTGCGCGGGGTCGCCGGGCAGGTGGTAGTGGGCGGCGAAGACGGGACCGGGCAGCGCCGGGGCGTAGGGCTCCTCGGGCGGCAGACCGGCCCGCACCACGCGGCTGCCGTCTCCCAGGCGGGGCTCGGTCATCGTCGCTCCAGCTCCTTCGTGACGGCGGCCCGTTCGGGTGAGAGCCGCCCTGTGGGTCAGCGGTCGCCGAGTACCAGTTCCATCGCCCAGGAGATGACGGCGATGATCAGTCCGCCGAGCACGGCGGTGCCGAAGCCCTCGACATGGAACGGCAGGTTCACCACGCTGGCCAGCCACGAGGTGAGCAGCAGCATCAGCGCGTTGATCACCAGCATGAAGAGGCCGAGCGTGAGCAGCAGAGCGGGCAGTGAGAGCAGCTGCACGATGGGCTTGACCACCGCATTGACCACACCGAAGATCAAGGCGACCAGAATCAGCGTGCCTGTCTTGCTGCCCGTGCTGTCCCCGGTCAGCGTGATGTCGCCGAGCAGCCAGACGGCGACGGCCAGGGCGACCGCGTTGACGAGGGTTTTGACGAGTAGATTCACCATGCTGGGAATGGTCTCCCAGAACCGTGCGGTGAAACGGCGAGGGGTCAGGCTGAGATGAAGGCGTTCCGGCTGGACGAGCTGGAGGCGGAGCGGGCCGCCCACAATGGGGCGTACCTGCAGTTCTTGCGCGAACGGAATATGTCGGTCGGCCTCTACGCGTTGGACGCCGGGGAGCAGGACCCGCAGAAACCGCACCGCCAGGACGAGGTCTACTTCGTGGTGAGCGGGCGGGCCGTGCTGACCGTGGGAGAGGAGACGACGACGGTGGGCCGGGGCAGCGTCGTCTACGTGCCCGCGAACGTGCCGCACCGTTTCCACCACATCAGCGAGGACCTGCGGGTGATGGTGGTCTTCTCGCCTCCCGAGGGGTGAGTCAGCCGGCGAGTGTTTCACGTGAAACACAGCGAACACAGCAGAACAGCGAACCCAGCGAACCCAGCCAACAGCGAACCCGGCACATACAGCTCCGATCGGAGCGGGCCTCCTCCCAGGGCACGCCCGGTGCGGCCGCGGTCCCCTAAGGGCACGGTCAGGGGAGAGCCGGGGACACGGTGTCTCCGTCCGGCCGGGCGGTTGCCTAGCATCGAAGACGTCACGGTAGGTACCCGGAAGGCAGGAGTGGGACATGAGCGCGAAGCAGACGTTGGCGGGGCTGCCGACGTGGTTGAAGTGGGCCGGTGTCATCGTCGTGGCGTTGGTGCTGTTCAAGCTGGTGGCCTGGGTGCTCACGACGGTGCTCAGCCTGCTGTTCAACGTGCTGCTGTTCGCGGCGGTCCTGGCCGCCGTCGTCTTCGTCGCACGGAAGTTCCTGTCATCGTCCTCGGGTTCCTCCGGCAGCGGCTGGTGACCGTTCCCGTGGGTTGGGTGGGGGCCGTCACCGTGGGTACAGGTACGTGGTACCACCAACTCCGTTGTCAATCGGGTGACTTTGCACCCCTCGCGTTGTGCAACTTGTCGATCTTGGTGGACGATGCCTCCAGGGCCTGTGGCCCGTAGCAATCCACCGCAGCCCGGCCGCCCCAGGCCCGGGCACGAGACGCCGGGGGCGCGGATGAACGGCAGGGTTCAGGCGCAGGTCATGATGAACTTCCTCGCCTCGGACGAACTGTCTTTCCGGATTCCGGTGGACCTCGTGTACGAGGCCGCTGATCCGTACGCCGTCACCTGCACGTTCGGCCTCCCGGGAGATGAACCGGTCACGTGGGTCTTCGGCCGCGAGCTGTTGGTGGACGGCGTCAGCCGCCCGGCCGGTGAAGGGGACGTGCATATCGCGCCTGTATCCACCGAGTGTCTGTCCGACCTGCACATCCGCCTGCAGGTCGGCGCGGAGGCGGCGCTGCTGCGGGTGAGCGCGCCGCCGCTGGTGGCGTTCTTGGACCGGACCGACCGGGTCGTCCCGCTGGGCCAGGAACCAGCGTGCGCGGAGCTCGACGCGGAACTCGACCGCCTGCTCGCGGGCCGCCTGTAGGCCGCGATCGCGGTCACGCCACCGTGGTGGCGTCCCGCACCTTCCCCTGCCGCGACCAGGCGGCCGCCCCGGCTGGGTAGCCGTGGGGCCGGCGGCCCGCGGTCCACCCCGCATGCTGCGGCCGTGGGCGGGGACGTCCAGCGCAACCCACCGGGCAGGCGTCAGCGGGCGCGTCGGCGGCGGCCACGGGAGAGGGTGTCTGCCTTGCCCAGGCCCGCGGAGGCGACGAGCGCGGCGAGGCCCGTCGTCAGCGGGACGGAGGCGACCAACCCGATGGAGCCGACGAGGGTACGCACGATCTCCTCGGCCACCAGCTCGCTGGTGGCGACGCGGCCCACGCTCGCCTCGGCCACCGAGAACAGCAGCAGCAGCGGCAGCGCGGCGCCCGCGTAGGCGAGAACCAGGGTGTTGACCACGGACGCGATGTGATCGCGGCCGATGCGCATCGCCGCCCCGTACACCCGCCGCCAACTGGCCTTGGGGTCGGCCTGCTTCAGCTCCCACACGGCCGAGGTCTGGGTCACGGTGACGTCGTCGAGCACGCCGAGGGAGCCGATGAGCACACTGGCGAGCAGCAGACCACGGATCTCGATATCGGGGTACAGGCTGTGGACGAGCGCGGTCTGGTCGTCGGTGTTGCCGGACAGCTCGGCCCAGCCGATGAACAGGGAGCCGAGCAGGCCGATGAGGATCAGCGACAGCAGGGTGCCGAGGACGGCCACCGAGGTGCGCGCGGTGAGGCCGTGGGTCAGGTACAGCGTCACCAGCATGATCGCGCTGCCGCCGACGACCGCGACGAGCAGCGGGTTGGAGCCCTGCAGTATGGCGGGCAGGATGAACAGCGTCAGCACCGCGAAGGTCACCACGAGTCCGACGAGGGCGAGCAGGCCGCGCAGCCGTCCCACGGCGACGACGACGACGGCGAAGAGCGCGGCGAGCAGGACCATCGGAACCTCGCGGTCCATGTCCACGATGCTGTACTGGAGCTCCTCGGGCGCCTGTGGGGCGTAGGCGACGACGACGTCCTGCCCGGTGTCGGGGCGGCGGGTGGCGTCCGGGGTGAGCACCTCGGTGAACTCGCGGCCGGTGTGCGGGCCGCTGGTGACCTCCACGGTCAGCAGGCGGCACTCTCCGGCGGTGGCGGGATCGCCGTCCTGCTGCTGGGCGCCCACTTTCTCACAGGCCACCACCTCCGACTGGGTGACGCGGGCGGACTCGGTCTGCTGGTCGAAGCCGACGCCGGTGCGCTCGCCGTTCTGGCCCTCCGGCGCACCGCCTGGCCAGAGCAGGACCAGCCCCGCCAGCACGGCGGTGGCGAAGGGGATCAGCACCGCGGCGATGACCTTCCGGAAATGCCGCGAGACGGGCGCGGCGGGCCCGTGGTGGTGGCTGTGTGCGTGGCCGTGGTGGTGGCCCTGGGGGCCGCTGTGCGATGGGGTCACGGACCGATCATCGCAAGACCCTCTGGCGCGGTGGGGTGTCGAACCGCTAGCGTGGACGTCGTTTTGCACATCGCGGGAGCTCTGAGCACGGGGCTGAGAGGGCGCTGACGTCCGTATGGGGACATACGGCAGCCGCTGCGCCGACCGCCGAACCTGTTACCGGGTAATGCCGGCGTAGGGAGTGGGTCTCATGACCACGCAGGATGCGCGTACGCGCGCGCTCAGCGGCGCGGACACCGCCGACGGTACGGCCGCCGAGGGCACCTCGCAGATCGGCTGGCACAAGGGCTACGTGAGCGGTTCGCGCCCGGACATCCGGGTGCCGGTGCGCCGGGTGCACCTCACCAACGGCCAGGACGTGACGCTGTACGACACCTCCGGCCCGTACACCGACCCCAACATCGACACCGACGTCCGCCGGGGCCTGCCGCCGCTGCGGGAGAACTGGATCATCGCCCGCGGTGACACCGAGGAGTACGCGGGCCGGGAACTGCGTCCCGAGGACGACGGGCTGAAGCACACCTCGCCGCGCGGCGGGCTGCGCAACCTCGACGCCGTCTTCCCCGGACGCCCGCGCCAGCCGCGCCGGGGCCGGGACGGGGCCGCCGTCACCCAGCTCGCGTACGCGCGGCGCGGTGAGATCACCCCGGAGATGGAGTACGTCGCCGTCCGGGAGAACCGCGCACCGGAGTTCGTGCGCGACGAGATCGCGGCCGGGCGGGCGGTGCTCCCCGCGAACGTCAACCACCCGGAGATCGAGCCGATGATCATCGGCAAGAACTTCTTGGTGAAGGTCAACGCCAACATCGGCAACTCGGCCGTTACCTCCTCCATCGAGGAGGAGGTGGAGAAGATGACGTGGGCCTCGCGCTGGGGCGCCGACACCGTCATGGACCTCTCCACCGGCCGCAACATCCACACCACCCGCGAGTGGGTGCTGCGCAACTCCCCGGTGCCGATCGGCACGGTGCCGCTCTACCAGGCCCTGGAGAAGGTGGACGGCCGGGCCGAGGAACTGAGCTGGGAGGTCTACAAGGACACCATCATCGAGCAGGCCGAGCAGGGCGTGGACTACATGACGGTCCACGCGGGCGTGCTGCTGCGCTACGTGCCGCTGACGGCCCGGCGCAAGACCGGCATCGTCTCGCGCGGCGGCTCGATCATGGCCGCGTGGTGCCTGGCCCACCACAAGGAGAGCTTCCTCTACACCCACTTCGAGGAGCTGTGCGAGATCCTGCGGGCCTACGACATCACCTTCTCGCTCGGTGACGGTCTGCGCCCCGGGTCCATCGCCGACGCCAACGACGAGGCGCAGTTCGCCGAGCTGAAGACGCTGGGCGAGCTGAACCGCATCGCCAAGTCGCACGACGTGCAGACCATGATCGAGGGCCCGGGCCACGTCCCGATGCACAAGATCAAGGAGAACATCGACCTCCAGCAGGAGATCTGCGAGGAGGCGCCGTTCTACACGCTCGGCCCGCTGACGACGGACGTGGCACCCGGTTACGACCACATCACCTCCGGCATCGGCGCCGCGATGATCGGCTGGTGGGGCACGGCGATGCTGTGCTACGTCACGCCCAAGGAGCACCTGGGCCTGCCGAACCGGGACGACGTGAAGACCGGCGTCATCACCTACAAGATCGCCGCGCACGCCGCAGACCTGGCCAAGGGCCACCCGGGCGTGCAGGAGTGGGACGACGCGCTGTCCGACGCCCGGTTCGAGTTCCGCTGGGAAGACCAGTTCAACCTGGCTCTCGACCCGGACACGGCCCGCGCGTTCCACGACGAGACGCTGCCCGCCGAACCGGCCAAGACGGCCCACTTCTGCTCCATGTGCGGGCCGAAGTTCTGCTCGATGAAGATCAGCCAGAGCATCACCGAGCAGTTCGGCGGCGACGCGGACGCGTCTTTGGAGGAGATCGAGGCCGGGATGCTGGAGAAGTCGAAGGAGTTCGCGGCTTCCGGCAACCGGGTCTACCTGCCGCTGGCTGACTGACCCCGCGTAAACACGGCTGACCGGCAACATTTTGGGGGAGTTGCCGGTCAGCCCTCCCGCGCCTTGGACTGATCGTCTGATCGTGCGAACCGTGGCCGTCTCGCACGGCTCGCGCAGGGCGTCCCAGCCGTTGAACGCGATGTGCGGGGGCACGCGGTCCTCCTGGTCAGTCGTCTCCGATGGTGATGCCGAGTTCGTTCACGAGGGCCTGGGCAAGGTCTGTCTGCTGGCCGGGGTCGATGCGGACCTTGGCCAGGTGGGCAACGCCCCGGATCTGCGAGAGGTCATTGCCACGGAGATCGGTCTCCCCGTACCGGCCCCCACCGAACTCGGTCAGCTTGAGCCCGCAGTCCGAGAACACGGCGTGGGACAGATCGCAGTCGGTGAACGTGACCTCAGTGAGGGCACAGCCGACGAAGGCAACCGGACCAACGGCACGCACCCTCTTGAAGCTGGCGTAATCGAAACGGCACTTCTCGAACAGCACGTCGTCTAGGACCACACCGTCCAGCGCGGCGCCCATGATCTTGCAGTTGCGGAAGTGGACCCGGGTGAACTTGCTCTCGCTCCAGCGGGCCGAGCCGAGATCGCTGTTGGTGATCTCGATGCCGTGGAGTTTCAACGCCCCGAACTCGACTTGCTTCGCGCGGACGTCGCTGACCCGGCCCGTGATGAGCCGGATTCCGGTGAGAGCGAGCGACCGCAGGTCCACGCCCCCGTACGTGAAGTCCTGCACGGAGCCACGGGGGTTGTCCAGCGTTTCGACCACGGACAGGTACAGGCCGGGCTCATCAAGGTCGGGGTTGGTCACGGTGATGTGGCCGAAGGTACGGCTGACCATGGTGCTCCTTCAACGGGGTGCCGCCGGGACGGCCCCGCCGACCGCCCTGTCCGGGTTACTTGACGGCGCAGGCGGCCGTGCCGGATGACGCACGCCGGGCACGGCCGCTGTGCGTTCTCAAGCGTCCCAAACGCTCACGGTCGGCTCCGGCCACTGAGCCGCTGTCGCTGCCAGATCGCTCGGCAGCAGTGCGATCAGCGTGGCCCGGGCGTCGGCGACAGCCTTCAACGCGGCTTCCCGTGCTTCGTCCTGGGTGTCGAACATGCCCTCCCCCACTGTCTCGTTGTGGGGCGGCTCGCCGATCTCGCTGACCCACTGTGATGCACCCGGCCACACCCGGACGTCAGACGGGAAGGCTCCGGCAGCCCGGTGACACCTCGGGTGGCGGCTTCCTTGATCACGTTTTCGATGGTCATGCTTGGGCTCTCCTCATCTCGGCCAGGGCGGCGTCCAGTCGTGCGGAGCGGACCACAGTGGAAAGGTCGGTGGCGGTACGGGCGTAGTGCTCAGCCTCGTCGTGAACGCCCTGGCGGTAGAGCACCGTGGCCAGTTGGGCGGTATCGATCGCCTTCGAGCGAGCCCGGTTGGAGGTCTGGGAGTCAACGGCTCTGCGGAGACGGGATACGAGGTCGGAGACCGGGCTCCCCTTCACCGTGGCGAGTAGGTACAGGGCGTGTCCGGTCTCCCCGTTCAGCTTGTGCGGAGTGAAGTACCACATCCAGCGTGGTTCGCTGTGTAGATCGGTAACGCGGCCGTAGATCGATTCCGCCAGGCTGATCTGCCGCATGACCTCAGCTTCGTCGCCCTGGACGGCGTACGCCTGCGCCTTCACCGCTGCGATCATCGCGAGAGCCGACAAGGGCACGTTCCCCATCGCCATGTCGGCCAAGGCGACGGCGTCCTTCGGCTTGCGTTCGGCAATCTCCTGCCGGGCAAGGCCGGTCGCGACGTGACACAGCAGACCCTCATCACCGGCCTCCCGGGCGGCCTTGATACCCAGGCCGAACGTCCTGCGTGCCGGAGCGCTCTGGCCCGCGTCGAATACTGACCAGGCCGCCAAGTCGGCGAGGTTGGCGATCTGGCCGCACAGCCTGTCGCGGACGCGCGGCCCCATCGATGACTTGGTGAGATCGACGGCGCTCCGTAGCTCACCGAACGCCAGGTGGCGCGTGGAGACACCACCACTTCGCCGGTCCCACTCCTCTAGAGCGAACGTACGCTCGGCAAGGCTCTCCACGTCCTTCATCCCCACCGTGGAAGGGGCGGGCATCACCTCCGGCAGGATAGATGCGAGGGAGACGGCCAGGAGATCACGGCGCTTCGACTCACTCACCTCCTCGCGGTCACGCCGGGTCCGCTTCGAGAACAGCCCCAGCTCATCGTTGGTGGCCACGCCGAAGACCCCGCGTAGTGCGTCACGGACAACCGCCTCTGGCCAGCTGATCACGCCACGTTCTCATCGGCTGATCACATTGGCGTCAACCGCCGAATCCCGTCCTGTCGCTGCCCTGATCCGGGCGTTCACCCGTTGTGCCACGTCGCCTTGGGTCCACTCTCGCCCGAGGCGAAGCCTTCGTAGAGCGTCGTTGGTCATCTCAGGCCCGTCTCTGCGGCGCCGCCGATGGGCGCCAAACAGCCTAGTGAAGTGCCTAGCTTCTGCCTACAGGATCGCCCTGTCATCGCACGGAGCGCAGCAGTTTGATGGTTTCTCAGCCGCCCGGGCGACGGTCCGGCCACACCGGTGGTGTCGGGAAGTTTCCGGCAGCGTCACCCATCCCTGGTGCTCCCTTCATCCTCAGCGGGCTAAGCAGTCTGGAGGAGTCGCATGTCCGCCAGCGTCAATGCAACACCCGCCGCCCCCTCGGGCACCGCGTTCATCGAGATCCCGGAAGTTCGGCCTGCCGACCTTGGCTGCCTCCTGGAGCTGCCCTGTCTCCCCGAATCCGCAAGGTCCGCTAGGAGGTTGGTGAGCACTGCACTGACTGCCTGGTCCGCAGAGGAACTGGGCGACGAGGCTGAGCTCCTGGTGAGTGAGCTGGTCGCCAACGCGGCCAAGCACACCGACGGTACCCGGATCTCGGTTTCGGTGAGTCGGCAGAAGGCGTCGGTGTGGGTGGGCGTCCGGGACTCCTCCGGAGCACTGCCCTGGCGCACGCGGCCGAAGTGCGAGGCCGAATCCGGATATGGTCTGGAACTGCTGGAAGCCTGCTCCCTGCGCTGGGGAGTCGCCTGGGCTCCGCGTGGCAAATGGGGTCTGGTTCGAGCTGGAGACGGCGAAGTGATGGCCGTCGAGCGGGCCACGGGCGGGCGTCACCGACGCGAGCACCGCGATCTTGTTGGTGCCGGGCTGACTGGCTTGTGGGTACTGGGCTACGTGGCCACTGTGCTTCTTCTCGGCACCTCCATCACGCACCAGCTGAACCTTGATCACCCACCCCCCGCCAGCGCACTCGGGGCCGGATTTCAGTCGATTCTTGGGCTGGTCTGGGAGGGGCGACACCGCCCCTCCCGTAGGAGCAAGGGCCGACGACACGGCATCGATATCGTGCGGGCGCATCGCCGAGCCTCATCTAGAAAGGTCAACTCTTCATGAGCACAACTGAGTTCGAAGCCAAGATTCTCAACGTCGAACCGGGAAAGATGCGTGCGCTGCTGGCCAGTGCTGACGCGGTGCACCTCGGCGATCGCCTCCAGCGTCGCTACGTCTACGACATCCCCGGCCGGTCCGGCGCATGGGTCCGCCTGCGCGACACCGGCAGCAGCACCACGCTGTGCGTCAAGGAGATCCACTCTGGCGCGATCGACGGCGTGACCGAGACGGAGACGACTGTCGGCGACTTCGACACCGCTAACACGCTCCTGGGCAAGCTCGGTTACCAGCCGAAGGCATACCAGGAGAACCGCCGGTCCTCCTGGACGCTGGGCGGCGCGGCCATCGAGATCGACGAGTGGCCGCTGATTCCCCCGTACCTGGAGATCGAGGGGGGCAGCGCCGAACACGTTCACGCCACGGTGCGCGCACTCGGGCTCCCCCTGGAGGAGCTGACAAGTGAGAACACGACCAAGGTCTACCGCCGGTACGGGATCGACATTGAGGCAATCCCCCGGCTCACGTTCGAGTGACAGGAGGCAAACCGTGTCAGTGATCCAACGCCCGGCAGTCCGGGTTGTCCGGGACAAAACCATCCGTGTCAAGGTGATTGACGACTGTGGGTTGGCCTGCACGTTCTGCCACAACGAGGGAACGCCAGTCACCGCCGACAACAAGGGACGCACCCTGTTGCCCCCTGTCTCGGGGCCGGGCAAGACCGGCCGCGTGTCGATCTACAGCGAGACCAACGGGGTCAACTTCCTCTCCGTGAAGATGCTCCCCAACGTTGCCTTCCGGCGGGCGGTACGGGCCGTGGCGAAGGCGTTCGACGCCAGCGAGGTCCACCTCACCGGAGGGGAGCCCACCCTTCACTCGGAGGTGCCCTCGCTGGTCTCGGCGCTCACCGGGATGGGGCTGAGTGTCGGAATGACCAGCAACGGAGAGCGCGGTCGGCAGGTGATGCCGGGCTGCTCGGTAGCTGGACTGAATCGGGTCAACGTCTCGGTCTTCGGTACCACCGCCGAAGAACTCCAGGCCGTGCAGTCCGAGCGCTTCACATCACCGGGTCTGGCGGAGGCGAAGATCCGTGCTGCGGAGCAGACCATCCGTGCCGCTGTGTCCAACGGAGTCAAGGTCTCCGTGAACATCGTGGTCCCCGGTTTGGCCCACGTGGACAGGGTCGTCAACCTGGTCGAGTCGTACGGTCAGTTCGCGGATGTACGGATGCTCACCAGCATCCAGGAAGGCGAGGAGTCGAGCGCGGCGATTTCCGAGGTGCTGGCCCGGGTCGGTGCTGAACCGGTGCTGAGGACGTTCACCGCCGGTACCTCCGACGAGCGCACTCTCTACCGGGCACTCGGCAGCCGGGCAGTCTACGTCAAGCGGCTGCTGCCGGTGCGACTTCCGGAGACCTGTGCGTCGTGCCGGTTCAACAACGACACTGACTGTCAGGAAGGCTATTACGGCGTCCGGCTGTACCTCACCGAGCAGGCGGAGTACATGGTTGGTGTCTGCATCCAGCGCATGGACCTCTGCGTACCGGTGGCGGAGCTATCGAAGAGCGGGATCGTGGAAGAGGTGCGGGCGTTCAAGGAGGCCGAGGTCCGGCAACTGACGAGCCAGTACGGCGCCGCTGCCTGAACCACTCCATGACCGTCAGAGAACCCGTGACGTCGGCGGGCGGGGGTCCGTCGTCGAGTTGACCTCTCTGACGACTCCGGTAGCGGATAGTGGTGCCGGGACCGTCGGTATTCCCCGTCCCGGCTCTCGCACCGGGAGGTGGGACGGGTGCGTATGTGCTCAGCTCGCCGACGTACGCAGGCGGGCCGGGGCCGTTCGGGGGCGACCCGCCTGCACGACACGGGGTGAGCCCGAGTGGTTGCGTAAGCCTGCTGCCGCCCTGGCTGGGCCGGGGCCACACCCACCGCGTGTGGCCCCGGGCTGTGGGTCTACCCATGGCGGCTGCTGTTCAGTCCGGTGTTTCGTCAGGTCCCGTGAAGTCGGGGCTGGTGAAGTCCGGGCTGGAGTAGCGGGGGCGGGTGCGGGTGTCCTCGGTGGCCCGGGGGCTGGTGAACCCGGGGTGGGAGTAGCCCAGGCGAGGGGTGCGGGAGACGCCGGGGGCGGGTGGGGCGTCGGCGCGGGCCAGGGCGTCACGGAAGAACGGCAGCACACCCCGGTCGAGCAGTGCCGCACGCCAGGCGGCCCGGGCGCGTTCCAGCTCCTGGGCCAGCGGTTCCTGGGCGGCCTGGGTCCCCGGGCGCGGGGAGCTGGCGGAGTTGCGCAGCGCGGTGCGGACGAGGCTGACGCTGGCCGCGAGCAGGCCGGCGGCGGCCAGGGCGGCGAACACCCAGCCGACGTTGCGCATCGGCTCGCCCAGCGCCACGTCGGGCGAGAGCGCGGTGAGGGTGTAGCCGACGGCGAGGAAGATGACGGCCGCGGTGCCCGCGAGCACCGGGGCGAGCACGGAGAGGACGGCGAACAGGCCCGCGCCGCCGGACTCGGTCAGCCCGGGGCCGCCGGAGCCGCTTCCACGGCGCAGCTGGTCGCGTACGGCGGTGAAGTGTTCGTACTCCGTGGCCGCGCAGGCGGCGATGGCCGCGGCGGCGCCCAGTGCCATCGTGCGCAGCTGCGCCGGGCTGAGGCGCTGGCCGACGCCGTCGAGCCCGGGCCGGGTGTGGGCGGTGCGCAAGGCGTCGTCAAGGACGCGCTCGAACTCCTGGCGGTCTTCGAGTCGCAGGTGCGGCGCGCTGTTCATGTGCATCCCCCGATGCTCCGTAGGCCGTGGGGCCGGGTGGCTTCCGGGCAGGTGGAAGGGCGGATGGAAGGCCCTTGATGGTAGAGCGCTTCCGGTGCGCGGTGACAGGGTGTTTGAGGAAAATTGCGCACCGGACGCTGTGTTACCCCTGCCCGTCCGGGCCGCAGGTCACGCCGGGAGTGGCCGAAAGTGGCTGACGTGCTGCGGTGGGCCCGGCGCCGCCGGGTGCGCTGGGAAGGCCCGGGCACCGTGTCTCCGGCGGCGGTCAGCCGGTCAGCGGCAGTCGGCTTACCAGGAGCTTTCCGGCCATCGTCACGCCGCCGTCCATGGCGATCGCGAGCTGCTCGGCGTACACGTGCGGCCCGGTGATCTGCGGGCCCTCGTCCTCGGCGCCGTCCTCGTCGGAGGTGTGCGCCTCGCCCGTCAGGTACGGGATCGGGCTGTGGCCGTGCACGATCTGCTTGCCGCCGTACCGGGTGAGCAGTTCCCTGGCCGCCCGCGGGCCGTCCTCGTCGCGGAAGGCGAAGCGCTTGGTGAACTTGCGGAACAGCTCCCAGGTTTCATCCGGATCGCGCCGTTCGAGTGCCTCGGTGATCGCGTCGTTGACGGCGCCGATGGTGTCGCCGTAGTCGAGGTAGGCGCTGGTGTCGGAGTGCAGCAGGAGGTGGTCGTCCTCCAGCGTCATGGCGTCCAGGCGGGTCATCCACTGCAGGTGGTGGTCCTGGAGGCGTTCCATGTCGCCGCGCTGGCCGCCGTTGAGCAGCCACGCCGCCTGGAAGGACGCCGTTCCCGCGCCGGAGTCCACGGGCGTGTCGCCGAACCGTTTGGCGCCGATGACCAGCAGCTCGTGGTTACCCAGGAGTGCCTTGCAGTAGCCGCCCGCGGCCGCGGCCTCGGCGGACAGCTGCATGACGAGGTCGATGACGCCGACCCCGTCGGGGCCGCGGTCGGTGAAGTCGCCGAGGAACCACAGGCGGGCGTTTTTGGCCGCCCAGTGTCCTTCGGCGTCCACGAGCCCGGCCTCCCGCAGGGCGGCGCGCAGCTCGCTGAGGTAGCCGTGCACGTCGCCGACGACGTACAGCGGGCCGCGCGCCTGGTCGTCCTGGGCCGCGTGCCCGGGGGCATCGACGAGGGTGGGGGTGGGCTCGGCGGCGGCTTCGGGGCCGCCGAGGACGGGCAGATCGCGCTGGGTGGGGGTGTAGCCGTCGTCGGCGGGCGCGGTGGTGTCGGCGTCGTACGCCGCCGTGGGAACCGGGGCCATGCCGGGCGCGCCGCCCGCCGCCGTGTGCTGCCACATTCCCGAACCCTGACCGGCCCCCTGAGTCATCGACCCCTCCACCAAAATCGCGCGCGGCTGTGCACCTGCCGGACCGTGCGTTCGCTGGTGTTCCTGGTCGGAGGCCGGGCCGGTGCTGTGCGCCCCATCATAGGAACGTGGGTTGCGCCGTGTGACGCACCTGGGGGTCGGCGGCTGCCGTCGGTGGACGACTGTGCGGCCTTTCTCCGCACTTGTCCGGTGCGGGACGTGGCGCGGACAACCACCTGAAGGAGTCAGCCGCACGGGGGCCGGTGTCACCCGCAGGAGCCGGGGCCCCGGCGCGGCGGGCTGATCGTGGTGCGCGGCGGGCGGCGCTGGGAGGAGGCGCGGACGATCAGCTCGGTCGGCATGACCTGCTGGATGGGACCGCCCGGATCGGCGCTGCCCTCGATGGCGTCGATGAGCAGGTGGGTGACGGCGGTGCCGATACGCCCTGGCTTGAGTGAGAGCGTGGTGATGGACGGCTCGGTGGCGGCGTACACAGCGGACTCGCTGCAGCACACCAGCAGCAGGTCGTCCGGCACTCGCAGGCCGTAGCGCCGGGCGGCGGCCAGCAGGTCGGTGCCGTTGGGGTCGAACAGGCCGTAGACGGCGTCGGGCCGGTCGGGGCGGGCGAGCAGGCGGTCGGCGGCGATGGCGCCGGCGCACGGGTCGTGGGCGGGGTAGCTCTCGTACACCGGGTCCTGGCCGTGGCGTTCACACCACTGGAGGTAGGCGCTGGTGGACAGCCGGGTGTACGTGTCGGTGCTGGTACCGGTGAGCAGGCCGATGCGGCGGGCGCCCGCGTCGGCGAGGTGGTCCAGCAGGCCGCTGACGGCGGCCTCGTGGTCGTTGTCCACCCAGGCGGTGACGGGCAGGCTGGCGCCGGGGCGGCCGTCGGAGACGACCGGGATGCCCTGCCGGACGAGTTCGGTGACCACCGGGTCGTGGTCGGCGGGGTCGATGACCACGGTGCCGTCAAGTGCGACGTTGGCCCAGACGTCGAACGTGCTGCGCCGGGCCGGGGCGGGCAGGATCACCAGGGCGTAGCCGCGGGTCAGGGCGGCGGAGGTGGCCGCGCGCACCATGTCGGCGAAATAGGCGAACTCGGTGAAGGTGAACGGTTCTTCGCCGTAGGTGGTGACGGTGAGTCCGATGAGCCCCGATTTTCCGGTGCGCAGAGTGCGGGCGGCGGCCGACGGGCGGTAGCCGAGCCGGTCGGCGACCTCGCGGACATGGCGGCGGGTCGCGTCGGGGAGGCGGCCCTTGCCGTTGAGCGCGTCGGAGACCGTCGTGATCGAGACGCCCGCGGCCGCCGCGACGTCCCGGATACCGGCCCGCCCCAGCCGCCGGCGCGAGGCGGGCCGGTTCACCTGATGCTTCCCTGCTGCTGTCATGGCGAGCCGATAGTAGGGCCGAGAGGGGTCCCTCGCGGGAGCTGACAGCGGTGATCTCACAGGGACGATTCTGCATGATCATTAGTGCTGAATTGCCTTGGAATGAAGGGTAGTTGGACGCCGTGACACTCGGGGCTTGGGCGGTGAGCGGCCCTGGCCCCGGCCTTGTCCGCAGGTTGCGAACAGGTCTCAACTCACCTTCACGAGTGAAGCGCGCCAGGGCGCTCGCCACCGGCGCGCGCGCAGCGGCGCGCGCCCCTGTCGGCCAGCCGGGAGGCAGGGCCCACCCCGCTCGGTAGGCAGATCTCACCCTCGCCGGGCCCCTGTGCCTGGGCGCCATTCCTCTTAGGGTGTGGAGAAATAGCGAGCGAGGAGGCTGCGATGAGCGACAAGACCCCGAAGCTGCGTGCGGCGCTGGACGGCATTCCCACGTACAAGCCCGGCAAACGGGACGCCGGGACGGGGGCCGTGTCCTACAAGCTGTCCTCCAACGAGAACCCCTACCCGCCGCTGCCCGGGGTGCTGGAATCCGCCGTCACCGCTGCCAGCACCTTCAACCGCTACCCGGACATGGCCTGCACCGGGCTCCTGGCCGCGCTCGCCGAGCGCTTCGGCGTGCCCGAATCCCACCTGGCCACCGGCACCGGCTCCGTCGGCGTCGCCCAGCAGCTCGTGCAGGCCACGGCCGGGCCCGGTGACGAGATCATCTACGCGTGGCGCTCCTTCGAGGCGTACCCGATCATCTCCCAGATCTCCGGCGCGACCTCGGTACGGGTGCCGCTGACCCCGGGCGAGGAGCACGACCTCGACGCCATGGCCGCCGCCGTCACCGAGCGGACCCGGCTCATCTTCGTCTGCACCCCCAACAACCCCACCGGCGTCGCCATCCGGCGGCCCGAACTGGAACGCTTCCTGGACCGGGTACCGGAGGACGTGCTGGTCGTCCTGGACGAGGCGTACCGCGAGTTCGTGCGCGACGAAAACGTTCCCGACGGCATCGAGCTGTACCGAAACCGCCCGAACGTGTGCGTGCTGCGCACCTTTTCCAAGGCGTACGGCCTGGCCGGGCTGCGCGTCGGCTTCGCGGTGGCGCACGAGCCGGTGGCCGCCGCGCTGCGCAAGACGGCGGTCCCGTTCGGCGTCAGCCAGATCGCCCAGGACGCGGCGGTGGCCTCACTCGGCAACGAGGCGGCCCTGCTGGAGCGGGTGGAGGCGCTGGTTGCCGAGCGCTCCCGGGTGAGCCGCGAGCTGGTGGCGCAGGGCTGGACGGTGCCCGAGACGCACGCCAACTTCGTCTGGCTGCGGCTGGGCGAACGCACCGCCAACTTCGCGGCGGCGGCCCAGGCGGCGGGTGTGGTGGTGCGGCCGTTCGCGGGTGAGGGCGTACGCGTCACGATCGGCGAGCGGGAGGCGAACGACCTGTTCCTGGAGACGACGTCGAAGTTCCCGCGTGGCTGAGCGGCGGCGCGCGGCGTTGGCGCGGTAACCGACGGCGCTGCGGGCGGGACCGAGCCGAGCGGGCCGGGTGCCACCGCCCCGTCCCCAGCGGCGGGCGGGCCGCAAGGGGCGGGCGGGCCGCAAGGGGCGGGCGGGCCGCAAGGGGCGGACGGCGGTTGCCGCGTCGTAGCGGCTCCCCAAACCGCCGGCTCAGCTCGCGGCCAGCGTCACCTGGATCGCGTCGCCGGAGCGGACGGTGGCCAGCACCCGGGGGTCGCCGTCAACGCGGCCCAGCACGTTGCACGGGCTTGCCAGGCGGCACTCGTCGCCGCGCGAGATCGGCGTGGGCCCGTACGGCAGGGCGAGCGCGTCGCCCTCCGTCCAGAACGCCACGGTGCCGGGTTCGACGACCTGGCGGGCGTCGCCCTCCAGCTCGGGGCTGAGCCGGGTGTCGAAGTAGACCTCCTCGCCCCACGTGGCGGCCCGGGACTCCAGGGGGAGGGCGGCGAGCAGGGCCTTGCTGGTGGGGGTGTCGTCGAGGGTGGCCGTGAGCTGGCCCGCGGGCCAGGTGATGCGGATGGTGTGCTGGCTGGACTGGGTCTGCGGTGCTGTCTCACTCATGCCCCAGATTCAACATTTTGTTGAGATATCTGTGAAGGGGTACCCCCCTGTTTTCCAGTACGCGGCAGTAGGACATAATGCTTGTGATTGTGAACGCATTCACGAGCGCGTCTGGCTTGTGCGTGATCAGGCAGCTTCGTCGTGTTCTTGATCAGCAAGCGAACCACATCCGCCATGCCCAGAAAGACCGGAAAGGGAGAGCCGGACGACGAAGGGCAGCAGCCGCGGGCCGCCGGGCCTCGCGGTGAGCCGAAGGAGAGAGCGACGTGCACCTGGACCTCGCACTCGCGCCGGAGACCCTGGCGCGCTGGCAGTTCGGTATCACCACCGTCTACCACTTCCTCTTCGTCCCCCTGACGATCTCGCTCGCCTCGCTCGTCGCGGGCCTGCAGACCGCATGGGTGCGCACCAAGAAGGAGAAGTACCTCAAGGCCACCAAGTTCTGGGGCAAGCTTTTCCTGATCAACATCGCGATGGGTGTCGTCACCGGCATCCTCCAGGAGTTCCAGTTCGGCATGAACTGGTCGGACTACTCCCGCTTCGTCGGCGACGTCTTCGGAGCGCCGCTCGCCTTCGAGGCGCTGATCGCGTTCTTCTTCGAGTCCACCTTCATCGGCCTGTGGATCTTCGGCTGGGACCGCCTGCCCCAGCGCATCCACCTGGCCTGCATCTGGATGGTGGCCCTCGGCACCGTCCTGTCCGCCTACTTCATCCTCGCCGCCAACTCCTGGATGCAGCACCCCGTGGGCTACCGCATCAACGAGGAGAGCGGACGCGCGGAACTGACCGACTTCTGGCACGTGCTCACCCAGAACACGGCCCTCGCGCAGTTCGCCCACACGATCACCGCCGCGTTCCTCGTCGGCGCCGCCTTCATGGTGGGCATCGCCGCCTACCACCTGATGCGCCGCAAGCACATCGAGGTGATGCGCACCTCCCTGCGGCTCGGCCTGGTGACCATGGTCGTCTCCGGCCTGCTCGTGGCCGTCAGCGGGGACCGGCTGGCCAAGATCATGTACGAGCAGCAGCCGATGAAGATGGCCGCCGCCGAGGCGCTGTGGGACACCGAGGGCCCGGCTCCCTTCTCGCTCTTCGCCATCGGCGATGTGGACGAGGGCCACAACGTGGTGGCCATCGAGATCCCGGGCGTGCTCTCCTTCCTCGCCCACGACAACTTCACCTCCCCCGTGCCCGGCATCAACGACACGAACGAGGCACTGAAGGAGCAGTACGGCGAGCAGCTGGGCATGGACGATTTCCGCCCCAACATCCCGGTCGCCTACTGGAGCTTCCGCTGGATGATCGGCTTCGGCATGTTCTCCTTCGCCCTGGGGGTGCTGGGCCTGTGGCTCACCCGCACCAAGCGCCTGCTGGCTCCCCAGCTGCGCACCGCCCCGGACGAGGTGCCGAAGCTGGCCCTGACCCGCTCCCGGGAACTCGCTCCCCGGCTCGGCCGCTGGTACTGGCAGCTCTCCTTCCTCACGATGGCCTTCCCGGTGATCGCCAACTCCTGGGGGTGGATCTTCACCGAGATGGGCCGCCAGCCCTGGTCCGTCTACGGGGTGCTGCCCACCTCCGCGTCCGTCTCGCCAGGCGTCTCGCAGGGTGAGGTCATCGCCTCGATGAGCATCTACACGTTGCTGTACGCGGTGCTCGCCGTCATCGAGATCCGGCTGCTGGCCAAGTACGTCAAGGCCGGGCCGCCCGAGCTGACGGAAGCCGACCTCAACCCGCCCACCCGCATCGGCGGTTTCGGCCCCGGCGGCCCGGGCGGCGCAGGACAGGACGATGACGCTGACGCCGACCGGCCGATGGCCTTCTCCTACTGACGGCGACGACTCACCGAAAGGAGCATCCCCGTGGACCTGCCCACCGTGTGGTTCATCCTGATCGCCGTCCTGTGGACCGGCTACTTCTTCCTGGAGGGTTTCGACTTCGGCGTCGGCGTCCTCACCAAGCTGCTCGCCCGGGACCGCGCGGAGCGCCGGGTACTCATCAACACCATCGGACCCGTCTGGGACGGCAACGAGGTGTGGCTGCTGACCGCCGGCGGCGCCACCTTCGCCGCCTTCCCCGACTGGTACGCCACCCTCTTCTCCGGCTTCTACCTCCCACTGCTGGCCATCCTCATCTGCCTGATCGTGCGCGGGGTGGCGTTCGAGTACCGCGCCAAGCGGCCGGAGGAGCGCTGGCAGCGCAACTGGGAACACGCCATCTTCTGGTCTTCGGCCCTGCCCGCCTTCCTGTGGGGCGTGGCCTTCGCCAACATCGTGCGCGGCGTGCCGATCGGCGCGGACAAGGAGTACGCCGGCAACCTGTTCGACCTGCTCAGCCCCTACGCCCTGCTCGGCGGCGCGGTCACCCTGACCCTGTTCACCCTGCACGGGGCAGTGTTCACGGCGCTCAAGACGGTGGGGGACATCCGGGAGCGGGCGCGGCGCCTGGCCACCGGCCTCGGGGTGCTCGTCGCCGTGCTGGCCGCCGCCTTCCTGGGCTGGACCCAGGTGAACGACGGCGGCATGGCCCCGCTGGTCGCCATGGTGGCCGCCGTCGTGGCGCTGGTGGCGGCTCTCGTCGCCAATGGACGCGGGCGTGAGGGCTGGGCCTTCACCTTCTCCGGGGTGGTCATCGTGGCCGCCGTCGCCCAGCTCTTCCTGAGCCTCTTCCCCGACGTCATGCCCTCCTCGCTGAACCCGGAGTGGAGCCTGACGGCCCAGAACGCGGCCTCCAGCCCGTACACGCTCACGATCATGACCTGGTGCGCGGCCATCGCGACACCGGTGGTGCTGCTGTACCAGGGCTGGACGTACTGGGTGTTCCGCAAGCGGATCGGCACCCAGCACATCGCGCCGGACCCGCACTCGGCGCCCTCCACCCAGGCGGCGGCCGAGCCGGGACGCGGGTGAGGGCGCCGTGCGCCCCGTGGACCCGCGGCTGCTGAGGTACGCCCGCGCCACCCGGTTCTTCCTGCTCGCCGTGGTGGTACTCGGGCTGGCCGGAGCCGGGCTCGTCATCGGTCAGGCGATGCTCATCGCCGAACTCGTCGTCCGCGCCTTCCAGCAGGGCGCGGCGGCCGGTGACCTGCTGCGTCCGCTGGCGCTGCTCGCGCTGGTCTCCGTCGGCCGGGCCGTGGTGGCCTGGCTGACGGAGCTGGCCGCGCACCGGTCCAGCGCGTCGGTGAAGTCCGAGCTGCGGCTGCGGCTGCTGACCCACGCCGCGGCGCTCGGCCCGGCCTGGCTCGGCGGCCGCCGCTCCGGCGAGCTGACGACGCTCGCCACCCGTGGGGTGGACGCGCTGGACGACTACTTCGCCCGCTACCTGCCGCAGCTGGGCCTCGCCGCGGTCGTGCCGGTGGCGGTGCTGGCCCGCATCGTGGGCCTGGACTGGATCGCGGCGGCGACCATCGCCGGCACCCTGCCGCTGATCCCGGTGTTCATGGTGCTCATCGGGTGGGCCACCCAGGCGCACATGAACCGGCAGTGGCGGCAGCTCGCCCGGCTCTCCCATCACTTCCTGGACCTGGTGGGCGGGCTGCCGACGCTCAAGGTGTTCGGCCGGGCGAAGGCGCAGGCCGAGAACATCCGGGCGATCACTGGTGACTACCGCCGGGCGACGCTGCGGACGCTGCGCCTGGCCTTCTTGTCCTCCTTCGCCCTGGAGTTGCTGGCGACGCTCTCCGTCGCGCTGGTGGCCGTTGGCATCGGCATGCGGCTGGTCCACGGCGAACTGGACCTCTACACCGGGCTGGTGGTGCTGATCCTCGCTCCGGAGGCATACCTGCCGCTGCGGCAGGTGGGCGCCCAGTACCACGCCGCCGCCGAGGGGCTGGCGGCGGCGGAGGAGGCGTTCGCGGTGCTTCAGACGCCGCTGCCCGAGCCCGGGGGCCGCCCGCTGCCCGACGCCTCCGGGGTCGGCGTGGCGCTGGAGGGGGTCAGCGTGTGGCACGAGGGCCGGGACACGCCCTCGCTGCCGGTCACCGATCTCACCGTGTGCGCGGGGGAGACCGTCGCGCTGGTCGGGCCGTCCGGCGCGGGCAAGTCCACACTGCTGAACGCCGTGCTGGGCTTCGTCCCGCCGACGACCGGACGCGTCCTGGTGAACGGCGTGGACCTGGCGCGGCTGGACCGCGCGGAGTGGCACCGCCACGTGGCCTGGGTGCCGCAGCACCCCTACCTGTTCGCCGGGACGCTCGCCGACAACGTCCGCCTCGCCCGGCCCGACGCCGACGCGGACGCCGTGCACGCCGCCCTGCGCGACGCCGGTGCGGCCGATCTGGACCCGGCCAGGGAGCTGGGCGAGGGCGGCGCCGGGCTGTCGGCGGGGCAACGGCAGCGGGTGGCGCTGGCCCGCGCCTTCCTGGCGGACCGGCCGGTGCTGCTCCTGGACGAGCCCACGGCCGCGCTGGACGGGGCCACCGAGGGCACGGTGGTCGAGGCGATCCGCCGACTCGCGCACGGCCGCACGGTGCTGCTGATCGTGCACCGTCCCGCCCTGCTGGCGGTCGCGGACCGCGTGGTCTCCGTGGGCCAGGCGGACCTGGCGCCCCCGGTAGACCAGGCGGCCCCGGTCAGCCAGGCAGCCCCGGTAGGCGGGGCGGCCCCGGCCGGCGGGGCTGCCCAGCCCACCGCCGCCGACGCAGCCCCGGTGCCTGCCCCGGCAACGGGGCCCGAGCCGGTGTTTCACGTGAAACAGGGTGAGTTTCACGTGAAACCACCCGCTCCGCCACAGGCCCCTGCCGCCGCGGCGGACACCGGTGATCCCGCGCGCGGTGTGCTCGCCCGCGTGCGCGCCGCCGGGCGGCCCCTGCGTGGCCGTTTCGCGCTCGCCACCGCACTGGGTGCTCTGGCCCTCGCCAGCGCGGTGGGGCTCATGGCCGTCTCTGGCTGGCTGATCTCCCGCGCCTCCGAACAGCCCCCGGTGCTGTACCTGATGGTGGCCGTCACCGCGACGCGGGCCTTCGGTATCGGTCGCGCCGTCTTCCGGTACGCCGAACGCCTGGTATCGCACGACGCCGTGCTGCGTGTCCTGGCCGACCTGCGGGTGACCGTCTACCGGCAGCTGGAGCGGCTGGCCCCGGCCGCGCTGCACCGCAGCCGCAGGGGCGACGTGCTGGCGCGGCTCGTAGACGACGTGGACGCGTTGCAGGACTACTTTCTGCGCTGGCTGCTGCCGGTCACCTCTGCGGTGACCGTGGGGGCGGCCGCCGTCGGATTCACCGCCTGGCTGCTCCCGGAGGCCGGGGCCGCGCTCGCGGTGGGACTCGTGGCCGCCGGAGTCGGCGTGCCGTGGCTGACCTCCGTGGTGACCCGGCGCACCGCCCGTGCCCTGGCCCCGGCGCGCGGCACGCTCAGCGCGCGCACCGTGGACCTGCTGACCGGCGTCGGCGAGCTGACCGTCACCGGGGCACTGGCCCGTCGCCTGGCCGCCGTCCGCCGGGCCGACGCCGAGCTGACCGGCATCGCGGCGCGCTCAGCGGCGGCCACCGCACTGGCCGGTGGGCTCACCGCGCTCGCCACCGGGCTGACCGTCACCGCTGCCGCCGCCTTCGGCGGCCAGGCCGTGCACGACGGCCAGCTGGCGGGCGTCTGGCTGGCCGTTGTCGTGCTGACGCCGCTGGCCGCGTTCGAAGCCGTGCTCGGCCTGCCGCTCGCCGTGCAGTACCGGCAGCGGGTGCGGCGCAGCGCGGAGCGCCTGCACGAGGTGCTGGATGCGCCCGAACCGGTCCGCGAACCGGACGAGCCGCTGCCCGCGCCCGCGTCCCCCTTCCCGCTGCGGCTACGCGGCCTGACCGTGCGCCACCCGGGACAGGACCGGCCCGCGCTCGACGGAATTGACCTGGAGCTGACGCCGGGCCAGCGCGTCGCCGTCGTGGGGCCCTCCGGCTCCGGCAAGACGACGCTGGCCCACACCCTGCTCCGCTTCGCGGACCCGCAGGGCGGCACGTACACCTACGGGGGCGCCGACGCCACCGGGTACGACTCGGACACCGTGCGGCGCGGCGTCGGCCTGTGTGCCCAGGACGCGTACCTGTTCGATTCCACGCTGCGGGAGAACCTGCGGCTCGCCCGCCCCGGCGCGGACGACACCGCGCTGCGCCGCGCCCTGGCCGACGCCCGCCTGCTGCCCTGGGTGGACGGGCTGCCCGAGGGCCTGGACACGTCCGTCGGCGAGCACGGCGCCCGGCTCTCCGGCGGTCAGCGGCAGCGGCTCGCGCTCGCCCGGGCGCTGCTGGCGGGCTTCCCGGTTCTCGTCCTGGACGAGCCCGCCGAGCACCTGGACCTGGCCACCGCCGACGCGCTGACCGCAGACCTGCTGGCGGCCACCGAGGGCCGCACCACCGTGCTCATCACCCACCGGCTCGCCGGACTGGCGGCCGTGGACGAGGTGCTGGTCCTGGACGGCGGCCGGTGCGTGCAGCGCGGCCCGTACGCCGAGCTGGCGGACGTCCCCGGCCCGCTGCGCGAACTGCTCGCCCGGGAGGCGGAAGCCGAGACTCTCCGCTCCACTGGGACGAGGGGTGCCCCTGTGCCCCTGACCTGACCGCCTGACCGGAAGGCGCCCGCCATGGCCTCGGACCGCACCGGCCCCCCGGACGGCCCGGGCTCGCGGGCCGGGGCGGGTGTGCCCGACCACACCGGCGCGCCGCCCGCCCGCCCCGCTGTGCCGCCGGGCGACGAGCGGACGGCCGTGACGCGGGCGGCCCGGCAGGCCGCCGAGTCGTTGCAGAGCCTCACCCCGGAGCTGGTGCGCAGACTGCCGCAGGTGCTGGAAGCCATGGTTGCCATCGGCCAGGATGTGGACCTGCGCAGCGTCCTGGACCGCAGCGTGCAGACTGCCGCCGCGCTCACCGGTGCCCGGCACGCGGCGATCGGCGTGCTGGGCGCGGAAGCCGACGGCCTGCCGGGGTTCTTCACCCACGGCGACGCCGCCGTGATCCGTGGCCGCATCGGCGGCGGCCCGAACCCGCACTTCCTCAGCGTGCCCATCCGTGTCCTCGACGAGCCCTTCGGCCACCTCTACCTGTGTGACAAGGCCGAGGGGCGGCCGTTCACCGACGCCGACGTGCACCTGGTGCGGGTGGTGGCCACCGAGGCCGGAATCGCCGTCGGCCACGCGCGGTTGCTGGAGTCCGCGCGGCAGCGGGCCCGCTGGATCGACGGCAGCGCCGCGCTGACCACGGCGCTGCTGCGCGGCACGCAGGACGCCCTGTCCGTCGTCGCCGAGCAGGCCCGCAAGCTGGCGGACGCGGCGGCCGGGCTGGTGCTCATGCCGGACGCGGAAGGCGGCCTGGAGATCGTCGCCGCCGCCGCGGACGACCCGGCCGAACTGCTGGGCGTGCGGGTTCCGCCGCACAGCCCGCTGGTGGCCGCGCTGCTCACCGGGGAGTCCGTATACGTCGAGGACTCGGCCACCGATCCCCGGCTGACCACGCACGTGGCCGCCCGGTTCGGGCCCAGCATGATGCTGCCGCTCGGCAACGAGGGCCGCATCCTGGGCACCCTGGCCCTGCCCCGGTCCCCGGGCGCCCCGCCGTTCACCGCCACCGAACGCACGCTCGCCCGCCGGTTCGCTTCACAGGCGGCGCTCGCCCTGCTGCTCATCGAGGCCCAGCGGGACCGCGAGCGCCTGGCCGTCTACGAGGACCGCGACCGCATCGCCCGCGACCTGCACGACCTGGTGATCCAGCGCCTGTTCGCCACGGGCATGCTGCTGGAGAGCGTGCGGCGGCGGGCGGCTCCCGGCCCGGCACCGGACAGCCCGGCGGGCGCGGAGCCGCCGGAGTACGGGCGGCGCATCGAACAGGCCATGGACGAGCTGGACCTGACCATCCGGGAGATCCGTGGCGCCATCTACGCCCTCCAGCAGGACCCGGCCGAGCAGGCCGCGTCCCTGCGCACCCGGCTGCTGCGCGAGGTGGGCACCGCAGCGCTCGCACTCGGCTTCCAGCCCGGTGTGACGTTCACCGGCCCGGTGGACTCGCTGGTCGGCGAACGCACCGGGCGCGACCTGGTAGCCGCGGCGCGCGAGGCCCTGTCCAACGCGGTGCGGCACGCTGGCGCGTCCCGCATCGAGCTGACCGCTGACGTCACCGGCACCCTGCCCGACGGACGGCCCGCCGTGCGGCTCACCGTTGCCGACGACGGCGTGGGCCTGCCATCCGGTGGCCGCCGCAGCGGGCTGACGAACCTCCGGCGCCGCGCCGAGGAGCTGGGCGGCACCAGCGAGACCGGCCCCGGGCTGCACGGCCGTGGCACGGCCGTCCGGTGGGCCGCCCCGCTGTAGCCGGTGCGGTGCGCCCGGGAGGCGCGGGGAGCTGGGGCGGGAAAGGAGATGCCGCGAGCGCCCGGCGGCCGGGCGCCCGGCCGCCGGGCGGGTCAGTGAAGGGCCAGCAGGCCCTCGATCACCACGGCCACGCCGTCCGCCTCGTTGGACCAGGTGGCGTGGGTGGTGGCGGCGGTGACGGCCGGGTGGGCGTTGGCCATGGCGTAGGAGGTCCCGGCCCAGGTCAGCATCTGAAGGTCGTTGGGCATGTCCCCGAAGGCGACGACCTCGGCCGGGGAGATGCCGCGCTCGGCGCAGCACAGCGCGAGCGTGCTGGCCTTGCTCACGCCGCGCCCGCTGACCTCCAGCAGGGCGCTCGGGCTGGAGCGGGTGAACTCGGCGAAGTCACCGGCCGCGCGCCGGGCGAGCTGGAGGAAGGCGTCCGGGTCCAGCGCGGTGTGGTGGGCGAGCAGCTTGAGTACCGGCTCCCCGCCCGGCGCCGCGTCCTCCCCGAGCAGCTTGCCGACGGGCGCGACGCCCGAGCCGACGTCCTCGACGATCGGCGGGTAGGCGGGCTCGTAGCTGATACCGCCCGCGCGCTCGACGGCGAAGGTGACCCCGGGGGCGACGTCGCGCAGCGCCGTGACCACCGCCATGGCGGCCTGCCGCGTCAGCTCGCGCACCTCCACGAGGGTGCCACCGCTGTGCAGGTCCACCACGGCGGCGCCGTTGGCGCAGATGGCGAGCCCGTGCCCGTGCACGTGGTCGCTGACGACATCCATCCACCGGGCGGGCCGACCGGTGACGAAGAAGACCTCGACGCCCGCCTTCTCGGCCGCGGCCAGCGCCGCGATGGTCCGCTCGGAGACCGACTTGTCGTCGCGCAGCAGGGTGCCGTCCAGGTCTGTGGCGATGAGCCGGGGTGGACGTGCGGGCAGCGGTACGCGGCGGAAAGTGTCGGCGGCATCAGTCACAGGCACCATCCTCCCCCACTCACTCGCACATCCGTGCCCCACCCCGCTCACCTGTCGCCGGGCCGCCCCCGGCGCCAGCCCGCTCACCTGGTACCGGCAGCCCAGCCCCAGCCCACGTCAGCTCGCGCCGGTGGGCGTCTCGCCGAAGTCGAACCTCCCGTGGTCGAGGACGCGCCGTGCCGCCGCGCGTACGGCATTGATCGCGGTGCGGGACAGCGCCGAGCCGAGGCTGACCCGGCGCACGCCGAGCGCGGCCAGGTCCGCGAGGGTCAGCGGGGGCGCCGCGTCGCCCATGAGCACGTTGACCGGGCGGCTGACCGCGCCGACGACGGTCCGCACGGCGTCCGCGTCCGGCAGGCCGGGGGCGAACAGTACGTCGGCCCCCGCGGCCTCGAACGCTCGCAGCCTGCGCACGGTGTCGTCCAGGTCGGGCCGCTCGTACAGGTAGTTCTCCGCACGGGCCGTGAGCACGAAGGGCGCGTCCAGGGAGCGGGCCGCCTCAGCCGCGGCGGCCACCCGCTCCACCGCCTCCTCCAGCGGACGCACCGGGGCGTGCGGATCGCCGGTGGAGTCCTCCACGGAGCCGCCCGCGAGCCCGGCCGCGCCCGCTCGGCGTATCGTTTCCGCGACCTCCTGCGGTGTGCGGCCGAACCCGCTCTCCAGGTCGGCCGACACCGGCAGCTCCGTCGCGGCGGCGATGGCGGCGGCGCTGGCCAGCGCCTCGTCGCGGGTGACGGCGTTCACCCCGTCCGGGCGGCCCAGGGTGTGGGCCAGCCCGGCGCTCGTCGTGCCGAGCGCGGCGAACCCGGCGTCCGCCAGGAGCCGTGCCGTCCCGGCGTCCCAGGCGTTCGCCAGCACGAAAATGCCGCTGTCATGCAACTCGGTGAACCGCCGCGCGGTGTCGGTGTGTCCCACGTTTCCCATGCGGCGAGCGTACGGCAGCGTCTGCCCCCACCACGCCGCTTCCCGGCATCAGGTGCCCGCCCTGGACCTCGCCCCAGTAACTCTCAGCGCCCTCCCACTCCGAGCAGCTCACTCAGGCGGTCGCCGATGACGGACATCCCGGGACGCGGCTGGCGCTCATAGCACCAGGGCTTGCGCCGACTCAGCAGCGCCTCACCGTGCTCGCTCCAGGTGAAGCCGGGCTTCCGCAGCAGCTTCCCAAACACGGTGTCCGCTGTCTCCGGGTGAGCGGCGACCAGCGGCGGAGAGGCAGCGTCGAGATCGAGTCGTCGCGCAGATAGGTGCGCAGCAGGTCCTGGTGCCGCTTGCGGCCCGGGAGCGCCGGATCAGCGAAGAGGTCCCGCAGCATGCCGTAGTCCGCGTAGAAGTTGAGCCCTTCGACCTCGTCATAGATGACACCGATGGTGTCGGAGTCCGCCAGAAGTGGTCGATGATCCGGATGGCCTCGCCCTCGTCCAACTCCATCGCGGGGCCAGCGGCGTCCAGCAGAAGGGGCATCAACCACTGCTCAAAGCGTGCGCTCTGCCCGAAGGTGATCAACTGCTGCTTCAGTTCGGCACCGCGCTCGATGAGCTCGGGCAGCGGCAGACTGCCGTCGTGCTGTTGCTGGTCCTCAGCCACGTCCAGTTCCTTGTTGCTAGGCCAGTTTCGTGCGGTGAAACGAGGTGTCTGGCCTCAACCGGCCCAGTGCCGGTATGCCTCGATCCACTGTGCGCCCTCCGGCGCCGGGCTGGGCAACGGCAGCTCCAGAATGCCGATCGCCTGCCGCATGCCAGACCGCGTGCACCGGGCGACGATCCTGCCGCCCGGCGTGAGGTCAACGGCGCGCACGGTCACTTCGCTCCCAAGGACCGTCGTGGTGAAGGGCACGGCCAGGTGTTCCTCAAGCAGGGTGAAAAGACCGGTCAGTTGCTCGTCTTCGGTGTAGGCGTCCACCGTCGCCTCTTCGATCATGGCCTCAAGCTCGGCTGCGCTCAACACACCCATGAGATAACCCTAGTGGCCCTCGGCCGACGCCCGGCAGGGATGGTGAAACAGCCCCGCCCTTCGGCGCCGACGTCGGGGCCGGGCGCGCGCGAGACGCGGGGCCGGGGGGCAAGACGCGGGGGCCGGGCGTGCGCAGAGGAGCCCAGAGGCAGGTATCGGCAGGGGCGTAGGGTCGTCCTCATGCGTCTGAGCACTGTGATCCTGCCGATCCACCGCTGGCACGAGGGTGGGCGGGAGCGCTGGCAGCGCGCCGAGGAGCTGGGTTTCGGCACCGCGTACACCTACGATCACCTGTCCTGGCGACCGCCGTTCCGGGACGGCCCCTGGTTCGGGGCGCTCCCCACGCTCACCGCCGCCGCGACCGCCACCACCCGCATGCGCCTCGGCACGCTCGTCACCTCGCCGAACTTCCGCCACCCCGTGACGCTCGCCAAGGAGCTGATCACGCTGGACGATGTCAGCGCGGGCCGGGTGACGCTCGGGATCGGGGCGGGCGGCACCGGGTTCGACGCGACGGCGCTGGGCCAGGAGCCGTGGTCGCCCCGGGAGCGGGCGGACCGGCTCGCCGAGTTCGTACCGCTGCTGGACCGTCTGCTGTCCCAGGAGGAGACGAGTCACGGCGGCACGTTCTACTCCGCGCACGAGGCCCGCAACCTGCCCGGCTGCGCGCAGCGTCCGCGGCTGCCGTTCGCGGTGGCCGCCACCGGGCCGCGCGGCATGCGGCTGGCGGCGCGGTACGGGCAGGCGTGGGTGACCACCGGCGACCCGAAGGTGTTCGAGCACGGTACGCCGGAGCAGTCGCGGGCGGCGATCGCGGCGCAGGTCGAGCGGCTGGGCGCGGCCTGCGCGGAGGCGGGCCGGGACGTCGCGGAGCTGGACAAGGTGCTGCTGACGTCGTTCACGCCGGACCGTCCGCTGGAGTCCTTCGACGCCTTCGTGGATTTCGCCGGGCGGCACGCGGAGCTGGGGTTCACCGAGATCGTCGTGCACTGGCCGATCCCGGGGACCCGGTTCGCCGCTGACGAGAAGGTCTTCGGGCGCATCGCGACGGAGGCGTCCGCCCACCTGGCCGTCTGAGCCGGCCGCTGCGGCGGCACCCCTGCGGGCGGGGCGGGGTGTGGGGGGCGCGTTTTGTGCCTACAGTCGGGACCGTGGGTTTCCTTGACGCGCTGCTCGGCCGCAGGAAGCCGGTGCGGCCCGACCTGGACCGGCTGTTCGCCCTGCCCTCGGCCGCCATCACCCTCCAGGCCGGTGCGGGGTTCCGCCCCACCGGTACTGGTTCGGTCTGCTTCGCCGCCGCCGAGGGCGGGGCGTTCGACCGGATCGAGGCCGACGTGCGCGGCATCCTCCCCTCCGCCGAGTTCAGCGAGGACGGCTACGGCTACACCTGGGTGCGCTCGCGGCACCGCCCGGAGGAGCTGCCCGGGCTGGTGGGCGACCTGCACGCGGTGAACAGCGCGCTGGAGGGCGGCGGGTTCGGGCCGCAGCTGCTGTGCTCCCTGGTCGGTTTCCGCGACGCCGACGGCGACCGCCCGCTCGCCCTCGTCTACCTCTACAAGCGCGGCACGTTCTACCCGTTCGCTCCGCTGCCCGGTGCCGGTGAGCGCCGTGACAACCCGCTGGAGCTCCAGGTGCGCGGCCTGCTGGAGGGGGACCTGCCGGTCGAGCCGGACCTCAGCCGCTGGTTCCCGGTGTGGGGCGCGCCCGGCCTCTGAGCCAGGGCGTGGTAACCAGCGGCAGCACCAGTTCCCGGTGCGCGGTGCCGTCCGGCAGCGGCACGACGAGCCACAGCTGGGGCGGGAACACTTTCCGGTGCACGTACGCCGAGCCGTCGTACACCGCGCGCAGGAACGCGGGCGCCTGCTCGCGCGGCACGTCGCGGAACTCGACGCCGTCCACGTCGATCGCGGCGTCCCCGTCCGGGTAGACCGTCACCTCCACCGCCGGAGTGCTGGCGATCTCCACGAACCCCTCGTGCGGCAGCGAGCCGCCTGGGTCGGTGGCGCTGCCGAACGGAGCCTGGGTGCGGCGCGACACCTGGTCGGCGCCGATGTCGTGCGTCACCCGCAGCCGCTCGCCGTGTCCGTACTCCCGCGCCACCGCGCACACCGCGCCGACGACGGACTCGGTGCTGTCGCCACCCACCCCACCTGCTGCTTCCCTCATCCGATCATGCTAACGGCGGACCAACGGAACAAGGCGTACAGTCGCTCACAAGAGGATGACCACCGGGAGAGGGTTCCCAGGGCTGGAAACGTGAGGGGGAACCCGGGGGAAACCCGAGGGCCGGAAAAGGGCAGCGAAAGGGGCAGCCATGGCCCGGGCCACGCGCTATGTGCCGGACAGCGGCCTCACCCGCCGCATGGTGACCACGATGTTCTTCATCGGCCTGCTGTACGTCGTCTTCATGGGCGTGCTCATCGCGCTGCTGAAGAACGCCTGGCCGCTGATCGTGCTGTTCGCGGGCGGGATGTTCATCGTCCAGTTCTGGTTCAGCGACCGCATCGCCGCCTACAGCATGGGCGCCCGCGAGGTCACCCCGCAGCAGGCGCCGGAGCTGCACGGCACCATCGACCGCGTATGCGCCCTCGCTGACCTGCCCAAACCGCGCGTGGCCATCGCCGACACCGACGTGCCGAACGCCTTCGCCACTGGCCGCAGCCAGGACAAGGCGCTGGTCTGCGCCACCACCGGCCTGCTGCGCCGCCTCACCCCCGAGGAACTGGAAGGCGTACTCGCGCACGAACTGTCCCACGTCGCCCACCGCGACGTGGCGGTGATGACATTCGCCTCGTTCCTCGGTGTCCTCGCCGGTGCGCTCACCCGCATGGCCCTGTGGGGCGGGCTGATGCGCGGCGGCCGTAACCAGAACACCGCGATCCTCGCACTGGTCATCCCGCTGGTCAGCGTCGTCGTGTACGTCATCAGCTTCCTGTTGACGCGGCTGCTGTCCCGCTACCGCGAGCTGTCCGCCGACCGGGGCGCCGCGCTGCTGACGGGCAAGCCGTCCGCGCTGGCCTCCGCGCTGACCAAGATCACCGGCCAGATGGCCCGCATCCCCACCCGCGACCTGCGCCGCGCCGAACCCTTCAACGCCTTCTTCTTCGCCCCCGCCCTCTCCGGCGAAAGCCTCTCCCGCCTGTTCTCCTCCCACCCCACCCTCGACCAGCGCCTGGCCCAGCTCGCCGACATCTCCCGCCACCTCAGCCGCTGACCCGGCGGGCTCAGGCCGCGACATCTCCGGGTTCGGGGAAGACGTACCGCCTGACGGTCTCAGGCCGGACGCTCCGGTAGCGTGCCAAGTCGTCCGCGAGCCGCAGCGCGTGATCGGCGACCACGAGATCCGGTACGACCTCCGGCAGCGCGTCACCCAGCACCTCCCGCAGCCACGTCGCCACCTCCGTCCACGAGTACAGGCGGGCGCCGCCGTCCTCGTTGACCGGCGCGGGAAAGCCACCCGGCCCGCGTTTTGCCCCGGCCAGCAGCCGCAGGCTCTCCCGCGTGCGCAACCCGTTCGTCCGCTGCGCGGCGGCTCCGAGGGTGACCAGGTCGTCGTGGCGCGCCCGCACCGCGCGCAACCCGGGCACGGTGCGCACCTCAGCGGCCACCGCCAGCACCGCCGCGACGAGATCGGGCGCTTCCCGGTGGCAGGACAGGTATGAGGGCTGCCCCCGACCACCGAGCACCACGCCGCAGTCGTCAAGACCGGCCTCGAACAGGGCATCCGCCTCGGCGTCCGTCGGCTCCCGGTTGAGCACGACGTCGAAACTCCACTCGGTCATGGTCGCTCCCCTAGGTGTGCGCGGTGGGTCTCGGTGAAGCGCGCGAGATCGGCCGCGTGGTTGCCGGGAGACCGAGGCGTGCACCAGACCCGGAACCGGCCGCCACACCCGGGACACGTGACCAGGCCCCACGTGTGGCCCGACTTGCCGGGCACCATGTGCAGGCCCGCCGCCGTCGCCCGGCGCACCTCCGCAGCGATCTCCTTCTTCTGGTGACGCCCGCCGCTGATCACCGCTCCACTTCACAGTAGACGTGGTGTTGCAACTCTGCAACACATCTGGTGGCCCCGTCGCCGTCACTGATGAGCGTGGTGTGAACCGGGGTGACGAGGGTGCTGGCGGCCCGGTTCTGGGCTGGAGTGTCGGCCCGGTTTCTGGGACTGATGTGTCGTTCCTTCGTCTGGGCTCGGAGGGCACCGGGGCGGTGGGTGGGTCATGGTTCCCCTCTGGTCGAGTGGTGGATCACCGCTCCGCGCTGGTCAGGCGGGGCGTCGCGCTACGGGCGGCCGAGCTGGTAGATCGTGTGCTTCGCGCGGGCCGTCTCGCCCACCGGACGCAGGCACCCGGCCAGGCACAGATCGAGCAGGGCGCGGTTGACGACGGCGACGTTCAGGCCCGTGCGCTCGGCGACCTTGCTCGGGGACGCCTGGAGGGTGCCGTGCTCCACGATGATCGGCAGCGCGTACGCGGCGACGGTCCACACCTCCTCGCTCAGCAGGTGCTGTTGGCGCCACTTGTCCAGCAGCTCGGCCGCCTCGGGGTGGCGCTGACGCGGGAGGACGCCGGGCAGCGATTCCGTCGTCACGCGGTCGAGGATTTCCGTCAGCTTGGCCAGGGTTTCGGCCTGCTGACGCTGCACGCCGAGCACCCTGGCCTGCGTCTCGAAGGCCAGCGCGAGGAGCGAGTCGACGTAGCCCCGCGCCGGGCCGTGCTGCTGCGGTTCCGTGCCCCTGGCCAGCAGCGGGGCCAGCACCTCGTGCCGCGCCCAGCGGTCGAAGGCGCGGGCCGACGGTTTCCGCGCGGTGGATAGCAGTTTGATCACACCGGGCAAGGAGATCAGGACCCGCATCGGGTTACGGATAACGTCGCTACTGGCGACACTATCCTGACCTGCGGAAACATCGACCTTCTGCCATTCGTCGAGGTCAAGACGCCGGGACAGCTCCTTCCTGAGGTGTGGCAAGTCGGTTGCCTTGGCCACCTCGTGCAGCCAGAACCACTTGCCGCCGTCGTCGGCGGTGAGGAGTTCGATGGTCTCTCCGGTGTCGGGGTAGGTGAGGGCTTCGGCGAGGAGACCGAGCCCTTTGAGCTGCTGGTGGGCAGCGTGCTTGATCGGTCGTTCAGTCATGGTTTCCCCTCGGGTCGGGTTGTGGATAACCGCTCCGCGCTGGTCAGGCGGGGCGGAGATTCGGGGTGCGGAGGGCGGCGCGGGCGCGGGCGGCACCGCGCTGGGCGAGGGCGCGCTGAGCCTCGCTGACGGGCGGCTCCGTGGGCTCCCCGGTGCGGCACGGGCGGCACCGGCCGGGCTCGGGCAACGGCGCGCAGCAGCTCGCGCACTCGTGCAGGCGGCGGGCGGGCCGTGGCGGTGCCGGGCGCTCCGGCATCTTGCGGCGCAGCCGGTTCGCCAGCAGCCCGAGCGCCGAGTGGACGTGGGTGGGCAGGCCGCTGGTGAGGGCGCAGCGCAGCGTGTCATCCCGGGCGCCGTTGGCCCGCCACTGCGTGACGAGCGGCGCCAGTTGGACGGCTTCGGCGGTGCCTAGGGAGAGCCGGGGTTCGGCCCGGCTGAGCGACAGCAGCAGGGTGACGGCCGGGCGCAGGCTGTCCGGCACGGACACCGGCGCCGCCGCTGCCCGGTCGCGCGCTGGTGGCGCCGAGCGTTCCGGCCGTTCCCGCCGCTTGCCGCGCGGACGGCCGCGCCGGTCGCGGGGGTCGCGGCGTGGATGTTCGCCCCGATCGTCGCGGGGCGGAGCGCTCGCGGCGGCGAACCGTTGTTCACTGCCCGGAGGTTCGCCACCCGGTGGGTCGTCGCTCGGCGGTGGGTCGCTCGCGCTCCGCTCGGCGGCGTGGGGGCTGGGGGTGGGTGGTTCTTGCCCCAAGGTCTTTACCCCCGTAGGGGGAGAGCCCGCAGCTCCGGGGGCCGGGGCACCGAAAGCCGGGTTTCCGGATGCGGGCGGCGCGGACGGCTCGGCCGCTGGGCAGTCCGACGCCGGGGGCTTGGCGGGCTTGGCGGGCGTCGGATCAGTGGCCGCCGGTTCCGCCAACGCCGTTGCTGCGAAAGCTGATTCTGCGGGCTGCGGTTCTGCGAGGGCCGGTGTCGCGGGAGCCAGCTCGGCCGGTGCTGGCTCTGCCTGCCGGGCGGGCTGCGGCCTCGGTTCCGGGCGCTCGGTGGAGTGCGGTTGCTCGGCGGGCTCATACGGCGTGTCGTGCAACTCGTAGTAGGTGTAAATCCGCCCGGTCACGGGGGCGTTGCACTGGACGCGGCGCAGGTAGCGGGCGTTCTCCAGCTCGTTGAGGGCGGAGGCGACGCGGTCGCGGCCCTCGAAGCGCAGGCCCGCCAGCTCCCGGATGTTCGTCTTCGCGCTCTCCGGCAGGCTCAGCAGGTAGGTGAGGAGCCCCAGGGCGCACCACGAGATGTGGTGATCGCGCAAGAGGGTGTTGGAGTAGGTGGAGAAGGCGCGGGCAGGCCGCATACGATGGATGCGCATGGGAAGGGTCGTCTTCCTGTGTCACGGCCCTCGGATGTTGGCGCATCGCGGGGGCCTTCTTCGTTTCCAGTTGTCTGAGCTGCGCTGAATCTACAACCCGATGTGACGAAAAGCGCAAGCGCGGAGAACCGGTCACCGGTCCGTCCCGGCCGTGGCGGGGTTCCCTGCCCCGGCATGCGACTGCCTCACCTGTGACCCGTCTGACCAGGTGAAACGCCGCAGGCGAACCGTTCCGAAAAATGCGGAACCCCTGATTCCGCCGTCATCGCATTTCACTCGTTGGGGTGAAGTATCCACCCGCAAAGCTGACGGAATGCAGAGGCCAAAGAATCACACAGCGTCCCCCTCTCCCCGTGCTACGGACCTACCACCCAGTGCACCCAACACCCCGCGACGAAGACGCCTCGTTGCTCGGCGTCCACCCACCACGGGCTGCCGCCGACCCCACCCAGGCCCACCTCGACGCCGACCATCCCGGCCCATCGCCCACCACCGCACCCTCACCCCGGTGAAGGTTCCTCGTCTCGGTATTGCCTGGACGCATGACAGCACCTCGGCGGCGGATTCCGTGTCCAGCACTCCGGTCACCATGGCGTTCGACTGCGGCGTAGGGCCGCACCCCTGCCCGGGCGCTGGGCGTGGCGCGGACCCGGTTCAGTCCTTCCGTGCGGTGACCAGGGCGAAGCCGAGGTATTCGCCTGCGTCTGCGGTGAGCATGTCGATCACCGGCTGGTGTGTTGCCTGACCGTGCGGCTGGTGCTCGGCGCACGCCTGTGTCCACAGCAGCCAGTCTCGCCAGCCCTCCTCCTGCATGCGCGCGGAGGTGACCGTCACCTGTTCCGTGATCTCCCAGTGGAAGCGCCACCACTCGGGGGTGTGCCAGGCGGCGGCTTCCCCGCCCACCACCTTCTTGATGTGCGCCGGGATCGCTCCGAGCTCGCGGACCTCACACGTCATGGCGGGCGTCGCGATGCCCAACTGGCCGCCGGGGCGGAGGAACTGCGCCAGGTACGGCACGTAACTGTCCGACGTGCCGAAATACTCGAACGCGTCGATGCTCACCACGGCATCAAAGCTCGCCTTGTCGAACGGCAGCACGTGGGCCTCCGCCCGCACCGCCTCCACCCGGTCCCCGACACCGGCTGCGGCGAAGACGGCCGACGCCTCCTCGGCGCTGATCCACCAGTCCGCCGCCACCACGTGGACGCCGTATTCCCGGGCCAGGAACACCGACGACGCGCCCTTCCCCGAACCGAGGTCGAGCACCCGCATGCCCGGGCGCAGGTCGAGATCCTGGGCGAGGTCTTCCAGCAGCCACAGGGGGTGCGGACCCATGTCCAGGTCCAGCAGCCAGGTCGGGTCGTAGCGGGCCGAACGGGGGTAGCGGTCGGGGCGTACGAGGCGGTTCACAGCGGTCACGGTCGCCGAGCCAACCGGGTGGTGGTGGTCTTTGGCAAGGCGATTTTCTGCGTGTGGTGAGGCCCGTCACAAGGGGGTGTTGTGACGGGCCTTGGGGTGGGTGTTACGCCTGGGTCGCGTGGGCGAGGAACGCCGTCCAGGTGTGCGGTGACAGGGCGAGGGTGGGGCCGTCCACACGCTTGCTGTCGCGCACGTGGATGGTGTGGGGGCAGGTCGCCACCTCGACGCATTCGCCACCGCCTCCACCACTGTGGCTGGACTTGCGCCAGTCGAGGGCGACTTCCACGCACTGGCCGCCACCTCCGTCGCTGTAGCTGGACTTGAACCAGATCAGCTCGCTGCTCAAAGCTCCTCCGCCAGGTCTCGGATCAGGCGCGCGGACGCTGCGGGCCGCAGCGCGTGTCCTCGGATGATTCCATAGCGGTGCGTGAGCGTGCTGACTTCGTCGTGGTCAGAGATGAGGTCGCCCCGCTCCTGGACTTCGGTGTAACCGAACATGCGATGCTTGGGCGTCTCCACGAGCGTCAGCGGGCCAGCCGCTCCTACGGGCTCCTCACAGTCCATGGGCATCACCTGGATGGTGACGTTGGGCAGCTTGCCGAGCTCCAGAAGGTGGAGCAGCTGCTCTCGGGTGGTCTCCTTTCCCCCGTACCTGTGGCTCAGTGCGGCTTGCTCAATGACGAAGCTCAGCACCGCTGGTGGGGTTCGGGTTAGTAGCGCTTGCCGGGCGATGCGCTCTGTAAGGAGTCGATCGATCTCGTCGGCTTCCCGATACGGGAGCCGCGTGTTGAATAGGGCAAGTGCGTAGCTCTCTGTCTGGAGCAGACCGTTGATGATGTGCGTGTCGTAGATGCACAGGCTGACGGCCTCAGCTTCAAGGCGGAAGAAACGGCCGAACCGGCGGGGATACTTCTCCTGGTCCAGTTCGTCCCCCATCACTGCCAGCACGCCGTGTGCGTTCAGTGCTACGTCGATCAGTTTCGCCGCCTCCGAGTCGGCGATGCGGTCGCCGCGTTCGAACGCGCCGATCATGGAGCCGGAGAACCCCGCCCGCTCGCCCAGCTCGTGGCGGGACAGGGAGCGGTGTTCGCGGAGGGTGCGGATCTGGTTGCCGAAACCCCGCAACAACGGGGTGGGGTCGGTGTGCTCGTCGTCGTTGGGGCCGGAAGACGTCATGCGCTTACCCTTCGTCACCACGAATGCGCTTTGTGACGGCCTGACTACTGGAAAGCGTACGCCAGTCGGCCCAACATCGTCCCCATGACCAGTGAAATCGTGAACCTGCCCTGGATTCCGGCCATCGGCACGCAACTGCGCAAGGCGGGCGTGTACTTCGACGCGATCCGGGTGCACGGGCGGCGTGGGGAGCGGGCGGCGCAGCAGCTCGTGGTGGAGGAAGGCGGCAATCCGGGGCCGATCGTCCGGGAGTTGGCGGGCGCGGGGTGGGTGTACTTCATCGTGCCGCCGGGCACCGTGGCACCGATGCGGTGGCCGAGTGAGGCGCAGAAGTTCAGCTCCGCTACGCGGAGTTCGGTGGCGTTCGTCGGCATCCCGGCGCTGGACGGGGACACCTGGCCGCTCGCGTGGCGCAACCCGCCGTCCCCGGAGCGCCAGTTCTGCGACGTGGCCCGGCTGAACACGATCGTCTGGGATCAGTCCCCGATGTGGCCGATCCTGGGGTGACGGGCCGCGCGGACGCCGGGTTACCGGTAGTCGTCGGGGTGGTCCTGCATCCAGGTGTTGATCTCGTCCCGGGTGCCGATCAGCAGGGTTTGGTGTTCTTTCAGGTTCTCGAAGGTGCGATCGCCGTCGAGTTCGGCATTGAGCTCGCTGATCAGGGCGATGGGCTCGGGGAAGTGGCCCGGGCCTTTCGGGTCCGCTTTCATGGCCCGGTCCAGGCGCATGAGTTCGTCGTAGACCCGGCCCAGGAAGTAAGCGCAGTTGCCGGGGGTGCAGGTGTCGTCCAGGGTCGCCTGAAGCCCGGCGAAGGCGTCGCGGACGGCTACGGGTTCGAGGGTGCCCGGGGCCGTGGTCGGCGTAACCTCCGGCGGGGTGGCCGCGCCCGCGCCTGCGTCCACGGTCGTGGTGGCCGGGACGCGGGTCTCCGGCTGGTCGGCGTCGGATGGCGTGCCGCACGAGACGCAGAGCGCGGCCAGGGCCACGGCGGCGAGGGTGGCCGCGCCCCGCGCTGAGGCTGCCTGGAACATGGGTCCCCCCGGGAAGTCGAGTCAGCCGACCCTACCCCGGCTGCTCGGCTCCGGGCGCGCGGGCTGGAGCCTGGCGAGGGAGCGTGGCTCCGGCCCGTGGGCTGCTGTGGGCAGGTGGCTTCTTGGGCAGCCCCTACGCGCCGGCCAGCACCTTGTCGAGGAACGTGTCGAGGTTCAGGCGGAGGCGCAGGACGCGTTCTTCCAGCGTCAGCGTCTCCTCGTAACGCGGGGCGAGGTCGGAGCGCTTCTTGCCCCGGACGTAGAGCGAGCAGGCGAGGTCGGCGCACAGGTAGGTGCCGACGGTGTTGCCCTCGCGGCCCGCCTTGCCCGCGCGGCGCGCGGCGAGCAGGCTCACACCGCTGCCGGGGTGCCCGGTGACGCACACGGAGCAGACGGTCGTCTGGGTGAAGCGGCGCCGTACGCCCTGCGGCACGCGCAGGGTGACGCCGATGACGCCTTCGCTGGTGGGCGCGACGAGGTAGCTGCGGTCGGGTGCGCCCGGGTCGCGCCAGCCGAGGAAGTCCAGGTCGGCCCAGGGCACGTCGGGCAGCGTCGGCAGGTTGATGCGGCGGGCCTCGCCCTTGGAGCAGTTGACGAACGCGGCGCGGATCGCGGCCTCGGCGAGCGGTTCCATGGTGCGTGAACCTAACAGCGGCCCCGGGGCGCGGTCGCGTGGTTTTCCGTGCGGGGATCGGCGGCGACACCCTCCTTCTGCGCGCGGTTCGCAGGCGCGTGGCCGCCGCCTGGCCTCTCGGCGCGCGGCCTCCGACGCCCGGCGACCGGCACGCGGCCCTCCGGCGCGGGGCCGGACGTCCGCACCGGCGCGGTGCGCGCTGCGTGTGGGGTGTTCGCCCTCGGCGGTATCGGGTCCGCTGGGGGCGAACCGGGGGGCGCGGAGCCGGGGGCTGTGCTGAGCTGGCGGTATGGACGTACTGGTGCTGGGCGGGACGGCGTGGGTGGGGCGGGAGTTGGCGCGGCGGGCGCTGGAGCGCGGGCACCGGGTGACATGCCTGGCGCGCGGCGAGAGCGGGCCCGTCGCGGAGGGGGCGCGGCTGGTGGCGGCCGACCGGGCGGACGCGTCGGCGTACGCGCCGCTGCTGGACCGGGAGTGGGATGCCGTCTTCGAGGTGTCCTGGCAGTTGGGGTTCGTGCGGGACGCCCTCGCGGCGCTGGGCGGACGGGCGCGGCACTGGGTGTACGTGTCGTCGAGCAATGTCTACGCGAAGCACGCGACGCTGGGTGCGGACGAGTCGGCGCCGCTGCTCGCGCCGACCGAGCTGCGCACGGTGGACCGCTCGCTGTATGGGGAGGCCAAGGTCGCCTGCGAGCAGGCTTCGGCGGCCGTTGTCGGGGACCGTCTGCTCATCGCCCGGGCCGGGCTCATCGGCGGCCCTGGCGACACCAGCGACCGCACCGGCGCCTGGGTGGCGCGTGCCGCCCGCGAGCCGCACGCGCCGATGCTGGCACCGGACACGCCGGAGCTGCCGACGCAGGTCGTGGACGTGCGCGACCTCACCGGCTGGCTGCTCGATACCGCGCGGGACGGGATCGTCGGGGCGTACGACGCGGTGGGGCCGGTCCTCCCGTTCGGTGAGTGGGTGGAGCTGTCCCGGTGGGTGGGCGGGCACACTGGGCCGGTCGTCGCCGTCGGGTCGGCGTGGTTGCGCGGGCAGGGGGTGGCGCCGTTCATGGGGGAGGAGTCACTGGCCCTGTGGCTGGACGAGAGGGGGTGGGAAGGGTTCATGGCGCGCCGGGGTGCCGCCGCGCGGGCGGCGGGGATGCGGCACCGTTCGCGCGCGGAGCTGGTCTCCGACACGCTGGACTGGGAGCGCGCCCAGGGCTTGCAGCGCGCGCGGCGGGCCGGGCTCAGCGCCGCCCGGGAACGGGAGTTGCTGGCCGCCCTCGGCTGAGCGCCGCCGCACGCGAGGGGTGCGGCGGCACGGGTGGTCCGCCCGCCCCGGCCAGGTGGGCGGGCGGACCGGATCATGGTGACGTGCCGCCAGCCGGTACGGGACACGTCAGCGGGTGGATGCTCCGGTGCGGTCAGGCGACGGCTTCGCGCCGGGGTGCCGCCGTGGGATAAGCGGCTGCTCAGGGCACTGTACTGAACGGTAACGACGGCCGCCCGCCCCGGCAAGTACGCGTGACCGCCCGTATGAACGGCGGGCGAACGAGGGTGGCTTGAGGTGACGCGGACGCGTGCGCCGCGCCCCGCCTCACAGCCAGCCGTTGCGGCGGAACGCGCGGTACAGCAGCAGGCTCGTGAGGACCATGAGCGCGATCGCGGCCGGGTAGCCCCAGGCCGTGTTCAGCTCCGGCATGTGCGTGAAGTTCATGCCGTAGACCCCGGCGATCATCGTCGGCGCGGCGATGATCGCGGCCCAGGAGGAGATCTTGCGCATGTCCTCGTTCTGCCAGATCCCGGCCTGGGTGCTGTGCGCGTCCAGCATCGAGTCCGTCAGCTCGTCGCACGAGGCCACCTCGGCGGCGACGCGCAGCACATGGTCGGCGACGTCGCGGAAGTACGGCGCCAGCTCCTCCGGGTAGCGGTGCTGGACGGGCGACACCAACTCCTGCGCCACCGGCACCAGCGGCCGGATCGCCCCCCGGAACTCCAGCACCTCGCGCTTGAGCGAATAGATCTGCTGGGTGAGGTCCACCCGCTCCGGGGTGAACACGGCCAGCTCCAGTTCCTCGATGTCCTCGCTGACCTGGTGCACGACCGTCCCGTAGGTGTCCACCACCGCGTCCGCCAGCGCGTACAGCAGGCCGTACGCGCCGTGCCGCAGCAGCTCGGGGTTGCGCTCGACGTGCGCGCACGCGGTCTGCGGCGCGCTGCTCGGGCCGTACTGCACGGTGATGAGCCAGCGCGGGTGGCAGAACAGCATCAGCTCACCGGTATCGATGGCGCTGGTCTCCTCGGTGTAGCGCAGGGTGCGCAGCACGAAGAACACCAGCTCCCCGTACCGCTCGCGCTTGGCCCGCTGGTGCGCGTGCAGGGCGTCCTCGACGGCGAGCGGCGGCAGGTCCAGCGCCTCGGCGACCGGCATGAGGTTGTCGGCGGAGGGTTCGTCCAGGTGAATCCAGGCCAGGCCGCCCTCGGGCAGGTCGCGCGCGTAGGCGAGTGCCTTGTCCGCGGGGACGCGGGTCAGGGCGGGGGCGCCTTCGGCCGCGTCGGGGAGCGAGAGGTAGCCCTCCATGACGTCCTTCCTGGTCGGCGGCCTGCGTGCTGAGGCTCATCTTCCCTCCAGCAGTGGAGATAGTCGCCCAAGCTTCTTTGCAAAGAATATTTGCAGAGGGCTCTTTGTGAACTAGTGCGACGGCATGACCGACGAGAAGGCGCCCCGGACGCCGCGGACCGACGCGTCGTGAGGGCGCCGCAGCGGGGTAGGCGGGGTTACCGGCGGGGGGTGACGCGGGCGCCGGCGCGCAGGAGGCTGGGGGTGAGGCGGGAGAGGGTGTGCAGGATGCGGGCCTCGGGCGTCACCGGGACGACGGCGCGGTTGCGGACGACGGCGTCCAGCACCGCGTCGGCCACCTTCTCCGGCGGGTAGTTGCGCCGCTGGTACCACCGGGTGGTGCTGGCGCGGCGGCGCTGTTCCTCCGCCGCGTCCACCCCGACAAAGCGGGATGTGGCGGTGATGTTGGTGGCGACGAAGCCGGGGCAGATAGCGGTGACACCGATGCCGCGCGCGGCCAGCTCCCCGCGCAGTGACTGGCTCAGCATCAGCACGGCCGCCTTGGAGGTGCTGTACGCGGGGAGCGCGCTGGAGGGCGAGTAGGCGGCGGCGGAAGCGGTGTTGACGATGTGGCCGCCCTGCCCTCGCTCGGCCATCTGGCGGCCGAAGAGGCGGCAGCCGTGGATGACGCCCCACAGGTTGACGTCGAGCACGCGCCGCCAGTCCTCGGGGGTGGTGTCGAGGAAGGCACCGGCCAGGCCGATACCCGCGTTGTTCACCAGCACGTCCACCACCCCGTACTCGGCGGCGACCTTCGCGGCGAGCTGTGCCATGGCCTGCTCGTCCGCCACATCGACCGTCTCCGCCCAGGACTGCGGGGCGCCACGCAGCCCGGCCGTCTTCGCGGTGGCCGCCGCGCCCTCGCCGTCCTGGTCCACCGCGATGACGCGGGCCCCGGCCTCGGCGAACCGCAGCGCCGTTGCCCGGCCGATGCCGCTGGCCGCGCCCGTCACCAGGACGAGTTGCCCGCCGAAGCGGTCCGCGTGCGCGCCCCGCGCCAGGGGTGGGCGCCCGGCCGGGTCCGGGGTGAGGGCTGTGCCCTCGTGGTCCTCGCGGTCCCCGTGCGCGGTGACGAACGAGCCGATCCACTCGGCCAGCTGGTCCGGGCGGGTGCGGGGTACCCAGTGCTTGGCGGGGAGCGTACGGCGCGTCAGCTCCGGTACCCACTGCTCCAGCTCGTCGTACAGGTGGGGGGAGAGGAACGCGTCACCCGTGGGGGTGATGAGCTGCACGGGTACGTGGGCGTAGGCGTCCGCGCGGGGACGACGCACGCGGGACCGCACGTTGTCCCGGTAGAGCCAGGCGCCGTGGGCGGCGTCGGTGGGCAGGGACGCGGTGGGGTAGCCGTCGTCCGGTGTGTGTTCCAGGCGGCGCATCAGCGCGGGCCAGCGCTGGCCCAGGGGGCCTTTCCACAGCAGTTCGGGCAGGGCGGGCGTCTGTAGTGCGTACACGTACCAGGACTTGGCGCCCTGGCGCAGGAGTTGCGCGGCCCGGCGCGGGGTCGGCCGGGTCGCGCGGCGCTTGATCCAGTGGCCGAAGTGGTCCAGCGACGGTCCGCTGATGGAGGTAAACGTGGCGATGCGGCCCTCGGCGCGGCGCACGGTGGCGAACTCCCAGCCCTGCACCGAGCCCCAGTCGTGCCCCACGAGGTGCACGGGGCGGCCGGGGCTCACGGCGTCGGCCACGGCGAGGAAGTCATCCGTCAGCTTCGCCAGGGTGAACCCGCCGCGCAGGGGGCTCGGCGCGCTGGACTGGCCGCATCCGCGCACGTCGTACAGCACCACGTGGAAGCGGTCGCGCAGCCGCTCGGCGACGCGGGACCACACCTCCTTGGAATCCGGGTAGCCGTGCAGCAGCACCAGCGTGGGCCGCCGTGGATCGCCGTACTCGACGACGCACAGGCGCACGCCCTCCGCCGTGCTCACCCAGCGCTCGCGGCCCTCAGCGGCCTCCTGCTGCGCCGTCTCCTGCTGTGCCGTCTCCCGCCCCGCCGTCTCCCGCCTCCCGGCCTGGCCGTCTTCCCGGCGGCCCCCTTCACCCGAACTCCCCGGGTGCCCCACGGCCCCCGTAGGCCCCTCGCTCGCCATGCCGCTCTCCTCCCGTCTGTGCCGACCCCCAGCACTGTGCCGACCCCACGGCTGTGCCGAGCCGCTGCCGTGCAGAGCCCGTTGCTGTGCTGGCCGCCTGCGCGGGGTCGTGCCCGGTGCCGGGAGGTGACCGTGCTGGACTCCTCGGCCCGCCCGCGCTGACTGAGATCAATGTGGCAACGGTCCGTGGCAGCGTCAAGGCGGTCTACCGGCCTGTGGATACCGAAGGTAACACCCTCGGAGGTCGCCGTCCCCTACGGGCATGTCCGACCTGAGGCGTAGCGGGAGCAGCCGCTCGGGAGGACGCGGGCGGCCCCCGGGTCCCACTAGCGTCAGCGAGGTGACAGTGATCGCGGCCGATGGCCTCAGCAAGCGGTATCCCCGGGTGACCGCGCTCGACCGGCTGACCGTGGACATCGCACCGGGCGTGACCGGCCTGGTGGGTGCCAACGGCGCCGGCAAATCCACCCTGATCAAGATCCTGCTCGGACTCGCCCCCGCCACCGAGGGCCATGCCCGCGTGCTCGGGCTCGACGTGCGCACCGAGGGCCTGGCCATCAGGGAGCGCGTCGGCTACATGCCCGAGCACGACTGCCTGCCACCCGACGTCTCCGCCACGGAGTTCGTCGTTCACATGGCGCGCATGTCCGGGCTGCCGCCCACCGCCGCGCGGGAGCGTACCGCCGACACGCTGCGGCACGTCGGGCTCTACGAGGAGCGCTACCGTCCGATGGGCGGCTACTCGACGGGCATGAAGCAGCGCGTCAAACTGGCGCAGGCCCTCGTGCACGACCCGCGACTGGTCTTCCTCGACGAACCCACCAACGGGCTCGACCCGGTGGGCCGGGACGAGATGCTGGGCCTCATCCGCCGCGTGCACACCGACTTCGGCATCTCGGTCCTGGTCACCTCGCACCTGCTCGGAGAGCTGGAGCGCACCTGTGACCACGTCGTCATCATCGACGGCGGCCGGCTGCTGCGCTCCTCCTCGACCGCCGACTTCACCCAGGTCACCGCCTCCCTGGCGGTGGAGGTCACCGACACCGACGCCCACCCGCAGGGAGGCGCCGCCCTGCGCGAACGGCTCCAGGCGGCCGGACTGACCGCCGAGTTCGCCGGAGCCGAGGGCGGCCTGCCCGGCGCCGGGCACCTGCTGCTGGTAGACGTCGCTGAGGAGGCCACGTACGACCTCGTCCGCGACGCGATCGCCGACCTCGGCCTGGGCCTGGTGCGCATGGAACAGCGCCGCCACAAGATCGCCGAAGTCTTCCAGCACCAGTCCGCCCAGCCGCAGCAGGGAGGCACCGGCCATGCAGCCTGAGCCCCGGCAGAACACCCAGCCCGCCGAGCCCACCCAGCCCGTCACACCCGCCCAGCCCGCCGTCCCGGGTGCTGCCTCGCCCGACGCCAGCATCCACAACATCGGCTACCGCGGCTACGACGGCCAGCGGCTCGGCCGCGGCTACGCCCGCCGCTCGCTGTTCGCGCAGTCGCTGCGCGGCGGTTACGGGCTCGGCCGGTCCGCGAAGTCCAAGGTCATGCCGATGATCCTCACCGCGATCATGTGCCTGCCCGCGCTGATCGTGGTCGCCGTCGCCGTGGCTACCTCCGAGATCACCCAGCAGCTCCCGATGGAATACCGCGAGTACGCCTCGTTCCTGGCGCCCGTCATCGGCCTGTACCTGGCGGCCATGGCGCCGCAGTCGGTCTCCCGCGACCTGCGCTTCGGTACCGTCCCGCTGTACTTCTCCCGCCCCGTCGAGCGCGTTGACTACGTGCTGGCGAAGTACGCGGGCATGGCGTCCGCGCTGTTCATCTTCACCGCGCTGCCGCTGCTGGTGCTCTACGCCGGCGCGCTGCTGGCCGAACTGGACTTCGCCGAGCAGACCAGCGGCTTCCTCCTCGGCCTGGTCTCCGTCGCCGTGCTGTCCCTGCTGTACGCGGGCATCGGCCTCCTCATCGCCGCGCTCACCCCGCGCCGTGGGTTCGGCGTCGCCGCGATCATCGCCGTGCTGACCATCTCCTACTTCGCGGTCACCACCGTGCAGACCATCGCCTACGAGCAGGGTGCGGCCGACGCGGTCAGCTGGCTGGGGCTCGCCTCGCCCACCAGCCTCGTCTCGGGCTTCGCCACCGCGTTCCTGGACGGTCCCTCCACCTTCCCCGGGAGCGTCACCCCCGGTGCCGGAACCGGTCTCGTCTACCTCCTCGTCATCCTCGGTCTCGTGGCGGGCTCCTACGCCGCCCTGATGGCCCGCTACCGGAAGGCCGGACTGTGAGCACGATCAGCATCTCCCACGTCTCGCGCTGGTACGGGAACGTCGTCGCAGTCAATGACGTGACCATGAACGTGGGACCCGGCGTCACCGGCCTGCTCGGCCCGAACGGGGCCGGGAAGTCCACCCTGATCGCCATGATGGGCGGCTTCCTGCCGCCCTCGGTGGGCACCGTCACCCTCGACGGGGCGCAGGTGTGGCGCAACGAGCAGGTGTACCGCGACATCGGCATCGTGCCGGAACGCGAGGCGATGTACGACTTCCTCACCGGCCGCGAGTTCGTCGTCGCCAACGCGGAACTGCACGGCCTGCCCGACCCCGGCGCCGCCGCTCAGCGGGCCCTGGCCACGGTGGACATGGAGTACGCCCAAGACCGGCGCGTCGATACCTACAGCAAGGGCATGCGGCAGCGCGTGAAGATGGCCTCCGCCCTGGTCCACGAGCCGTCGGTGCTGCTGCTGGACGAGCCGTTCAACGGCATGGACCCGCGCCAGCGCATGCAGCTGATGGAGCTGCTGCGCCGCATGGGCGCGGACGGCCGCACGGTGCTGTTCTCCTCGCACATCCTGGAGGAGGTCGAGCAGCTCGCCGCGCACATCGAGGTCATCGTCGCCGGACGGCACGCGGCCAGCGGCGACTTCCGGCGCATCCGCCGCCTGATGACGGACCGCCCGCACCGCTACCTGGTCCGCTCCAGCAACGACCGGGCACTGGCCGCCGCGCTCATCGCGGACGCTTCCACCGCGGCGATCGAACTGGACTGGACCGAACGCGCCTTGCGTATCCAGGCCATCGATTTCGCGCGCTTCACCCACGAACTGCCGCGCGTCGCCCGCGAGCACAACATCCGGCTCCTGACCGTCTCGCCCTCGGACGAGTCCCTGGAGTCCGTCTTCTCCTACCTCGTCTCGGCCTGACCAAGGAGCCCGCGCTATGTACGACCCCACCGTCGCCCGGCTCACCTACCGGGCGCTCCTGGGCCGCCGCCGGGCGCTGATGCTCTCGGCGCTGCCCGCGCTGCTGCTGGTCATCGCGATCGCCGTGCGACTGCTGGGCGCTGCCGACGACGCGGTGGCCGTCAACCTGCTCAGCGGCTTCGCGCTGGCCACCATGGTGCCGCTCATCGGCGTCATCGCCGGGACGGGCGCGATCGGACCGGAGATCGACGACGGCTCGATCGTCTACCTGCTGTCCAAGCCGGTGAAGCGGCCCACCATCATCGTGACCAAGCTGGTGGTAGCCGTCGCGGTCACGATGGTTTTCTCCGCGCTGCCGATCCTGGTGGCCGGGTTCATCCTGGTGGGCGGCAGCCAGCAGATCGCGATCGCCTTCGCTATCGCGGCCGTCGTCGCCTCCATCGCCTACAGCGCGCTGTTCCTGCTGCTGGGCACGGTCACCCGGCACGCCGTCATCTTCGGGCTGGTGTACGCGCTGCTGTGGGAGGCGCTGGTGGGCAACTTCATCGCCGGGGCCCGCACGCTCAGCGTCCAGCAGTGGGGGGTGGCGGTGGCCGAGCGGGTGGCGGGCAGCGGTGTGGACGTCGTCTCCGAGGTGGGCCTGACGCCTGCGGCCGTGCTGCTGACCGTGGTGACCGTGGCGGGTACCTGGTACGCGGGCCAGCGGCTGAAGATGATGGCCATGACCGGTGAGCAGTGAGCACCGGCACCTGTCCGGCCGGTGTTTCACGTGAAACAGTGACGCTCGGTAGGGCTGAAGCCCGGAGAGCTGTGCCCTGAATCGGCGTCAGCTCCGTTGGGTGTACCTTCCGTGACGCGTCGAGCACGTGCGGCGTTATACGCGGCGTACGTGCTCGACCAGCGTTGGGAAGTACGCCGATGACCACTCTGCCCACGTCCACCGAACCGCGTCCCCCGCACCCGGGCGCCCGAGCGGTCACGGGGGCCGCGCTGGCCGCCGCGCTCGCCCTGACCGCCGCCCCGGCCGCCGCCGCCCTGACCGCCGCCCCGGCCGCCGCCGCCCTGACC
>NZ_JAEVFI010000066.1 GCF_019303495.1 Streptomyces sp. JJ66 | reverse complement strand
GGGTTGCGTGTGTGGGGTTGTGGGAGTTTGCTTGACTGGTCTGCCGGCCGGTCGGTGAGTGATAAATTGTTGATGTAGGCGAAGGGCATGCGAAAGGCCCGGCGTAGAGGGTAAGACCCCCGTAGCTGAAATGTCAGCAACTTGCTTGCAAGCCACCCAAGTAGCATGGGGCTCGAGGAATCCTGTGTGAATCTGGCGGGACCACCCGTTAAGCCTAA
>NZ_JAEVFI010000065.1 GCF_019303495.1 Streptomyces sp. JJ66 | reverse complement strand
GGCCATCGGCGTCGCCCACATGCACAACCTCGCCCACGGCTGACCCCTTACGAGACAACCTTTAGCCGACGCGCTGCGCTCCAGCCCGCACATCACCTTCGTCGCCCCGGCCGCGCCCGGCGACGAGACCGTCTGGTTCCGCGCCGCCCTCGAACAGCCGTCGTTCGGGCCGCTCAACCTCAACACTATCCCGGCCGCGGATGTCGTCTACGCCGCCGACCGGCTGCTGACCAGCGATCCGAGCGAAGCGGAACGGGCGACGGCCGAACTCCTCAACTACGTGGCCGCCACCTCGGACAAGCAAGGCCTGCCGCTGCGCGAGCACGCCCAGGCCGTCGCCC
>NZ_JAEVFI010000064.1 GCF_019303495.1 Streptomyces sp. JJ66 | reverse complement strand
GTCGAGGACGACCACGGCGGAGGGGACCATGTACTCGGGCAGCGGCCCGCCCAACTCCTCCCGCAGTGCGCGGGGGTCGACGGCGTTCTCGGCCGTGGGCACCACGTAGGCGACGAGCCGCTTGTCGCCGGGCCGGTCCTCGCGTACGACGACGGCGGCGCGGGCCACCCCGGCGCGGCGGGCGACGACGGCCTCGACCTCGCCGGGCTCGATCCGGAAGCCGCGGATCTTCACCTGGTCGTCTGCCCGCCCCAGGTACTCCAGCACCCCGGTGGGCGTCCACCGCACCAGGTCGCCGGTGCGGTACATCCGTTCCCCCGGCTCCCCGAACGGGCAGGCCGTGAACCGCTCGGCCGTGAGCCCCGGCCGGGCCACGTAGCCGTGGGCCAGCCCGGCGCCCGCCATGTACAGCTCGCCGGTCGTGCCGACGGGGACCGGCTCCAGCCGCTCATCGAGGACGTA
>NZ_JAEVFI010000063.1 GCF_019303495.1 Streptomyces sp. JJ66 | reverse complement strand
CACCCTGCGCGCGAGGTGGTGACCATGACCCACCACACCACCCCGACGACCGACCGGACGGCCACCCGACCGACCACCCCGGCGTCCGGCCGGTCGGTCACCCTGGCGACCGGGCCGATGACCGGTCGGGTGGTCACCGAGATGACCGCTGGGCGGCGTCGTGTTCACGTCTGCCGGGCGGTGTTCACCGCCCGCCGGGCACCCGACGGGATCGGGCACCAGCCGCCCGATCCGACCGGGGATCAGTCGCCCCGTGGCCAGCGGGAATCGACCCGATACACGGCACGGCGGGCGCCCCACAGCGGCCCCCGTCGTCTGGCCCGGTCCGGCCATGCCGGTAGTCACCTCGGCGGTCACCGCGACACCACGGCGGTGACCACGTGAACGAGCTGAACACGCCCACCCGATCCATGAACACCGACCCCAACTCGATGAACACCGCACCCGATCCGGTGAACACCGTGAACACGCCCATGAACACGGCGTCGGGCTCGGTGAACACCGCGCCCGGTGCGGTGAACGCCGTGAACACCGCCCGCGAGCCGGTGAACCCGACCGCTGGCAGTGCCAGGAGTCGGGGGCCGGTACGGCGTCGGCCCCAGCCCGACGCGGGGTCCGACTCCCGGGGCGCGGAGGTGCTGATGCTGCGCGGTGCCGCCCCCCGGCGGCGCGAGGGACCACCCCACGATGCGGACGCCGAACAGTGCGTGCTGGGCGCGATGCTGCTGTCCGCCGAAGCCGCCACCGACGTGGCCCAGGTGATGGACCCGTGCGACCACTACCAGCCCGCACACGAGACGATCCACCGCACCATCCAGACGATGTACGACGCCGGGCGGGCGGTGGACCCCATCACCGTCGCCCGCGAACTCGACCAGGCCGCAGACCTCCACCGGGTGGGCGGGGCCGAATACCTGCACGCCCTGGTGCACAAGGTTCCCAACCCCGCGCACGCCGCGTCCTACGCGGAGATCGTGCGGGACAAGGCCGCGCGGCGGCAGCTGATCGAGTGCGGCACCCGCCTGGTACAGGCCGCCTCCGCCGCCGAC
>NZ_JAEVFI010000062.1 GCF_019303495.1 Streptomyces sp. JJ66 | reverse complement strand
CACCCTGCGCGCGAGGTGGTGACCATGACCCACCACACCACCCCGACGACCGACCGGACGGCCACCGGGCCGACCACCCCGACGACCACCCCGGCGTCCGGCCGGTCGGCCACCCCGACGACGACCCCGGCGTCCGGCCGGTCGGCCACCCCGACGACGACCCCGGCGTCCGGCCGGTCGGTTACCCCGACGACCGGTCGGGTGGTCACCCCGATGACCGCTGGGCGGCGTCGTGTTCACGCCTGCCAGCCGGTGTTCACCGCCCGCCGGACACCCGACGGGATCGGGCACCACCCGCCCGACCCGGACGGGGATCAGTCGCCCCGTGGCCAGCGGGAATCGACCCGGGGCACGGCACGGCAGGCGGTCACCGGCGACCCCCGCCGTCTGGCCCGGTCCGGCCATGCCGGTGGCCACGTCGGCGGTCACCCCGACACGACGGGAGTGACCGCGTGAACGAGGTGAACACGCCCATGAACACGCCCACCCGACCCGTGAACACCACACCCGATCCGATGAACACCACGGCCGATCCGGTGAACACCGTGAACACGCCCATGAACACGGCGTCGGGCTCGGTGAACACGGACTCGGGTTCGGTGAACGCCGTGAACACCGCCCGCGAGTCGGTGAACCCGACCGCTGGCAGTGCCGGGAGTCGGGGGCCGGTACGGCGTCGGCCCCTGCCCGACGCGGGGGCCGACTCCCGGGGCGCTGAGGTGCTGATGCTGCGCGGTGCCGCCCCCCGGCGGCGCGAGGGACCACCCCACGATGCGGACGCCGAACAATGCGTGCTGGGCGCGATGCTGCTGTCCGCCGAAGCGGTCACCGACGTGGCCCAGGTGATGGACCCGTGCGACCACTACCAGCCCGCGCACGAGACGATCCACCGCGCGATTCAGCGGATGCACGACGCGGGGCGGGCGGTGGACCCCATCACGGTCGCCCGCGAACTTGACCAGGCCGCAGACCTCCACCGGGTAGGCGGGGCCGGATACGTGCACGCCCTGGTGCAGAAGGTGCCCGCACCGTCCCACGCCGTGTACTACGCGGAGATCGTGCGGGATAAGGCCGCGCGGCGGCAGCTGATCGAGTGCGGCACCCGCCTGGTACAGGCCGCCTCCGCCGCCGACGTGGACGCCGACGACGTACGCGCCGCCGTCCTGGCCGAAGTCGCCGCACTCACCGTCTGCGAACCCGAACCCACACCCCACCCGCAGGAGGCCCCCAGCGGTCCGCCCAACCCGCTCTACGACCCCGCCCCCGGTCTGCGGCGCCCCCACCGCCCCGGACCAACCCCCCACCCGGAGGTGTTCTGCGGCTGGGCTGGGGAGACCGTACGGGAGCTGGACTCCACCACCGAGGCTGATCCGGTAGCGGTACTGGTCAACCTGCTGTCCGCCGCCGGAGCCGCGATCGGACGCCGCCCCCACCTCATGGTCGGCAACGACCGCCACCCCTGCCTCATCTGGGCGCTAACGGTCGGCCCCACCTCCACCGGCCGCAAAGGCTCCGCCACCTCCACCGCACAACGCGTCCTGGCTGAGGCCGTACCCGAGTTCTTCACCCCCGCCCACACCCCGCGCGGCCTCAACTCCGGCGAAGGACTCATCGAATACGTCAAAGACCACGACGACGACGGCGACAACCCGGCAGCAGACAGCGCCGACAAACGCCTGTGGGTGGTGGAGTCCGAATACGCCGTCACCATGAGCCGGGGACGGCGGGAAGGCTCCAGCCTGCCCGGCGTCCTGCGCCAGGCATGGGACGGCGACTCCCTGGGCTCCATGGTCCGCGAGTCCCTGACCGCCACCCACCCCCACATCGCCATCCTCGGACACATCACCCCCGAAGAGTTCCGCGCCAAAATGCAGGACTCCGAACTGGCAGGCGGCACCTACAACCGCTTCCTCCCCGTCTTCTGCCACCGCAACCTCATCCTCCCCGGATCACGCGGCGCCAGCCCCGAACTCGTGGCCAACCTCGCCGCCGCGTGGCGCACCGTCCTTCACGACGCCGCCCACACCGATCAGGTGGACTTCACCCCCGACGCCTGGGCGCTGTACTGCGAAGAGGTCTACCCCGCCCTCAGCGACGACGCCACCGGCGGCGTCATCGCCCAGTTCACCGCCCGCGCCGCCCCCTACGTCCAACGCGTCGCCATGGTCTACGCCCTGNCGCCTGGCAACTCCTCAACTACGCCCGCGCCTCCGCCATCCACCTCATCGGCACCCTCACCGGCAACCCCCAGGTCAACAAGCTAGCCGAAGCCGTCCGCGCCGCCGGACCGGACGGCCTCACCACAGACCAGATGCGGCGCCTGTTCAAGAACACCGCCCGCACCGAGCGGGACCGGCTGGCCGCTGAGCTGCTGGAAGTGCCCGGCTACGCCCGTATCCAGCGCCCCACCAAGGGCCGCCCGACAACCGTCCTCACCTACACCGGCTGAGGACGGGAAACGGCACAGCGGCCAACCAGGCCCCTGACCAGCCCAGCGCGGCGGGCGCAAGCGGCGCGGCGACGGGGCGGTAAGTGCTCGCACCCCCTTATCGCCCCCCTTACCGCACCCCTTATCGCCCCGCTGTTTCCGCAGCTCACAGGGCTTATCACCCTTACCACCCTTACCGCCCCACCCCCCGGCAACCGACCCCCAGGGAGCCGCACCCATGCCCACCACCCCCGCACCCGACCCCCGCACCA
>NZ_JAEVFI010000061.1 GCF_019303495.1 Streptomyces sp. JJ66 | reverse complement strand
CGGCAGGGCGTCCCACTCCGGCGCCCGACCCGACACCCGGGCCGCGTACGCCACCCCGAGGTCACGCAGGAAGGGGGCCGTGGACCAGCCGTCGAAGACCATGTGGTGCAGGACGAGGGCGAGCACGTGCTCGTCGGGGCCGAGGGAGAACAGCCGGGCCCGCAGGGGCAGGTCGCGGGCGAGGTCGAAGGGTTCGCGGGCGACGGCCTCGACCCGCCCGTCCAGCTCGTCGGGCGCGCAGATCTCCGCCGCGAGGTCGACGCGGACCTCGTCGAGGGGAAGGATCCGCTGGTGGGGTTCCTCGTCGACGACGGTGATCACCCCGCGCAGCACCTCGTGCCGGCCGATCACGTCGGTGAGAGCGAGCCGGAGGGCCGGCGCGTCGAGTGGCCCGGTCAGGCGCAGCGCCCAGGGCACGTTGTAGCCGGCGCGGTCCTCCATCCGATCGAGCAGCCACAGCCGGCGCTGCGCGGAGGACAGCGGCACGGTCGCGGACCGGTCGTCCCGGGCGACCAGGGCGGGCCGGGCGCCGCGCGCGTCGCCCAGGTGCCGGGCCAGCCCGGCGGCCGTGCGCTCCTCGAAGACGACGGGCAGGGGTATCTCGGCGCCGCACACCGAGCGGATCCGGCTGATCAGGCGGGTGGCGAGCAGGGAGTGGCCGCCCAGCTCGAAGAAGTCGTCGTCGGCGGAGAAGGCGTCGAGGCCGAGGACCCCCGCAATCAGCTCGCAGAGGGTCCGCTCCTCGGGCGTGCGCGGGGCCCGGCCGGTGCCGGCGAGGGCGGCGAAGTCGGGGGCGGGCAGGGCCCGCCGGTCG
>NZ_JAEVFI010000060.1 GCF_019303495.1 Streptomyces sp. JJ66 | reverse complement strand
GAGCGGATCTCATCTACGCCCTGGCGAGTGAAGATCGTTTCCGATGGATTACGAAGATCGCCTGTAGGAGTGCGGTGACGCGGTTCGGGCTGATACGCACGGTGTCCAGCACTCGCCAGCGTTTCAGTGCCGCGAACGCCCGCTCGACGGGCGCTCGGAGTCGGGCGAGTGCGGTGTTGGCCAGTTTCTCCCATCCGTTGTGGCCCTTGCCCTTCGGACGCTTGACCGGGGTGCGGACGGTGCCGCCGGCGCCCTGGTAGCCGGAATCGCCAGTCGTCTCCACATCCGCGTCACTGACCGCGGCGACGATCCCGTCCAGACGGGCGGCGGTCACATCGTGCGTTGAACCCGCTCTGGCTTCGCCGAGAAAGACCAGCTCGCCGCTGGTGTCGGTGAGGGCCTGGACGTTCATGCCGTGCTCGCGGTGCTTGGCGTTGTACAGCGGGTCGGGGTTGGTCTCGGTGGCCAGGGTGTCGCAGCGCCACAGCGGGATGAGGGTTCCGTCCAGCAGTAGGCGGCGGGACTCGCCGGAGGCGTCGATGGCCTCGGTGAGGGTCGGCGCGAGTGGTGCGAGGGCATCGATGCCCTCGTTGACGTATCGGCGGGCGGTCTCTGTGCCGATGCCGAAGTGGGCTCCGAGCTCAGCGAAGGTGTCGCCCTTGGCAAGGAAGACCAGCAGCACGATCGCCTGGTCCCAGGGCGTCAGCGCCCGCCAGGACCCGTCGGCCTCATCCCTTCGGGTGGCGATCTGGTTCTCCAGCCAGGAAACCAGGTCCGAGGTGACGTCGAGGGTGGCACGATAGGTGACCACGAAGCTCCTTGCGTTGCGCGGCTGTTGACACTCCTTGCAACGTCGAGGAGCTTCGCCACGTCACGGGCACCCCGTCACCCGAACCGGTCACGATGAGATCCGCTCA
>NZ_JAEVFI010000005.1 GCF_019303495.1 Streptomyces sp. JJ66 | reverse complement strand
GGGCGCCGGGCCGCGCGCGGGCGCGTCGCCGCGCGCGAGCACCCCGCCCCACCCGGGCGGCGGCGCCTCCGGCCCGGCGTCCGCGTCCGCCCCGGCCCCACAGGAGCTTCCCGCATGAACATCCGCGTCAACGGTGAGCGCCGCGAGGCGCCGGACGGGCTGACGCTGGACGCCCTCGTCGCCACCCTGACCTCCGCGCCCGCGGGCGTCGCCGCCGCCGTCAATGAGACGGTCGTGCCGCGCGGCCGCTGGGCCGACACCCCACTCGGCGAAGGTGACCGGGTGGAGGTCCTGACCGCAGTCCAAGGAGGCTGATCATGCCGGACCCCGCGACGCTGCCCGCCGGGCGGCCAGCCGCCGGAACACTGGACGCCCCGCACCCCGAGCCGGACGCCCCGTCCGCCGAGCCGGACGCCCCGCACCCCGAGCCCGGTCCCGCCGACCCCTTGCGCATCGGTGACCTCACCCTCACCTCGCGGCTGATCATGGGCACCGGCGGGGCCCCCAGCCTGGACGTGCTGGAGCGGGCGCTGACCGCCTCCGGCACCGAGCTGACCACCGTCGCGATGCGGCGCGTCGATCCGGGCACGCACGGCTCGGTGCTCTCCGTGCTCGACCGGCTCGGCATCCGCACCCTGCCCAACACCGCAGGGTGTTTCACCGCGGGCGAGGCGGTGCTCACCGCGCGCCTGGCCCGGGAGGCGCTGGGCACGAGCCTGGTGAAAGTGGAGGTCATCGCCGACGAGCGCACCCTCCTGCCCGATCCGGTGGAGACGCTCGACGCCGCCGAGACCCTGGTGGACGACGGTTTCACCGTCCTGCCCTACACCAACGACGACCCGGTGCTCGCCCGCAAGCTGGAGGACGTCGGCTGCGCGGCGATCATGCCGCTCGGCTCGCCCATCGGCTCCGGCCTGGGCATCCGCAACCCGCACAACTTCCAGCTCATCACCGAGCGGGCCGGTGTCCCCGTCATCCTCGACGCGGGGGCGGGCACGGCCTCCGATGTGGCACTGGCGATGGAGCTGGGCTGCGCGGCCGTCATGCTCGCCTCGGCGGTGACGCGGGCGCAGGACCCGGAGCTGATGGCCCACGCCATGCGGCACGCCACACAGGCCGGTCGCCTGGCCCACCGCGCGGGCCGCATCCCGCGCCGTCACTTCGCCCTGGCGTCCTCGCCGCAGGAGGGTGTCGCCGAACTGGACCCGGAGCGCCCGGCGTTCTGACCCGCCGCGCCGGTGGGTAGCCGCCGCACCGGCGGGCAGCCGCCGCCGCGCCGGAGCGTGGCCGTCGCCGGCTCTGCGGGCGGCCACCGCGTCTGTGGGTGGCCGCGTACTGCGCGGAGGGTAGCCGTCTGGCGGCCGTGAGCGTTCACCCGGTCACCGTTCTGCTGCAGTACGGCAGCATTCCGGCGGGCCGGTACGGCGCGGCTCGTAGACTCGCCTGCGTGGATACGACCCTTCAGGACCCGATGATCGGGTACGTGCTCGACGACCGGTACCGCGTGGAGGCGCGGATCGCGGCCGGCGGCATGGCGACGGTCTACCGGGCCGTGGACACCCGGCTGGACCGCGTGCTCGCCCTGAAGGTGATGCACCCCTCCCTCGCGCACGACGCCTCGTTCACCGAGCGCTTCATCCGCGAGGCCCGGTCCGTCGCCCGGCTCGACCACCCGAACGTGGTCAGCGTCTTCGACCAGGGCAAGGACGGCCCGTACGTCTACCTGGCGATGGAGTACGTCGCCGGGTGCACGCTGCGGGACGTGCTGGCGCGGCGCGGCGCGCTCCAGCCGCGCGCGGCGCTGGACATCCTCGAACCGGTGCTGGCCGGGCTCGGCGCCGCGCACCGGGCGGGCCTGGTGCACCGGGATATGAAGCCGGAGAACGTACTCATCGGCGACGACGGCCGGGTGAAGGTGGCCGACTTCGGCCTGGTCCGCGCGGTGGACGCGCAAACCTCGCTGTCTACGACGTCGGTCATGGGCACCGTCTCCTACCTCGCGCCGGAGCACATCGAGCACGGCGTGGCCGACACCACGGCCGATGTCTACGCCTGCGGCGTGATGCTCTACGAGATGCTGACCGGCGCCAAGCCACACCCCGGCACCACGCCCGCGCAGGTGCTCTACCAGCACCTGCGCGAGGACGTGCCGCCGCCGTCGGCCGCCGTCCCCGGGCTGGCGCCCGCGCTGGACCAGCTGGTCGCGCGCGGTGCCGCCCGCGACCGCGCCGCCCGCCCGGCGGACGCCGCGCTCCTGCTGGCCGAGCTGCACGCCGTCCGCGCCGCGCTCAGCGACGCGGAGCTGGACGCGCTGCCGCCCGGCGCCCGTCCCGACGCATACCCCGGAGCGCCCGGACGCGCGGGCGAGGAGGCGACGGCGGTCCTGCCCCGCGTCCCGGCGACCGCGCCGGAAGCCCCCGACGCGCTGAACCGCACCAGCGTGCTGCCGCCGGTGCCGCCCGCCGACCCGGCGCCGCTGCCCGCCGACACCGGGCGGCGCGGCGCCCGCACCCGCGCCCGCCGCTCCCCGGTCCTGCTCGTCGGTCTCGTCCTGCTCCTGCTCCTCGGCGTCGGCTCCGGCGTCTGGTACATCAACTCCGGGCAGTTCACCCGCACCCCCAGCGTGCTGCGGCTGCCGCAGGCGGAGGCCGAGCGGTCGCTCGCCGAGGCGGGCCTGCGCGTCCAGGTGGAGCGCGCGTTCAGCCAGACCATCGACCGGGGCCTGGTCGTCCGCACCGATCCCGAGCCCGGCGAGCGCGTCCGCAACAACGGCACGGTGACGCTCACGGTCTCCCAGGGTCCCGAGGTCGTCGCCGTCCCGGATCTGGCGGGCGTGCCCCTTGAGGACGCCCGGGAACAGCTCACCGAGGCGGGCCTGGAGCCGACGACGGTCACCCGCGAGTTCGACGACACCGTGGAGCGCGGCGCGGTCGTCTCCACCGACCCCCGCGCCGGTACGGAGCACCGCCCCGGCACCGGAGTGGAGCTGACCGTCTCCAAGGGCCAGCCCGTCAACGTGCCGGACGTCACCGGCGCCGACCGCGAGGACGCGCGCCAGGTGCTGGAGGAAGCGGGCTTCACGGTCCGCTTCGCCGACGAGCGCGTCCACTCCGAGCTGGACGCCGGGGCCGTGACCGCCCAGTCCCCGGCCGCGGGCACGACGGTGGCCCGTGGCGACGCGGTCACCCTCACGATCTCCAAAGGGCCTGAGATGGTGACCGTCCCCGATGTCGTGGGACAGGGCGAGGACGCGGCCGTCGAGGCGCTGGAAGCGGCGGGCTTCGAGGTGACGGTGCGGCGCATCTTCTTCACCGGCGAGGTTTTCAACCAGTCCGTGGACGGCGGCGAACGCGCCCCGAAGGGCTCCGAGATCACCATCTGGGTGCGCTGACCCCGCAGGGAGGCGCCGTCAAGGCGGGCTGACGTCGGCCCGCCTTGACGGCGCCTCCCTGCGTTGGCTGGGGGGTGGGCAGACAGCGGCGACGTCGCTCCCGGGGTTCCGGTTCCGGGAGGGACGGGACCGGGGCAGCGGGGGTGCACGGCGGGTTCACGCCGCGTGCGAACGCAATGGCCGAGCGTTGCGCAAACCCGGGGCGGCTGTGATCCGCCGCATAGGAGCCACGTCACTTACGACCGGCCTTAGTGGACATGTCGCCCATGATGGGCGCCCAGTGAGGCCGCAACCGGGGGAAGCTTCCACGAAGCTCCGTAGTACGTCACACCTTTGCCAGCGCGATTTTCGGCCGCTAACAATGCTTCACGTCGCAAGGCAGCCGTGGACGTGAACGGCTCCGCGCCGCTCAGGCCTGCGACTCAGCGATCTGGAAGGTTCCATCCCGCATGCCCAGCATCAAGCCGGAATCCAAGATTTCGACCGAGCTCCGCATGATCCCGGAGCACCTCCGTAACGAGCTTCCCGGCTACCTCCGGGAGCTTCAGGCCAACCTCGCCAAGGTCAAGAACGTCCCCGGCCAGCTGCGACAGGCCCCCGCCCACCTGCGCGAGGTTCCCAGCCACCTGCGTGACGTTCCGGCCCTCGCCCGGAACCTCACCCGCGACCAGCGCCACTCCGCGGTCGCGATATCCGGCGCCGCCGCAGCCGCCGTCGCCCTGACCCTGGTGCCCACCAGCAGCTCCGCGCAGGACAGCGCGGTCGTCGCCGACGGCCCGGCGAACAGCGCGGTGCTGTCGCAGGGTGTGCACGGCCAGCTGGACGAGGTGCGCGAGCAGCAGGAGCACGCCGCCGCCGGAGCCGAGAAGGCCGCCGAGGCGAAGGCCCAGGAGCGCGAGAAGCAGGCCGCCGCCGACCGCAGCAAGCGCCAGGCCGCGCCGAAGAAGGCCGAGCAGGCCCCGAAGGCCGCGAAGAAGGCTCCGGCGAAGGCCACGAAGGCCGCCGAGGCCCCCCAGCAGTATCCGAACAACCTGGACGGCTGGATTCGTGAGGCCATGTCCATCATGGACAAGCACGACATCCCGGGCTCCTACGACCGCATCAAGTGGAACATCATGCGCGAGTCCAGCGGTGACCCGAACGCCATCAACAACTGGGACATCAACGCCCGCAACGGCGTGCCCTCCATCGGCCTGCTCCAGGTGATCAAGCCGACCTTCGACGCCTACCACGTCGAGGGGACCGCGCACGACCAGTACGACCCGGTGGCCAACATCGTCGCGGCCTGCAACTACGCCGCCGACCGCTACGGCTCCATCGACCACGTGTGGAGCGCGTACTGAGCCACCTGCTGGCCCGGTACCCATCCGACCCTGCGACCCTGGGCCGGATGAGCACTTCCCAGCGCCACCAGCACCCGCGCGCGGCGTCCGGTTCCACCGGGCGCCGCGCGCGGCGTCCAAGCCGGGTCTACAGCTCCGGGCCCTCCCCCGGCTTCTCCTGGTAGGAGTAGCGCTGCTCGTGCCACGGGTCGCCCAGGTTGTGGTAGCCGCGCTCCTCCCAGAAACCGCGCCGGTCGGCGGTCAGGTACTCCACCCCGCGCACCCACTTCGGCCCCTTCCAGGCGTACAGGTGCGGCACGACCAGGCGGACGGGGAAGCCGTGCTCGGCGGTCAGCAGCTCCCCGGCGCGGTGGGTGGCGAACAGCGTGTGCGCGGCCTGGAAGTCCGTCAGGCGCAGGTTGGCGCTGTAGCCGTACTCGGCCCACACCATCACGTGCGTGACATCGGGCGCGGGCGGGGCCAGGTCGAGGACGGTACGCGCGCGGACGCCGCCCCACTCGACGCCGAGCATGCTGAACTTCGTCACGCAGTGCAGGTCGGCGGTGACCGTCTCGTACGGGAGCGCGGAGAACTCCTCGTGCGTCCAGCAGCGCTTGTCGCCGTCGGCGGTGGCTCCGAAGACGCGGAACTCCCAGCGCTCGGGCCGGAACTTCGGCACGGGCCCGTAGTGCGTCACCGGCCAGCCGCGCTGGAGCCGCTGTCCCGGTGGGAGCTGAGCGTCCTGTGCTGCGCGGCTCTCCGGCTGACCCATGTCTCCATGGTGACAGACCGGCTCCGCCGCGCTGGCCACACCCCCGACCAGCCCCCGGGATTCGGGCAATTCGGTAAGCCTTCACTTACTGGACGCATCGCCCGCGCGGTGCGAGGATGCGGCGCACCACTGACCGATCTTCGCGCTGGAAGGAGCCCTTCGGCATGCAGGGCGACCCCGAGGTTATCGAGTTCCTCAACGAGCAGCTGACCGCCGAGCTGACGGCGATCAACCAGTACTTCCTGCACGCCAAGCTGCAGGAGCACAAGGGCTGGACGAAGCTGGCCGCCTATACGCGCGCCGAGTCGTTCGACGAGATGAAGCACGCCGAGCGGCTCACCGACCGCATCCTGTTCCTGGAGGGCTTGCCGAACTACCAGCGGCTCTTCCACGTCCGCGTCGGGCAGTCGATCACCGAGATGTTCCAGGCGGACCGCCAGATCGAGGTCGAGGCCATCGACCGGCTGCGGCGCGGCATCGAGGTCATGCGTACCAAGGGCGACATCACCTCGGCGAACATCTTCGAGGACATCCTCGCGGACGAGGAGCACCACATCGACTATCTGGACACGCAGCTGGAGCTGATCGAGAAGATCGGCGAGTCGCTGTACATCGCCCAGCAGATCGAGCAGGTTTCCCCCGACGAGGCGTGAGCCGCGCGACGATGACGACGAGGACTGCGACCCGGCCGTGTGTCGGCGCGCGGGGTGCCGCTCAGGCGGCCTCGCGGGCCTGCCGCAGCACCGGCCCCATCGCCACGGCGGACGTGAGGACGGCGGCGGGAAGCGGCCCGGCGGCCGGAGCGGCCACGGGCGGAGCGGCCACAGGCGCGGCCGGGGCAGCGGCGGCGGAGACGTCGGCGGTGCGGGCCGGGGCGGCGGCGAGGGCGGGGACGCCCTGGTCCACCAGCTCCCGGCGCGGGCAGGCGCCACGGCCGAGGATGCCCTGGATGCGGCGGACGCACGAGCCGCAGTCCGTGCCCGCCTTGCAGGCTGAGGCGATCTGCCGGGGGGTGCACGCCCCGGCGTCCGCGTGCTGACGCACCTGCTGTTCGGTGACACCGAAGCACGAGCAGACGTACACGCGTTCACCTCCGCACGGGGGCCGTAGATCAATAAGGTTAACCTAACCTTACCCTCCGCTGGGGGTGCGGAAAAGACTGGTGGGGCGCGGATCGATGTGACCCGCGCCCCACAGCGCTGCGTACGGTGATCGCCACCGGGCGGGTCAGCCCCGCACTGACCGGCTGACCCGCCAGGACGGCATCACTGGTGCCGGTACATCTCCGCCACCAGGAAGGCCAGGTCCAGGGACTGGCTGCGGTTGAGCCTCGGGTCGCACGCCGTCTCGTAGCGCTGGTGCAGGTCGTCCACGAAGATCTCGTCGCCGCCGCCCACGCACTCGGTGACGTCGTCGCCCGTCAGCTCCATGTGGATGCCGCCGGGGTGCGTGCCCAGCGCCTTGTGCACCTCGAAGAAGCCCTTGACCTCGTCCAGCACGTCGTCGAAGCGGCGCGTCTTGTGGCCGGAGGCGGCCTCGAAGGTGTTGCCGTGCATCGGGTCGCTCACCCAGGCCACCTGGGCGCCGGAGGCCGTCACCTTCTCCACCAGGGTGGGCAGCCGGTCGCGCACCTTGTCCGCGCCCATGCGGGCGATGAACGTCAGGCGGCCGGGCTCGCGCTCCGGGTCCAGCTTCTCGATCAGCGCGAGCGCGTCCTCAGGCGTCGTCGTCGGGCCGAGCTTGACGCCGATCGGGTTGCGGATCTTCGACGCGAACTCGATGTGCGCCCCGTCCAGCTGGCGGGTGCGCTCACCGATCCACACCATGTGCCCGGAGACGTCGTACAGCTGGCCGGTGCGGGAGTCCACGCGGGTGAGCGCGGCCTCGTAGTCCAGCAGCAGCGCCTCGTGGGAGGCGTAGAACTCCACCGTGCGGAACTCCTCCGGGTCCACCCCGCAGGCGTGCATGAAGTTCATCGCGCGGTCGATCTCGCGGGCCACGGCCTCGTAGCGCTGCCCGGACGGCGAGCTCTTGACGAAGTCCTGGTTCCAGGCGTGCACCTGGCGCAGGTCGGCGTAGCCGCCGGTGGTGAAGGCGCGCACCAGGTTCAGCGTGGAGGCCGACGCCTGGTACATGCGCTTGAGCCGCTGCGGGTCCGGGGTGCGGGCCTCGGGGGTGAACTCGAACCCGTTGACCGAGTCACCCCGGTAGGTGGGCAGCGTCACACCGTCGCGCGTCTCCGTCGGCTTGGAGCGCGGCTTGCTGTACTGACCGGCGATCCGCCCGACCTTGACGACGGGCACCGAGCCCGCGTACGTCAGCACCGCGCCCATCTGGAGCAGCGTCTTCAGCTTGTTGCGGATGTGCTCGGCGGACACCGCGTCGAACGCCTCGGCGCAGTCGCCGCCCTGGAGCAGGAACGCCTCACCCCGCGCGACGGCAGCCAGCCGCTCCTTGAGCTGGTCGCACTCACCGGCGAAGACCAGCGGAGGATAGGACTCCAGCTCGGCGATCACATCGCGCAGAGCCTTGGCGTCCGGGTAGTCAGGCTGCTGCGCCGCGGGAAGGTCTCGCCAGGTGTCGGCGATGGGGGTGCTGCTCTCAGCGTTCACGGTCACGGCACCCAGAGTACGGTGTGCGCCGCGCCCTCCCCGCCGGGTGCCCGCTGGCTGAGACAGCCTGTCCCGGCCGCGGACACGGGTCCGCCCCGGCGGGCCGGGGCCTGCCGGGGCGGGGTCCGCGCAGCCGCGCGGGGCCGGGTCAGCGCGGCGCGCCGGGCCGGGTCAGCGCGGGGCCGCGCCGGGCCGCGTCAGCCGAGTGCGGACAACGCGGTGTTCAGCGTCTGCGACGGGCGCATGACGGTGGACGCCTTGGCGTCGTCCGGGTGGTAGTAGCCGCCGATGTCGGCCGGGGAGCCCTGCACCGCGACCAGCTCGTCCACGATCGCCTGCTCCTGCTCGGCCAGCGTGCGGGCGAGCCCGGAGAACGCCTCGGCGAGCTGGGCATCGGCCGTCTGCTGGGCCAGCTCCCGGGCCCAGTACAGGGCGAGGTAGAAGTGGCTGCCCCGGTTGTCGATCCCGCCGAGCTTGCGCGAGGGCGACTTGTTCTCGTCCAGGAACGTGGCTGTCGCCCGGTCGAGGGTGTCGGCCAGGATCTGGGCGCGGGCGTTGTCCGTCGTCTGCGCCAGGTGCTCGAAGCTGACGGCCAGCGCCAGGAACTCACCCAGGCTGTCCCAGCGCAGGTAGTTCTCCTTCACCAGCTGCTGGACGTGCTTGGGGGCCGAGCCGCCCGCGCCCGTCTCGAACAGGCCGCCGCCGTTGATCAGCGGGACGACGGAGAGCATCTTGGCGCTGGTGCCCAGCTCCAGGATCGGGAACAGGTCGGTGAGGTAGTCGCGCAGCACGTTGCCGGTGACGGAGATGGTGTTCTCGCCACGCCGGATGCGCTCCAGCGAGAAGGCGATCGCGTCGACCGGCTTCATGATCTCGATGCGCAGGCCCTCGGTGTCGTGCTCCGGGAGGTACTGCCTGACCTTCCCGATCAGGTTCGCGTCGTGTGCGCGGCCCTCGTCCAGCCAGAACACGGCCGGGTCACCGGTGGCGCGGGCGCGGGTGACGGCGAGCTTGACCCAGTCCCGCACGGGGACGTCCTTGGTCTGGCACATGCGCCAGATGTCGCCCTCGCTGACGGTGTGCTCCAGCACACAGGCGCCCGAGTCGTCGGTGACGCGGACGGTGCCGGTGACCGGGATCTCGAACGTCTTGTCGTGGCTGCCGTACTCCTCGGCCTTCTGCGCCATCAGGCCGACGTTGGGCACCGAGCCCATGGTGGCCGGGTCGTAGGCGCCGTTGGCCCGGCAGTCGTCCACGACGACCTGGTAGATGCCCGCGTAGCTGCTGTCCGGGATGACGGCCAGCGTGTCGTGCTCGTCGCCGTCCGGACCCCACATGTGGCCGGAGGTGCGGATCATCGCGGGCATCGACGCGTCCACGATGACGTCGCTGGGCACGTGCAGGTTGGTGATGCCCCGGTCGGAGTCCACCATGGCCAGCTCAGGCCCCTCGGCCAGCTCGGCCTCGAAGGACTCCTTGATCTGCTGGCCCTCGGGCAGGTCCTCCAGCCCCTTGAGGATGCCGCCGAGTCCGTCGTTCGGCGTCAGCCCGGCCTTGGCCAGCGTCTCCCCGTGGGCGGCGAACGTCTTGGGGAAGAACGCGCGCACGACGTGACCGAAGATGATCGGGTCCGAGACCTTCATCATCGTGGCCTTCAGGTGCACCGAGAACAGCACCCCCTCGGCCTTCGCCCGGGCCACCTGCTCGGTCAGGAACTCGCGCAGCACGGCGACGCGCAGCACGGCGGCGTCCACGATCTCGCCCGCCTGCACCGGTACCGACTCACGCAGCACGGTGGTGGAACCGTCGTCACCGTGCAGCTCGATGCGCAGCGCACCGGCGTCCTTGATGACCGCCGACTTCTCGGTGGAGCGGAAGTCGTCACCGCTCATGTGCGCGACGTTGGTCTTGGAGTCGGCCGACCACGCGCCCATGCGGTGCGGGTGCTTGCGGGCGTAGTTCTTCACCGACGCCGGGGCGCGGCGGTCGGAGTTGCCCTCGCGCAGCACCGGGTTGACGGCGCTGCCCTTGACCTTGTCGTAGCGGGCGCGGATCTCGCGCTCCTCGTCGGTCTTCGGCTCGTCCGGGTAGGCGGGCAGCGCGTAGCCCTGCTCCCGCAGCTCGGCGATCGCGGCCTTCAGCTGCGGGATCGACGCCGAGATGTTCGGCAGCTTGATGATGTTCGCCTGCGGGGTCTTCGCCAGCTCACCGAGCGCCGCGAGCGCGTCCTCGATGCGCTGCTCCTCGGTGAGGTACTCGGGGAAGCTGGCGATGATCCGTCCGGCGAGGGAGATGTCGCGGGTCTCCACCCGGACCCCGGCCGTCGCGGCGTACGCCCGGACCACCGGCAGCAGCGAGTACGTCGCCAGCGCCGGGGCCTCGTCGGTGTGCGTGTAGATGATGGTCGAGTCTGTCACCGGGTGCTCTCCGCTCCACGTCTGCAACATTGCTCGACATCAAGATATCTCGCGCCCGGACGTCCGTCGAAGGCGCATCCGGTTCCGGGCCGCCCGCGCCCGCCGAAGCGCCCCGGGCCTCCCCTGCTCCGGCCGGGGCGGGGCCGGAGACGCGGCCGGGGCGGGGCCGTCCACCGCGCACCCGGCACGCAAGGCGGCTGGCAGAAGCCGCATACTCACGGGTAGCGGTCCCGGGGGACGCGTCACGGGGGCAAGGGCACCGCCCCCGTATACGCATCCCCGACGTGGCCCGCGCCACGCGGCGCCTACCCCACCACGCCCCTCACCCCCTTGCCGCACTCGAACCACACCGTCTTGCCTTCGGCCCCGGGGGTCACGCCGTGCCGGTCGGTGACGAGGGCGACGATCGCCAGGCCGCGCCCGGTCTCATCCTCAGCTCCCGCCTCCCGCGCCACCGGGTGCGCGGCCTCGCGGTCGTGCACCTCCACCCGCACCCCCTGGTGCAGCTTGACGACGGTCACCCGGCACCAGCGGTCCGCGACGTGCCGGTGCACGTTCGTCAGCAGTTCGCTCACGGCCAGCTCCACGGCGTCCCGCACGTCGGCCATGCCCCACGTCCGCAGGTACGTCCGCACGATGCGCCGCACATGACGCGGTGAATGATCACCAACCGTCAGCTCCATCCGGTACTGCTGCGGCGGGAAGTCGAAGTATTCGAGAATCACGTTCACATACCGAGATTGCCCCGACTCCACTACCCTGGGCTACGGCGTGAACACAACTCCCAAACGGGGTGAGTCCGTATGCCCAACATCAAGCGCCTCGACCCAGGCGCCTCCCCACTCCACTACTTCGGCTCCGAACTCCGCCGCCTGCGCGAGGAAGCCGGCCTGACCCTCGACCAACTCGGCGCCATCGTCTTCCTCACCGGCTCCATGATCGGCCAGGTGGAGACAGCGACGAAGACCCCCAAGTCCGAACACGTCCCCCGCTTCGACGCGGCCCTGGGCGCGGACGGCGCCCTGATCCGACTCTGGGAACTGGTCGAGCGGAGCAGGCTGCCCATCAAGCTGCAACAAGTTGCCGAGCTAGAGGCAAACGCCAAGCGCATCTTGGCCTTCCAGCCAATCCTCGTTCCCGGCTTGCTGCAAACCGAGGCGTACGCCCACGCCGTGCTGTCCGTCATGCATGAGGAAGACCTGCAGAGCCGGATTGAAGGACGCCTACGGCGTCAGCACATCCTGGGCAAGGAGGAACCGCCCCTGTGCTGGATGATTCTCGGCGAAGGCGTTCTTCGTCAGGAGGTTGGCGGAAAGGAGACGATGCGGACCCAACTGAGCCACCTGTTGAGTTTTCAGAAGCGTCGCAACGTGCACATTCAAGTCCTGCCGTTCACCGCTGGCATGCATGCTGGCGGCATGGGAGCCTTCACTCTCTTCACCTACGACGACCAGCCGGACCTGGTGTACTCCGAGGTGTACGGCGAGGGTTTGGCAACCATCGATCCAGTCAAGTGCAGAGACCGCTTCCTTCGCTACGATCTTTTGCAGGCGGCTGGCTTGCCGCCCGACAAGTCGGCGGAGTTCATCTCCCACATCATGGAGCAGCGCTATGGACCTGGCCCCGAAGGCGACGATCTGGCGTAAGTCCAGCTACAGCGACGACGAGAGCGGCGAATGCGTCGAGTGCGCAGCAATCCACGGCGCCGAGTGGCGGAAGTCGAGCCACAGCGGTGATGACGGCGGCGCATGCGTCGAGGTGGCGGACCTCCCCCACCGGATCGCCGTCCGAGACTCCAAGCGCCCGGACGGCCCGGCGTTCACCGTCTCCCCCGCCGCCTTCACCGCCTTCACCCGCGCCACCGCAGACGCAGCACTACACCCCCACACCCGCTGAACATGACCGTCGAACCGCTCCCAGCCTGGGTAACCCCGCCACCCCGGGGCTTCACAGCCGAACACCCATCAGCACACCAAGCTAGGGCAGCTATGGGCGTTTTGCCGGAGTCAGCGCAAGTGAATGAAAACGCGAACTCCCCGGGATAAACCCCCAGGTCACGCCCTCTGCTCCCCGCACACGCGGGGATGGCCCCCTGTGCGCCTGGGGCTGTTCGTCTGTGTCCGGCTGCTCCCCGCACACGCGGGGATGGCCCCCTCCGCACGGCTGTCGGCGCGGTGGGGGTGACCTGCTCCCCGCACACGCGGGGATGGTCCCTTGTGCTGATCACAGCGCAGGCCCGCGACGCCTGTTCTCGCGTGCGGGGGTTGTGGCGCCGCTCGTTACCAGGGGGTGGTGAGGGCGCGGAGGGTGAGGGCTAGGCCCACGAGGACGACGAAAGCGGCGGTGAGGGGGGCGCCGAGTCGGCTCACGCGGCGCACGAAGCCGGTCTGGGGCAGGCGGGTGCTCCACGTGGTCACCGCGTGGTCCCGGAAGCGGACGAGCAGCACGCCTGCGGCGGTGAGGGTGGCGGCCATGCCGACGCCGTAGCCGAGGACGAGCAGGACGCCGAACGGGGTACGGCCGAGCGCGACGGCGCCGAGCAGCACGACGAGCGCGGAGGGGCTGGGCACCAGGCCGCCCGCGATGCCGATGCCGATGAGCCCACGGCGGCCGGTGCCTTGGCGGCTCTCCTCGGGGGCGGCGGATGGGGTGTGGGCCGCCGCGTCCGGTCGCGCCGGGGGCTCCGGCTGCTCGGTGAGCACCGCGACCGTGGAGGGTGCTGCGGCCGGTGCGACCGGCTTGCGGCTGTGCGGCACGGGCAGGGAGGTGGAGGGCGCGTGCTCGTGGGGGTGAGAGTGTGGGCGGGTGTCCGGGCTCGGGTGCTCGTGGGCGGGGTGAGCGCCGTGCCCGGGGTGGTGAGGGTGGTGCCTGTCCTCGTGCCCTTGGTGGTGGCCGTCTTTGGGCTTGTGACGGCCGTGGTGGTGCCCGGGACCGTGGTGGTGCTCGTGACGCCCGTGGCCGTGGTGACCGTGCCCGGGGGCGTGGTGATGGTGGTGGTCCACGGTGTGGCCGCGGAGGGCGGCGCGGAGCAGGCTGAGGCCGATGACCGTCACCAGCGCGCCGCTGACCAGGGTCAGCCAGCCGAGTACGGTCTCTCCCGCCACCGTCGTGACGAGGGGGAGCAGCAGGCCGACGACGAGGACGCCCGCGGTGTGGGTGAGGGTCACCGTCGCGCCGACCGTGACGGCGTCGCGGACCCGGCCCTGGCGTCCGGCCAGGTAGGCGGCCATGATCGTCTTCCCGTGCCCCGGCAGCACGGCGTGCGAGGCGCCGAGCACCACGGCGAGCGTGAGTGCCAGCAGGCCGATGGGCACGGTCAGTTCGCGTTCGCCCACCAGGCCGGTGAACCGGTCGCTGAGCGCGGCGAACGCGGAGCTGAAGGGGCCGGCCGACGCGACGGTCGGAGCGGTGCCAGGGGCGCCGCTGGCCGAGGCGCCCGGGGTCGTGCGGAGTTCGGCTGTGCGGAGGTCCAGCGGTTCGGCGAGCAGGTCGTCGGGGTACTGCCGCAGCTCGTCGGTGAGGGACGTGGCCGGAGCGGTGGAGTCGGTGAGGGTGACGCCGTCGCCGGTGGCCGTCAGCTCGTGCCAGCCGATGCGCGGCGCGGAGTGGGTGTCGGTGACCGAGACCTGGGCCGGGGCGGCGAGGTCCGCCGGGGTTCGCAGTGCGCACTCCAGTCGGCTGGTGCGCAGGCCCGCCTCGCCGGGCCGGTAGCTGAAGGAGCTGTCCGCCACGCGGGTGGGGCGCCGCTCGCCGTTGACGGTGACGTGGAGGTCGCGGGCGCGGGCGGCGCACTGTCCGGTGGCGTACCGCGTGCGTTCGGCGGCGCTGACGGTGCCGTCGCCGTCGGCGTCCACCGTGCCGCGTTCCTGGGCTGCCGCGATCTCCGCGCTGTCCACCACGAGCGTGGTTTCGACGCCTTCCGGGTGCGCGCGCAGGCCGAGGTAGTGGTTGACGGTGAAGTTGCCCAGCGGGTGGGCGGTAGCGGGCCAGGCGGTGGCGAGCGTGCCTGCGCACAGCGCGGCGAGCAGCGCGCACACCACGGACAGGCGGCGGTGGTGGCCGGTTGTCATGAGGCGGGGCCGATCTCGTCGAGGGCCGCGCGGGCGCGCGGGGCGTGCAGCGGGTGGAAGTGCGGGTCGATGGCGAGCGCGCGGGTGAGGTCGTCGCGGGCGGCGGCGTTGTTCCCGTTCGCGCGGTGGATCATGCCTCGGTGGTAGTGGAACAGTGCGCTGCGCGTGCCCAGTTCGAGGGCACGGTCGGACCAGGCGAGGGCTTCGGCGGAGCGTCCGGCACGGTGCAGGGCCCAGGCGTAGGCGTCCAGCGAGGTGAGGAACGGCCGCTGCCCGGCGGCTTCGCGGCCCAACTCCAGCGCTTGCTGGACGTCGCCGTGGTCGGCCTCGAACAAGACGGCTTCCGCTTCCGGGGCCACCCCGGCCGAGCGGAACAGACGCGTCGTGGTGCGGAACAGCGCGTACTGCTCCCCGGCCTCCTCGGTGCGCCCCAGCGACTCCAGCAGTTCACCGAAAGCCAGCAGCGACGCGGGCTGCGGGACACGGGCGAGCGCCGCGCGGTAGTCGGCGACCGCCTGCTTCTCGTGGCCCAGCGCGGCGTGGGCGCGGGCGCGCGCGGTGAGCAGCGTCGGCTCGTCGGGGGCGGAGCGCAGGCCGCGTTCGGCGTGCGCGAGCGCGTCCCGGGGGCGGCCGTCGTCCAGGGCGAGCACGGCCAGGAGGTGTCGGGTGAAGACCGCGTCGTGTCCGCTGGCGGCGGCGTCCAGGGCGCGGCGCATCAGCGTGCTCGCCCGCTCGGTGTCGCCGCGCAGTTCCCAGGTGTAGGAGGCGCGGGCCAGGGACGGGGTGGCGGGCTGGAGGTTGACCATCGTCTGGACGGCTTCGAACGCCTCGTCGTACCGGCCGAGCTGGAGGTAGGCGTCGGACAGCACGCCGTAGGAGGGGGCGTGGTGGGGGTTGGCGTGGACGGCGTCGCGCGCGTGGTCCAGCGCGGTGGCGAAGTCGTGCCGGGCGGCGGCGAGCGCGCCGAGGCCCATGGCGGTCAGGTGGTCGTCCGCGCCGGCCAGCTTCCGGGAGCGCTGGAGCGCCTGTTCGGCCTTGGCGTAGAACTGCGGATCGGCGGTGGCCTGGGCGCGCTGGACGTAGCGGATGCCGAGTTCGGCCCAGCCGGTGTGGTCGGACGGCAGGCGGCGCAGACGTTCCTGGAGCGCGCGGATCGCGGCGTCACCGGCCTCCCCGGGGCCGCCGTCTGCCCTCCGGTCGCCCGGAGCGCCGTCGCCGGACGGGCCGGAGACCGGCGTCTGGGCGCCCCCGGGCGGCAGCAGGACGGCACCGGCGGCGAACAGTGCCGACGCCAGGCCCAGCACGCAGGCGGTCAGCGCGAGCCGGGGGCGGGGCAGGCGCCGGGAGCGCCGGAGCCAGTCTTTCAAGGGTCGGCCCTTCGTTTCGGGTGTGGTGCTCGCACCGCAGGCGAGGACGCGCACGTCAGCGCGGCACCGGCGGCACGTGGCACCTGCCGCGCACGGCAGGTGCGCCGGAGCGGGGCGGGCGCCGCCCGGAGCCGCGGCCCGGGACGGGCCGGGGTCAAGCAGGACGTGACTGCTCGGGCCCGGCCCGCCAACCGGTCACCGTGGGCGGCTCAGTGGCGGTCGGAGCCGGTTCCGGTCCGCTCGCCGGTCCGCTCGCCGGTCCGCTCGCCGGTCCGCTCGCTGGTGCGGTCCCGCCACATCCGCCGGCCGCCGAAGCCGAGCAGGGCCACACCAGCCACCGCCAGACCCGCGGGGACGGCGGGGGTCAGCGCCCGCTGGGCGTGCGCGGGGGTGTTCGCCGCGTTCGCCTCGGCACCCGGCGCGTCGGCACCCGGCGCGGACGACTTCAGCGCGCGGCCGTCCGGCGTCGAGCCGTGGAAGGGCAGCGCGACGTAGGGGAACCGCTTGCCGAACCGGACGTCGTTGCGGTCAACCTTGTCGCCCTCGGCCAGCGCCTCGACCAGTTCACCGGTCTGCGCCGCGCCTTCGACGGCCTGGAGCGCGATGTCGATGACGTCGTCGGCCAGGCGGCGGCCGTTCGGCCAGCCCTGGAGGTCCCCGGCGAGGACGCCCAGGCGCTGCGGGTGCTTGGTCACCGGTACGCCCATGTTCAGCCGCAGCTCCTCGGCCGGGACGATCTCATCCCGCCCGGCGTCGCGGTTGAGCCGGTGCGAGTTGAGGTCGGCGTCGATCGGGCCGCACTCGGTGCAGATACCGGTGAGGAAGATCTCGAACAGGTCCTCGCGCGGCGTGGGCGGTGCGGGGATGCCGTAGACCTGCTCGATCAGCCGGGCCAGGATCGGGTCGAGGACCGCGTCCACGACCGGCTGGACCGTGCGGTCCTGGAACGGCTCCAGCGTGTTGAACGCGTCCTTGAACTTCAGCGGGACGACGACCTCGTTGACCAGCGGGTTGCCCAGCCGCGAGACCTGACGCCACTCATCGGAGCCCTTACCGGTGACGTCGGCACCCTTGCGGTCGGTGGTGGACCACACGCCGATAACCGGGTTGCGCTTGACGCTGCCGTTCAGCGCCAGCGCCTTCTTGGGCACCTGGAGGGCGACGGTGTTGACGTTGTACCCGGCGAAGGTGTCCTTGCCGCGCTTGCTCAGGTCGCCACCGTAAAGGAGGTCGAACACGCGCAGGTCGGCGAAGAACGCGTCCTCGGCCTGTCCGGCGAAGCTGCGGACATCGCCCGCGGCGTCCACGACCGCTTCGTCCCGCAGGGCGGCGTAGTTGGGCATGGAGGCGTCGCCGACGCGGGACGGCGCGACGGGCGCCTCGCGCAACAGCGTGTGCTTCCTTCCCCGGTCGTCGGTGACGGTCAGGTCGTACGTCTGCCGGATGTTCAGATCCGGGTCGTCCAGGGACGTCACCGGGCCGGTGTTGTACAGGAACTGGCCCGCGGCGTCGCGGATGTCGGTGCGGAACTTCCAGGTGTAGGTGAGGTCGGCGCGGCCGTCCCCGTTGCGGTCGATCTTGATGTTGTAGCGGGCCTGGTCGCCGTCCGCGAACTGGTAGAAGTTCGGGCCGCCGTCCGGCTCCTCGAAGGGAATCCAGTTCGCGACGAAGGTCACGGTGTCCGGCTGGTCGGGGCTGGTGAACGCGTACAGGTCCGTGTTGTCCGCGCGGGGGTCACCGGCGATCAGCGGCGCCTCGCGGTGGCTGGACGCCGAGCTGACGCCGGGGGCGAGCCCGGCGCTGGCGACGGACGCCGCCAGCGCGGTCGCGCCCAGCCCGGCCAGCGAGCGCCCGGCCAGGCGGCTGCGGTGGGTACGGCGGGTCTTCCTGGTCAAGCGGTCCTCATCTCCCGGTGGCCGCCTGCCGGTTCCACGCAAGGACGGGCCCGGCCTCCAGCACACCGATGTCACGAAGGAGGCGAGAGCTCCGGCCGATGCGGGCTGGCACCGCGACACAGCGGGCACAGGCGGCTCGTCCGAGACTCGGACACCCGTCCGCGACGGGCGCCGCGCCAGGTGAGGTCACCGGGCGCGCTCGCAGACAACCACTGTCCGGCTGCCGGGCACCGTGAGCGCCGAAACCGCGCGTCTGCGGCGATCGAGCCCGCAGCCAGCGGCGAACACACTGGTCAGCAGGCATGTCGCCGATGAGGGAGACGCGGACGGGCTCACCCGAAATGAGGACACCCGGCACCCCCGAACGGCCCAGTCACCGCGCCCATGACATCAGGACACCTGGAGCCGTACACCACACCAGCCGTGGCAGGACGGCAGAGGCGTGCCCGCCCGTGGCAGGACCGCGCCGGATGCGGGAACACCGCAGCGCGGGAACACCGCAGCGCAGGCACCGCGAACCGGCGGGACGTCGTGTTGCTGGCCGGGCGCCGTGTTGCTGGCCGGGCGCCGTGCGGCTGGCCGGGCGCGGAGACAGCTGAGCGCCGTCGCGGCGGAGGTGTCCGACGCGGCGGCGCTCAGCGCTAGGCGGTCAGCCCGGGTTACTTCTCCAGTACCGGTGCGGCTGCCTTCTCCTGGCTCGGGCCGGAGCCGTTGTCGCTGGGCGCGGCAGCGCCGTTGTCGCTGGGTTCGGCGGGGCCGATGCGGATCTCGAAGTCGCCGTCGTACATCTCGTGACCGCTGACGACGGCCGACTCGATGACCTCCTCGCCCTTGCGCTCGCGCAGGATCAGCGGATCACGGCGCAGGTCGCGCATGAGCGCGAAGCACAGGCCGACCATGACCAGCGTGAACGGTGCGGCGACCAGGATCGTGAGGTTCTGCAAGCCGGTGAGCGCGTCGCCCTCACCGCCGCCGATGAGCAGCATGATCGCGGCGACGGCACCGGTCAGGACGCCCCAGAACACCACGACGGGCCGGGTGGGCGCGAGCGAGCCGCGCTGGGAGAGGGTGCCCATGACCACGGACGCGGCGTCCGCGCCGGAGACGAAGAAGATGCCGACGAGGATCATCACCAGCAGGCCAGTCACCGCCGCGAGCGGGTACTGGGCAAGCACGTCGAACAGCTGGCCCTCGGTGGTGGCCTCGCCGGAGAGCCGCCCCTGGTCCTGGAGCTGCATCGCCGAGCCGCCGAAGATCGCGAACCAGATCAGGCTGACGGTGCTGGGCACGAGGATGACGCCGCCGACGAACTGGCGGATGGTGCGGCCCCGGCTGATGCGCGCGATGAACATGCCGACGAACGGCGTCCAGGAGATCCACCAGGCCCAGTAGAAGACCGTCCAGCCCGACAGCCAGGCGGCGATGTTGTCACCGCTGGAGGCTTCGGTGCGCCCGGCCAGCTGCGGCAGGTCACCGATGTAGCCGGAGACGGAGGTGGGCAGCAGGTCCAGGATCAGGATCGTCGGCCCGGCGACGAAGACGAACACGGCCAGGATCAGCGCGAGCACCATGTTGATGTTGGACAGCCACTGGATGCCGCGCGCGATGCCGGAGACGGCGGAGACGACGAACGCCACCGTCAGGAACGCGATGATCGCCACCAGGATGCCGGTGCCGACGCTGTCCCGCCAGCCGACCTCGGTGACGCCGCTGCTGATCTGGAGCGCGCCCAGGCCGAGGGAGGCGGCGGAGCCGAAGAGGGTGGCGAAGATCGCGAGTATGTCGATCAGCTTGCCGCCCCAGCCGTTCGCCCGGCGCTCCCCGATCAGCGGGGTGAAGACGGCGCTGATGAGCTGGCGGCGGCCCTTGCGGAAGGTGCTGTAGGCGATGGCCAGGCCCACGACGGCGTAGATCGCCCACGGGTGCAGCGTCCAGTGGAACAGCGTGGTCGTCATCGCCGTTTCCATGGCCTGCGCCGCGTCGGCCGGGTCGGTGCCCGGCGGCGGGTCGGTGAAGTGCGACAGCGGCTCGCTCACGCCGAAGAACATCAGGCCGATGCCCATTCCGGCGCTGAACATCATCGCGATCCACGAGACGGTGCGGAACTCCGGCTCCTCACCCTCCCGGCCGAGCGTGATCTTGCCGTACCGGCTGCCCGCGAGCCACAGGGCGAAGATGACGAAGCCCGAGGCGACGAGGACGAACGCCCAGCCGCCGGTGTGCACGAGGTCACCGAGCAGCGAGCTGGTCAGGTCGCCCAGCCCTTCGGTGTCCCCCGCTCCCCACAGCACGAAGGCGAGCGCCAGGGCCGCGGTGACCCCGAAGATCACCCGGTCCGTGGTGGGCCTGCCGGGTTTGCTGAGCTGATCCGCCGAATCCGGCACTCCGCCGGACGTGACGTCCTTCATCCTCGTCCTTCCCTCGGCCGCGGCCTGTGCCGTCGGCTGCGCTGGCAATCGACAACGACGCTTCTGCGCGCCGCCGGGGTAACCGAGCGTGGCTGCGGCCTGTCCGTCAGGTGATACGTCACGCGCCTGCCCGCAACGCCACGGCCCGTCTCGCTACGTTACGTCGATATGCACCCCGGTCCCCGCCCAGCGCGATAACGATGCGGCCAACCGGCGCCCCTGCCGGACCTGCGTGACACGCCCCCGAGGCCCCGTTTAGCCCGTGTTTAAGCCGATCCGACCCCCCAGTCTCCCGTAACCCACCGTGATGGACCTCACCCTGTTTCTTCCTGCCCAGCTCACCACCCGCCTACTCCTGGTCACCCCGGAACTCACCGGCTGACCGAGGCACGTCACGCTCGGTGACACACCGAGTGGGAGCGCGCCAATCCCAACCCGATCGCTGTTGTGACCGCGCGCGTCAGATCGCTACGGTGTTCGCCGACCAGGGGCGGAAACGGGGAAGTGGGGGCCAGGGGTGCACCTGACGGAACACGTGGCAGCGGTGCGCGCGGGCGGGGGTGATCCCCGGGCCATGCTGGGGGAGTTCCGCCGCACGCCCGTCCTCGCGCCGGTGCTGGACGACGGCTTCATGACGACCGTGTACGGCGGCATCCGCTGGCTCTACGCGTTCAGCGACGAGCCCGCCCTGTCCCGTTTCACGCAGGCGACGGGCTCCGCGCCGCACCAGCCGTGGGAGTACCGGACGGTACTCGGCGCCCGGCTGCTGGACGTCGTCATCCCGGCGCTGGGCGAACCGGCCGGGGTCGCGCTCGACGTGGCCGACGAGCACCACTCCATGCTGTTCCCGCCCGTCAGCGGCATCGTCCCGGACGCCTCAGCGGTGGACGTTCCAGCGGTGGACGCCTCAGCGGTGACCGCCCCGCGCGGGGAGGCGTCCCGGTGAGCGGCGAGTCGAGCGACCTGAGCGTCGATCCCGAGACGGTCGCGGCCCTGACCCGGGGGCTCACGGCGGCCCAGGACGAGCTGCGGGAGATCGGCTCCGCCACGGACGCCTTGCAGGGGGCGGGTTTCGAGAACCTGGCCATGTCCGGGATGGAGGCCGGGGGCGGCGCCCTGGCCGAGGTGTTCGAGGACTTCTGCGAGCGCTGGGAATGGGGCGTGCGCGCCCTCATCCAGGACGCCAACGCCCTCGCCGAACGTCTCAACCTCGCCGCTGGCATGGTCCATGCGGAAGACGAGTATTGGTCCACCACCTGGAAGATCGCCGCGAACGCGATCTCGCCCACCGGCAATCCCCACCTGACGGAGGAGGAGATCGCTCAGCAGGACTACGGCCAGCTTCTCGCCCCGAAGACTCCCGACTACGACATGGACTGGATGCAGGTGGGCGAGGACATCAAGAACACGTGGACCGGCCCGCAGGCCACCGAGGGTCCGGGCACGCCGGAGGGTGACCGCTGATGGGCTTCGGGGACTGGCTCGAAGACCGCGCTGAGGACGTGGGCCAGGGTATTGACGCGGTCGGTGACTGGACGGCCGACAAGTTCGACCGCGTCGGCTGGGATGGCGTCGCCGACTGGACCCGCGAGCAGTCCGACTCGGCCGCGAACTGGCTCGGCGCCGACGTGGACGAGGCTCAGCTCGGCGAGAGCGAGGACGCGAAGAAGCTCATCCACGGCAGCGCCACGAAGCTCCGCTCGACCGCCGGTCATCTGGACGACTTCCAGAAGGCGTTCACCCTGTTCGGCGACGGGCTGAAGGCTCTCGACTCCAGCTCGCTCAAGGGCGAGGCGGCCGACGCGTTCCGGGAGAAGGCCGCGCTGGAACCGAAGAAGTGGTACGAGGCGGCCGACGCGTGCGAGACGGCGGCGACGGCCCTGCGGGACTTCGCCGACACGGTGGCGTGGGCCCAGGACCAGGCCGGGGACGCCATCAAGCAGTACCAGCGCGGCGAGAACGCCACCGAGACGGCGCGCACCGCGTACAACGAGGATGTCGCCGCCTACAACAAGGCCGCCGAGTCCTACAACGCCAGACCGGCTGACGAGCGGGCGCGGTGCGTCGTCCCGACGAAGCCCGGCACGTTCTCCGACCCGGGAGCGGCCGACCGGGAAGCGGCCGAGGAAAAGCTCGCGGAGGCGCGGCGGCAGCGGAACTCCGCGCGCGACGCAGCGGAGAAGGCCGTGGGCGGCGCACGGGACCTGGCGCCGGAGAAGCCCTCGTACGCCACGCAGTTGGCAGCCGGTATCGACGACTTCCAGCTGGAGGCCAGTCACCTCGCCTCGGGGTTCGTCAAGGGCACCGCCGGCATCCTGACCTTCGCTTCCCAGCACAACGTCCTCCACCCCTACAACCTGACGCATCCCGAGGAATTCGTCCTCAACCTCAACTCCACGGCGCACGGGCTGGTGCAGACCGTCCGCGACCCGCTCCCCGCGCTGCAGGGAGCGTGGGAGACGTTTCAGAAGGACCCGGCGGAGGGAACGGGCCGTCTCCTGCCCGAACTCGTCGGCTCCAAGGGCACGCGGCTGGCGGGCAGCGCCGCCAAGCTGCGGCCCGGCGGCTCGCCTCCGTCCGCCCGGCCCCACCTGGACCGGGACGGGGCGCAGCAGCACAGCACGCCGGACTCGCGCAAGTCCTCCGGCGGCACCGACCCCATCGACCTGGCCACCGGGAAGATGTACCTGCCCCAGACGGACGTGCGCCTGCCCGGCAGCCTGCCGCTGGCCTTCGTGCGCCGGGTCGAGTCGGGCTACGGCGCGGGCCGGTGGTTCGGGCCGTCGTGGTCCAGCACCGCCGACCAGCGCCTGGAGATCGACGCGACGGGCGTCGTCTTCGTCACCGAGGACGGCCTGCTCCTGGACTACCCGCACCCGGCGCCCGGGGTGCCCACCCTGGCCTCGCACGGGCCGCGCTGGCCGCTGGAGCGGGAACCGGACGGCGACTACACGGTGACCGACCCCGACACCGGCCACGTGCGCCGCTTCACCGGCCCCGAGGGCGGCGGGGACGGCGTCGCCCCGCTGGAGTCGCTACGCGACCGAGGCGGCCACACCCTCACCTTCGAGTACGACGACGCGGGCACCCCGGCCGCCATCACCCACTCCGGCGGCTACCGGCTGCGCCTGACGACGGAGGGCGGGCGGATCACCGCGCTGCACCTGCTCGGTGCGGGTGGGGAACCCGTGCGCATCGCGGAGTACGGCTACACCGACGGCAACCTCACCTCCGTCACCGGTTCCTCCGGGCTGGCGCTGCGCTTCGCGTACGACGACGAGCGCCGGGTCATCGCCTGGACCGACACCAACGACCGCCGCTACGACTACGTCTACGACCACCGCGACCGCTGCATAGCCGAGGGCGGCACCGAAGGGCACCTGGCCGTCCGCCTGTCCTACGGGCCGCCGGACGAGCGCACCGGCCACCACACGACCACGCTCACCACCTCCGGCGGCCACACCACGCGGCACGTCTTCGACCGCGACGGCCACCCCGTCGCCGTCACCGACCCCCTGGGCCACACCGTGCGCACCGAGCACGACGCGCGCGGCCGGCTCCTCGCCCACACCGACGCGCTCGGCCGCACTACCCGGCTGGAGCGCGACGCCGAGGGCCGCCCCACCAGCGTCACCCTCTCCGACGGCCGCCGCACCGAGGTGGAGTACGGGCCGCTGGGCCGCCCGGTGACCGTCACCGGCCTCGACGGCACCACCTGGCGGTACGGCTACGACGCACGCGGCAACCGCACCGAGGTCACCGACCCGGCAGGCGCGGTGACCCGGTACGCCTACGACGCCGCCGGACACCTCTCAGCCGTCACCGATCCGCTGGGAGCCGTCACCCGGGTGGAGTGCGACGCGGCGGGGCTGCCCGTGCGCGTCACCGATCCGCTCGGCGGCGTCACCTCCTACGGGCGGGACGCCTTCGGCCGGGTAACGGTGGTCGTGGACCCGCTCGGCGCGACCACCCGGCTGACCTGGAACCCGGAAGGCAAGCTGCTCCGGCGCGTCGCGCCCGACGGCACCGAGGAGCAGTGGACCTACGACGGTGAGGGCAACCGCACCTCCCACACCGACCCCGCCGGCGGCGTCACGACGTACGCGTACGGGCACTTCGACGTGCTCACCGCCCGCACCGGCCCGGACGGGGTGCGCTACACCTTCGAACACGACACCGAACTGCGACTGCGCACGGTCACCGGACCGCAGGGCCAGCCCTGGCAGTACACCTACGACGCGGCCGGGCGCCTGACCTCCGAAACCGACTTCGACGGCCGCACCCTGCACTACACCCACGACGCGGCGGGCCGTCTCACCGCACGCACCAACGCCCTCGGCCAGACGATCGGTTTCCAGCACGGCGAGCTGGACGAGATCGTCCGCAAGGACGCGGACGGCGCCGTCACCGACTTCAGCTACGACGCGGCCGGACGGCTGCTGCACGCCACCGGACCGGACAGCGAGCTGCGCTACCACCGCGACCGCTACGGCCGGGTGAAGTCCGAGACCGTGGACGGCCACACCACGTCCTACGCCTACGACGCCCTCAGCCGACGCGTGCGCCGCACCACGCCGATGGGCGCCGTCACCACCTGGCGCTACGACGCGGCCGGACGCCGCACCGGCATGACGGCGGGTGGCCGCACGCTGACGTTCGACCACGACGCGGCAGGCCACGTCACCGCCCGGCACGTGGGCGAGGAGCTGTCCCTCGCCCTGGCCTGGGACCCGGTGGGACGCCTGACGGAACAGTCCCTCACCGCCCAGGACCAGCACACCGTCACCCACCGCGCCTACACCTACCGTGCCGACGGCTACCTCACCGGCGTCCACGACGCCCGCACCGGCGCCCGCAGCTTCGACCTCGACGCCGCCGGACGCGTCACCGCCGTCCACGCGCACGGCTGGACGGAGACGTACGCCTACGACGAGTCCGGCAACCAGGCCCACGCCGCCTGGCCCGCCGAGCACCCCGGAACGGAAGCCACCGGCCCCCGCGCCTACACCGGCACCCGGATCACCCGCGCGGGGGCCGTGCGCTACGAACACGACGCGGCCGGACGCCTCACGCTGCGCCAGAAGACCCGCCTGTCCCGCAAGCCGGACACCTGGCACTACACCTGGGACGCCGAAGACCGCCTCACCGCCGTCACCACCCCCGACGGCACCCGCTGGCGGTACCGCTACGACGTACTGGGCCGCCGCACGGCGAAGCAACGCCTGTCAGCCGACGGCGCGGTGGTCGAAGAGGTGCACTTCACCTGGGACAGCGCCACACTGGTCGAACAGACCACCACCTCACCCGGCCTCCCCCACCCCGTCACCCTCACCTGGGACCACGACGGCCTCCACCCCATCGCCCAGACCGAACGCCTCACCGACGCCACCACCCAGGCCGAGATCGACCGCCGCTTCTTCGCGATCGTCACCGACCTGGTCGGTACCCCCACCGAACTCGTCGACGAAACCGGCCACATCGCCTGGCACACCCGCACCACCCTGTGGGGCACCACCACCTGGAACCGCGACGCCACCACCCACACCCCCCTCCGCTTCCCCGGCCAGTACCACGACCCCGAAACCGGCCTCCACTACAACCTCCACCGCTACTACGACCCCGAAACCGCCCGCTACACCACCCCCGACCCCCTCGGCCTCACCCCCGCCCCCAACCCCACCACCTACGTCCACAACCCCCACACCTGGACCGACCCCCTGGGCCTCTTCGGCTGCCCCGAGGCTGAAACAGGTCAACGAGACGTGGCGAGCCAATCCGGAGAGATTTATCTCGTTGCGGATACCATCGCGGCACACGCTACCCATCGGGGGATTCCGGGCGTCGATGACCTGGATGTGGCACAACACATTGAAGATGTCATGTTGTCAGAGCCAGGGATACGCCTTCGAGATACCCCGACCGGAATTCCACGGTGGGCATGGTGGGATCACGGGACCGGCACAATGATAATTCGCGAAGGAGACCAAGGTACATTCATGCAGCCAAGTGACGGATATGAATACTTCTTGAAACAGGTTAGGGAATGAGTCAACGAATCACGACACCTAGTTCGAACACGCCGAGAACTGATGGAGTTTTCGACTCGCTAACCAAACTAGAGAGAGACCTGATCTCCAAGATCGACAACAGAAGACTAGCCATCGAGAAGGAACAAAAAAGCCCAGAGATTGCAGCTAAGATGACTCACCCTGTTCACTCAGTGGGGAGCATGCTCAGAGAGTGGGAGTTGCTGGTTCGGGCTGTCTCGTCTGGTTGGGCATCCCATCAGGTGACGATCGACGACTATCTTTTTGCCCTGGATGTGCGAGCAAACATCGAGGACAGAGTGGTTGCGACTTCACTGAATATGCCTCCATCAATCGTTCGCCTTGTCCATGAACTCGACCAGCTATTTTTGAGCCACACGACGACAGACCCTGAAAAGGTGGAGCGGATCGACCCATGGCTTCGGCCGGTGAGAGATCGGCTGCCAGACTGGTTGTGGGACCGGGCACCCGTACTCCTCCCGTGGTGAGTAATTTACGACGCTACGTAGCCCCCTTGCTTCACTTCGAGTAACGGCTTAGGGCTACCTGCGGGCTCACTGCCGCCGTATATGTTCGCCCGTTCGATGACACCAGAAATGGCAAGATTCCGGGCTGCGAGGAGTATTATTACTATGACCCTAAACTGGGTTGATCAACTCGTTAATCGAAATGTTCTCGCAGATCTATTCGAGGATACGTCATTGCTCAAGCCTATCTTTGTCCGATCAGTAAATTTGAGCCTAGGTCCAAGTCTGAAAACCAGAGCAGACCTGAATGGGTTTCCAGACAAAGCACGTCCAGAGTGGCTGACAGCAAAATGTGATCGACTCCAGGCCAATATTGAGTTTCTAGCTGTAGGAGATTTGGTAATCGATCATTGGAGAGGTCCAGGCAAGGCACATTTCACATTTACCGAGGAGCCCAAGAGGCGACTTCGGGTGCATATCGAAGGTGAAAAACTCCGGCTACGATTTACGAGTAGTGATTCGCTCAAGGTAAGCCACCTCAGTGCCTTCTCAGAAAGCGACACCGAACCTCAGCCACACTATTACGCTAGTCCTGTGGATCGCATAAGGCTCGGCACTTCTGTACCTGAGCCTACGGAAAGGACCTTCTATGGGTAAGGACGACTGGCGCACGCTCCTCTCATCGGACGGAGGGCTCACGGTCCTCTACGACGAGGCTCCTGAATTGAGCGGCCGGCCCTTGACGACTGTGCACTTCAGCAGTGAAGACGAAGGGGCTTCACTCACCATGGAGTTCGTATTGAATGCTATGCCGGATAATCCACCGGAGGAGTGGGTTCGGTCGGGTGCGAATACTGTTGAATTTTGGCTGCATTTCACACCAGTGCATGAAGTCTCTATGAGTGGATTCGTGATGGGTGATGCATGTCATGTCAGCATGCGTCAAAACGTTGACGCCTCGACCAGTTTTGAAGCAGTGCAACCACAGGCAAAATTCTCGCTACACGCCTCGGAGGTCCGGGTAGCACGGCTGCGGGCGTTTCGCGCTGGGGCCGAGTAGCACATGAGAACAAGGTGCAACTAGGTAAGATTTTTCTCCGCGTCTCACAGATGTGGGTGGCGCGCTTGGCGCGTTCCGCGCTGGAGTCGAATAGTGTCTGAATCGATTGAACCTACGGCCATGGAAGAGGAGATAGACTATCTGTATGAGTACGCTAAGATAGGTCTCCTCTATTTTGTTCCACTATGGGACTCGGCGGAGAGTTTGGCAGGCAAGTCCGCGCCGCTCGTGCGGGTTCGAGAGGTCACACTGGAGCTGATCGGCGCGCTGACCGACCGGGGTGTCAGAGTGGGGCCGCTGAGTCATCGCGAAGACCGCCTCATCGAGCCATGGAACCTTAGCAGGGAGGAAATTCTTCTCCGTGTTGCGGAAGAACTAGAACAAAGAAGTGACCCGCTGGACTGCATCGAAATCTGCGGCTTCACTGCGTGAAATTACCCCCCCACTCGTGAGCTCCTGCCAATGGGCGTTGTGGCTCATAAATGAGGGATCATTTCTTTGCTTCTGCCGGGCTGACACATCCATACAATGGCTGCTCTCATAGAGAGCATCTTTGCCTGAGGGTGGCGGGTGGCCGGGGGCGGTGTGGAGTCGCCCGGGGCGGGAGGAGGGTGTGCGCTGGTGCAGGGGGCGGGTAAGGTGCGGGGTGTGTTCGTGCAGATGCTTGCCAGCTCCTGGTGGTGGACCGCTCCTTCGGCGGCCCACTGACTGCGCGTACCCCGGACATACCACGCGAAGGCCGCCCGAGAGGCGGCCTTCTTGCGTAGGCGCAGCACGCGCGGCGGGCCGCTTCCTCTCCCGGCACTCACCGACGGAAGGAAGACGCCGTGTCCCTTGCCCCCGCCGCCACCCTCCTGGAACGCTTGCTCAGCCCACACGCCCCCGCCCTTCGCCCTGGTGCGCCGACGCACGCCGGGCCGCGACCACGGCGTGGTGGAGGTACTCGTCGGCGAGGTGCGGGACGTCGCGTCGCTGGCGGAGCTGCCGGACGGCGGTCGGCTCGGCGCGCTCGCGCTGGTGCCGTTCCGGCAGCTGAGGGAGCGCGGTTTCGACGTCACCGACGATGGCACCCCGCTGACGGTGCTGGTCCCGGGCGAGCGGCATGAGCTTGCTGTAGCGGAGGTGCTGGCCGCGCTGCCCGCGCATCAGGTGGGCGTCACTGGCGGCGCGTTCGACGTGGACGACGCCGCCTACGAAGGCCTGGTGCGCCGCGTCGTACGGGAGGAGATCGGCGCCGGGGAGGGCGCCAACTTCGTCATCCGCCGTGTCTTCGAGGGCGTGATCGACGGCTACACCCCGCGCGACGGGCTCGCCCTGTTCCGCCGTCTGCTCGCTGGTGAACGCGGTGCGTACTGGACGTTCGTCGTGCACACCGGAGCGCGCACCCTGGTCGGCGCGAGCCCGGAAGTACACGTGCGGATGACCGGCGGCACGGTGGTGATGAACCCGATCAGCGGCACCTACCGCTATCCGCCGCAGGGGCCGAGCACCGAGGGGTTGCTGCGTTTCCTGGACGACGCCAAGGAGTCGGCGGAGCTGTCGATGGTCGTGGACGAGGAGCTGAAGATGATGTGCACCGTCGGCGACCGGGGCGGTGTCGTCGTCGGGCCCCGGCTGAAGGAGATGGCGCACCTCGCGCACACCGAGTACGAGCTGCGCGGACGCACCACGCTGGACGCCCGCGAGGTGCTGCGCGAGACGATGTTCGCGGCGACGGTCACCGGCAGCCCGGTGGAGAACGCCTGCCGGGTGATCCGGCGGCACGAGGCCACCGGACGTGGCTACTACGCGGGCGCGCTGGCGCTGCTCGGGCGGGACGCGGGCGGCGCCCAGTGCCTGGACTCCCCCATCCTCATCCGCACCGCCGACATCGACACCGCGTCCGGGCGGCTTCGCGTCCCGGTCGGCGCGACACTGGTGCGTGACTCCGACCCGGCCGGGGAGGTCGCCGAGACGCACGCCAAGGCGGCCGGGGTGCTCACCGCGCTCGGCGTACGCCCGGGCCGTCCTGCGACGTCGGCCTCGCGCCCGGAGCTGGCCGCCGATCCGCGCGTGCGGGCCGCCCTGGACGCCCGGCGCGCGGGCCTGGCGCCGTTCTGGCTGCGACTGCGCCCGGCGGCCGGTCGCGGCCCGCTGCGCGGTCACGCCCTGGTGGTGGACGCCGAGGACACCTTCACCGCGATGCTCGCGCACGTGCGTGCGCTCCACCGGACTTGAGTTGAATCCTCCCCGCCCTAAAGGACGGGGATTCCTGGCTCACGTTGGCTGGGGACCAGCGGTCCGCCAGCTCTTACACGATCAGCACCAGCCGGGTTGAGACCAGCCCGGACGAGCATCACGCGGGCGGAGTTCTTGTCCCTGGGGGATACGACTCCGCACGCGGTGCAGGTGTAGGTACGTTCCGAAAGAGGCAGTGCGTGCTTGGTTCTCGCTCCGCACTCCGCGCAGTCCATCGTGGTGTGCGCGGGATGCACCAGCCGCACATCCCGCCCATGCTTACGGCCCATCTCCACCAGAGCCGCCTTCGTGGCCCCGATCGCCGCGTCAGCCGCCTTACGCGCCAGAGTGGACTTCGCCAGGAACCTGGGCCGAAAGTCCTCCACCGCGATCGCGTCATGATCCCGGACCACGGACTTGGCCCACTTGCGGCCGGTGTCCTGCCGCTGCCGCGCCACCTTCTTGTGCACCTTCGCAGCCTGCCGCCGCGCCCGGCGGTACCCCTTCGACGCCGCCTGCCCCCGCGCGGGCTTACGGCGGGCCATCATCCGCTGATAGCGAGCCAGACCCCGCGCCGCATTCTTGCCATACTGCGGGTGGGGAAGATCGTGAGCGTCGGAGGTGGTGGTAGCAATCTCCTTCACACCCCAGTCCACCCCCAGCACCCGCCCCGTGGACGGGAGCGGCTGAGATGCGGCGGCCAGGACGAACGAGGCGTACCAGTGCCCCAGACTGTCCTGGTAGACGCGCACACTGCTCGGGTCGGCCGGCAGATCACGGGACCACACCACCGTCAGCACGATGCCGCCCGCGATGTGCAGGCGACCGTCCTTCAGGCGGAATCCGCGCTGGGTGTAGTTCATGGTGGGCAACGCGTCACGCTTGCGCTTGATGCGGGGCATGCCCGCGCGCTGCCGGAGGGGCAGCTTCGCCTTGATGTCCTTGAGTGCCCTGGCGCGGGACTTGGCGAAGTCGCGGATGATCTGCTGCTGCGGCACCGACGCGCCTTCACGCAGCCACGACATGGCGGTGCGGGCCTCGGTCAGCATCTTGTCGAGCTGCGCCGGGCCGCACGTCACCTTGTCGTCCGGGGTGTCGCGGTTCGCGGTGTGGACCTTGCGGGACATGGCCACGCACTCGTTCCACACCCAGCGGCAGCGCGCCCACTCGGCGAGGAGGCCGGTGCGGGCGGTGGACGACACGCGAAGCCGATAGGTGTACCGGGCGTGCCCGACATCCTCCGGAACCTTCTTTCGCGTCGTCACGACACCACTCTACCACTGGCCGACCACTCAAAATCCACTACTCTGGGGTCATGGATGAAGAGAAGCGCATCACGCTCCGCCTGCCCGCCCACCTGCACGAATGGCTTGTCGCTCAGGCCAAGTCCGCCCGCAGGTCCCTCAACTCCGAGATCGTCTACCGGCTGGAGGTCGAGCGCGACGCCGCCGGGGCGGACACCGAATCGCCCTGACGGCGATTCGGCTTTCCCTGCCCTGCTCCGCAGGAGTCCGATTCCTCCCCGGCCTGAAGGCCGGGGCATCCTCGGAGGTTCCCGTGACCGTCCGCCGGTACGACGCGCCGGGCCTGCGCCGGGTCGTGCGCGCACACCCCGGACCGGTGGTACTCGGTCCCGGTCCCGGCGATCCGCGCGACGCGCACGATCCCAGGCTGCGCGGCCTGCGCGCGCTGACCGCCGAGCTGCTGCGCGGCCACCGGCACGGCCTGCTGGGCGTGTGCCTGGGAAACGAACTCCTGGCGGCCGAGCTCGGGTTGCCGCTGGTGCGCAAGGACCAGCCGTTTCAGGGCGCCCAGGAGCGCATCGACCTGTTCGGTGAGGCACACACGGTCGGCTTCTACAACTCCTTCACCGCCCGTTGCGACGCCGCCACCGCCGACCGGCTGGCACGGTCCGGCGTGGACCTCGCCCGCGACCCGGCCAGCGGCGATGTCCACGCGCTGCGCGCGCCGGGGGCGGCGGGTGTCCAGTTCCACCCGGAGTCGGTGCTGACCCTGGAGGGCACCCGCGTTCTGGCCAACCTGCTGGCAGCCATCCAGACGCCGGGCGACCGGGCTCGGTAGCCCCCGCGCGGCCGGGAGCGAGCCGCGGTTCCGGCGTCACCCGCCGGGCCGCCCGTCCGGCGGGTGGAGGTGAACGCCACGGTGTGGTACGGCCGTTCGGGGGCGGGGCGGGGCAGGGCGCGGTGGGGTGCCGGGATGCGGCGCCCCACCGCTCGGCTCAGCCGAAGAAGATCTCGTTCTCGGCGTAGCGGGAGGGATCGACCGTCTTGGTGGTGGCGAGGGCGGTGGACAGGGGGACGCGGGTGATGTCGGTGCCGTGCAGGGCGACCAGCTGGCCCCACGCCCCGGCGTGTACCGCGTCGATGGCGTGCAGGCCGAAGCGGGTGGCCAGCCAGCGGTCGAACGGGGTGGGGGTGCCGCCGCGCTGGATGTGGCCGAGTACGGTGGCGCGGGCCTCGTGACCGGTGCGGCGTTCGATCTCGTGGCCCAGCCACTCCCCGATGCCGGACAGGCCGCCCAGCCGCACCGGATAGCCGGCGGGGCGGGCGTTGTCGGCGACGACGACGATCGGGGCGTAACTGGCCCCGAACCGGGACTGCACCCAGCCGCAGACCCGGTCCAGGTCGAAGGGGCGCTCGGGGATCAGCACGCCGTTCGCGCCGCCGGCGAGCCCGGCGTGCACCGCGATCCAGCCGCTGTTGCGGCCCATCACCTCCACCACGAGCACCCGTTTGTGGGACTCGGCGGTGGTGTGCAGCCGGTCGATGGTCTCGGTCGCGACGGTGACGGCGGTGTCGAAGCCGACGGTGTAGTCGGTGCCCGCGATGTCGTTGTCGATGGTCTTGGGCACGCCCACACAGGGAATGCCGTGCTCCTCGGTCAGGGAGGCGGCGGCGGTGAGGGTGTGGATACCGCCGATGACGATGAGCGCGTCCAGGCGGTGCGCTTCGAGGGTGGCGCGGACGCGGGCCGGACCGTCGGCACCGGCCAGCGGATCGGTACGGGAGGAGCCGAGCACGGTGCCGCCGCGCGGCAGGGTGCCGCGTACCTGGGGGATGCCCAGCGCGATGGTGTCGTTCTCCAGCACGCCGCGCCAGCCGTCGCGGAAGCCGGTGAAGGTGTCGCCGTACTCCTGTACGCCCTTGCGGACGATCGCGCGGATGACCGCGTTGAGGCCGGGGCAGTCGCTGCCGCCGGTCAGCACTCCGACCCGCATGGTGTCGCCTCCTGAAGCTCACGTCGTGCGTAGACGTTACGTCACCGTGTGGTCACCCTTCGTCCAGACCAGCCTCGATCGCGTACCGCACCAGCTCGACGCGGTTGTGCAACTGGAGCTTGCCCAGGGTGTTCTGCACGTGGTTCTGCACCGTGCGGTGGCTGATCACCAGCCGCTCGGCGATCTGCTTGTACGACAGCCCCTTGGCGACCAGCCGCAGCACCTCTGTCTCCCGCTCGGTCAGCGCCGGGGCATTGGAGCCGCCCGCCTCGCGCGAGGTGCCCGCCGCCCCGGCTTCCCCGGCCAGCCGCCGGTATTCGCCCAGGACGAGCCCGGCCAGACCGGGGGTGAACACCGGGTCACCGGCGGCTGTGCGGCGCACCGCCTCGATCAGTTCCCCGGGCCCGGCCGACTTCATCAGGTACCCGGTCGCCCCGGACTTGACGGCCTCCAGCACGTCCGCGTGCTCACCGCTGGCCGAGAGCACCAGCACCCGCAGCGAGGAGCCCTCGCACACCAGGCGCTTGCAGACCTCGACCCCGGGCAGCCCGGGGAGGTTGAGGTCGAGTACGAGGACGTCGGGACGGGCGGCCTCGGCGCGGCGCACGGCCTGCGGCCCGTCCCCGGCGGTGGCCACCACCTCGAACCCGGCCGCCGCCAGGTCGCGCGCCACCGCGTCCCGCCACATCGGATGGTCATCGACGACCATCACCGTGACGCGCGGCTCCACGGCGGGGTGGGGGCTGTCAGCGATCTCAGTCATGTTTCGGCACCTTCAGCTCAACCTCCGTACCCTGGCCGGTCGTCGAGACGATGTCCGCGCTGCCGCCGATCTCGCGCAGCCGCCCCCGGATCGACAGTGACACGCCCAGGCGCCCTTCCGCCTCGGCCGCCGCCAGCCGTCCCGCCGGGATGCCGGGGCCGTCGTCGCGCACCGTCACCACGACGGCGTCGGGCTCGTCCTCCAGCAGAATCCAGGCGTGCGCCGCTTCCCCGGCGTGCCGCCACACGTTGTCCAGTGCCGCGCCCACCGCCTGCGCGACGTTGCGGGCGGCGGCGGGCGGCAGCAGCACCGGCGCGCCCGGGTCGGCGATGGTGACCCGGCGGCCCGCGTGCGGGGCGATCAGGGGGCGCAGGTCGGTGGGCTCGGCGCCGTCCGGGGGCGGGAGCGGGTACGGGGTCTGGATGCCTCCGGGGCCGCCGCCGGGGTCGCGGACGCCGGAACCGGGGACGCCAGGGCGGGGCGTGCCCAGGCCAGGGGCGCCGGAGCCACGGACGTCGATGCCGCTGGAGACCAGCGCGCGCAGCGCCACCTCCTGCTCCCCCGCCATCCGGCCCAGCTCCGCGGCCTCACCGCCCAGCGCGGAACCGCGCCGCTGCACCATGGCCAGCACCTGGAGCACGCTGTCGTGGATGTCGCGCGCCAGCCGCTCGCGCTCCCGGGTGGCCGCCTCGATGCGCAGCGCCTCGGCGAGCGCGCGCTCGGAGGAGCGGGCCACCTCCACGACGTAGCCGATGCCGATGCTGGCCACGGTCACGAGCAGGATGTTGTGGATCGTGTCCCCGCCCAGCGCGCCGCGTTCGACGATGTTGGCCGCGCCGATGATCAGCGACGCGCCCGCCGCCCACCGCCAGCCGCCCTTGATGGCGAACGCCAGCACCGCTCCGGCCACCCAGACCGAGGGCAGCGTCGGCCCGACGAGGGCCCGGGTGTCGGCGAGCGGGGTGATGAGTATCCCGGTGAGCGCGAGCACCAGGTCGGCGGCGAGGAAGCGCGGGGTGCAGCGCGCGGCTGAGGAGACCTTCGGCAGCGTGGCCAGCGTCCACACCGACAGCACGGTCAGGAAGGCCACGCCGATCAGGTCGCGGGTGTAGGCGTCGATGTTGTAGCTGAACACGGCGACGGCGTAGGCGGCGGTCAGCACGCGGTACCCGGCCAGCGCGCGCCACAACGGCTGTTCGACGGACATCCGCGTCACCCTGAGCCGCCCCGCGAACCGCGCCAGCGGCACCCGGCGCGGCGCCCGCGCACCGGTGCGCACCGCACCGCCGCCGCCAGCAGGCGCGTCCGCGGCGCTGGCCGCCTCGCCGGGTTCGGCCGCGTCAGCGCGGTCCGGCGCGTCGGCGTGGTGGGCCGGGTGGCAGGGTTGGCCCGCGCCGCTGGGGCGGGTCGCGTCGTGTGTGCCGGTCATCGTCACTCCCCCCGGAGGAAACCCCGCGCTCAGGCGGCCTGGTCGTCGTCTTGCTCCTTCGCGGCGGCTTTGGCCGCGTCCTTCGCGGCGTTCTTCGCGGCGTCCTTCTCCGCTTTCTCCGCCGCCTTCTCGGCCGCCCTCGCGGCCTTCTCCGCCTCCGCGATCCGCCGCTTGGCCGCGGTGGCGTACATGTCCACGTACTCCTGGCCCGAGAGCTTCATGATCTCGTACATGACCTCGTCGGTCAGCGAGCGCTGGATGAAGCGGTCGCCGTCCATGCCCTCGTAGCGGCTGAAGTCCAGCGGGCGGCCGATCCGGATGCCGGGGCGCATCAGCTTGGGCACCACCTTGCCCGGCGGCTGGATCTTCTCGGTGTCGATCATCGCCACCGGGATGACCGGCACGCCGGTGGCCAGCACGATGCGCGCCAGCCCGCCGGGCTTGCCCCGGTACAGGCGCCCGTCGGGCGAGCGGGTGCCCTCGGGGTAGATACCGAACAGGCCGCCTTCCTCCAGCACCTTGATGCCGCTGTTGATCGCGGCCTCGGCGGCGCCGCGTGCCCCGGAGCGGTCCACCGGCAGCTGGCCGACGCCCTTGAAGAACGCCGCCGTCAGCCTGCCCTTGACCCCCGGGGTGGTGAAGTACTCCGCCTTGGCGACGAAGGTGACCTTGCGGTCGAGGACGGCGGGCAGGAAGAAGGAATCGGAGAAGGACAGGTGGTTGCTCGCCAGGATCGCCGGACCCGACGCGGGAACATGCTCGGCCCCCTCCACCCACGGGCGGAAGGCGAGTTTGAGCGACCCGCCGATCGAGACCTTCATCGCGCCGTACAGCACCCCTGAACCTCCTGTGTCTGACGTTGCGCACCCTATCCCGACCCACCGTCTGGCCCGGCGGGCCTACCGGGCTACCCGGCCTCGCCGCACGCGCGTAGGGTGACAGGACCCGCCTCCCCGTGCCGAACGGAGATCCCACGTGCAGCTGCTTCCCGGGTGCGAGCCGATGCGGCACGACGGCTCAGCCGAGATCGGCGTCCTGGTCAGCCACGGCTTCACCGGCTCGCCGCAGTCCGTGAAACCGTGGGGTCAGTATCTGGCGGACCAGGGGCTGAGCGTGAGCGTGCCGCTGCTGCCCGGGCACGGCACCCGCTGGGAGGACCTGGCCGTCACCGGCTGGCAGGACTGGTACGCGACGCTCGACCGGGAGCTGCACGCACTGCGCCAGCGCTGCCGCCACGTGTTCGTGGCCGGGATGTCGATGGGCGGGGCGCTCGCGCTGCGCCTGGCGGCCAAGCACGGGGACGCGGTCAGCGGTATCGCCGTCGTCAACCCGGCGATGACGTTCCCGCGCCTGTCCGGGTACGCGCTGCCTGTGGTGCGCCACCTGGTCCGCACCACGAAGGGCATCACCAGCGACATCCGCAAGGAGGGCCCCGAGGAGCTCGGCTACACCCGGGTGCCGCTGCACGCCGCGCACTCGCTGCGGGAGCTGCTGAAGCTGACCCGGGGTGAGCTGCCCCAGGTGACCCAGCCGCTGCTGGTCCTGCACAGCCGCGTGGACCACGTGGTGCCGCCCAGCGACACGGCGGTGATCCTCAGCGCCGTCTCCTCCACCGAGGTGACGGAGACCGTTTTGGAGGACAGCTACCACGTGGCCACACTGGACCACGACGCGGAGAGGATCTTCGCCGACTCCTACGCGTTCATCACCCGGCTGGCAGCGAGGAAGGCGGCACGTGACGGGGCGTGAGCAGGGCCAGGGCGAGGGCAGGGAGCCCCTGGACGAGGAAGCCGCCTGGGCGCAGATCGTGGCGGGCTACGGCGCCGAGCCGCCGGACCCGCCGGGTGTGTGGGCGAAGCCGGAGTCCCGCACGGGCCGGGACGGGGACGAGCCGCGCGAGCCGGGCCGGGAGGACGCCGCGGAGGGCCGCGAGGGGCACGGGACCGGCGAAGCCCGCGAGCCGCAGCCGGAGCCGGGGCGGCACGAGGACGGGCGCGAGGAGCGGGACGGAGCGGCCCCAGGCGGGCGCGAGGAGCGGGAGGGGTCGGCCCCCGGCGGGCGCGAGGGCGCGGGCGCCGCCGACGACGCTCCGGTACGCAGCTTCACCGTCTACTCGCCCGGGGCGGGCCCGCGCGACTGGAAGGCGGCCGAACCCTCCGCCGACGAGGACCACTTCATTCCGCCCGAGCCGCCGCCGCTGCCCCGGCCGGACACCACCACCAAGTTCGCCTGGCTGGCCGTGCTGGGCGGTCCGGCGCTGCTGCTGGCCGCCGTGCTGCTCCAGTGGGACTTCACCTGGTGGATCTCCGTGCTCGGCGTCGGCGGCTTCCTGGGCGGCTTCGCCACGCTGGTGACCCGGCTGCGGGACGGCGACGAGGACGACTGGGACGATCCGGGGCGCGGCGCCGTGGTCTGAGCCCGCGCGCGGTGCTGCCGTACCCACCCGGGCGGCGTCCACTAGTCTCGGTCGTGGGGCCGGACGAGGGGGACGGCCCGCTCAGGTGACTTGGGGGACACACATGCTGAGCCTGCTGTTCGTCTTCAGTGCCGTGGCACTGCTGACCGGGGTGTTCGTCAACTATCTGCTGCGGCGCGAGGCCGCGCGTCGGCCCGCGCGGCCGGTACGCGCAGCGCGGCGAGCACCGGGAGATGGTCGCTGGCGGCCCGCAGCGCGGCATCGCTGATCCCGGGCAGGCCGCTGGGCACGCCGCAGCCCAGCACCTCGACGCCGTGACTGAGCACCGCGTCGATGCGCTGGTAGGGGTCGCGGGCGGGCGAGGTGTGCTCGCCGCCCCACGGGCGCAGCGCCCAGCCGTCGTCCAGCCGCGCCGTCAGCCGCCTAAAGGCGCGGCCGTTGGGACGCTCGTTGAGGTCACCGGCGGCGACGGCCGGGAGCGGCTCGGTGGCCGCGAGCCGGTCGAGCAGCAGCCCGGCCTGAGCGTACCGCTCCTCGCGCTGGAGGCTGAGGTGGCAGCTGACGACGCTCAGCCGCGCGTGCTGGCCGAAGCGCAGCACGGCGGTGGCGAAACCGCGCTGGTGCAGGCCCGGTGTGCGCGGCAGCAGCACATCCTCGGTGTGCTCGACGGTGGCCCGCAGCGCGGCCAGGATCATCGGCCCGCAGGCGGTGGCGCCGCCGGTGACGTAGGTCAGCCCGGTGGCGCGGGCGAGGCGGGCGACGGCCTTGCGCCAGCGGAAGAAGCGCGGCGCCTCCTGCACGCAGACGACATCGGGGGCGCTGGCCCGGATCACCCGGGCCAGCGCCCCCGCGTCGTCCCGCATCGAGCGGACGTTGTAGCTGAGCAGGCGGATCACGGCGGAGCCGTCGGCGCGGGTGGCGGACGCGGGCAGGTCCCGGGGCCTGGTCATACCCTCACCGTACGGCGTGCGCCGTGCGGAGCGCGGGCGGCTCAGCGCCGCGCATCCCCCGTCATCGCCTGTGGTCCGTCAGCCCTGGCTTGCCCGCCCGGCTCGTCAGCCCCGTCGGACCCGCCCGGCCGGTCAGCCCTGGCGGGCCAGGTCGGCGACGCCCACCAGCCCGGCCTTGCCGCCGAGTCGTGCCGCCAGCACCTGGGCGTGCGGGCGCCACTGGGCCCCGACCAGCCAGCGCCGGTAGGACTTGCGGATGGGCTCCAGCACCAGGTCCCCCTCGTCGGAGACGCCGCCGCCGACGATGAACGCCGCCGGGTCGAACAGCGAGGCGAGGTCGGCGAGCCCGGCACCGGCCCAACGGGCCAGCTCCCGGAAGGAGTCGATGGCCACCGGACAGCCCTCGCGGGCCGCCTGGCTGACGTGCTTGCCCTGGACGCCGCCGGGCGTGCCGTCGCCCAGGCCCAGCAGCGTGCCCGCGTTCTCCGGGGTGGCCGCCGCGCGCTGCCGGGCGTAGCGGACGAGTGCGCTGCCGGAGGCGTACTGCTCCCAGCAGCCCTGGTTACCGCAGCCGCACAGCAGCCCGTCGGGCACCATGCGGATGTGGCCGAACTCGGCGGCGACGCCGTACCGGCCGCGCACCAGCTTGCCGCCGATGATGACGCCGCCGCCCAGCCCCGTGCCCAGGGTGATGCAGACGACGTCCTCGTGGCCCTGGCCCGCGCCGAACCGGTACTCGCCCCAGGCCGCCGCGTTGGCGTCGTTCTCGATCACGACGGGCACCCCGACGCGCTGCTCCACCTTGTCCTTCAGCGGCTCGTGGCGCCAGCTCAGGTTGGGCGTGAACAGGACGGTGGCCCGCTTGTCGTCCACGTAGCCGGGCGCGCCGATGCCGACGGCCTCCACCTGGTGGTGGGCGCTGGCCTCCCGCACCGCGTCAGCGATGGCGTCGATGACGCCCTCGGCCGTCTGCGGGGTCGGCACCCGGCTGGTCTCCAGGATGTTGCCGTCCTCGTCAACCACCCCGGCCGCGACCTTGGTACCGCCGATGTCGACGCCAATGGTGAGTCCCATAAGTCCCTCAGTTATCCGGTAGAGCCCCGCTGTACTCAACGTTACCGGAGCTGGGGTTTGCCGGCGGGCGGTGCCCGGTGGCTGCTGCCGGTGGCAGCCGGGGGTCAGTCGAGGTCGATGCGCTCGGTGCCGGGCGGGTCGTCGGGGCCGTCGCGGTGGTCGTCCCGGGCGTCGTGGCCGTCACGGGCCTCAGGGGCGTCGCGGCGGTCGCTTCGGGGGGCGGGGGTGTCGCTGTCAGCGGGTGCGCGGTCGGCGTCCCGGGCCTGGGCGGCCTCCGGGATGATGGAGTCCTGCGCGCCACGGGTCCAGCGCTGCTCCTGGCCGGACACCGCCGAACGGTAGGCGGCCAGCAGCTCGTTCCCCGCCGCCGACAGGTGCTCGAAAACCTGCGGGTTGCGCCGGACGACGGGCTCCACGGCCGCCCGCGCGCCCTCCACGACCTGCCGGGCCCAGTCCTGGCCCTGCGCCGCGCTGCCGCCGGTCAGCCCGGCCAGCTTCCCGGCGACCGTCTCCGCCAGCCGCCGCAGCTCCTCGGCCGCGCTGCCGGGCTCCTGCGCGTACCGCGCGCGGCGGCGGGCCCGCTCGGCCGCCAGATCCTCCGCGCAGGCGTCCGCCCAGGCGTCGGCGTCCCCGCCGGTACCGGTGGGGGTGGGGCCTGCGTCGTCCTGGCCGTGCGGCTCGCGTCCTCGGGCATCGCTCATCACGGGCTCCCGGCTCCTGCTGCGTCGCGTGGTTCTCGGAACTACCTGGGTTGCTCGGGCTATTCGGTTGACTCCCGGGCTGCTGGGGGTGCCGGGCGTCCTCGGCTTGCTCGTCGGCCCGGGCACCTCGGGCACCTCGGGCTCCCGGGTTATCCGGGGAATCCCGGGGTTTCGACCCTACCCGTCAGCGGCCCCGGGGCCACAGTGCGGGGTCGGGGCGGAACCGGACGGTCAGCTCGCCGTCCGCCAGCCGGGCTCCGGCGACGGTGCACCGGGTGAGCGCGCCCTCCAGCGGCAGGGCGCGCCGGTACGGGCCGGTGGTGACGATGATCTCGTCGCCGCGCCGCAGCAGTTCCGTGCGGGCCTTGGTGGCACCGGGCAGCGGCAGCCGCCACACCAGCAGGCCGTCTACCGCCCGGTGGTCCTCGACGTACGGGCCGGGTGCGGGACCCGGCGTCGTGGGAGCGGGCACGTCCAGTGCGCGCAGCCCGTCGGCGGTGCGCGGAGCTTCGGGCCGCCACGGCAGCTCGCGCACCGGCACGGTGTCGGCGCCGCCCCGCAGCGTCTGGACGACCTCGCGCTGGGCCGTGCCCAGGCCGCGCAGGTAGGGGTCTGGGGACTCGGCGGGCAGCAGGCGGTTCACGGTGACGCCGTCGAGCGGCACCCCGTGCAGGGCCAGCCCGGCCCGCGTCTCCCGGACGGCGTCGGGTGCGCCGGGTTCCGGGGTGACGACGAGGTGTGCGGAGGTGCCGGGCGCGCGCAGGACCCGCACGATACCGGCGAGCACCGCCTGCCCGCGCCCGGCGGCGTCGTACAGCCACTCGGCGGGCATCGGGACCCCGGCGAGCTGGGCCAGCAGCGGGCGCAGGGCGCGGGCGGCCTGCCGCTCGGGCGGCAGCAGGCGGCGCAGGCAGCGGGCGAGCTGGCCGGGCAGGGCGAGCAGGTGCACGGCGTCGGGCACCGGCGGCAGGTCGGCGACCAGCACGTCCCAGGCGCCGTCCGGTTCGGCGTGCGCGGTGTGCAGGGCGTGCAGGACGGCGAAGGAGGCGGCGCCGGGGAGTTCGGTCAGCTCGTCCTCCTCCAGCGGCTGGGCGCCCAGCAGGTCCAGGGCGGCCCGGCCGCGCTGCTGGAGGGTGAGCAGGGCGGCGCGGGAGCAGGGGCCGGGGGCGGCGGTCACCAGGCGCGGGCCGTCGGCGTCTGCCGTGGCGGCGGCGGCGAGCGGGTCGGCGCTGAGGAGCAGGGTGCGGTGGCCCGCGCGGGCGGCGGCCAGCGCGGTGGCGGCGGCCACGGTGGTGCGCCCCGCACCGCCCGCGCCGGTGACCAGGACGGTGCGGCGCACGTCAGCTCTCGCTGGGGCCGGGGGTGGCGCCGCCGGACTCCACTCGCTGCTTCAGCCCGGCGAGCGCGCGGTCGGTGATGACCTTCTCCGCCTTGCGCTTGATCATGCCGAGCATGGGGATCTTGACGTCCACGGTGAGCTGGTACGTCACCTCGGTGCGGCCGGGGCCGAGCGGGGTGAGCAGGTAGGACCCGTCGAGCGCGCGCATCATCTGCGACTTCACCAGCGTCCAGCTGACCTCGTGCCCGGAGTGCCAGGTGTAGGCGAGGGTGTGTTCGTCGCGGATGGCGCCGGCGTCCAGGACCAGGCGTACCTTCTCCGCGCGGCCCTGCTCGTCGGTGGCCAGCACCTCGGCCACCTTGACCTCGCCGGTCCACTGCGGGTAGCGGGGGAAGTCGGCGATCACGTCCATCACGTCGGCCGGGGCCGCCTCGATGGTGATGCTCGACCTGGTGTGTTCCGCCATCGCTGTGGTCCTCCGGGGTGGCCGTTGAGTCCGTGTGCGCCAAGTCGTGCCGCGCCGTCTGCGCAGGCAGGCTATCGCGGGCGGGGTGCGCTCACCTCACCCGCGTCACCACCGCAGGACGAACGGCTTGCCGGTGGCGTTGAAGTGGCCGACGTTGACGCACTCGGTCGCGCCGATCCGCATGCGCCGCACCAGCGGCTGGTGGACGTGGCCGAACAGGGCGTAGCGGGGACGTATCTGGTGGATCGCCTCCAGCAGGGCGGCGCTGCCCCGCTCGAAGCGGCGGGCGACGGTGTCGTAGCACAGTTCCGGCACCTCCGGCGGAATGTGCGAGCACAGCACGTCCACGGTGCCGAGCGCGGCGACCTTCTCCGCGTAGACGTCCGGTTCCAGCTCGTAGGGGGTGTTCATCGGTGTGCGCAGGCCGCCGCCGACGAAACCGACGGTCAGCCCGCCGATCCGCGCGGTCTGCCCGTCCAGCACGGTGGTGCCCGGCCGCGCGTACTCCGGCCACAGTTTGGGGAGGTCCACGTTGCCGTAGGTGGCGTAGGTGGGGGTGGGCATCGCGGCGAACAGTTCCGCGTACTGGCGGCGCACGGCGGGCTCCACGGCGGCGGCCATGTCTACAGCGTCTACGGTGCCTACTGTGTCCCACAGCTCGCGGGCGTAGGTGCGGGCCTCGGCGTAGCGCCGTGCGGTGCGCAGCTCCACGTAGCGGGCGGTGGCCTCCGGGCCGAACAGCTCCGGGAGGATGCCACGGCGGTAGTCGGCGTAGTCCAGGAAGAGGAGGAGGTCGCCCAGGCACAGGGTGACGTCGGCGCCCTCGCCCGCGTGTGCCAGATCCCCGCTGTTCCCGTGCACGTCGCTGACCACGTGAATCCGCATGCGCCTCACCCTACGGCGCCGTCGGCCCGGGGTTCCCGGCGTGGGCCGGGGTTCCGGCCCGGTGCGAGGCCCGCGCGGGGTGCGGTGGTCCAGCGTGCGGGCCTCGCCACCTGAGCCGGGCGGGGAGGCGGAAAGGCGAGCAATACCGGCGCCGGTGTTAGTGTCGCCGCAGGCTGGCCGCGCGGGGTGTGACACAGCGAACATCTGACTGGCGGGTCTGTACCCGTCCCTCTACCGATGGGTAACGTCCGCGCTGTCCATGCCGTCTTATGCCGTCCAGCAACGCGAGGTCACCCCCGGTCTCGCGGCGGTGCCGACGAGGAGCAGCAGTCTTGCGCGAGTTCAGCCTTCCGGCTCTGTACGAGGTCCCCGCGGACGGAAACCTCACCGATCTGATCCGTCGCAACGCGGCCCAGTACCCGGACCTCGCGGTGATCGCCAGAAAGGACCCGCGCGATGCGGCCCGGTGGGAGGACCTGACCGCGACGGCCTTCCTGGCGGAGGTCAACGCCGTCGCCAAGGGGCTGATGGCCGCCGGTGTCGAGCCGGGCGACCGCGTCGCGCTGATGTCGCGCACCCGCTACGAGTGGACGCTGCTGGACTTCGCGATCTGGGCGGCGGGCGGGGTGACCGTCCCGGTGTACGAGACGAGCAGCCCGGAGCAGATCGCCTGGATACTCGGTGACTCCGGTGCCGTCGGCGTCGTCGTGGAGAGCCCCGGGCACGCGCGGACCGTCGGCGGCGTCCGCGACCGGCTGCCGGAGCTGCGCGAGGTGTGGACGATCGACGAGGGTGGCGTCGCCGAGCTGACCGCCGCCGGTGCCGACGTCCCGGACGAGGCGGTGGACCAGCGCAGCCGCACCGCGTGCGCGGACGACCCGGCGACGATCGTCTACACCTCGGGGACCATGGGCCGCCCCAAGGGATGCGTGCTGACGCACCGGTCGTTCCTGGCCGAGTGCGGCAACATCGTGGAGCGGCTGAAGCCGCTGTTCCGGCCGGGTGAGGGCTCGGTGCTGCTGTTTCTTCCGGCAGCGCACGTGTTCGGGCGCATGGTGCAGCTCGCGGCCGTGATGGCGCCGATCCGGCTCGGGCTGGTGCCGGACATCAAGACGCTCACCGACGAACTGGCGTCCTTCAAGCCCACGATCGTGCTCGGCGTGCCCCGGGTGTTCGAGAAGGTCTACAACTCGGCGCGGGCGAAGGCCGAGGGCGACGGCAAGGGCAAGATCTTCGACAAGGCCGCCGCCGCCGCGATCGCCTACAGCGAGGGGCTGAGCACCCCGGGCGGGCCTTCGCTGGGGGTCAGGCTCAAGCACAAGGTGTTCGACCGGCTCGTCTACAGCAAGCTGCGCTCGGTGCTCGGCGGGCGCGCCACGCACGCCATCTCCGGCGGGGCGGCGCTCGGTTCGCGGCTGGGCCACTTCTACCGTGGGATCGGCTTCACCGTGCTGGAGGGCTACGGGCTGACCGAGTCGTGCGCGGCGACGGCGTTCAACCCGTGGGACCGGCAGAAGATCGGCACCGTGGGCCAGCCGCTGCCCGGGTCGGTGGTGCGCATCGCCGAGGACGGCGAGGTCCTGCTGCACGGTGAGCACCTGTTCGCCGGGTACTGGAACAACGATGCGGCCACCACGGAGGCGATGGCGGACGGCTGGTTCCACACCGGCGACCTCGGCACCCTCGACGCCGACGGCTACCTGAGCATCACCGGGCGCAAGAAGGAGATCCTGGTGACGGCGGGCGGCAAGAACGTCGCCCCGGCCGTCATCGAAGACCGCATCCGCGCGCACGCGCTGGTCGCCGAGTGCATGGTGGTCGGCGACGGACGCCCCTACATCAGCGCGCTGATCACGCTGGACGAGGAGTTCCTGCCGCGCTGGGCCGAGGAGCACGGCAAGGGCGGGCTGAACCGCACCGACCTGCTGGCCGACCCGGAGCTGCTGGCCGCGGTACAGGAGGCCGTGGACGACGGCAACGCGGCCGTCTCGCGCGCGGAGTCGGTGCGCAGGTTCCGGCTGCTGCCGACCCAGTTCACCGAGGACTCCGGGCACGTCACGCCGTCGCTGAAACTCAAGCGCAACGTCGTCGCCAAGGACTTCGCGCACGAGATCGAGGCCCTGTACGGCTGACGGCACCCGGCCAGCGCGCGGGGCCGACGGCGCCCGCCCGGCGTCCGCGTCCCAGGGCCTACGGCCCGCCCGCCGGGCGTCCCGCTGCGCGGCTCAGCGTGTCCACGCCAGCAGGGTGTCGGCGTCCCAGGTGGTGACGACGCGTTCGGCGGGCACGTCGCACTCGGCGGCGCGGACGCACCCGTGCGGCTGCCAGTCCAGCTGACCGGGCGCGTGCGCGTCGGTGTCGATCGCGAAGTGGCAGCCCTCGGACACCGCATGGCGCAGCAGCCGCAGCGGCGGGTCCAGCCGCTCGGGGCGGCAGTTGATCTCCACGGCGGTACCGGACTCGGCGCAGGCGGCGAAGACCCGGGCCGCGTCGAACTGCGATTCCGGGCGCCCCCGCCGCCCGCCCAGCAGCCGCCCGGTGCAGTGCCCCAGCACGTCCACGAGCGGGCTGCGCACGGCCCGTTCCATGCGGCGCGTCATCGCGGCGGCGGGCATGCGCAGTTCGGAGTGGACGGAGGCCACCACCACGTCGAGCCGGTCCAGCAGCCCGGCTTCCTGGTCCAGCGAGCCGTCACTGAGGATGTCGCATTCGATGCCGGTCAGCAGCCGGAACGGAGCCAGCTCCTCGTTCAGTGCGGCGACCACGTCCAGCTGTTCGCGCAGCCGCTGCGGAGACAGGCCGCGCGCGACGGTCAGCCGGGGCGAGTGGTCGCTCAGCACGGCCCACTCGTGTCCCAGGTCCCGGGCGGCGCGGGCCATGACGTCGATGGGGCTGCCGCCGTCGGACCAGTCGGAGTGGGTGTGGCAGTCGCCGCGCAGGGCCGCGCACAGCCGCTCGGCGGCCTCCGGCAGCCGCTCGGGCGCCGCCGCCTGCTCCTCCAGCTTCGCCAGGTATCCCGGCACCGTACCGGCCAGCGCCTCGCGGGCGACCGTGGCCGTCGTCTCCCCCAGCCCTTTGAGCCGCGTCAGCGTGCCGTCGCGGGCGCGGCGCTCCACCTCGCCGGGCGGCAGCCCGGCCAGCACGCCCGACGCCCTGCGGAAGGCCCGCACCCGGTAGGTGGGCGCCTGGGCCCGCTCCAGCAGGTACGCGATCCGGTCCAGCGCCGCGACGGGGTCCATCGCCTCCAGCGTGCTGGGCCTGCGCACCGGCCGCAAACGCGGGCGGCGTCCCCGCGCGTTACAGCAGTTCCCGCAGCCGGTCCGCGAGCAGATCCCAGCGCCACCGCTCCTCGACCCAGGCCCGGCCCCCCTGCCCCAGGCGGCGGCGCAGCCCGGGGTCCTTCAGCGCGGCGGTGACGCGTTCGGCGGTCTGCGCCGCGTCGCCACCGCGCACCACCCAGCCCGTCTCGCCGGGCAGCACGGCGTCGGGCGCGCCACCGGAGTCTCCGGCCACCACGGGCAGGCCGGTCGCGGACGCCTCCAGGTAGACGATGCCCAGGCCCTCCACGTCCAGCCCGCCGCGCCGGGTGCGGCACGGCATGGCGAACACGTCCCCGGCGCCGTAGTGGGCGGGCAGCTCCTCCCAGGGCACGGCGCCGGTGAAGCGCACCGCGCCGGCGACGCCGGTGGCCTGCGCGAGCTGGCGCAGGTTTGCCTCGTAGGGGCCGCCGCCGACGATGAGGAGCACCGCGTTTGGCACCTGCGCCAGAATGCGCGGCATGGCCTCGATGAGGGTGTCCTGGCCTTTGCGCCGCACCAGCCGGGAGACGCACACGATCACCGGGCGGTCGGTCAGGCCCAGGCGGGCGCGGACCGCGTCGCCGCCGGAGCCGGGGTGGAAGGTCTTCTCGTCCACGCCCGGCGGCAGCTGGACCATGCGGGCGGCGGCCTGCTCGGTGAGGGCGCGGGCGATGCGGGCGCGAGTGTACTCACCGAGGTAGGTGATCGTGTCGGTGGACTCGCCGATACGCCGCAGCAGTTGCCGTGCGGCGGGCAGCTGGGCCCAGCCCGCCTCGTGCCCGTGCGTGGTGGCCACCAGCCGCCGCGCGCCCGCCGCCCGCAGCGCCGGTGCCATCAGGCCCAGCGGCGCGGCGGCGCCGAACCACACCGAGGTGCAGCCGTGTTCGCGCAGCAGCTCGCTCGCGCGCCGGGTGACGCGCGGGGTGGGCAGCAGCATGGTGGTGCGGTCGCGGACGACGGGGAAGGGCTGCTCCGCGTCGAACCGTGCCGTCGCCTCGCGGCCCTCGGCGCTGCGGTTCCAGGTGGAGGCGTAGACGACGAGGCGGTCTGGGTCCAGGCGCAGCGCCATGCTGTGCAGGAACGCCTGGATACCGCCGGGGCGGGGCGGGAAATCGTTGGTGACGATCAGCGTCTTGGGCATGGGCGGGTGCATCGGCGACGACAGTACCGGGTGGGCGCGGCGCCGCCGGTACCGGCCGGGGCGTCGCACCGCGTACGGTCACGGTATGCGTCTGCCGCTGCTCACCTGGGTGCTCACCCGCGCCGTGCTGCTGCTGACCGTCTTCGGGGTGTGGCGGCTGCGCGGCCCGGACGTCACCTCGGACGTGTCGGTGATCTACCAGGGCTGGGCCCAGGTGCTGCGCGGCGGCAGCTACCCGCTGGACGACGTCTCCTGGCAGTACCCGCCGGGCGCCGCCCTGCCCGTCCTCGCGCCTGATCTGCTGCCCTTCCTCGCCTACCCGGCGGCGTTCTTCGTCCTGGCCTGCGCCACCGACGCGCTCGTCCTCGCCCTGCTGCTGCGGGCCGTACGAGGACGAGCGCGCAGGGGGAGCAGCCTGGCCGGGGCGTGGCTGTGGGTAGCCGGGGTGCCGCTCCTGGGGCCGACCGTATACGCCCGCTACGACCTCATGGTGACCGCGCTGGCTGTCGGCGCGCTGCTGGCCGCCGTCCGCCGCCCCCGGCTGGCCGGGGCACTGGCCGGGCTCGGCGCGCTGGTCAAGGTGTGGCCCGTGCTGCTGCTCGCCGGTGCCCGCTGGGACCGGTGGGGGGCGCGGCTGGCGGGGTCGGCCGTCGTCGCGGCGGCCGGGTGCGCGGCGGTGCTGTCGCTCGCGCGGCCCGGCGGCTGGGACTTCCTGACCGCCCAGCGGGACCGGGGGGTGGAGGTGGAGTCCCTGGGGGCGCTGGTCCTCCACGTGGCGCGGGGGTTCGGCTGGCCGGGCGAGGTGCGGCTGCACTACGGCTCGATGGAGTTCCTGGGGCCGCAGGTGGACATGGTGGCCACCGGGTCGCTGCTGCTGACGGTGGCGGCGTTCGGCTGGCTGGTGTGGTGGCGGCTGCGCGCGCACACCTGGGGCCCGTCCACCCTCGCGGACGCGGCGCTGGCGGCGGTGCTGCTGTTCACCGTCACCAGCCGGGTGCTCAGCCCGCAGTACCTGGTGTGGCTGGTGGGTCTGGCGGCCGTCTGCCTGACGCTGCGCTCGCGGCACCAGCGGTGGCCCGCGCTGCTGGTGGCGGCGGCCGTGCCGGTGACGCTGCTGGAGTTCCCGGTGTTCTTCGACGCCGTCGTCACCAGCCAGCCGCTGGGTGTGGCGCTGCTGGTGGTGCGCAACGGGCTGCTGGTGGCGGCGGCGGTGCTGTCCTGCGCCGGGCTGTGGCGGACGACGGTGAGCGGGGCGGCGGGAGCACGGGACGCGGCCGGTGTCGGCGTCCACCGGGCCGGTGCCGGGGGTGCGCCCGGCGGAGGTGCGGTGGGCGCGCCCGGCGAGGGTGCCGGGGGCGGTGCGCTCAGGGCCGGGTCACGGCACTGACCGGCATCATGTTCACCGGGTCGTAGCGCACCTGGGCACCCGGGTAGGGCGCGTGGATGACCTGGCCGCCGCCCGCGTAGATCGCCACGTGGCTGGCGTCGCCCCGGTAGAGCACCAGATCCCCCGGGCGGGCCTGGGCCAGCGGCACCCGCTGCCCGGCGTGCGCCTGCGCCTGCGAGGTGCGCGGGATGGAGACCCCGGCCCGCCCGTAGGCCCACTGCGTCAGGCCCGAGCAGTCGAACGCGTGCGGCCCCGCCTGGCCCCAGCCGTAGGGGCTGCCCACCGCCGTCTGAGCTGCCGCCAGCGCGGCGCCCGCGCGCCCGGAGGCTCCGGCGGCCACCCCCGTCGCGGTCGCAGCGGGCCGGGCCGCCTGGCGCGACGCGCGCTCCCGCTCCTCGCGCTCCCGGCGCTCCTGGGCCGACATGGTGTTCAGCAGCCGCTGCGCCGCGGCGAGCTTGCCCTGCACCGTCTTGCGGTGCTTGCTCAGCTTCTCGCGCTCGTCCTCCAGCTCCGCCAGCCGGTCGGTAGCGCGGTCCCGGCGGGTGTTCAGCAGGCGCTGGGCGGTGCGCAGGTCGCGCAGCTCCCCGATCTGGCGGCTGCCGATGCGGTTCAGCGTGGCGGCCTTGTCCAGATAGCCGTCCGGGTCGGTGGCCAGCAGGAGGGTCACCGCCGGGTCCACCCCGGCCGAGCGGTACTGCGCCCCGGCCAGGGAACCGAGCGCGCCGCGCAACCGGTTGACCTTCTCCTGGCCCCGTGCCACCTGGTCCTGCGCCTGGTCCACCTGCTCGCGCAGGTCGGCGACGGTCTCAGCGGTCGCGTTGTACTGCTCCGTGGCCTGCTCCGCCTGCGTGTACAGGCGGTCCACGCGCTCGCTCACGGAAGCCGCTGTCGGCTCCCTGGGGTCGGCGCCCGCGGGGAGGGCGGTCATCGCGGCGGCTGAGGCGGCGGCCGCCGTCAAAACGGTGACCCGGGCGCCCCTGCCGAAGCCGGGGGGTGGGGTGTGTCGGTGCGAACCCACGACTGCTCCGCGTTCGGTGTGCGTGTTCCCCCGCAGGGGCTGGCTGCCGCTGAACGGCGCCCGCACAGTAACGGCCCGCTCACCGGCCGTCCAACGCCCGGCGAGCCTCCTGCAGGCCCGGAACCGGCACAATTCCCAGCTCAGCACGCGGCGCCCGGCACCCGGCCGCTCCCCGAGACCACTCGTAAGAAGGGATTAACTGGCACGCGGTTGACGCCGGGGTGACGGGGCAGCGGGGGCAGCTTAGATGCGCACGCCCCACATGAACGGCATGCCCGAGCCGGAGATGGACTCGTAGCGGACCGACACACCGGGGTAGGGCGCGTGCAGCATCTGGCCGTTGCCGGCGTAGAACCCGACGTGGCCCAGGTCGTTGCGCAGGATCACCAGGTCACCCACGCGCAGGTCGCTCATCGAGTTGATGCGCGTACCGGCGCTGGCCTGCGCCTGCGAGGTGCGCGGCACGGATATCCCGGCCTGCTTGTAGGCCCACACCACCAGCCCCGAGCAGTCGAAGGAGTTGGGGCCCTCGGCGCCCCACGCGTAGGGCATGCCGACGCGGGTGGCGGCCGCCTCGTAGGCGGAGGCGGCGCGTCCGGTGGGCGGCGCGGCTTCCGTGCCCCGCTCGGCGCGCTCAGTGGAGGCGCGGCTGGCCCGCTCCTCGCGCTCCCGCCGCTCCTCGCGCTCTTTCTCGGTCAGCGAGTTGAGCAGCTCCCGCGCCTTGGCGAGCTTGCTCTGGACCTTGTCCTTCTGGTCGGCCAGCTCCTCCCGGGTGTCCGCGAGGTCGTCGAGCTTCTCGGCGGCGCTGTCGCGCTGCTGCTCCAGGTTGCGCTGCTTGTCCTGGATGCGCTCGATCGCGGCGACCTGCGTGCCGCTGAGCTGGTCGAGGGCGGAGGCGCGCTCCAGGTAGTCGTCCGGGTCGGAGGACAGCAGCAGTTGCACCGAGGGGTCCAGGCCGCCGTTGCGGTACTGCGCGGTGGCCGCCGAACCCAGGCCGTCGCGCAGGTCGTTGAGCTCGTCCTGACCGCGCGCCACGGAGTCCTGGATGCTGTCAACCTGGTCCTGGAGCTTGTCGGCCTTCTCCTCGGCGCCGTTGTACTTCTCGGTGGCCTTGGCCGCTTCCTCGTGCAGCCGGTCGATCTCGGCCTGCACACCGCGCGCGTCGGGATCGGGCGCCGGGTCGGCGTAAGCGGAGTTGGTGGACAGGGCGACGGCTGCCGCAGCGGTCGCGGTGAGAACACTCGTGCGGGTTCTCCCCGGCTGCTTGGGACGACGGTGGGACGCCACGGGGGCGAGCTCCTTTGCCTCAGCCGCCTGCCGCGCCGCGCACCTGTGCGACCCGGTTCCGCGTCGGGCCGCGGAGTCGGCGGTTCCTTCGCCGCCACCCCGGGTGGGTGATCGACCGTGCGAAGGTTCGGGCCTGAGATTAGCCAGGTGGGGAAGCCCGCTTCAAATCTTCGCGGTCAAAATCTCTTACCCCACGACCATCCTTTACCAACACCACACCTGAAGCAACGGCCACTTGACGCTGCGTAGGCCCCACGTCGGGACGCAACGGACGAGCGGGCGAAACCGGGCGCCTGGGACGCGGGGCTCAGGTACGGGCAAGTCGCCGCAGCAGCAGCGCCGACGCCACCGGGCGAGCGCCTGCCTCGGCGACGCCGTCGGCCACCTCGCGGTCGGTGGAGACCACCACCACCGGACGCCCGTCCGGCTCGGCGCGCACCAGGCGGCGGATCAACTCGTCGGCGGTCTGCCCGGGTTTGCTGAACAGCACCCGCACCCCGCGCGGCGGCGCGAGCAGCACCGGGGACGCCAGGTCGGCACCGTCGAACACGCACGTCACCTCGGCGCCGGACTGGGCCGCCAGCACCGCCAGCCCGCCCAGCAGGCGCAGGCGCTGCTTCTCCAGCGGCATCGTCGGGTAGCCGGTCTTGGTGACGTTGTAGCCGTCCACCAGCAAGTGCACCTGCGGCAGCGCGAGCAGTTGGTCCAGCAGCGCCGGGTCCTCCTCGGACAGCGCGCGGTGGGCGATGTCCTTCGGGCTCATCCGGCCCGGCTCCACCGCCTCCACGGTGTCGGCCGGGTGGTGCGCGGTGGGCGGCAGCGCCAGCTCGCGGCGCAGCCCCTGCGCGGCGTCCAGCACGGTGTCCAGCAGCAGCCGCACCCGCATGTCCGCGACGCTGCGGCCCTCGCGCGCCGCCCGCTTGTCCGCCTCCAGCGCGGACTCCGCCTCGGCCGCCCGCGCCCGCAGCCGCCGCACCTCGCCGTCGGACGCCGCCTTCTGCGCCGCCGCCTGGGCCCGCGCCTCCTCCAGCTCGGCGCGCATCTTGCGCAGCGCCGCCTCCCCGCGCTTGACGTCGCTGAGCGCGCTGCGCAGCCGCCGGCTGAGACCGTCCATCTCGCGCCGGGTGGCCTCCAGCTCGGCGCGGTGCTTCTCGCTGCCGTCGCGCCCGGCCTCCCGGGCCTCGGCCAGCTCGGCACGCAGCCGGGCCAGTTCCCGCTCGGCCTCCGCACCGGCCTTCTCCGCCTGCGCCCGCTGCGCCTCCTCCCCGGCTGCGGCCACCAGCTTGACCCAGCCCTCGGGCCGCGTCACGTAGGCGAGGGCGGCGACATCTACCGGGTCGGCGGCGGCGGGCGGGGTACCGGTGTCCAGCGCCTCGGTCAGCTCGGAGAACGCCTCCCGCAGCCGCGCGGCGATGCGCTGCCGGAAGGCGACGTCGCTCTCCAGCGCGGCGGCCATGGCGTTGCCGCCGAACTTCACCCGGCGCGCGGGGGTGAAGCGGGCGTACTGGCGCAGGGGCGGGGGAAGTTCGGCGACGGTCAGCGCACCGATCGCGTCACCGGTGAGAGTGATGACCTTGTGCCGCACCCGTTCCGGCAGCGGACGGTCCAGCGCCTCGGCGGCGCGCGCCGGCTCCGCGTGCGGCTCACCGCCTGGCGTCTGCTCCACGACTCGACTCCCGCTCGCCTGCCCGCGTCCGCCCTCAGCCCCGCGCGTCGGGGCGGGCGACCAGCTCGATCTGGTCCAGCGCGTTGCACCAGCGGCAGCGCACCGACTCGATCGCCTCGGTCAGCACCTCGCTCTCCTCCACCTTCGGCTCCCCGGCCAGGTCCAGGTGCACGTACTCCACCACCTTGCTGCTGCGGGTGACGTCGAAGCGCGTCAGGTTCCCGCACAGCGTGCAGCGCCAGCGCGTGTCGGCCGTGGGCTGAGGAACCGGCATGGTTCGTCCTCTTCTGTCGGGTGCCACCGGGTCGGGGCAGGGTGCCCCCCGGGGCGTGTCTACCCGCAACCCTACGACCTGGACCGGGACCGGCGTGTGGCGCGGGGCACGCCGTGGCCGAGCCGTCACCTGCGCCCCGCCCCTCCCCCTCGGCTCCCCGCCGTGGGCCGCCGGGCCGAGGGCGGTGGCTGGGGCTAAAGTGAGCGGGCCCGTCAGGCGACCGGAAGGAGTGACGAGGCCGTGATCACCTCGATCGTGCTCATCAAGACCAGCACCGACTCGATTCCGGAGGTGGCCGAGCGGATCGCGGCGCTGGAGGGCGTCAGTGAGGTCTACTCGGTCACCGGCGCGCACAACCTGATCGCCATGGTCCGCGTGCCCCGCCATGACGACCTGGCCGACGTCATCCCCGGGCACATCAGCAAGGTGCCGGGCGTGCTGTCCACCGAGACGCACATCGCCTTCCGCACCTACTCCCAGCACGACCTGGAGGCCGCGTTCGCCATCGGCCTGGAGGGCTGAGCCGGGCGGACCGCAGGGCGTCCCCCAGCAGGCGGACCGTGTGCTGGGGGACGCGGCGGGTCCAGCCAGGCGGGCGGGTCGCACCGGCCCGGCCCCGCCTTACGGCCGGAAGGAACCGGGGCGGCGGGCGCGGCGTCACCGGTGGGTGGCCGCTGCCCAGCGCTCCAGCGCGCCGCGTGCCGCGCCGGAGTCGATGGAGTGCGCGGCGCGTTCCATGGCCGCCGCCAGCTGCTCGGTCAGCGCCCCGTCACCGGGTGCCAGGGCGACCAGCGCGGCGGCGGAGTTGAGCAGCACCGCGTCCCGCACCGGACCGCGCTCGCCGGCCAGCAGGCGGCGCGCGACCTCCGCATTGTGCGCCGCGTCCGCCCCCCGCAGCGCCTCGATCGGTACCAGCTCCACGCCGACGTCACGCGGGTCGAACGTCTCCTGCCGCACCGCGCCGTTGCGCACCACGTACACCGTGGACGTCGAGGTCACCGTCAGCTCGTCCAGACCGTCGTCGCCACGGAACACCAGGGCGGAAGTGCCGCGTTCGGCGAGCACCCCGGCCAGGATCGGCGCCATGCGGGCGTCGGCGACGCCGGTGGCCTGCGCCCGGACCCGGGCCGGATTCGTCAGCGGGCCGAGGAAGTTGAACGGCGTCGCCACGCCCAGCTCGCGCCGGGCCGCCGCGACGTGCCGCAGCGCGGGGTGGAACTTCACCGCGAAGCAGAAGGTGATGCCCGCTTCCCCGGCGACCTCGACCACGCGCTGTGGCGTCAGCTCCAGGTTGACGCCGAGCTTTTCCAGCACGTCCGAGGCGCCACTCGCCGAGGAGGAGGCCCGGTTGCCGTGCTTGACGACCTTCGCGCCGGTACCGGCGACGACGATGGCGGACATGGTGGAGATGTTCACCGTCTTCGCGCGGTCGCCACCGGTCCCGACGATGTCCACGGTCGGGCCGGGGATGTCGATGGTGTGGGCGTGGTCGTACATCGCCCGCACCAGGCCCGTCATCTCTTGGACGGTCTCGCCCTTGGCCCGCAGCGCCACCGCGAACCCGGCGATCTGGGCGTCGGTGGCCTCACCGCGCATGATGCGGTCCATCGCCCAGGCGGTGTCCCCGGCGGTGAGGTGCTGCCCGCTGAGCAGCGTGCTCAGCACGTCCGGCCAGGAGCGGTCCGCCAGGGTGTCGCCTCCGGCGGGGGTCGCAGCGCTCATGGGCACGCTCCTGGGGGTGCTGTGTTCTGTGCACGGGGGCTGGATCGCGCTCCCGCACCGGAAACCCTATCGGCCCCGCTCACACCGCGAAGCCCCGTACCACCGTCCGGACACCGGACGGTGGTACGGGGCCGACCCCTTTTGCGGTGCGGTCAGCTTCGCGGCGCGGTCAGCGCCCGCTCAGTGGTGGCCGTGACCGCTGGAGATCTCCTCGTACTCGCGGGCCGTCGGCTTGGGAATCTGTGCCTTCGGGCCGTAGTAGCCGCGGTTGATGCGCACCCGCAGCTTCTCCACCGGGCCGACCTTGCGCCGCACGCCGTTCGCGTCGGTGGCGGGCGGCAGCTCGGCGGGCGTGCGCTGCTCGTGCTGGGTGAGCAGGTGCAGCTGGTCCTGCGGCAGCGGCTCGTGGACCTCGACGAACTCGCCGTGCGGCAGGCGCTTGATGATGCCCGTCTCCCGGCCGTGCAGCACCTTGTCCCGGTCCCGGCGCTGGAGGCCGAGGCAGATGCGGCGGGTGACGAGGAACGTCAGCACCGGCACGAGGAAGAACCCAATGCGGGCGAACCACGTGATCGAGTTGATCGACATGTCGAAGAAGATCGCCCACAGGTCGTTGCCACCGCCGACCAGCATCACGAAGTACCAGCTGATCCAGGCGGCACCGATACCGGTGCGCGTCGGGGCGTTGCGCGGCCGGTCCAGCAGGTGGTGCTCCCGCTTGTCCTTGGTCACCCAGGACTCGAAGAACGGGTAGAGCGCCATGACGGCCAGCACCAGCGGGAAGACCATCAGCGGCACGAACACGCCGAAGTTGAGCGTGTAGCCGCCGGGGATGACCCACTCCCAGCCCGGCATGATGCGGATCAGGCCCTCGGAGAAGCCCATGTACCAGTCGGGCTGCGCGTTGGTGGACACCTGATCCGGCCGGTAGGGACCGATCACCCACACCGGGTTGATCTGGAACGCCGCCGACATGACCGCGATCACGCCGAAGACCAGGAAGAAGAAGCCGCCTGCCTTGGCCATGTAGACCGGCATGAGCGGGAAGCCCACGACGTTCTTGTTGGTCCGGCCGGGCCCGGGGTACTGGGTGTGCTTGTGGTAGAAGACCAGGATCAGGTGGGCGACCACCAGCCCCAGCATCAGGCCGGGCAGCAGCAGCACGTGCAGCGCGAAGAAGCGCGGAATGATGTCCGTGCCGGGGAACTCCCCGCCGTACAGGAACATCGCCAGGTAGGTGCCGACGACGGGCACCGAGAGGATCGCGCCCTCCATGAACCGGACACCGGTGCCGGAGAGCAGGTCGTCCGGCAGGGAGTAGCCGGTGAAGCCGGTGAACATGCCCAGCACCAGCAGCAGGAAGCCGAACAGCCAGTTCAGCTCGCGCGGCTTGCGGAACGCGCCGGTGAAGAAGACGCGCAGCATGTGCACGAACATCGACACCAGGAAGATCAGCGCCGCCCAGTGGTGGATCTGCCGCACGAGCAGACCGCCGCGCACGTCGAAGCTGATGTCCAGCGTGGACGCGTACGCCTCGGACATCACCACGCCCTGCATCGGCGCGTAGGAGCCGTGGTAGTGCACCTCGGCCATGCTGGGCTTGAAGAACAGCGTCAGGTAGACGCCGGTCAGCAGGATGATGACGAACGAGTAGAGCGCGATCTCGCCCAGCAGGAACGACCAGTGGTCGGGGAAGACCTTGCGCAGGTTCTTCTTCGCCGCCCCGTAGATGCCCAGGCGGCCGTCCGCCCAGTCGGCGACGCGTTCGCCCGCGGGCGCCTTGGCGCGGGAACGCGGGTTCTGCTCGGTGTTACTCATCCGCGCTCCCAGAAGCTCGGGCCGACCGGCTCGGCGAAGTCGCCCAGCGCCATCAGGTAACCCTCGTCGTCCACGCCGATGCGCAGCTGCGGCAGCGGGTGGCCGGCCGGGCCGAAGATGACGCGGGCGCCGTCGGCCAGGTCAAAGGTGGACTGGTGGCAGGGGCACAGGACATGGTGCGTCTGCTGCTCGTAGAGGCTGACGGGGCAGCCGACGTGCGTGCAGATCTTGGAGTACGCCACGATGCCGTCGTAGGACCAGTCCAGCTCCTGGGGGTCCTTGATGTCCTCGGGCGCCAGGCGCACCAGCATCAGGGCGGCCTTGGCGATCTCCGTGTGGAACTCGTGGCCCTCGGGGCTCAGCCCCTCGGGCATCGCGAAGGACAGGGAGCCGATCGTGACGTCCTCGGGCCGCAGCGGCTCCATGGTGTTCTCGTTGATCAGCCGCAGGCCGCGCTCCCACATGGTGTGGCGCAGCTTGTCCTCGGGCAGCGGGCCGAGGTCGCGCAGCAGGACGACGCCGGACAGCGGCACCAGGGCCAGCGCGCCGTACATCGTGTTGCGGATCAGCTTGCGGCGGCCGAACTGCGAGTCCCGGGCGCCGTCGGCGAAGGCGGCGAACGCCCCGGCCTTGGTGTCCTCGTCCGCCCCGATCGGGTGGCGGTCCTGCACCATCTCGTGGCCGCTCATCAGGGTGCGCGACCAGTGCACGGCGCCAGCGCCGATGCAGAACAGGGCGACGCCGAGGGTGAGGCCGAGCGCGAAGTTCAGCGCCTGGATGTGCCCGAGCGGGAAGAGGTAGACGTACCTGTCGACCGGGATGATCACGTAGGACGCGATGAAGGCGACAGTCGCCAGCATGGACACGAGGAAGAGCAGGGCGACGGTGCGCTCGGAGCGCTTGGCGGCCCGCTCGTCGATGTCCTGGATGCGGTCGTCGTGGGGGGGCAGCCCCGGGTCGGCGAACGGGTTGCCGTCCGCCTTCTCCGCTGCGGTGCCGGGCGCGGAGCCCTCGGCGGGAAGGTTCTCGTCAGACACGGTCTCGTGTGGTCCAGTCTCGCTACTCATGACTTCTTGGCCTTCGCGTTGCGGGCCGCGATCCAGACCGTGACGCCGACCAGGATCGGGAGGCCGATGACCCAGGCGAACAGACCCTCGGCCACGGGGCCGTAGCCGCCGAGCTTGAAGCCGCCGGGGGTGTTGGCCTCGGAGGAGTTGACCTGCTGCAGGTAGGCCGTGATCGCCCGCTTCTCCTCCTCCGGCAGCACGGTGTCGGGGAAGGCGGGCATGTTCTGCGGCCCGGTCTGCATGGCCTCGTAGATGTGCTTGGCCGAGACGTCCGTCAGGTCCGGGGCGTACTTGCCCCTGGTCAGGGCGCCGCCCTCACCGGTGAAGTTGTGGCACTGCGCGCAGTTGGTGCGGAAGAGGACACCGCCCTCGGCCATCTCCTCGTCGCTGACGCCCTCGGTGCCGTACTGCTCCTCGGTCGGGATGGCGGGGCCGGGGCCCAGGGAGGCGATGTAGGCGGCCATCTGGTCGATCTCGGCCTGCGAGTACATCACCGGCTTCTTGGGCGCCTGGGCGCCGGGAGCCTGCATGGGCATGCGGCCGGTACCGACCTGGAAGTCCACCGCCGCGGCGCCGACGCCGACGAGGCTGGGGCCGTCGGAGGTGCCCTGACCGCCGGTGCCGTGGCAGCTGGAGCAGCCGACGGCGTAGAGCTTCTTGCCCTCCTCGATGGCAAGGGACTGGGCGGCGGCCGTCTCACCGGCCTGCGCCTCACCGGCGGGAGCGAACGCGGCGTACAGCCCCCCGGTGGCCGCCAGCGCGAAGATGAGTACGACGATCGCCGCCAGCGGATGGCGCCGTCGTGCGGAGAGCTTTTTCACGGATTACCCCGGTGTCAGGATCTTCTGCGTCGATGCGTATGGCTCTGCGGTCCGGCCTAGCCCGGACTACTTGATCAGGTAGATCGTGGCGAAGAGGCCGATCCAGACGACATCGACGAAGTGCCAGTAGTAGGACACGACGATGGCCGCGGTCGCCTGGTGGTGGGTGAACCGGCGCGCCATGTACGTCCTGCCGAGGACGAACAGGAACGCGATCAGACCACCGGTGACGTGGAGGCCGTGGAAGCCGGTGGTCAGGTAGAACACCGATCCGTAGGCGTCGGACGAGAGCGACAGGCCCTCGTGCTTGACCAGCTCCACGTACTCCACGATCTGCCCGCCGATGAAGACGGCGCCCATGATGAAGGTGACCACGAACCACGAGCGGAGCTTCTTCACGTCACCGCGCTCGGCGGCGAACACGCCCAGCTGGCAGGTGAGGGAGGAGAGCACGAGGATCGTCGTGTTGCCCAGCGCGAAGGGCAGATTGAGTGAGTCCGCCTTCTCGGTCCAGAACTCGGCGCCCATGACCGACCGAGCGGTGAAGTACATCGCGAAGAGGGCCGCGAAGAACATCAGCTCGGAACTCAGCCAGATGATGGTTCCGACGCTGGTGAGGTTCGGCCGGTTGACCGATGGGTGCGCGTGCCCGGTTTCTACTGCTGTTGCTGTCGCCACGACCGACATTATGTCGGTCCCTTATTCCGTCCTCACTTCGGGGGTCCCGTTCGGTGTGTCCGACCCCGGGTGTCCAGCTCAAACGGGGTCCTTTGGGGTGATCGGGAGCTGCCCCGGGACGGCCCGGAGGAGTAGCATCCGGGCTGTACGCGCACCACTGGTCCATCCCTGTCCGATGAAGCACACGGAGGAACGATGCAGCCGACCGCCACGGTGCTGGTCTACAGCGACGACGCGGGCACCCGCGAGCAGGTCCGGCTGGCAGCGGGCCGCCGTCCGGCCGCGGATGGCCCGTCCGTGACGTACCTCGAATGCGCCACGCTGCCGGCGGTGCTGAGCGCCCTGGAGGCGGGCGGCATCGACGTCTGCGTGCTGGACGGCGAGGCCGTTCCGGCCGGCGGCATGGGCGTGAGCCGCCAGATCAAGGACGAGATCTACCAGTGCCCGCCGGTGCTGCTGCTGATCGGGCGCGCGCAGGACGCGTGGCTGGCGACGTGGAGCCGGGCCGACGCGGTGGTCGCCCACCCGGTGGACCCGGCGGCCCTGGCGGACGCCCTCGCGAGCCTCCTGCGCGGCGCGGCTGGCGCGGCGGCGTAACCCGATGGGCTGATACCCCAGCGCCTCGTGCCGCTTTCCGCCACGCGGGGCTGGGGCAAGCCCTCAGGCTGACGGCCGCAGCGTGCTCCGGTCGGCCCGGTCGCCGTCTTCGGCGGCCAGCGCGCTGCCCTCCAGCCACTCCTCCCACGACAGGTTCCAGTCGCCGAAACCGTTGCCGAAGGCGGGCATCTGCGTGCCCTCAGTGTTGACGTGGGTAACCAGGTCACCGGGGCGGACGTTCTGGAAGAACCAGCGCGCGTTGGCCATGGACATGCCCGTGCAGCCGTGGCTGACGTTGGCGTACCCCTGCGAGCCGACCGACCAGGGCGCCGCGTGCACGAATTCACCGCTCCACGTCAGCCGGGTGGCCCAGTGCACCGGCAGGTCGTAGTACTCGGCGCTGCCGGGGCCGATCCCGATACTGGTGCTGCGCATCCGGACGAAGGACTGCTGCCCGAGCACCACCTTGGTGCCGTTGCGGGTGCGGAAGCCCGCCTTGCCGGTGGTGATGGGGAAGGTGTTCACCACCTCGCCGTTGCGCTTGACGGTCATCTGGAGGCTCTGCGCGTCGGCGACGGCCTCCACCCGGTCGCCCGTCGTGAGCTTCAGCGCCTTGGTCGCCGCCCCGTACAGCCCGTCGCGGATGTGCAGGCCCCGGAGCTTCGACTCCACGGTGATGGAGGCGTTCACCGGCCAGTACTCCTTGGGGCGGTAGTGCAGCTTCTTGCCGTCCACCCAGTGCCAGGCGCCGGTGACCTCGGGGGTGGAGTTCACCACCAGGGCGCGTTCGACGATGCGGCGCTGGTCGGGATCCTTGACCTCTTTGGTCAGTTCGGCCGTGATGGGCTGGCCGACGCCGTAGGTGCCCGCCTCGGGCCCGAACTCCACGCCGAGCTGCTTGCTCTCGGGCACGGGGCGGGTCTGGAAGGTGGCGGACGTGCGGCCGCGGTGGCCGTCCTCGTCCTCGGTGCTGACCTTCACCGTGTAGGTGGCCTCGGCGGCGAGCGGGCTGGTGCTGCGCCAGCGCGCGCCGTCGGCGGAGAGCTCGCCCCGGACCTGGCGTCCGGCCCGGTCCGTCACGACGACATCGGTGATGCGGCTCTCGCCCCCGGTGGCGGTGATCTCCAGGGGCTTCTCGGCGGGCACCGGCTTCGACCCCTCGCCGGCGCTGACGGCGACATGGTCGGCCGCGTCGTAGGGCTTCTTGGCGAGCGGGTCGGAGTCGCCGCAGGCGGTCAGGGCTATGGCCGAGGCCACCAGCAGGGCGCAGCCCTGCGCGTTTCGTTTCGATCCATACGTGCCGTGCCTCATGCCCTAAAAAGTATGAAAAGTGGGCTCTACGGGCGCGTTGGATACGTACAAACGGGTCATCCCCGGGGCGCGCCCCGGGGATGACCCTTGACTTGCGGTGCGGGGCGTGCCCGCGGATTGGCCTTACTGGTTCTGGTTCTCGCCGTGGTAGTACTCGAACACCCAGCCGAACAGGCCGAGCAGGATGACCGGCGCGGAGAACCACATCAGCCACCAGCCGAAGATGACGCCCATGAAGGCCAGGGAGGTGCCCGCCGCGAGGGCGAGGGGCTGCCAGCTGTGCGGGCTGAAGAAGCCCAGCTCGCCCGCGTCATCGGCGACGTCGGCGTCCTCCCGGTCCTGCGCCCCGGTGTCCACCCGCCGCGCGGTGAACGCGAGGTAGTAGCCGACCATGAGCGAGAGGCCGAACGCGAGGAACAGCGCGGTGGTGCCGACCGGCTCCTTGGACCACAGGCCGTAGACGGCGGCCATCGCCAGGAGGAACGCCGACAGCCAGATGAAAATCTTGCCCTGGACCTTCACTTGCCCGTCTCCTTCTCGTCCTGGGTGACGGACTCGCTGCCGGCGCCCACGAGGGCCGCCTCCTCAGAGGCGTGGTTCTCCAGCTGGTCCAGCGCGGCGATCTCCGGGTGGTGCAGGTCGAACGCCGGGGATTCGGAGCGGATGCGCGGCAGGGTGAGGAAGTTGTGCCGCGGCGGCGGGCAGGACGTCGCCCACTCCAGCGAACGGCCGTAACCCCACGGGTCGTCCACCTCGATCTTCTTGCCGTACTTCGCCGTCTTCCAGACGTTGTAGAAGAACGGCAGCAGCGAGGCGCCGAGCAGGAACGAGCTGATCGTGGAGACCGTGTTCAGCGCGGTGAAGCCGTCGGCCGCCAGGTAGTCGGCGTACCGGCGCGGCATGCCCTCGGCGCCCAGCCAGTGCTGCACCAGGAAGGTGCCGTGGAAGCCGATGAACAGCGTCCAGAACGTGATCTTGCCGAGCCGCTCGTCCAGCATCTTGCCGGTGAACTTGGGCCACCAGAAGTGGAACCCGGCGAACATCGCGAACACCACGGTGCCGAACACCACGTAGTGGAAGTGGGCCACCACGAAGTAGGAGTCCGAGACGTGGAAGTCCATCGGCGGGGAGGCCAGGATGACGCCGGTGAGGCCACCGAAGAGGAAGGTGATGAGGAAGCCGACCGTCCACAGCATCGGCGTCTCGAAGCTCAGCGACCCCTTCCACATCGTGCCGATCCAGTTGAAGAACTTCACGCCGGTCGGGACGGCGATGAGGAACGTCATGAAGGAGAAGAACGGCAGCAGCACCCCGCCGGTGACGTACATGTGGTGCGCCCACACCGTCACGGACAGGCCCGCGATGGCGATCGTCGCCGCGATGAGGCCGACGTAGCCGAACAGCGGCTTGCGGGAGAAGACCGGGATGACCTCGGAGACGATGCCGAAGAACGGCAGCGCGATGATGTACACCTCGGGGTGCCCGAAGAACCAGAACAGGTGCTGCCACAGCAGCGCGCCGCCGTTGGCCGGGTCGAAGATGTGCGCGCCGAACTGGCGGTCCGCCTCCAGGGCGAACAGCGCGGCGGCCAGCACCGGGAAGGCCAGCAGCACCAGCACACCGGTGAGCAGCACGTTCCAGGTGAAGATCGGCATGCGGAACATCGTCAGTCCCGGGGCACGCATGCAGATGATCGTGGTGATGAAGTTGACCGCGCCGAGGATCGTGCCGAAGCCGGACATCGCCAGGCCCATGATCCACATGTCCGCGCCGATGCCCGGAGAGTGCTCCACGCTGGACAGCGGGGTGTAGGCGAACCAGCCGAAGCTGGCGGCGCCGTTGGGCGTCAGGAAGCCGGCGAGGGCGATCAGCGAACCGAACAGGTACAGCCAGTAGGCCAGCATGTTCAGGCGCGGGAACGCCACGTCGGGCGCGCCGATCTGGAGCGGCATGATCCAGTTCGCGAAGCCCGCGAACAGCGGGGTGGCGAACATCAGCAGCATCACCGTGCCGTGCATGGTGAACAGCTGGTTGAACTGCTCGTTCGACACGAGCTGGGTGCCGGGGCGGGCGAGTTCGGCGCGCATGACGAGCGCCATGACGCCGCCGATCACGAAGAACGCGAACGACGTGATGAGGTAGAGCGTGCCGATCGTCTTGTGGTCAGTGGTCGTCATCCACTTCACCACGACGTTGCCGGGCTCCTTGCGCCGCACCGGCAGCTCGTCCTCGTACGAGTCCTCTGCCGCCGCGGCACCCTGGGGTTCGTTGAGGATGCTCACGGGTTGTTCGTCTCCGCATTCTGGGCCGCGTCCGTCTGGTCGATGGCCGCGGGCAGGTAGCCGGTGTTGCCCTGGTCGGCCAGCTCCTCCAGGTACTGCTGGTAGCGCTCGGGAGAAACGACCTTGACGTTGAACAGCATCCGGGCGTGGTCCGTGCCGCACAGCTCGGCGCACTTGCCGAGGAAGGTGCCCTCCTGGGTGGGGGTGACCTCGAAGCGGTTGGTGTGACCGGGGATCACGTCCTGCTTCATCAGGAACGGCACCACCCAGAAGGAGTGGATGACGTCCCGGGAGGTCAGGATGAACTGGACGCTCTCACCCTTGGGCAACCACAGCGTGGGGCCGGGGTTGCCGGTCTGGGGGTTCTCGTCCGCCGGGGTGCCGAGCGTGTAGACGCCCTCGGCGCCCTCCGGCACCGCCTCCAGCATCCGGTCCGGGATGCCCTCCAGCTCGGGCGCGTCCCGGTTGTCCGTGGCCGGGTCGCCGTCCACGTCCTCCAGGTAGTTGAAGCCCCAGCTCCACTGGAAGCCCACGACGTTGACGACGTGGTCGGGCCGGTCGGAGGTCTCCAGCAGCGCGGACTCATCCCGCGCGGTGAAGTAGAACAGGACCGACACCATGACGAGGGGGACCACGGTGTACAGCGCCTCGATGGGCATGTTGTACCGGGTCTGGACCGGAACCTCCACCTTGGTGCGGGACCGCCGGTGGAAGATCACGCTCCACAGGATCAGGCCCCACACGAGCAGGCCCACGGCGAGCGCGGCGATCCAGGAGCCCTGCCACAGGGAGAGGATGCGCGGCGCCTCCTCGGTGACCGGGGTGGGCATACCGAGGCGGGGGAGGTCCTCCGATGTGCAACCGGTGGCGGTCGCCAGGACCAGGGCCGCGCCCAGCACCGGCGGCAGCATCCGCCGCATCGGGCGCCGCGACGAGGGGGTACCACCCGCGGGCGCCTCCAGGCGCTCGTGGGGGAGGTCGGAGCCGTTGGGACTCACGTAGCGCCTTCCCGAGAGTCTCGCCCGCTCGGCCGGCGCGGACCTGGTGATCGGGGCGCTCGGCCCTGGCGCGGGCAGGGTTTGATGTTTATGCGGACCAAACCCTACTGGACACGATCTGGGGCTGTGCGGGGAGGGTGGGTAACGCGCCGCCGGTCCCTCCGATGGGGTGGAATGCCCCCGTCCGGAGCCTGAACAGCGCGGGTCAGGGGAAGTCCGGACAGCGTCGCCCGGGGCACGCACGCCGCGCGCGCTAGCGTTCAGGTGTGCCCTACTTCGACGCCGCCTCCGCCGCGCCCCTCCACCCCGTCGCCCGCCAGGCACTGCTCGCCGCGCTGGACGAGGGGTGGGCCGACCCCGCGCGGCTGCACCGCGAGGGGCGACGCGCCCGGATGCTGCTGGACGCCGCCCGTCAGACGGCCGCCGAAGCGGTGGGCTGCCGCCCGGACGAGCTGGTCTTCGCGCCCTCCGGCACGCACGCGCTGCACGCCGGGGTGGCCGGTGCGCTGGCCGGACGCCGCCGGGCGGGCCGGCGCCTGGTGATCTCCGCCGTCGAGCACTCGGCGGTGCTGCACGCGGGCGAGGCGCACGAGGCCGCGGGCGGCACGGTGGTGCGGGCGCCGGTGGACCGGGGCGGGCGTGTCGTCCCGGAGGAGTTCGCGGCGCTGCTGCGTCCGGGTGACGGGGCGGGCACGGACCCGGCTTCGGGGACGGCGCTGGCATGTTTGCAGTCGGCCAATCACGAGGTGGGCACGGTGCAGCCGGTGGCCGAGGCCGCCGAGGCGTGCCGGGAGGCCGGGGTGCCGCTGCTGGTGGACGCCGCGCAGTCGCTCGGCTGGGGCCAGGTCGGCGGGGGGTGGTCGCTGCTGGCGGCCAGCGCGCACAAGTGGGGCGGGCCCAGCGGCGTCGGCCTGCTGGTGGTACGCAAGGGCGTCCGGTTCGCGCCGCGCGGCCCGGCGGACGAGCGGGAGGCCGGGCGCATGCCGGGCTTCGAGAACCTGCCCGCGATCGTGGCCGCCGCCGCGTCCCTGCGCGCGGTACAGGCGGAGGCGGCCGCCGACGCCGAGCGGCTGCGTCCACTGGTGGACCGGGTGCGGCAGGCGGTGCCCTCGCTCGTCACCGACACCGAGGTCGTCGGCGACCCGCTGCGGCGGCTGCCGCACATCGTCACCTTCTCCTGCCTGTACGCCGACGGGGAGGCGCTGCTGCACGCGCTGGACGCCGCCGGGTTCTCCGTCTCCTCCGGCTCCTCGTGCACCTCCAGCACGCTGACCCCCTCGCACGTGCTGCGGGCGATGGGCGTGCTGTCCGAGGGCAACGTGCGGGTTTCACTCCCCCGGGGGACGACGCCACAGGAGGTGGACGCGTTCTTGACGGTGCTGCCGGACGCGGTCGGCTCGGTGCGCGAGCGCATCAGCGCGGGCTCTGCCGAACCTGCCGCCGTGCCCGACGGCGAGGGCGTCACCGTGGACGCGCTCGGCACGCTGTGCCCGCTGCCGGTGATCGAACTGGCGAAGGTCATCGACGACGTACCGGTCGGCGGCGTCATCACCGTCCTCGCCGACGACGAAGCGGCCCGCCTGGACATCCCGGCCTGGTGCGACATGCGCGGCCACGCGTACCTCGGCGCCGACGGCACGACCTACCGCATCCGCCGCGCCCAGTGACGCCCCGGCCCGGGCAACCCAGCCGTACCCGCTCCGCCCTCGGCAGGCGACAGGCATGGCCCGGGTCACTGTCGCCTCAGTTGGGCAGGTGCCACGCCTGGGCTCCTCGCATAAGAGTGTGGTCACCTTCTGGGGTGACACGGAGACGGTACGCACCGGGCTGTGGGCGCCATGCATCCACCCATTCGGTGAAGAGACGGAGGCGGTCTGCCCACAGGTCCCGGGGGCCACTGGACACCACGTGTACGGCCGTCCCGCCAAGGGACGTCACCCGCGCCCAAGAACCAGAGGCAGGTTGAACGAGCCCGTGAACGGTCTCTTCTTCAGACACCAGAAGAGACATGGCCAGCACGTCATGCTGCACCATCGAGATTTCCAGGGACTCAGCAAGAATGAGATCACCGAGAAACCCCTCCCCCTCGTCCTGTCCGGGCAGATCATAGGTGCGCTTGCGCCCCGCGCCATTGATAATCGTCTTGCTGTACCGAGGAGCCGTCTCAGCCACATAACCCGGCGCGGGACGGGCTCGCATAAAGGACGCCGCTTCGGACAGGAATCCACCCTCTGCGCCGCCACCTTCATTGACGGTGAGCTGGGCGATGCCCGTCCCGATATTGGTGACGATGAGCCCCCCTGGGGTTACCTGACCAAGCCAGGCAGGAGGAATGCGGTCTACTCCGCAGGTGGCAAGGATTCCACGATATGGGGCCTGGTGCGACCATCCCCGCGTTCCGTCCCCAGTAATAATGGCGGGGGTGTAGCCGTGTTTTCGTAGCTTGTCACGTGCGGCCCTAGCCAGAGCAGGGTCTACATCCACGCTCACCACGTGACTGTCACCGAAGTGGTGGCACAGCAGGGCACAGTTGTAGCCTGTGCCCGTGCCAACTTCCAGGACGGGACCCTCGTCCACCGCGAACGCGTCAAGCATCCGGGCCATCAGAGAGGGGGCGCTGGAAGAGCTGACCGGCGTCCCAGCAGCGTCCCACTCGGTCACGAGTGAGGTGTCTGCATAAACGGCTTCGGAATAGTCGGCGTCCGTGTTCTCGAAGACGCGGGAAGCTGAACCGTAGCCGATGGTGAAGCGAGGGACGAAGGTTTCGCGGGAGACATCCAGGAAGGCAGATTTCCAGTGCGGAGAACGAAGCGCCCCTTCCCTGATCAATCTTTCGGTCATCACGTTCCGAGCGGATTCCAGCATGCTGCTCACTGCGTAGCCTCCAAGAGGTCGGCGAGTGCTTGGGTGATGGGTGCACGAAGAGCCGGAATGAAACCCCATTGACCATTGGGGTTGACATCTACCAGATACCACCTGTCATCACCACTGACGAGGAAATCCAATGCAACGTAGCGCAGCCCCATGACAGACATCAACGTTTTGACCCCGGCGACTATCGGTTCAGGCACATCACACACCCGATAGGTGAGCGAGTTGTAGTCACGGCGGAAGTCAATCCTTGAGGCTGCCGATCCGGCATGGATTTCTCCGGCGAACAGCTTGTCCCCGACCACCGTCAGCCGCACTTCATGCTTCTTGGCGATCCACTGCTGAAACTGGTGCGCCGTAAGGCTGACGGCATCCGTGATCTTTTCTGGGCGGATCTTCGTCGTCCACAGGGCCACGCGGTTCCCCTCGTAGTCTCCTGCGGGAGCGGTGCCGATGGCCTTGTAGGCAGCCACCTGTCCGGGCATGGACGCCACGAAGGCCCGGGCCTCCTCCGGGTCAGAAGTGATCAAGGTCGGGGGGATGAGTAGCCCGCACCTGGCCGCCGTCGCGAGAGCATAGGGGGAGAACTCGGCAAGGGCGCTCCTCCAGGGATGGTTGACCCAGGCGCAGCGTAAGGAAGCCAGCACTCCCCCGAGCCCGGCACGGGCTTCGCTGTCTGCCCAGCGGACGCTGTCGGCTGCCATACGGGGGTCCAGGCGGAAGCGTCCGGGCCGCCGGTAGTACACGGCCCGGACGCTGCCCAGGTCCAGGTTCCGGTGCTCGCCACGCCATAGGCCACACCACGAGTCCTGGCCGGGGTCCAGACGAGCCGACAGGGTGAGGCGCGTCGGAAAGTCGCCTGTGTCGAGCCGCACGACAGGAACCTTCCGGTTGTTGAGTTCCTCAATCACCATGTCCGCTACCGCATCCATGTACGGACGGGTCAGCACCAGAACCGTCACGGGTCCTACCTCTCAGTTCAGTCGGTGTCGGTGCCGTGGTTATCGGTGAAGAGCTGCATGTCCTCCTGGGTCTGGGTGACCGTCTGGACCTGGGAACCCATGGAGGGCTCGCTGATGAACGGCTTGCCCTCGGCGGTGACCGAGATTTGCCGCTCCGGACACAGGTACAACTCCTCCCGTACGCCGACCGTTTCGGGTACGAAGGGAAGAGCTTGGGTGATCCCGAACGGCACCGCCGGACCCCCGTCGCCCTGCTGCGTGGCGGGTGGAGAGGAGTGCGGGTAGAGCAGAGGCGTGAGAAGTTCGGTTTCCATGAGGGTCCTCTCGTTGCTGTGTTTTCTGTGTTTTCTGCCTTCCACGGTCCACCCACGACAGGAGCCACGGGCTGAGCACGCTGGTTGCGCGCAGGGACCGGCCGTACTTTTCGAGGTAGGGCTGAGGAGGCGCGCGTGCGCTCATCGGCTCCCCCTGACTCACCTTGTTCACCGCCCCGAGGTCTCGGGGCGAGGATGGCGTGACCAGGCCGGTCACGCCGGCCCTCCGCGCGGGCGACCTGCCCCTGAGAGGTTCATACCCGGCGGAGCTGACGGTGGCCCCCTGCGGCATACCCGGCTTGACTCCCAGAAGGCGTCAGCCGGGCTCACTCCAGGTCCTCGATGGGGCACACTTTGGGCACGCCAAACCAGACCCACTTCCGCCACGGTGGTTCATCGACCAACACATAGCCCTGACCCGTCGCCATCTGCCCGAGCAACCACAGCCCGCGTCCCGATTCGGCGTCCCAGTCAGGCGTAGTGATCGCCGGGACGCAGCACGAAGTGTCGTACACCCGGATGGAGATATCCGAGCCTCCGTCTGCCACAGCGATTCGACACCGGGCGTCTCCAGCATGCGCGATGACGTTGGCCAAGAGTTCAGACGCCCCAAGCCTTGCCACCTCAACGGCTTTCGAGTCTCCGCCAAGTCTGGCGACCGCGCGTGCCACCCTGCGGCGCTGCTGCTCCAACTCGGCTCCTCGCACTGCCATGTTCCAGGCGTACATGCGCTGTTGATCCAAGGTCCGCCGCATGGTGACGCTCATGGTGTCCTCCCAGGACGGGTACGCAGAGCGCCCCTAGCAAGCCGACACAACGGTCCGCGACGCGACATGTGCTCAACGTCACTGACTCCAGTGTGCAGACAACGCGTCAGATTTACAACCCCCAGACAGAACAACGTTGTTGGAATGCATCGGCGGAGTGAAGCTTGCTAGGGTCATCGCAGCTCACAGGCTCATTCCAGCCGGTGAGGCCACACCCCGGAGGGAGATCCCGCGTGCCCAGCAAGCCTCGGCCTACGGTCCGACCGAAGCGGCTTGGCGCAGTGCTGCGGCGCCTTCGTCGCAACGCCAACGTGTCCATGGAGGAAGCGGCACAGCGCATCGATGGTGACAAGCCCAAGATTTCCCGCATCGAGAACGGCCGCATGAGCGCGAAGCGGCTGGAGGTCGAAGCCCTGCTGGAGCTCTACGGGGTCACCGATGCGCAGACGGTCAACGCGCTCACCACTCTGTCGCGCCAAACCCGCAAGAAGGGGTGGTGGCAGCAGTACAGCGGGGAGCTCGACCCGGACTTCCAGGAACGGCTTGACCTCGAAGACGACGCGGCACGCATCCACACCTACCAACCCCTGCTCGTTCCGGGCCTCTTGCAGACGCCCGAGTACGCGAAGGAGGTGATTCAACGCGTCGAGAAGGCTGCCACCGCTGAAGAGGTAGCCAAGTGGGTGGACATGAGGATGGCCCGGCAGGAAATCTTCAAGCGCCCCACCCCGCCTCAGTTCGTCTGCGTACTCGACGAGGCCGTGTTGCGGCGCGAGGTAGGGAGCCGTGGCACGCTCGCGGCCCAGCTCGGCAGGCTCGTGGAGGTCAACAGCCCACCGGAGCTGACCATCCAGGTCATCCCCTTCGCCCAGGGATGGCACGCTGGCCTGGACGGTGCGTTCAGCGTCTACTCCTACCCCGATCCGCTGGACCTTGATGTGGTGAGCGTGGACTACCTGGACGGCGCCCTCTACCTGGAGGAGGATGCGAGTGTGGAGAAGTACCGCCGGGCCTTTGATCAGCTCCGGGCTTCGGCCCTATCGTCGCAGCAGTCGATCGACCTGATCTCGCGGCTCGCGCGAGACCTGAACAGTTAGTCAGAGGCATCGAAATGATCCGGCACAACCTGCCCGAAGACCAGTGGCGCACGTCGTCATACAGCGCTGACAACGGTGGTCAGTGCGTGGAAGTCCAGCTGACAGACGACGGGCTCTGGGCCGTCGGAGACAGCAAGGACCGGACCCGGGGAGCGTTCACCTCCTCACCACTCGGCTGGGATGCCTTCATCTACGGCGTCAAGGCAGGTTCCTTGACGGACTGACACGTCAAGCAACCTGCCTTGATTTTTCTCAGCCGACTGCCCCCACGTCCCGCTAGGCCCCCCATTTGCGGCGGGCGCTGGCCTGAGGCTGTGGTGACGGAAGCGGTTGCCCTCTCTCGCACGCTCCGCGGGGTTCCCAACGGTTACCCGCTGGGAACCCCGCTGCAATGAACACAGGCTGCGCCCGGGCACCGATGAGCCCTGAGCGGGCGGCTGGCCCGGCGGGGAGAGTCAGGAGCCGATGTGGGAGTGGACCTCGGCGGCGGCGTCGGCGCCGTAGGCTTTGGTGAAGCGCTCCATGAAGTGGGCCCGGCGCAGTTCGTACTCCTGGGTGCCGACGGTCTCGATGACCAGTGTCGCCAGCATGCAGCCCACCTGGGCGGCCCGCTCCAGGCTGACGCCCCACGCGAGGCCGGAGAGGAAACCGGCGCGGAACGCGTCGCCGACGCCGGTGGGGTCGGTCTTGCGCTCCTCCTGTGGGCAGCCCACCTCGATCACCGGCTGCCCGGCCCGCTCGATGCGTACGCCGCGTGCGCCGAGCGTGATCACGCGGGTGCCGACCTTCTTCAGTACCTCGTCGGCGGACCAGCCGGTCTTGGACTCGATCAGCGCCGTCTCGTACTCGTTGGCGAAGAGGTAGGCCGCGCCCTCGGTCAGCATGCGGATCTCCGAGCCGTCCATCCGCGCGAGCTGCTGGGAGTAGTCGGCGGCGAACGGGATGTTCCGGCTGCGGCACTCCTCGGTGTGGCGCATCATCGCCTCGGGGTCGTCGGCGCCGATGTGCACGAGGTCGAGGTCCCCGACCCGGCTCACCACCGACTGGAGTTCGATCAGCCGGGCCTCGCTCATCGCGCCGGTGTAGAAGGAGCCGATCTGGTTGTGGTCGGCGTCGGTGGTGCACACGAAGCGGGCAGTGTGCGCGACGTCGGAGATGCGCACGGAGCCGGTGTCCACGCCGTGCCGGTCCAGCCAGCCCCGGTACTCCGCGAAGTCGCCGCCCGCCGCGCCGACGAGCACCGGACGGGCGCCGAGCTGGCCCATCCCGAAGCAGATGTTGGCGGCGACACCCCCGCGCCGCACTTCGAGTGCGTCCACGAGGAAGGAGAGCGAGACGGTGTGCAGCTGGTCGGCGACGAGCTGGTCGGCGAAGCGACCGGGGAACGTCATGAGGTGGTCGGTGGCGATGGAGCCGGAGACGGCGATGCGCACGACGGACTGCTCCTGTCAGGCGGCTGGCGGGCGGACACCTCACGCTACCGTCGCCGCCCGCGTCCCGGCAGCCCAACCTACTGGCGGTTACTACCCGAAAGTAGGGCTTACCCGGCGGCCTTTCCGCGCGTAACGTCGGACCATGGCCAAGGACACCTCCCCCTCCCCTGCCCCCTACTCCGACCCCGGCGCGCGCCCGGAGCCGGAGTCGCTGGACGAGCTGCGCGGCGACGGCGCCCGGATGGACGCGCGCTGGCGCGGCCCCGCGCCCGCCGCCCGCACCGCCACCGCGCCCAGGCCGCTGCACGGCGTGCGCGTCCCCGCCGGCTCCAGCCGCCTGCTGGAGGGCATGTCCGACTACGGCGACTGACCCGCCCGCCGCCTCTGGCCCCGCCCCGTAGCACCCCGGGGAACCGGGAGCCCGCCGCGTCCGTCACATCCGCGTCAGGACCACGCGAGCTTCAAGGAGCGATGCGGTGAGCACGGTGCGCACGGGATCACACCCCGACGGTGAACCGGCCCGGCGGGGCCGTGGACGGCTGGTGGCCACGGCGGTCACCGCGGCTGTGCTGCTCGCGGGCGGCGGCGCGCTGTGGATCGCCCCCGGTGGCAATCCAGGCCCCGGTGACGGCGAGTTGCCGATCGCGCTGTCCGATTCGCCCGGCCCTCCGCCACCGCCGCTGCTGTTGGACGGCTATGGCTCGTCCGAGGCGGCCGGACAGGGCAGCGCGCGGGCGGAGGAGTACCGCGCCTCGGGCGAGCTGCCGGACGGACCTGCGGAAGCGCCCGTGGGAACACCTGGGCCGGTGGACGAGGAGACGGTGACGGCGCTGGCCCGGGCGCTGGGCATCGCCGCGCAGCCGGAGAAGTCCGGGGACCGCTGGCGCGCCGCTGACGGCAACGACGGCAGCGGCCCCACGCTCACGGTCAACCTCGCCGACGGCAACAGCTGGATGTTCACCCGCTACGTGCGCCCGGACGACGGCAAGCGCCCCGGCACGGGCCCGGCCCAGCCGATCACCCCGCCGGTATCGGCCGAGGAGGCGCGGGAGATCGCCGCGCCGGTGCTGGAAGCCGCCGGTCTGGCGGACGCGGAGGTAGACGCGGCCCGCACGGCCGGTGCGCTGCGCGAAGTGGAGGCGGCGCCGCAGGTGGCTGGGCTGCCCACGCACGGCTGGCGCACGTCCGTCACCGTGGGCGCCGACGGCCAGCTCGTGCGGGCGGACGGGTACCTCGGGCAGCCCCGCGAGGGCACGATGTATCCGGTGCTCAGCGCCGAAGAGACGCTGCGGGAGTTGACCGCGCGCCGGGGCCAGGGCGTGGTCGCCTGCTTCCAGACACCCTGCGATCCGCCTGCCGCCGTGCGGGACGGGGAGCGCCGGGTGACCGGCGCCGCATTCGGGCTCAGCGCATTCCCGTCCGGGGGCGAGGCGCTGCTCGTGCCGTCCTGGCTGTTCGAGATGGACGGCGGCGAGGGGGGCACCGTGGCATTCCCGGCCGTGGAACCGCGCTTCATCACGCCGGGGGCCGCCGCGCCGGGCGTGGCCCCGAGCTCCGGTGCGGACGTGCCGCTCGTGCCACCCTTCCCGGTCGAGCCCCCTGGCGACGAGCCCACCGCCGCTCCCCTGCCCACGAACCCGCCGCAGAAGGACGGCACCGGCCCGCAGCCCGGCACCATGCCCCCGGCTGACCCCGACGACCCCGCCGGGCCCCCGAACCTCGGCGTCGAGGTGGACGCCTACAGCGCCACGGACAAGGAGCTGACGCTGCACTTCACCGGTGGCGTGTGCAGCGACTACCGGGCGACGACGCAACCGGTGGGCGACAAGCTGCGCGTCACCCTCGCGGAGCACGTCCGCGAGCCGGGACGGCCGTGCATCATGATCGCCAAGGAGATGACGACGCGGGTCTTTCTGGACCGCCCCCTGGGCGACCGCACGGTGACCGACGCCGAGGGCGATCCCATCCCCCAGCGCTGACCCGCCCGGCACCCACAGCGGGCCACCCCAGCCGGAACGGGCGGCCCAGCCAGGACGCGGCCACGCCCTGCGGGGCGAGGGGCTACGGCCGGGGCATGCGAAAGGGTCCGCGACCTTACGAGGTCGCGGACCCTTTCGCAGGTATCCCCTACGGGACGGCGGCTCAGCTGAAGGAGTCGCCGCAGGCGCAGGAACCCGTGGCGTTCGGGTTGTCGATGGTGAAGCCCTGCTTCTCGATGGTGTCGACGAAGTCGATCGAGGCGCCGCCCAGGTAGGGGGCGCTCATGCGGTCGGTGACGACCTTGACCCCGTCAAAGTCCTTGACGACGTCCCCGTCGAGCGAGCGCTCGTCGAAGAAGAGCTGGTAACGCAGGCCGGAGCAGCCGCCCGGCTGAACGGCGACGCGCAGCGCCAAGTCGTCCCGGCCCTCCTGCTCCAGCAGGCTCTTGACCTTCGACGCCGCAGCGTCGGACAGGATGATGCCGTCAGTCGTCGTAGCGGTCTCGTCCGATACGGACATCTGCTTCTCTCCCGGGTTGTTCGGACTGCTCTGCCACCTGGGGAACAGGCGGCCTCCCGGATTCATTCCGGTCCTGGCACGTCTCTTTCCGTCTGCCATGCTCGCACACCTCGCACCGCGGGGGCACGGTTCGCGGTACCCGGAACGCCAGCACGGGAGGGGAGTGCGTCACATCGCGGGACCGGCATCGTCACCATGACGCGAAGCGGCTATCATGGATAGCGTCAGATAGACGAAAAAGGGTCGCGCATCCCGCGTCCGCGCGCTGGGCGGCCCTTGAATCAGGGTGCGTACCGCAGGCTTTTGAGGTGCCCAGGATTCACCCGGAGGAGTGGACAACGTGAACCCCGCCCAGCCCCTGGACGTCCAGCCCACGCCGCTGGCCCTGCTGCTGCTCGGCCGGGAGGCCGACCCGAAGTCCGAGCGCGGCGTGGAGTGCCCCGGTGATCTCCCGGCGCCCTCGGACCCGGACCTCGTGGAGCGCGCGCGGGCGGCCAAGGCGAAGCTCGGCGACCGCGTCTTCGTCCTCGGCCACCACTACCAGCGGGATGAGGTCATCCAGTTCGCCGACGTCACCGGTGACTCCTTCAAGCTGGCCCGGGACGCCGCGGCCCGCCCGCAGGCGGAGTACATCGTCTTCTGCGGCGTGCACTTCATGGCCGAGTCCGCCGACATCCTCACCTCCGACGCCCAGCAAGTCGTGCTGCCGGACCTGGCCGCCGGGTGCTCGATGGCCGACATGGCCACGGCCGAACAGGTCGCCGAGTGCTGGGACGTGCTGGCCGAGGCGGGCATAGCCGAGGTCACCGTGCCGGTGTCGTACATGAACTCCTCCGCCGACATCAAGGCGTTCACCGGGCGGCACGGTGGCACCATCTGCACCTCCTCCAACGCGCGCCGCGCGCTGGACTGGGCGTTCGAGCAGGGCGAGAAGGTGCTGTTCCTGCCCGACCAGCACCTCGGGCGCAACACCGCCGTGCGCGACATGGGCATGTCGCTGGAGGACTGCGTTGTCTACAACCCGCACAAGCCGAACGGCGGGCTGACCGCCGACGAGCTGCGGGCGGCGAAGATGATCCTGTGGCGCGGGCACTGCTCCGTGCACGGCCGCTTCTCGCTGGAGTCGGTCAGCGACGTGCGGCAGCGGATGCCCGGCGTCAACGTGCTCGTCCACCCCGAGTGCAAGCACGAGGTCATCGCGGCGGCGGACTACGTGGGCTCCACGGAGTACATCATCAAGACCCTCGACGCCGCTCCGGCAGGCTCGAAGTGGGCCATCGGCACCGAGCTGAACCTGGTCCGGCGGCTGGCGAACCGTTACGCCGCCGAGGGCAAGGAGATCGCCTTCCTCGACAAGACGGTCTGCTTCTGCTCGACGATGAACCGCATCGACCTGCCGCACCTGGTCTGGGCGCTGGAGTCCCTGGCCAGCGGGACGGTCGTGGGCCGCATCCAGGTGGACCCGGAGACGGAGAAGTTCGCCAAGCTGGCCCTGGACCGCATGCTGGCCCTGCCGTAACCGGCGATGCCGTCTGGGAACTGCCCGGGCCGCTGAGCGCCCCGGGCAGGCTGCCTCAGCGGCGCGGCGCCTCGCCCCGGGCGACCTGCGGCTTCGGCAGCCGCATGCGGCGCATCTGGAGGGTGCGCATGAGCGCGTACATGGTGACGCCGCGCAGGTTCTCGTCCGGGAACCGCTCGCGCAGCGCCTTCTTCAGGCGGCGGCCGGTGAGGAACGAGTCGACGACGATCATCACGATCACGCCCAGCCACAGCAGCATGGAGATGTTCTTCGCCTGCACGCTGGGGACAATGCTGAGGATCAGGATGCCGACGGCGATCGGCAGAAAGTACTCCGCGATGTGCCACTTGGCGTCCACGAAGTCGCGCGCGAAGCGCCGGACCGGGCCACGGTCGCGCAGCGGCAGGTAGCGCTCGTCACCGGTGGCCAGGGCCTGGCGCTGCTTGGCGAGGTCGGCGCGGCGGGCCTCGCGGGCACGCTTGGCGGCCTCCTTGCGGCTGGAGGGGGCCTTGGAGATCTGGCGGCGCTGGGCCTGGGCCTCCCGGCGCTTGGGCGTGGGACGGCCCTTGGGTGCCTGCGGGTCGCGCGGCTGTGTGGTCAGGTCGGCGACCGGCTCGCGGGGCGGGGCCTGCTCATCCTTGGAACGGCTTCGGAACACGCCCCCAGCCTACGGCGTCGCGGGTGTGGCGTTCACCCGGACGGGGAACGATCCGGCAACGTTGACCGGCGGGTGGCTGCCGGGATTGGGCACACCGGGAGTGGCGTCTACTCCCCTCGCCGGAGGCGGGCGGCCTCACGATCGTCCTGGAGAAGGAGCACTTCAGGGCCGCATCGGTGCGCTAATGGAGTCAGGCCCCGTACTGTGGGTTCCGTAGGGATGCTTCGGCTCGAACAGTCCGTTACGAAGGGGGCGCGCGAGGCCCATGAGCGGTGTCATGAAGCGGATGGGGATGCTGTTCCGCGCTAAGGCCAACAAGGCCCTGGACCGGGCCGAGGACCCGCGCGAGACGCTTGACTACTCGTACCAGAAGCAGCTGGAGCTGCTGCAGAAGGTGCGGCGCGGCGTCGCGGACGTGGCCACCTCGCGCAAGCGTCTCGAACTGCAGCTCAATCAGCTGAACCAGCAGTCGGGAAAGCTGGAGGAGCAGAGCCGGAAGGCGCTGGCGCTCGGCCGGGAGGACCTGGCCCGCGAGGCGCTGACCCGCAGGTCCGCCCTCCAGCAGCAGGTCACCGATCTGGAGACCCAGCACCAGACCCTCCAGGGTGAGGAGGAGAAGCTGACGCTCGCCGCCCAGCGGCTCCAGGCCAAGGTCGATGCCTTCCGCACCAAGAAGGAGACGATCAAGGCCACCTACACCGCCGCGCAGGCGCAGACCCGCATCGGGGAGGCGTTCTCCGGCATCTCCGAGGAAATGGGCGATGTCGGCCTTGCCGTGCAGCGCGCCGAGGACCGCACCGCGCAGCTCCAGGCCCGCGCGGGCGCGATCGACGAGCTGCTCGCCTCGGGTGCGCTGGACGACCCGACGGGCACGGCCAAGGATGACCTGACGGCCGAGCTGGACCGGATCTCCGGCGGCTCCGACGTCGAGCTGGAACTCCAGCGCATGAAGGCCGAGCTGGCGGGCGGCTCCGGCGGCGGCCAGCAGGCCATCGAGGGCGGCGGCGCGGAGCAGCCGGGGCAGCACGCCCAGCAGGAGTCCGCCCCGTTCGATCAGGGATCTGGCACGAGGTTCGACAAGCAGTGACGGCCACGGCTGTCAGCCCCGCGAGAAGGAGCGCGACGTGATCGTACGGATCATGGGGGAAGGCCAGGTGAAGCTGGACGACAGCCACTTCGCCGAGCTGGACAAGCTGGACGACGCCCTGCAGGCCGAGCTGGACGGCGGCGACGAGAGCGGTTTCCGCCGCACGCTCGAGGAGTTGCTGGATGCCGTGCACCGGCTGGGCACACCGCTGCCGGACGACGCGCTGGAGCCCTCGGAGCTGATCCTGCCGGAGCGCGACGCCACGATCGACGAGGTACGGGCGATGCTGACCGACGACGGTCTGTTCCCCCCGGCGTGACGCGAGCCGCCTGCCGCGCGGCACGGGAGGCACCCGGCGCGTCGTGACGGGCGGCACCTGCCGCGCCCACCGCGAGCTGTGTGGGCGCGGCGGGCTCCCCCCGGCGTGCACGGCGGTGATGCGGCACCGGGGCGCGACAGGGACACTTCCGGCATGGAACTGCGTGGCCACAGTGTCGTCTCAGTGGTGGCCGTGGGCGCCGTCGTGGCGCTCGGCGGCTGTGCGGGTGTGGAGGGCGCCGCCTCGCAGGCGGGGCGCTCGCCCAGTGCCTCGGCGCCCCCCGAGCCCGGTGCCGACCCCGCCGAGCCCGGTGCCGAGCCCGGCGAGCTCCAGGGGCGGTACCAGGAAGTGGTGCGCGCGGTGCTGCCGTCCGTCGTGCAGATCGAGACCGACGAGGATCTCGGCTCGGGCGTCGTCTACGACGGCCGGGGCCACATCGTCACCAACGCGCACGTCGTCGGGGATGCCGAGACCTTCGAGGTGACGCTCGCGACGGGCGGGCAGCCGCTGACGGCGAAGCGGGTGGCCGCGTACGAGGACCAGGACCTCGCGGTCATCCGACTGGCCGATCCGCCCCGGGATCTTCGCCCCGCCGTCTTCGGCGACTCCTCCGACGTGGAGGTGGGCCAGATCGTGCTGGCCATGGGGAACCCGCTCGGGCTGTCCTCCAGCGTCACCCAGGGCATCGTCTCGGCCGTGGGCCGCTCGGTCAGCGAGGGGCAGGGCGCGGCGACGATCGGGAACATGGTGCAGACCTCGGCCGCGATCAACCCGGGCAACAGCGGTGGCGCGCTGGTGAACCTCGACGGCCACGTCATCGGCATCCCGACCCTGGCGGCGCGCGACCCGCAGTCCGGTGCCGCGCCCGCTCCGGGCATCGGCTTCGCCATCCCGGCCGTGACGGTTCGCGACCTGGCCGGGCAGATGATCGAGCACGGCAAGGTGGTGGACGCGGACCAGGCCGCGCTCGGCGTCACCGTACGCACGGTGCTGGGCGCCGGCTTCCAGCCCACCGGCGCTTCCGTGGTGACGTCACCGGGGACGCTCACGACGGAAGCGTTTAGCGCGGGTCCGCGTCAGCCATCGGACGCGTGCAGCGACATCGGCCCGTAGACCTCCGTGCCGTCCTCCAGCAGGCGCACCTGATCCGCGCCGCCCTCCCGCAGCGCGCGCCAGTGCTCGCCGATCCAGGACTCCGCGTCCCCCTGCGTGGAGAAGTCCTCCACCGGGACGGAGGGCTCCACCCGCGTACCGTCCGTCTGCTCGAACTGCCACGTCCACGCCACGTTGGCCTCCTGGGAGATCATCGGCATCACTGCCGGAAGGGTACTCGCGGGCGCCTCCGGCCGGGTCCCCGCGCCGTCCGGGGCGGGACGCGAGACCATCGGTGCGTGGACGTGACTCTGCTCGGCACCGGCGCTCCGGCCGGACTCCCCCGCCCCGACTGCCCCTGCGCGGTGTGCGCCGACTCGACCGGAGCGCGGGCGCGGGCCGCTACCGCGCTGCTGGTGGACGGCACACTGCTCATCGACCTCACCCCGGGCCCGGCGCTGGCCGCCGCCCGGGCGGGACAGTCGCTCCACGGGGTGCGGCAGGTGCTGCTGTCCCACCCGCAGGACGGTCCGGCGCTGGAGGTGCCCCCCGGGCTGCCCGCGCCGGTGCGGGTGCCGGACGGGCAAGAACTGGTGCTGATCAGCGGCCACCGGGTGGAGGCGGTCGCGCTGGACACCCCGGGCACCGGTTACGCGGTGACCGGCCCGGACGGGCAGCGCCTGCTCTACCTGCCGCCCGGCGCCTCCCCGGCCGGGGCCCGCGACACCGAGACGCCCTACGACACCGTGCTGCTGGACGTGCTGGGCCGCCCGGAGGCGCTGGCCAAGCTGCGCGGCACGCAGGCGGTCGGGGCGACGACGGACGTGCTGGCCGTGCACATCGACCACACCCAGCCGCCCGGTGCCGAGCTGCACCGCAGGCTCGCCGCCGCCGGTGCCCGCGCCGTGGCCGACGGCACCTCGCTGTCCGCCGGCGACTTCCGCGACGTCCCGGACGTGCCCCGGCGCACGCTGGTGCTGGGCGGCGCGCGCTCGGGCAAGTCGGCGGAGGCCGAGCGGCGGCTCGCCGCGTTCCCCGAGGTGCTGTACGTGGCGACGGGCGGCTCCCGGGACGGTGACCACGAGTGGGCCGCCCGGATCGGCGCCCACCGCGAGCGGCGCCCGGCCACCTGGCGCACCGCCGAGACCTGTGACCTGGTGCCGCTGCTGGCCGAGCCCGCGGGGCCGCCGCTGCTCATCGACTGCCTCGCGCTGTGGCTCACGCACACCATGGACGCGGTGGACGCCTGGTCGGACGAGGCATGGGTACGGGGCGCCGAGCGGGAGCTGGGCGAGCGGGTGGGCGAACTGGTGGCGGCGGTGCGCGCCACGGGCCGCACGGTGGTGGCCGTCAGCAACGAGGTGGGCGCGGGCATCGTCCCCGCGACGGCGGCCGGACGCCGGTTCCGGGACGCGCTGGGGCAGCTCAACGCGGCTGTCGCGGCGGAGTGTGAGCACGTGCTGCTCGTCGTCGCCGGGCACGCGCTGCCGCTGCGCGGGGCGCGGGAGCCGTTCCAGGGGTGAGGGCTTAGCCGGCCGGCGGACGCCGGGTAGCCTCGCCCCCATGAGCGCCGAGAGCGAAGACCGCGCAGGTGGCGAAGCCCACCACGAGGGCGAACCCCGCCTGGACCTGGACGAGTTCGGGGACCGCGTCGAGCGGCCCGACGGCAATGTGCGCCGCGACGCCGAGGAGCGCAGGGCCCGCACCGGGCTGGCGCGCGGGGCGCTGGGCCAGCTGGACGAGCTGGGCGGGTGGCTGGCCGCCGCGCAGGGCCGGGTACCGGTGACGCCGGTGGAGCGGCCCCGGCTGGTGGTCTTCGCCGCCGACCACGGCATCGCGCGGCTGGACGTCTCCGGGCGGCCCCCGGGTTCGACGGCCGCCCTGGTCCGGGCGGCGCTGGAGGGCGCGAGCCCGGCCGCCGTGCTGGCCCGGCGCGCCGGGGTGCCGCTGCGCGTGGTGGACGTCGCGGTGGACTGCGACGCGGGCGAGCTGCCCGCCGACGTCACCCGGCACCGGGTCCGGCGCTCCAGCGGGCGGGTGGACATCGAGGACGCGCTGAGCACCGAGGAGGCCGAGCGGGCGTTCCGCGCGGGCATGGCGGTGGCCGACGAGGAGGCCGACGCGGGCACCGACGTCGTCGCCCTCGGGGACCTCAGCGTCGGCGGGACGACGACGGCGGGCATCCTCATCGCCGCGCTGTGCGGCACCGACGCCTCGGTGGTCACCGGCCGTGGCGGCACCGGCATCGACGACCTGACCTGGATGCGCAAGTGCGCCGCCATCCGCGACGGGCTGCGGCGCGCCCGGCCGGTCCTCGGCGACCAGATGGGGCTGCTGGCCACCTCGGGCGGCGCCGATCTCGCGGCGATGACGGGTTTCCTGCTCCAGTGCGCGGTGCGGCGCACCCCGGTGGTGCTGGACGGTGTGGTGTCGGCCGCCGCCGCGCTGGTGGCCCAGCGGGTGGCGTTCCGGGCACCGGACTGGTGGCTGGCCGGTCACCGCAGCGGCGAGCCGGGGCAGGCCAGGGCGCTGGACCGCATGGGTCTCGACCCGCTGGTCGAGCACGGTGTCTGTGTGGGCGGGGGCGCCGGGGCACTGCTGGCGCTGCCGCTGGTGCGGGCGGCGGCCGCGCTCGCCGCCGAGCTGCCCGAGGTGGTGCCCGAGGTGCCCAGTGAGACGGGCACGGCTGGGGGCCGCTCGGAGGCCGTGGACGTCACGTAACCGGCTTGCCCCGCCCCCACCCGCCCGCGTCACGCGCCCTTCGGGCCACCCCGCCGCCCAGCGGTCAGGGCGCGGCGGGCGGCACGGTTAGCCTGAGCGGCCATGAGCGACACACCGGCGCGTCCCACGGACGCGGTTCCCGCACCTGACCCGGCCGGCCCGCCCCTGCCCGCCGGGAACGACGCGGCGCCCGCCACGGGCGGCGGGCCGGTGAGCCGCGTCGGGCCCGGCCTGCGGTTCGCCTTCGGGACGCTGACGGTGCTGCCGGTGCGGGTGCGCCGGTGGGACCGGCAGGCGGCGCGCGCGGGCATGCTGTGCGCGCCGCTCGCCGGAGCGGTGGTCGGGCTGGCGGCCGGTGCCGTCGGCGCGGTGCTGCTCCTGCTCGGCGCCGGTTCGCTGACGGCGGCGGTCGCGGCCGTCGCGGTTGCGGCCGTGCTCACCCGGGGGCTGCACCTGGACGGACTGGCCGACGTCGCCGACGGGCTGGGCAGCGGCAAGGACGCCGCCGGGGCGCTCGCCGTGATGAAGCGCTCCGACATCGGGCCGTTCGGCGTGGTGACGCTCGTACTGGTCCTGCTGGCCCAGGTCGCGGTGCTCGACGGGCTGTTCGCGCGCGGCTGGGCGGTGGGGGCGTGGGGGTGTGCGGTGGCGGCCCTCGCGTCCCGGACGGCGTTGACGTTCGCCGCGCGGCGCGGCGTACCGGCGGCGCGTCCGGAGGGGCTGGGGGCGGTGGTGGCCCAGACGGTGCCGGGGCCGGGGGCGTGGGCGGTGGGCGCCGGGGTGGCGCTCGTGGCCGCCGCCGGGGGCGTACTGGTGGACGCGTCCGGGCTGCCCGGGGCCGCCCTTCAGGGAGTGGCCGCCGTGGTGGTGGGCGTCGGCGCGGCGGAGCTGCTGCTGCGGCGGTGCGTGCGGCGGCTGGGTGGCGTCACCGGTGACGTGTTCGGCGCCGTCGCCGAAGTGGCGGCGCTGGGATGCCTGTTGCCGCTCGCGGTGGGGTGAGGCGGGGCGCCTGGCGGATGCGCCGGGCCACCGCCCGTCCGGTGGGGCGCGGTGGGGCGTAGGCTCGGGCTCACCCACCCTCAGGGATGTTCCACGAACCTCCGACGAACAGGATCGCCAGGACCGTGACTGCTCTGACCCTCAGTACCTCGTCCCCCGCAACGACGCGGGTGGACGCCATCGTCATCGGTGTCGCCAAGGGCTCCGGCGACTCCGGCACCCCGGTGGTGGCACCGGGCGCCGAGACGGTGGACAAGGCCCTCGGCGGGCGGCTCGCCGCCGTCCTGGAGACGCTCGGCGCGACGGGCGGCGAGGGCGAGATCACCAAGCTGCCCGCGCCGGACAAGCTGAAGGCGCCGCTCGTACTGGCCGTGGGCCTCGGCGCGGCCCCCGCCGCCGGAGAGGCGTACGACCCCGAGACGCTGCGCCGGGCCGCCGGTGCCGCCGCGCGGGCGCTGGCCGGGACCGCCAAGGCGGCGTTCGCGCTGCCGGTGGCTGACGGCGTGGAGTCCGTGGCCGCCGTCGGCGAGGGCGTGCTGCTCGGCGCCTACGCCTACACCGCGTACCGGGGCGCGGACGGCGCCGCCGGGAACGGCCAGAAGGCCGGGGCCAAGGGCGCGAAGGCCGCTAAGGGCGGGCGCAAGGGGGCGCGGGACGACGCGCGCGCGCCGCTGGCCGAGGCCGCGCTGCTGGGCGCCAAGCCGCGCGACAAGGCGCACAAGGCCGCCGTCGAGCGGGCCGCGGTGCTCGCCGAGGAGGTCGCCCGGGCCCGCGACCTGATCAACATGCCGCCGAACGACCTCTACCCCGCCTCGTTCGCCGCGCAGGCGCAGGCCGCCGCCAAGGAGCACGGCCTGAAGATCGAGGTGCTGGACGAGAAGGCGCTCGTCAAGGGCGGCTACGGCGGCATCATGGGCGTCGGCCAGGGCTCGCACCACGCGCCGCGCCTGGTGCGGCTCAGCTACACGCACGCGAAGGCCAAGAAGACCCTCGCCCTCGTCGGCAAGGGCATCACCTACGACTCCGGCGGCATCTCGCTGAAGCCCCCCGGCCACAACGAGACGATGAAGTGCGACATGAGCGGCGCGGCCGCCGTGTTCGCCGCCGTCGTCGCCGCCGCGCGGCTGAAGCTGCCGGTCAACGTCACCGGCTGGCTGGCGCTGGCCGAGAACATGCCCTCGGGCGGGGCGCTGCGCCCCGGCGACGTGCTGACCATGTACAGCGGCAAGACGGTCGAGGTGCTCAACACCGACGCCGAGGGGCGGCTGGTGCTGGCCGACGCGCTCACCCGGGCGGGCGAGGAGTCGCCGGACGCCATCGTCAACGTCGCGACGCTGACCGGTGCGATGGTGATGGCGCTAGGCAACAGCACGTTCGGGATCATGTCCAACGACGAGGCGTTCCGCACCCAGGTGCACGAGACGGCCCAGGAGGCGGGCGAGCTGTCGTGGCCGATGCCGCTGCCGCCGGGGCTGCGCAAGGGGCTGGACTCCACGATCGCGGACATCTCCAACATGGGTGAGCGCATGGGCGGCGGTCTGACGGCCGGGCTGTTCCTCCAGGAGTTCGTCAGCGAGGGCACGCCGTGGGCGCACCTGGACATCGCGGGTCCGGCGTTCAACGAGTCCGCGCCCTCCGGCTACACGCCGAAGGGCGGCACGGGGTCGTCGGTGCGCACGCTGCTGCGGCTCGCGGAGCGCACGGCCTCGGGTGAGCTGGGCTGACGCACGCCACTGACCCGGCCCGGCGGGGGTTGCTGACTCCGCCGGGCCGGGTCGCGGCGTTGCGGCGTTACGGTGTTTCGGTGTTTCGGTGTTTCTGCTGGCCGGCCCGCAGGCGGCGCGCACGCTGGGTCCGGGCCGTCCCTACCCGTCGGTAGACCCCCGTGGGGACGAGTGCAACGTCTCACACACCGGCCCGGCGTCCCGTTCGGCGTCGACAAATGCGAAGATGTTGTCTCGGCAGGACAGGGGCCCGCTAAACCCACAGGGCCGAAGCAACACAAGCGGCCGAACGCACAGCCGCCCGGTCACAGCCGACCGGCTCCGGCGCACCCATGCATGGAGGACGTGACGTGGCGAACGACGCCAGCACCGTTTTCGACCTAGTGATTCTCGGCGGCGGTAGCGGCGGATACGCCGCTGCCCTGCGCGCTTCACAGCTGGGTCTGGACGTTGCCCTGATCGAGAAGGACAAGGTCGGCGGAACCTGCCTGCACTACGGTTGCATCCCCACGAAGGCTCTGCTGCACGCCGGTGAGCTGGCCGACCAGGCCCGCGAGGGCGCCGAGTTCGGTGTCAAGACCACGCTTGAGGGCATCGACATGGCGGGCGTGCACAAGTACAAGGACGGCGTGATCGCCGGCCTGTACAAGGGCCTCCAGGGCCTGATCGCCTCGCGCAAGATCACCTACGTGGAGGGCGAGGGACGCCTGTCCTCCCCCACCTCGGTGGACGTGAACGGCCAGCGCTACGAGGGCCGCCACATCCTGCTGGCCACCGGTTCGGTGCCGAAGTCCCTGCCGGGGCTGAACATCGACGGGGAGCGCATCATCTCCTCGGACCACGCGCTGACCCTGGACCGCGTCCCGAAGTCCGCGATCATCCTGGGCGGCGGGGTCATCGGCTCCGAGTTCGCCTCGGCGTGGAAGTCCTTCGGGACGGACGTCACCATCGTCGAGGGCCTGCCGCACCTGGTGCCGCTGGAGGACGAGAACAGCTCCAAGCTGCTGGAGCGCGCGTTCCGCAAGCGTGGCATCACGTTCTCCCTCGGCTCGTTCTTCGAGAAGGCCGAGTACACCGACGGCGGGGTGAAGGTCTCCCTGGCCAACGGCAAGGAGTTCGAGGCCGAGCTGCTGCTCGTCGCCATCGGCCGGGGCCCGGTCTCGCAGGGCCTGGGCTACGAGGAGGCGGGCGTCGAGCTGGACCGTGGGTACGTCGTCGTGGACGAGTACTGCCAGACGAGCGTGCCGACGATCTCCGCCGTGGGTGACCTGATCCCGACGCTGCAGCTCGCGCACGTCGGCTTCGCCGAGGGCATCCTCGTCGCGGAGCGGCTGGCCGGGCAGAAGGTCGTCCCGATCGACTACGACGGCGTTCCCCGCGTCACCTACAGCCACCCCGAGGTCGCCTCCGTCGGGCTGACCGAGGCGAAGGCCAAGGAGCAGTACGGCGCGGACGCGGTCGTCACGCTGAAGTACAACCTGGGCGGCAACGGCCGGAGCAAGATCCTCAAGACGCAGGGCGAGATCAAGCTCGTCCAGGTGCGCGACGGTGCCGTGGTCGGCGTGCACATGGTCGGTGACCGGATGGGTGAGCAGGTCGGCGAGGCCCAGCTCATCTACAACTGGGAGGCCCTGCCCGCGGAGGTCGCGCAGCTCATCCACGCCCACCCCACGCAGAACGAGGCCCTCGGCGAGGCGCACCTGGCGCTGGCCGGGAAGCCGCTGCACTCCCACGACTGAGCGCGCCGGGCGCGACCCCATCCGTACATTCGTTAAGGAGCAACCGAAACCATGGCGGTTTCCGTAACCCTGCCCGCGCTTGGCGAGAGCGTCACCGAGGGCACCGTCACCCGCTGGCTCAAGGCCGAGGGTGAGACTGTCGAGGCCGACGAGCCGTTGCTTGAGGTCTCCACCGACAAGGTCGATACCGAGATCCCGGCACCGGCCGGGGGCGTCCTGTCCTCCATCAAGGTCGCCGAGGACGAGACGGTGGAGGTCGGCGCGGAGCTGGCCGTCATCGACGATGGCTCCGGCGGCGGCGAGTCCGCCCCGGCCGCGCAGGAGCAGCCGCAGCAGGCCGAGCCGGAGCCGGAGCCCGCGCAGCAGGAGCAGGCCCCCGAGCCCGCCCCGGCCGAGCAGGCGCCGCAGCAGGAGCAGGCGCAGCCCGAGCCGCAGGGCGCGGGCGCGCAGGCGTCCTCCGGTGGCGCGTCCGGCACCGATGTGGTGCTGCCCGCGCTCGGTGAGTCCGTCACCGAGGGCACCGTGACGCGGTGGCTGAAGGAGGTCGGCGACGAGGTCGAGGCCGACGAGCCGCTGCTGGAGGTCTCCACCGACAAGGTGGACACCGAGATCCCGGCCCCGGCGGCGGGCACGCTGCTGGAGGTCCTCGTCGGTGAGGACGAGACGGCCGAGGTCGGCGCGAAGCTGGCCGTCATCGGCGAGAAGGGCGCGGCCCCAGCGGCGAAGCCCGCGCAGCCGGAGCCCGAGCCGGAGCCGCAGGCCCAGCCCGAGCCGCAGGCCGAGGCGAAGCCGGAGCCGAAGCCCGAGCCGAAGCCCGAGCCCGCCCCGGCGCCGAAGCAGGAGGCCCAGCAGCCTGCCGCCCCGGCGCAGCAGGCCCCGGCTCCGGCCGCGCAGGCCCAGCAGCCCGCCGCGTCCCCGGCCGGTGGTGAGGGCGCCTACGTCACCCCGCTGGTCCGCAAGCTCGCGGGCGAGAACGACGTGGACCTGTCCACGGTGAAGGGCACCGGCGTCGGCGGCCGCATCCGCAAGCAGGACGTCCTGGCCGCCGCCGAGGCCGCCAAGACCCCGGCTCCGGCCGCCGCCGCACCGTCCGCCCCGAAGGCCCAGGCGGCCCAGCCGTCCGAGCTGCGCGGGCAGACGGTGAAGATGTCCCGCATCCGCAAGGTCATCGCCGAGAACATGATGAAGGCGCTGCACAACCAGGCGCAGCTCTCCACCGTGGTTGAGGTCGATGTCACCCGGGTCATGAAGCTCCGCGCCCGGGCCAAGGAGTCCTTCCTGGCCCGGGAGGGCGTGAAGCTCTCGCCGATGCCGTTCTTCGTCAAGGCCGCCGCCGAGGCGCTGAAGGTCCACCCGGCCGTCAACGCCAAGATTAACGACGACGGCACCGTGACCTACCACGACGTCGAGAACGTCGGCATCGCGGTGGACTCGGAGAAGGGCCTGATGGTCCCCGTCATCAAGGGCGCGGGCGACCTGAGCCTGGCGGGCATCGCCAAGCGCACCGCCGAGCTGGCGGGCAAGGTACGCGGCGGCGGGCTCAGCCCGGACGACATGTCCGGCGGCACGTTCACGATCAGCAATACCGGCTCGCGCGGTGCGCTGTTCGACACGATCATCGTGAACTACCCGCAGGTCGCCGAGCTGGGCATCGGTGCCACCGTGCGCCGCCCGGTCGTCATCGACCACCCGGAGCTGGGCGAGACCATCGCGATCCGCGACATGACCTACCTGACCCTCTCCTACGACCACCAGCTGGTGGACGGCGCCGACGCCGCCCGCTACCTCGCGGACGTCAAGGCCCGCCTGGAGGCCGCCGAGTTCGAGGGCGAACTCGGCCTCTGACGCCTGCCGGTACCCCACGGTGCCCCGCCCCCGGCCAGCCGCCGGGCGCGGGGCACCGCTGCGTCCGGGGCCAGCGGATCTGAGTACGCGTACTCATGATCCCCGCCCCTCCGCTCCGGCAGAATGCCCCAGGTGGCCGCCGGTGTGCCACCTGACCATGTCTGTTGTCGCCGTAGCCTGGCGGAGCTGACGGGCCACCTCCCACCCGCACCACCCGGAGACCGTATGTCGCCTGACGCCACGCCAGAGGTATGGCAGCAGCTCTTCGCTCTGGCCGAGCAGCGGCCCCCAAGCGCCAGCCCCGCCAGCAGCCCAGACGGCACCAGCCCCAGCCCCCTGCTGGCCCTCGCCTCAGCAGACGGCGGCGCCCCGGAAGGCGGCAAGCTCCGGCACAGCGCAGGCCCCTGGACCTCGGCGAGCAACTCGGTAGACGGCATGGCGAACGTGCTGGCGCAGGCCAAGAACAAGCTGGAGACCTCCCACGAGAACATCGCCGCCGAGGGGGCGGGCCTGGCCAGCGTCAGCAAGCTCACCAAGGTGCGCGAAACCTGGGTGGAACGGCTGGAGTCCGCCCGCGAGGAATGCGAGAACCTGGCGCCCAAGCTGCGCGCGGTAGCCAAGGAGCACGGCGAGAACGAGGCGGCCACCACGTCCACGTTCAAGGGCGCCCAGGCGCCCACCGGGGCGGAAGGCGGCCGCTGACCCATGCCCAGTACCCTCACCTGGTCCGAACTCCGCGATCTCGACCTGAGCGGCCTGCACGCCGCCGCGAGCGGCTGGGCCGGGGTCCGCGACCGCGCCCACGCCGCCCGGCAGACCCTCAACCAGCGAACCGCCGCGCTGGACGACACCGAGGAAGGAGAGGCCACGAAGGCCGCTGTCACACGCTTGACCACGCTCAGTGAGAACTACCAGTACATCTACACGGAGTGCGGACTGATCAACACCGCGCTGACCGGCCTGGCAGAGGAACTGCTACCCCACCAGAAGGCGGTGAACAACGCCCTGGACGACGCGGAGTCGCTGAAGTTCACCGTGGGAGCCGACGGAGCCGTCACCTACCCGGCCAAGGGTGAACTCCTGGACGGCTCACCGGCCCCGGGCGGCACCGTCACGGCCAGCACGCTCCTGACGGGCGAATGGCTCGTCTCCCAGCCCCTGGTGCCAAACCCCCTCCTGGACCCCAACCCCAACCGGCACGAGGCCCAGGACATCGCCGACCGCCTCTACCGCGCCGCCAAGGACGCCCGCGAGATCGACGACAGCTACGCGGAAGCGCTCAGCAAGCTGACCACCAAGCCCGGCCTCGACGTCACCGACGCGATGTGGACCGACGCCCACGAGGACTCCACCGCCGTCCGCGAAGCCGCCTACGGCTACCTCGACGCCAGCGACATCCCCACGGACCTCTCCGCCGCCGAACGCAAGGAATGGTGGGACGGACTCTCGGCGGGCGAACGCGCCCAACACCTCACCCTCCACCCCGATCTCATCGGCAACCTCGACGGCATCCCCGCCGCCGCCCGCGACGAAGCCAACCGCACCTACCTCCCCCTACTGATGGGCAAACTGGAGGGAGAGGACACGGAGGACGCCCGCACCAAACTCGCGGGCCTGGTAGTCATCGAGGAGAAGCTTCAGAAGGGCAGTGTCCCGCCCATGTACCTCTTGGGCATCGGCGACGAAGGCAACGGCCGTGCCATCGTCAGCTACGGCAACCCCGACACCTCCCGCAACGTCTCCGCCTACGTCCCGGGCCTGGGAACAGCTCTGGATGAGGCGTTTGCCAAGAACGACCTCGAACGTGCCCGCCACACCGCCCTCGGCGCACAAGATCACGACCCCTCTAGCGCTTCGATCGTTTGGCTGGGATACGACGCGCCCCAAATGGGAACTGATAAGGTCATCAACAACGCAGCTGTGATGACCGAAATTCATGCTACGGCTGGCGCACCGACATACAATGCATTCATCGAAGGCCTCGGAGCCACTAACGAGCACACCGACCCGCATATCACAGCGATCGGCCATTCTTATGGATCTCTTACAGTCGGCTTGGCAGCTCAACGCCCAGGCGGAATTCCGGGCGCAGATGACATTATCCTGCTGGGGAGTCCGGGGGTAAGCGCTGAGCACGCGTCTGAGCTTGGGGTCGATAGTGACCACGTATACGTTGGCGCTGCAGAGAACGATCCGGTGACCAAACTTCCTTCGAAAGCAGAAATCGATGGCGCGATCGAGGGATTTACGTCAACTAACCCAATTACAGCATACCTTTGGTATGAGCTCGCCGATATCGGCGACGACGACATCTGGTTCGGAAAGGACCCAGCAAGCGGGGCGTTCGGCGCCAACCGCTTTGCCGTTGACGATGGACCTCGCCCATATATCGATGGTGAAGGGCCGATGCCTGCACACTCGAACTATTTCAACCCTGAGAAGGACCAGCTATCGGCGGACAACGTCGCCGCCATCGTTGCCGGAAAACCCGAAGACGTGATCTCGGAGGCACCACGGTGAGGCTCCGCACCATGACAGCACTGCTACTCATTCTACCCCTTTCCGCCTGTGGAATGCTGGGCGAGAGCAGCGAAAATAATTCGACCGAGAATGTACCGAATGTGAACATGCAAGAAGCGGCCAACCGCGCGGATACTGTGTTGGACATGACTCTGAAGGCGATTAAGCCTGAGGTCGAGTGGGTTTATGGCGAAACGACGAGCCAAGCGTGCACGGATTGGAAAAACGAGGAGACAGAGACCGGAGCGGTGTCTCGCCGCCGTGCCGTCACCACCATCATCTCCAAGGAGCGTCGGGGAAACTTTCTCGGCGGCGTCGAGGATTTCTGGAAAAAGAGCGGATACGAGATCATCGCGGTACGCGACAGCGCCACCCACCCTGCCGTGTACGCGGAAACTCCAGAAGGCTTCCGCATCAGACTGATGTTCGGCGCGAAGGGGCAGGCTCTCCTCCAGGCATCGACGCCGTGCGCCGAGCAATCCGACGTCACTGACCCCAAGGAAGACACCGGTCCTGCCCCTGCCCCGAACGCAGAGTCTGACTTCTGGTCCGCATCAGGCAACAGTTGAGGAGCGGCTGGAAGCATCCCATCATCTTGTAAGAAGAAGCGAAGGCGAACTTTGACGTAAGCCCGTCAAAGACGTGACTGGAAGGAATCACGAGGAGGCTCCGCGCCATGTCAGCAACTAATAGCGGTAAAATTTTCCACCAGTTCGCTGGCGCCAACTGCCGAACATTGCCGACAGCAGAGAATAGGCCAGAAGTGCGACTGCTACCCATCGGAGAGTGGTCCACGTTGTTGCAGCAAGCGAACTCCCTACCCCTGCTTCAGTATGGAGCCGCATAGAAGTTTCGACCAAGGCAACGAGGGGTACAACGACTCGGCCTAGGAGAGGGTAAGGACCATTACGCGAAATGTTGCCACAGATTCCTAGAAGTGGCCCGAAAAGAATTCCGAAGAAGCACCACAGCAGCATCTTCGCAAGAAACGCACTCCAATCGAAATAGGTGGACTGGCCCGAAAGGTCGGCATAATCCACCGCGACGTACTCACCCTGAGTCGCCTTCGTCAGATAATAGGCGGACACCGCACTGATCAATGCAGTGGCTCCCGTGCTGGCAGAACGCGGCTTTGACGTGCTGAGCATTCCAAGGAAAAAGGCGAGGGCGGCCCACGCCCATCCCGCACTCAATACCAAGTGCGCCACCTGTCCGAGTTGCCCATCCGCCGATAGGAGCAAGGGGACACTGATCCCCAGGAGAGCACCTGCCCCTAGGGCGCACATATACGTAACGGCCCGAGAGTCCGCAGCAAGGTGACTTTTCTGACTACTGCCTATGATGTTTAGCACGTTCGTTGAGGCATGTGCATGATCACCGCCGCTGCAGAGAGGATGCGTTCAAGTATGCCGAACTTCTGGCCACACAGGTGAGGTGCTTGGGGCAGCAAGGTTGCGCTGACTAGTGAAAGGTGGCCTTTCGCCTCCGGAGTTCTAGTAGACACCCCAATACGTATAGCACGTGTAGGCCGCACCAGCAGTTATCTTGGCCTTCGCCCATACGTCCGGGTTGGCGTAGTCCTTATAGGTGTACCCGGCCTTGATGACGGTAGCCGTGTGCTTCTTAGACGGGTGTATGTAGTTGGAGTAGCAGGTGCTCCCGTCCAGCCCGGCAGCCCTCGTCCCGTAGTTCCATGTCCCTCCCCCGACCTTCTTCGTGGCCAGAGGCGTCATCGCGCCCCTGGATGAGGCGACCGGAACCACAGCCACCCCCCACTGCGTCGGCTGCTCGCCGTTCGGGCCGGTGAGCACCGCTGGAGGAGCCTGGGACCCGGGGGCAGTGGAGATCAAGGGCTCCGGCGCGGCGGTGGCAGGTTCCGCAGCAACGAGGGTCCCGGGGGCTGCCGTGATGACCGTGGCGGCGGCGATGGCGATCTTCTTTGACAACCTCATGCTGCGTCAATCTTCCTTAAGCCAAGTGAAGTTGACCTGGCGACTGCCAGAAGAGCCTACCCTGTCACACGCCTTCACAACCGGCCTGCACCTTTCTGCTGGCGCTCCAGCCCGTCCGCAGTGTCGCTCGTCAGAAGTGTGCTGGCCCGGAGCCGCAGGGGTGGCCACCCGCTCGGCTCAGGGATTGCTCGCCCAGCGGGAAGCGCGCCACTCGGGGGCGAGTAGGGCGTAGTGGAGTTCGCTGGTCCACTCGCCCTTGACCCACTCCGACTCGATGAAGTGGGCTTCCTGGCGCATGCCGAGGCGTTCCATCACACGGGCCGAGGCGGTGTTGCGGGCGTCGCAGCGGGCGGTGATCCAGTGCAGGCCGAGCCGGTCAAAGCCCAGACGCAGCATCTCGACGGCGGCCTCCGTGGCGAACCCACGGCCGTGGTAGTCGGGGTGCAGCACGTATCCGAACTCGCCCTGCTGGTGCCGCTCGCTGACCCAGGTCAGCAGGACGTATCCGATGACGGTGCCGTCCCCTTCGACGGCGAGCTGGATGTTGTCGCCCTCGCGCCGCAGCACCGTCTGCGCGGACCGCTCGGTCATCAGCCTGGTGATCTCTTCTCGCGTGCGCGGCTCGTTGTAGAGGTACCGGGCCACGTCCGCTCGTGACTCGAAGGCGTAGGCGTCCTCCTCGTCCCCGGCTTTGAACGCACGCAATATCAGCCGTTCCGTCTTCACCGGCCCGGTGATCTCCAGCACGCAAGCTCCCTTTCTCGGATGCCAAGTCTCCGGCCCGCGCCCCGCTCGCGCGCCGTCATCGCAGCAGCTTGGCACGGCCCAGCGCCTTCGACCAGGGGATATCCGGGTCTCCGTGCGCTGGAGAGTCCCGGGCCAGCGGGGACTGGGAGGGAAGCCCGGTACCGGTGCTGGAGATTCCCGACCTGGGTACGGCATATCCGCTCTACCGCACGCCGGAGTTGTGACTACGGTCAGGCACCCGGGTGAGCGGACTTCACCGCGTTGACGAAGGAGCCCCACCCCGCAGCGGGAAACACCAGCACCGGCCCACCGGGCACCTTGCTGTCCCGCACCGGCACCACGGCGGCAAGGCCCTCGGCGACCTCCACACACTGGCCCCCGTCGGGGTTGCTGTAGCTGCTCTTACGCCAGGACACGGCACTCGGGTCGATGGATCGCACGGGGACTCCTCCGAGGTGAGACGCGGGCTCCACTGATTAGTGAGGCACGGGGCAGCCGGGCAGCGCAAGGCCCCCAAGACCGGGTGGTCTCAGGGGCCTTGCGGCAGCTTGCCCGTCAGGCGCTCGGGTGAGCGGACTTCACCGCATTGACGAAGGAACCCCAACCCGCAGTGGGAAACACCAGCACCGGCCCACCGGGCATCTTGCTGTCCCGCACCGGCACCACGGCGGCAAGGCCCTCGGCGACCTCAACACACTCGCCCCCGTCGGGGTTGCTGTAGCTGCTCTTACGCCAGGACACGGCGCTCAGGTCGATGGCTCGCACGAGGCTTCCTCCAAGAAGGGCAGGACGAACTGCAAGGACTCGGCCGGAGAGAGCGCCAAGTCGCGCATGCCATCGTATACACGCTGCAAGCGCTCGACTTGGGCGTCTTCCTCGATGAGTTCGCCCTGATGAGCGCTCTCCCGGTAGGCCGCCGTCCGCCCGTTCGGAAGCCGCAGGAACATGAGGGCTGTGCTGACCAGCCCGTGCATGCCCACCGAGAACGGCAACACCTGGAGCACCACGCTCTGGCGCTCCGCCATCGTGACGAGGTGCTGGAGTTGGTCGCGCCACTCCTGCGGGTCGCGCAGCGGGGTGCGCAGGACCGCTTCGGAGAGGATCGTGCGGAACGGCGGGGCCTTGGTGCCGTCCAGCAGGGCGCACCGGCCGGTGCGGGCGGCGACTTGCTGGTCCAGCTCGCGGCCCTTGAGCCCTCCGGCGGCCAGGACTTCGCGGGCGTAGCCGGGGGTTTGCAGCAGACCGGGCAGGACGCTGACGGCGAAGTGCCACAGGCTGACCGCCTTGGCCTCCAGCGTCATGTACCGCTGGTAGCGCTCGCGGAACTGGCTCTTGTCCCCGGCGGCCAGCTCCCACAGGGCCAGGAGCAGGCCGGGGGTGCCGTAGTACTGGTCCAGCGCCTCGGCTACCTCGGGGCTGCCGATGGTCTCTCCCTTCTCCATCTTGCCGAACAACGACCAGTCCCAGCCGAGGTGTTCGCCGAGCTGGCGCAGACTCTTGCCCCGCTGCACGCGGAGCCTGCGCAGCTCCTCGGCGAACCGTTGGCGCGGGTTCTGGCTCCGCCCGGTGATAACGCGACGCTGCGGCATGAGTGTTCCTCTCCGTTGAGGACGTGTGGTCACAGCCCGTGGAAGGTGTGGAAACAGTGCGTCGAGGCGGGAAGCCAAGCCCCCGTGACGCCCCGTCAGCCCTCCTCAGGCCCCATTCTCGTAATGCCCGTGCTACCCACCGTATTTCCGGTGGGGCGAATGTGCCAGACAAATGTGCATAAGTCATATGAAAGGAATCGCAGATGGCGAAGACTTCACGGCCCGACGCCGAAACCGCCGCCCGCCGCGCCAAGGTGAAAGAGGCGCTGACCGCCCGCTACGCCCTGGCCGACGCGCTGCGGCGGGCGGGCATCCAGCTTCCGGCGATGGACGTCCGCACGCCGTGGGCCGACGAGCGCGAGGGCTCGGCGCGGTACGCGCTGATCCAGCTCGGGGTGTGCTCGGCCCCCGTCGCCCACCTGCTGGCTGAGGTCATCTCGCGGGGAGCCGAACGGTGACGGCGGACGGCCAGCCGCCGCAGACCGGCACCGCCGCGCGGGACACCGTGTCCAACCGGGTGGGCATCGTGATGGCCTACGAGGGAGCCCTCGCCTTCCTGCGCCCCCTGCTGGGCGGCCGGGAGTGGGACGCCGACCCGGCCCACCTGGTGCCCCTGAGCCGGGGTGAGCTGCTGCGCGCCCACGTGGCGGAGCTCAACGCGCGCAGCCGCAAGCCGCTGCGCTGAGCGGCGTCAGCTCGGCAGCACCGTCAGCCCAGCATCGCCGTCAGCCGAGCAGCAGCGTCACCGAGGCGGTGACGCCGACAACGAGGATGACGGCGCGCAGCGCGGTGGGCGGCAGGCGGCGGCCGACGCGGGCGCCGAGGAGGCCGCCGAGCGTGGCCCCGGCGGCGATGGCCCCGGCGGCGGCCCAGTCCACGTGGGTGACGGCGATGAAGATGACGGCGGCGACCCCGTTGACGATGGCGGCGAGCACGTTCTTGACGGCGTTGAGGCGTTGCAGGTCGTCGCGCAGGAAGCTGCCGAACAGGCCCATGAGCAGCACGCCTTGGGCGGCGCCGAAGTAGCCGCCGTACACGCCGGTGCCGAGCACGCCGAGCCACATGGGCACCCCGCCGTCGCGGCCGTCGTCGTGCGGGCGGCGGCGGGTGAGCCAGCGGTTCAGGCGCGGCTGGAGGAGGACGAGGACGCAGGCGGCCAGGATCAGCACCGGCACGACGGCGGCGAACGTCTCCGCCGGGAGGGTGAGCAGCAGCAGCGACCCGATGAGGCCGCCGAGCAGGGAGCCGGTGCCGAAGCGCAGCAGGCGGCGGCGCTGGCCGCGCAGTTCGCGGCGGTAGCCGTAGGCGGCGCTGAGCGTGCCGGGGACGAGGCCGATGTTGTTCGAGACGTTGGCCAGCACGGGCGGGTAGCCGAAGGCGAGGAGCGTGGGAAAGGTGATCAGCGTGCCGGAGCCGACGACGGCGTTGATGCCGCCCGCGGCGACCCCGGCCGCCGCGATGGCCACCAGTTCCAGCGCGCCGCTCATGCCGCGAGCTGTTTGTAGAAGTACGTGGTGGGACGCGGGGTGCCCGTGGTGTCGGTGGCGTAGCCGGGGATGGTGCCGGCCTCCGTCCAGCCGGTGGCGCGGTAGAAGTCCACGGCGGCGGTGTCGGACTGGGTGTCGAGCACGAGCAGGGTGAGGCCCGCGTCGGCGGCGGCCCGCTCGGCGGCGTCCAGCAGGGCGCGCGCCACGCCGCGCCCACGGGCGGCGCGGTGGACCATGAGCTTGGCCACGTCCGCGCGGTGGCGTCCGTTGGGCATAGGCGCGGGAAGGAGGGTCACGGTGCCGGTCAGCTGGCCGCCGGTGTGGGCGGCCCACAGCAGTGCGTGCCCGACCTCCAGCGCGTCCGCGCGGGAGGTCCACCAGGCGCGGGCCTCGGCGTGGGTCAGCGGCGACAGGAAGCCGAGGGAGTCGCCCCCGTCCACGACGTCGAGGAGCAGCTCGGCCAGTGCGTCGGCCGCACGCAGCAGATCGGCGGCGGACAGCTGGGTGATCTCTGGCACGGGACGACCCTACGGGACGGCCAGCGCGGGCGGCAGGGCCGGGGAGGGCGCGCGGCCTGGACCGTGGGAGGGCTGCCGGAGGCTACGCGGCGACGGGTGACCGATGAGTAACGTGAGGACCGGGCGCCGTAGAGTCGGTGGTGACAGTTAGGAGCTCCCATGGCACCGCCCGTCGTGCACTCGCTGCGCGAGCAGATCCGCGAACACCTCGTGGAGGGGATCGTCAGCGGTCGCTGGAACCCGGGTGAGCGCATCGTCGAGCGGCGCATCGCGGTAGAGTTGCAGGTCAGCCAGACGCCGGTACGGGAGGCGCTGCGCGAGCTGGAGGCGCTGCGGCTGATCGAGTCGGCGCCGAACAAGGGCGTGCGGGTGCGGGATTTGTCGGCGGCCGACCTGGAGGAGATCTACCCGGTGCGCGCCGGGCTGGAGCAGATGGCCGCCGAGCTGGCCGCGCCGCGCCTGGCCGACGACGTCTCCGCGCTGGAACCGCACGTGGCGGCGCTGTACGAGGCCGACCGGGCCGGGGACGGCGAGGCGCAGGTGCGGCACACCGTGGGCTTTCACCGGGAGTTGGTGCGTGCCTCGGGCAACAGCGTGCTGCTGCACACCTGGGAGTCGCTGGGCATCGAGGTGTGGACGGCGCTGTCGATCCGCTGGCTGGGCACGGTGCAGCAGTCGTACGCGGAGGAGCACGAGGCGGTCATCGAGGCGTTCCGCCGCCGTGACCCGAACGTGGCGCAGCTGGTGAAGGACCACGTGCTGGGCTGCGCGCCCGCGCCGACGGAGTAGGCCCGCTGGCCTGCCCGGGGCCGCCGCCGGGTCGCGGCTGAGCGTCGGCTGAGCGGGTCGGGCGGTGCCCGCACGCGGGCGTCCGGGCGGAGAACGCCCACCGCCCGGGCGGAGAGCACCCCAGCAGGCCCTCGCACGCGGCACGGCGTGTCAAATTTCGTGGCACGGAATGCCGATTTTGGCTCGTGAAAGAAGTATTTCCTTACGAAGCTTTGATCGATCATCGATCGAGGCTTATCGTCATTCGCGCGGGCTCACCCTGTCCTGCCCGCACCGATCCACCAGCACCCGCTGGCCCCCGCACCACCCCACCGTCCCCATCCCGGAAGGCGGCCTGATGACCGACTCCACCCTGCCGAGCGAGCTGGACCGGCTCCCGGACCGTGACCCGCAGGAGACCGCCGAGTGGCGTGAGTCCCTGGACGCGGTCGCCGACGCCGCCGGGCCGCAGCGCGCCGCCTACCTGGTGCGCCGGACCGTCGAGCACGCACGCGACAGCGGGCTCGCCGTCCCCGGGCTGCTGGAGACGGAATACGTCAACACCTTCCCGACCGCCGCCGAGCCCCAGCTGCCCGGCGACCCGGAGCTGGAGCGCCGGATCACCGCGTGGAACCGGTGGAACGCCGCCGCGATGGTCACCCGGGGCAGCCGGTACGGCGTCGGCGGCCACATCGCCACCTACGCCTCGGCGGCCTGGCTCTACGAGATCGGCTTCCAGCACTTCTTCCGGGGCAAACAGGACCCGGAGCGGCACGGCTCCGGCGACCAGCTCTACATCCAGGGGCACGCCTCCCCCGGCATCTACGCCCGCGCCTACCTCGAAGGCCGCCTCAGCGAAGACCACCTCGACCACTTCCGCCAGGAGGCCGGCGGCCAGGGCATCCCGTCCTACCCGCACCCCAGGCGCCTGCCGTGGATGTGGGAGTTCCCCACGGTCTCGATGGGCCTCGGCCCGCTGTCGGCCGTCTACCAGGCGCGTTTCAACCGCTACCTGCACCACCGGGGCATCAAGGACACCAGCACCTCGCGCGTGTGGGCGTTCCTGGGTGACGGCGAGATGGACGAGCCGGAGTCCACCGCCGCACTCGCCCTCGCCGCCCGCGAACAGCTGGACAACCTCACCTTCGTCATCAACTGCAACCTCCAGCGGCTGGACGGCCCCGTCCGCGCGAACTTCAAGATCGTGCAGGAGCTGGAGGCGCAGTTCCGCGCGGCTGGCTGGAACGTGGTGAAGTCGCTGTGGGGCACCGCCTGGGACGAGCTGATCCAGCTCGACACCACCGGCGCGCTGCTGCGCCGCCTGCGCGAGGTGCCGGACGCCCAGTTCCAGACGTACGCCACCCGCGACGCCGCCTACATCCGCGAGCACTTCTTCGGCGCCGACCCGGCGCTGGTGGAGCTGGCCAAGCTGCTGAGCGACGCCAAGATCGCCGAGTGCTTCCACACCTCGCGCGCCGGGCACGAGCCACGCAAGGTGTACGCCGCGTACCAGGCGGCCGTGGCGCACCGGGGCGCGCCGACGGTGATCCTGGCGCAGACGGTCAAGGGCTGGACGCTGGGCCCGGGCTTTGAGTCGCGCAACGCCAACCACCAGATGAAGAAGCTCTCCGGCAAGGAGTTCCGCGCCATGCGCGACCTGCTGGAGCTGCCGATCCCGGACGCCAAGCTGGACGAGGAGCTGGTCCCCTACGCCCACCCGGGCGCCGACTCCCCCGAGGTGCGCTACCTCACCGAGCGCCGCGCGGAGCTGGGCGGCCCCGCCCCGGCCCGCCGGGTGCACCCGGTCGCGCTGCCCCAGCCCGGCCAGCGTCCGTTCGCCGCGCTGGCCAAGGGCAGCGGCAACCAGTCGATCGCGACCACCATGGCGTTCGTGCGCCTAGTGAAGGACCTGATGCGGGACAAGGAGACCGGCAAGCGCTGGGTGCCGATCGTCCCGGACGAGGCCCGTACGTTCGGCATGGAGGCGCTGTTCCCCTCCGCCGGTATCTACTCGCCGCTGGGCCAGACGTACGAGCCGGTCGATCGCGACCAGTTGATGTACTACAAGGAGGCCAGGGACGGGCAGATCCTCAACGAGGGGATCACCGAGGCGGGTGCCATGGCGGACTTCACCGCCGCCGCGACGGCATACGCCACGCACGGCGAGCCGATGATCCCGTTCTACATCTTCTACTCGATGTTCGGCTGGCAGCGCACCGCCGACCAGTTCTGGGCGCTCGGTGACCAGCTCGGCCGGGGCTTCGTCGTCGGCGCGACGGCCGGTCGCACGACGCTGACCGGCGAAGGCCTGCAACACGCCGACGGGCACTCGCTGCTCATCGCCGCCACCAACCCGGCCGCGCTGTCCTACGACCCGGCGTTCGCCTACGAGATCGGCGTCATCGTCAAGGACGGGCTGCGCCGGATGTATGGGGAGAACCCCGAGGACGTCTTCTACTACCTGACCGTCTACAACGAGCCCATGCCGCAGCCCGCGATGCCCGAGGGCGCCGAGGAGGGCATCGTCAAGGGCCTGTACCGGTTCAACGAGGGCGAGGTGACAGGCGACGCGGACGCGCCGCGCCTCCAGCTGCTCGCCTCCGGTACCGCGATCCACTGGGTGCTGGACGCGCAGAAGCTACTCGCCGAGGAGTGGGGCGTGGCGGCCGACGTGTGGTCGGCGACGTCATGGGGCGAGCTGCGCCGGGACGCACTGGACTGCGAAGCGGCTGCCCTGCGCGGCGAGGACCGGGAGCCCTACGTCACCCGGGTGCTGAAGGACGCCCCCGGGCCGGTGCTGGCCGTCAGCGACTGGATGCGGCAGGTGCCGGACCAGATCAGCCAGTGGGTGCCGCAGGACTACTCCTCGCTGGGCACCGACGGGTTCGGCCTGTCCGACACCCGCGAGAACGCCCGCCGTCACTTCGGCGTGGACGCCCAGTCCATCACCGTCGCCGCCCTAGCCCAGCTCGCCCGCCGTGGCGAGGTAAAGCGCGAAACGGTACACCAGGCCGCCGAAAAGTACGGCCTGGCCTGACCCCACCTGCCTGCCCCTGACGTGGCGTCGGCCCCGGACTGCGCGGTCCGGGGCCGACGCCGTGTGCGCCCAGCATGGGCGCACAAGCGCGGGGCCCGCGCGCAAGTGATGCGCGCGGGCCCCGGCTGGCGGTTTCGCGTGGGTTACGCGGTGGTGCTCCGGCGGCGGATGGTGAAGGTCAGCATGGCTGTGCCCATCGCCAGCACGATCCCGGCGGCGCCGGCGATCCAGGGGGTGGCGGCGTTGCTGCCGGTCACCGCCAGCGTGGTGTCCTTGCCACCGCCGTTCGGGGCGGGGTCGTTGCCACTCTGGGAGCCCGCACCGCCCAGGGAACTTTCCGCACCCTTATCCCCGGCGCTGGCCGAGCCGTCCTCCCGGGAGCCTCCGGTCCCAGCCGTGGCGCCGGTGCTCTCACCGGTACCGGCGGCCAGGATCTCGGTCCGGTATACGTGGGGCTCGGCGGCCGCGCTCACCTCGGAGTCCGGGGCCCAGCCCACGGTGGCCAGGGAAAGGGGGCCGGTGGGGGTGTCCTCGGCGAAACGCAGCCGCAGACGGATCTCGCGCTGTTCGTCAGCGGCCAGCGAGATGGTGCCGATGTAGGCGCTGTGGAGCTCTTCGGAGCCGTCGAGCTCCAGCGCGGACCAGCTCTTGGAGTCCCCGCCCAGACCCTGGACCTCCATCATGATCTGGTCCTGGGTCAGGAACTCACCCTTATCCAGCCCGCGTCCCAGATTGACCCCCAGGTCGTAGGCGTCGAAGGCGCCCAAGCCGGAATTGTCCACACGCAGGGTGATCCCCTGCCAGTCACCACCGGCGACAAACCCGGCGGCGGGAACCCCGGCAAGCGTCACCTCCGGTGCGGGGGCGCCATCCGGGTCCTCCTCATCGGGAACCTCGTCCGCGTCGCCCGTGGAGTCGATGGACGTGTAGAAGGAGGTGGCGGGTGTGCCGACGGCACCGGCCGCACTGTCACCCGCACCGGACAAGATGATCTCCGCCCGCGTCTCGGGAGCCTCACTGGTGAAGCCGATCCGCAGGTCGAGGGTGAGGCGCTCGCCTGCCGCGATCGCCGTCGGCCCGGTGAAATCGGCGGTGTAGCTGGAGGTGAACTGGATGTTGCGCAGGGACAGGGACTGCCAGTTACCCTCGCTGTCCCGCTGCTCCAGCGTGATGTGCGACCCTTCCAGCTCACCCGTGGTGGAGTCAAAGGTCAAGCCACTGTTCCAGTTGGTGATGTCAGCGCCGTCGGTATTGTCGAAGACGACCGAGACCTCAGCCGAATCTCCGGGCCGGATCGCGGTGGGGAGATCCACTGAAGGGGTCGGTCCCTCGATGAGGGAAACTTCGCTGACCGCCCCTCGGGGAGAGACGACGGCCGTACGGTCCTGAGCCGTCGCGGGGGCGGCCAGCAGGATGGAGGAGCCAGCGACCACCGTAGCGGTGGCCATGGCTATGTTCTTGCGCTTCAAAATATTCCTTGTGTTGGTCCAGAGGGGGAGCCCTGGCCTTCGGATGGTCAAACTTCCTTAACGGATTTTTACACAGGCCCTCTCGGGTGCCCGTGTCGCCCCAGTGGCGCACGCCGCGTCCCAGGAGTAACGCCAGGCACCCTTCTGCCCGGCCCTCGTGGGGCCGGGCAGAAGGGTGAGACGGTCTACTCGCCGTAGCCTGCCCGCACCGACCACGAGGGCAGAGCTGGCCCGGCCCCCCTTCGTGCGGGACGGACTCCGGGCCTCGGGGGCGTCGTGCCGGGAGGTTCTCAGGGGGCGTCAGATCGAGTGGTCCTCCGGGGTGTCCGGCGGTACCCGCACCTCCGGGTGGGCGCGCAGGCGCAGGATGGCCAGGGCCAGGCCGCCCCAGACGACGACGATCGACACGATCAGCATCACGATGGCGCTGGCGGACATCACTCACTCCTCTTCTCACCGAGGTCCTGCGGGGCCCCGGCATCCTCGCGGCGCCACGGCAGCAGGGACAGCAGGATGGCGAGGAGCAGCGCTCCGGCCGCCACGCCCCAGCCCGCCCACAGCAGGAAGCTGGTCGGGTAGCCCGCGTAGTTCTCGCTCAGCTCCTGGGCGAGCGCGTCGATCAGCATCAGCCCGAGCATGACGGGCGTGATGATGCCCAGGGTCACCTTCCACCAGCGGCCGAGCCGGATGGCTGAGGTGGCGTCGGCGTCCCGTTGCAGGACGGGGAGCTTGCGCAGCACCCAGGCGACCATGATGACGGAGGCCAGGGCGGCCAGGGCGATGCCGTAGCGGTTGATGAAGCGGTCGGCGGCGTCCAGCAGGTACAGGCCGCCTTCGGTGGGGTAGAGCAGCACCGAGGCAAGGGCGACCACGCCGCCCACGAGCAGCACGGCCGGGACCCGGGCCAGGTTCAGCCGGTCCTGCACCGCCGAGACGATGACCTGGACGATGCTGATGAGGGACGTGAGCCCGGCGATGACCAGTGAGCCGAAGAACAGCACGCCGAAGAAGGCGCCCCAGGGCATCTGCGAGATGATCGTCGGGAAGGCGACGAAGGCCAGGCCGAGGCCGCCCTCGGTCTCGAACACCCCGCCACCGGCTGCCGAGGCGAGGAAGCCGAGGGTGGCGAAGACGCCGATGCCCGCCAGGATCTCGAAGGAGCTGTTGGCGAAACCGGCCACAAGCGCGGAGCCGCTGAGGTCGGAGCGGCGGCCCAGGTAGGACGCGTAGGTGATCATGATGCCGAAGCCGACGGACAGGGAGAAGAAGATCTGCCCGTAGGCGGCGACCCAGACATCGCCGTCCGTGAGCGCGTCCCAGTCCGGGGTGAAGAAGGCGTCCAGGCCGAGCGCGGCGCCGTCCAGGGTGAGGGCCCGGATGACGAGGACGATGAAGAAGACCACCAGCAGCGGGATGAAGATCCGGTTGGCTCTCTCGATGCCGCGCCGGACGCCCAGGGCGAGGATGCCGAGCACGATCATCCACACGGCCAGCAGCGGCCAGAACACGCCGCCGATGTATCCGCCCAGGTCGCCGGGGGTGTCGCCGACGCGCAGGAAGTCCACGAACAGGAAGGTCTCGGCGTCGTCCCCCCACTGCTGCCCCACCGAGAAGCCGACGTAGCGCACGGCCCAGGACAGGATGAGGGCGTAGTAGGTGGCGATGACGAAGCAGATCAGCACCTGCCACCAGCCGATGAACTGGGCCGGTTTGCCCAGTCGGCGGAAGGACGCGGGGGCCGAGCCACGGTAGCGCCGCCCGATCGTGTACTCCATGATCAGCAGCGGCAGACCGGCCGTCAGCAGGGCGATGAGATAGGGCAGCAGGAACGCGCCGCCGCCGTTTCGGTACGCCTCGGCCGGGAAGCGCCAGATGTTGCCCAGCCCGATCGCGGAACCGATCGCGGCCATGATGAAGCCCGCCCGAGTGCCCCACTGCTCGCGGGGTTGATCGCTCATAGTCGGAATCCCTTGGTGCGGGGAGACGAATGTGGCACTTTCGCACGCTAACAGCGGATTCCGCGGGCCGCTCACCGAGCGCGGGACGCCCTGACGAGACACCAGGCCCCGGCCTGCGCGGCACGGCTGACGCCGGGGCACAATGCGGCCATGCGCGCGGCGAGACTGATCCGGCTGGTGCTGCTCCTGCAGAACCGACAGGCCATGACGGCGGCCGAGTTGGCCACGGAGCTGGAGGTCTCGGAGCGGACCGTGACGCGGGACGTCGCCGCGCTGGCAGAGGCCGGGGTACCGGTGTACGCCGACCGGGGCCGTACGGGTGGCTACCGGTTGCTCGGGGGCTACCGCACCCGGCTGACCGGGCTGGGACGCAGCGAGGCCGAGGCCCTGTTCCTGTCCGGCGTGCCGTCGGTGCTGCACGACCTGGGGCTGGCGGACGCGGCGTCCGCGGCCGGGCTGAAGGTGCTGGCGGCGCTGCGGCCCGAGCTGGCCGACGCGCAGCGCAGCGTGGCCCAGCGCTTCCACCTGGACGCCCCCGGCTGGTGGCAGGAGCCGACGGTGCCGGCGCTGCTGCCCGAGCTGGCGCAGGCGGTGTGGGACGACCGCCGCGTCACCGTCACCTACCGGCGCTCAAGCGGCCCGGTGGTGCGCGAACTGGAGCCGTACGGGCTCGTGCTCAAGGCGGGCGTGTGGTATCTGGCCGCCCGCGTCGAGGGCGCCTTCCGGGTCTACCGGGTGGACCGGGTCGCGTCCGCCGAACCGGGCGCACCGTTCACCCGGGTGGCCGGGTTCGACCTGCCCGCGTTCTGGGCACAGCAGGCCGCCGCCTTCGCCCGTTCGATCCTGCGCGAGGAGGTCGTCGTCCGGCTGACGGCGGCTGGTGCGCGTCGCCTGCGGTACGTCACCGGGGACCGGGCGGCGGCCGACGAGGCGCTGGCGCGGGCGCCCGCCGACGCGAACGGCACGGTAACGGTCACGCTGCCAGTGGAGTCCCACGACGTGGCGTTCTCGCAGCTCCTGGCGCTGGGGCCGGAAGCGGAGGTGCTGGCGCCGCCCGCGCTGCGGGCCCGGTTCGCGGCCGCGTCCCGGGCGATGGCGGCCCGCTACACGGAGCGCCAAGGCCCCTGAGCTTTCCCCAGCCCCGACCGGGAAACCCGCCTTCTTCGCGAGCCGGGTGGCTGGCAGCCACCCCGCGTCGGGCCTCCCGCCACGCGGGTGGCCCGCCTCCGGCGCCAGCCTTCACTCCCAGCTGCCGTGGGGAGGCCCCCGGGCGGGCTGCCTGGTCAGCCCGCCCGGTCAGGGGCTGGCCCTCGCGCGGCTCAGCGGTAGTCCAGGGGAGCGCCCGCGCGGCCTGCCGCCTTGTCCCGGAGGTAGCCCCACGCGTCGGGCCGGGAACCGTCCGCGTCGGTGAACCCGTACTCGCGCGCGAGCCAGCCGCTGGACACGGAGCGCCCGTTGAACCGCGCGACGCCGGGGTCGGCGGCGAGCGCCACCAGCGCGCGGCCCACGTAGACCGGGGACTCGGAGATGCCGAACTCCGGGGTCGCCGCGAGGGCGTCGCGCCAGGTCTCCTCCGTCACCTTGTGGTACGTGTCGAGCATGGTCTCCGAGCGGAGCCAGCCGGGGGTGAGGGCGAGCGCGGTCGCGCCGTGCGCCGCGAGTTCCTCGCCCAGGGCGTAGGCCACGCGCAGCGGACCGTTCTTGGCCAGGTCGTAGTAGAGCGGCTTGCGGTAGGTGCGGTTGTACTCCGTGGTGCCGTCGGTCACCTCCACCACCAGCCCGCCCGGGTGGCGGATGAGCAGCGGGATGGCGTAGTGACTGGTGATCACGTGTGTCTCGACGCCGAGCCGCACCGCGCGCAGGCCGGCGGCCAGGTCGTGCTCCCACATGGGTTGGTCCCACTCGATCAGGTGATCGCCGCCCCAGATGTCGTTGACGAGGATGTCGAGCCTGCCCTGCTCCCGGTCGATACGGGCGACCAGGGCGGCTACCTGGTCGGGCTCCAGGTGGTCGGTCGGTACGGCGATGCCCGTGCCGGTGCCGCCGCCCGCGTCGTCCGCCAGTTCGGCGGTCCCCTCGATCGTCTCGCTGCTCCGGCCGATCTCGCTGACCCGCTCGCGCGTGGTGCGTCCGCTGGCGTAGACGGTGGCCCCGGCCCGGGCGAGTTCCACCGCCATCGCCCGCCCGGCGCCCCGGGTGGCCCCGGCCACCAGCGCCACCTTGCCCGCGAGTGGCTGCTCCTCCCGCGTCCCCGCGTCCTCGGTGTGGTCCTGCGTCGTCATGTACGGCTCCGCTCCCTCGTCAGTGTCTCGGTGACACCCTCGCACCGAAAGCGGACATCTGCTGTCGGGTATTGACGCGACTGATCCGTCCGGGGCATTCCGCGTGCGACGCGGCCGGGCGGGGCGGATGCTGGTCCCGTGACGCTGCACGAGGACGAGTTCTGGGAGCTGATCGACAGCACCCGCGAGGCGGCCGAGGGCGACCCGGACGACCACGCGGAGCTGCTCGTCGAGCGGCTGACCCAGCTCGATCCGGAGACCGTCACCGACTTCGCCCGCCACTTCGAGGCCCGCTACCAGCGTGCCTACCGCTGGGACGTGTGGGGCGCGGCCTGGGTCCTGCTCGACGGTGCCAGCGACGACGTCTTCGACGCGTTCCGGTGCTGGCTCATCGGCCAGGGCCGCGCGGTGTTCGAAGGGGTTCTGCACCGCGACCCCGACGCCCTCGCCGAACTCCTGGAGGACTTCGACCCCGACGTGGACGGCGACGCCGAAGACCTGGGCTACGCGGCCGACGAGGCGTACGAGGAGCTGCTGGGCACCGAGCTGCCGGAGCTGGGCCTCGCGGAACCCCCGCCCGAGCCGGAGGGCACGCCACTGGACTTCGAGGACGAACGGGCGCTCGCCGCCCGCTTCCCCCAGCTGTGGGCACGCTTCCGCACCTGATGCCGCGCTCCGTGGGGTGAGGTGAGGACAGGTCAGGCCGGGCCGCGCGCCACCGGAGCCCGGAGCCCGACGCAACGCCACGCCGTCAACGCCACGCCACGCCGTCAACGCCCCGGACCTGCTTCCGCCACCGGCACCCAGCGCGCAGGATGGGTGCATGCGCGTCGCCATCACCGGGTCGTCCGGTCTCATCGGTTCCGCTCTGCTGCACTCGCTGCGCCGCGACGGCCACGAGGTGCTGCGCCTCGTGCGCCGTCCGGCCGAGGCGGGTGACGAGGTGGAGTGGCAGCCCGGGCGCGGTGACGTGGACGCCGCCGGGCTCGTCGGCGTCGAGGCCGTGGTGCACCTGGCGGGCGCGGGCATCGGCGACCGGCGGTGGACGGCGGCCTACAAACGCGAGATCCGCGACAGCCGGGTGCTGGGGACGCGGACGCTGGCGAAGGCCATCGCCTCGCTGGACGCCCCGCCGGGCGTGCTGGTGTGCTCCAGCGGCATCAGCTACTACGGCGACACCGGCGAGCACGCGGTGGACGAGAGCGCCCCACCGGGCACCGGGTTCCTGGCGGACGTCTGCCAGGAGTGGGAGGCGGCGGCGGAACCGGCGCGGCAGGCCGGGGTGCGCACCGTGCACGCGCGCACCGGGATGGTCGTCTCCGGCACGGGCGGCGCCTGGGGCAAGCGCCTGCTGCCGCTGTTCCGGGCGGGGCTCGGCGGGCGGCTGGGTGACGGGCGGCAGTACTGGAGCTTCATCGCGCTGCACGACCACGTCGCGGCGCTGCGCCACGTACTGGAGGTGCCCGAGCTGAGCGGGCCGGTCAATCTCACCGGGCCGGAGCCGGTCACCAACCGCGAGGTGACGGCGACGATGGGCCGCGTCCTGCGCCGCCCCACCCTGGCGACGGCACCGGCGCCCGCCCTGCGCCTGGTCCTTGGTGACTTCGCCGAGGAGGTGCTGACCAGCACCCGCGTCCTGCCCCGGCGCCTGCTGGACACCGGGTTCGTCTTCGCCTTCCCGGGCATCGAGGACGCGGTGCGCGCCGCCGCCGCGCGCGGCTGAGCCAGCTGCCGGGCGAGGCGCACGCCCCCGGGGCGGGGTGATGGCGGAACCGGGCGGCACCCGTACCCGAGCGGGCGCGGCGGGGGGCGCGCGGTGCGCGGGTGGGGCGCACAGGCGTGCGACCGGTGTGCGCCCGTGCACTGGGCGTGCGCGTGTCCGGTGGTCCCGCGCCCTTCGTAGGGTCGAGGCCCGGGGGAAGCTTTGGCCACGCCTTGTCGGGGGCATGAGCAGGGCAAGCGCCACCGTTTCGAACAGCTCCGGTACGGCTTTCGACCTCGGGAGGGCACGTGTTCGGCACCGCACCCACACCTCGCACGGACGACGTGGACGTCGTCGTCATCGGAGCCGGTCTGGCCGGGCTGGCCGTCGCCCGGCACCTGGCCGGGGCGGGGCTGGCGGTCGCGGTGCTGGAGGCCGCCGAACGGGTCGGCGGGCGCATGCACACCGAGCACACCGGCGGCTACCGGCTGGACGGCGGCAGCCACCTGCTGTGCGCGGACTGGCCGGAGCTGCGCGCCTGCCCGGGGCTGGCGGGGCTGGCGCTGCGCCCGTTCGCGCCCGGCGTCGTCATCCGGGGCGGCGAGCGCACGGTGCGGATCAGCGGGGCACGGGCCGTGCGTCCGGACGGGGGCAACGGCGTCGCCGCACGGCACCCGGCGCGCGCCCTGGGCACAGCACTGGACGCCGCCCGGCTGCGCGGCCAGCTGGCCCGGCTGGCGGCCACCGAGCCGCAGCGGCTGCGGGCGCGCCCGGAGCTTCCGGCCGCGCGCGCGCTCGCGGCGCGCGGCATACCGGCGCGCACGGTGGACACCCTGCTGCGCCCGCTGGTGGCCGCGCTGCTGGGCGACCCGGAGCTGGCCACCTCCAGCAGAGTGACGGACCTGGCGCTGCGCGGCTTCGCCCGGCGCGGCCTGTGCCTGCCCGCCGGGGGCGCGGCGGCGGTGCCCCTGCGGCTGGCGGCGGGCCTGCCGCCGGGCACGGTGCGCACCTCGGTCCGCGCGGTGGGAGTGTCGGCGAACGCGGTGGAGACCGAGGCGCACGGGCGGCTCGGGTGCCGCGCGGTGGTCATCGCGACCGGCGCGCGTGACGCGGCGCGGCTGCTGCCGGGCGTGTGGGTGCCGTCCTACCACCCGGTGACCGTGCTGCACCACGCCGCGGACGCCGCCCCGCCGCCCGCCGACCCCTCCCTGGTACTGGACGGCGAGCGGCGCGGCCCGGTGGCGCACACCATGGTGGCCTCGGCCGTGGACCCCTCGCGGGCGCGGCCGGGCCGCACGCTGGTGACGTCGGTGGTGCTGGGACAGCACGCCGAAGACCCGCCCAGCGTGCTGGACAAGGCCGCGCGTGGGCAGCTGTCGGCGCTGCACGGGGTGGACGCCGAGCGCTGGGAGCTGCTGGCGGCCCGGCACCAGGCGGACGCGGTACCGGCGATGCCCGCGCCATTCGACGCCCGGCGCGCGGTGCGGGTCCTGACCGGCCTGTACCTGTGCGGTGACCACCGGGACACCGGGACACCGCAGGGCGCCCTGCGCTCGGCGGCCCGCGCGGCGGACGCGGTCTGCCGCGACCTGGGCGTACGCCTCCCGGCCCCGCAGGACGCCCTGAGCGCGGCCTGACCGGCCACCGGCAGCGGGCGGGAGCACCCGGGCCGCCCGGCGTCCACCGGCAACCCACCTTCGGCTGACCGGCGTTCGGTGCGGGCACGGACGTGCCACACCCCTGTTCCCCGCGCGAACTTCCGGGGGTTCCGTGGGGTTTCCGGGGGAGGTTCCCGGGGGCGCTCTCCCCCGTTCACGGCAACTGGCTTAGCCTGACGCTGTTTTGGGTCGCTTCGCAGCGCGACGGCCCGTGGACCGACAGCGAAGGCGGCAGATACGTGCGTACGTCCCTCCCCCTGGCCGCAGCGGCGCTCGGGGCCGCGCTGACCGTTACCGGCACCGCCGTCCCGGCGCACGCCGCGCCACGGACGACGGACCCGGGCGCCCTGCCCTACGCGCAGACCACCGGCGTCGGCGTGCACAACCCGTACGAGGAGGACCGCTACCCCTACTTCGCCGACGCCCTGGACTCGGGCGCGGCGATGCTCGAACTGGACGTGTGGACCAACAGCTTCGGCCCGGGCTGGCGCGTCTCGCACGCCGCGCCGCTGTGGAACAACAACAACTGCGTGGACGCCGACACCGCCGCCGAGCTGCGGAGCAAGGCCCGCGACCAGAACCTGGGCGGCTGCCTGTCCGACCTGCGCGCCTGGCACGAGGCGAACCCCGGGCACCGTCCGGTGCTGCTCAAGGTGGAGCTCAAGGACGGCTTCAACGGCCTGGCGGGGCGCGGCCCGGCCGCGTTCGACGCGCTGGTGGACCGGGAACTGGGCGACGCGCTGTTCCGCCCCGGCGACCTGCTGGGCGAGCACGCCACGCTGGACGCGGCGGCGCGGGCCGGTGCCTGGCCCACGCGGGACGCGCTGGCGGGGAAGTTCCTCATCCACCTGATACCGGGCACGGTGGAGCAGGCCAACCCGTTCGACTCGCTGTGGACCGACGTCGAGTACGCCCGGCACCTGCGCTCCCTGGCCGCGAACGGCACCGCCGGGTCGGCGACGGCGTTCCCCGCCGTGCACCGGGCCACCGCCGGTGACCCCCGGGCCCGGTACGAGGACGCGTCGCTGCGGCCCTGGTTCGTCGTCTTCGACGGCGACGCCACCGCCTACACCACCGGTTCCATCGACACCGGCTGGTACGCCGACCGGGGCTACCTGCTGGTGATGACGGACGCCCACGCGGTGCCGCCCGCGCTGGACCCACGTCAGCCGGACCGGCAGGCGGCCCAGTCCCGGGTGGCCCAGCTGGCCGGGGCGCACGCCACGATCGCCAGCACCGACTGGACGTCACTGCCCGCCGTACTGTCCACCGTCCTGCCGCGCGGGTAGCGGCCCGCGTGCCCCCGCGCGGGGCCGGGTTCCGGCTCCCTCGGGGAGGGCCGCCCGGCGGGGAAGCGGAGCATGCGCAGCGTCGGCAGTGCCTCGCTACCTCGCTACCTCGATCACGTCCAGTTGACATCCTCGCCGCCCTGAGGGGCGGCGATTCCCGCCTACCGCGCCGTTGAAGGCTGCGGTGTCGGGTGGGTTCCTGCTTCCCTGCGCGGTGCCGGGAGGAGTCCCGGTCTTACCTGCGCTCCACAGGCTGTCACGGCCAGTCCGGCCGCCTTGGCGACGTTGACCGCCGCGTTGATGTCCCGGTCCAGGACCGCCCCGCACGCCCCACACGTCCACACACGGACGTTCAGCGGCTTGGGGCCGTCCTTCCTGCCGCACCGCGAGCACACCTGGGAAGTCGGCTCGAACCGGCCGATCTTCACGAAGGTGCGCCCGTACCGGGCGGCCTTGTACTCCAACATCGACACGAACGCCGACCATCCGGCGTCGTGCACGGACTTGGCCAGACGTGTACGCGCGAGTCCCTTCACCGCCAGGTCCTCCACAGCGACCGCTTGGTTCTCGCGGGTCAGCCGGGTGGAGAGCTGGTGGTGGAACTCGCGGCGTGCGTCGGCCGCCTTCGCATGAGCGCGGGCGACCTTCAGCCGGGCCTTGTTCTGGTTCTTGCTGCCCTTCTCCTTGCGGGAGAGGGAACGCTGGGCCTTCTTCAAGCGCTTCTCGGCCCGGCGCCAGAAGCGCGGGCTGTCGATCTTCGTCCCGTCCGAGAGGACCACGAAGTGCCCGAGCCCGAGATCGATACCCACCTCGGGCGCGACCTCGGGAAGAACTTCCTCCCGGCCGGTCTCCACGACGAAGCTCGCGAAGTACCGGCCCGCGCTGTCCTTGACCACCGTCACCGTAGACGGCACGGAGGGCAGCGTCCGCGACCACTTCACCTTGACGTCGCCGATCTTCGGCAGGCGCAGCTTCCCGCCCGGCGTGACCGACCAGCGGGCGTTCGCCGTGAACCGGACCGACTGCCGGGTGTCCCGCTTCGACTTGTACCGGGGTGCGCCCATGCGGGGGCGCTTGCCCTTCAGCCCGTCGAAGAAGTTCCGGTACGCCGTATCCAGGTCGCGCAGCGACTGCTGGAGGACGACCGCCGAGACCTCGCCGAGCCACGCCCGTTCCGGGGTGTTCTTCGCCTCTGTGATGAGCTGCTTCGACAGGTCCCCGGTCTTCGGGAACGGCATGCCTTCGCTGCGAGCGGTCTCCCGAGCGCGAAGCGCGTCGTTGTAGACCACCCGCACACACCCGAACGCCCTCGCCAGCGCCGTGCACTGACCGGCGCTCGGGTACAAGCGGAAGCTGTACCGAAGCTGCACACGGATCACGCTACACAATTGGTTTATGGGTACTGATGAGAACGTTCGTGCTAGTCGTCATTGTGTCTTCCGCATGCATGTCCACTTGGTTTGGTGACGAAGTACCGGCACAAGGTTTTCACCGCCCGGCACCTGACGCGGTGTGAGGAGATCATGCGAGCCGTGTGCAAGGACTTCGAGGCCGAGCTGGTCGAGTTCAACGGCGAAACAACCACGTCCGCCTGCTCGTGAACTTCCCGCCGAAGGCCGCCGTGTCCAAGCTGGTCAACAGCCTCAAGGGCGTATCTTCCCGGCGGCACGAGCAGCAGGTCGCGCAGCGAGTCGCTGATGTCGCAGCTGGCGCAGGTGGCGGTCAGCTCCTCGACGAAGAACGGGTTGCCCTCCGAGCGCTGGAAGATCTGGTCCACCAGCTCGCGGGGCGGCTCCGGCACGCCCTGGATGCCCGCTATCTGGCCGCGCACCTCCTCCTTGTTCAGCCGGGGCAGCTCCAGGCGCCGCACGGTGCGCAGGCGGTCCACCTCGGCCAGGAACGGGCGCAGCGGGTGGCGGCGGTGAATGTCGTCGGAGCGGTAGCTGGCGACGAGCACCAGGCGGGCGTGGTGCAGGGAGCGGAAGAGGTAGGCCAGCAGCTCGCGGGTGGAGCGGTCGGCCCAGTGCAGGTCTTCCACCGCGAGCACGAGGGTGCGCTCGCGGGAGAGGGACTCCAGCAGCCGGGCGGTCAGCTCGAAGAGGCGGGCGCGTCCGTCCTCGTCGTGGAACTGGTGGGTGGGTTCGCCCACTTCGGGCAGCAGCCGGGCCAGCTCGCCCTCTTGCCCGGCCGCGGCGGCCGTCAGCTCGTCGCCCAGCCCGCGGTGCAGCGAGCGCAGCACGGTGGAGACGGGGGCGAACGGCAGCCCGTCGGCACCGATCTCGATGCAGCCGCCGAGCGCGGTGACGGCGCCGGTGCGGCGGGCGGCGGTGAAGAACTCCTCCAGCAGCCGCGTCTTGCCCACCCCGGCCTCGCCGCCTACCACCAGCACCTGCGGCTCGCCCGCGGCAGCGCGGGCGAGCGCGTCGGTGAGCTGGGTCAGTTCGGCGTCTCGGCCGACGAACACGGGGCTGATGCTGGAGGCGTGCACGTCGCCGAGCATCGCATAGGGCGCGGACATCGGGGCAAGGGTTTTCGCGCCGGGCGGAGCGCTCAGGCGGCCTTGGTCCAGCGCTCGCGCAGGCGCGCGGCGAGGCTCTCCTGCCGTGCCGTGTCCTTGCGCTGCCGCCGTACGGTGTTGATCAGACGCTGCTGTTCGGCCTCGGCACGCAGCTGGGCGATGCGGGCTTGGTGGGCCAGGATCTCCTGATACATGGTGGCTCCCCCTCGTCAGGCTTGCGGTGTGACACCGTCAAGACTGCGCTCTGAGGTAGCCACGGCGGATCGGGTGACTGCCCGATCTTGGTGCCCAGGACGCCTTAGGTGAGGCGGCGGCGTGCCTTAGGTCTTAGTGCCGCGTCAGCCAAGGTTCGCCCCGTCGCGACGCCCGGCACGGCGCCTCGCGGCGTTGCCGAATCGACCGAGTAGGCCCACTACGAGGCCGATCCGGCGCCTTGCGATGCACCGCACCGGACGCCGCTCCTTAACGGGCAAACCCTGACTGACGCGGCACTGCCGGGGTGGCGCCCGGCGGGCGGCGGGGCGGCTCCGCGCACGCCGGACGGGCTGGACCCAGCGGTCCAGCCCGTCCGGTGTTCCAGGGGTGCGTGCCGGTCAGCCCTGGGCGCCCAGTTTCTCCAGGATCAGCTCGCGGACGCGGGCGGCGTCGGCCTGGCCCCGGGTGGCCTTCATGACCGCGCCCACCAGCGCCCCGGCTGCCGCGACCTTGCCGCCGCGGATCTTGTCGGCGATCGCCGGGTTGCCCGCGATCGCCTCGTCCACGGCGGTGCCGAGCGCGCCCTCGTCCGAGACGACCTTCAGCCCGCGCGCCTCGACCACCTGGTCGGGGTCGCCCTCACCGGCGAGGACGCCCTCGATGGTCTGCCGCGCCAGCTTGTCGTTGAGCGAGCCCTCGGCCACCAGCGCGCACACCCGGGCGACCTGCTCGGGTGTGATGGGCAGCGCGGACAGCTCGGTGCCGTCCTCGTTGGCGCGCCGGGCCAGTTCGCCCATCCACCACTTGCGGGCCTGGTCGGCGGGGGCACCGGCGGCGATGGAGGCCAGGATCGCATCCAGCGCACCGGCGTTGAGCACGGACTGCATCTCGTGCTCGGAGATGCCCCACTCCTCCCGCAGCCGGTTGCGGCGCAGCCGGGGCAGCTCGGGCAGGCCGCCCTTGAGCTTCAGCACCCACTCGGGTGACGGCGCGACGGGCACGAGGTCGGGCTCGGGGAAGTAGCGGTAGTCCTCCGCTTCCTCCTTGACCCGGCCGGAGGTGGTGCTGCCGTCGTCCTCGTGGAAGTGGCGTGTCTCCTGCACGATGACGCCGCCGCCGCCGAGGACGGCGGCGTGCCGCTGGATCTCGTAGCGGGCGGCGCGCTCGACGCTGCGCAGCGAGTTGACGTTCTTGGTCTCGCTGCGGGTGCCGAAGCGCTCCGCGCCCTTGGGCATCAGCGACAGGTTGACGTCGCAGCGCAGCTGGCCCATCTCCATGCGGGCCTCGGACACGCCCAGCGCCCGGATCAGCTCCCGCAGCTCGGCGACGTAGGCACGCGCGACCTGTGGCGCCCGCTCCCCCGCGCCGGTGATCGGCTTGGTGACGATCTCGATGAGCGGGATACCGGCCCGGTTGTAGTCGAGCAGCGAGTGCGAGGCGCCGTGGATGCGGCCCGTCGCGCCGCCGATGTGCGTCGACTTGCCGGTGTCCTCCTCCATGTGCGCGCGTTCGATGCCGACGCGGAAGACCTCGCCGTCCTCCAGCTGCACGTCGAGGTAGCCGTCGAAGGCGATGGGCTCGTCGTACTGGGAGGTCTGGAAGTTCTTCGGCATGTCCGGATAGAAGTAGTTCTTCCGGGCGAAGCGGCACCACTGCGCGATCGAGCAGTTCAGCGCCAGGCCGATGCGCACGGCGGACTCGACGGCCGTGGCGTTGACCACGGGCAGCGAACCGGGCAGGCCGAGGCAGGTGGGGCAGGTCTGCGCGTTGGCCGGGGCGCCGAGGGCGGTGGCGCAGCCGCAGAACATCTTGGTACGGGTGCCGAGTTCAACATGGACCTCCAGGCCCATGACGGGGTCGTAGGAGGCCAGGGCGTCCTCGTACGACACCAGGTCGGTGACGGTCACGGTGGTGGAGCCTTTCCGGGTCAGTCGCCGGTGAGGATGTCGTCGCTGTTCCAGTTGCGCAGCTCGCGCAGCAGGATCAGCACACCGGTGGTGATGGCCGCGGCCGAGATGACGGCGTCGGCGAGCACGAGCGTGTCCTTGTCGCTGCGCGCCTGCTTGACCTGCTTGGCGACGCTGATCGCGCCGAACAGCGAGGTGCCGATGGAGATGTAGGTGCCAGCCTTGGACTTCTTGTAGCGGCGGGCCTTCTTGATGGCGTTCACAGGACGGGTGCCTCCTCAAGCAGCGGGTGCCCCCACCGGGTGTGGAAGGCGGCTTCGACGGCGGCGCCTACCCGGTAGAGACGGTCATCAGCCATGGCGGGCGCGATGATCTGCAGGCCCACCGGAAGCCCGTCCTCCGGGGCCAGGCCGCAGGGCAGCGACATGGCGGCGTTGCCGGCCAGGTTGGACGGGATGGTGCACAGGTCGGCGAGATACATCGCCATCGGGTCATCGGCGCGCTCGCCGATCGGGAACGCGGTCGTCGGCGTCGTCGGGGACACCAGGACGTCCACGGACTCGAACGCCCGCTGGAAGTCGCGGGTGATCAGCGTGCGCACCTTCTGCGCGGAGCCGTAGTAGGCGTCGTAGTAGCCGGAGCTGAGCGCGTAGGTGCCCAGCATGATGCGGCGCTTGACCTCGGCGCCGAAGCCCTCCGCGCGGGTGATCGCGGTGACCTCCTCCGCGGAGCGGGTGCCGTCGTCGCCGACGCGCAGGCCGTAGCGCATGGCGTCGAAGCGGGCCAGGTTGGAGGAGCACTCACTCGGCGCGATGAGGTAGTAGGCGGCGAGCGCCTTGGTGAACGAGGGGCAGGAGATCTCCACCACCTCGGCGCCCAGTTCGCGCAGCAGGTCCACCGATTCGGTGAACCGCCGCATCACCCCGGCCTGGTAGCCCTCACCGGAGAACTCCGTGACGACGCCGACGCGCAGCCCGCGCACGTCACCGGAGCGGGCGGCCTCGACCACGGCCGGGACGGGCGCGTCGATGGAGGTGGAGTCCAGCGGGTCGTGCCCGGCGATCACCTCGTGCAGCAGCGCGGCGTCCAGCACGGTGCGCGCGCAGGGGCCGCCCTGGTCGAGGGAGGAGGAGAAGGCGACCATGCCGTAGCGGGAGACGCCGCCGTAGGTCGGCTTGACACCCACGGTGCCGGTGACGGCGGCGGGCTGGCGGATCGAGCCGCCGGTATCGGTGCCGACGGCCAGCGGCGCCTGGAAGGAGGCCAGCGCGGCCGAGGAACCGCCGCCGGAGCCGCCCGGGATACGGGTGAGGTCCCACGGGTTGCCGGTGGGGCCGTAGGCGCTGTTCTCGGTGGAGGAGCCCATGGCGAACTCGTCCATGTTGGTCTTGCCCAGGATGACGACGTCGGCGTCCCGCAGGCGCCGGGTGAGCGTCGCGTCGTAGGGCGGGAGCCAGCCTTCGAGGATCTTGGAGCCGACGGTGGTGGGCATGCCCTCGGTGGTGAAGATGTCCTTCAGCGCCAGGGGCACCCCGGCCAGCGGACCCAGCCGCTCGCCCGCGGCGCGCTTGTCGTCCACGCGGCGGGCGGCGGCCAGCGCGCCTTCGCGGTCCACGTGCAGGAAGGCGTGCACCTTCTCGTCCACGGCCTCGATGCGGGCCAGGTGGGCTTCGGTCACCTCGACGGCGGTGTTCTCGCCGCTGGCGACGCGCTCGGCGGTCTGCGCCGCGGTGAGCTTGGTCAGATCGGTCATCTCGCTCACTCCTCACCCAGGATCTGCGGCACCTTGAAGCGCTGCTGCTCCTGCGCGGGCGCGCCGGAGAGCGCCTGCTCGGGCGTCAGGCCCGGACGGACCTCGTCCGGGCGCATGACGTTGGTCAGCGGCAGCGGGTGGGAGGTCGGCGGCACGTCCTCGCCTGCGACCTCGGAGACGGCGGCGACCGCTCCGATGATGTCGTCCAGCTGACCGGCGAAGTGTTCGAGCTCTTCGGCGCTCAGCTCTAGGCGCGCCAGCTTCGCGAGGTGGGCGACCTCCTCGCGGGTGATGCCAGGCATGCGGCGGTTCCTTAAGGGGTTACGGGCATGAGCTTGCGCCCCAATCCTATGCGCGGTGCCGCTTGGCCCGGGACGCCGACAGCAGCGTGGGAGGCCAGGCGGGCTGACCGGGATCGTGCGCACCGCGCGGCGCCCGTCCCCGGGCGGGGGCTGCCGCTACGCCGTGGTCCCCTTGGCATGGGTGGTGAGGCCCGCGGGACGGGAAGGGCGTGAGGGGTGGGCGTCGGTGGCCGTGGGCGCCACCTCGCGGGCGCGCAGCCAGGCCGTGGTCTCCGCCGGAGGCATCGCCGCGGCCACCAGCCAGCCCTGCACCGCGTCGCAGCCCAGGTCCCGCAGGCGTTCCCAGGTCTCGTCGTCCTCCACGCCCTCGGCGACGACGAGCAGGCCGAGGGAGTGGGCGAGATCGACGGTGCAGCGCACGATCTCGGCGTCCTGGCTGTCCACGGCGAGGCGGGCCACGAACGAGCGGTCGATCTTCAGCTCGCTGACGGGCAGTCTGCGCAGGTGGACCAGCGAGGAGTAGCCGGTGCCGAAGTCGTCCAGCGACATCTTCACCCCGTGCCCGGCCAGCCCGGCCAGGGTGTCGGCGGCCTGCCGGGGCTCCTCCAGTAGCACGTGCTCGGTGATCTCCAGCTGGAGCGCGGACGCGGGCACGCCGTGCCGGGCCAGCCGGGCGGCCACCGCCCCGGCGAACCCCGGGGTGTGGACGTCGCGCGGGGAGACGTTGACGGCGACGGGCACGGTGAGCCCGGCCGCCCGCCACCGCGCGACCTGCCCGAGCGCGGTCTCCAGCACGTGTTCGGTCAGGCGCGGCATCAGGCCGGAGCTCTCGGCGATGGCGATGAAGGTGTCCGGGGCGACCCGGCCGCGCTCGGGGTGGTTCCAGCGCACCAGTGCCTCCAGCCCCGTGACCTGCCCGTCGAAGCGGACCTTCGGCTGGTAGTGCAGCTCCACCTCGCCCACCTCCAGCGCGCGCCGCAGGTCGCCGAGGAGGCCGAGGCGGTCCACGGTGTTGCCGTCGCGCGTGACGTCGTAGACCTCGACGCCGCTGCGGTCCCGCTTGGCCTCGTACATCGCCACGTCGGCGCGGCGCAGCAGGCCCTCGGCCTCGCGGGCGTGGTCGGGGAAGACGGCGACGCCCGCGCTGGCCTCCAGCACCAGGCTGTGCCCGTCCAGGTGCAGCGGTGAGCTGAGCGCGCTGACGACGGTGCGGGCGGCGCGCTGGGCGCTGGTGGTGGAGACCGCCAGCGGCAGCAGCACCGCGAACTCGTCCCCGCCAAGCCGGGCCACCTCCGCGCCGCGCGGCAGGGCGCTGCGCAGCCGGTCGGCGACCTGGAGCAGCAGCCGGTCCCCGGCGAGGTGGCCGAGGGTGTCGTTGACGGAGCGGAAGCGGTCGAGGTCGATCAGGACGAGCGCGGCGCGGGCACCGGCCCGGTCGGCATCGTGCAGGGCGGACCAGGTGCGTTCCATCAGCCACAGCCGGTTGGGCAGGCCGGTCAGCGGGTCACGCAGCTGCTCCTCGGCCCGGACGCGGGCGATCCGCAAGGTGGAGTCCAGCGCGATTAAGGGGACGGCGAACAGCGGCAGCACCACCGGCCGGGCGTGGGCGACGACGACGATCAGCGGCGAGATGCCCATCAGCGCGACACAGGTCAGGCCGTGCCGCAGGAGGGCGGTGCGGGCGGCGCTGGGCAGCGCGGGGCGCGGGTTCACGCTGTACCACTGCAGGGCCCGGGTGACCAGGAGGTAGGTGCAGGCGATGGCCGTCATCTCGGGCACGGCGGCCCAGTGCCAGGTGTCCGGGGTCCACGGCCGGTCCACCGAGGTGTGGTGGCCGAAGGCGGCCATGACGAGCGCGGCGGCGGCGAGGCCGAGGATGTCCACGGCGCCGTGCAGGGCGGCCTGCCCCGGGCGGCGGTGCCGGGCCAGACCGGCGACGAAGACGACGGCGACGCTGACCAGCACCGCGGGCATCCACCCATACAGCAGCAGGATCGCGAGGGTGAGGGCGGCGCCGGAACCGGTGCCGCCCCACCAGCGGGCCCGGCCGACCAGCACCAGGTGGGCCACGACGAGGCCGCTGAGCACCGCCAGCGCCCAGCCGGCGCGGGAGCCGGGGAAGAGGGCGTCCCCGCGCCCGGCCTGGTAGCCGCACAGCACCAGCACGAGACCCGCGGCCAGGAGCACGGCACCGGGCAGGCCGGGCACCCGGGCCAGCAGGGCACGCCGCATCCACGAGCCGTGCTCGGCCGGGCTACTCCGGCCGGTACCGGGGCACTGCCCGGTGCGGGTCAGCTCGCTGCGGCGGAGCTCGGCGCGGACCGGGGCGGGGCCGGAGGGGCCGGGCGACGGTACGGCGGGGAGGGCGGGCGCGGCCGGGGGCCGGGGCGGACGGCTCTGGCCGCCGCCACGGTCTTCGGGTGTCTGCTGCATGCGCGTCCCTCTCACGGCCGTCGGTGCACCGCGCCACGGCAGGCGCCCGTCTTCCACAGTAGGCGTGAAACGGTGTCAGGGGCACCGATCGACCACGGTTAGCCGCCAGGTTGGCTAATTGTCCGTCACCTACCGTGCAGGAACGGGCGGTTACCGAAGGGATTCCTACCTCGTACGGTCGTTCGGACGGTGCGTCGGGTAACCGGTCGGCAGCGCGCCAGCCCCGCCGCCCCCACCCCCTCGGGCCTCGCCTCACCCCGCCGGTCCCGCCTCGCTGGTCCCGCCTCGCTGGTCCCGCCCGGCCTCCGGCGGCTCCCGTCGGCCATGCCCGCCCGGGACGCCTCAGCCCGCGTCCGCGGGCGTGTCCTCCGGCGGGTTGACGGCGACCTCCCGGGCGGCGTCCGGGCCCTGCTCCAGCAGCACGGCGAACCCGGCGTCGTCCAGGACCGGCACCCTCAGCTGAACGGCCTTGTCGTACTTGGAGCCGGGGTTGTCGCCGACGACGACGAAGCCGGTCTTCTTCGACACCGAGCCGGTCACCTTCGCGCCGCGCTCTTGCAGCGCCTCCTTCGCGCCGTCCCGCGTGTACTGCTCCAGGGTGCCGGTGACGACGACGGTGACGCCATCGAGCGGGCGGGGGCCGCGCTCGGCACCGCCCTCCTCGGCCATCCGCACGCCCGCCGCCCGCCAGCGCTCGACGATGTCGCGGTGCCAGTCAACGGCGAACCAGTCCTTGAGGGAGGCGGCGATGGTCGGGCCGACGCCTTCGGTGTCCGCCAGCTCCTGCTCACTGGCCTCGGCGATGCGGTCGATGGAGCCGAACTCGCGGGCCAGCGCCTCGGCGGCGACCGGGCCGACGTGCCGGATCGACAGCCCGGTGATGACGCGGGCCAGCGGCCGCTCGCGGGCGGCCTTGATGTTCTCCAGCATCGCCAGGGTGTTCTTGCGCGGCTCGCCCTCCTGGTTGGCGAACAGCGTGACGATCTTCTCCTCGCCCGTCTCCGGGTCCCGCTTGGGCAGGCCGCTGTCCGGGTCGATCACGTAGGACCTGATGGGCAGCAACTGATCGACGGTGAGGTCGAACAGGCCGCCCTCGTCCTTCAGCGGCGGCTGGTCGGGCTCGACGGGCTGGGTGAGCGCGGTGGCCACGACGTAGCCGAAGTGTTCGATGTCCAGGCACTTGCGGCCCGCGAGGTAGAACAGCCGCTCGCGCAACTGGGCCGGGCAGGAGCGGGCGTTGGGGCAGCGCATGTCCACGTCCGCCTCCTTGGACGGCGCCAGCGGCGTGTGGCACTCATCGCAGCGCTCCGGCATGACGAACTCTTGCTCACTGCCGTCCCGCAGGTCGGCCACCGGGCCCAGGATCTCCGGGATGACGTCGCCCGCCTTGCGCAGCACCACGGTGTCACCGATCAGCACGCCCTTGGCCTTGACCACGTCCTGGTTGTGCAGCGTGGCGAACTCCACCTCGCTGCCCGCGACCGTCACCGGCTCGACGACGGCGTACGGCGTCACCCGGCCGGTACGGCCCACCCCCACCCGGATGTCGAGCAGCTTGGTGTTGACCTCCTCCGGGGGGAACTTCCACGCGATGGCCCAGCGCGGCGCGCGCGAGGTGGAGCCGAGGCGGCCCTGCAACGGGATCTCGTCCAGCTTGATCACGGCGCCGTCGATCTCGTGGCCCAGCGCGTGGCGTCTGCGGCCGGAGTCGGCGATGAACTCCCTCACCTCTTCGAGTGAACCGGCCAGGCGGTTGTGCTCGGGAGTGGGCAGGCCCCAGCCGCGCAGCAGCTCGTACGCCTCGGACAGCCGGGCCAGGCTCAGGCCCTCCAGCGCGCCGATACCGTGCACCAGCATGCGCAGCGGGCGGGTCGCCGTCACCCGCGGGTCCTTCTGGCGCAGCGAACCGGCCGCGGCGTTGCGCGGGTTGGCGAACGGCGGCTTGTCCTCCGCCACCAGCCGGGCGTTCAGCTCCTCGAACCGCTCCATGGGGAAGAACACCTCGCCACGGATCTCCACCAGATCCGGCACGCCTTCCCCGTGCAGCCGCTCGGGAACACCGGCGATGGTGCGCACGTTCGGCGTGATGTCCTCACCCGTGCGGCCGTCCCCGCGCGTGGCGGCGCGGGTGAGCCTGCCGTGCTCATAGGTGAGGTTGACGGCCAGGCCGTCGATCTTCAGCTCGCACAGGAAGTGGTAGGGCACCTCACCCAGTTCGCGGGCGATGCGCTCGGCCCAGGCGGCCAGCTCCGCGTCGTCGAAGGCGTTGTCCAGCGACAGCATGCGCTGCCGGTGCGCGACCTCGGTGAACTCCGTCTCGTACCGCCCCGCCACCTGCTGGGTGGGCGACTGCGGCGTGCGCAACTCGGAGTACCGCTCCTCCAGCGCCTCCAGCTCCCGCAGCAGGCGGTCGAACTCAGCGTCGGAGACGACGGGGGCGCTCTTCACGTAGTACCGGAAACGGTGCTCGTCCACCTGCTCCGCCAGGCGCTTGTGCTCCTCCCGCACCTCGGCGGGCACACTCGTCCGCTGTTCGGCAGCCACCGTCTCCTCCTCCGTCCCCGGGGCCGCAGCCCCCGCCCGTCTGCCCAAGATCTGTTCGCCAGACCCGTCACCCTGACCCGTCACTCAGGGTTGTCCGCGAGCGATCTCGCCGCGCGGACGCAGTGCGCCAGCGCCTCACGGGCATATGCCGGTGAGGCGCCCGCCAGACCGCACGCCGGGGTGATCACCACCGACTCCGCGAGGAGCCCGGGCGACAGCCCCAGCCGCCGCCACAACGACCTGACACCCATGACGCTACCGGCCGGGTCTGACAATGCCGTGCCGCTCGCCCCGGCGCCGGGCACGACACCCGCGAACAGCGCGGTACCGCCCTCGACCGCCGTACCGATCGCCTCGTCGTCACGTTCGGTGAGCAGTGCGGCGTCGAAGGAGACGCCGGTGGCGCCCGCCCGGCGCAGCAGCGCGAACGGCACGTCCGGGGCGCAGGAGTGCACCACGACCGGCGCGTCCCCGGCGGCGGCCACCAGCTCCGCCAGCCCGTCGCGCACCACCGCGCGGTCCACCGCCGGGTGGGTCCGGTAGCCGCTGGCGGTCGGCACCCGCCCGGTGAGCACGGCCGTCAGCGAGGGCTCGTCCAGCTGGAGCACCGGGCGTGCCCCGGGCACCCGGCGGCGCAGCTCGGCCAGGTGGGCGCGCACGCCTTCGGCCAGCGAGGCCGTCAGGTCGCGGCAGGCACCGGCGTCACCGAGCATCGCCTCGCCGCTGCGCCGCTCCAGCATGGCCGCAAGCGTCCACGGACCGGTGACGGCGACCTTCAGCGCGCCCGCGTAGTCCTGGGTGAACTCCTCCAGCGCGTCCAGGTCCTCACCCAGCCAGGCCCGCGCGCGCCGGGTGTCGCGCCCGGGCCGGTCGCTGATCCGCCACCCGCTGGGCTCCAGGTGCGCGTACAGCTCGACCAGCAGCCCGGTGGTGCGTCCGATCAGGTCCGCGCCCGGGCCGCGCGCGGGCAGCTCCGGCAGGTGCGGCAGGTGCACGGGCGGCTCCAGGGAGCCCGTCACCGTACGCGCCGCCTCCCGCGCGTCCGTCCCCGGCATGGACCCGACGCCGCTGGCCGCGCCCGGCCCCCAGCTGAACCTCGACTCGTTTCCGCTCACCCCCGCAGCCTACGAGCGCGCGGGGACGGCCGTCCCACGAGGTCAGCGCGCGGCCCGCTCCTGCCCGGCAGCGGGCGAGCAGGGGACGTGCGGACAGCGGCGTGCGGGTGGCACGCGGCAGCGGCGGCCGGTGTCAGCCGGTCGGGCAGCGGCGGCCGGTGTCAGCCGGTCGGGCAGCGGCGGCCGGTGTCAGCCGGTGGGGCGGGCGGACGGCCGGTGTCAGGCGGTGGGGCGGACGCTGAGGTCGGTGATCTCGGTGCCGCGCGGCAGGTCCAGCGCGGTGAGCACCGTGCGGGCGACCGACTCCGGGCTCATCCACGCCTCCTCCCGGTACGCCTTGCCCTCCTGCCGGTGCACCTTCTCCTGCATCGGCGTCGCCGTCCGCCCCGGGTAGACGCTGCTGACCCGCACCCCGTGGCCCGACTCCTCCGCCCGCAGCGCGTCGGCCAGTGCCTTCAGCCCGTGCTTGCTGGCGGCGTAGGCGCTCCACTGCGGGTTGGCGCGCAGCCCGGCCCCGGAGTTGACGAACACCACGTGGCCCCGGGCCAGGCGCAGCTGAGGCAGCAGCAGGCGGGTCAGCTCGGCGGGGGCGACGAGGTTCGCGGCCAGTGTCGCCTGCCACACCTTGGGCGTCAGCTCCCCGACCTCGCCCAGGTCGCAGACGCCAGCGCTGTGCACCACCGAGTCCAGCTCGCCGGGCAGCTGTTGGTGCCCGAACGCCCAGGACAGGCGATCGGGGTCGGCCAGGTCGCCCACGAGCGTGTGGACGGCGCCGCCCGCGGCCTCGGCGGCCGGGGTGAACTCCTGCGCGAGCTGCCGGGCGCGTCCGGCGTCCCGGGCGAGCAGCCACAGGGCGTCGCCGCGCGCCAGCAGCGCGCGGGTGAGCGCGGCGCCGATGCCGGAACCCGCGCCGGTGATCAGATGCGTTGCCATACGGCCACCCTAGGACGGCCTCCGGGCCGGGCGGCGACGCGCCCTGTGCCCCGATTGCCGCACGGGTGCGCCCGTCCGGTGGCAGCGCTCCCCGAACTGGTGAGAATTCGATACAAGGCGTCACGTACAGCACACATCACCGGAAAACACGTGGAGTCACGTCCATGACCAACATGACCTTCAGCACCCGCGACCTGGGCATAGACCTGGGCACCGCCAACACCCTCGTGTACGCCCGCGGGCGCGGCATCGTTCTCAACGAGCCGTCTGTCGTGGCTGTTGACTCCCGCACCGGCCACGTGCTCGCCGTCGGGCACGAGGCGCGCGAGGCGGTGGGCCGCACCCCGGGCACCATCGTCGCCACCCGGCCGCTTCGGGGCGGCGTCGTCTCCGACTACGAGGCCGCCGAGGGCATGCTGCGGCACTTCATCACCAAGGCGCGGCGCAGCCGCAGCCGGGCGCCACGCGTGGTCGTGTGCACCCCGAGCGGGGTGACCGGCGTCGAACGCCGGGCCGTGCTGGAGGCCACCTCCCGGGCGGGCGCGCGCTCGGTGCACCTGATCGAGGAGCCGATGGCCGCCGCGATCGGCGCCGGACTGCCGGTGTACGAGCCGTGCGGGTCCATGGTCGTGGACATCGGCGGCGGCTCCACCGAGGTCGCCGTCATCTCGCTGGGCGGCATGGTCGTCGCCCGCCACTCCCGCGTCGCCGGTGACGCGCTGGACGCGGCGATCGCGGCCTACGTGGAGAAGCAGCACACCATCACCGTCGGCGAGCGCACCGCCGAGCAGATCAAGATGACGCTCGGCACGGACGCCCAGATGGTCATCCGGGGCCGCGACAAGGTCACCGGCATGCCCAAGACGGTGCAGCTGGACAGCGAGGCGATCCACGAGGCCATCGAGCCGCCGGTACAGGCCATCGTCGATGTCGTGTGCGGGGCGTTCGACGCCTGCCCGGCCGAGCTGTACGGCGACATCATGGAACGCGGCATCGTCCTGACCGGGGGCGGCGCCCTCCTGCACGGCCTGGACGACCGCCTCTCGCGCGAGACGGGCATGCCGGTCACCGTCGCCGACGAGCCGATGACCTGCGTCGCCGTGGGCACCGGGCGCTGCCTGGAGGACTTCGCCCGGCTGGAGACGGCCTTCGCCGCCCCCGCCACCGTCGCGGTGGCGTGAGCCCGGCGGACCTGGGTACCCGCGTGGACGGAAAGGCGCATAGCCGCGCAAAGCAACGTGCGAGCAAGGAGTGAGGTGGGCGGATGTACACCGTGAAGAGCACCCTGCCGGAGCAGGACCTCAAGGTGGTCGGTGAGGCGCTACAGGGCGCGCTGGTCGATCTCGTGGACCTCTCCCTGGTGGCCAAGCAGATCCACTGGACCGTGGTGGGCCCGCGCTTCCGCACCGTCCACCTCCAGCTCGACGAGGTGGTGGACACCGCCCGCCAGTACTCCGACACGGTCGCCGAACGCGCCTCAGCCCTCGGCCTGGCACCGGACGGCCGGGTGGGCACCGTGGCCGAGGACAGCGGCATCGACCACGTGGTGGACGGCTGGCAGCAGGACACCGACGCCGTCGCCACCATGACCAGCGCCCTGGAGACCGTCGTCCGCCGCATGCGCGAACGCATGGCCGCCGCCGGCAAGGCGGACCCGGTGACCGAGGACATCCTCATCACCCTCACGGGCGACCTGGAAAAGCACCACTGGATGTTCCAGGCCGAGCACAAGCAATAACCCCGACCTGCGCCGTCGCCGCCCCGCCCAGCGCACCGCGGACGGGGCGGTGCGCGCACGCAGTGCCCGGTCGGCTCACCGTGCCTCAGCGGATGACGCGGGCGTAAATCCTCGCCGTGCTGGCGAAGAAGAACGTGACCCCGTCGTGCCCCGGGCGGTTGCCCGGCCGGGGAGATCACACGGTGACGTCGAGGAGTTCCGGAGAGCCGGAACGGCCCACCAGCCCGGCCATGAACTGCTCTTCCGGCAGCCCGGCGGCGGGCACCGCATCCGGGTGGAACGGCCGCTCGGCCTCGGTGACGTTCTCCGGCTCGTCGTACCGGTCGCCGTCGCGGGGCTGGGCGATGAACTGGTACCGCACGTCCCGTCCTTCCAGCTTCACGGACAGGCCGTAGGGGTAGGTGGTGTCACCGCTGTCCCGCAGAGTGGTGGTTGCACCGACCTGAGGATTGCTCTGGGCGAGTTCCAGGACGAAGGTTTCGAAGCGCTGTGGACGCATCTGGGAGCGTTCCTTCCGTCTGCGGCCCGTCACTCTACGAACCGGGCTCTCAACGCGCAGGCGATCCCGCGGACTGTCGTCAGATCGAGTAGGACGGCAACGACGGGAAGCCGCACTGAACTCCGCACAGGTCAGCGGAGGTCCAGTTCGGCCCAGACCGTCTTGCCCACCGTGCGCGGCGTGACGCCCCAGCGGGCGGCCAGGTGTTCCACGATGAGCAGGCCACGCCCGAACATCTCATCGTCAGCCGCCTTACGTGGCCTGGGCTGCCGCTCGCCCCGTGGGTCGCTGACCTCGATGCGCAGCGTCAGCGCCGTCAACATCAGGCGCACTCGGAAATGCCGTCCGGGTAGGCAGCCAAACAGCAGCGCGTTGCACGCGAGTTCGCTGACGATGACCGCCGCGTCCCCCGCGAGTCCGGCATGCCCCCACTCTCCCACCAGCCGCGCCGCCCGCCGCCGCGCCAACTGCACGCTCCCCGGATACGGCGTGTAGTCCAACTGGTCCTCGCGTTCGATCCCACCCGCAGGGCGCCGTAGTGCGTCCATGACTGCCCAACCTCTCGAAGTAGGCAACTGTGACGGCAGCCAACCCACTTACCGGTGGGTGACTCTGACACCACGCAAGGTAGCTGCATATCTATTCGGGAGCAATGGTCTTTGAGAATATCTTCCCCGAACGATTCGACTCGGCCGGACCCACAAGGCACACTGCTGACGTGAACCAGCGGGCACAGCAAGGGAACCGGGTCTCCACCGTCCTCGGCCGCAAGCTCGGCAACGAGCTGCTTCGGCTCCGAGACGCCGTCGGACGAACCCAGCAGCAGGCAGCCGGGGCGCTCAGCGCCACGGCTACGAAGGTCGTCAAGATGGAGCGCGGGTGGGTACCCATCCGCGACCCTGATGTACGGGCGCTGTGTGACTTCTACGGAGTGGAAGACCCCGCGCTGGTCGCCTCATTGCTCAATCTCGCCAGACTGGACCGCGAACGCCGCAAGGCGAGGGGATGGTGGCAGCACCTGCCGAACTCGGGATCGCTGAGCGAGTACATCGCCATGGAAGACGCCGCGAGTCACGTACGCACCTGGCAGTTGGCATGCATCCCAGGCTTGCTCCAGACCGCCGAGTACGCGCGCGCCCTCGTAGCGGGCGAAGGGGCCTGGGAGGACCCCGACGAGATCGAGCGCATGGTAGACGTCAGGTTGCAACGCCAACGTCGCCTGCGCGACGAGAGTCCTCTGCAAGTGTACGCAGTGGTGTGGGAGGCGGCTCTGCGTCAGCTCATTGGCGGCCCACAGGTGATGCGCGCCCAGCTGGCCCACCTTCTGGAAGTTGCCGCGCTCCCCACCGTGCGGCTTCAGGTACTTCCCTTCCAGGCTGGCGCGCATGCCTGTGCTGGCAGTTCCTTCACCATCATCGGCTTCGCGGCGGAGGAGGCGGCCGATGTCGTCCACTCGGATACGATCGGGTCCACGGTGTGGGTGGAGAACGAGGACGACAGCTCCAGGTACCGCATATTCTTCGATCGCACCGCCAGGCAAGCGCTCGCCCCGAACGATTCCCTGGCTCTGATCGATGGCCTTCGCGAGGAGTTGTGAGCACGTGCCCAGTTTTGTGTTCTTCAAGTCGAGCTACAGCACTGGCAGCGGGGAGTGCGTGGAGGTGGCCGTCAACGTGCCGAACACGGTGGCGGTCCGGGACTCCAAGGTCAGCGACGGCCCGCGCCTCCTCGTGACGCCCGCCGGGTGGGGCTCCTTCCTCGCCCACCTCACCCACCGGCCCGGTTCCTGAGCCGTGCCCAACGTCACCTGAAGCAGGCACCGGGAAGGCCAGACCGGCACACGGGGCAGCTACTGGAACAGTCGATGACGATCAACGGCGTTCCCGCCCGCCCTCGATGGCGTCGAGAACGTCGGCTGTGCTGAGCTCGGTCCGGGTTCCTCGCTCCAAGCGCGCGGCCATCTCCGCGAGGGTGGGCTTGGCGGCTTCCCGGGAGAGAAGCTCCTGGGCATACCCCTGGAGCGACGTGCCCGCCTGCGCGGCGCGGACTTTCAGGGCATTGAGTGTCTGCTCCGGGACATCCCGGCTCGTGATCGCGGTCATGCTTTCCATCTCGCAGCAGCGCAGGCACTATGCAGGCTTTTCGGTCTCGCCCGTCACCACCCACGGCGGCCTGCCGTGCCAACGCCTCATCGGGAGCCGTAGGGCTACCCTGTGGCCGTGATCACGTTGATGACGTATGCCGGGGCTGTGGCGCCGGACGCGGTGGGGGTGCGGACGGGTGGGGTGCCGTTGGCGCCGGCGGGGTTCGCGTGGCCGGAGTGTGCCACGTGCGGTGGAGCGATGCAGTTCCTGTCGCAGCTGCCGTTGGCCAGCGGGACGGTGCTGACGGTGTTCATGTGCCAGAACCAGCCCGGGCAGTGCGAGGAGTGGGACCCGTGGGCCGGGGGGAACCGGGCTTTCCTCTGGCCCGGGGAGGAGCTGGCCCCGGTCGCGCCGCCGGATGAGGGCGTGACGCGGCTGGGTGAGGTGTCCGGGGTCGCGTGCGTGGACGTGGAGGCCGCCACCTACTTCGACGCGTCCACCGAGTGGGCGAAGGAGAACCAGCGGCCGGTGCGTGAGGTGCTGGGCCAGCGGGGCGGGGAACCGGAGTGGGTGCAGGGGGAGGAAACGCCCGACTGCCCGGGGTGCGGCGAGGTGATGCCGTTCGTCGCCCAGTGGGAGGAGGGGCGGGATCACCGCACCTCCGCCAACTTCGGCGGGGGCGGCAGTGGTTACACCTTCGCCTGCGAGGCGTGCGCGCGGGCGGTGTTCCTCTGGCAGTGCTGACGCGTGGCAGTGCTGGTGCGGCGGCGGGTCAGGATGCGCGCTTGCGGCTTGCCGTCTTCTTCGCGGTGGTCTTCTTCGCCGTCGTCTTCTTGGCCGTGGACTTCTTCTTGGCCGCCTTCTTGGCGGTGGTTTTCTTCTCCGTCGTCGCCTTCTTCGCGGTGGCCTTCTTCGATGCTGACTTCGGCGCTGTGCCCGCCCCCGCATCCGCATCCGCATCCGATGCTGTCTTTCGCGCGGACTTCTTCTCCCCCGGCTCCGCCGCACGCCTGAGGTGGGTGACGGTGGCGGACTCCGTGGGCTCCCGTTCGCCGCTGCCCGCGCTCCCCCGGGCCTCGCGGGCGGCGGCGACGCTGGTCTCCAGTGCGGCCATCAGGTCAATGACCTTGCCTCCGCGCGGTTCGGCGGGCGCCTCCTCGGGTGTGCGGCCCTCCTGCTTGGCCTCGACCAGCTCCTGCACCGCTGCCCGGTACTCGTCGTGCAGGTCCTCCCAGTCGAGGTCGCCGAGGGAGTCCATGAGGGTTTCGGCGAGGTCCAGTTCCGCGTCCCGGACGGAGACGTCAGCCGAGGGGGCGAGGCCGCTGGCGGAGCGGACCTCGTCGGGCCAGAGCATGGAGTGCAGCACGAGGGTGTCGTCCAGGGCGCGCAGCAGGCCCAGGGACTCGCGTCCGCGCAGGGCGAACTTGGCGACGGCCGCCTTGCCGCTGCGCTGGAGCGCCTCGCGCAGCAGGACGTAGGGCTTGGCCGCGGCCGTGGTCTCGGTGCTCAGGTAGTAGGCGCGGTCGAGCTGGATCGGGTCGATCTCGGCCAGGGGGAGGAAGGAGAGGATCTCGATGGTGCGGGCGGTGGGCAGCGGAAGGGACGCCAGGTCCTCATCGGTGAGCAGCACGGTGGTGCCGTCCTCCGCTGTGAACCCCTTGCCGATCTCCTCCGGCGGCACCTCGACGTCCTCGGTCTCGCACACCTTGCGGTAGCGGATGCGGCCGCCGCAGTCGTGGGCGGTGTGCACCTGGTGGAAGCTCACCGCGTGGTTCTCGGTGGCGCCGTAGAGCTGGATCGGGATGCTGACGAGCCCGAAGGAGATCGAGCCCTTCCAGATGGACCGCACGTCATCACTCCTCGCCGGGCGCCGGACCGCTCACGGACCACCGCCCACGGGTCCGCTATGTCACCTCTTGCGCATACTTCATGGGATTATCAGCGTATGCCGCCTGTGACGAACGTGGCGGGCCGACAGCTGGCCCTCAGCAACCTGGACAAGGTGCTCTACCCGGACGGCACCACCAAGGGCGAGCTGCTGCACTACTACGCCACGTGTGCTCCCGCCCTGCTGCCGCACCTGGCCGGGCGGCCGCTGAGCTTCCTGCGCTATCCGGACGGAGCCGAGGGCGGCGTGTTCTTCGCCAAGAACGTGCCGCCGGGCACGCCCGAGTGGGTGAGGGTCGCCGAGGTCCCGCGCACCCGGCGCATGACCGGGCGGCAGGTGGTCATCGACGACCTGCCGTCGCTGATGTGGGCGGCGAACCTGGTGACGGAGCTGCACGTGCCGCAGTGGCGCGCCCACGACCCCGCCCGCGCCGACCGGCTGGTCCTGGACCTGGACCCGGGGCCGCCCGCGACCATCGCCCAGTGCTGCACCGTCGCCGCGTGGCTGCGTGAGCGGCTGGCCGAGGACGGGCTTCAGGCGTGGCCGAAGACCTCCGGCGGCAAGGGGCTGCACCTGCTGGCGGCGCTGGAACCGGCCTCGTCCCAGGCGGTGAGCGCCTATGCCCGGCGGCTCGCGGCCCGGGCGGAGCGGGAGCTGCCCACGCTGGCGCTGCACCGCATGGACCGTGCGCTGCGGCCGGGCAAGGTGTTCATCGACCACAGCCAGAACAGCGCGGCGAAGACGACAGCCGCGCCCTACACGGCACGCGCCCGGGGACGCTCGGCGTTCGTCTCGGCGCCGCTCACCTGGGACGAGGTCGCGGCGGGCGCGGAGGGCGCGGAGCTGGCCCGCACCATCGCCGACGTGCTGGAGCGCGTCGAGGCCCACGGCGACCTGTTCGCACCGCTGCTGACCGGCCCCGCGCCCACCCTGCCAGCCCGCGGGTAGCCGTACCGCTCGCGGCGGGCCCGGAGGCGCCGAGCACCGCGCGCGGCTCATTAGACTGACCGGACCATGGTCTACCTCGATCACGCCGCCACCACGCCCATGCTGCCGGAGGCGGTATGGGAGCTGGGCGAGCAGCTCACGCGCACCGGAAACGCCTCCTCCCTGCACGCGGCCGGGCGCCGGGCGCGCCGTACCGTCGAGGAGGCCCGGGAGCGGCTGGCCGGGGCGCTGGGTGCCCGGCCCAGCGAGGTGGTGTTCACCTCGGGCGGTACGGAGGCCGACAACCTGGCTGTCAAGGGCCTGTACTGGTCCCGGCGGGCGGCGGACCCCAGGCGCACCCGGGTGCTGGCGAGTCCGGTGGAACACCACGCCGTGCTGGACGCGGTGCACTGGCTGGCCGACCACGAGGGCGCCCGTGTGGAGTGGCTGCCGGTGGACTCGGTGGGGCGCGTCGAGCCCGACGCCCTGCGCGCCGCGATAGCCCGCGACCCCGGTGACGTCGCGCTGGCCACCGTGATGTGGGCGAACAACGAGATCGGCACGGTGCAGCCGGTGTCCGCGCTGGCCGGGGTGGCCCGGGAGTTCGCGGTGCCGCTGCACTGCGACGCCGTGCAGGCGCTGGGCCAGAGCGAGGTGGATTTCGGCGCGAGCGGCCTGTCCGCGCTGGCCGTCAGCGGGCACAAGGCGGGCGGCCCGTACGGGATCGGCGCGCTGGTACTCGGGCGCGAGCTGAAGCCCGAGGCGCTGCTGCACGGCGGTGGTCAGGAGCGGGACGTGCGGTCGGGCACGCTGGACGTCCCGGCGATCGCGGCGTTCGCGGTGGCCGCCGAGCTGGCCGCGGCCCGGCAGCCGCGGTTCGCCCGCGAGGTGGGGGCGCTGCGGGACGCGCTGGTGGCGGCGGTGCGCGCGGCCGTCCCCGACGCCGTCCTGGGCGGCGACCCGGACCCGGCCGGGCGGCTCCCGGCCAACGCGCACTTCGCCTTCCCCGGGTGTGAGGGGGACTCGCTGCTGCTCCTGCTGGACGCCCAGGGCATCGAGTGCTCGACGGGCTCGGCGTGTACGGCGGGCATCGCGCAGCCCAGTCACGTCGTCCTGGCCACCGGCGCCGATCCCGAACTGGCGCGCGGCACACTGCGCTTCTCGCTGGGGCACACTTCGACGCGGGCGGACGTGGCGGTGCTGGCCGAGGCGATCGGTCCGGCCGTCGAGCGCGCCCGCAGCGCCGGTCTGAGCTGACCGGCGCCGGTGCGCGCACCCGTACGCGCGGGTGATCCGTTACGTCCGCTGCCTTGCGGGGTAGACGAAACGCGATCACGGTGATAGCCGATGTTGTCGAAGGGAAGCACCATGAGCTCGAACCCTCCTCCCCCGCAGGACCCCGGCCCCTACGGCCAGAACCCGGGCTACGGGGGGCCGAAGGACCCGCATGGCGGTGCCGAGGGGCCGGGCGGCGGGACCGGTCCGCAGGACCCTGGCCCCGGTGGGGGCGGCTACGGTTACCCGGGCGGCGGCCAGGGCGGACCGCCCCGGTACGGCGACGGCGGCACCGGCGGCCCGGGCGGCCCCGGCGACCCGTACGGCCCGGGCCCCGGCGGGTACGGCGGTCAGGGTTACGGCGGCCCGCCGCCGAGCCCGAAGAACGGTTTCGGCATCGCCGCGCTGGTGCTCGGCATCATCGCCGTGCTGCTGTTCTGGACCGCGATCGGCGGCATCCTGCTCGGTCTGCTGGCGGTGATCTTCGGCATCCTGGGCTGGCGGCGCAAGAAGCGCGGTGAGGCGACGAACGGCGGTATGTCGATCATCGGCCTGGTGCTGGGTGCCGTGGCGATCATTGGTTCGGTCATCGTGCTCATCGCCGGTATCGCCCTGTTCAGCAGCGAGGAGTTCTCCAACCTCACCGACTGCTTGCAGCAGGCGGAGACCCAGGCGGAGATCGACGAGTGTGAGCAGGAGTTCAACAGGCAGTTCAACTGACGGATCAGCGGAGAAGTCGGCGGGTCACCCGCTGACCGGAGTGCTGGACGGCCCGCCGGACGGCCCCTGGGGCTCCGGCGGGCGCGGCACCGGCCGGGCGTCACGCACCATGCGCAGGTAGCGCTCCCAGTCCCAGTGCGGGCCGGGGTCGGTGTGGGTGGCGCCCGGCACCTCGTTGTGCCCGACGATGTGCTCGCGGTCCTTCGGAATGCCGTACCGGTCGCAGATGTCGGCGGTCAGGGTGGCGGAGGCTCGGTACATGGCGTCGGTGAAGTCCTCCGGGTTGTCCACATAGCCCTCGTGCTCGATGCCGATGCTGCGCTCGTTGTAGGACCGGTTGCCCGCGTGGTAGGCGACGTCCAGTTCCCGTACCGCCTGCGCGACCTGGCCGTCGGAGGTGCGCACCACGTAGTGGGTGGCGGCGCCGTGGCCGGGGTCGGTGAACACCTTGAGCGCCACGGCGTAGCTGCCCTGGATCACGTGGATGACGACGCGGTCGATGGTGTAGTCGTACGGTCGGCTGGCCAGCCGCCAGTTGGCGCCGGACGCGGCGACCCACTCGGCGCCGGGGAAGTCCACCTCGCCCTCGGTGCGCGGTAGCGCGTTGCCGGGCATCGAGTACCACAGGCCGCGCAGCTCGTCCCGGTACGCGTATCCGGCCCCGCCGAGCGCCACAGCGGCGCCGCCGCCGAGCAGCAGAGCCCGTCGGCTGACTCCGCGCTGCTGGTCGGGCCCTGCGGTCATGCGGCGTCCCCCTGCTGCGGTGGTGAGCGTCGTTCCCCCTCTTAACGCGGTCCGGCAAGGACCGGTTCCACGGACGCGGGCGGAAAGCCGCCTCTCGGACGGCGTTCGGGAACCCGGGCAGAGCCCGCACGAGGACGGCCGCCGTGACCCGCGCGGGAGGGCGGGCCGGTTCCGTCCCGGCGGGCCGCGTTCGGGCTCGCCGCGCGCGGCCCGCGCGTGAGGGGCGGTCGGGGCCGCTCCGGGACGAGCGCGCTCGGCAAGGCACCGTACCCTGGAAGCGCTATGACTGACTCCACCGCTCCCCCCGCCCGCCTGCGCGTACTGGCCGCCATGTCCGGTGGTGTGGACTCGGCGGTCGCCGCGGCCCGCGCGGCCGAGGCCGGGCACGACGTCACCGGCGTCCACCTGGCCCTGTCGGCGAACCCGCAGTCCTTCCGCACCGGCGCCCGCGGCTGCTGCACGCTGGAGGATTCGCGCGACGCCCGCCGCGCCGCCGACGTGATCGGCATCCCCTTCTACGTGTGGGATCTGGCCGAGCGCTTCCGGGCCGACGTGGTGGACGACTTCGTCGCCGAGTACGAGGCGGGCCGCACGCCCAACCCGTGTCTGCGGTGCAACGAGAAGATCAAGTTCGCGGCGCTGCTGGACAAGGCGCTGGCACTGGGTTTCGACGCCGTGTGCACCGGCCACTACGCCACCGTCGTGCGGCGCGCGGACGGCACGCGGGAACTGCACCGGGCGAGCGATGTGGCCAAGGACCAGAGTTACGTGCTCGGGGTGCTGGACGACCGGCAGCTCGCGCACGCGATGTTCCCGCTCGGCGATACCCGGGCGACGAAGGAGGAGATCCGCGCGGAGGCCGAGCGGCGCGGGCTGGCGGTGGCCAAGAAGCCGGACAGCCACGACATCTGCTTCATCGCGGACGGCGACACCCAGGGCTTCCTGGCGAGCCGCCTGGGCACCGCCGAAGGTGACATCGTGGACGAGGAGGGCGAGAAGGTCGGCAGCCACTCGGGCGCGTACGGCTTCACCATCGGCCAGCGCAAGGGCCTGCGCATCGGCCGCCCCGCACCGGACCGCAAGCCGCGCTACGTGCTGGACATCTCCCCGGTGGACAACACCGTCACCGTCGGCCCGGCCGAGGCGCTTAACGTCACGGCGCTCACCGCGATCCGTCCCCGCTGGTGCGGCACCGCGCCGAGCGGCCCGGGCCGGTACACCGCGCAGCTGCGCGCGCACGGCGCGGAGACGCCGGTGACGGCGGAACCGGCCGGCGGCGAGCTGCGCGTGACGTTCCACGAGCCGGTGCGCGGCGTCGCCCCCGGCCAGGCGGTCGTCCTGTACGACGGCACGCGCGTCGTCGGCTCGGCGACGATCGCGAGCACCGTGCGCGCGCAGGGCGCGAACCGCTAGCGGGTCACCCCGTCAGCACGCGTGCCAGCTGGCGGGACTGGCAGACCAGCCGGTCGGCGCTGTCCCAGACCTCGGCGTCCTCCTCCAGGAAGCCCCCGGCCAGATTGCGGGTGGTGAGCGCCACGCGCACCGGGCCGGGCGCGGGGCGGCAGCGGACGTGGGCGGTCAGCTCCACGGTCGGCACCCAGCCGCGCAGGCCGAGGTTGAACGCGGTGGGCGGCAGCGCGTCCACCGCGAGCAGCAGCGCGAGCGGGTCGAGGTCGCGGCCGTCGGCCAGAGCGAACCAGGCGCGCATCTCGCCGCGTCCGCTGGGCTCACCCAGCGCCCAGCCGAGGGTGGCCGGGTCCAGGCGCAGCTCCAGCCGCTCGGCGATGGCCGGGACCTGCGCGGGGTCGGGGTGATCGCCCGCGCTCACGCACCGCTGTGGCGGTGGCATGGCGGGCGGGGTCGCCGAGGTGCGGACGTCACCGGGCAGTGCGGCGAGGTCGCCGTAGGTGGCCAGTACCCGGATGCGTTCGACCTCGGTGCCGTCCTCGTCGCGCTGGAGCAGGGTGGCGGACCCGGCGGACAGGGTGCGCCCGGCGGGGGCGGGCTGGGTGCGGATCACGGCCGGGCCGGGCCGGGTCGCGGTGAGGTAGTGCGCGGTGACGGTGAACGGGTCGGGGTGGGTGAGCGCGGCGCTCAGCGCGCGGCCGAGGACGGCGAGCAGGTAGCCGCCGTTGAGCGCGTCGCCGATGGCCCACCCGGCGGACAGGTCGGCGGTGTAGACGCCGGGCTCCTCGCGCTGGACGCGGGTGGCGCGGTCAAACTCACTGGGGAACGTGTGGGCGAACGCGCTGTCGCCGGTGGCGGCCTGCCCGGCGGGCGGCGGCACCTGTGCCTGAGTCATGAGGGCACCGTACAACCAACTTATTACCCGCCGGTAGGTTCGTGCGGTGGGATGATCGGACCCATGCTCCACGTGCTCTACCTGGTGGGCGTCGCCGCCTTCGCCGCGAGCGGGGTGCTGGCCGCGCACCGCGCCAACATGGACCCCTTCGGCGGCCTGGTGCTCGCCTTCGCGGCGGGCGTCTCCGGCGGCACCCTGCGCGACCTCATCCTCGACCGCAACCCGCTGTACTGGACGCAGGACTGGGTGCTGCTCACCGTCATCGCCACCGTCGGCGTCGTCACCATGGCCTACCTGCGGTTCTGGTCGCTGCCGCACCGCGCGCTGCTCCTGGTGGACGCCGTCGGGCTCGCCGTCGTCACCGTCATCGGTGCCCGCGCGGCCATCGACTCCGGGGTGACGCCGCTGGCCGTGCTGATCCTCGCGGTGCTGACCGGCGTCACCGGCGAGGTGGTGCGCGACGTGCTGTGCGGCGAGCTGCCGCCCCTGCTGCTGCGCGAGGAGGTGTACGCCACGGCCGCCTTCGCCGGGGCCCTGTGCTACCTGACGCTGGACTGGCTGGACGTCGGCCCCGGCCCGGCCGCCGTCGTCTCGGCCGCCGTCGTCCTGGCCCTGCGCCTGGCCGCGATGTACTGGGGGGTGTCCCTCCCCCGCTCCCGCAGCCACGAGGAGCAAGAAACGGGGTGAGGGGCAGCCCCTGCGGTCAGGCCCGCCGCGCGGTCACGGCGACAGCTGGGCCGGGGCCTTGCGCTCGTCGGGCACCGTGATCGTCCCGGCCGCGATCTCCTCCGCGTAGTGGCACGCCACGCGGTGGCCGCCGCCCACGTCGCGCAGCTCGGGCCGCTCGGTGGCGCACCGCGTCTGCCGCTTCCACGGACAGCGGGTGTGGAAGCGGCAGCCGGTGGGCGGGTTGGCCGGGGAGGGCAGGTCGCCGGTGAGCAGGATGCGTTCGCGGGCGTCCTCCACCACCGGGTCCGGCACCGGCACCGCCGACATCAGCGCACGCGTGTAGGGGTGCCGGGGCTGCGCGTACAGCAGGTCGCTGGGGGCCTCCTCCACCAGGGAGCCGAGGTACATCACGCCGATGACGTCACAGATGTGCCGCACCACGGCCAGGTCGTGCGCGATGACGACGTAGGTCAGGCCGAGGGATTCCCGCAACTCCTCCAGCAGGTTGAGCACCTGGGCCTGGATGGAGACGTCCAGCGCGGACACCGGCTCGTCGCAGATGATGACGTCCGGCTCCAACACCAGCGCCCGCGCGATGCCGATGCGCTGCCGCTGCCCGCCGGAGAACTCGTGTGGATAGCGGGAGAGCGCACCCGTGGGCAGCCCGACCCGGGCCAGGATCTCCTTGATCCGCTCGCGGCGTTCGGCGGCGTTCGCGCCGATGCCGTGCGCGGTCATGCCCTCGGCGAGGATCGTCTCGATGTTCTGCCGTGGGTTGAGGCTGCCCAGCGGGTCCTGGAAGACCATCTGGAGGCGGCGCCGGTGGCGGCGCATCTCCTCGCCGGGCAGCCGCGCCAGGTCGGTGCCGTCGAAGACGACCGCGCCCTCGGTGATGTCCACCAGGCGCAGGATCGCGCGGCCCAGCGTCGTCTTGCCGCAGCCGGACTCGCCGACCAGCCCGTAGGTCTGCCCGGCGGCCACCGACAGCGACACCCCGTCTACGGCGTAGACGTAGCCGACCGTACGGTCGAAGACGATGCCCTTCTTGACCGGGAAGTGAACCTTCACCCTGTCCAGTTCCAGCAGGCTCATCCGGCGGCCTCCGTCGTGAGCGGGCTGGTGACGCCACGGGCGGGCGGCACCGGGTTGACGCACCGGGCCTGGTGTCCCGGCGTGTGCGGCTCGGTCAGTTCCGGCGTGCCGGTCAGGCACTCCAGCGTGTAGGCGTCGCAGCGCGGGGCGAACGCGCAGCCGTCCGCCCAGTCGATGCGGTCGTTGATGGAACCCCGGATGGGCTTCAGCTTCTCGCCGCGCGGCGCGTCCAGCCGGGGGATGGAGCCCAGCAGACCGTGCGCGTACGGGTGGGTGGGCGCCTCGAACAGGGCGCGCCGCCCGGCGGATTCGACCACCTTGCCCGCGTACAGCACGTTGACCTGCTCGCACAGGCCCGCCACCACGCCCAGGTCATGCGTGATCATCAGCAGGGCGGTGCCCTCCTGCTCGACCAGCTCCCGGAGCAGTTCCAGGATCTGCGCCTGGATGGTGACGTCCAGGGCGGTGGTCGGCTCGTCGGCGATGAGCAGGCGCGGCGCGCAGGCCACCGCCATGGCGATGAGCGCGCGCTGGCGCATGCCGCCCGAGAGCTGGTGCGGGTACTCCTTCAGGCGCCGTGCCGGGTCGGGGATGCCGACCCGGTCGAGCAGGTGGGCGGCCTCCTTGCGGGCGGGTTCGCCCTTCATGCCCCGGTGCCGGGCGAGGATTTCGGTGACCTGGACGCCGATGGGCACCACCGGGTTCAGCGAGGACAGCGGGTCCTGGAAGATCATCGCCAGCTGCTTGCCGCGCAGGTCCCGCATCCGGGAGGTCGGCAGCGTCAGCAGGTCGGTGCCCTCGAAGTCGGCGCGCCCGCCGAGCGTCACACCGCGCCTGGGCAGCAGGCCCATCAGCGCGAGCGAGGTGACGGACTTGCCGCACCCCGACTCGCCGACCAGGCCCACCACCTGGCCCTGGTCCACGGCGAAGGACACCCCGTCCACGGCGCGCACGTCGCGCTGGCCGCGTCCGGCGAAGGTGATGGTCAGTTCGTCCACGGAAAGCAACGGCATGTCATCAGCTCCGCAGTTTCGGGTCGAGGGCTTCGCGCAACGCCTCGCCCAGCAGGGTGAAGCCGAGGGCGGTGATGATGATGCCCAGCGCCGGGTAGACGGCGAGCATCGGCGCGCTGTCGAAGTACTCCTGGGCCTGCGCCAGCATCACGCCCCACTCCGGTTCGGACGCGTCCGGGTTGCCCAGGCCCAGGTAGGACAGGGCGGCGGCCTCGATGATGGCGGTGGCCAGGCTCAGTGTGGCCTGCACGATGACCGGGCTCAGCGAGTTGGGCAGCACATGTCCGAGCGCCACGCGCCGGTTGCGCACCCCGAGCGCCTGCGCGGCGATGACGTAGTCCTTGCCGCCCTGGGCGAGCATCGCGCCGCGCAGCAGCCGCGCGAAGATCGGGATCTGCACCACGCCGACGGCGATCATCACCGTCGTCAGCGACTGCCCCAGGACGGCCGCGATGGTGACGGCCAACAGCAGCGAGGGCAGCGCCAGCATCATGTCGATCACGCGCATGACGACGGTGTCGATGCGCTGGCCGAGCCTGCCGCCCAGCGTGGCGGCGGCTCCCGAGGTGCCGCCGATCAGCGCGCCGACGCTGAAGCCGAGCAGCGTGGCGACGATGCCGACGAGCAGCGTCTGCCGCGCGCCGATGAGCAGGCGGGAGAACTCGTCGCGCGCCAGGTGGTCCAGGCCGAGCCAGTTCTCGGCGCGCGGGCCGACGAAGAGGTTGCGGTTGGTGAACACCTCACCGCGCCACAGCTGCGCCGTCGGATCGTAGGGCGCGATCCACGGGCCGATGACGGCCAGCACCACGAACACCGCGATGATGCTGGCACCGATGATCGCCATCTTGCTCTGCCGCAGCCGCCGCCACGCCTCCACCCACAGGCTGTTGCCGGTGGAGACCTCGGCGGTGGCCGTCAGCTCCGCGAGGCGGTCGATCTTGTCTGTCTTGGTGCTCATCAGTGCACCCGCACTCTCGGGTCGATCATGCTGTAGGCCAGGTCCACGAGAAGGTTGATCACGACGTAGGCCAGCGCGATGAACATGATGAAGCCGACGAGCACGGGGTAGTCGCGGGCGTCGATCGCTTCCTTGATGAAGGAGCCGATGCCGCCGAAGGCGAAGACGGACTCGGTCAGCACCGCGCCCGAGAGCAGGCCGCCGGTGAGCAGGCCGATCGCGGTGACGACGGGCAGCAGCGCGTTGCGCAGGACGTGCCGGCCGCGCACCGTGGACTGGCGCAGGCCCTTGGACTCGGCGGTGCGCACGTAGTCCTCGCCGAGCACCTCCAGCACGCTGACCCGCGTCATGCGCACGATGATGGCCAGCGGGATGGACGCCAGGGCGACAGCGGGCAGCACCAGGTGCTGGATCGCGTCCCAGGTGGCGTCGAACTCGCCGGTCAGGATGCCGTCGAGCACGTAGAAGCCGGTGACCTCGGTGGCGTTGAGGCCGGTGGTCAGGCGGCCGAAGCTGGGGAACCAGCCCAGGTGCACCGCGAAGACCGCCTTGAGGAGGAAGGCGAGGAAGAACACCGGGACGCAGATGCCCAGCAGCGAGCCGGAGACGGCGGTGACGTCCAGCCAGCCGCCGCGGCGCCGGGCCGCGAAGTAGCCGAGGGGGACGCCGACGGCGATCGCGAGGATCATGGCGCTGATCCCCAGCTCGACGGTGGCCGGGAAAGCCCGGGTGAACTCCTCCCACACGGGCTGTCCGGTCATCGTGGACGTGCCCAGGTCGAGTCGGCCCAGGCGGGCCAGGAACTTGGCGTACTGCACGTACACGGGCTGGTCCAGCCCGAGTGCCTCCTCGATGCGGGCGACGTCGGCCGGGGTGGCCTTCTCCCCCAGCATGGCCGCGGCCGGGCCGCCGGGCAGGCGGTTGAGCCATACGAAGAGCAGGACCGACAGACCAAGCAGCGTGGGCACGAGTTGCAGCAGTCTTCGGACGACGAGTCGCAACACCCGGTGATGCCCCCTTTCTTTGGGGTCTTACGGGGCTGGCTGAGACAGGTCCGCCCGGCCACCTGGGTGTCGTGGCCGGGCGGACCTCACGCGCGGTGCGTGTCTACTTGAAGGTGACCTCGCCGAAGTTCTCCTGCGTCAGCGGGGAGACGGTGGGCGGGTTGACGTCGGCGGAGAACGCGATGGACGGGGGCGAGGAGGAGATCGGGACGCCCGGAACGTAGTCCATGATCAGCTCGTTCGCCTGCTGGTACAGCTTCGTGCGCTGGGTGACGTCCGGCTCGCTCTCCGCCGTCTTCATGGCGTCGAAGATTTCGTCGTCGCGGAAGCCCCACTGCTTGTCGTAGCCGCTGAACCAGGTGCCGATGAAGTTGTAGCCGTCGTTGAAGTCACCGGTCCAGCCCAGCAGATGCAGGTCGCAGGTACCGCTCTCGGTGGCGTCCAGGTAGTCCGGCGCCCACTTCATCGGCTTGGGGTTCACGGTGACCCCGGCCCGCTCCAGGTCGGCCTTCATCAGCTCGTACATGTCCGCCGGGGCGGGCATGTACGGGCGGGTGACCTCGGTGGGGTAGCAGAAGTCAACGGCGAGGTTCTCCGCGCCGGCGTCCGCCAGCAGCGAGGTGGCCTTGTCGGTGTCGTACGCGTAGGTGGTGACGTCCTCGGAGTAGCCGTCCACCGTGTCCGGCATGAACTGAGTGGCCACGACGCCGCCGTCGGGCAGCTGGGTGTCCACGACGTTCTGCCGGTCTATCGCGTGCGTGAGCGCCTGGCGGACCTCCCTCTTCTCCAGCGCCTCGTTGGCCTCCTGCGAGAAGCCCAGGTAGAAGATGTTGAACACGCCGCGCACCGGCACCTGGAAGCCCTTGTCCTCCAGGGACTTCACGTCCGAGGGCGCCACCAGGTCATAGCCGTGGATGTTCCCGGCCTCCAGCGCCTGGCGGCGGGCGTTCTCCTCGGAGATCGTGCGGAAGACGAGGGAATCGACGCCCGCCTTGTCACCCCAGTAGTCGTCGAAACGCTTGAGGGTGATCTCCTTGTTGCCCTTGTCCCACTCGCTGATCTCGAACGGGCCGGTGCCCGCGACCGTGCCCGCCTCCTGGCTGTAGGTGGGGTAGTTGATCGCGTCGCCCTCGCCGGTGGCCTCTTCCTTCTGGTACGCCTCGATGGCCTTCGGCGAGTGGATGGCCAGCGCCTGGAGCGAGAAACCGCCGGGCAGGTTGGCGGAGGCTTCCTTCACCTCGATGACGGGCGTGAGCTCGTCCTGCGCGGTGCAGCCCGCGTAGTTGGGCTCGGCGGTGTCCTCGTTCTCGTTGTCCGCGAAGCCGCCGAAGATCGTCTGCCAGTAGTAGGAGACCGCCTTGTTCTGGTACGTGCCCGTCCAGTTGAACCAGTGGTCGTAGTTGGCGCACACGGCCTCGGCGGTCAGCTTCTCGCCGTCGTGGAACGTGACCCCGTCGCGGAGCGTGAACGTCCACTGGGTGCCGTCCTCGTTGCTCTCCCAGGACTCCGCGAGCCCGCCGACGAGTTCGGTGCCGCCCGGCTCGTGCTCGATCAGCGCCTCGAACGCCTGGCGGGTCACCCGGAACGTCTCACCGTCGCTGGCCAGGGCCGGGTCCAGGGAAGCCGGGTCGCCCGCGGCGCCGAATACGAAGGTGTCTCCTCCGCCGCTCTCGCCGTCGCGTTCGCTGGCGCATCCGGCGGTGACGAGTCCGACCGCAAGGGTGGCCGATACGGCCTGAACGACCCTGGATCTGGTTCTACGCATGGTCCACCTCAGGGGTCATGGTGGTGCAACAGATGCTGGTCGCCCGCACATTACTGTGCATCCATAGAGGTGTGAACCGTCCGCATGCCGGTGATACCGAGCTGAGACCAGCCCCGCTCCGGGCCGGTGGACGGCGTGCCGGGCGGCCACCGCGCCGCCACGGTGCTGGCCTGCCGCAGGCCGAAAGCGCGCCGCGAGCCGAAAGCGCGCCCCGGGCGGGACGCGCGCCGCAGGCAGGACGCGGGGGCGTCAGTACGTGCCCGGGTAGCCGTAGCCGTGCTGCGGGACCGGGGACGGGGCAGCGCCGTGCGGGGCGGTCAGCCGCGCGTCGCGGTCGAAGAACGGGCGGCCGTGCGCGCGCAGCCACATCGCCACCGGGTCGTGCGGGTCCGTCATGGCGACGACGGCGACCGGCAGCCCGTCCGGTGCCGCGTGCGCCGCCTGCCGCACGAGGGCCGTCGCCGTGTGCAGGGCCTGCGGCCCGGTGTCGTAGCAGTCCACGCCGATGGCCAGGAAGGCGGTGCCGTGCGCGGGCCGCACCCAGGCGCGGCGCAGGCTGCGCACCGCCGGTGAGCGCTGCGCCTCGTGGGTGAGCTGGGCGTAGAACTGCTGCGCCCGCACGACGGGCTCGCTGATCCGCAGCGGCCCGGCGGGCAGCCGGTCCAGCCCGGCGGAGACGCGGCGCAGGTCCAGCCACGGCACGCCCAAGCCGCCGCCCGGGCCGTGCGGGTTGAGCCACAGCCCGTGGTGCGCCGGGTAGAGGCCCCCGGCGATCTCGCGTCCGGAGGCGACCTCGTGGCCCCGCGTCCAGCCGGAGACGGCCAGCTCCCGGGGCGACGTCACGCACGGTACGTAGCCGTGTCCGGCCACGTCCATGCGCGCGTACCGGGCCTGCGGATCAGCGGCGTGCCCCCGCCACAGCAGCAGCCACAGCGGGGCGTCGGCCAGCACGCGCAGCAGTTCCTCGTAGGCGGCGTACCGGTCATCGCGGGCAGGTGAGACCTGGCGCAGCAGCTCCTCGACGCTTTGACCCGCGCTCACGTCCGCCGCCCTTCTCCGCTTCCGTCCCACCCCGGGCCCGGCCCGTGCTCCCCGACATCCAACCAGCTTACGAGCCCGCCCCGGCATGACCTCGGTTACTCAGCCACCGCCGCGCCCCTACCCAGACCAACCCGCCACTGTACTCAGTGCGGACGGGTGTAGAAGGGGCGCACGCACTCACGCAGCCAGCTCACCACCGGGTCCTGCGGTGCCGCGTCCATGAGGATCAGCTGCACCGGCCAGCGCAGTGCGCGTCCGGCCAGCGCCCGGGCCAGCGCGTCGTGCGCGGAGGCTCGCGCGGCTGGCTCCAGCAGGTCGAGTTCGACGCCGACGAACAGGGCGGGCGGATCACCCTCGGCGCTGGCCAGCCCCCGGCGCGCGGCACGGACGTGCGGCAGGCCGGTGAACTCGGCGGCGGCGGCGGTGAGGAAGTCCACCGGGTCGTCCTGCCAGTCGGGTTCGTACAGCCGCATCCGCGCGCCGCGCGGCACACCGGGCACGCCCTCCGGCTCCCGGGCCAGCTCCGCGACGGCCTCCGGCGGCAGCGGCACCGCCACCGTGCCCTCCGGGTTCACCACCACTCCGACGTGCGGCGGCAGCCCGCGCACGAACTCGCGCACCGGCACGACCGCGAACGGCATCGCCATCCGCACGCAGTGCAGCAGCTGCTCCTGCGAGCTGTAGACGGGGACGTAGGCGGCGCCCTCCAGCTCGACCGTCGGCAGGTTCAGATCCCGGCTGTCCGGGCCGCCGCCCTCGGGCAGCGGCACGTAGACGCTGCTGCGGCCCAGCACCTCCAGCAGGCGTCCGCCCGCTCCCGGCACGCCCACGGACACGGCGAGCGTCTGCTCCAGCTCGTTGCCCGGCCACCCCCCGCCGCCGTGGGGCGGGTGCGGGAGCGGCGAGGGCGGGTACTGCTCGGGCACGGTCATGCCCGGCACGATAACCCTGGCCGCCACGCCCCGGCCCCCCAGGTGCACGCGGGATGCGTGCCCGCCCCGGGCTCCCGGAACGCAACCACTCCCCGCCCGCCGCCTCCGTCCGCGCGCTGACGCCGGACGAACGGCCTGGTTAACGGCGCGTCAGGGGGTGGACGGAGCCCGGGGTGCCACCTCTCCGCGCGAGTGGCCGGGTAACCCGGATGAGCACCCTGGGCACATCTGCGGTTGCGGAGTGTGATGGAAGGTCAGAGCGTGGAGGAGACCTATCGGAGATCTCGTCAGGAGCCGTACTCATGCTCAGCGCTCGCAAGGTCGCCTTCGGTGCGGCCTCCGCCGCCCTCGCCGGAACCGTGACCCTCACCCTCGTCGGCGTCGCCGGAGCGGGACCCGCCGACCGTCCCGCCGCCGACTCCGCCGTCCCGGCCGCTGCCCTCCCCGCCACCGCCCTCCCCGACTCCCGCGCCCTGGCTGCCCAGGCACGTCAGCTCGACTACCTCGGCGAGCTGATCTCGGCCGTCTCCGAGCTGGTGGAGGACGTCGCGCGGGCGCCGGGCGGCGAACTGTCCACGTCGGCGGTCTCCGGCCACCGGCGCGAGGTCCGGGAGAACCTGCGCGATCTGCGGCGCACGCTGAGGGACGGCGCGCGGACGCCCGGGGGCCACCGCGCACGAGTGGCGCCCACGCCGCAGAGCGTGGAGGTCGGCGGAGCGGACGGTGTGCGGGTCGAATGGAACAACGCCAAGGACGCGTGGCTGATCGACTTCGGCGAGTGGTCGGTGAGCGCGCCGCAGTCCGGCGCGGGCGCCCAGACCACCGCCCCGACCTGCCTGCCCGTGCAGCTCCCGGACATCGGCATCACCTACCCCACCCTGCCCATCCCCGTCTGTGCGGACGCGGTCCCGGCCCTCACCACCGGTCCCACCGGCACCTCGGTCACCGTGGACGGGGAGGAAGTGGAGGTAGAGGACTGGCAGCCGCAGGCGGAGGACGGCGCGGCGGCGCACACCGCACTGGACGAGCTGGAGCAGGCGGTCAACGTGCTGTTCGAGAACTCCGTGGCCCGCGAGCCGCAGCGCACCCAGGACGCGGCGAACGCCGTGCTGGAGCGGCTGAACGCGGTGATGTCCGCGCTGGCCGGTCCCGCCCAGGCCACGCGCTGACGCGTACCGGCAGGCCAGCGGGCGGCTGGCGGCCCGGCCAGCGGCAGCGGCAGCGACCGGGCCAGCGGGCGGGTCTGCGGGTTCGCCAGCGGCGGCCCCGCAGCCGCCGGTCACCCGCCGGTCGCTGGCGGTGGCGGTGGCGCGGGATGCGCGGGTACCGGCGGCGGCGCGGGACGGGTGAGCAGGACCGCCGTATCGCAGCCCGCGGGCAGGCGCCCGGCCTCCAGCTCGTCCAGCAGCCGCCGCACCGCGCGGCGGTGGAGGGCGAAGGCGTGCCCGGAGACGGTGCGCCCGCGCTCCGCCTGCCCGGCGAGCGCCACCGTGGCCGGGACGTCCAGCAGCACCAGGTGCAGCCGGTGGCCCCGGCGGCGGGCGTCGCGGGCGAGCCAGCGCCGTACCCACGGCAGGTTCCCGCAGTCGTGGACGACGACGCTGGAGCCCGTGCGCAGCGCGCGCCGCAGCCGCCGGTAGTGGTCCAGCCGCACCACGGGCCGGTAGACGGCGTACGGCAGCCGGGGCGGCAGGCGGCCCTCCCAGCGTTCGCGGACCTCCTGGGAGTCCACCCGTATCGCCTCGGCCTCCGGGCACGCGGTGAGGGCGCGGATCAGGGTGGACTTGCCGCTGCCCGGCAGCCCGGAGACCACCACCCGGTCTCCGGGCGGGAAGCCGAGCGCGGGCAGTCCCGACTCGGCACGCAGGTCACGGATGGGTGCGGGGGCCGCGTCGGCACCCCCCGTGCCGGGCGACGCGCCAGCCCCAGGTCCGGGTCCGGCCCCGGACCCGCCGAGGGCCGTCACGGTCAGCTCGGCTGCCACCGCCGGCTGAGCCCTCGCCATCGGCTCGGCTGGCGCCACCGGCTCGGCTGGCGCCACCGGCTTGGATGGCACCTCCGCTTCGGCTGGCGCCGCCGGCTGGGATGCCGCCCTCGCGCCGGATGCTGCCGGGACCTGGGCCTCGTGCCGGATCATGCCGTCTCTCCCTCCCCGGAGCCGCGCACCGTACGGCGCCCAGCCATTCCTATGATGACCGTTCGATACGCTCCGGTTCCCTGCGGCTACCCAGCGAACCCGGGCCGGGGAAAGCCCGTCCCGGCCGGACTCCCCCACCGCCCGCTTCCCGTGCAATGATGAGCCCGCGAACTTCATACCGGCCGTTCGAGCCCGCACGGGAGAGTCCCCGCCGCCCTGGTCACCCGGGGCGCGGGGCGCCGAAGGAGCAAGTCCTCCCTTGAATCTCTCAGGCCCCGATACCGTGCGCGCGAGGCAGATCTGAAAAGCGGCCGGCCCGGCTACCGGGTCCGGCCCACCCAAGGTGCAAGCCGTAGTCCGAGTGGGCCTGTGGCGAACCTCTCAGGTTTTCGATGACAGATGGGGAGGACGTGTCCGCCCTGTCTGGGAGCCCTGAATGTCTGACGCCCTGTCCGAGAACGCCGAACTGCCCGGGACCGCGCAGAACGCCGAGCGCACCGAGCCTGCCGCGCCGCGCCGCACCGCGCTGGACGCCGTGCACCGCGCCCTCGGCGCGACGATGACCGACTTCGCTGGCTGGGACATGCCCCTGCGCTACGCCAGCGAGCGCGACGAGCACCAGGCCGTGCGCACCCGCGCCGGGCTGTTCGACCTCTCCCACATGGGCGAGATCACCGTCACCGGCCCGCAGGCCGCCGAGCTGCTGGACTACGCGCTGGTCGGCAATTTCAGCGCCCTCAAGCCCGGCCGCGCCCGGTACACCATGATCTGCGACGAGCGTGGCGGCATCCTGGACGACCTGATCGTCTACCGCCTCACCGACCAGGACGCACCCCGGTTCCTGGTCGTCGCCAACGCCGCGAACGCCCAGGTAGTGCTGGACGCGCTCAGCGAGCGGCAGGCCGGGTTCGACGCCGCCGTCCGCGACGACCGCGAGGCGTACGCGCTGCTGGCCGTGCAGGGGCCGCAGGCGGCGGGCATCCTCGCGGGACTGACCGACGCCGACCTGGACGGGCTGAAGTACTACGCCGGTCTGCCCGGCACCGTCGCAGGCGTCCAGGCGCTCATCGCGCGCACCGGCTACACCGGCGAGGACGGCTTCGAGCTGTTCGTCGCCCCCGCTGACGCACCGAGGCTGTGGCAGGCGCTGCTGGACGCGGGCCAGGACGCCGGGCTGGTGCCGTGCGGCCTGTCCTGCCGCGACACCCTGCGCCTGGAGGCCGGGATGCCGCTGTACGGGCACGAGCTGACGCGCGCCACGACGCCGTTCGACGCCGGGCTGGGCCGGGTCGTGAAGTTCGAGAAGACGTCGAACGACGGCCGCTTCGTGGGCCGCGAGGCGCTGCGAGCCGCCGCCGAGCGCACCCAGGCGCAGGCGCCGCGCACGCTGGTCGGCCTGGTCGCCGAGGGCCGCCGGGTGCCGCGCGCGGGCTTCCCGGTGGTGGACGCTGGCGGCCAGCAGATCGGCGAGGTCACCTCCGGCGCCCCCTCCCCCACCCTCGGCAAGCCGATCGCGATCGCCTACCTCGACTCCGCGCACGCCGCGCCGGGCACGCCGGGTGTGGCCGTGGACATCCGGGGCAGGCACGAGCCGTACGAGGTCGTCGCGCTGCCCTTCTACCAGCGCGAACGCTGAGCCCCGCGTCCAGGCGCGAGCGGCCCGCTCCGCCCGCCCGGACACCCCGTTTCCCACCCCGCCCTTCCTCATCCGGGAGAATCCGCACCATGAGCAACCCTGAGCAGCTGCGTTACAGCAAGGAACACGAGTGGCTGTCGGCCGCCGAGGACGGCGTCTCGACGGTCGGCATCACGGCGCACGCCGCGAACGCGCTCGGCGACGTCGTCTACGTGGACCTGCCCGAGGTCGGCGCCACGGTGACCGCGGGCGAGACCTGCGGCGAGCTGGAGTCGACGAAGTCGGTCAGCGACCTGTACTCCCCGGTCACCGGTGAGGTCACCGAAACCAACCAGGACGTCGTGGACGACCCGAGCCTGGTGAACTCGGCCCCGTTCGAGGGCGGCTGGCTGTTCAAGGTGCGCGTCACCGACGAGCCGGACGACCTGCTCGACGCCGCCGCCTACACCGAGTTCACCGGCGCCTGAGCCACGCCCGCCCGCCGGACCCGCGCCGCGTCCGGACGTTCCCGCGTCCGGACCTGGCGCCCCCGTCCGGACCTGGCCCGCTCAACTCCCTGCCCGGATTTCCCTGCGGAACTTCCCCGAGGACCCCATGTCGCTTCTGAACAGTTCCCTGCACGAGGTGGACCCGGACGTCGCCGCCGCCGTTGACGCCGAACTCCACCGCCAGCAGTCCACCCTGGAGATGATCGCCTCCGAGAACTTCGCGCCCATCGCGGCGCTCCAGGCCCAGGGCTCGGTGCTGACCAACAAGTACGCCGAGGGCTACCCCGGCCGCCGCTACTACGGCGGCTGCGAGCACGTCGATGTCGTCGAGGACATCGCGCGCGAGCGGATCAAGGCGCTGTTCGGCGCCGAGGCCGCCAACGTGCAGCCGCACTCCGGCGCCTCCGCGAACGCCGCGGCCATGTTCGCGCTGCTCAAGCCGGGTGACACGATCATGGGTCTGGACCTGGCCCACGGCGGCCACCTCACCCACGGCATGCGGATCAACTTCTCCGGCAAGCTGTACCACGTCGTCGCCTACCACGTGGACGCCGAGACCGGGCTCGTGGACATGGACGAGGTGGAGCGCCTCGCCCGCGAGCACCGGCCGAAGCTGATCATCGCGGGCTGGTCCGCCTACCCGCGTCAGCTGGACTTCGCCGCGTTCCGCCGCGTCGCCGACGCCGTGGACGCGCTGCTGATGGTGGACATGGCGCACTTCGCCGGTCTGGTCGCCGCCGGGCTGCACCCCAACCCGGTGCCGCACGCCGACGTCGTCACCACCACCACGCACAAGACCCTGGGCGGGCCGCGCGGTGGCGTGATCCTGTCGAAGGCCGAGCACGCGAAGAAGATCAACTCGGCGGTGTTCCCCGGCCAGCAGGGCGGACCGCTGGAGCACGTCATCGCGGCGAAGGCGGTCTCCTTCAAGATCGCCGCCTCCGAGGAGTTCAAGGAGCGCCAGCAGCGCACGCTGACCGGCGCCAAGCTGCTCGCCGAGCGGCTGACGCAGCCGGACGCGGTCGCGGCAGGCGTCTCCGTCCTGTCCGGCGGCACCGACGTGCACCTGGTCCTGGTGGACCTGCGCGACAGCGAGCTGGACGGCCAGCAGGCCGAGGACCGGCTGCACGAGATCGGCATCACCGTCAACCGCAACGCGGTGCCGAACGACCCGCGTCCGCCGATGGTCACCTCCGGGCTGCGCATCGGCACCCCGGCCCTGGCCACTCGCGGCTTCGGCGACGACGACTTCCGCGAGGTCGCCGACATCATCGCCGAGGCGCTGCTGCCCGACTTCGACGAGGACAAGGCCAAGGCGCTCGCCACCCGCGTCTCGGCGCTCGCCGACCAGCACCCGCTGTACCCCGGGCTGAGCGCGTAAGCCCCCGCCGGGCCGCCCGCGCCCACCCCTCGCGCAGGCGGCCCGGCCCTCTTCCCCATGTACTCGACCACCAACCGGCTCCACCCACGAGCTGACAGGGAGTCCGCACCGTGGCCATCTCCGTCTTCGACCTGTTCTCCATCGGCATCGGCCCGTCCAGTTCGCACACCGTCGGCCCCATGCGCGCCGCCCGGATGTTCGCCGTCCGCCTGAAGAACGACGGCGTCCTGGCACAGACGGCCTCGGTGCGCGCCGAACTGTTCGGCTCGCTCGGCGCCACCGGACACGGACACGGCACGCCCAAGGCCGTCCTCCTCGGGCTGGAGGGCCACTCCCCGCGCACCGTGGACGTCGAGCAGGCCGACGCCTGGGTCGAGCGCATCCGCACCGAGGGCCGGCTGAAGCTGCTGGCCACCGAGATAGGCGACAGCCACGAGATCGCCTTCGACGCCGACACCGACCTGATCCTGCACCGCCGCCGCTCGCTGCCCTACCACGCCAACGGCATGACGCTGTTCGCCTACGACGCCGACGGGCGCCCGCTGCTGGAGAAGACGTACTACTCGGTCGGCGGCGGCTTCGTCGTGGACGAGGACGCCGTCGGCGAGGACCGCATCAAGCTGGACGACACCCCGCTGCGCTACCCGTTCCGCACCGGCGACGAACTCCTGCGCCTCACTCAGGAGACCGGTCTGTCGGTCTCGGCACTGATGCTGGAGAACGAGAAGGCGTGGCGCACGGAGGCCGAGATCCGTGCCGGTCTGCTGGAGATCTGGCAGGTCATGCAGGAGTGCGTGGCCCGGGGCAGCAGCCAGGAGGGCATCCTCCCCGGGGGCCTGAAGGTGCGTCGCCGCGCCGCGAAGACCGCCCGCATGCTGCGTACCGAGGGCAACGCCGAGGCCCACGCGATGGAGTGGGTGACGCTCTACGCGATGGCCGTCAACGAGGAGAACGCCGCCGGGGGCCGCGTCGTCACCGCCCCCACCAACGGCGCGGCGGGCATCATCCCGGCCGTCCTGCACTACTACACGCGCTTCGTGCCCGGCGCCGACGAGGACGGCGTCGTCCGCTTCCTCCTGGCCGCCGGGGCCATCGGCATGCTGTTCAAGGAGAACGCCTCCATCTCCGGCGCCGAGGTCGGCTGCCAGGGTGAGGTCGGCTCCGCCTGCTCCATGGCCGCCGGCGGCCTCGCCGAGGTGCTGGGGGGCAGCCCGGAGCAAATGGAGAACGCCGCCGAGATCGGCATTGAACACAACCTGGGCCTGACCTGCGACCCGGTCGGCGGCCTCGTCCAGATCCCGTGCATCGAACGCAACGGCATGGCCGCGGTGAAGGCGGTGACCGCCGCGAAGATGTCCCTGCGCGGCGACGGCCGCCACCACGTCTCCCTGGACAAGGCGATCAAGACGATGAAGGACACCGGCGCCGACATGTCCGTCAAGTACAAGGAGACCGCCCGCGGCGGCCTCGCGGTGAACATCATCGAGTGCTAGGGGATAGACCCTGACCAGCACTTTCGTGTCTTTCAGCGCTGTCTATTCCGTCATCCGGGCAACGGTGTACCGGGTGCTGGAGCGAGCGCCCACAGCCGCTGCGAGGGAATCGGCGGCCGGAGAAGGGAGTAGCCTGGTGCTCCCGTTCGCCGAGGACGTCCAGGCCGCCGTTGCCCGCGACCGAGCGGAAGATCGCCAGGCACTCGTGGTTGAACACCACTGCCACGCCCGGAACGGTAAATCGTTTCACAGCCCCTTGTGAAGCATGAGCGATACCTCTCCTACACCTCGTGCAGGGCGCACTCGGCCCAGACGGTCTTGCCGGGGCCGCTGCGTTCGCGTACGCCCCAGCGCAGGGTGAGGGCGTCCACGAGCTGGAGGCCGCGCCCGTGCTCCTCGTCAGCGTCGGCACACGTGCGGAGGGGGGTGGCGGGGTGCGTGTCGGACACCTCGATCCGCACGACGCCGCCCGCACAGTCGTGAGCCAGGTGCAGCGCGAAATCCCGTCCGGGAACGCGGCCGTGCAGAACGGCGTTCGACGCCAGTTCCGCCACCACCAGCGTGGCGGCCTCGAAGGCACGGCTGCCGCGTGGCACACCCCAGCTTTCGAATTGGCAGGCGGCCAGCAGCCGGGCCAGTCGCGCCCCGCGCGGTGTGGCGGAGAACCGCTGATCGAAGTCGGAAAGGCTGGCGAGCGAGGAAGGTTGAAGTCCCGTCATGCCGTACAGCGTCGGATGCCGAACCTATTCGGCGACAGGGACAGCACCCACCCAGAAGTCGTTGTACCAGTTGACCCACTGGACTGGACGCGTGACCTCGCGTGACGATAAGTCAGGTCGTACGGGCCGTACGGCACAGCGCCGGAGGGTGGATGGCACATGACAGCGAAGTACGCGGGTGACGACTCGAACAGTGAAGCGGAAGTCTCCGACAGTCTCAAGACCTTTGGGGCGGTCCTGAAGGCCCTGCGTGAGGAAGCGCACCTGACACAGGAAGAGTTCGCCCCCCGGGTCATGTACTCCGCCACCTACATCGCCAAGATCGAACAGGGAAAGCGGTTCCCGCCGCTTCGTCTTCTTCAGCGTGTGGGGCCAGTGCTTGGCCCCACGGCAACACGGGTTCTGAACGCAGCAGTCCAGAGTCTGACTCGGAAGGTCGGTCTGGCTTCCTGGTTCCAACACTGGGCAGGCATCGAAGAGGAGGCTGTGACGCTATATGCGTACGAGTGCCGTGCTGTTCCTGGAATGTTGCAACCGGAACCCTACATCCGTGCGATCTTCAATCGGCACTTCCCGCCGATGACCGAAGCTCAAATCGAGAAGCAGACGGCCGCGCGGCTCGCCCGGGGGCAGTTGATCGCCGACCGTCCCAACACAGCCTTCAGTTTCATCATTGAGCAAGCGCTGCTCGACCGTGAACTTGGCGGCCCCGATGTGACCCGCAGCCTCTTGAGCCATCTGCTAGAGCAAGGGGAGCGCCTGAACGTCGAGATCCAGGTCATGCCCACCCACCAGCCAGACCACTGCGGTTTTGAAGGCGCTATGTACCTCGCCGAAACGCTGTCAGATTCAGAGCAAAGTCGCTGGGTCGGATACGTCGAGGGGCATGAGACGAGCTTGTTGATCACCAACGGTCGCGCGGTAAGTGCCATGCTCCAGCGCTATGGCAAGATGCGCTCACAGGCTCTGAGCCATCAGGACACCCGGAGCCTGCTGGAACGGATGCGAGGAGCGCTATGAGCACCGAGTTGACCTGGTTCAAGAGCAGCTACAGCGGCGGAGGTGGGGACAACTGCGTCGAGGTCGCAGAGCGACCTGGCACCGTCTTCGTCCGCGACTCCAAGGACACTCAGCGACGCCCGCTCGCCGTCACCCCGGCTGTCTGGGAAACCTTCACCCAGTACACCGCCGAACGCCACTCCTGACCTCACTCGCTGGCGGGGCGGCCTTCGAGCGTTGTCCCGTCAGCTCGTCGGTCCTGGCGGCCACAAGCCTGGCGTTCCCGCTCTCCTGGCGCGCACTCAGCCCCGAGCTATTTACCATACAGGTAGACCCGTATGGTAAACAGGAGCGGTGACTTCTTCTCCCGCCCCGCGAGGGCGCCCACGAGATGAGCGGTCCCACGCCGCCATCGTCACCGCTGCCGCCGAGCTGGTGGCTGAGGTGGGATATGACGCCACGTCGATCAATGCCGTGGCCGCGCGGGCCGGTGTCGGCAAGGACACCGTTTACCGGCGTTGGTCGGGCAAGGCCGAGCTGGTGTACGAGGCGGTCTTCACTGTCACCGACACCGCGCCCGTGCCCGACACCGGCACCATCGAGAATGACGTAACCGTGCTGGTGCAGGGGCTGGTTGACGAGTTCAGCACACCGGCGGCGGCTGCGGCGCTGCCCGGCGTGCTGGCCGACTTCGCCGCCGACCCCGCGCTGCGGGACCGGATTCGCGCCACGTTCCTCATGCCCGCCAAGGAGCGCCTGCTGAGCGTGTTCGGCCGGGCGGCGGAGCGCGGTGAGACCGTCGCCGCCGTACCCGCCGACCTCCTCCTGGACACCCTGGTCGGCGCCGTCTTCTTCCACCTCGGAATCCTCGGCGAACGGCCGGACCGCGAGCTGGCCCAGCGCATCGCCGCACTCGTGACCAAGGGAATCGAGACCCGTTGAACGGCTGGCTCTTCGCTGCTGGCAGCCTCGCGGCGGCGACCACCCTCATCCATGTCATCGCCGGCGGCCGGGACGTGGTGCGTCCGCTGCTCGGCAGCTCCATGGAGGCTGAACCGAGGCGCACCTTGCACGTGGTGTGGCACTTCGTCACCGTGGACCTGCTGCTCAGTGCCGTGGCCCTCATCGTGCTCGCGCTGCGCGCCGAACCGAATGTTCCGCTCGCGCTGTTCATCGCCGCCCACTACGTCGCGTACACGGCGGCCTTCCTGGTCGGCACCCTCACCGTGGGCTGGTCACGGCCGCTGCTTCGGCTACCCCAGTGGATGTTGCTGCTGCCGGTGGGAACCCTCACGGTCATCGGGACGCTCTGAGCCGCCGCGTTCACCGCCGACGCGAACTCACGCCACCGAGTGCCGGGTCTGCTTCTGCCAGCTCGGGGCGGACCGCAAACCAGGGTGTGAGCAAAAACGCCAGGAGCAGCGGCGCCTGAGGGTGTCGGCACATCAGTGTGCCTGGTGGTCACTCCAGCAGGGCGGCGCGGGCGGCGTGGTGGGCGGTGGTGGCGTCGGTGGGGACGAGGGCGAGGCGGGTGCGGCGTTCCAGGAGGTCGGCGGCGTCGAGGGCGGCCTCGTGGCGGACGGCCCAGCGCAGTTCGGCGCCGGTGACGCCGGTGGCCAGGGGTTCCAGCAGGTCGGGGCGGCCGTCGGCCTCGGCGAGCACGGCCGGGGCCTCGGTGCCGTAGCGGGCGACTAGGCGGGCGGGCGCGGGGACGCGGGCCAGCGCGGCCGGGGAGGCGGCGCCCACCAGCGGCAGGCGCTTGGTGCGGCACGGTCCGACGCGCAGCGCGGCGTTGGCGGCGGCGGCGTCCACGGCGTCCTCGGCCATGCGCCGGTAGGTGGTCAGCTTGCCGCCGACGACGGTGAGGACGCCGCCGGGAGAGGTGAGCACGGCGTGGCGGCGGGAGAGGTCGGCGCTGCGTCCGGGCGGGCCACCCGCGTCGAGCAGGGGACGCAGGCCCGCGAACGTGCCGGTGACGTCACAGCGGCGCAGCTTTGTGGCGAGCACGCTGCTCGCCACCTCCAGCAGGAAGGCGATGTCGCTTTCGGGGGCGGCGGGCACGTCGGGGGTGGGGCCGCTGAGGGGTTCGTCGGTGAGGCCGAGGTAGACGCGGCCGTCGGGCTGGGGCAGGACGAGGGTGAAGCGGCTGGGGTCGCCGGGGACGGGGATGGTCAGCGCGGTGCGCAGGCCCCCGAACAGGTGACCGGGGAGGACCAGGTGGGTGCCGCGACTGGGGCGCAGCCGGACGTCCGGGACGAGCTGATCGGCCCACACGCCGGTGGCGTTGACGACGGCCCGGGCGCGTATCCGCACGCGCTCGCCGGTGAGTTCGTCGCGCAGGATGGCGCCGTCGCCGCGCAGTGCGGTGGCGCCGAGCCGGGTGAGGATGGTGGCGCCGTGGGCGGCGGCGGTGCGGGCGAGGGCGACGACGAGGCGGGCGTCGTCCACGAGTTGGCCGTCGTAGGCGAGTTGGCCCCCGCGCAGTCCGCAGGGCCGCAGGCCGGGGGCGAGCTGGAGCGCGCGGCGGGCGGAGACGCGGCGGGCGGCGGGCAGCAGGGTGCCGCGCGTTCCGGCGGACAGCCGCAGGGCGTCCCCGAGCAGGAACCCGGTTCGGGTCAGCGCCGCCTGCGCGGGGGTGACGCTCGCGTGCAGCGGCAGCAGCATGGGCAGGGCGCGGGTCAGGTGCGGGGCGGTGCGGGCGAGCAGGAGGTGCCGTTCGCGGGCGCTTTCGTGGGCGATGCCGAGCTGGCCGGTGGCCAGGTAGCGCAGGCCGCCGTGCACGAGTTTGGAGCTCCAGCGGCTGGTGCCGAAGGCGAGGTCGTGTTTCTCGGCCAGGACGACGCTCAGGCCACGGGTGGCGGCGTCCAGCGCGATACCGGTGCCGGTGACGCCGCCGCCGACGACGAGCAGGTCCACGTCGGGGTGGTCGGCGAGGTGGGTCAGCTCGCGGGTGCGGCGGGCGGCGTTGAGGGAGGCGGCGGGGTGGGCCGCGGGGTGGGTCATGCGGGCTCCCCGGGTTGCGGGCTCAGGTAGGCGTCGAGCATGTGCCGTACTTCGCGGGTGAGTTGCGCAAGGGGCAGCACGTCGTCCACCAGGCGCCAGGACTGGGCGGCGGTCTGCACCAGCAGCAGCACCAGGCGGGCCAGCTCGGCGGGTTCGCCCGCGCGGATCGAGCCGTCGGTCTGTCCGGCGCGGATCTGTTCCTCGGTGAAGGCGAGGGCATCGCGCTGGCTGGAGCCGAGCCGCTGGAAGGTGTAGGTGACCAGCGTTTCGGGCTCGGTGTCGAGGATGCGGGCCATCAGCGGGTGGGCACGCAGCCCTTCGAGGACGCAGGCGGCACCGGCGACCAGGCGGGTGCGGGCGTCGTGGCCTTCGGCGGTGGCGCGCGGCACGGCGGCGAGCAGGACGGTGCGCATCTCGCGGGTGAGCAGGTCGCCGAGGAGGGTGTCGATGTCGCGCCAGCGCCGGTAGATGGTCGGGCGGCTCACCCCGGCGCGGCGGGCGACGTCGGTGAGGGTGAGGCGGCGCAGCCCGAAGGTGGCGATGGACGCGTAGGCCGCGTCGAGCAGCGCGTCGGCGATGGGGTCGGCGGGCGCGTCCGGGGAGGAGTCGGCGGACGGGCCGGGGCTCGGGTGGGCGGCCCGGTCGGCGGTGGGGCCGGGGCGCGGGCCGGCGGGGTCCCCCGGCGCCGGTTCGCCGCCGGAGTCCCCGTCCGCACCCTCGTTACTGATTGACACCATGTGCAAGACTGTAACGCATGACAGCTCCGAGCCGCCGAGTCGGCGCCATGTCCTGGAACGCCTGGGGCGACCCCGCCCGGGCCTTTGCCCTGCCCGAGCCCGTCCGCGCGCTGCTCGCGGACGTACTCGGCGCCGAGCCCGCCGGCGCGCCGCGCACGCCCGAGGCGGAACTGAAGCTGCCGCCGAGCGCGCTGCCGGATGCCGCCCGGTCCGCGCTCACCGACGCCGTGGGCGCGGAGCACGTCGTCACCGAGGCGGCCGTGCGCATCCGGCACACCGGCGGCAAGTCCACGCCCGACCTGCTGCGCCGCCGTGCCGGTGACGTGGCCGGCGCGCCGGACGCCGTGGTCCTGCCCGGCACGCACGACGAGGTGACCGCGGTGCTCGCCGCGTGCGCCGGACACCGCGTCGCCGTCGTGCCGTTCGGCGGCGGCACCAGCGTCGTCGGCGGGGTGGAGCCGCTGCGCGGTGGGTTCGGCGCCGCCGTCGCGCTCGACCTGCGGCGGCTGGACCGGCTCGTGGCGGTGGACGCCGTGGACCGCACCGCCACGCTGCACGCCGGGCTGCGCACGCCGGAGGCCGATGAGCTGCTGGCCGCGCACGGGCTGACGCTCGGCCACCAGCCGCAGAGCTACGAGTACGCCACCATCGGCGGTTACGCGGCCACCCGCTCGGCGGGCCAGTCCTCCACCGGGTACGGGCGGTTCGACGCCATGGTGCTCTCGCTGCGGGTGGCCACCCCGCGCGGCACGCTGGAACTGGGCCGCGCGCCCGGCTCGGCCGCCGGACCCGACCTGCGGCACCTGCTGCTCGGCTCGGAAGGCACGCTCGGCGTCATCACCGAGGTGACGCTGCGGGTGCGTCCGCTGCCCGAGACCGTGCGCGACGAAGCCTGGTCCTTCCCCGACTTCGCGGCCGGCACGGCGGCCCTGCGCGCCCTCGCGCAGGGCGGCGCGCGACCGACGCTCGTGCGGCTGTCCGACGAGACGGAGACGTTCGTGAACGCCGCGCTCTCCGGCACGCAGGCCGCCGCCGGGTGCCTGGCCGTCGTCGCACACGAGGGCACCGCCGAGCAGGCCGATGCCGTACGGGAGCTGTCCGCGCGCACGCTGCGGGCGGCGGGCGGCACGGAGCTGGGCTCCGGACCCGTCGCGCAGTGGCGGCACAGCCGGTACTCCGGGCCCTACCTGCGCGACGCCCTGCTGGACGCGGGTGTCCTCGCCGAGACGCTGGAGACGGCCACCACCTGGTCAGCGCTGCCCGCGCTGCGGCAGGCGGTCACCGACGCGCTCACCGGCGCACTGAGCACCCCGGCGGGCAGACCGCCGGTGGTGCTGTGCCACATCTCGCATGTCTACCCCGAGGGCGCCTCGCTCTACTTCACCGTCGCCGCCGTCGCGGGCCCCGACCCGCTGGCGCGCTGGCGGGCCGCCAAGCAGGCCGCCGGTGACGCCATCGCCGCGTGCGGCGGCACCATCTCGCACCACCACGCCGTGGGGGCCGACCACCGGCCGTGGATGGAGGCCGAGGTCGGCCCGCTGGGCGTGGACATCCTGCGCGCCGTGAAGGGCGTACTGGACCCGTCAGGCATCCTCAACCCTGGCAAGCTCATCCCCGGGGAGCGGGCGTGACGCCGGAACCCGTCGGAGCGCCCCGCCGGGTCGCGCTGCTGGTGAACCCCACCGCGGGCGGACGCCGGGGCGCCGACGTCGCCTCCCGGGCCGCGCGGCACCTGCTCGCCGCGGGCGTCGAGGTGGACGTGGTGGCCGGGCGCGACCTGCGCGAGGCACGCGAGAAGGCGCGCGCCTGCGTGCGGGCGGGCGCCGACGTGCTGGCCGTAGCGGGCGGTGACGGCATGGTGCACCTCGCGCTCCAGGAGGTGGCCGGGACGGACACGGCCCTGGCCGTGCTGCCCACCGGCACCGGCAACGACTTCGCCCGCGTCCTGGGCATCCCGGGCAAGGACCCGCAGGCCGCCGCCGATGTCGTGCTGCGCGGCACCCGCCGCGCCCTCGACCTGGGCCGCAGCACCTCGCTCGGCGACGGCGGCCGCACCCACTGGTTCGGGACGGTGCTGACCAGTGGCTTCGACTCCCTGGTAACGGACCGCACCAACCGGCTGGCCTGGCCGCGCGGCCGCCTGCGCTACAACCTCGCCATCCTCATGGAGCTGGGCCTGCTGCGTCCGCTGCCGTTCACGGTCGAGACAGACGGCGGCACGCGCGAGGAGTTCGAGGCCGTCCTGGTGGCCGTCGGGAACACCACCACCTACGGCGGCGGTATGCGCATCTGCCCGCACGCCGAGCCGGACGACGGGCGGCTGTCGGTCACCGTCGTCGGGCCAGCCGGACGGGGCCAGCTGGTGCGGGCCTTCCCGCGCATCTACCGGGGCACCCACGTCACCCATCCGCTGGTGCGCACGTTCCACGCCCGCAGCCTGACGCTGCACACCCCGGACATGCGGGCCTACGCCGACGGCGAGCCGCTGGGCCTGTTGCCGGTACGCGCCGAGGTGGTGCCGGACGCGGTGCGGGTGCTGGTGCCCGCGGTCCCTGTCAGGGGCGGCGGCTAGCCTTCGGGCATGAGTTACGCAGAGGTCCGGGAGCTGCAGAACGCGCTGAGTACCGCGTCCGACATCGCCTTCGGCTTCGAGACCGCCCCGCCCGCGGACCAGCTGGCGGAGGTGGCCGACGCGCTACAGCGCGCGCTGGGCGCCGTGCGGTCCCTTCAGGCGCCGCACGGCGGCACCACGGGCTGCCGCGAGCACCCGATGGGCGCGGTGGACCCGCTGTACGGGGATAAGGAGGACCCACTGCCGCCCGGCTGGGGCAAGTGCCTGCTGTGCAACGACCGCCGCCGCCGCGCGATGACGAACCGGCGGGGCCGGTGACCCCGGGCCGGTCGGGCCATCGCGTGGGGCAGGACGACGCTGCGGAGTAAGCCTGCCCGGGCGGCTCCCCACAGCGTTCCCCCGCCTGCCCCGGCGGCTCCCCCGGCCTCCCTGCCTGACCAGGTGCCCGCCGGACCCGTCAGCGCCCCGCCGCACCCGGCCCGCCCGGCGCGGCCCGCCCGGCCATGGGCGCCGCCGGTGGTTCGTCTTCGGCGCCCTCGGGGTCAAGGTGCGGGAGCACCCGGTCAAGCCAGCGCGGCGCCCACCACGCGGCCCGGCCGAGGAGGGTCAGGGCGGCCGGTACGAGGAGCAGCCGGACGACGGTCGCGTCGATGAGCACGCTCACGGCCAGTCCGAGCCCGAGCATCTTGACCACGATGGTGTCGGTGAGGATGAAGGCCGCGAACACGGTGGTCATGATGAGGGCCGCGCAGGTGATGACCCGTCCGGTGATGCTCAGCGCGTGGGCCACGCTCGCCTGGGCGTCGCCGGTGCGCAGCCACGCCTCGCGCACGCGGGACAGCAGGAAGATCTCGTAGTCCATGCTGAGACCGAAGACGATCGCGAACATCATCATCGGTACGTAGCTCTCGATGGGCACGGTGCCGCCCACGCCGAGCGCCTGCCCGCCCCAGCCCCACTGGAACACCGCGACCACCACCCCGTAGGCGGCCGCGATGGACAGCACGTTGAGCACCGCGGCCTTGACCGCGACCAGTACGCCGCGAAAGACGGTCAGGATGACGAGGAAGGCCAGGCAGACCACGACAGCGATGATCAGTGGCAGGCGGCTGGAGACCGTTTCCAGGAAGTCCACCTGGGCGGCCGTCGTGCCCGTGACGTAGGTCCGGGCGCCGGTGCCCGAGACCGCTTGCGGGAGAACCTCGTCCACGAGGCGGTTGGCCAGGTCCGTGGTCCGCTCGTCCTGGGGAGCCGCGTCGGAGTACGCCGTCGCGATCAGCACGTCACCGTCCCCGGACGGCTGCGGCGGCGTGATCAGGGCCGCGTCCGGTACGTCGGCCAGCGCGTCTTGGACGTCGGAGCCCAGCGACGCGCGGTCGGCGGACGGTACGTCCGTCTGGTCGATGACCACGGTGAGCGGGCCGTTGGAGCCCGGGCCGAAGGCGGAGGACATCAGGTCGAAGGCACGCCGGTCGGTGAAGGAGGTGGGGTCGGCCCCGTCGTCGATGTGGCCGAGCTGGATGGAGAACAGCGGGATCGCCAGGACGGCCAAGACCACGGCTCCCGACCCCAGGAACCACCACGGGCGCCGCTCCATGGTCTGCGCGTAGCGCTGCCAGGCGCCGCCGGAGACATCGGCACCAGCACCCCCGCCAGCCGCCTCCGCCTCGGCCACCGGGCGCCGGACGTGGAACCTGTCGACCGAACGGCCCGCGAGCCCGAGCAGCGCGGGCACCAGGGTGAGCGCCCCCAGGACCGCCGTGATCACCGTGACGGCGGCCGCCAGCCCCAGCTTCCCGATGAAGCTCACCCCCGAGACCCACAGCCCGGACAGCGCGATGATCACCGTGCAGCCGGAGACCACGACCGCCCGCCCGCTGTTCCCCGCCGCCAGGCCAGCCGCGACCGCCGGTCCCCGGCCGTCCATGAGCAGCTGGCGGTGCCGGGTGATCAGGAAGAGGGCGTAGTCGATGCCGACGCCCAGCCCGATCATGGTGGCGAGCGTGGGTGAGACCGTCGCGAAGGTGGAGGCCGCCGCGAGCAGCCCCAGCAGCCCGAGCCCGCAGGCCACCGCGATCAACGCTGCCACCAGGGGCATGAGGGCCGCCAGCAGACTGCCGAAGCCCAGCAGGAGCACGATCAGCGCCGCACCGAAACCGATGGCTTCGCTGCGCCGGTCGTCGGCCTGGGGCCGGGCCAGATCGCCCAGGGGACCTCCGTACTCCACCTGCACCCCCGCCGCCCGCATGGGCTGGACCGCCGAGTCCACCCCATCGAGGTAGGACGAGCCCAGCGTGGACGGCTGCACGTCGAACCGCATGGTGATGTACGCCGTCTTCCCGTCCGGGGAGAGCGGGCCCACGGCCGTGTCCTGCCCGGCGGTGAGGGGGTTGCGCGCACCGAGCACGTGCGGCAGCTTTTCCAGCCGCGTCACCGCCGTCCCGACCGGTCCGCCGGTGTCCGGGAGCGGCTCGTCGTCGTGCAGGACGATCTGCGCGCTGTAGCCGCCCGCCGAGGGTTCATGCTCCTGAAGCACCTGGAAGCCCGCGTAGGACTGCGTGCTGGGCAGGGTGAAGTCGTCGGAGTAGTCACCGCCGAACGCCCGGTCCAGCACCTGCACCCCCACCGCTACGGCCAGCCACACGGCGAGGACCGTCACGCAGTGCCGCGCGCACCAGGCGCCGGTCCGGTACAGCACTCCACGGGAGGGACGGCGGCCCGCTCCGCGAGGGGAGCGGGCCGCCGGACGCTGTGCTGATGGCGGCACCATGCCCTCCCGGACGGTCGAGGTCGCGGCCGGCCCCGGCCACGGCTGCCAGCGAAGCTCCCGCGCGAGCCTCGCGATCACCTCCACCATTGAAATAGCGCCCGGCGCATTCGGCACGTCCGCCCACCACGAAGGGTGACCGCGCATGCGGGACGACGGCTGCCGTCCTAGCGTGAGAGGGACCGGCGCGCGAAGGGCCGGTGAGCGTCGAAGGGAGCGCCATGCGCCGCTACCCGCCGATCGCGGACCACGGCCTGATCGGCGACCTGCGGACCGCCGCACTGGTCTCGTCCGACGGCGTGCTCGACTGGCTGTGCGCCCCCCGGTTCGACTCGCCCAGCCTGTTCGCGGCACTCCTCGACCACGAGCGGGGCGGCTGCTTCGCCCTCTCCCCCGAGGCACCCGGCGCGACGACGCGGCAGCTCTACCTCGCCGACACGGCGATTCTCGTGACGCGGTTCCTGACCCCGGAGGGCGTCGGCGAGGTCGTCGATTTCATGCCGCTGGGCGAGGCCGAGGCGCCAGAAGACCAGCACCACGTCATCCGGATCATGCGGGCCACCCGGGGCACGGTCCGCTTCCGGCTCGCCTGCCGCCCCCGGTTCGACTACGGCCGCGGGACGCACCACCTCACCCTCACCCAGGACACGGCCCACTTCACGGCCCCGGACAGCGCGGCCTTCCTGCACGTCCGGGGTCCCGCAGCGGTTCCCGTGGAGCTGCGGCGCGAGGAGCGCGACGTCCTGGCTCACCTGACGCTGCGGCACGGCGAGCGGGCCGCCGCCGTGCTGACCGTGTGCGACACCCCCCACGCCGAACCTCCGGCCCCGCCGACCGGGCGCTCCGTGCAGCACGCGTTCGCCTCGACGTACGACTACTGGAACCGCTGGGTACGGCGCAGCCGGTACCGGGGACGCTGGCAGCAGATGGTGAGCCGTTCCGCGATCACGCTCAAGCTGATGACCTACGCGCCCACCGGAGCACCGGTCGCGGCCGTCACCACCGGCCTGCCCGAGCAGCTCGGCGGGGAGCGCAACTGGGACTACCGCTACACCTGGGTCCGCGACGCCTCCCTCGCCGTGCGGGCCCTGCTGGACCTCGGCTACGACGAGGAGGCGGAGGCGTTCCGGCACTGGCTCGCGGCGCGGCTGGCGACCGGCGAGACGACGACGGGCGAACCCCTCCAGGTCCTGTACCGCGTCGACGGAGACCCCCAGCTGGCCGAAGAGACGCTCGGCCATCTGGAGGGGTACCGCGGCTCGGCCCCGGTGCGCATCGGTAACGACGCCGCCGGACAGCTCCAGCTCGACATCTACGGCGAGCTGGCCTACGCGCTCAGCGGCACGGGCGACCACGCCCAGCTCGCCGGGTACGACGGCTGGCGCCACCTGAGCGCGCTCCTGGACTGGCTCGCCCGGTCCTGGGACCGTCCTGACGAGGGCATCTGGGAGACCAGGGGAGGCCGCCAGGACTTCACCTTCAGCCGCCTGATGTGCTGGACAGCCCTCGACCGGGGCATCCGCCTGGCCACCAAGCTGGCCCGGCCCGCCGACGTCCCCGGCTGGACAGCCGCCCGGGACGCGATCTTCCGACAGATCATGGAACGGGGCTTCAGCCCGCGCCGACGGGCCTTCGTGCAGCACTACGGCAGCGACGTCCTGGACGCCTCGCTGCTGCTGATGCCCGCGGTGGGCTTCCTCTCCCCGGGGGACGGGCGCTGGCTGACGACGCTGGACGCCATGGAGGCCGAACTCGTCTCCGACAGCCTCGTGCACCGGTACGACACCGCCGCCTCCCCCGACGGTCTGCGGGGCGAGGAGGGAACGTTCTCCCTGTGCAGCTTCCTGTACGTGAGCGCGCTCGCCCAGGCGGGCCGCCTGGGCAAGGCACGCTACGCGTTCGACAAGATGCTCACCTACGCCAACCACGTCGGGCTCTTCGCGGAGGAGATCGGCCCCACCGGCGAGCAGCTCGGCAACTTCCCCCAGGCCTTCACCCACGTGGCGCTCATCATGGCCGCGCTCGCCCTGGACGAAGGGCTGGACGACGCCGACGGAGGACCGTGAGGACCCCGGCCCGTCAGAACACCGACCAGTCCGAGCGCTCGGTGAAGTCCTCCAGCGCGGCCGTCGCGCCCACCGAGTTACCGACGGCGTCCAGGCCCGGGCTCCACGCGCACACCGCGCCGCGTCCGGGCACGATCGCCAGGATGCCGCCGCCCACCCCGCTCTTGCCGGGCAGGCCGACGCGGTAGGCGAACTCCCCGGCCGCGTCGTAGGTGCCGCAGGTCAGCAGCACCGCGTTGATCCGCTTGGCGTCGCTGCGGCTCAGCAGCCGGGAGCCGTCCGCGCGCAGCCCGTGCCGGGCGAGGAAGCCCCCGGCGAGCGCCAGGTCGCGGCAGTCGGCGGCGATGGAGCAGTGCGCGAAGTAGTGCTCCAGCACGTCGTCAACCGGGTTGTGCAGGTTGCCGAAGGAGGCCATGAAGTGGGCGAGGGCGGCGTTGCGGTGCCCGTGCCCGGCCTCCGACGCGGCGACAGCGGCGTCGATGGAGATGCCCGGGTTCCCGGTCTCCTCGCGCAGGAAGTCCACCACCGCCGCGCGCGCGTCCCCGGTGAGGCTGAGCAGCGCGTCGGTGACGACGAGGGCGCCCGCGTTGATGAACGGGTTACGCGGGATGCCCTGCTCGGACTCCAGCTGGATCAGCGAGTTGAACGGGTTGCCCGACGGCTCGCGTCCCACCCGCCGCCACAGCGCGGTGCCGCCGTGCGCGAGCGCCAGCGCGAGGGCGAACAGCTTGGACACGCTCTGCACGGAGAACGGGGTGCGCCACTGGCCCACGCCGTGCACCTCACCGTCCACGGTGGCCAGCGCCATGCCGAACGCCTGCGGATCGGCCCGGGCCAGCGCGGGGATGTAGTCGGCCGGGGCGGCCCGGCCCAGCACGGGGCGGGCCGCCGCCCTGGCGTGCTCCAGCAGCGCTTCGTAATCCACGGAACCATTGTGTACAGGCACCCACGCCCCAGTGCCTGCCGGGGGCCTGCGCAGGTCACCGGTCGAGAACGCGGATCTCGAACCAGGTGGTCTTCCCGCGCGGCAGGAGGTCCACGCCCCAGCGATCGGCGAGCCTGTCCACCAGCCACAGGCCGCGCCCGGTGGTGTCCAGCTCCCGCATGGGCAGCAGGCACGGCAGCCCGCGCGAAGGGTCGCGTACCTCCACCCTGATCCAGCCCCGGCGGCGGAACATGCGCAGGCCGAAGTCGTGCGCGCCGGTGTGCCGCACCGCGTTGCCCACCAGCTCCGACACCAGCAGCACGCCGTCGTCGGTGACGGAGCCCGGGAGCCGCCACTGCCCGTGCAGCACGGCGGCGGCCAGGCGGCGGGCCATGCCGGCCGACTCCGGCCGGTTGCGGAATCGGACCTCGGTCTGGGAGGGGTCGCCGAGGAGGTCGAGGGCGTTGCCCTGCGCGCTGTCGCGGCGTTGCACGCTGCCGGGGCGCTGCGGGTCCTCGGGGCTCGGGGGGCCGCCGGGGCTGGGAACGCCCTCGGGGTGCGACGCGCTGTCACAGCCCGGTGTGCCGCCGGAGTCGGATGCGTCCTCGGCCGTGCCCGCGATGGCCGGCACCTGTGCGGATGCCGTCTCCTCCACTCCCGCCATGGCCCCATCATGGCGTGCGTTCGCCGTTCGCGTAGGCGAGTCCGGCGAATTGACCCGGTGACGCGACGTCAGCCCCCGCCGCCGTCACCGCCCGCGACGCGCGCCGCCACGTCCTCCACCACGGACGTGTCCAGCGCCGCGCGGACGAGTGCGGCGGCGAACGGCGCGCACTCCTTCGTGGACACCTGGTCGGCGAGTTGCCGCGCGTCCGCTGGCCAGCCCGGGACGCTGGCCGCCCTGGACCGTCTTGGCGTCCGGCTCGGGCGCGAGGTCCGGCCAGACGGGCTGGGCCTCGCGACCACGGCGCCGAAGTCGTGGGAGGGGCCTGGGCGAAGCCCCGGTTCCGGGATGGGGTACTCCCGCGGGCTAGCGGAAGACCGCCTTGCCCGGGCCGTCCTCGACGAAGCTGCGCATGCCGGTCTCGCGGTCTTCCGTGGCGAACAGGCCCGCGAACCAGTTGCGTTCGATGGCCAGGCCGGTGTCGATACCGGCGTCCAGACCGAAGTCGACGGACTCCTTCGCCGCCCGCAGCGCGATCGCCGGTCCCTTGGCCAGCCGTGCGGCCCACGCGTGCGCCGTCTCGTACACCTTGGCGGCCGGGACCACGCGGTCCACCAGTCCGATGGACAGGGCCTCGTCGGCCTTGACCTGGCGGCCGGTGAAGATGAGGTCCTTGGCCCGCGACGGTCCCACGAGCCGCGCGAGCCGCTGTGTGCCGCCCGCGCCGGGGATCAGCCCGAGCAGGATCTCTGGCTGTCCCAGCTTCGCGTTGTCCGCCGCGACGCGGATGTCCGCGCACAGCGCCAGCTCGCAGCCGCCGCCGAGGGCGTAGCCGGTGACGGCGGCGGCCACGGGCTTGGGGATGCGCGCGACGGCCGTGAACGCGGCCTGGAGGTCACCGGCCCGCGCGACCATCGCCGCGTGGTCCATCTCCCGCATCTCCTTGATGTCCGCCCCGGCCGCGAAGACCTTCTCACCGCCGTAGATCACCACAGCGCGCACCTCGTCGCGCCGGGTGATCTCCTCGGCCAGCTCGCGCAGCCGGTCCTGGGTGGCGATGTCGAGCGCGTTCATCGGCGGACGGTCGAGCCGGAGGGTGCCGACGCCATCGGCGACTTCGAGGTTCACAGTCATGGCGGCAGGGTAACGCCCGTTAACGCCGTCCGGGTCACCGGTGGGCGGAACCGGACGGGGCTTCGAGGTGAACGGGGCCGCCGGAGCGGGAAGAACCCCGGGAAGGAGCGGGACCACGAGCGCACGGCACGGGACGCCGGGCGCACCGGAGCCACACACGCCAGCGCACCGTGGCCCCGCGTGGTTCCGCGCGTGTGAGCCGCAGGAGGCTGCCCGTGCGCTGCCCACCCGCCGCCCCGGCGAGCCCGCCAACCGGCCGCCCGTCATCGCCCCTCCCCCGCCCCGGCGCGTCGCGCGAGGTGTGGCCGGGCAGCCCGCAGCCGCTCGGCGCCCGCTACCGCAGCGGGCCCGACGGCACGCCCGGCACCAACTTCGCCCTATGGGCCGGGGGCGCCGAACGCGTCGAGGTGTGCCTGTTCGACGACGACGGCCGCGAGACACGCCGCGAGCTGACGGAGCTGACGCACGAGATCTGGCACGGATTCGTGCCCGGCGTGCACCCCGGCCAGCGCTACGGCTACCGGGTCCACGGCCGCTGGGACCCGTGGACCGGAGCCCGCTGGAACCCGGCGAAGCTGCTGCTGGACCCGTACGCCCGGGCGGTGGACGGCGAGTTCGCGTTGCCCGCTGAGGTGTACGGCCACGTGCGGGACTGGCCGCACCAGCACCGCGCCGACACCGTGCGCGACGAGCGCGACTCGGCGCCGCACGTCCCCAAGGGCGTCGTCGTGCACGATGGTGCCCCCGCCGGGCCCCCGGGCAGCCCGCCGGACGACGACTGGCGCGACGACCGCCGCCCGAAGACGCCGTGGGCCGACACCGTGCTGTACGAACTGCACGTGCGCGGCTTCACCATGCGCCACCCCGGCGTGCCTGAGCGGCTGCGCGGCACGTACGCGGGCCTGGCGCACCCGGCGGCGATCGGGCACCTCACCCGGCTCGGCGTCACCGCCGTCGAGCTGTTGCCGGTGCACCAGTTCGCGCACGAGGACCACCTGCTGCGGCGCGGCCTGCGCAACTACTGGGGCTACAACTCCATCGGCTACTTCGCCCCGCACGCCGCCTACGCCGCCTCCGGTACGCGCGGGCAGCAGGTGGGCGAGTTCAAGCGCATGGTGCGGGCGCTGCACGCGGCCGGGATCGAGGTGATCCTGGACGTCGTCTACAACCACACCGCCGAGTCGGGCGAGCTGGGCCCGACGCTCAGCCTGCGCGGCATCGACAACCGGGGCTACTACCGCCTGGCGCACGACCCGCGCCGGTACGCCGACTACACCGGCTGCGGCAACACCCTGCACGTCGTCCAGCCGCAGGTGCTGCGCCTGATCACCGACTCGCTGCGGTACTGGGTCCAGGAGATGGGCGTGGACGGCTTCCGCTTCGACCTGGCGGCGGCGCTGGCCCGCTCCCCGCACGACGTGGACATGCTCTCCCCGTTCCTCGCCGTCATCGCGCAGGACCCGGTGCTGCGCCGGGTGAAGCTCATCGCCGAGCCGTGGGACGTGGGCTCGGGTGGCTATCAGGTGGGCGCGTTCCCGCCGCTGTGGACGGAGTGGAACGACCGCTACCGGGACACGGTGCGCGACTTCTGGCGCGGTGCCCTGCCCGACGTCCGCGACCTGGGCTACCGCCTGTCCGGGTCCAGCGACCTGTACGCCTGGGGCGGGCGGCGCCCGTACGCGTCGGTCAACTTCGTCACCGCGCACGACGGCTTCACCCTGCGCGACCTGGTGAGCTACCACCACAAGCGCAACGACGCCAACGGGGAGGCGGGCCGCGACGGCACCGCCGACAACCGCTCGTGGAACTGCGGCGCCGAAGGCGAGAGTGACGACGCCGACGTCACCACCCTGCGCCGCCGCCAGCTGCGCAACCTGCTCACCACGCTGCTGCTGTCCACCGGCGTGCCGATGCTCGTCGCCGGGGACGAGCTGGGCCGCACCCAGCGGGGCAACAACAACGCGTACTGCCAGGACAACGAGGTCAGCTGGCTCGACTGGAGCCTGCTGGAGGACCCGCGCTGGCGGGCCCTGTGCGAGCTGACGGCCCGCCTGGTCCGGCTGCGCCGCGACCACCCGGTGCTGCGCAGCCGCGCCTTCTTCACCGGCCGCCCGCACGGCCCCGACGGTCTGCGCGACCTGGCGTGGTTCACCGCGAGCGGCACCGAGATGACCGAGGCCGACTGGTACGCCCCCCGCCAGACCCTCGCCCTCTACCTCTGCGGCGACGACCTCCCCGGCCGCGACGAGACCGGCCACCCCATCGCCGACGACAGCTTCCTGGCCATCCTCCACGCCGCGCCCACCGCCGTGGACTTCCCGCTGCCGGGACCGCCGTGGGCCCAGTCCTACGAACTGCTGGTGGACACCGCAGCGGAGGAACCGCACGCCCCGGGCACCCGGCACCCGGCGGGGCAGCCGGTGCGGGTCACGCCCCGCTCGACGCGGCTCTACCGGGCGGTGCGTGAGCCCTGAGAGCCATCGGTGGTGGCGATGGTGGTGCGTCTCCGCCACGGCTCCACAGCGCCCCAGCGCCACGGCGCGGGCGCGCGGGCCGCCACCGCGCGGTCCTAGGGCGGGCGGCCGAGGCGCGTGGGCGGAAATACCGATGCGGGTGTCAGCAGCGATCTCTACGCTCGGTCCTGATGAGTGTTCTCCAGGAGGCGCCTTCCGCTGACCCACGTCAGGCGCCGCGGTCCGCGGTGCGGTCGTTGCTGAGGTTGTGGCCCTATCTGCGTCCGGTGCGGGCACGCTGGGGGACGGCGGCCGTGGTGGGGACGGTCGCCTCCGTCGTGGGGCTGGCCATCCCGCTGGTACTGAAGTGGATCATCGACGGCCCGGTGGCGGCCGGGGACACGGCGGGGGTGTGGTGGGGCGGCGCGCTGCTGCTGGCCGTCGGCGTCGCGGAGGCGGCGCTGTTCGGGCTGCGGCGCTGGCTGGTGGCCCGCCCGCTGGCCGGGGTGGAGGCGGCCATGCGCGCGGACCTCTACCGCCACCTCCAGCGGCTGCCGGTCGCCTTCCACGACCGCTGGGCCAGCGGCCAGCTGCTCTCGCGCGGCACCACCGACCTGCAACTGCTGCGCATGTTCCTGGCGTTCCCGCTGACCTTCCTGCTGGTCAACGGCGTCACCATCGTCGTGGGCTGCGGGGTGCTGCTCGCCCAGGAGTGGCGGCTTGGGCTGCTGCTGCTCGTGCCCGTCGTGCCGCTGATCGTGCTGTGCGCGGTGTTCGAGACGCACTACTCGGCCGCCGCACGCAAGGCGCAGGACCAGGTTGGCGACCTGACGACCGTCGTCGAGGAGGCCGTGCTCGGCATCCGGATCATCAAGGGGTTCGGACGGCACCGCAGCCAGGCCCGCGCCTTCCGGACCCTCAGCGAGCGGCTGAAGGACACCGAGCTGCGCAAGGCGCGGCTGCTGGCGCGGATCTGGGGCCTGATCCTCACGCTGCCGGAGCTGGCACTCGGCGCGGCGCTGGTGCTGGGCACACTGCGCGTGGCCGACGGCGCGATGTCGGCGGGGACGCTGGTGGCGTTCCTGTCCACGGCCCTCGCACTGCGCTGGCCGGTGGAGTCGATCGGCTTCCTGCTGGCGATGAGCAACGAGGCCGCCACGGCCGCCGACCGCTTCTTCGAGGTCGTTGACGAGCCGGTACCGGCCGAGCCCCCGGGCCGGGGCACCGGCGGCGGGGACGGGTCCGGGCTGCGGTTCACCGGCGTCCGCTTCCGCTACCCCGACGCCGAGCCCGGCTCCCCGCCGCTGTTGGACGGACTCGACCTGCACGTGCGCTCCGGCGAGACCGTCGCCCTGGTGGGCAGCACCGGCTGCGGCAAGACGACGCTGACGGCGCTCGTCCCACGGCTGCACGAGCTGACCGGGGGCCGCATCACCGTGGACGGCGCCGACATCTCCGGCATGCCGCGCCAGGAGTTGCGCGCCATGGTGGCCGTCGCCTTCGAGGAGCCGACGCTGTTCTCGGCCACCGTCGCGGACAACGTGCGCATGGGCGACCCGGACGCCGGTGACGCCGAGCTGTGGCGGGCGCTGGAGGTGGCGCAGGCGGCATCGTTCGTGCGCGCGCTGCCGCAGGGCGAGCACACCCAGGTGGGCGAACAGGGGCTGAGCCTGTCCGGCGGTCAGCGGCAGCGGCTGGCGCTGGCCCGCGCCGTGGTGGGTCGGCCGCGCTTTTTGGTCCTGGACGATCCGCTCTCCGCGCTGGACGTGCACACCGAGGCCAAGGTGGAGGCCGCGCTGCGCGAGGTGCTGGCGACGACGACGGCCCTGGTCGTCGCGCACCGCCCGTCCACCGTGCTGCTGGCCGACCGGGTCGCGCTGCTGTCGGGCGGCCGGATCGCGGGCGTCGGCACGCACGCACAGCTGCTGCGCACCAGCGCCGAGTACCGCCACCTGATGGCGGGCGAGAACGAGGGAGAACGGTGACCACCATCTCGACGGCCACCCCGGCCACCCCCGGCCCGCCCGAGCCCGGCCCGGGCGCCACCGAGGCGGGAACCGACCCGTTCGACCGCGACGTGCTCCCCGCGCCGCCGAACGCCGCGCGCACCCTGCTGGCCTCGCTGCTGCGCCCGTACCGGCTGCGGGTCGCCGTCGCCGTGGTGCTGCTGCTCGCCCAGCAGGCTGCCGTGCAGGGCGGGCCGCTGCTGGTGGCGTTCGCGATCGACACCGTGGTGCCCGCGCTGCGCGAGGGGCGGCACGGGCCGCTGGTGCTGCTCGGCGTCGGCTACGCGGTGTGCGCGGGCGCGTCCGGCGGGCTGATGTACGCCTTCGTCCGCGCCGCCGCCCGCATCAACCAGAGCGTGCTGGTGGAGCTGCGCGGACGCATCTACCGGCACGCGCAGGCCCTCAGCGTGGACTTCCACGACCGCTACACCTCGGGGCGCCTCATCTCCCGCTCGACCACCGACGTCGAGTCGCTGCGCGAGCTGCTGGACGAGGGGTTGCAGGAGCTGCTGGGCGTCGTCGTCTCCGTGGTGTACATCGCCGTCCTGCTGCTGTACCTGGACCTGGGCCTCGGGGCTGCGGCGCTGGCGTCGTTCGTGCCGCTCGGGCTGCTGGTGCGCGACTTCCAGACCCGCTCGCTGCGGGTGTTCCGCAAGCGTTCGACGGCCATCGCGACCGTCATCGTGAAGTTCGCCGAGACGCTGAACGGCATCCGCCCGGTGCAGTCCTTCCGCCAGGAGTCGGCAGGCGACGCGCGGTTCCGGCAGCTCAACAGCGAGCACGGGCAGGTCAACGGCGACACGATCCTGGAGATGGCCCGCTACGTCGTCTCCTCGCGGCTGACGGCCAACGTGGCCACCGCCGCGATCGTGCTGTGGGGCGCCTACCGCGTCGCCGACGGCACGCTGGCGCTGGGCGCGCTGGCCGCCGCCGCACTGTACGTGCGCCGCCTGTACGACCCCATCGACCGGCTGGGCATGTTCCTCAACTCCTACCAGTCGGCCGCCGCCTCGCTGGAGAAGATCGCCGGGCTGCTGGCCCAGGTGCCCGGCGTGCCCGAGCCCGACCGGCCGCGCGAGCTGCCGCAGCGGCGCGCGGGACGGCCGGGCCGCGCGGTGGACTTCGACGGCGTCAGCTTCGGCTACCGCACCGGCGGCGAGGTGCTGCCCCGCTTCGACCTGCACATCCCGGCCGGGCAGACGGTCGCCGTCGTCGGCTCGACGGGCGCGGGCAAATCGACGCTGGCCAAGCTGCTCGCCCGGTTCTACGACCCCTCCCACGGCCGCGTCCTGCTGGACGGCGCCGACCTGCGCGAGCTGGCGGCGCCCGAGCTGCGGCGCGGGGTGGTGATGGTGACGCAGGAGGCTTTCCTGTTCTCCGGCACGGTCGCCGAGAACATCGCCATCGGCCGCCCGGACGCGAGCCGCGCGCAGATCGAGCGGGCCGCCAAGGCCATCGGCGCGCACGACTTCATCGCGGCCCTGCCCGACGGCTACGACACCGACGTCCGCAAGCGCGGCAGCCGCATCTCCGCGGGACAGCGCCAGCTGGTCGCCTTCGCCCGCGCCCTGCTGGCCGACCCGGCGGTGCTGATCCTGGACGAGGCGACGTCGTCGCTGGACATCCCCGGTGAGCAGGCCGTCCAGAGCGCCCTGCACACCGTGCTCGGTGACCGCACCGCGCTCGTCATCGCCCACCGCCTGTCCACGGTGGAGATCGCCGACCGGGTGCTGGTCATGGAGGGCGGGCGCGTCGTCGAGGACGGCACGCCCGCCGAACTCCTCGCCGGTACGGGCCGCTTCGCGACCCTGCACCGGGCGTGGCGGGACAGCCTGACAGAGTGAGCCCCGGCCCCCCGGACCCCGGCTTCCGGCCGGGAGGCGACGCCCCACGGCGGGAAGGTCGCCGGGGCCGCCCACCCGGCTCTCGGGCGGGGGCGGGGCGCGTCACCGCATGAGGACGCCCGCCGGTTCACCGCCGTCCACGCCCTCCGGCGGGACCGCCGCCAGCCCCAGCTCCGCCGGGTCGGCGAGCAGCGGATGCGTGGGCAGGACGCGGACGGTGTAGCCGAACGGGCCGGTGCGGTCCAGCGCCAGCTCGCCCTCGTACAGCCAGCAGCCCGCCAGGTCCGGGCGTCCGGAGGGCTTGAGCACCACCGTCTGCGGGTCGGTGATGGTGTCCGAGCGGTCCACCCGGCCGGTGACGGCCTGTACCTCCACCTCGCCCGGTTCCAGCCCGCCGAGGGCCACCCGCACCCGCAGCCGCAGGCAGCCGCCCAGCTCCAGCGGGTCGGACGCCGGACCGGCCGCCTCCACGCGATCGACGGCGACCTGGGGCCACTGGGCGCGCACCCGCGCCTTCCAGGCGGCCAGCTCACCGGCGGCCCGGTGTCCGTCCGCGCCGTCCAGCGCGCGGTGTGCCTGCGCGGCGGGCGCGTACAGCCGCTGCACGTAGTCGCGCACCATGCGGTCGGCCAGGACCTTGGGGCCGAGCCGGGTGAGGGTCTGCCGGATCATCTCCAGCCAGCGCTCGGGCCGGTCGTAGAAGCAGGGCGCGATCTGCTCCTGAAGCACCGCGTACAGGGCCGCCGCCTCGATGGCGTCCCGGCGTTCGGGGTCCCCTCCGGGTCCGTCGGCTGCCGGGCCGTCGGCGGTGGGGATGGCCCAGCCGAAGTCCGGCTCGAACCACTCGTCCCACCAGCCGTCCAGTACCGACAGGTTGAGTCCGCCGTTCAGCGCCGACTTCATCCCGCTCGTCCCGCACGCCTCCAGCGGGCGCAGCGGGTTGTTCAGCCACACGTCGCAGCCGGGGTAGAGCTTCTGGGCCATGCCCATGCCGTAGTCGGGCAGGAAGACGATGCGGTGCCGCACCCTCGGGTCGTCGGCGAACCGCACCAGCTCCTGGACCAGCCGTTTGCCGCCGTCGTCGGCCGGGTGCGCCTTGCCCGCGACGACGAGCTGTACCGGGCGGTCCGGGTGCAGCAGCAGCTCGCGCAGCCGGTCGCGGTCGCGCAGCATCAGGGTGAGCCGCTTGTAGGAGGGCACGCGGCGGGCGAAGCCGACGGTGAGCACGTCCGGGTCCAGCACGTGCTCGATCCAGCCCAGCTCCGCGCGGGCGGCGCCGCGCTCGCGCCAGGAGTCATGCAGCCGGCGGCGGACCTCGTGGACCAGCTGTTCGCGCAGCGTGCGGCGCAGGTCCCACAGCTCGTGGTCCGACAGCCGGGGGGTGCGCTCGGTGATCTCCGGCGCCACCCAGGTGGGGGCGTGCACGCCGTTGGTGAGGGCGGCGATCGGCACCTCGTCGGCGTCGAACCCCGGCCACAGCCCGGAGAACATCTCGCGGCTGACGCTCCCGTGCAGCTGGGAGACGCCGTTGGCGCGCTGGGCCAGCCTCAGGCCCATCACCGCCATGTTGAACAGCCCCGGCTCACCGCCGTGCGGGGTTTCCACCCCGAGGGCGAGCACCTGCTCGGCGCGGAGCCCGGGCAGCTCGCCGTCGTCGCCGAAGTGCCGGGCGACCAGCTCCCGGTCGAAGCGGTCGATCCCGGCCGGGACCGGGGTGTGCGTGGTGAACACCGTCCCGGCCCGCACCGACTCCAGGGCGGCGTCGAACTCCACGCCGGTGGCCATCAGTTCGCGCATGCGTTCCAGGCCCAGGAGCCCGGCGTGGCCCTCGTTGGTGTGGAACACCTCGGGTGCCGGGTGCCCGGTCAGCTGGCAGTACGCCCGCACCGCGCGCACGCCGCCGATGCCGAGCAGCATCTCCTGGAGCAGCCGCTGCTCGCGCCCGCCGCCGTAGAGCCGGTCGGTGACGTCGCGCTCGCGCGGGGCGTTGCCCTCGACGTCGGAGTCCAGCAGCAGCAGCGGCACCCGGCCCACGCGGGCGCGCCACACATGCGCGTGCAGCGTGCGCCCGCCCGGCAGGGTGAGCGAGACGGTCACGGGCGTGCCGTCGTCCTCGCGCAGCAGTTCCAGCGGCAGCTCGTCCGGGTCGAGCACCGGGTAGCTCTCCTGCTGCCAGCCGTCCCGGGACAGCGACTGGCGGAAGTACCCGTGCCGGTACAGCAGGCCGACGCCGATCAGCGGCACGCCCAGGTCACTGGCGGCTTTCAGGTGGTCCCCGGCGAGGATGCCCAGGCCGCCGGAGTACTGCGGCAGCGCGGCGGTGATGCCGAACTCGGGCGAGAAGTAGGCGATCGCGGCCGGGCGGTCGTCGGCGGTGTGCTGGTACCAGCGCGGCTCGGTCAAGTAGTCGTTCAGGTCACCTGCGCCCAGCTTCAGCCGGCGCTGGAACCGGCGGTCCTGTGCCAGTTCCGCGAGCCGGGCCGCCGGGACGGACCCGAGCAGTTTCAGCGGGTCGCCTCCGCTGGCCCGCCAGCCCTCGGGGTCGGCGTACCGGAACAGCTCGCGGGTGTCGGGGTGCCAGGACCAGCGCAGGTTCCGCGCGAGGTCGCTGAGCGGTCGCAGGGGCTCGGGAAGGACGGGGCGTACGGAGAAACGACGGATGGCCTTCACGTGGTCGAAGGTAGCGGCGCCGGATGGCCCCGTGCCGTGCTTTGCCCCGCTTCCGGGTGCGGATTCATCCGTGGGGGTACGACGGCGTACGCCCCGCGCGCGGCCGGGCACCGCCGCCCCGTGACATGCGGAAACGGTTCTGCGGACGGGTGGGCGCCCCGGGCGGTGCCCAACGCTGGCTGAAATACGGCGGCCTGACCCGGCGTCGGCCGGGTACGCGGAGTTATGGACTACCTACGAGTAGTTCACTATGTCGGCGCATCGCGCGGCGAACGCCTGGGCAGATAGTCCTGCGGCGCGATGAGACCCCCAGCCGAGTGAACGCGGACAGGAGCGGTCATGCCCGCACAGCCGTCGCTACCCGTCAAGCGGATACAAAGTACGGAACACCCGTTTTCGACCCCAGGTGGAACCCCATGATCGGTCGTATCCCCGTCCTGGACGTCAAACCGCTCGTCGATTGCGGGCGCCGCCCCGCGAAGGCGGTCACCGGTGAGTCGTTCCAGGTGTCCGCCACCGTGTTCCGGGAAGGCCACGACGCCGTGGCCGCCAACGTCGTGCTGCGTGACCCGGCCGGGCGCCCGGGGCCGTGGACGCCGATGCGCGAGCTGGCGCCCGGCACCGACCGGTGGGGCGCGGAGGTGACGCCGGACGCCGAGGGCCGCTGGACGATCGTCGTCGAGGCGTGGAGCGACCCGGTGGCGACCTGGCGCCACCACGCCGAGGTCAAGGTGCCGCTCGGGGTGGACGTGGAGCTGACGTTCACCGAGGGCGCGCAGCTGCTGGAGAAGGCGGCCGCCGAGGTGCCCAAGGACGCGGGCCGGGCCGTCGTCCTGGACGCCGTGGACGCGCTGCGCAACACCGCGCTGCCCGCCGGGGACCGGCTCGCCGCCGCGCTCGGCGCCGAGCTGACCGAGGTGCTGACGCGGCATCCGCTGCGCGAGCTGGTCACCGCGTCCCGGTCGGTGCCGGTGCAGGTGGAGCGGCGGCGGGCGCTGGTCGGCTCCTGGTACGAGCTGTTCCCGCGCAGCGAGGGCGCCGTCGTCCCGGCGGACGGCGGCGCGCCCACCTCCGGCACGCTGCGCACCGCCGCCGAGCGGCTGCCCGCCATCGCCGCGGCCGGTTTCGACGTCGTCTACCTGCCGCCGATCCACCCGATCGGCACGGCGTACCGCAAGGGCCGCAACAACAGCCTCGACGCGGGCCCGCACGACGTCGGCTGCCCGTGGGCGATCGGCTCCGCGGACGGCGGCCACGACGCCATCCACCCGGACCTGGGCACGTTCGCCGACTTCGCCCACTTCATGGAGACCGCCCGTGACCTGCGCCTGGAGGTCGCCCTCGACTTCGCCCTCCAGTGCTCACCGGACCACCCCTGGGTCACCGAGCATCCCGAGTGGTTCCGCAAACGGGCCGACGGATCGATCGCGTTCGCCGAGAACCCGCCGAAGAAGTACCAGGACATCTACCCGATCCACTTCGACCACAACCTGAGGGCCTACCGCGCCCTGGTGAACGAGACACTGCGGGTGCTGCGCCTGTGGATGGAACAGGGCGTGCGCATCTTCCGCGTCGATAACCCGCACACCAAACCCGTCCGCTTCTGGGAGAAGGTGATCAGCGAGATCAACCGCACGGACCCCGACGTCATCTTCCTGGCCGAGGCGTTCACCCGCCCGGCGATGATGCACACCCTCGCGCAGGTCGGCTTCCAGCAGTCGTACACCTACTTCACCTGGCGCAACGGCAAGCAGGAACTGACGGAGTACCTGACCGAGCTGTCCGGGGACGCCGCCGCCTACATGCGGCCGAACTTCTTCGTCAACACCCCCGACATCCTGCACGCCTACCTCCAGCACGGCGGGCGCCCCGCGTTCGAGATCCGCGCGGTGCTGGCCGCCACCCTCTCCCCCAGCTGGGGGGTGTACGCGGGCTACGAGCTGTGCGAGAGCACGCCGGTGCGCGAGGGCAGCGAGGAGTACCTGAACTCCGAGAAGTACGAGCTGCGCCCGCGCGACTGGGCCACGGCCGAGCGCGAGGGCCGCACCATCACCCCGCTGCTCACCACGCTCAACCGGCTGCGCCGCCGGCACCCCGCGCTGCAGACCCTGCGCTCCCTGCACTTCCACCACACCGACAACGACCAGATCATCGCGTACTCCAAGCGCAGCATCGAGCCCTACGCCGACTCAGTGCTGGTTGTGGTGAACCTCGATCCGTACCACACCCACGAAGCGACCGTGTCGTTGGACAGGGAGAAGCTCGGCCTGACACCGGCTCAGCAAAGCGGTGCCGAGCTCTTCCCGGTGCGTGACGAGCTCACCGGCGAGACCTACCACTGGGGCAGGGACAACTATGTGCGACTGGAGCCGGGCCGCCCCGGTTCACCGGCTCCCGCGCACATCTTGACCCTGCGACCGTCCTCACCGACCGGAGGGTCACCCATCGTATGAGCGTCAATGAGCCAGTCCCCGACACCTTCGAGGACACCCCTGCGGGGGACCGCGATCCCGAGTGGTTCAAGCGTGCCGTCTTCTACGAGGTCCTGGTGCGCTCGTTCCAGGACAGCAACGGCGACGGCGTCGGAGACCTGAAGGGCCTGACCGCCAAGCTCGACTACCTGCAATGGCTGGGGGTGGACTGCCTGTGGCTGCCGCCGTTCTTCAAGTCCCCCCTGCGGGACGGGGGCTACGACGTCTCGGACTACACCTCCGTCCTGCCGGAGTTCGGTGACCTCGCCGACTTCGTGGAGTTCGTCGACGCCGCCCACCAGCGCGGTATCCGCGTCATCATCGACATGGTGATGAACCACACCAGCGACCAGCACGAGTGGTTCCAGCAGTCGCGGACCGACCCCGGCGGCCCCTACGGCGATTACTACATGTGGGCCGACGACGACAAGGCGTACGCCGACGCCCGCATCATCTTCGTGGACACCGAGGCGTCCAACTGGACGTTCGACCCGGTGCGCAAGCAGTACTACTTCCACCGGTTCTTCTCCCACCAGCCGGACCTCAACTACGAGAACCCCACCGTGCAGGAGGAGATGATCTCCGCCCTGCGGTTCTGGCTGGACCTGGGCATCGACGGCTTCCGCCTGGACGCCGTGCCCTACCTGTACGCGGAGGAGGGCACCAACTGCGAGAACCTTCCGGCCTCGCACGCGTTCCTCAAGCGGGTGCGGGCCGAGATCGACGCGCACTACCCGGACACGGTGCTGCTGGCCGAGGCCAACCAGTGGCCGGAGGACGTCGTCGACTACTTCGGCGACTACGCCAAGGGCGGGGACGAGTGCCACATGGCGTTCCACTTCCCCGTCATGCCGCGCATCTTCATGGCGGTGCGGCGCGAGTCGCGCTACCCGGTCTCGGAGATCCTGGCCAAGACCCCGGCCATCCCGACCGGCTGCCAGTGGGGCGTCTTCCTGCGCAACCACGACGAGCTGACGCTCGAAATGGTGACAGACGAAGAGCGCGACTACATGTACGCCGAGTACGCCAAGGACCCGCGCATGCGGGCCAACATCGGCATCCGCCGCCGCCTCGCGCCCCTGCTGGACAACGACCGCAACCAGATCGAGCTGTTCACGGCCCTGCTGCTGTCGCTGCCCGGCTCGCCGATCCTGTACTACGGCGACGAGATCGGCATGGGCGACAACATCTGGCTCGGCGACCGCGACGCCGTGCGCACGCCGATGCAGTGGACCCCCGACCGCAACGCGGGCTTCTCCTCCTGCGACCCGGGCCGGCTGTTCCTCCCGGCGATCATGGACCCGGTGTACGGGCACCAGGTCACCAACGTCGAGGCGGCGATGAGCTCGCCCTCGTCGCTGCTGCACTGGACGCGGCGCATGGTGGAGATCCGCAAGCAGAACCCGGCGTTCGGGCTCGGCGAGTACACCGAGCTGCCGTCCAGCAACCCGGCGGTGCTCGCCTTCCTCCGCGAGGTGCGGCTACCCGACGGTGAGGACGACCTCGTGATGTGCGTCAACAACTTCTCCCGGTTCCCGCAGCCCACGGAGCTGGAGTTGCGCACCTGGAAGGGGCTGCACCCGGTCGAGCTGATCGGCGGCGTCCGCTTCCCCGCGATCGGCGACCTCCCGTACCTGCTGACGCTGGCCGGGCACGGGTTCTACTGGTTCCGCCTGCGCCAGCAGCCCGCTGCGGTGGCCGACATCGCCCCGTCAGCCGAAGGCCCCCTGTCGCCGACGTCCCCGGTGCCACCAGGCGAGTCGGTGGCACCGGAGTACCCCATCCGGCCCACCCCACCGGGGCCGTAGTCGGCGGACCGCCACCGGAGGCAGGGGCGGGCTCCTGACCCCTGCCTCCCCGGCCCGCTCCCCTGCCGCCGCAGGCGGCCCGGGCAACCCCCACGCGGGGCAGCCGCGCCCGGATTTCCGGAACGGAGGCGAGTCAGCCGGTTACGCAAACGCGACCGTGGGCACAAGTAGAAGCTGGAGCACCACCCGTGTGGCCCAGACCGCACCCCACCACACGGTCGATTACCCCGAAACACGTCCCGCACAGCCGGACAGCCGTTGCCGCAATCCGGGACACTCTGCGCAACATTCTCGTGTGCCCGGGGGAAGGAAGCCATGACCGCCAAGCCGGACAGCTCCTCACCCGGACCCGCCCTGTACCCATCCGGAGCCCCGGCGTCCACGGCGTCCACGGCGTCCACGGCGTCCGCAGCGTCCGCGGCGTTGTTGCGGTCGCTGCAACCGATGCTGACGCAGTGGCTCCCCAGACAGCGGTGGTTCGCGGGCAAAGGACGCTCGCTGGACGGCCTCACCCTGACCGCCGCCACCGAGCTGCTGCCGTGCGCCGCCCCCGGAGCCGCCCCGGGCCTGCTGCACCTGCTGCTGAGCGCACACCAGGGCGACCACGCCGACTGCTACCAACTCCTGCTCGGCGTCCGCCCCATGCTGCCCCCGCACCTGGCACCCGCGCTCCTCGGCCGCCCCGCGTGGGGACCGCTGCGGGGGCTCGCGGTGTACGAGGCCATCACCGACGAGCGGCTGACCGGCGTGCTGCTGGAGCGCCTGCGCACCCCGGGCCGCCTCAGCGCGCTGCGGTTCGCCCGCGAAGGCGGCACCACCATCCCGCCGGGGCTCCCCGCGCGGGCGCTGCGCGCGGAACAGTCCAACTCCTCGGTGGTCTACGGCGACCGGTACATCCTCAAGCTGTTCCGCCGCGTCAGCCCGGGCGTCAACCCCGATCTGGAGCTGCCCCTCGCGCTGGCCCGCACGGGGTGCACCCGGGTACCCGCGCCCGTCGCCTGGTTCGAGGCGGACGCCGCTGACCCGGTAACCCTCGGCGTGCTGCAACCGTTCCTGCCCGGGTCCAGCGACGGCTGGCGCCTCGCGCTGCACGCCGTGCACCGTGAGGCCGACTTCACCCCGGCCGCCCGCTCACTGGGCCGCGCGACAGCCGAGGTGCACACCGCGCTGGCGACCGCGCTGCCGACGGCCGAACTGCGCGGCCCCGCGCTGGCCTCGGTGGCGCGGGACATGGCGGCGCGGCTGAAGGCGGCCTGCGACGCGGTGCCGCAGCTGCGCCCCTACCGGGTGGGCCTGCGCGAGGCGTTCGCCGCCGTGCACGACCTCGCCGACGCGGGCAAGGGCTGCGTCGTCCAGCGCATCCACGGCGACCTGCACCTGGGACAGGTGCTGCGCACCGCGCACGGGGACGAGGGCACGGGCTCCTGGTCCGTCATCGACTTCGAGGGCGAACCGGCCAAGGAACTGGCCGAACGGCGGCGTCCGCAACCGGTACTCCAGGACGTCGCCGGGATGCTGCGCTCGTTCGACTACGCGGCCTGCCAGCGCGGCGCTTCGGACTTCTCCCGCCGCTGGGCGCAGGCCAGCCGCGACGCCTACTGCGCGGGCTACGCCGAGGCGAGCGGCAGCGACCCGCGCGAGTACGCCGCGCTGCTGCGCGCCTACGAGACGGACAAGGCCGTCTACGAGGTGCTCTACGAGGCCCACCACCGCCCCGACTGGCTGCCCATCCCGCTTGCCGCGATCCGCCGTCTCGCGCAGGCTCCGCGATCCCCCAGGAGGACCCTCCCGTGACCCCCCGACCCGAGCTCCCCGACACCTTCCGCTCCGCTCCCCCGGCCGCGACGCCCGCCCCGCGCCGCCCGGCGGCGCAGCCCGCGGCTCCCGGTCCGGCGTCCGGCTCCGCCTCCGCCCCGGCGCCCGCCCCGCCGCTGGAGGCGGCCGACCGGGACCGGCTGCTGGCCGGCTCGCACCACGACCCGCACAGCGTGCTGGGAGCACACCCGGTGGACGGCGGCGTGCTGGTCCGCGCCCTGCGCCCGTTCGCCCGCTCGGTGACAGTGCTCACCGAGCGGGGCGAGGCCGCGCTGGCGAGCGAGGGCGACGGCTTCTTCGCCGCCGTCCTGCCCGGCCTGGCCACCGTGCCCGCGTACCGGCTGCGCACCGCCTACGACGAGACGGTGGTGGAGACCGAGGACGCCTACCGCTTCCTGCCCACGCTCGGCGATCTGGACCTGCACCTGATCACCGAGGGCCGCCACGAGCAGCTGTGGACGGCGCTGGGAGCACACCCGATGACCGTGGACGGCGTCGCGGGCACCCGGTTCACGGTGTGGGCGCCGAACGCGCGGGGCGTGCGGGTCGCCGCCGACTACACCTACTGGGACGGCACCGCGCAGCCCATGCGCTCACTCGGCTCCAGCGGCGTGTGGGAGCTGTTCTTGCCCGGCGTCGGCGAGGGCACCTGCTACAAGTTCGACATCTGCCGCGCCGACGGCTCGCATACGCTGCGCGCGGACCCCATGGCGCGCCGCAGCGAGTGCCCGCCGGACACGGCGTCCATCGTGACGGGTTCGGCGTACGCGTGGGGCGACGCCGGCTGGCTGGAGCAGCGGGCGCGGCGGGCGGTGCACGCCTCGCCGTTCTCGGTGTACGAGGTGCACCTGCCCTCCTGGCGCCCGGGCCTGGGTTACCGCGAGCTGGCCGAACAACTGCCCGCTTACGTGGCGGAGATGGGCTTCACCCACGTCGAGCTGATGCCGGTGTGCGAGCACCCGTTCGGCGGCTCGTGGGGCTACCAGGTCACCGGCTACTACGCCCCGACGGCCCGCCTGGGCTCCCCCGACGACTTCCGCCACCTGGTGGACGCGCTGCACCAGGCGGGCATCGGCGTCCTCATGGACTGGGTTCCGGCCCACTTTCCCAAGGACGACTGGGCGCTCGCCCACTTCGACGGCACCGCCCTGTACGAGCACCCGGACCCACAGCGCGCCGAACACCCCGACTGGGGCACGCTGGAGTTCAACTACGGCCGCACCGAGGTGCGCAACTTCCTGGTCGCCAACGCGGTCTACTGGTGCGAGGAGTTCCACATCGACGGGCTGCGCGTGGACGCCGTCGCCTCGATGCTGTACCTGGACTACTCGCGCGAGGACGGCCAGTGGTCGCCCAACGAGTACGGCGGCCGGGAGAACCTGGACGCGGTGCGCTTCCTCCAGGAGATGAACGCCACCGTCTACCGCCGCTGCCCGGGCGTCGTCACCGTCGCCGAGGAGTCCACCGCCTGGGACGGCGTCACCCGCGCCACCCACCAGGTGGGCCCGCACGGCGTCGGCGGCCTCGGCTTCGGCCTGAAGTGGAACATGGGCTGGATGCACGACTCGCTCCAGTACATCGCCAAGGAGCCGGTACACCGCAAGTACCACCACAACGAGATGACGTTCTCCATGGTGTACGCCTACAGCGAGAACTACGTGCTGCCCATCTCCCACGACGAGGTGGTGCACGGCAAGGGCGCCCTAGTCTCCAAGATGCCCGGCGACTGGTGGCAGCAGCGCGCCACCCACCGCGCCTACCTGGGCTACATGTGGGCGCACCCGGGCAAGCAACTGCTGTTCATGGGACAGGAGTTCGCGCAGGGCGCCGAGTGGTCCGAGAGCCACGGCCCCGACTGGTGGCTCCTGGACCCGGCCTACTCCGCCCAGGGCGACCACGCCGGCGTCCGTGACCTGGTGCGCGACCTGAACGCCCGCTACACCGAGACCCCGGCGCTGTGGGAGCGCGACACCGACCCCTCCGGCTTCGCCTGGGTCGAGGCCGACGCCCGGGAGGACAACGTCTTCGCCTTCCTGCGCTTCGCCGCCGACGGCACCCCGCTGCTGGCCGTCAGCAACTTCTGCCCCGTGGTGCGGCACGACTACCGGCTCGGCGTCCCGGAGGGCACTGCGGCCTGGCGGGTGGTGCTCAACACCGACGAGGCCCGCTACGGCGGCTCCGGCGTGGCGGCGGCGGACCCGGTGAAGGCCGAACCCGTCCCGGCCCAGGGCCGCGCGGCGAGCGTTTCGCTGGACCTGCCCCCGCTGGCCACGCTCTGGCTCCGCCCGGCCTGACGCGTTCCACTCGCGCCCTGTCCTCCCGTGGGGCACGGTGGGTGGGTAGCGACCTACCGTGCCAGGAGGACGGGCCATGAGCGAGCACACCTACCGGGTGACCGAGATCGTCGGCACCTCACACGAGGGCCTGGACGCCGCCATCCGCAACGGCATCGCCCGCGCCGCGCAGACCCTGCACGGCCTGGACTGGTTCGAGGTCACCCAGATCCGCGGCCACATCGAAAGCGGCGAGGTCGCCCACTACCAGGTCGGCCTGAAACTCGGCTTCCGCCTCGACGACACGGCGGGCTGACCCCACCCCATCACCGACACCCCTTCCGCATGCTCCCCGCACCACGACCGCCCCCCGGGTCAACCTCCCGCCCCGAGCATGCGCCAGCCGGAGCCGCCCTGCCCGGCGGGGACGCCGGGGCCGAATTGCTGTTCCTGAGGCGCTACCGAGGCCCTATCGAGGCTCGCCCCCGGCTTCATGGCAGGGGCGAGCCCTTCACTGCCTCCCGCGTGACGCCGCCCAACGGGGTCGCTCCCACGCCATCGCGCACAACACGGCGTGCAACAGCGCGGCGTGTACCAGCCGCCCGTCCGGTGTCGGCCTGCTGAACCAGCTCAGCGGCCACGTCCGCCCGCCCAGGGCAGGCACGCCGACGTAACACCGCCGGTTCTGCCCCGCCGCTGCCGTCAGCAGCTCCACCCCGCCCGGCCACCGCCGGTTCCGCACGCTCCCGGGCGCGACGAGGAAATACGTCGCCCGCTCCCCGCCCCGCTCCAGCACCACCGGTCCCGGATCTCCCCCGGTCAGCGCGCTGAACCGCTCCGCGACGTCCCGCCCCTGCGGCCCGGCCACCCGCACGGCGTCGAAGTACACCCCGGCCAACCGCAGCTGACACCCCAGCAACGGCACCCAGGGGATGCCGGGATCACGACTTTCCTGATTCATGCCCCCACTGTCCGACCTTCGGCATACGTTGAGTAGTGCCGCGAACTCGACGGGTGACCCTGTTGTGCGGATGTCGAACGCGAGTTACGGGACGTTGAGCCGTGTTGAGAGGGGAACCTCATGCCAGAGAACGACCACCGCGAAAAGGCGTCTGCCACCCGCCAGGCGATCGCTGACCTGGTGCGCTCGGCCCGGGAGGAACGAGGTCTGTCACAGGAGGAGTTGGGCCGCCTGATCAACTACTCTGGTGCTGCGATCAGCAAGCTGGAGACGTGCAAAGACGGCGTCACGTTGAAGATGCTGTCCCTGCTGGATCGCGTGCTGTTCGACGGCCGCAAGATCCTCGTCACGTTGCTGCCGTACCTGGACGTCGATCTGTTCCCGCCACACTTCCGCGACTACGCGCTGATCGAACGCGACGCGCTCAGCATCTCGGCCTACCAGAACATGGTGATGGACGGGCCGTTCCAGACCGAGGCGTATGCCATGGCCGTCATCAAGGGAGCTTACCCCGCGCTCACATCGGACGCAGCCGAGCGGTTCGTACAGGCGCGGATGACCAGGCAGGCGCTCTTCGACCGCACAGACCCCATGCCCCACCTGGAACTGGTCCAAGAGGAATCGACGCTGATGCGCCAGTTCGGCACCCGCCTCACCATGCGGGATCAGCTACTGCACCTGGCCGAGCTGTCCAGGCGTCCCAACGTCACCGTGCAGGTGCTACCTATGGCGTGCGGCGCCAGAGGCGAGCACGCCGGGACAGAAGGTCCCACGAAGCTGTTCGAACGTGCCGACCACAGTCGTGTGGTGTACCTGGAAGTACAACGACGCGGAATGTTGATCTCACAAGCCGAGGAAGTCTCCGAAATGACGCAGCGGTATGCCATGATCCGCGCACAGGCTCTGGACCCCTATGAGTCGCGTGACCTGATCCTGCGGAAGGCGGAGGAGTTCAAGTGAGCAACGTCGAGAACCAGTCCACGCTCCAGTGGCGTAAGTCCACCTACAGCGACGGAAGCGGCGGCGACTGCGTCGAGGTTGCCGCCTGCGCGGAGGGTAGCGTCCACGTCCGCGACTCGAAGGCCACCGCCCAAGGCACCCTGACCTTCACCCCCACGGCCTGGACAACGTTCCTGACCACCCGCCGATAGCGTCCCGGCCACAGCACGTGCTCGCATGCCCAGCCGCGCGAGCGCGGATGACCACCGACGGGTACCACGTGCGTCATAGCCTCACGCAGGCACGGTTTTCCAAGTCTTCACTCACCAATGGCACAGTCTTTGCGCTCGGCGGACTTGGCGGCCAGTTCCTCCAAGGCCGCCTGTTGAAATTTCATTTCCCCGTTTCCGTATTCAGGCTCAACCGCAGTGAGCCAATGGAATCCATCGACCCCTGAAGGGCAGGTGGAGCTCAGCCACCTGGGGACGCCTCTGTCAGCCACTCCGGAACTCTCCGCGATTCCGTCAACAATTCGATATGTTGAGGCCAGACCGTCGTACAGGGACGTGAATCGATAGATTTTTTCCCCATCACTGTTCAACAGAAAGCAGTCCTCAACCGGCGCGACAGAGTCAGCATCGGTCTCCAAGACTTTTTTGATCCCGAATTCCTCGGCCAAGTCGGCGAGGTGTGCCATACCAGCACAAGTTCCGGAGGCATCGACCACCTCCACAGGGTCCGCTCCATTGGGGGTAGGCACTGCGTCACCCGGCAATGAACTTGGCGGGGGTTCACAGTCCCATTTCTCGGCAGCAGATGCAGCCGTAGAGCCGACTACACGAGATAGCTGTACACGGTATTCTTTTTCCTCAAACCCGGGAGACCCGAATGCGTATGCCCATCCATGGACCCAGATATCGCGTGCTCCCGCACCGCAATTGAGCAATACGGTGGCGGAGGCAAAATCTCCTAGATCATTCGTTACCACACCACGCCATCCCTCACCGAACGGAGCCGAAGTAGCGTCAGGCAAACCCAGTGAATCATGTCTCATATCACGCAGAACAGCAGGGTTGATCTCTCCCTTACTGATACGCAACTCCACCCCCGGAAGTTTGCCTGACCATGCAAGACGGCAACTCACGAGCGGCGTGAGACCGGGGTATTCCTCAGGCTCCAATGGCCTCCCTCGTATTCCCTTTTCACCGAGAAGTTGCTGGACTTCAGCAAGAGGTGGAAGCCCGCCGCAGGTTTGCTCGAGCGATCGCTCAGCTTGCCACAGGTCGATAGTCCCCGTACCGTAGAGAACGCTTCCGGACAAGAGCAGCAGCGCACTCACCGAAGCAACAAGCAGCCTTCTTCTCATGCGGCCTTCTTCATTTCGTCCTCCCAGCGTGCGTGCCATGACCGCACGAGGTGACGTCCCGGCGACGCGCGGGGCAATCAAACTAGTGCTGCTAGCTAGAGCAGAAGGCTCTGAGCATCGCGTAGCCGTCTCTACAAACTACAGTTCAGCGACCGCTTAACACTGCCGACAAAGCGTGCGTACAGCTCGTCACGGGGCTCCAGCGCTCGCTTGGCGAGAGCGATAGCGTCCTGCTCGTTCTCTGACAGGTCACCGGGTTTCGTCGTGACATAAGAAAACAGCACGAGGTAATCATGCTCGTCGCACGACACGAGCTCCGTCTTGAAGTTCTTCGTATCATTCGCGTGGGCTGCGTCAAAGCGGTCGATCATGCGCTGGTCGGTGGTCACAGCGAAAGCCACCGGAGCCATGACCTCTTCCGTGTCACTGCCAGCGCTGATTACACAACTCCAACTGCCTTGCATGTCGCCCACCACCCGCTGTTGAAGCTTGGGGCCATGAGGAAGAGTAGCTACAAAACTGGGAATGCCACACTGAGCCTCACCTGGCATGTCAACAAATTCAGAGGCGCCAGGAATTTTTTCCGTCAAACGGAAATCAGGCGAGTCGCACCCCTTCTCTTCGGCCAGCCCGCGAGCGTAATCCATCAGCGCCTGACCCATGTGTCTGCGCGTATCTCCCGGAGTCCATTTAGTGTCGTAATCACTTCCTAGCTCGAACTGCACCTGAACAGGTGTCCCCTGAAGTCCAAATGCTTTCGAACAGGAATCGGGCAGCCATACCTCAGCCCGCCTATCGTCCGTCCATCCGCTGATTCCCGACCCGATAGGGGATTCTTGAACGTACCATGTGGGATCGACCGGTTCTGGGCGCCAGGGACCAAATGACCACGCCTGGAACACCTCGAATTCGCCCACATCTTCTCCTGCTTTTCGTATCGCACATCGCGACGCGACGTCGGCGTAACCGTCCCCTTCCTCCGCAATGTCAACATTTTCATACACGGCCAGATCGGCAGTCAATTCCCCTTCTTCGCTCCCAGACAGGACGGATACCGCTTCTTTCGTCAGCCTGCCATTGCAGAACGAGGCAGAATCTACCGAAGCCTTATCGTTCAAGAAAAAATATGCAACTCCACCGCACAAGATCAAAAGGGCGAGTACCACCGCACTAGCGGTCAACCACTGCCGACGAGACTCAGCACCGGCGCCGGTCATGCGTTCCCCCCTGTGGAGCCCTGAGCGTCACCTATAGCCGCAGAGTACTCGCTCTTGGCCTCGGCCAACACGTCCTGCTGAAAGGGCTTATCGGAGTCGCTGGCATCTTTTCCCAAAATCCCGACTTGATCCGACTGGGCCATGAACATGCTTTCGAGGCGAGGGTAGCCATCTCTCACGTAATTTCTGATAAGTTCTTCCGTGGTTTTATTAGCTACCTCTTGGTTGAGATTCTCTACGCTTTGCCCGGCGCCGATGTCGATGAGGCGCTGGAAAGTGTCACCAATAATTGGGAGATTAGTGACCGGAGCCCCTGCGACATGGTAAGCGTATGTTTTACTCCAGTTATTCTGTGCTATTTCATCGTCGCGATGTGACCCCAGGACATCGGCCCTGATATAGTCAAGCGCCCCCATGACCTGCCCGCTTGTCTGCGCCACCCCGCGCGCCTCTCTACTACCCTGTTCGAGGTCCTGCGCATCCAGACCGGAAATTCCAGCTGCAACGATTCCCATCTGAGAGTCGTGAATTGTGCGGAAGGCTGTTCCATCCTCGGAAATACCTCGGATGAACTGAATCATCGTAGTTCGGTCCACGTTCACGTCATTGGGCTCGGTTGATATATAGTCACCGGAGAAGTCGCCATCGACCCCCAAGATGTCATGGAGATCTGTCGGGTAATAAGTCAAGGCATTCGCGAAGTCCTGACGAAGGTTTTCCGGTATGGCTGTTTTGTCAACGGCAGAAAATCCCGCGTACGATTTCACAACTTCCTCGAGAACGCGAGTCTGCGCTTCGGTGTGGTCCTGGTAATTTTCTGGGGCTGGGGTTCCGGGGACATTGCCAGTCATAGCAGCTTCCAAAGCGGCACCGAACCCGTTGCGATTGTCGAAGTCCGCCTTATCCTCGACTGTGTAAGTAACCTTGGCACCCTCATAGGCGTTCACGACGTTCCAGTCACGTTCCGTCTGCAGGTATGTCAGACGCTCTTTTCCCTGTTCTGAACCCGGATCGAAGTACGCCGTGGCGGTGTCAGGGTCATTGGCCATGATGCCCAGAACCCCGTCATAGGGATCATTCGCGAACCATCCACTACGCTCCTGCGTAAAGGTGCCGTCCTTGTCCCGGTCGCCAGCGTAGTTGCCGTCTAGGTCCCAGATGTCAGGATCACCGCCCTGACCGGGATCTTCGGCTGCACGGATATCGTCCGCCAAGTCGTGTAGGAACTGGGGATCGTAACCGCTACTGTTCTGCATCAACGTGACGATGCTCTGGTAACCGCGCGCCCCGTCGTTTCCTTGCCTTTCAACGACTTGCGCGTCATAAAGATTGCCACCGACTTCTCGCAGGTCTTCGCGCCACTCATCATAGAAGTCTTGATCTGCCTTGGTGTTCACGTCATCCACGGTGGTCGCTGTCTTGAGAGTGTTAGCAAGATGCACATCAAGGTCCAGAAAATACTTCTTCTGGTCGACTTGTTCGTAGTAGGCGCGATCGGTGATTTCATTGTGCAGCTTAATTAGACCGTCCGGGCCTCCCACGGAGGTGAGCAGAGTCCGGCTGAACTCGGGGTCATCCTCGTTCTGCTCCATGAGGAAGTTCAGCTCTTCGCGCTCCGCAGTCGAGAGCTCACCCCCATCCGCGATTTTCGCGTACAATTCATCCGCTCGGCTGGCGTTCACCTCCCCGACATCACCCGGAAGGGAGCCGTTAAAACCGTCCCTCAGACCCTTGAGGTCGGCCGGTAGGTCGTCCGGGTCTACCGTGAGCGCCAGTTTGACGTTCTCGTCGGCGTCCTGGATCGCTTTGACCGCGTCGCTGATCTTTCCGGTCCAGGAGTCTTCCAGCTCTTGGCGGACCAGTTGATTGCTCTGGTAGAGCTTCGCTTCGTCTGCTTCGAGTTTGCTGTAGTCGACGGAGCATCGCCCGTAAGAGTCGACGTGCATTCCGGCTTGCACGGCATCGTCCCGCACATCGGTCAGGCGGTTCTGGAGCCCCGTGAGGGTGTCGTACGCCTCGTCCAACAAGTCGGCGACAGCCCACGCCTCGTCGCGCGCAGCCCCATACTCCTCCTGCGTTACGTCCGCCTGGGTCTTGAAGCCGATGGCCGACTGTCCCAGCCAGTTCTCCGACTCCACAGCCGCCTTGACGTGATCCGCGTAATCTCCGTGCAAGGTCTCGAACTTGTCCCCCATCCGCCTCCATGCGGATGCCGCGGTCTCCAGACCAGAGAGGTCCGTGCTGATGATGGTTGCGTAATCAACGGCCATGGTGAAGCTCTCAGAAATCAGAGATCGGGCTGCGCGTGGGATAGGGCTGGTGCGTCGGCGCGTACGGTCCGGGAGGGCTCGGCGGGGCGAAGTCGGAGATGGGGCTGTGAAAGTTGTTGTTGATGCCGCTGAACCTTGCGCTGGTGTCCAGCTCGTTTCCCTGGAGCAGTATGTTCGCCTGGCGGAGCCCGTTGAGCTCTCCCGTCAGTCTGGTCGTGAGCTGCTCCAGGTGCCGGTGCCATTCCTCCAAGCGGCTGTCGAGCCCGGTGCGCACTTCCCACCCGCGCAGCGATCCCGCGCTGACGGTGCTGGGGGCGTTCCTGCTGCCGGTGACGGCGCCGCTGTCCTCGTCCGCGATCACGCCTCCCTTGCGCGTCTCCGGGCCAAGGTGTTCCTCGATGTACTTCGCGGCCTTCTTCTTCTCGGCCTCCGAGTGCGCCATGTCCGCCCTGGGTGACGGCCCGGCAACGCCCGGGTCACTTGGACTCGTTGGCTGGCCATGGTCCAAAGCCATGTGCGTCCCTCCCCATGTCCCTCGAATGCGGCTCGCGCAGGGCGCGCCTCTCAGGCTGCGGGCAGGCTCTGCCAGCGGGCTCCCCTCGGCTCCGTGCGCTGAGTCGTGCGCCGATGGTACCGGCGGTCTGCGGCGTCGCCACTACCGCGTCGGCTCCGGTGCTGCTCGGTGGCAGGGGAGGCGTTGAGGAGCCGGTGTCGGTCGCGGGTGGGCTATCGCTCCCTGGGGAAGCGGTCGGTGGCGAGGGTCATGCCCAGCACCGTGTGGGTGAGGTCGAGCGGTTCGCCGAAATCGACGGTCAGCTCGCTGCGGTAGGCGCCGTCCTTGGGCTGGGTGTAGACGTGGCAGCGGCCCACATACGGGTCGGCGATCAGGTACACGGGTACGCCCGCCGCAGCGTAGACGCGCAGCTTGGGGCCATAGTCGTTGGCCGCCGTGCCCCTGGAGATGACTTCGAGGACGAACTCAAGGTCAGCGGGGGACAAACGGCCCCTGGCGTCGGCCTCGGCACCGGACCGCACCTTCGTCAGGTCCGGCGCGAAGCCGTTGAGGTGCCCGGGGAAATCGATCCGTACGTCGGAATCGATATCGTCTTCGCTGCCGGTGTGTTGCGAGATCTGTTGCGCCACATTGAAGATGATCTTCCAGTGTGTGCGACGTTGCGGCGACATGTGGACTGACCCCTCGACGATCTCGACCTTGTAGCCATCGGGGACAGGCATCCGCTCCAGACGCTCGAAGAGCTCGTCCAGGGTCAGTTCCTCGCCGGCCATCTCGATCCTGTCGGTCAGTTCGACGGTCACGGTGCCGCTCCCTCCCCGCCGCGCGGGGTGCGCGGCCGCACGGTTCAACGATATGCGGCCGGGCGCGTCACGCTCCAGCACGGCGGCCTCAGGCTGCCTCAGGTTCAGGCCGATTCCCTGCCGTGAGGTAGCTCGGGCGGGTTACGGTGAACGTGACGCGGTGTGTGGGCGGCATGGAGAAAGCCACAGATTGTTGATTCGGGTGAACGTACTGTTGGGTGCCGCGCGAGACCGTGCTTAGCGTGGCCGGATGCACGCACGTCCGCCCTTCGATGCCGCTGCGGCCCGGCGCTTGCGGGAGTCACTTGGCATGACCCCCGCGCACGTCGCCTACGGCATGTGGGCCGCCTTCGGGCTCCGCATCACCCCCGAGACCATAGCCTCCTGGGAGCTTCAGGAGGGCTCCCCGGACGAGACCGAGCTCGCCGCGCTCGCCGGTGCCCTGTGGTGTTCGCCCGCCGACCTGCTCGGGCAGCCGCGCAGCCTGCACGAGTACCGGCTGGTCAGGGGCATGGCGCTGTCGGACGTGGCGTTGCAGGCCGGGATACCGACGGCGCAGTACGCGGAGGTCGAGCGGAGTGGACGGTGGACGGGCACGGACCAGCAGGCGGCGGTGCTGGCGGCCGTGCTCGGGTTGTCCGCCCGCACTCACATCGAGTTGACCGGCAGGCATGGAAAGCTCGCCGATCTGCTGCGCAGCGCGGCCAGTTCGCGCTGGCAGGCGTATGTCAAGCCGGTGCACAAGCTGCTGCCGAAGCTGGAGCAGTCAACAGTTGAACGCATACTCGAACGGCTGCACGACGAGTACCACAAGCGCAGCTTCTCCTCGCTGAGCTGGATCGACACCAGCACCGAGACCGGCAGCAACTCCGTGGACGCCGGCCGCCAGTACCTGGACCAGGTGACTGAGCACTTCTGGACCCACCTGGACGCCGTCGAGCGACAGCCCTGACGGGGCCGGGGCGGGCGCGGTACGGCGCCCGCCCCCGGAGGACGCCCGCGCGCCGGACCGCGCCCACCCCAGCGGTCGCGGCAGCGGCCTTCCCGCAGGCGCCCGCCTGAGCCCGGCGCGCTGCCGCGACCGCAGGCTCGCCTCGCGGGTCAGAACACCGCTTCGGTCTCGTCCATGCGGGCCTGCGGAACCGTCTTCAGCTCACGCGTCGCGTCGGCCAGCGGCTCCATGACGATGTCCGTGCCGCGCAGGGCCGTCATCATGCCGAAGTCGCCTCGGTGCGCGGCCTCCACCGCGTGCCAGCCGAACCGGGTGGCCAGGACGCGGTCGTAGGCGGTCGGGGTGCCGCCGCGCTGGACGTGGCCGAGGATGACGGGGCGGGCCTCCTTGCCGAGGCGGTCCTCCAGTTCGCGGGCGAGGCGGTTGCCGATGCCGGTGAAGCGCTCGTGCCCGTACTGGTCGATGACGCCCTTTTCGTAGGCCATCGTGCCCTCGGCCGGGCGCGCGCCCTCGGCCACGCAGATCACGGCGAACTTCTTGCCGCGCGCGAACCGCTCCTCGACCATCTTGCTCAGCGCGTCCACCTGGAACGGACGCTCCGGCAGGCAGATGCCGTGCGCCCCGCCCGCCATGCCCGCCTCCAGCGCGATCCACCCGGCGTGGCGGCCCATGACCTCCACCACCATGACGCGCTGGTGCGACTCGGCGGTGGTCTTCAGCCGGTCCATCGCCTCGGTGGCGACGCCGACAGCGGTGTCGAAGCCGAAGGTGCGGTCGGTGGCGGAGATGTCGTTGTCGATCGTCTTCGGGACGCCGACGACGGGCAGCCCGGCCTGGGAGAGCATGTTCGCCGCCGTCAGCGTGCCCTCGCCGCCGATCGGGATGAGCGCGTCGATGCCCAGGCGGCCGAGGAGTTCCTCGCCGCCCGCGCACGCCTCCGCGAGGCGGCCGCGCTCCAGGCGGGCCGAGCCGAGGATCGTCCCGCCCCGGGCGAGGATGCCGCCGACGGAGTTCAGGTCCAGCTCGCGGTACCGGCCGTCGAGCAGGCCCTTGTAGCCGTCCTCGAAGCCGATGACCTCGTCCCCCCGGTCGGCCACGGCACGGTGCACGACGGAACGGATGACGGCGTTCAGGCCGGGGCAGTCGCCGCCGGCGGTGAGGACTCCGATGCGCATGCTGATCGCTCTCCTGATCGGGGACGGTCCGAACCTGGGCGCTGGGATTGTTTCACGCCTTGAACGCAAGCCGGGTGGCCTGTCCGTATGCCGATCCCAGCCTGCCCCTGCCCCGCCCCTTCCCCCAAACAGGGCAGCCCAGCCCGGCCAGCGTGCCCCGGCGTCAGGCGCTGGGAGCTTGCTGACCGCAGCCACAGGACGCGGCCCGGACACCCCACCCGGCGGCGTCCGGCGGCAACGGCCCGCGTCTGGAGGCGACGCGTCCAGACGGCGGGAGGGGCGGAGGAGCCCGGGGCGGGGCACCGTCACCGGACCACGGGAGAGGAGGGGCGGGCCGCACCGTGACGGCGCCCCCGCGAGCGGCCCGCGTCGGCCGCCGCAACCAGCCCGCGTCGTCACGCGTACAGCGCTACCCGCACCGCGCGGAAAGGCCCCGGGGCAGGCCGGGAAAGGACAGGCGGGCGCGGGGCCCGGGGGTGGCCCCGGTGCGACGGCGGGGGCAGGCGTACGCGAGTATGGTCGAAGGCACAGCCGGGTCAAACCGGGTACTTCCCGGCGCCATATCGACGACCGAGGAGAGACCTCGCGTGACGCGCAGCGTGTACGTATCCGGCATCGGCCGCAGCGACGGCCGCCAGGTGATCGACTTGGGGGTCATGGAGCTGCTGACCCGGCAGGTCGGCAAGGTGGGGGTGTTCCGCCCGCTCGCCCATGACGGCCCGGACCCGCTGCTTGACCTGCTGCGCAGCCGCTACCGGCTGTCCCAGCCGCAGGGCACGATGACGGGCCTGGGCTACGACGAGGCCGCCGCGCTCCAGGCCGAGCGGGGCACGGACGAGCTGATATCCCGCCTGGTGGACCGCTACCACGAGATAGCGCGCGATTTCGAGGCCGTGCTGGTGCTCGGCACCGACTACGCGGACACCAACCTGCCCGCCGAGCTGTCGCTGAACGCGCGGCTGGCGAACGAGCTGGGCGCGGGCGTGCTGGTGGTGGTCGCGGGGCTGGACCGCAGCGCGGATTCCGTGGTCGCCGAGGTGCGCAACGCCCATCACGCGTTCACCTCGCTGGGGTGCGAGGTGCTGGCCATGGTCGCCAACCGGGTGCGGGACGGGCATGCGGCGGAGGCCGCGCGCTGGCTGGGGCGGCACCTGCCGCAGCCGGTGTACGTCATCCCGGAGGAACCCGCGCTGTCCGCGCCGACCGTGCAGCAGGTGGTGGACGCGCTCGGGGCGAAGGTGCTGCTGGGCGACCCGGCGGGGCTGGCGCGGGACTGCCGGGACTTCGTCTTCGGCGGCGCGATGCTGCCCGCCTTCCTGCCCGCGCTGACCGACGGCTGCATGGTGATCACGCCCGGGGACCGCGCGGACCTCATCGTCGGCGCGCTGGCCGCCCACTCGGCGGGCGCGCCGCCCCTCGCCGGCGTCCTGCTGACCCTGGACCAGCATCCGGGCAACGAGACGATGGCGCTGGCCGAGCGGCTGGCGCCGGGGACGCCGCTGCTCAGCGTGGCCGAGGGCTCGTTCCCCACGGCCACCGAGCTGGCCACGCTGGAGGGGCGGCTGAACGCGGCGTCGCCGCGCAAGGTGGAGGTGGCGCTGGGTCTGTTCGAGACGCATGTGGACACCCGCCAGCTGACCGACCGTCTGTCGATGGCCCGCAGTGACCGGGTCACGCCGATGATGTTCGAGCACGAGCTGATCGAGCGCTCGCGCGTCGCCCGGCGGCACGTGGTGCTGCCGGAGGGCACCGAGGAGCGGGTGCTGCGCGCGGCCGAGGTGCTGCTGCGGCGCAACATCTGCGATCTGACGCTGCTCGGGGAGGAGACGGCCGTGCGCAAGCGGGCGGCCGAGCTGGGGGTGGAGCTGCGGTTGCTGGGGCAGGACGAGGCCGAGTGGGGCGGTGAGGGGGCGGCGGCCACCGCCCGCATCGTCAACCCGGCGACGTCTCCGCTGCGGGAGCGGTTCGCCGACGTCTACGCCAAGTTGCGCGCGCACCGTGGGGTTACCTGCGAGCTGGCCTACGACGTGGTGGCCGACGTCTCCTACTTCGGCACGCTCATGGTGCAGGAGGGTCTGGTGGACGGCATGGTGTCGGGCGCGGTGCACTCGACGGCCGCCACTATCCGGCCCGCGTTCGAGATCATCAAGACCAAGCCGGACGCCTCGATCGTCTCCTCGGTGTTCTTCATGTGCCTGGCCGACCGGGTGCTGGTCTACGGCGACTGTGCCGTCAACCCGGACCCGGGTGCCGAGCAGCTGGCGGACATCGCGATCCAGTCGGCGGCCACCGCGGCCCAGTTCGGCGTGGAGCCGCGCATCGCGATGCTGTCCTACTCCACGGGTTCCTCCGGCTCCGGCGCGGAGGTGGACAAGGTGCGCCAGGCCACCGAGCTGGTGCGCAGCCGCCGCCCGGACCTGCTGGTGGAGGGGCCGATCCAGTACGACGCGGCCGTCGAGCCGTCGGTGGCGGCGACGAAGCTGCCGGGTTCGGAGGTGGCCGGGCAGGCGACGGTGCTGGTCTTCCCGGACCTGAACACCGGCAACAACACCTACAAGGCGGTGCAGCGTTCGGCGGGGGCCGTCGCGGTGGGCCCGGTTCTCCAGGGGCTGCGCAAGCCGGTGAACGACCTCTCGCGCGGGGCGCTGGTGAGCGACATCGTCAACACCGTGGCCATCACCGCGATTCAGGCGCAGGCCGCGCGCACGCCGCCGAGGCCGCTGACGCCGCCGGAGGAGTCGGCGTCGTCCCTCCCCCTGACGCCCCCGGCCGAGGAAGGAACCCTCAGTTGACGTCTCACCCGAGCAACCGGAGCAACGACGGCCCTGGCAGCCGGCACAGCCAGCACAGCCACGACGGCCGGGCCGGACGAAGTGCCGCCAGCGCCCCCGGCGCGGCCACCCGCGTGCTGGTGCTGAACTGCGGCTCGTCGTCGGTGAAGTACCAGCTGCTGGACATGGCCGACCGCTCCCGGCTCGCGGCGGGTCTGGTGGAGCGGATCGGCGAACGCGCGTCCCGGCTGCTGCACACGCCACAAGGCGGGGACGCCCGCGAGCGCACCGGGCCGGTGCCGGATCACGCCACCGCGCTGAAGGCGCTCGCCGGGGAACTGGCGGCCGACGGGTACGGGTTCGACGACCCGGAGCTGGCCGCCGTCGGCCACCGGGTGGTGCACGGCGGGCAGCGGTTCACCGAGCCGACGGTGGTGGACGACGCGGTGCTGGCGGAGATCGAGCGGCTGGTGCCGCTGGCGCCGCTGCACAACCCGGCCAACATCACCGGCATCCGCACCGCGTGGGCGCTGAACCCGGGCCTGCCGCACGTGGCCGTGTTCGACACCGCGTTCCACACCACGATGCCCGAGCACGCCGCCCGGTACGCGATCGACGTGGCGACGGCTGACGCACACTGTATCCGGCGCTACGGCTTCCACGGCACCTCGCACGCCTACGTCTCCCGCCGCGCGGCCCAGCTGCTGGGGCGGGAGCCTCAGGAGACGAACGTGATCGTGCTGCACCTGGGGAACGGCGCCTCGGCGTCGGCCGTCGCGGGCGGGCGGTGTGTGGAGACGTCCATGGGGCTCACCCCGCTGGAGGGCCTGGTGATGGGCACCCGCTCCGGGGACATCGACCCGGCGGTGGTCTTCCACCTGGCCCGGGTGGCGGGCCTGTCGGTGGACGAGTGCGACGAGCTGCTGAACAAGAAGAGCGGCATGGTCGGGCTGTGCGGGGACAACGACATGCGCGAGATCGTGCGCCGCCGGGACGCCGGGGACGCCGCGGCCCGGCTGGCGTTCGAGATCTACGTGCACCGGCTGCGCAAGTACCTCGGCGCCTACACGGCGGTGCTGGGCCGGGTGGACGCCGTGGTGTTCACCGCCGGGGTCGGGGAGAACTCGGCGCCGGTGCGGCAGGCGGCGGTCGAGGGCCTGGCCGGGCTGGGGCTGGCGGTGGATGAGGCGCGCAACACCGCCGCGTCGAAGGAGCCGCGGGTCATCTCGCCGGAGGGCGCGGAGGTGGCCGTGGCCGTGGTGCCCACCGAGGAGGAGCTGGAGATCGCCACCCAGGCGTACGCCCTGGTGACCACCGCCGGGGACACGGACGGTAACGCGGTCGGCGCCGCCCACAGAAACGCGGCCGGGTCCACCGGAGGAACCTCCAACAGGTGAGCCAGATCACCCCCACTAGGTTTGGTGTCTAAACAAAACGATAGGATCGCCCCATGCGCCGTTCCAAAATCGTCTGCACCCTGGGTCCCGCCGTCGACTCCTTCGATCAGCTGAAGACACTGATCGAGACCGGCATGAACGTGGCCCGCTTCAACATGAGCCATGGCACCCAGCCCGAGCACGAAGAGCGGTACGCCCGGCTGCGCAAGGCCAGCGAGGAGACCGGGCGCGCGGTGGGCGTGCTCGCCGACCTCCAGGGTCCCAAGATCCGGCTCGGCACCTTCGCCGAGGGCCCCGTCGAGCTGGTGCGCGGTGAGGAGTTCACCATCACCGTCGAGGACGTGCCCGGCGACAAGACCATCTGCGGGACGACGTACAAGGGCCTGGCCGGGGACGTCTCCAAGGGCGACCCGGTCCTCATCAACGACGGCAACGTGGCCCTCCAGGTGACGGAGGTGGACGGGCCGCGCGTGCACACCATCGTCATCGAGGGCGGCGTCGTCTCCGACCACAAGGGCATCAACCTGCCCGGCGCGGCCGTGAACGTGCCCGCGCTGAGCGAGAAGGACATCGACGACCTGCGGTTCGCGCTGCGCATGGGCGCGGACATGGTCGCCCTGTCCTTCGTGCGCGACGCCAAGGACGTGCGCGACGTGCACCGGGTGATGGACGAGGTCGGCCGCCGTATCCCGGTCATCGCCAAGGTGGAGAAGCCGCAGGCGGTGGAGAACATGGAGGAGATCGTCCTCGCGTTCGACGGCGTGATGGTGGCCCGGGGCGACCTGGCGGTGGAGTACCCACTGGAGAAGGTCCCCATGGTGCAAAAGCGCCTGGTGGAGATGTGCCGCCGCAACGCCAAGCCGGTGATCGTGGCGACGCAGATGATGGAGTCCATGATCACCAACTCCCGTCCGACGCGCGCGGAGGCGTCCGATGTCGCCAACGCGATCCTGGACGGCGCGGACGCGGTGATGCTGTCGGCGGAGTCCTCGGTGGGCCAGTTCCCCATCGAGACGGTCAAGACCATGTCGAAGATCGTTATCGCGGCGGAGCAGGAGTTGCTGTCCAAGGGCCTCCAGCCGCTGGTGCCCGGCAAGAAGCCGCGCACCCAGGGCGGTTCGGTGGCCCGCGCCGCCGCCGAGATGGCCGACTTCCTCGGCGCGAAGGCGCTGGTGGCCTTCACCAAGTCCGGCGACACCGCGCGGCGCCTGTCCCGCTACCGGGCCGAGCAGCCGATCCTCGCCTTCACCGAGGAGCCGGGCACCCGCAACCAGCTGACGCTGAGCTGGGGCGTGGAGACGTTCGTCGTCCCGCACGCGGAGAACACCGACGCGATGGTCGGCCTGGTGGATGGCGAGCTGCTGCGGCTCCAGCGGTACAACGAGGGCGATGTGATGATCATGACCGCCGGCTCGCCGCCCGGCGTGCCCGGGTCCACGAACATGGTGCGCGTCCTGCACCTGGGCGCCGACAGCTGAACGCGTCGCCGCTGGGACGCCGCGCGGGCGGTGGGGTGCTGCTCCCCACCGCCCGCGCGGCGTCGCGGCGGTCCCGGCGGGCGTCACGGAGGGGCCGGACGGCTAGCGCCGTGTCAGCCAAGGTTCGCCCCGTCGCGCCGCCCGGCACGGCGCCTCGCGGCGTTGCCGAATCGNCGGCGCCTTGCGATGCACCGCGCCGGACGCCGCTCCTTGACGGGCAAACCCTGACTGACACGGCACTAGCGCGGGTCGTGGGAGAGGCGCATGCCCGGGATCGTCAGCGTGCCGCCGAACTGGGCGGCCTGGATCACGGTGACGTCGGTGAAGAAGGCGAACGGGACGTTCAGCGGGGGCGGGGTGTCGGGGCTGAAGGTGATGGGGATCAGCCCGAACAGGTTGCCCTTCAGTTCCTCGGTGTAGAGCGTCGTGCCGCCGGTGATCGTGGACGTCGAACCGGGGGCGCCCGTGACGTGGGTGGCTGGTCCGCCGGGCTCCGGCACGATCTGGTGCAGGTCCTTGATGTCCAGCTTGTCCGAGGTGAACTTCAGGGCCTTCTTGACCGTGCCGCTGGCGGTCTGGACGTCCACGATGCCGTGGTAGTCCAGCCCGGTCAGGGTGAGCCTGGTGGCCTCCAGGCGCCAGGGCTCGTCGGCCAGCAGGGGTAGGCCCGGCTCCAGTTCGGCGTTGGCCAGCGCCTCGGGGTCGCGCGTGGGGCAGGGGTAGGGCGTCTTGCCGTCCGGCGTCGCGGGCGGCTGCGCGGCTTCGGCGGCGTTCTCGGTGCCGGCGGCGTCCCCGGGGGCGGCATCCTCGGCGTCGTGGGCCTCCCCGGGGGCGTCCTCGGCTGTCGCCGCTGCGGGACTTTGCACCTCGTCGGCGAGTTCCTCGACCTTGGCACCGGCCCTGGCGGCCGCGTCGCGCATCGCCTGCTTGGTGTCCTCGACCGCCCCCTCGACGGGATTGCGGGCCGTGGGTTCCTGCGGCTTGTCCGCACCGTCCCCGGCGGACGGCTCCGCTGAGGGCGCCCGGGCCTCCCGCGCCGGTTCCGGCTCATCCGGGCCGTCGAACGGGCCGTCGAACAGGTCCTCCAGTGCGGCACCGATACCCAGCGGGTCCCAGGGGTCGCGTTCCTTCCCGGCGGGCGGCTCGGGTGCGGGCGCGGCCGGGGCGTCCGGCTGACTCCCGCCGCCGTCCGGCCGCTCCGGCTCCGGCTCCTTTGGCTCCGGCTCCTTCGGCTCCGGTGCCTCGCCGTCGCCGTCGGGCGGCCTCGCTCCGGGGCCGGTGGACTTCCCGGGCGCGGGCGGCTCCCCGGCGTCGCCGGGCCTCCCGGCATCGTCCTCGTCCTGCGGCTGGTCCTCGCTCCGGCCCTGGTCCGCCTGCCCTGCCGTCTCGTCCTTCTCGGCTGTGGTCTCCTCCTCCTCCGCCTCGTCCGGCTGGCTGACGCAGGGGCCGGGGGCGAAGGGGATGGCGGGGTCCTCGGCCTGGGCGGGCCCCGGGGCCAGTCCCAGGCCGACGAGCAGGGCGCTGGGCATCGCGGCGAGCGCGATCGTCCTGCCTCCGGGCAGCTGTACCCGCGTCAGCAGCGGCTTCTTCGGTGCGGCGTGGCGCGGGCCTGTCCCCCCGCCCCGGCCGCGCGCATCCTCACGCCGCACTGGACCGCCCCCCACTCGCTTCGAGAGTGGCCCGGGTGGGGTGGGGGCCGTCCGCGTCACCGTCCTCCCCGGTGGCGGTGGGAGCGGTGGCGTCGGCGTGCGGCGCGGGGGCGGCGGTGTCCGGGTCGGTGCCAAGGGTGTCTCGCGGGTCCGTACCGTTGCCCACTCCCCCGGCGGGCGCCGGTGGTCCGGGGGCCCAGGAGATGGACAGGGCGCCGCCGACGAGGGCGAGGAAGAAGCCCATGAAGAAGCCGCCGAGGTTGGACACGGGGATGGAGATCAGGGCCAGCAGGATCGCGGCGACGCCCGCGAAAACCCGCACGACCTGCTGGAACCACATGGTCAGGCCCAGCGTGACCAGCAGGACGCCGATGATCAGCGAGCCCGCGCCAGCGGTGGTGGCCATGGTCAGCGTCAGGTGCCCCAGCCGGAGGTTGGCGTACGGGAAGTAGGCGATGGGCAGGCCGCCCAGGAGGGTCAGCAGTCCGGCCCAGAAGGGGCGGCCGCGCCGCCAGGCGCGGAAACGCAGCCGTCCGTGGGTGAAGCGGCCGCGGGGCCCCGGAGACTCGGCGCTCATGGCAAACAGCTCCCTGGTACCGGCAGTGCCGGGCGAAGAGTGGGTCAGGGGGGCGGGGGTGGGCGGACGGGTGGGGGCCCGTCCGCCCGGGGGTGCCTAGTAGCACTCCTTGGTGCCCTTGTGCAGGCGCAGGCTCAGGTTGCTGAGCTTGAACGTGCCCGCGGTGGTGGACCACGCGCGCTGCTCCACGTCGGTCAGCACGGCCGTGTCGGCCTGCTGCGCGAAGCCGTTCGGGTTGGCCTTGCCCTCGGTGCCTGGCTGCATGCCCGGACCCTTGCTGGCGTCCTTGGCCGCGACACCGATGTCGATGTTGCGGAACTCGGCGTCGGCGTCGAGCTCGGCGACGTCCAGGTAGAGGTTCTTCGCCTCCACCAGGTCGGCGCCGGTGCCCGCCGTGAGCTTCATGCTGACGGTGCCGATGAGCGGCACGTCGGGCGTGACCACGGACTGGCACATGTTCTTGATCGTCGCGGTCTTGAAACCGGAGACGGCCACCGGGTGACGTACCTTGTCGCCCTTGAGGGTGTATCCGTCGGCGTAAGCGCCGTACTGGACGAACCCCGAGCCCTCCAGGCGTTCAGCCGTCACCTTGAACGACTGCCCGGAGACGCTGAAGGACGCGGCGAGCGCGCCCTGGGCCAGGCCGATGCCGATCGCGGCGGTCGCCGCCAGGCTCGGCACCATCACCACGGCGAACCGCTTCCATCTCGTCCCGCCCTGAACTGGGGACTCCATGCAATTCCTCCTTCTCGGACGTACATCTCCGAGCGGGCTGGCGGCCCGGACGGGGATGGGAGAAGTGCTACGTCCTCGGGAAGGAGCGCCGGTCCGGCTGGCGCGTAGACCGCGCCGTACGGCGGCGTTCGACCCCGAGCGACAACCACGGGCCGCACGCGGGCGCACAGCCGCGGGACAGGCTCCGCCGGCTGGCGAAGACCCCCCTGTCCACACTTCGCCGGGGCGGTGGGGGAGCCCCGGCCGCTCGGTGGGGACTTCGCCGCCGCTGGGCACCGGATGGCTGCCGGGCTGCGGGGGACGAACCGAGCGTGGCTGATCGTGGTCTATGGACGGGGGCGGGCACAAGGGGCTCGTTACTTACCGGTAACGGCCGCGTGTCGGCGGCGCTTCCGGTATGTCGGGGTGGTGACGGACAGCGCTCGCACGCCTGTACCGCTATAGCCGGATTTACCGGCTGAGATCGGAACGATCGCCCGTGATCGCCTTACCGCAAGTAACAGCGGCCGCGTTTACCAATTTTTGGTAAACACGGCCGCTGTTTGTCGTCATGTCAATAGGGAGTGCCGTTCCGGCCCAAGCGGCGGTGTTCGGCCGCCGGGACCGGAGCGGACCCGGGGAAGGTCAGAACAGCACCCGGGCCAGCGCCCCGCGGGCGGCGATGACGCGCGGGTCCTCGGCGCCGATCACCTCGAACAGCTCCAGCAGCCGGACGCGGGCGGCCTCGCGGTCCTCCCCGGCCGTGCGGCGCACCGTCTCCACCAGCCGCCCGAAGGCGTCCTCCACGTGACCGCCGACGAGGTCGAGATCGGCCGCGCGCAGCTGCGCCTCGACGTCGGCCGGGCGGTCGGCGGCGTCCTTGCGCACCTGGTTCGCGTCCAGACCCTGCACCCGGCCCAGCAGTTCGGCCTGCGCCAGGCCGAGCTTCGCCTCGATGTTGCCCGGGTCGCCGGACAGCACGTTGCGGTACGCCTGCACCGCGCCGCCCAGGTCACCGGCGTCCAGGGCGGAGTGGGCGGCGGCCAGTGCCGGGTCGGCCGGCGGCTCGGGCGCGGCCTGCTCGGCGGCGGGCGCCTCCTCGGCGCCGGGCTCCACCGGGGCGCCCTCGATGCCGAACTGCTGCTTGGCCGCCTCGATGAGCTGGTCCAGCACCTGGCGGATCTGTGCCTCGGGGGCCGCACCCTGGAACAGCGGCAGCGCCTGACCGGCGATCACCGCGAAGACGGCCGGGATGCCCTGCACCCCGAACTGCTGGAAGAGGGCCTGGTTCTGGTCAACGTCAACCTTGGCGAGCACGAACCGGCCCGCGTACTCCCGGGCCAGCTTCTCCAGGGCCGGGCCCAGCTGCTTGCACGGCTCGCACCACTCGGCCCAGAAGTCGATGACGACCGGGGCCTCGGCGGAGCGCTGGAGCACCTCGTGCTCGAAGGTGGCCTCGCTGACATCGACGATCACCTGCCCGCCGCCGGGCGCGCCGCCCGGCTGCCCGGCGGACGGCCCCCGCTGGGCACGGGCCTCCTCCGCCTTCTGCTTGGCCTCACCGGCCGCCTTCACCGCGGCGAGATCGACGACGCCGCTCATGGACATGTTGCGTGGCTGCATGGGACCAGTCTCCCCCTTTCCCGCCGTGCTGTGTGCCGGGTCCCCACCCGGCGGTGTGGTTGTCGCGCGCACGCGCCCGGGGAAGCACCTAAGAGGCACCCGGCCACGGCGTTACGCTACGAGCTCGTAGCGTAACGCCGTGGCCGTGACGGCCGCGACGCGCGGGTGGTGCGCCGCGGCCGTCACCCGTGGGGGTGCTGGTCTCAGAAACCCGCGGGCTCGGTGTAGACGCCCCACTCCTCGCGCAGGACGCCGCAGATCTCGCCCAGGGTGGCTTCGGCGCGGACCGCGTCCAGCATCGGCTCGATCATGTTGGAGCCGTCGCGGGCGGCGGCCAGCATGCCGTCCAGCGCGGCGCGCACGGCGGCGTCGTCGCGGGCCGCCTTGCGGTCGGCCAGCACGCGCACCTGCTCGCGTTCCACCTCGTGACTCACCCGCAGGATCTCCAGCTCGCCGGTGACCGAGCCGGTGTGGCAGTTGACGCCGACGACCTTCTTGTCGTCCTTCTCCAGCGCGCGCTGGTACTGGAAGGCGGCCTCGGCGATCTCGCCGGTGAACCAGCCGTCCTCGATGCCGCGCAGGATGCCGGAGGTGATCGGGCCGATCGGGTGCTGCCCGTCGGGGTGGGCGCGCAGGCCGCGCTCCTTGATCTGGTCGAAGATCTTCTCGGCGTCCGCCTCGATCCGGTCGGTGAGCTGCTCGACGTACCAGGAGCCGCCGAGCGGGTCGGCGACGTTGGTGACGCCGGTCTCCTCCATGATCACCTGCTGGGTGCGCAGGGCGATCTCGGCGGCCTGCTCCGAAGGCAGGGCAAGGGTCTCGTCCAGCGCGTTGGTGTGCAGCGAGTTGGTGCCGCCGAGCACCGCGGACAGGGCCTCCAGGGCGGTGCGCACCACGTTGTTGTACGGCTGCTGCGCGGTGAGGGAGACACCGGCAGTCTGGGTGTGGAAGCGCAGCCACTGCGCCTTCTCGCTGCTCGCCCCGTACACGTCGCGCATCCAGCGGGCCCAGATACGGCGCGCGGCGCGGAACTTGGCGATCTCCTCGAAGAAGTCCAGGTGCGCGTCGAAGAAGAACGACAGGCCGGGGGCGAAGGTGTTGACGTCCAGACCCCGGCTGAGGCCCAGCTCCACGTAACCGAAGCCGTCGGCGAGCGTGTACGCCAGCTCCTGCGCGGCCGTCGATCCGGCCTCGCGGATGTGGTAGCCGGAGACGGACAGCGGCTTGTACGCCGGGATGCCCCGCGCGCAGTGCTCCATCAGGTCGCCGATGAGGCGCAGGTGCGGCTCCGGCTGGAACAGCCACTCCTTCTGGGCGATGTACTCCTTGAAGATGTCCGTCTGAAGCGTGCCGTTGAGGACGGCCGGGTCCACGCCCTGCCGTTCGGCGGCCACCAGGTACATGCAGAAGACGGGCACGGCCGGGCCGCTGATCGTCATCGAGGTGGTGACGTCACCGAGCGGGATGCCGCGAAACAGGACCTCCATGTCGGCGGCGGAGTCGATCGCCACGCCGCAGTGGCCGACCTCGCCGAGCGAGCGGGCATCGTCGGAGTCGCGGCCCATGAGCGTGGGCATGTCGAAAGCGACGGACAGGCCGCCGCCGCCCGCCTCCAGGATCATCTTGTACCGCTCGTTGGTCTGCTCGGCGTTGCCGAACCCCGCGAACTGGCGGATCGTCCAGGTGCGGCCACGGTAGCCGGTGGGGTGCAGGCCCCGGGTGAAGGGGAACTCGCCCGGCCAGCCGATGCGCTCGAACCCGGCGTAGGAGTCTCCCGGGCGCGGGCCGTAGACGGGATCGACCTCGTCCCCGCTCAGGGTGGTGAAGTCCGCGTCGCGCGTGCGGGCGGCGTCGTACCGGGCCTGCCACCGAAGGCGGCCCTCTGCGATGGCGTCAGCGTCCATGGGACGAATTTACTAGGACGTCCAAGTATTTGGCTAGCGTCGCAGGTCGCGGGGGTCTGCGCCCCGGCCGGTGGTCAGGCGCTGACCGGCTGCTCCTCGGCCTCCACCAGCGGCGCGACGTCCCGCGTCACCTGGCGCTCGACGAAGAACGCGGCGAACGGGATACACCCGGCCACCAGCACCCACAGCAGCTTGCCGAAGGGCCACCGCGCCTTGGACCCCAGGTCGAAGGCGAAGATCACGTAGATGATGAACAGCACCCCGTGGATCTGGGAGACCAGCATGGTGTCGCCGGTGTCGAAGCCGTACTTGGCGACGATGAAACCGGTGAACACGAGCAGCCAGACCGCGGTGATGTAGGCCATCACGCGGTAACGGGTCAGCACCTTCTGCTTCACTGAGCATTCCTCGCATCGGGCAGCCCGGCGCGGGCTGCGGCGTCGTCCATCGAGCGTAACCGGACGGCGCCCGGCCTCCGGCGCCGCCCCCGCGCCGGGTCGCACCCCGGGCTCGGACGCACCCCGGCGCTGGGGCGCGCCCCGCGACCGGTCACTCCTCGAAGTCGTGGGCCGCCATCCGCAGTGGGCGCAGCAGGGCGAAGATCTCGCCGCACTCCTCGGCGTCGTAGGCACTCAGGCCGAAGTCCATGGCCATGAGGTCGCGGGTGGCCGCGTCGCACGTCTCGCGGCCCTTGTCGGTGATGGAGGCCAGCGTGCCGCGACCGTCCTGGGGGTTGGGCCGCCGGGCGACGAGTCCGGCGCGCTGGAGCCGGTCGATGGTGTTCGTCACCGACGTCGGATGCACCATGAGCCGTTCGCCGATCTTCGACATCGGCAGCTCGCCCCGCTGTGAGAACGTCAGCAGCACCAGCGCCTCGTACCGGGCGAAGGTCAGCCCGTACGGCTTGACGACGGCGTCCACCTCGGCGAGCAGGATCTGGTGGGCGCGCATGATCGAGGTGATCGCGGCCATCGCGGGCACGGAGCCCCAGTGCTGCTTCCACAGCTCGTCGGCGCGGGCGATCGGATCGAAGGACAGGCTCAGCGGCTTGGGCACGTTTCCGACCCTACCGGGCGGTCACATACCGGTCAGACCCGTCTCACCAAGCGATCCGGCCCCGGACGCTGGCCCCTCCCCGGGCCGGAGGCCGGGGCGGTCAGGGCAGGTGCACCCAGGTGGCCACCGACGGGGTGCCCTCCTCGTCGGTGACGAACAGCATGTACCACCCTGGGGGCAGCAGCGACCGGTCGTCCGGCACCGACAGCGTGACCCCGCCGGAGCCGCGCTCCACCCCGAGCGCGACGGAGCGCTGCTCGACGTCGGTGACGTGCGTGACCGCGCTCGGCCGCATCAGCTTCGCCGTCGCGACGCGGGAGGCGTCCGGCGTACGGAACGTCGCCGTCTCCCCGCGCTCCAGCCGCCGTGGCCCCTCGCCGAGCACCGGCCGGTTCTCCGCCCGGTCCCCGTGCAGGTAGGGCGGGGTGTAGACCTCGACGCGCTTTTCGAAGACGCCGAGCCGCGTGCCCTCCTTGTCGGCGAACAGCGGGTCGGAGCCGAAGGTGGCGACCCGGCCGTCGGGCAGCAGCAGCGCCTCGGAGTGGTAGTTGCGGCCGACTTCCGGGGCGGCGGCCTCGGTGAACGTCTCGGTACGCGGGTCGTAGATCTGGGCGGCCAGGATGTCGCTGTCGCCCCGGCCCCGGTAGTCGCGGGAGCCGCCGGTGGTGAAGACGGTGTCGTCGGGGAGGATGACGCTGTTGAGGTAGCGCGTCGGCTCGGGCAGGGCGGGGCCGTCGCGGTAGGCCGGGTTGTCCTCGGTGAGGTCCACGATCGCGGTGCGCGCGGTGGACTTCTCCGACTCGCCCACTCCCCCGCCGCCGAGCACCATGACCTCCTGGTCCTGCGCGGGCGGCAGCAGCAGCGAACTGGAGGTCTCCAGCTGGTCGGGGTCCTTGATGCCCTCGATCTCGCGGAAGGTGTTGGCCGACAGGTCCCAGATGCCGGGGACGCGCCCCTGGTCGGCGGGGCCGTAACCGGCGTTGGAGCCGGAGTAGAACAGTTTGCCGTCCTCGATGAGGAACAGCGCGGGGTAGGTGGGGAAGTAGCGCTTGGGCCCCACGGACCAGGACTCGGTCTTGGGGTCGTAGACCTCGTTGTCACCCTGGAGGATCTCGCCGACCTCATCAAGGCCGGAGACGGACAGCACCCGGCCGTCGGGCAGCGTCACCAGCGTCGGGTACCAGCGGGCCTCCAGCATGGGATCGACGCGGACGTACTTCTCCGCCACGGGGTCGAACTCGAAGGAGTCACGGATGCCCTGGAAGTCCTGCTTGTCGAGGTTGATCTGCTCGGCGAGGCCGTAGAGGTTGTCGGCGTCCTTGCCCTTCAGGCCGACGATCTCATACTGGGCGGGCTGGTCGGTGACGTAGGCAGGACCCCCCTTCTCGGCCTCCACGAACACCTGCGCCTCGCTGGCGGTGACGGTGACCTCGCCGGTCTTCTCGTCCTCGGTCTTCTGCGCGCGCGGGACGAGGACGGGGGCGGTGGAGCGGTACTCCTGGCCGTCCGGGGAGCGGAACCGGGTGCCCTCGGGGAGGGTGCGGGGCCGGTCGGGGTCCTCGTTCTTGACGCGCATTGCGCCGCCCGCCCGCGTCACGTCGCCGTCGAGGACCTCGTAGCGGGCGGTGCCCCCGGCCACCAGCAGCCGCCCGTCGGCGAGCTGGGCGTGCCCGGCGCAGAACAGGTCCTCGGGCGTGGGTATGCGCTGGAAGGTGTTGTCGGCCGGGTCCCACAGGATGGTGGAGAAGGTCCCGGCGTCGAACTGTTCCTGCTTGTTGCCCGAGCCCGCGATGAGCAGCACCTTGCCGGTGTGCAGCAGCGCGGCGTGGATGGCGTTGGTCTGGTACTGGGAGGGGACGTCCATGATCTCCCAGGAGCCGTACCGGGCCATATAGGCGGGGCGCGATATTCGGTACTCGTGCAGCCGCTCCTGGGCGAACCCGATGGCGGCCGGTGCGTTGAGTCCGGCGAGCAGGCAGGTGACGCCGGTGCCGATCAGGGTCTTCTTGAACTGCTGGCTGGGACGGTAGGGCATGGGTCATCAGCTCCCACTGGCACTGGCTCTGGCACTGGACGTGGCGACGAGGGCGGGCTCGCGCTCGTCACGGGGCTTGGGACGCGGGCGTCTGTCGCGGAACTCGGACAGGCTCCACATCGCCACCGGCGCGAGCGCGATGAGCAGGGCCAGCACCGTCCAGGTGCGCATGGCGACGTGGGTGTGGCCGAGGACGAAGGAGGCGGCCAGTCCGCTGCCCAGCACGCCGATCCACATCAGGTGGACGCGGAAGGTGCTGAGCCGGTCGGGGCTGGCGGTGCCGCCCTTGGGCGTGACGACGAAGCCGCAGTCGCGCCGCAGCACGGCCGCGATCGCCGAGCGGGCGTAGATGGGCGCGCAGATGGCCGACATCGCCATGCCCGCCAGCCCGCCCGAGCCCTCCGGTTCGTGCGGCGAGACGTTGTGCCGCCGGTTCCACAGGTACAGCCCGATCTGCAGGGCGGCGACGTCGCTGTAGAGCATCAGCCACACCGCTGCGGTGACCTGCGTCCCGGAGGCGCCCAGCCACAGGAACAGGGTGCAGCTGAGCGCGCCGAGCAGCCAGGTGACGGCGCTCATCGGGTAGTACGCGAGCATGAGCGAGTAGTTGAGCAGCTTGCCCGGGGAGAAGCGGTGCGGGCCGCGCCAGTACTGGCGCAGGATGGTCTCGTAGGTGCCGCGCGACCAGCGGGTCTGCTGGCTGAAGAAGTCCGTCCAGCACTCCGGGCCCTCGCCGACGGCCAGCACGTCCGGGGTGTAGACCGAGCGCCACCGCCGCCCGGTGGCCGGGTTGCGGCTGCGGTGCAGTTCGAAACCGGTGGCCATGTCCTCGGTGATGGAGTCGCGCAGCCCGCCGATCTGGAGGACGGCGGCGACCCGCACGGCGTTGTTGGTGCCGACGAACATCGGGCCGCCGTAGCGGTTCCCGGCGCGCTGGATGAGGGCGTGGAAGAGGAACTGCTGGCTCTCGGCGAACTTGGTCACCGTACGGCGGTAGTTGCCGTACACCTGCGGCCCGACGACGAAGGCGATATCCGGGTCGCGGAAGTAGCCCAGCATGCGTTCCAGGTAGTTCGGCAGCGGCACGTGGTCGGTGTCCACGGAGGCGAACACGTCGTAGGCGTGGCCGTGCTGGGCGAGCCAGGCGTTGTAGTTGCCGTGCTTGGTACGGGCCCGGTGGACGCCGCTCTCGCGGTTCCACTCCGGGACGCCGCTGCGGGTGAAGTGGCGGACGCCCAGCTCCGCGCACAGCGCGCGGGCGGCGGCGTCGTCGCCCTCGTCCAGCAGCCACACGTCCAGCGGGCCGTCGTGCCGCAGCCGCGTGGCGCCCTCGAGCGTGGCGCGCACCATCTCCAGCGGTTCCTTGCCCGGCACGTACGTCGTCAGGAAGGCGACGCGCAGGCCGGGCTGGGGGGTGACGGGCACGGGGTCGCGCGCGACGAGCGTGGCGTGCGCGATGGAGACGACGTTGACCAGGCGGAACAGCTCGATCAGCGCGATGCAGCCGAGCATGACCCAGTCGGCGGCCACCAGGTAGCCCGGGGCTCCGGCGCGGTCGGTCCAGTGGGTGGGCCACACCAGCCACAGCAGCAGCACCGCGGACAGCGCGGGCGCCGCCGTCATCAGCGTCAGCGCGCGCAGGCGGTGCGGTTCGGTGGACAGCAGGGTGCGGTAGCGCACCCGGTACGGGCGCGGTTCCGGACGGGTCTCCGACTCCGGTTCCGGCTCGGTGAGCGGACCGGCGAGACGGCTGTAGACCTCGTAGTCATAGCCCTGCGGCCGCACGGTCCCTCCACAGCACGTTCGATGGCACCGACAGTCCCAGCAGACGGGACCCTCCGTGCCGTGTCGAACGCGGTGAACCGGTACCGCACGGCATGTTTGACACACCCGGAACGGCCGGCAGAGCGGCGGTCAGGGGCTTTCCCCAGGTGTGCGGGCGGGCGCTCAGGCGGGGTAACGCCCGGCCGTTTCCCCCTTCCGGGCTAGTCCATTCGTGACTCCTCCCGGCCGTCAGCCTTCAGCACGAGGCCGGCACACAACGGCCACGCCCCCAGCGGCCACGGCACGGCGCCCTGGCATGGGCCGGTACGCCGGGAGGGTGATGCGCACGTGGACAGGATGACGCTCAAGCGGAGCTGATCTGTGACGCCCCCAAGCCGGGCCACATCGGAACGCTGATCGGGGGGCCGTGCGTCACTGGCCAGCCGCGACCAGCCCCGTCCGGGCGCTGCGCCAACCCCCAGCGGCGTCACGGGAAGGCGATCAAGCGTTCACCACGCCCTCGCGCCGGGCGCGGGCTGCCACCACCTGGTCCCGCTCCTCGCGCCGCAGCACCCGCTCTCCGTACAGCCCGCCGAAGGGCAGCACCGCGAGCACGAAAAAGAAGGCGACCCGCTTGAGCGGCCACTTCGCCTTGTTCCACACGTCCAGCAGGAACAGGGCGTAGATCACGAAGAGCACGCCGTGCAGCATGCCCAGCGGCATCATCAGGAAGTCGATGTCGGAGACCCGGCTCAGCAGCGAGCCGAAGATCAGCAGCGCGGGGAAGGACAGGGCTTCGGGCAGGGACACCAGGCGCAGCCGGTGCATGGCCTGGGCGGTCTTGGCATCCACGGGTCGGGACCTCTTCCGGGAGATACGGGACGCGGGCCTGCGTGGACCTTGTGAAGCCACGCACAAGCACGTCCATTGTGGCACTCCCCCGGACGCGGCACGGTCCCGGGGTGGGGCCACGGCCGGGGCGAGGGCCGGGCGTGAGCGTCGGACAGGCGGCGGGCGGGTGGCCGGGCCCGAACAGATCGGTAGAGTCGCCGCCATGGACACCGACAGCGGTCCGCGTTGGCTCACCGAGGACGAGCAGCGGGCCTGGCGCACCTACCTCGACGTCAGCAAGCTCCTGATGCACCAGCTGGAGCGGGACCTCCAGCCGTTCGGGCTGACCCTGAACGACTACGAGATCCTCGTCAACCTCTCGGAGTGCGAGGACCGGCGCATGCGCATGAGTGACCTGGCCGGGGCGACGCTCCAGTCCAAGAGCCGCCTGTCGCACCAGATCACGCGGATGGAGAGCGCCGGGCTGGTGCGGCGCGAGCACTGCGACACCGACAAGCGCGGGCTGTACGCGGTGCTCACCGCGCACGGGTGGCGCACCATGCTGGACGTCTCACCGCACCACGTCGAGTCCGTCCGGCGTCACTTCATCGACCTGCTGAAGCCGGAGGCGCTCGCCGCGCTCCAGCAGGCGCTCACCCCGGTGGCCGACCACCTGCGCTCCCGTCGCGACCGCCGGTAGGCGCGAAGCACCGCTTCCCCGGGGCGACTTCCCCGGGGCGACACCGCCCCGGCCCGTTTCGCCGGACCGGACCCGGCCCGCCAGACCCGCGCCGCGCTGGCTACGCGCCGTCGCGGCGGCTCTCGGTGACCCCGGCGACCAGCGCGTCCGCAGCCGCGTAGGGGTCCAGGGTGCCGGTGACGATCTGCTCGGCCAGGGCGCCGAGCCGCCGGTCCCCGTGCAGGTCGGCGATCCGCTCGCGCAGGGCGGTCACGGCGATGGTCTCGACCTCCCGGGCCGCCCGGCGCCGGCGCCGCTCGGCGAGCACCCCGCGCTCCTCCATCCACGCGCGGTGCTTCTCCAGCGCCTCCACGACCTCGTCCACGCCCGTACCGCGCGCGGCGACGGTCTTGACGATCGGCGGCCGCCAGTCGCCCGGCCCGCGCGCCTCGCCCAGGCCCAGCATGTGGTTGAGTTCGCGGACGGTGGCGTCGGCCCCGTCCCGGTCGGCCTTGTTGACGACGTAGACGTCGCCGATCTCCAGGATGCCCGCCTTGGCCGCCTGGATGCCGTCGCCCATGCCGGGCGCGAGCAGCACCACCGAGGTGTCGGCCTGCCCGGCGATGTCCACCTCGGACTGGCCGACGCCGACGGTCTCCACCAGCACCACGTCGCACCCGGCGGCGTCCAGCACCCGGATCGCCTGCGGGGCGGCCCAGGCCAGCCCCCCGAGGTGGCCCCGGGTGGCCATGGAGCGGATGTAGACGCCGGGATCGGAGGCGTGGTCGGACATGCGCACCCGGTCGCCGAGCAGTGCGCCGCCGGAGAACGGCGAGGACGGGTCCACGGCCAGGACACCGACCCGCTTGCCGGTCTTGCGGTAGGCGCTGACCAGCGCCGAGGTGGAGGTGGACTTGCCCACGCCGGGCGAGCCGGTGAGCCCGACGACGTAGGCGTTGCCGGTGAGCGGGGCGAGGGCGGCCATCACCTCGCGCAGCTGCGGGGACGCCCCCTCGACCAGTGAGATCAGCCGGGCCACCGCCCGGGGCCTGCCCGCGCGGGCCTGCTCCACCAGCTGGGGGACGTCCACCGCCATGCGTCCTGCGCTCCTCGCTCGCGTTGTCGTTCCGGCTGCCGTACCGGGCGCCGTTACTTGCCCGGCACCTTGACGATCAGGGCGTCACCCTGGCCGCCGCCACCGCACAGGGCGGCGGCGCCGGTGCCGCCGCCGCGCCGCTTCAGCTCCAGCGCCAGGTGCAGCACGATCCGGGCGCCGGACATGCCGATCGGGTGACCGAGGGCGATGGCGCCGCCGTTGACGTTGACCTTGTCCGGGCCGATCTTCAGGTCCTTCATCGACTGGTGTGCGACGGCGGCGAACGCCTCGTTGATCTCGATCAGGTCGAGGTCGGCGACGTCCAGGCCCTCCTTGCCCAGCGCGTGCCGGATCGCGTTGGCCGGCTGGGACTGGAGCGAGTTGTCCGGGCCCGCGACGTTGCCGTGGGCGCCGATTTCGGCGATCCACTCCAGGCCCAGCTCCTGGGCCTTCGCCTTGGACATCACCACGACGGCCGCCGCGCCGTCGGAGATCTGCGAGGCCGAGCCGGCGGTGATCGTGCCGTCCTTGGCGAAGGCCGGGCGCAGCTTGCCCAGCGACTCGGCGGTGGTCTCGCCACGGATGCCCTCGTCCTGGCTGAACACGACGGGTTCGCCCTTGCGCTGCGGGATCTCCACCGGGGTGATCTCGGCCTCGAACAGGCCGTTCTTCTGGGCGGCGGCGGCGCGCTGGTGCGAGGCGGCGGCGATCTCGTCCTGCACCGCGCGCTCGATGCCCAGGCGGGTGTTGTGCTTCTCGGTGGACTCACCCATCGCGACGCCCTCGAAGGAGTCGGTCAGGCCGTCGTGGGCCATGGCGTCCAGCATCTGCACGGCGCCGTACTTGTAGCCCTCGCGGGACTTGGGCAGCAGGTGCGGGGCGTTGGTCATGGACTCCTGGCCGCCGGCGACGACGACGTCGAACTCCCCGGCGCGCACCAGCTGGTCCGCCAGCGCGATGGCGTCCAGGCCGGAGAGGCAGACCTTGTTGATGGTCAGCGCCGGGACGTTCATCGGGATGCCCGCCTTGACGGCGGCCTGCCGGGCCGGGATCTGCCCGGCGCCCGCCTGGAGCACCTGGCCCATGATCACGTACTGGACCTGGTCGCCGCCGATCCCTGCCCGGTCGAGTGCGGCCTTGATGGCGAAGCCGCCGAGGTCGGCCCCGGAGAAGGTCTTCAGCGAGCCGAGCAGGCGTCCCATGGGCGTGCGCGCGCCCGCGACGATCACTGAGGTGGTGCCGGTCGTGCCAGTCATGCTGCGGCCCCTTCGGAGAAGGAAGTGAACGAGGGTTAATCGCCAATGTACTGAGCGGTATGCGGCCGGGTCACCGGTCCGTGGGTGTGACCGTGCGCACGTTGCGTAACCACCTCCGAAGCGGTGTCCTGGTTCTATGTTGACGCGTATCGACCACATCGGGATCGCCTGCTTCGACCTGGACAAGACCGTGGAGTTCTACCGGGCCACGTACGGCTTCGAGGTCTTCCACACCGAGGTCAACGAGGAGCAGGGCGTCCGCGAGGCCATGCTCAAGATCAACGGGACGGACGACGGCGGCGCGTCCTACCTCCAGCTGCTGGAGCCCACCCGGGAGGACTCGGCCGTCGGCAAGTGGCTGGCGAAGAACGGCGAGGGCGTGCACCACATCGCCTTCGGCACCGCCGACGTGGACGGCGACGCCGAGGCGATCCGGGGCAAGGGCGTGCGCGTCCTGTACGACGAGCCGCGCACCGGTTCCATGAACTCCCGCATCACCTTCCTCCACCCCAAGGACTGCCACGGCGTCCTCACCGAACTGGTCACCTCCGCCGCGCAGCACCAGCGCTAGCCGCTCGCCCCGTGGTCCCCGCGCCGGGCACCCCGCACCGCCGGAGCCTGGTCCCGTAGCTGATCATCCCCGGCGGGGGCACGCGCCCGGCCCGCCCCGGCCCGTGCGGTCGCGCGCGCGTGCACACGGGGCGGCCGAGGTCAAGAGGGCGAAAGGCCCTTTGGCGGGGCGTCTAAGACCCGGCGCGAGTCGGTAGAGTGGCGGCCGGCCCGTTCCGCGTCCCCCGGATGATCTGACACCATTTCTCCGGAGGTTCCCCACGGAACAGCCAGCTCACCTTACCGACCAGGGGACGGATGGGACCGCGCAGTGCGGGGCTACGACCGCTACGACGAGCCTGAGGACCACCTGTCGCGTTTCGAAGCCGAGATGGAACGGCTGCGCAAGGAACGGGACAAGGCGGTCGATCACGCCGACGACCTCGGCTATCAGGTCGAAGTGCTGCGCGCCAAGCTGCACGAGGCGCGCCGCACCCTCGCCGCGCGCCCGGCCGGATACGACAACCTCGCCGGGCAGGCGGAGCAGTTGCTGCGCAACGCCCAGGTGCAGGCCGAGCAGTTGCGGGCTGACGCGGACCGGGAGCTGCGCGAGGCACGGGCGCAGGCGCAGCGGTTGCACCAGGAGCAGGCGGAGGCTCAGGCGCGTCTGGAGGCGGAGCTGCACGCGGAGGCGGTGCGCCGCCGCCAGCAGCTTGACCAGGAGCTGGCCGAGCGCCGCGCCACCGTCGAGTCGCACGTGGGCGAGAACGTGGCGTGGGCGGAGCAGCTGCGTGCCCGCAGCGAGTCGCAGGTCCGCCGGCTGGCGGAGGAGACGCGCGCGGAGGCCGAGCAGACGCTGAGCGCGGCCCGGGCGGAGGCTGGGCGGCTGGCGGAGCAGTCGCGGCACCGCCTGAACGAGGAGGCGCTCACAGCCCGCGCCGAGGCGGAGGCGATTTTGCGCCGGGCCCGGGCGGAGGCCGAGCGCCTGCTGTCGGCCGCGTCCACGCAGGCGGAGGAGGCCACCGAGCACGCGGACCGGCTGCGCAGCACGACCGCCAGTGAGACGGAGGCCGCCCGCCGGGAGGCCGCGGAGGCGGCGCGCGGCGCCCAGGAGCGGATGCGGGAGGCCGACGAGGCGCTGCGCACCGCCCGCGCGGAGGCCGACAAGGTGCTGGAGAGCGCCCGGGAGCAGGCGGCCCGGCAGCTGGCGGACGCCGAGGCGCAGAACGAGCAGCGCACCCGCACCGCGAAGGCGCAGATCGCCCGGTTGGTGAGCGAGGCCACTACGGAGGCGGACGCCGTCAAGGCGGAGGCCGAGCAGCTGCGCGCGGACGCCCGGGCGCAGTCCGAGCGCGCGGTGGCGGAGGCGAAGGAGACGGCGCGGGCGTCAGCGGCGGAGGAGTCGGCGGCGCAGCTCGCGGAGGCGGCGCGCAGCGCGGAGGAGATCCTCAGCAAGGCGTCCCAGGAGGCGCAGGCCACCACGAAGGCGGCCGCCGAGGAGGCCGAACGGCTGCGCGGGCAGGCGGAGGAGGAGGCCGACCGGCTGCGCGCTCAGGCGCACGACACCGCCGAGCAGTTGAAGGGGTCGGCGCAGGCGGACACCCAGGAGTACCGGGCCAAGACGGCCGAACTCCAGGAGGAGGCCCGGCGGCTGCGCGGCGAGGCGGAGCAGTTGCGTGCCGAGGCGGTCGAGGAGGGCGAGCGCATTCGCGCGGAGGCCCGCAAGGACGCCGTGCGGCAGATCGAGCAGGCCGCGTCCACCGCAGAGGAGGTGCTCAGCCAGGCCAAGGCGGACGCGGAGGAGACCCGCAGCGCGGCGGTGGCCGAGGGCGAGCGGGTCCGTACCGAGGCCATCGAGCGCGCCACCGGCCTGCGCCGGCAGGCGGACGAGCTGCTGGAGCGGGCCCGCGCGGAGGCCGAGGAGCTGCGGGATGGTGCCGAGGAGCAGGCCGGGCAGACGCGCTCCGAGGCCGAGCAGGCCGCGCGCACGCTGCGCGAGGAGGCCGAGCGGGCCGCGGCGCAGACGGCGGCGGAGGCGGCCGAGGAGCTGGACCGGCGGCGTGGTGAGGCCGAGGAGAAACTGGCCACCGCCCAGGAGGAGTTGACCCGGGCGCGTGGGGCGGCCGAGCAGCTGCGTGAGGAGGCGCGCGCGGAGTCGGAGCGGCTGCGCGGCGAGGCCGCCGAGCGCGTCCGCACGCTGCGGCAGCAGGCCGAGGAGGAGGCCGAGCGGCTGCGCGAGGAGGCGGCGGCGGAGGCCGCGCAGGCCCGTGCCGAGGCGGAGCAGCTGGCGGTGCGGCTGCGGGGCGAGGCGGCGGCGGAGGCCGAACAGCTGCGCACGGACGCGCAGGAGAGCGCCGACCGGGTGCGCGCGGATGCCGAGGCGGCGGCCGAGCGGCTGGGTGCCGAGGCCGCCGAGGCGCTGGCCGCCGCCCGGGATGAGGCTTCCCGGCTCCGCCGGGAGGCCGAGGAGCTGCTGGCGGACGCCCGCGAGGAGGCGCATCGCGAGCGCACGCAGGCGCGGGAGCAGGGCGAGGAGTTGCTGGCGTCGGCGCGACGCCGGGCGGAGGAGGCGCACGCCGAGGCCGAGCGCCTGGTCAGCGAGGCGGAGCAGCGCGCGGGCGAACTCGTCGCGGCGGCCGAGGAGCAGGCCCAGCAGGTGCGGGAGGCCGTGGCCGGGCTGCACGAGCGCGCCGAGGAGGAGATCGCCGGTCTGCGCTCGGCGGCCGAGCACGCGGCGCGCACGGTGCGTCAGGAGGCCGACGAGGAGGCCGCCACGCTGCGCCGGGACGCCGCGCGGGAGGCGGAGACGCTGCGCCGCGAGGCCCGCGAGGAGACCGACGCGGCCAAGGCGCTGGCCGAGCGGACCGTCAGCGACGCGATCGCGGAGGCCGACCGGCTGCGCACCACCGCGCAGGCCGAGGCGGACCAGGCGCGCGGGGACGCGGACCGGGTGCGCGATGAGGCACGTCAGGAGGCGTCCCGCAAGCTGGCCGAAGCCGCCGAGCAGGCCGACCAGTTGGTGGCCGGGGCGCAGGAGGAGGCCGTGCGCACGGCGGCGAACGCCGAGGAGCAGGCCGACACCATGGTGGGCGCCGCGCGGCGGGAGGCGGAGCGGCTGGAGAACGAGGCCCGGGCGGAGTGCGGCGAGCTGGTGGAGAAGGCCCGCGCCGACTCCAACACCATGCTGGAGGAGGCCCGCCGGGACGCGAGCGCCATCCGCGAGCGCACCGAGGAGCTGCGGGCCCGGGTCGAGGGCGAGGTCGAGGAGCTGCACGAGCGGGCGCGCCGGGAGGCGTCGGAGGCGATGAAGTCGGCCGGTGAGCGCACCGACAAGCTGGTCAAGGCCGCCGAGGAGCAGTTGGCCAAGGCCCGCGAGGAGGCGGCGAAGCTGGTGTCGGACGCCGAGTCCGAGGCGAGTTCGGCGCGCATCTCCGCGGTGCGCAAGGCGGAGGGCCTGCTGAAGGAGGCCGAGCAGAAGAAGGCCGCCGTGGAGAAGGAGGCCGGGCAGCTGCGGGCGGACGCGCGGGCGGAGGCCGAACGGATCGTTGACGAGGGCAAGCGCGAGCTGGAGACGCTGGTGCGCCGCCAGGAGAACATCAACGCCGAGATTTCCCGGGTGCAGGATGTGCTGGAGGCACTGGAGTCCTTCGAGTCACCGGGCGGCGTCAAGAGCGGCAAGGGCGGTGGCCGGGAACGCGAGGGCGGCGAGGACGGCGGCGGCTCCGGCGGCGTCAAGGCGGGCGCGGCTGCCGGGGGCGCTCGTTCGGGTGGGAAGCCCTCCCGGAGTTAGCCGTAAGCGCGCCTCTCCGAGCGTGAGCGGGCTTCCGCTTGCGGTGCGGGCTTCCGGCGAAAGCCACCCGAAAGAGCGCACATGGGCCCCATGAAATCGCATCAATAGCCGATCCGCTCGATGACACGCCGCCTTGGCCCCTAGGATTCCGTCTGACACCTCACCCCGAACCTCATACCGGTCTCTTCGACAGGAACCCCATGAGCGACACTTCCTCCCCCTTCGGCTTCGAGCTCGTGCGGCGCGGCTACGACCGCGGGCAGGTGGACGACCGCATCTCCAAGCTCGTCGCCGACCGTGACAGCGCCCTGTCCCGCATCACGTCACTGGAAAAGCGCATCGAGGAACTGCACCTCGAAACCCAGAACGCCCAGGCTCAGGTCAACGACGCCGAGCCTTCATACGCCGGGCTCGGCGCCCGCGTCGAGAAGATCCTCCGCCTCGCCGAGGAGGAGGCGAAGGACCTGCGGGAGGAGGCCCGGCGCGCCGCCGAGCAGCACCGGGAGCTGGCCGAGAGCGCGGCCCAGCAGGTGCGTGACGACGCCGAGGCGTTCGCCGCCGACCGCAAGGCGAAGGCCGAGGACGAGGGCGTGCGCATCGTCGAGACGGCCAAGGGCGAGGCGTCGCAGCTGCGCTCGGACGCCGAGAAGGACGCGCAGTCCAAGCGCGAGGAGGCCGACGCCCTCTTCGAGGACACCCGGGCCAAGGCCGCGCAGGCCGCCGCCGACTTCGAGACGAACCTGGCCAAGCGCCGCGAGCAGTCCGAGCGCGACCTGGCCTCCCGCCAGGCCAAGGCCGAGAAGCGGCTCGCGGAGATCGAGCACCGCGCCGAGCAGCTGCGGCTGGAGGCGGAGAAGCTGCGCACGGACGCCGAGCGCCGCGCCCGCCAGACGGTGGAGACGGCCCAGCGCCAGGCCGAGGACATCGTCGCCGACGCGAACGCCAAGGCCGACCGGGTGCGCAGCGAGTCCGAGCGCGAGCTGGCCGCCCTCACCAACCGCCGCGACAGCATCAACGCGCAGCTGACCAACGTGCGCGAGATGCTGGCCACCCTCACCGGTGCCGCCGTGGCCGCGTCGGGCCAGCCCGCCGAGGAGGACGAGGACGCCAGCACGAACGTGCCGGCCCAGCAGTCCCGCTGACGCGCCCGCCCGGCGGGCCGGCGGAAGACGGTGAGACGGTCCAGGTGACCCCCGGTGTGACAGGGGGCACTTGGACCGTTTAGCGTCATGCCCATGATTGAGCTTGACGGGCTCACGAAGCGCTACGGCAGCACGACGGCGGTGGACCGGCTCACCTTCACGGTTCAGCCCGGCGTCGTTACCGGCTTCCTGGGGCCCAACGGGGCAGGAAAATCCACCACTATGCGGATGATGCTCGGCCTGGACCGGCCGACGGCAGGTGACGTCCGCATCGACGGCAAGCACTACCGCCAGCTGCGCGACCCCCTGGCCTCCATCGGGGCGCTGCTGGAGGCCACGTCCGTGCACGGCGGGCGGACGGCCCGCAACCACTTGCGCGTCCTGGCCCAGTCCAACGGCATTCCCGAACGCCGGGTGCCGGAGGTGCTGGACCTGGTGGGGCTCAGCTCGGTCGCCAACAAGCGTCCGAAGGGCTTCTCGCTGGGCATGGGCCAGCGGCTGGGCATCGCGGCGGCGCTGCTGGGCGACCCGAAGATCGTCATGTTCGACGAGCCGGTCAACGGGCTCGACCCCGAGGGCATCCGCTGGGTCCGCGGCCTGATGAAGCACCTGGCGTCCGAGGGCAAGACGGTGTTCGTCTCCAGCCACCTGATGAGCGAGATGGCGCTGACCGCCGACCACCTCATCGTCATCGGCCGGGGCAGGCTGCTGGCCGACACGTCCATGAAGGAGTTCATCCAGCAGAACTCCCGCAGCTACGTGCGGCTGCGCTCGCCGGAGCCCGAGCGGCTGCGGGACGCGCTGAGCGGCGCGGACATCGCCGTCACCCCCGGCGCGGACGGGACGCTGGAGGCCGACGACGTCGAGGCCGCGCGCGTCGGCGAGGTCGCGGCCGCCCAGGGCGTCGTCCTGCACGAGCTGAGCCCGCAGCAGGCGTCGCTGGAGGAGGCGTTCATGCGGCTCACCGCCGAGTCGGTGGAGTTCCACACCCACGGCGCCGAACCCGCCGACGTGACCGCCGACGCCCGGAAGGAGCTGTGATGATGGCTCACCTGACGCGGGTGCTCCGCTCGGAGTGGACCAAGGCCCTCACCGTCCGCTCCACGGTGTGGACGCTGGGCCTGGCCCTGCTGCTCACCGTGCTCAGCGGGATGGGCCTGAGCCTGCTGTTCAAGATCAACTACGACAATCTCCCCCCTGAACAGAAGGCGACGTTCGACCCGGTGCTCACCAGCTTCTCGGGCATGGCGCTGGGTCAGCTGGCGATGATCGCCTTCGGTGTGCTGCTGGTGTCCAGCGAGTACAGCACCGGCATGATCCGTGCCTCGCTGGCGGCGGTGCCGCAGCGGGGGGTGTTCATGGCCGCCAAGCTGCTCGTGGGCACGGGGCTCGTCCTGGTCGTCGGCATGGTCACCAGTTTCCTGTCGTTCTTCGCGGGCCAGGCCCTGCTGGGGGACCTGGCGACGTCGCTCGGCGAACCCGACGTGCTGCGCGCCGTCTTCGGCGGCGGCCTGTACCTGACGCTGATCACGCTGTTCGCGATGGGTATCACCTGGGTGCTGCGCAGTCCGGTGCTCTCACTGGGCATCCTGGTCCCGCTGTTCTTCCTGGTCAGCCCGATCCTGGGCGCTATTCCCGGCGCGCGGGACGTCGCCCAGTGGCTCCCTGACCAGGCCGGGACGATGATCATGACCGTCGTCGCGCTCGACCGCCCCTACGGCCCGTGGGGCGGCCTGGCGATCATGGTCGCCTGGACCGTCGCCGCCCTGCTCGCGGGCTACGCGACGCTCCGCACGCGCGACGCGTGACGGGTGACGGGTGACGGGTGACGCCGGGGAGTCACCCCGGCGGGGGCTGGCCCGCGTTCGGTGGTCCGGCCGCGCCGCGCGGCAGCCCCTGGGCGTCTGACGCCGCCCGGCCCGCCCGCGCTGACCAGCTCCCGCAACGCCCTCAGTACCGGGGCGCGTTGCGGGAGCGCTGCGGGCGGACCCCACGCCGGTCGCGCGCCGTCCAGCAGGGGCCGTGCCAGTGGCGCCGGTCCTCGCCGTCGCTGTGCGCGGGCCACGCCACGACGTGCGGCACCCCGGGCGGAATCAGCTGGTCGCAGCCCGGGCACCGGTAGGGCTTGACCGCCCCGCCACCGGTGATCCGCCGCACGGCCCACTCCTCGCCGCGCCAGCTCTCGCTGTTCTCCAGCCCGATGCCGCGCCCTGCTTCCTGGGCCTCCCGGGCCGCCCAGCCGGACGACCCGGCGGCCCTTAGCCCGCCACGCGGACGGTTACGACGCGGGGACACGCACACCTCACTCCTACGGCCCGGAGGAGGACGTCACCCGGGCGGGAAACGGACACATCCCAGCGTACGCACGTCGGGGAAAGCCGCCGAGCGTCACCCGATGGGCTGATCATCGCACCAAACGCTGGCGTAACCGTGCCCTTGGCACATGTCATGCGTTAGGAGCGTCGGGGGTGGACCCGCGTCGGCCGAGCGAGGAGACAGATGGCGATGCGTGTGGGGAGTTTCGTGCTGGCTGCCCAGTTCCCTGGCCAGGGGCAGGGGGAGGCACTGCACCGCGCGGTGCGGTCAGCGGAGGCGGCGGAAGCGGCCGGGCTGGATGCTGTGTGGCTGGCCGAGCATCACTTCGTGCCGTACGGCACCTGCCCGTCGGCGGTGACGCTGGCGGCGCTGCTGCTGGGGCGCACCCGGCGGATCGGGGTGGGGACGGCTGTCAGCGTGCTGCCGACCACGCACCCCGTGGCGCTCGGGGAGCAGGCGGCGCTGCTGCACCTGACCACCGGCGGCCGGTTCACGCTCGGCGTCGGCCGGGGCGGGCCGTGGGTGGACCTGGAGGTGTTCGGCGCGGGCGTGGAGGCGTACGAGAAGGGCTTCCCCGAGTCGCTGGACCTGCTGCTGCGCTGGCTGCGCGAACCACGCGTCGGGGCGGACGGGCCGCGCTACCGGTTCCGCGAGGTGGCCGTGGTGCCGCGTCCGGCGGAGGGGCTGGGCGGGCTGGCGGGGCCGCCCGTGGTGGTCGCCTGCATCTCGGAGGGCTCGGCGCGGCTCGCGGCCCGGCGCGGGCTGCCGATGCTGCTGGGCATGCACTGCGGGGACGAGGAGAAGGCGCGGCTGACGGCGCTGTGGCGGCGCGAGGCGCTGGCCGCCGGGCACGACGCGGACACGCTCGCCGACGGGCACGTCTGCGCCGGGGTGGCGCAGGTCGCCGACACCCGCGAGGAGGCCGCCGAGACACTGGCGAAGGCCATGCCGGGCTGGCTGCGGCAGGGGCTGGGCGCGCACGTCACCGTGGACGGGCGGCAGCGCACCATGCGCGACCCGGCCGCCTACACCGAGTTGCTGTGCTCGCTGCATCCGGTCGGGCCGCCCCAGCTGTGCGCGCGCCGGCTGACGGAAACGGCCGAACGCACCGGCGTCCGGCGCTTCGCGCTGCTGACCGAGGGCTCCGGCGACCTGGCGGCCACCGAGGCCAACGTGCACCGGCTGGGCGCCGAGGTGCTGCCGCTCCTGGGGGCGCGAACCCGGGAGCGGCAGCACTGACGGCAGCGATAACGGCAGCGATGACGGCTGCGCGGGCGTCCTCAGCAGTCCCGCAGCAGCGGGGACTGGTTGAGGAGCTGGCCGCGTATCGAGGTGAAGCGCTCCAGCCGCTGGTCCGCCGAGGCGTCCAGCGGGAACACCGCCACGCGGTGACAGTTCTGGAAGGCGAGCCGGACCCCGAAGTGCCGCTCCAGCGCGCCCCGGATCGCGTCACTGGCCAGCGCCCGCAGGAGCTGGCCGCGCGCCTGCTCGTCCGGTGGCGGGGTCTGGTTGTCGGCGAAGTCCCCGCCGTCAACCTGGAGTCGGGCGACGAGGCTGCTGACCATCTCCCAGGCGTACGGGAGGGAGTTCTTGACGCAGTCGACGAAGGCCGCTTCATCGACCTCGCCTCGCTCGGCCTGTGCCAGAAGGGCCGGTGAGACGTCGAGCGACATGGGGTTCTCCTCTCGCGGCCCCACGGGGGTGCGGGGCCTCACGGACGAAACAAGAGGCCCCGCCCGTATTTCCGGATGTCGTTCGGCGATGGCCCCCTCACCTACCGTAAGGGCAGGAGGACGACGCGGCCATAGGGCTGCGCACACAACCGGCCATGCCGGAACGGGGAGAAGCAGGGGCGAATCGCTCCCGGAGGCGGCGGTCGAGTAGCGTGCCGCCCATGCGTCTCGTCATCGCCCGCTGCTCCGTGGACTACGCGGGCCGGCTCACCGCCCACCTGCCCATGGCACCCCGGCTGATCCTGGTGAAAGCCGATGGATCGGTGTCCGTCCACGCCGACGACCGGGCCTACAAGCCCCTCAACTGGATGTCCCCTCCGTGCACCCTCAAGGAGGCCGATGGCGGGGTGTGGACGGTCATCAACAAGGCGGGCGAGAAACTGATCATCACGATGGCAGAAATACTGCACGACTCGTCCCACGAACTGGGCACGGACCCGGGGTTGATCAAGGACGGCGTCGAGGCGCACCTACAGGAACTGCTCGCCGACCGCATGGAAACACTCGGCACCGGCTGGTCACTGATCCGCCGCGAGTACCCGACGGCGATCGGCCCCGTGGACATCCTGGGCCGCGACGGCGAGGGCATCACGGTGGCCGTCGAGATCAAGCGCCGTGGTGAGATCGACGGCGTCGAACAGCTGACGCGCTACCTGGAGCTGCTGAACCGCGATCCGCATCTGGCGCCGGTGAAGGGCGTGTTCGCGGCTCAGGAGATCAAGCCGCAGGCCCGCGTCCTGGCCGCCGACCGGGGTATCGACTGCGTCACCCTCGACTACAACGCGCTGCGCGGCATCGACGACGACAAGCTGCGGCTGTTCTGACGGGCGCCGCGCCTGCGGTGGGGCCAGCTGACCCCGGCGGCGGGCACGTAGGTGCGCCCACGTGGTGCGGGGGCGGCGGGCGCATGCTCCGGGGCGAGGGCAACGCCCGCCCGGGCCGCCCGGCGTGCCGGGCCACGTGGGCGGTGTGGGCACCAACCGGGGCCGCGCGGTCCTCAGATCGTCAGGGGCGTGCTGGCCGCGCCCGATGAGGCGGGCGCGCTGCTGTTCTGCGAGGTGGCCGGGGCGGGGCCGGTCGCGGTGGGCGAACCGGTACCGCCGGTGTCGGCGTCGCCGTCCGTGCCGCCGCCCTCGGTACCGCCCTCGTCGGTGCCGCCCTCGGTGCCGCCGTTATCCGTGCCGCCCTCGTCGGTACCGCCGACCGCGCCGCCTTCCGTGCTCCCCTCGTTCGAGCTGCCGCTCGGGGAGCCGTCGTCGGTGCCCCCGCTGGCGCCCGTGGTGTCGGAGCCGCCGTCGGTGAAACGGCCCTCGGGGCCGCTGGAGTTGTCGTCGTCGCCGGTCCCACCGCTCTGGGTGCCGCCGCTGGCGCCGCCCGAACCGCCGCTGCCGCCGGAGCCGCCGGTGGTGGTGTCGTCCTGGTCGTCTTCCGTGGGGGAGGTCTCGTCAGGTGCACCGTCGTCGGGTGTGGTGCCGTCGTCCGAGGGCTCCTCGGGGGACGAGGTGTCTCCGGGGCGGGCGGGGCTCACCTCGTCGGGGGACTCGGGGGAGCCGGAGGGGCCCGGCTTACCGGAGTCGTCGGCGTTCTCGGAGGACGGCGGCGTGACGTCCTCGAAACCGTCGTCGTCCGCGTCCTGCTGGCTGGAGGAACGATCCGGCTGCACACGGTTACCGTTCTCGCCGTCCGAGAAGACGCTGGTGAGCGTGAGGACCGTGCCGAGGAGCGCGGCCAGCAGGGCGCCCGCGGCGGCGGCCATCACGTTGCGGCGCGGGCCGGTGAGCGGCAGGCGGCGGCCCGGGGTGCCGGACACGGGGCCCGGGAGCGTCGCGGTGTCGTGGGCCGGGGCCGGAGCGCCCACGGCGATCGCGGGCTGGAGGGAGGTGGGCGCCTCGGCGGCGGCGCGTTCCTCGTCGTCCAGGCCCGGCGCGAGCGGCTCACCGGAGGCGTCGGCGACCAGCGCCAGCGCGCGGCGGCCCGCGAACTGGCCCCGGCGGTCGGCGAGGCGGCCGCGCAGCTCCATGGCGCGCTCCAGCTCCGTGCGCGCCCGCTCCAGCGCGCCGGTGCACAGCGCGTGCACGCCCCGCTCATGGTGGAAGTACGCCTCCTCGGCGATCTCACCCGCTGCGGCGGCCGCCTGCTGCCCCTCGGTCAGCGCCCGCTCCCACGCGGACCAGCGCCCGGCGGCGGCGAACACCGGCGCCGCCGTGTGGGCGAGCCGCACGGCCGTGCTGGCGGCACCGGCGGCCCGCGCTGCGGCAAGGGCGGCGAGCACCGCGTGCGACTCGGCGGCCACCCGCTTGGGCGTCACGGAGGGGTGGGCGCCCCACCAGGCGTAGTGCTGAGCCGCGGTGCGGACGACGGCGTCGGTGCCCTCCGCGTACCCGGCGTCGGCGAGCTGGGCGGTGACGCCCTCGGCGAGGCGGTAGTGGGGTCCGGCGGACGTGGCGAGCCCGGCGGCGGTCAGCTCGGCGAGCGCGGTGTCGGCCCGCTGGTCGTCCAGCAGGGCGGGCAGGTGCGCGGCCTGCGGCACCTCGCCGCCGAGCGCGACGGCGAACCGCAGCGTCTCGCGGCCCTGCGGGGACAGCGTCTCGGCCAGCCGCCCGGCGGTGAGGCAGGCGACGGACAGCGCGGGGACGGAAGCGTCGTCGGCGTCTTCTCCGGCACCGGTGTCGGCGTCGGCGGCGTCCTCGTCGGTGCTCGTGGCGGCCCCTGCCGCGTCACGGTGCCGCAGCAGCGCCCCGGCCTGGACGAAGCGCAGCGGGAGCCCTTCGGACTCGAACCACAGGTCACCGGCCCAGTCGGCCTCCGACTCGGCCAGCGTGCGCCCGGTGGCCCGTTCCAGCAGCTCCACGCACGCGGGGCGGCTGATGCCGCGCAGGAACACCTCTTCCAGGTCGGCGTGCGGGGAGGGGGCGGGCACCTGCGGGGTGACGGCGGCGAGGACGGCGCACTCGGGCGTGGCCGCAAGCAGCTCGTCCAGCGCGGCGCCGCCGAACTCCACGTCGTCGAGGAGGAGGACGGCTCCGATGTCCGCGAGCGCGTCCAGCAACTCGGCCTGCTCGGGGCGGTAGCGGGAGGCGTCGTAGACGGCGGTGTACAGCTCCCACAGCAGGTCATCGACGCTGCGCTGGTAGCCGCTGAGCTGGATGACGCCGTCGGGCGCGAGGTCGGCGCAGTCGGCGGCGACGGCGGCCAGCAGCGCGGTGCGGCCCGCGCCGGAGGGCCCCGTCAGCCGCACGGAACGGCCCCGGGCCAGGAGGCGGGCGAGCCGTTCACGCTCCTCGTCGCGCTCCAGGAGTGGCAGGTCGAGCGCGGCGTCACCGATGGGTGGCGGGGGCACGGCCGCGCGCCCGCGTTCCGCGCGGGCCTCGGCGGTGCGCCGCCGGGCCGGGCCGGGACGGCGGTCGGGCGGGCAGGACTCGACCTCGCTGCCATCGACCGGGTTGACGGTCAGCAGGTAGTCGCCCGCGACCAACTGGACCGTGCGGGCCAGAGCGCCGCTGTCGTGGCTCTCGCGGCCGCCGCCGTCCTCAGGACCGCGGTGCGTCGGCGGGTGCATGGGTCAAGCCCCCCATCGGCGGTGCGTTCGTACTCCCTGGGCCCTTCCCGGCAGTGAAGGGAACCTTAGACGCCGATGGGGCCGCGACGCAGCCCGACCCCGGTGCGGGGGCGGAATCGTCATGGCTTTGTGAGCGTTTCGCCCTCGATCGCCAGGATGCGGTGCAGCCGGGTGGCCACCAGCAGGCGCTGCATCTGCTCCGGCACGTCCCGCAGTACCAGGCGCCGGCCGCAGCGCCCGGCGCGGCGGTGCGCGCCCATGATGACGCCCAGGCCCGTCGCGTCCCAGGAGTCCAGCTGGGCGAGGCTGAGCACGAGGTCACCGTTGCCGCCGTCCAGAGCACGGTGCAGGACCGTGCGGGCGTCCGCCGCGTTGCGCACGTCGAGGCGGCCCCCGACGGTCAGCTCTGCGTGGTCGCCCTTGATCTGCATAACGCGCTCCCGGTGCCCTGCGTGTGACGTGCGTGTCCGACGACTCGTCCCTGCTGCGGTGACGCCGCTCACGCCGCGCGCACCCGCGTATCCGAATGTCTCACCACACCTGACCCTGAGTCAGGCAGTGAAGTTGCTGAGCGTACCCGAATCGATACGGAGACCACCCGACCGGGTGAGGGCAGGGGTGGAATCGGGCCGCCCCGGGCATGGCTCACGCCGTGCCCGGGCTCCCGCCGTGCTCGTGCTGGAGCGTCTGCCCCGTCAGTACCGGTAGTAGCCCTCGCCGCTCTTGCGGCCCAGGTCACCGGCGTCCACCATGCGCCGCATCCGCTCGGGGGCGGCGAACTTCTCGTCCTGCGACTCGGTGTAGATGTTGCTCGCCGCGTTGAGCAGGATGTCGATGCCGGTGAGGTCGGCGGTGGCCAGCGGCCCCATGGCGTGGCCGAAACCGAGCTTGCAGGCGGTGTCGATGTCCTCGGCGGTGGCGACGCCGGACTCCTGCAGCTTGGCCGCCTCCACCACCAGCGCGGTGATGAGCCGGGTGGTGACGAAACCGGCGACGTCGCGATTGACGACGATGCAGGTCTTGCCGACACTCTCGGCGAACGCGCGGGCGGTGGCCAGGGTTTCGTCGCTGGTCTTCAGGCCGCGCACCAGCTCGCACAGCTGCATCATCGGCACCGGCGAGAAGAAGTGCGTGCCCACGACGCGCTCCGGGCGCGAGGTGGCCGCGGCGATCTTGGTGATCGGGATGGCCGAGGTGTTGGACGCCAGCACCGCCTCGTCCTTCACCACCTGGTCGAGGGTACGGAAGATCTCTTGCTTGATCTCCAGCTTCTCGAACACGGCCTCGACGACGAGGTCCGCGTCGGCGGTGGCGTCCAGGTCGGTCGTGGTGGTGAGGCGGGCGAGCGCGGCCTCGGCGTCCTCGGCGGACAGCTTGCCCTTCTCCACGAACTTCGCGTACGACTTCTCGATCCCGCCCCGGCCCCGGGCCAACGCCTCGTCGGTGACGTCGCGGAGTACCACGTTCCACCCGGCCTGGGCGGATACCTGCGCGATGCCGGACCCCATGAGTCCGGCTCCGATCACGGCGAGCTTCCTGGCGCCATTCAACGTGCTGATCCCCTCGATAGCCATCGCGCGTGCATGCTCTCAGCGGGACCATAGCGTCCGTGAGAGCGCTGTGGGCGGGGAAGAGATGCGCGTCACCTCTCATCAGATGGACATCACATCGGCTCGTCATCCCGGCGACATCCGGGCGTGGTGCCGGAGTTGACCCGCGTCCACTGGGGACGTGAGCCGTGCGTGCCCGAGACGCGAAGCCAAGCGTGCCCGTGACGCGAAGCCGTGCGTGCCCGAGGCGGGGACGGACCCCGGGCCGGGAGCGCGGGCGGACGCGAACGGCACACGAGGGAATGGAGGCGGCGGGCTACGCTCGCCTCATGGTCAACCTGACGCGCATCTACACCCGCACCGGCGACGACGGCACGACAGCGCTGGGCGACATGAGCCGCACCGCGAAGACGGACACCCGCATCGCGGCGTATGCGGACGCGAACGAGGCGAACGCGGCCCTCGGTGTCGCCATCGCCCTGGGCGGTCTGCCCGAGGACGTGGTGAGCGTGCTCACCCGGGTGCAGAACGACCTCTTCGACGTCGGCGCGGACCTGTCCACGCCCGTCACCGAGCACCCGAAGTACCCGCCGCTGCGCGTCGAGCAGACCTACGTGGACCGGCTGGAGGCGGACTGTGACCGGTTCCTCGCCGAGCTGGAGAAGCTGCGCAGCTTCATCCTGCCGGGCGGGACGGCGGGCGCCGCGCTGCTGCACCAGGCGTGCACGGTGGTGCGCCGCGCCGAGCGGTCCACGTGGGCCGCGCTCACCGAGCACGGCGAGATCATGAACCCGCTCACCGCGACCTACCTCAACCGCCTGTCCGACCTGCTGTTCATCCTCGCCCGGACGGCGAACAAGGAGCAGGGCGACGTGCTGTGGGTGCCCGGCGAGAACCGCTGACGGCGCCCTCGGCCGCACCCTCGCGTGCTCCCACCGTCACGCCGCTCCCTCAGTCCGCGAACCGCTGCCGCAGCTCGCGCTTGAGCACCTTGTGGCTCGGGCCGAGCGGGTAGGCGTCGACGAACTCGACCCGGCGCGGGTACATGTGCCTGGCCAGCAGCGGCCGGGCGAAGGTGATGACGTCCTCGGCGGTGAGCGGCGGCCCGGGCGCGTGGGGGTCGGCGATCAGCACGGCGCAGACCTCCTCGCCGTGCACGTCGTCCGGGACCCCGATGACGGCTGCCTCGGCTATCCGGGGGTGCCGCAGCAGCACGTCCTCGACCTCGCGCGGGTAGACGTTGAAGCCACCGCGGATGATGAGGTCCTTGGCCCGGTCCACGATGGTCAGGAACCCGTCGGCGTCCTTGCGGCCCAGGTCGCCGGTGCGGAACCAGCCGTCCACCAGTGCTTGTGCGGTGGCCTCGGGACGGCCGTGGTAGCCGGCGAAGACGTTGTGGCCGCGCACGACGATCTCGCCCAGTTCGCCAGCGGGCAGCAGCTCGACGCGCTCGGCCACCTCCGCCCGGGCCACCTCGACGTCCACGCCCCACACCGGGTGGCCGACGGTACCGGCGCGGGTGCCGAGCGCGGGCTGGTTGACGGCGGCGGTCGGTGACGTTTCCGACAGGCCGTACCCCTCGTAGACCCGCGTGCCGAACACCTCGGTGAACCGCTCCAGCACCGGGACCGGCAGCGAGGCGCCGCCGGAGATGCACAGCCGCAGCCGGGGCAGCTCGGTGGCGGTGCGGGCGGCGTCCAGGAGGCGCACGTACATCGTCGGCACGCCGTAGAAGGTGTTGACGCCCTCGCGCACCATCAGTTCCAGCGCGGCCCCGGGGTCGAACCGGGGCAACAGCACCAGCGTCGCTCCGCCGCGCCAGACGGCGTTCATGCCGACGGTCTGCCCGAACGTGTGAAACAGCGGCAGCGCGCCGAGGACGATGTCGTGGGGGCGCACATCGTTGGCGTCGAAGGCGTTGACGGTCGCGTTCATCACCAGGTTGAGGTGGGTAAGCACCGCGCCCTTGGGCGCGCCGGTGGTGCCGCTGGTGTAGAAGAGCACGGCCGGGTCCTGCGGTGCGCGGGTGAGGTACGTCGGCAGCGGCTCGACGGTCCCGGCGACGTCCTCCAGCCGCCCCTCACCCACGGCGCCCCGGGCAGGCGGGCCGACGGTGTACACGCGCGTACCCACCTCCGCGGCGGCCTTCCCGCCCACCTCGGCGTACTCGGTGTGGCACAGCAGCAGGCCCGCGCCGCTGTCGCGCAGCACGTGCCCGGCCTCCTCGGCGGTGAGCAGCAGGTGCACCGGCACGACGACGGCCCCGGCGGCGAGGATCGCGAAGTAGGCGCGCGGGAACGCGGCGGTGTTGGGCGCCATCAGCGCCACCTTGTCGCCCGGGCGCACACCGAGCCGGACCAGCGCGGCGGCCTGCGTACGCGCCTGCCGCCACAGCTCGGCGAAGGTGATGCGCTGCTCTCCCTCCACCAGCGCGACGTGCTGCCCGCGCCGCCGCGCGGGCTCCGCGAGCACGGCGGCCAGGGACAGGGTGCTCATGCGGACTCCTAGCTTCGCGGGGGTGGCAGCAGCTTCGCGGGAAGCAGCCTCGCCGGGTGAAGCGGCTTCGCCGGGTGAAGCGGCTTCGCGGGGTGGAGCAGCTTCGCGGGGGTGGACAGCGGTTACCGCCCGCCACGCTGACCCCGATCCCGACGTGCTCGCTTCCCGGACGTTACCCCGCGTGCCGGAGCTGACCGGCTCCGGGCGCGGGGAGCCCCGCCCCTGCCCGCACCACTGGGACGGGTACGTCCGGACACGGCCGTCCGCATCGCGCACCCGACCGGCTCCCCGCACTCCCCCACGGCCGGGTGATGGCGCCCACATCTGGGACGGGCCACCAGGGAGGGGGTCAGTGGGCCGCGATGCTGTCGATCAGCTGGCGGGCGCCCTGGCGGAGGAGGGCGACGGCGACGGACGTGCCGAGGGTGGCCGGGTCCAGGGGACCGGCCCACTCGTGGGCGTTGAGCACCGTCTTGCCGTCGGGGGTGAAGACGCAGGCGCGCAGGGACAGGTCACCGCGAGCGGCCTTGGCGAACCCCGCGATGGGGCTGTTGCAGTGCCCCTGGAGCACGTGCAGGAACATGCGCTCGGCGGTGGCCTCGCGGTGCGTGTCGGGGTGGCCGAGGCCGCTGACGGCGTCGATGAGGCCGGCGTCGTCCTCACGGCACTGGAGCGCGAGGATGCCCGCGCCGATGGGCGGGCACATGTCATCGACGGACAGGATGTCGGTGATGACGTCGGTGCGGTTGATGCGTTCCAGGCCGGAGACGGCGAGCAGCAGCGCGTCGGCGTCCCCGGCATGCATCTTCTCCATGCGCCGACCCGCGTTGCCGCGCATCGGCACGCACTGAAGGTGCGGATGGGAGGCGGCGAGCTGGGCGATGCGGCGCACCGAGGACGTGCCGATCCGGGTGCCGGGCGGCAGCTCGTCGAGCGTCAGCCCGCCGGGGTGGATGAGGGCGTCGCGCACGTCGTCACGCTGGAGGAACGCGGCGAACGTCGTCCCGGCGGGCAGCGGGCGATCGGCGGGGATGTCCTTGACGCAGTGCACGGCGAGGTCCGCGTCCCCGGCCAGCAGCGTGGCGTCCACTTCCTTGGTGAACGCGCCCTTGCCGCCGAGCTTGGCCAGGTCCCCCATCCAGCGGTCGCCAGCCGTCGTGACGGGTACGACCTCGGTGCGCACCCCGGGATGGAGCGCCGCCAACTCGGCCCGGACGCGCTCCACTTGCGCGAGGGCCATCGGGGAGGAACGGGAGACGATGCGGATCAGCTCGGGCACGGCCATGGCGGAAACGATAACCCGTCAGACTCGCGCGCCAGCTGAGGCATCCGCACGCCGGGCGCCTGCCCGCGCACGTTGCCTCCCCCCGCGCACGTGCGGTGGCCCTTGTTACGGTGGCACCGGCCGGGGTACCTGCGGGTAGGGCGGCCGGGGCAACCCACCGCCGGGAGGCCCGAAGGCAGCCGTCGGCGTCTACACCGGGCCGTCTGCCGCAAGGACCGCACCGCGACCCGAGGAGCCAGCCCGATGACGCCGAGGACGCCGCCCAAGACGTGGACGACCGCCGACATCCCCGACCTCACCGGCCGCACCGCCGCCGTGACCGGGGCGAACAGCGGCATCGGCCTGGTGACAGCACGTGAGCTGGCCCGCGCGGGCGCCCACGTCTGGCTCGGCTGCCGGGACCCGCGCCGGGGCCGGGACGCCCACGACCAGCTGACCCGCGAGGTACCGAAGGGGAGCTTCGAACTCGTCCAACTCGACCTCGCCGACCTGTCCTCCGTCCGGGACGCCGCCGAGCGCATCGGCCGCGAGACCGGCGGCACGCTGGATGTGCTGGTCAACAACGCCGGAGTGATGGCGCTGCCGCTGCGGCGCACCGCCGACGGGTTCGAGATGCAGTTCGGCACCAACCACCTCGGTCACTTCGCACTCACCGGGCGCCTGCTCCCGGCACTGCGCGCGGCGCGGGCGGCCCGCGTCGTCACGGTGTCCTCCCTGGCCCACCGCATCGGCCGTATCGACTTCGGCAACCTCTCCGCCGAGCGGCGCTACAGCAAGTGGCTCGCCTACGGGCAGTCCAAGCTGGCCAACCTGCTGTTCACCCATGAGCTGGACCGCCGCGCCCGGGCCGCCGGATGGACGCTGACAGCCGTCGCCGCGCACCCCGGCATGTCGGCCACCAACCTCGCGGCGGCCGGACCCCGGCTGGCCGGACGTACCCGTCAGGCGGAGCTGCTGCACCGGGGCACGCGCCTGATGACGCAGAGCGCGGAAGGCGGCGCCCTGCCCACCCTGCGCGCCGCTACCGACCCGGACGTCACCGGCGGCGACTACCTCGGTCCCGGCGGCGTCTTCGAAACCCGCGGCGCGCCCGTGTGGGTCAGCACTACCGCCGCCGCCCGCGACCGCGCCACGGCCCACCACCTGTGGGCCGTCTCCGAGGAGCTGACCGGCGTGACATACCCGGGCCTTTGACCCTTCCCCCAGCTGAGGGAGAGGTGAACCAATCTGGGTTTGAGGGAGATATTGATGTGCCCCGGGTTTGACACCTTAGAGATCATGGAAGAGGCAGGCGGCCGCTCTGGCTGCCTGCCTTGGATGAACACCTGAGCGCGGACGGGCGAAAGTCAGACGAGCACTCAGTGGGGCCGACCGGTCAATGCGATGATCGCGTGGGCGGCTGAGGCGAGCGTGACGTGTCGGTGCCACCCATCGAAGGAGCGTCCGGCGTAGTCGCGAATTCCGACCCGGTCCGAGATCGCAGTGAAGTCCTGTTCGACCTTTTCCGTGAGCCTGCTCAATCGCATGAGAGAAGCCGGTTGCGCAGTCCTCATGGTGGTCAGCCACAGCTCCTTCTGGCCGCGCCCGTGGCTGTCCCTCACGCCGAGCAGGAGCAGGTCGTCACAGACGGGGGGCAGCGTGGACGCGCTCGGCAACGCGACCCGCACGGTGGCTGCCAGCCGCGCAAGCCGGGGGTTGGAGTCCGTCCAGACAGCGGGAGGTCGTAGACTGCTGGCTATTTCCATAATCTGACCAGCGGTCAACTCCCTGCTCCCATTGACAGGGACCATGGGGTCGGTGACGGTCAGACGCAGATCACGACCGACTTTCACCAGGAGAGGGACGCCCGAAGCGGCGAGTTCCTTGAAGATCGTCACGGTGTGGGCTTCACACATGTCAACGATTAGCGGCCGAACGGGCAGTTCCCATTCCATGAAAGTCTCAGAACAAACCCCCATCAAGCATTCCGCCAGGCTTTCCGGCTCAACTCCATCGGGTATCGACACTCGACTGCGCCTATTGCGGTCCCTAAGCCAGGCATGAGGCAGGTACAGGCGCCAGTTGAGCGGCACGGCCATCTCTTGCGAGGTGGCCCATATACCTATTGCGCGCTGCGCGTTCAGAACTCGACCCACGCTGGGAAAGAAGTTTCTTTCCACGCCCACAGATTGTTGCCCTGACTTCGGTATGATCATGAGCCGAGCCACCCAAGCTTGCGGCTGCATCATATCCATCACATGCTCGGCGAAAGCCTGTCGCATGGCGCTCCAGTCCCATGTTGAGGAGGAAATAAAATGGTGTAAGTTCTGCTCCGATACGTGGTCACTAAACAGCTCGGCGATCGCTCGTATGGATTTCCGTCCCCTGACCTCCAAAAGGCCACGCAAATAATACATGGCTTTCCTGTGTTGATCACTGCGGTTCAGCGAGGCGAACATCAGGGAGGTAAGTTCGGCGAGAGTCAGATTGTGTGAATCTGCGGGAAGCGGGGGAATCGCCTCTCGCGGCCCGGCCTCGGGAGAGATATCGATGCAGGTCATGATCCTCCTTGCCATCGGGTAAGGACTGCTGCTGGGGGGAGGCACGTAGGTACTGATCCGTCGAGGGTGACGGAGGGCGCCGCAGTCACCCTCGGTCGTACGAACAGCGGAAGAGGCGGGATTCAGCAGCGACACCGCAGGGTATCGGGGGCGCCGCAACCACCACACATGCGACAACATCGTGGCCCCGGTTGCGAAGACCCCTGCCCTCGGCGCTCTCCGGACTGGTAGTCCGCCCAGCGAGGAGCGCATGCCCTGGCCTGCCTTTCCACAGGTTCCTCACCGGCTCGCCCCCTGCATCGTTGCCGACGGAACCGCACCTGGTGCCTGTCTGATCAGGTCAGTGATTCAGTGCTACTGATCGGCCGTGACTCACTGGCCAGCCTGCTTTGGCAGGTCAGTACTCGCAGTGTGTCGGCAGAGGCCGATTCCTTCGGAGTGTAGATCTCAAGCCGGTGGTCGGGACTGTCGGGCTGGAGCCACACCTGGTAGTCCACGTTCACCGCACCAACGGTGGGGTGCTGCAGAGCCATGGCCCCGACGGTGCAGTCGGAAACATCACCAGTCGCCCACATCGTGGCGAAGTCGTCGCTGCACATGGCGAGTTCGCCGATCAATTCCGCCAGCCGAGCATCGGTGGGGTACCGGCCCGCGGTAAGTCGCAGATAGGCGACGTGGACGCGGGCGAGTTCGTGCCAGTTGCGGTACATGTCGCGGGTGAGGACATCGAGGAAGAACATCCGGGGGATCGACGGACGCCGTGACGGATCCGGTGGTGCGTCGAACGAGATGTGCTCGGCAACGAGTGCGTGCCCGGTGCGGTTCCAGGCGAGCACGTCTCCGCGCCTGCCGAGAACAACCGCAGGTGTGGCCTCACCGAGTGACTCCAGAAGTGTGAGGACGCGAGGGTGAGGCTTCTCGGGAGGTGGTTCGCGCAGACCGGGCTTCGCAGATTGCCGAGCGAGATTATGCAGATGGACGGTTTCTACCTGGTCGAGCCGTAGCACACGGGCAAGCGCGTCGAGAACCTGCTCGGAAGCAGTCTCAGCCTGGCCTTGCTCCAAGCGCGTGTAGTACCCAGCACTCATCCCAGCCAGCTGGGCGAGCTCTTCCCGCCGTAAGCCAGGGACTCGGCGAGAGGTGCCGTAGGTGCGCAAGCCGATCTCGGCCGGGGTGACGCGAGCACGACGACTTTTCAGAAACGTTCCGAGGGTCTCCATGAGTCGAGCCTACGTTGCTCACCAGGTCTGTGGGTGTACCTGCCGGGTGTACCCACGGCAGGGGGATGGTTGTCGACCGCGCTGCGTCAGACCGTGGACGTCATGACTGAACAGCGTGTGCACAGCTCACCCGGACTGCGGGCGTGGCTCGGGCTGGCGGTGATCCTGGGACCGGTCCTCCTCGTCTCCATGGACGGATCGATCCTGTTTCTGGCGATGCCGCGGATCAGCCAAGCCCTCTCGCCGACCGCTGACCAGGCGTTGTGGATCTTGGACATCTACGGATTTGCCGTCGGCTCCTTGCTGGTCGCCTTTGGCAGCATTGGCGACCGCTACGGTCGGCTGAAGCTGCTGATGATCGGCGCGACGGTGTTCGGAATCGGTTCCGTTGGGGCAGCATTCGCTCCAAACGCAGAGCTTCTCATCGCCTTCCGAGCACTTATGGGGGTGGCCGGCGCGACCCTCCTACCCTCGGCGCTGGCCGTGCTGAGCGAGTTGTTCCCCGACTCCCGGCGCCGGGCCCAAGCCATCGGTATCTTCGCAGCAGCATTTGCAGCCGGGTTCGCCATTGGTCCAGTCGTCGGCGGTTCCCTACTGGAGCGGTTCTGGTGGGGCTCGGTGTTTCTGGTCAATCTCCCCGTACTCGTCGTTTTTTTGCTGTTCGCGCCCACACTTCTCCGTGAGGTTCACGCGACTCGGCAAGGTCGCATCGACGCGCTCAGTGTCGCAACCTCCGCTGGAGGTCTTCTGCTCACGATGTACGGTCTCAAGCGCATGGCCGCAGACGGGGTGTCAGTCCTGCCAGTCTTGGCGGCGCTTCTCGGCATCGCGCTATTGACGTTTTTCGCTCTGCGCCAGCGGCACCTTGAGCACCCGCTGATCGATTTCTCCCTGTTCCGTGACCGCGTCTTCACAATCGCGATCATCACTGGTCTGCTGCCGCTGGCAGCGTGGTCGGCAGCGGCATACCTGGCAGGCATCTACCTCCAGTCCGTCCTAAGCCTGAGCGTCCTGCACGCTGCACTCCTGGCGCTCCCGGGTGCGGTCGTCCTCACGGTCTCCTGCATTATCACACCGACGGTCGTCGATCGCATCGGTAAGAAGACCGCACTCATCATCTGCCACTTCTCCATCGCGGCCGGTCTGGGGCTCTTGCTCCTCACCACGACGGCAGACGGGGTCGGTTGGTATGTCGCCTCAACGGTGATCGCTAGTGTGGGCTACGGCATCTCCTTCAGCCTCGTCGCCGACACCGCGGTCGGTGCAGTACCTACGGAGCGAGCAGGGTCAGCCGGCGCGATCGCCGAGACCAGCAACGAGATCGGCAATGCCCTCGGTATCGCACTCCTCGGCTCACTCGCCGCGCTAATCTTCCGGCTCCAGGGGCCAGCTCTTGCCCCCACCCTCGACGAGACCCTTCAGCTACCCGACCTCGTGCCCACCGCACTTCAGGAGGCGAAGGCGGCCTTCGTTACCGGCCTTCACGCTGCTGCCGCGGTGGCCGGCCTGTTGCACGCCGTACTCGGGGTTGTCGCGCTGCGCTGGCTCCCCAAGTCGGAGCCCAGTGAACCTGACACCCGTATGCCTGGCGAGCCCACTGCGGACCGAGTGGAAAGCAAGGCTTGATCACCCATCACCAGTCCCTGTTCGGCCTTCGCCGAACAGGGACTGGTGATGCGCTGCCGGTGAAGCTTCCCCTGTCCAGCGCCGACGCCGGACCTGATCGGCCGGGACTTCACCGCCGCACGCCCCGGTACCTGGGCCGCCGGGGACATTACCCACCTCCACCCCAAGGGCTGGCTCTACCTGCTGACCCGAACTTGACGCACTTTCGACCACCTGACGGACCGCTGACTACTTGACGGACTACACCGAAAGTGCTTGGCAAGCGATCTTGTCACGTTCCATGATCTGTCGTGTCGACGAGACGCGTCGGCGGACGACCGGGGGGTCGAGCGTGTTTGCTGTGGTCGATTATCCGCCCACTTTGATTCCCCATCCATTTCCCTTGATGCCGCCTGCAAAAATGCGGGCGGCAGGGCGGCGTTCCTACGGCATTCATGATGGGTGAAACAATGGACGATGGACTGCTCGATATCAAGTACGAGTCAGCACTGCAGCAGCCGCCGTGGGGAGACCGCGCCCGCGCCAGAGAGATCCGGAAGGAACTCGCAAACCGTCCTCCTCTCGTAGAGGCCCGGGACGTGGACGGGTTGCGTGTCCTGCTCAGTCAGGTCGCGGCGGGAGAAGCCCATGTCATGCAAGTCGGCGACTGCGCCGAGGACCCGGCAGAGAGCACCGGCGACCACGTGGCACGCAAGGCGGGGCTGTTAAACATGCTCGCCGGCGCACTGGAGATGGAAAGCGGCAAGCCGGTCGTGCGCGTGGGTCGAATCGCCGGTCAGTACGCCAAACCTCGTTCGCAACCCCTGGAACAAGTGGGAGATCTCAAACTCCCTGTCTACCGGGGACACATGGTCAACAGCCCAGAGCCCGATCCCGCTCTGCGGGAACCCGATCCGGAACGGATACTGACAGGGTATCAGTCGGCCTACGATATCATGGGCCACCTCGGCTGGCGCGCCCCGCGTGCTCACACCCTGATCGGCGCGCCGGTCTGGACGAGCCACGAGGCCCTGCTCCTCGACTACGAGATCCCCATGGTGCGTCGCGACGAGCAGGGGCGCCTGATGCTGGCCTCCACGCACTGGCCGTGGATCGGCGAGCGCACCCGTCAGGTCGACGGAGCACATGTGGCCCTGCTCGCCCAAGTGGCCAATCCCGTGGCGTGCAAGGTCGGCCCGCGGATGACCCCCGACGAGCTGCGGGTCCTCTGTGAACGGCTCGACCCCGCTCGCACGCCGGGCAGGCTCACCCTGATCGCCCGGATGGGAGCCGACTCGGTGGCCGAACGGCTGCCTCCGCTCGTCGAGGCTGTCCGGGCAGCTGGACATCCGGTGCTCTGGCTGAGCGACCCCATGCACGGAAACACGGTCACCACGCCAGGTGGGGTAAAGACCCGCTTCGTGAGCTCGGTGACGTACGAAATCGAGCGGTTTCAGACGGCGGTCGCGACTGCAGGCGGCGTGCCGGGCGGCCTCCACCTGGAGACCACCCCCGACGACGTCAGCGAGTGCGTCACCGACGAATCCGGTATCGACCGTGTCGGAACGCTTTACACCAGCTTCTGCGACCCGCGTCTCAACCCCGCCCAGGCTCTCGCCTCGGTCGGTGCCTGGCGGGTAAGCGGACGGGCGGCAGCCACGGTCATGGCCTGAGAGCACCGGCTCCGCACTCAAGCGCCCGGCGGCCCCGGGTTCGTCTCACGACCTGCAGGAGCTCAAGAGCTCAGGTGGAATTTCAGGAAGGAACATCATGGCGGGCATTCCCCCCATTGAGCCCTATTCACTGCCGTCAGCGGAGGTCCTGCCTCCCAACACCGCTCACTGGACCGTGGACCCCGGCCGGGTGGCCTTGCTCGTCCACGACATGCAGCACTACTTTCTGCAGCCGTTTCCGCGCGCAGTCCGCGACCCGCTCGTACGCAACGCGGCCCGGTTGCGGCGCCAAGCCGTCGCATCGGGCGTGCCTGTGGCGTACACAGCCCAGCCCGGTGGTATGTCGGACGAGCAGCGCGGGCTGCTGAAGGACTTCTGGGGACCTGGCATGCGCGTCGACCCAGCTGACCGGGCGGTCGTCGAACCGCTCGCGCCCGCGCCCCGGGATGCGGTGTTCACCAAGTGGCGCTACAGCGCCTTCCACCGTTCGGGACTCCTGCGCTGGCTGCGCGAGCACGGCCGCGACCAACTGGTCATCTGCGGCGTGTACGCGCACGTCGGCGTGCTGATGAGCGTGGTGGAGGCGTTCACCCACGACATCCAACCGTTCTTGGTGGCCGACGCCGTCGCGGACTTCTCCGCCGACGACCACCGCCTCGCCATCGAGTACGCGGCCCGGCGCTGCGCCGTGGTCACCACCACCGACTCCATCGCCACCGCGCTGGAGTCATCCACCCCGCCCGTCCCGTCCGACGCTCAGGAACTGAACATATGACCGCACACCCCCTGGCCGAGGAGCTCCTCGACCGGGTACTGGCGCCCCAACCACCCGCCTTCGCGTTACTGCACCGCCCGGAGGCGACTGGCCCGAACACGCTCGACGTGCTCGTGGGCGACATCTCGACAGCAGCAACCCTGGGGGACATCCCCGTTTCGGAATGCCCGTCGGGCCCCGATAGCGCTCACCACGACGTGCTGGCGCTCATCCCGTACCGGCAGATCGCTGAGCGCGGATTCGCCTGCGTGGATGACGGCGAGCCGCTCCTCGCCATGACCGTCACTGGCCAGGGCCAGCTGCCTGTGGCTGAGGTGCTGGAGCATCTGCCGAACGAGCCGACGCTGGTGACCGGCGAGCACTTCGACGTTACCGACGAGGACTACGCCGATCTGGTCCGCGCGGTCATCGCGGACGAGATCGGCGAAGGCAAGGGCGCCAACTTCGTCATCAAGCGCTCCTTCGTCGCAGACATCACCGACTACTCCCACCACAAAGCGCTGTCGTTCTTCCACCGCCTCCTGCGCGGCGAGTCGGGCGCCTACTGGACCTTCATCGTCCACACCGGCGACCGCACCTTCGTGGGTGCCACTCCCGAGCGTCACGTCAGCCTCACGGGTGGCACCGCCGTCATGAACCCCATCAGCGGCACCTACCGCTACCCGGCCACCGGACCGACCCTCACAGGTGTCCTGGACTTCCTGGCCGACCGTAAGGAAGCTGACGAACTGTACATGGTCGTCGACGAAGAGCTGAAGATGATGGCCAGGATCTGCGCGTCGGGCGGCCGCGTGGTAGGCCCACACCTCAAGGAAATGGCTCGGCTCGCACACACCGAGTACTTCATCGAGGGACATAGCACCCTCGACCCGCGCTTGATCCTGCGGGAGGCAATGTTCGCCCCGACGGTTACCGGCAGCCCCGTCGAAAGCGCCTGCCGGGTCATCAGCCGGTACGAGTCACACGGCCGCGGCTACTACAGCGGAGTGCTGGCCCTCATCGGGCGAGACACCAACGGCGAGCCCGCCCTGGACTCATCCATCGCGATCCGGACTGCCGATATCGACGCCAGGGGGCGGGTGCGGGTGGGCGTCGGTGCCACCCTCGTACGCCACTCCAACCCCGCTTCCGAAGTTGCCGAGACCCGGGCGAAGGCGGCTGGGCTGCTTGCCGCCCTGCGGACGGACAGCGGCCCCGCAGGGCAACGCCCCGCGCTGGGTGCCGACTCGCCCATAGGTCAGCCGACTTACTTCGCGAGGCACCCGGACGTCCGAGCGGTCCTAGAACGGCGTAACACGACACTCGCCGGCTTCTGGCTGGCGAAGGATGCCACCCGCCTGCATCCTGTGCCAGCCCTGAGCGGTCGTACGGCCTTGGTAGTGGATGCGGAGGACACCTTTACTTGGATGCTCCGCCACCAACTTCGTTCGCTGGGACTGTTGGTGACGGTGTGCCGTTTCGACGAGCCCTACGCCTTCGACGGGCACGACCTCGTCCTCATGGGCCCTGGCCCCGGCGACCCTCGAGAAGCCGGCAACCCAAAGATCGCCCATCTGCACCGGGCGGTCGAAACCCTACTGCGGGAACGCCGTCCGTTCCTCGCGGTCTGCCTCAGTCACCAGGTGCTCAGCACCCAACTCGGATTCCCTCTACGCCGCAGGGACGTACCCAACCAAGGCGTGCAGCGACAGATTGATTTCTTCGGCAGCCGCGAACGCGTCGGCTTCTACAACACATTCGCAGCCCGCAGCGCTGAGGAGGAGGTGTTGTGCGACGGCGTGGGCCCGATACGAGTGAGTAGGGATGTGGTCACCGGTGAGGTGCACGCGCTTCGCGGTCCGCACTTCGCCTCAACACAGTTCCACGCCGAGTCGCTGCTCACCGAGCACGGCGTCCGTATCGTCGGCGCCTTGTTGGCCGAGGTGGTGGACAAGCAGGCGATGTGAGGACCGGCCGGGGCACCGGAACAACCTGGCGCTCTCCTGGCCGGATCGCCTTGACCACTCCATCAACCGTGTCGGCCCACTCTCTCACTCTCCGAGATTCTCATGCACACCCGACACATAGTCATCAACTATCTGACGTGGAGATCACATTGCGAATCGCACAAGTCATGGCAGATGTCTTTGAGCGCCACGCGGACCGACCCGCCGTCGGCGAACGCGCGAAGGAGTTCGTGCGGGACGCTCGGACCGGGCTCGTCTCGGCCCGACTGCTGCCACACTACGAGACCACCACCTACAGCGAACTGTGGAGTCGAATCCGCGCGGTGGCACGCGAATGGCACCATCACCCGCAGCGCCCTCTGAGGGCGGGCGACCATGTGGCCCTGCTCGGTTTCACCAGCCGGGACTACGCAACGCTGGACTTGGCCTGCATCCACCTCGGTCTCGTCAGCGTTCCGCTGCAAACCAGTGCGCCTATCGAGCATTTGAGGTCCATCGTGGCAGAGAGCGAGCCGTTCCTCCTCGCCACGAACATCGAGCGCCTGGGCACGGCGACCGAACTGGCCCTGCACACACCCTCGGTCCAGCGGCTGGTCGTGTTCGACTATCACCCACAGGCCGAGGACCAGGCGGACCGATTCGCCACCGCCCGCGAGAGTCTTGCACGGGCTGGACGGGAGGTAGACCTCATAGCCCTGTCGGAAATCCTTGACCGAGGCGCAGACCTGTCCGAGGCACCCCTGCACACCCCCGGCAAGGAGGAGGATCCTCTCTCGATGCTCATCTACACCTCGGGGAGCACAGGAACGCCGAAGGGCGCCATGTATAGCGAGCGGTTGGCCCGGGCGATGTGGGGCGGCACCTGGTCAAAGCTGTTCGCCGGCACGGACGTGGTCACCATCAACTACATGCCGATGAGCCATGTCGCCGGCCACTCCTCGCTGAAGAACGCACTGGTACGCGGTGGCATCAGCTGCTTCACTGCCAGCAGCGATCTGTCGACACTCTTTGAGGACATCGCACTCGTACGACCCACTGAGCTGTCCCTGGTGCCGCGCGTATGCGAGATGCTTCACCAGCGTTACCTGAGCGAGCTGGACCGGCTGACCACCGAAGGCGCTCACCTGGAGGTGGCTGCGACAGAGGTGCGCAAGCACCTCCGCGAGGACGTCCTCGGCGGGCGCGTCACCTGGGCCAGTTCCAGCTCCGCGCCGTTGTCCGCCGAACTGACCGAGTTCACCGAGGGCCTCCTCGGCATCCCCCTCCACAACATCTACGGTTCCACGGAGGCTGCGGGCATCTCCGTGGATGGTGAGCTGCTGCGCCCGCCCGTGACCGACTACAAGCTGGCTGACGTGCCTGAGCTTGGCTACTTCCGCACGGACACTCCGCACCCTCGGGGCGAGCTCCTCCTCAAGAGTGACTCCATCATTCCCGGCTACTACAAGCAACCCGAGTTGACGAGGGATCTTTTCGACGAGGACGGCTACTACAAGTCCGGCGACATCGTCGCGGAGCTCGGTCCGCACCGCATCGCAGTTGTGGACCGCCGCAAGAGTGTCCTGAAGCTTTCCCAGGGCGAATTCGTGGCGACCGCCCGGTTGGAAGCGGTTTTCGCCGCCAGTCCGCTGATACGGCAGATCTTCGTCCACGGCAAGAGCGAGCGCTCCTACCTGCTCGCTGTCGTCGTCCCCACCCCGGACGCCCTGGCACGGTACGGGGAGGACCGGGAGCACCTCGAACAGCTGCTGAGCGAATCGTTCCGGCGGATCGCGAAGGACGCTGGCCTGAACTCGTACGAGATCCCCCGGGGCCTGCTGCTCGAGACCGAGCCGTTCAGCCAGATCAACGGCCTGCTCTCGGACCACCGCAAGTTGCTGTGGCCCAAGCTCGTGGAACACTACGGCGAGCGGCTGGAGCAACTGTACGCCGACATCTCGGCCCGCGAGAGGCAAGAGTTGCTTGACCTACGCCGCACAGGCAGCGACCGGCCGGTGCTGGAGACAGTCCAGCAGGCGGCAAGGGCGCTGCTGGTGGCCTCAATGACCGAAGTGAGCCCTTCCGCCCACTTCCGGGACCTCGGTGGGGACTCGCTGTCGGCGGTGTCACTGTCGAATCTACTACACGATATCTTCGGTATCCGGGTACCGGTCGACGTCATCATCAGTCCCGCGCACGACCTGGGACAGCTAGCCGCCTACATCGAGGCCAAGCTCACGGCTCCCGCGACGCGACCCACGTTCGCCTCGGTACACGGCGAGGACGCCACCGAAGTGCATGCCAAGGACCTCACCCTGGACCGATTTATTGACACGGGGACGCTGGATGGCGCCCGTAGCCTCCCGGGACCTGCGGGGGGACCACACCGCGTCCTGCTGACCGGTGCGAGCGGGTACCTGGGGCGTTTCCTCACCCTGGAGTGGCTCCAGAGGCTAGCCTCAGTCGACGGCAAGCTGATCGTCTTGGTCCGCGGTAAGTCCCAGAATGCCGCCAGGCAGCGCTTGACCGACGCCTTCGGTAGCGACGCGCCCGAACTAACCCGCACCTTCGAGGAACTGGCCGCCGAACATCTGGAGGTCCTGACGGGCGACATCGCTGAGCCCAGACTAGGCCTGGACGAAGCAACGTGGGAACGGCTGACCAGCGAGGTGGATCTGATTGTCCACGCGGGCGCCCTGGTGAATCACGTGCTGCCCTACCACCACCTGTTCGACGCCAACGTAGTCGGAACCGCGGAACTCATCCGGCTGTCCCTGACCAACCGACTCAAGTCCTTCACGTACATCTCCAGCGTGGCCGTGGCAACGTCCCGGACAGGGCAACCTCTTGACGAGGATTCCGACGTGCGCACCGCGCTGCCGATCCAGCCCGTTGACGACGGGTACGCCAGCGGATACGCGACGAGCAAGTGGGCCGGAGAGGTGCTACTTCGAGAGGCCCACGATCTTTGCGGACTTCCGGTGACGGTGTTTCGATCCAACATGATCCTCGCGCACAGCCGGTATTCAGGGCAACTGAACATATCCGACATGTTCAGCCGACTCCTCTTCAGCGTGCTCGCGACTGGCGTGGCCCCACTCTCGTTCTACCAGACCGATAGCGGTGACCTGCCTCATGCCCACTACGATGGCCTGCCCGTTGACTTCACCACGGCGTCGGTCGTCACGTTGGGGTGGGACACCTCCGGGTACCGCACCTTCAGTCTGGTGAACCCGCACGACGACGGCATCTCGCTCGACACGTTCGTGCAGTGGCTCATCGACGACGGGCACCGCATCGAACGAATCGCGGACTACGGTGACTGGCTCGTTCGCCTCGAAGCCGCCCTGCGCACCCTGCCAGAGGCACTACGCCAGGCCTCGGTTCTCCCCCTCCTGCACGGCTTCCAGGAGCCGGAGAAGGCGGTGCCCGGTTCGGTCATCCCGTCGGCTCGCTTCCGGGAAGCAGTCCAGGCGACCGGCATCGGACCGGCCTGGGACATCCCGCACCTGTCTCCGGCCCTTATCTCAAAATATGCGACAGACCTGCGGCGCTTGATGGTCGCCTGAAGAGAGGTGTCGGGTCATAGCGACTCGGTGTCGTAGCCGCCAGGAGCCACGCATTTCATCGCCTGAAAGTGCGTGGCTTCTGAGCGCAGGTCTCCACAACCAAGGGGAAGCTTCACTTCTGACAGTGGGGTCCAGATGTGTTTACTCCCGAAGGGTTCAGTCGGTCAGGCTGGCGAAGACGCCGGACTTGGTGGCGTGGAGCAAGGCGGCCGCGCGGCGCTGGGAGGTACGGATGACGGTGGCGGGGGCGTCGCTCTCGCGCAGTGCAAGGTGATTCCGCTGCCGTCCCAGCTCCACACACTCGGGTCCGACGTTTCCGGAGAAGGACGACTTTTGCCAATGCACAAGCTCGTTGCTCATGTTCACAGTTCCCTCGCTGTCTGACGGATGAACTCTCGTGACGCTACGGCGTCCAAGGAGTCTTGCTGCGCGAAGTCCAGGAGCAGGCGGTGTCGCCGCAACTCCGCTTCGGCATCCCAGTGATAGCCACCCAGGTGGTTGTCCATTTGGGCGGTGTCGAGTTGGGGGACCACACCGCCTGCGTAAAGAACCGGTTGGGTGACCTCGATGTAGCGCTCACTGGTGAAGGGCAGCACACGAATGGTGACATTCGACCGTTCGGAGACTGCCAGCAAGCGGTCGAACTGTTGTATGAGAACCTTCCTGCCGCCGTAGCGCATACGGAGAGCTGCCTCATGGATGATCATGGTGAGAGGCGGGGGCACATCTCGGTCGAGGATGCGCTGGCGCCTCATTCGGTGCTCGACCCTCGCATCAATCTCTGCTGGCGGAAGCATCGTCACTTCGCTGCTGAACAGAGTGCGGGCGTAGTCCTCGGTCTGGAGCAGCCCTGGGATCGAGAGCGTCTGCAACGACCGGAGGTAGCTGGCGTGATGTTCCAGCTCCGCGATGTCGAGGAAGGCGGGCGGCAGGATGCCTCGGTACTCATCCCACCAAAACTGCCCTCGGCGCTCGTGGGTCATGGCTGCCAGCGCATCGATGAGCGCCTGGTCGTCGCACAGGTAGAACGCGGCCAGCGTGCGCAAGCGCTCCTCGCTCACTCCCATGCGACCGGCTTCGATGTTGCTCATCCTGGCCTGGTCCACTCCGAGCCGTCCAGCGGCTTCCCGTGCCGTCTTGCCAGCACGTTCACGCATCTTCCGCAACTCAGCACCGAGGCGCACCTGCCGGGCAGTTGGGTTCTCCCTCGGGGGCATCGCGCTTGTGAATCCTTCCGTTCATCCGCCGGTGAGCAGCGTACTTCTACCACGCCGGACCCCGTACGGGTTAACTTTCCGCATAACCTTGTACCGGTACGTGTTTGCGCCCTACTGTCGGTGGTGATACCGCTACGCGTCTCGGTAAGTCCGCAGTGCGGCTGCTCAGTTGTGGGTGGCAGGGCCACGGTGGGGCGTGGAGTGACCTGGTCAACGATGCCCTGTGGGAGGGGATATGGCCGTAGCCGTGCTGGACGGGGTGCGCACGTACCGGATGTGTGCGCCCAACGTGCCGGGGACCGCCAAGGTGGCGCGGGACATGGTGGCAGCGCTGCTGCACGCCAACGAGCGGGACGCGCTGGTGGACGTGGCGAAGCTGCTCGTCTCGGAGGTCGTCGCCAACGTGTGGATGCATACCAAGGTGCCGCAGCTGACCGTGGACGCGACGGTGCGGCCCTGGTGCCTGCTGGTGTCGGTGCTGGACGCCGAGCCGCGCGCGGTGCCGCTGGCACGGCGGGCGCTGAGTGTGGAGGAGGGCGGGCGAGGGCTGTGCCTGGTGCGGGAGCTGGCCGACGCGTGGGGGACGACGTGGTTCGGCGGGGTGGAGCCGACGGGCAAGAGTGTGTGGTTCGAGCTCCGGGACGGGACGCGGCAGGAGGCTCAGTCGTGACGTCGGCGCTGTTGTTCGGCGTGGTCGGGTTCACCGTGGGCGCGGTGATGAGCGCGCTGGTTCTCACCCCGGTGGAGGCGGCGCGGCCGGACGGGTCCTGCCCCGGGTGTGACGGTGGCTGTCGTCAGCTGATGGGTGGCGGGCAGCCCCGGTCCCGGTATCGGCCCCGGCACCGGCGCTCGTCATGGCCACGGCGCTGGCTCGGGTACCGGCTCCGGCGGTGATCCGCCGCCCGGGCGGCGGATGGGTCACGGTGGCCGCGCGGTCGGCACGGCGCCCCCCGGTGCCCCGTCACCCCGGGAAGCCCGGGTGACACGGACGCCCGGGCGGGTTCCGGCAACGCGGCAGCCCCCGCGCTCCCCGCCGGACGGCGGCCACGGGCACCCCGGTGGCCACGGGCCGTCCTGACGTGACGGAAGGACACGCCGGAAGCCCAGACGCCCCCGGTCACGGGGACGCCCCTGGCGACCGGGGTCGCCAGGGGCGTCGGGTGCCGTCAGGAGGCGGCGGGGGTGTCAGGGCTGGGGTGGGCGGTCTTCGCCGCGGCCGTGGGGCTGGTCGCCGCCGATCTCCTTGTCCAGCCGCTCCTGGGCGGTGTCCACGTGCTTGCTGTACTTGTCGCCCGTACGGCGGTCCACGTAGTCGCCGCCCTTCTCGACGCCCTTGTGGGCCTTGTCCTCGTGGCCCTTCAGCATCCCCTTGAGCTTATCCTTCATGGACATGGCAGTCCCTTCAGCCGTGGTGCACGGTCCTGGTACAGGATCACCACACTTGGGATGGTTTCGCATCCCGAGCGCGGAGGAAGGTGCCTCGCCCTCCGACCACCCCGCGCGCCGACCACCCCGCGCACCTACGCCCCCGCGTCGCCGCTCCCCCGGATCAGGTCGGCCGCACGTTCGGCGACCAGCAGGACCGTAACCATGGGGTTGATCGTCGGCATAGTCGGGAAGACGGAGGCGTCCACGACGCGGATGCCGTCGATGCCGCGCAGCCGCAGCTCGGAGTCGAGGACGGCGAGGGGGTCGTCACCGGCGCCCATGCGGCAGGTACCCGCCGGGTGGTAGACGGTGTGGGCGACGCGGCGGCCGTACTCGGAGAGTTCCGCGTCCGTCTCCAGGTCCGGGCCGGGGGCGATCTCGCGGACCAGCCAGGAGCGCAGCGGCTCGGCGCGCGCGACCTCCCGGGCGATGCGCAGGCCGTCCACGATGGTGCGTTCGTCGTAGCCCTCGGGGTCGGTGAAGTAGCGGAAGTCCAGCGCCGGCTTGTCCGCCGGGTCGGCGCTGCGCAGCCACATGCGGCCGGTGGAGCGGGCGCGCGGCACGTTGGGCGTCATGCACACCCCGTGTTCGGGCGTGGGGTAGCCCAGGCGCTCGGTGTTGACGGTGAACGGCACCTGGTAGAAGTGGAACATCAGGTCCGGGCGCGGCTGGCTGCGGTCGCGGCGCAGGAACAGGCCCGCGTCGGAGTCCATCGCGGAGTTGGGCGGAAGTGGCTGGCGCGTCTCCCAGACGATGACGGACTCGGGGTGATCGAGCAGGTTCTCGCCGACGCCGGGCAGGTCGGCGACGATGTCGATGCCGTGCCGCCGCAGCTCCTGGGCGGGGCCGATGCCCGAGAGCATGAGCAGGCGCGGGGTGTCGATGGCCCCGGCGCACAGGATCAGCTCGCGCTCGGCGCGCACGACGGCGGTGGTGCCGTCGGAGCGGCGGACGCGGACTCGGGTGTGGCGGCCACCGGCGTCGGGCAGCAGCCGGTAGGCCCAGGTCTCCAGCAGCAGCGTGAGGTTCGGCCGGTCCATGATGTCGTGCAGGTAGGCGACGGAGGCCGAGGAGCGGTTGCCGGTAGCCGGGTCGTAGGCGAGGGAGAAGAAGCCGGTTCCGTCGGGGAAGGGCCGGGCGTTGAAGTCGTCGATGACGGGCACGTCCAGCGATGCGGAGGCGGCGGTGACGAAGTCCTTCGCGATCGCGTTGCGGTCACCCTCGCCCACGGGGACGATGTTCGTCCGCAGCTTGTCGCGGTAGGGCAACAGGGTCTCGGGGCCCCAGCCAGTGCAGCCCATCGCCGTCCACTCCTCCAGGTCCTGCGGCAGCGGCAGGAAGCTGATGAGGGTGTTGTGCGAGGAGCAGCCGCCCAGGACGCGGGCGCGCGAGTGCAGGATGTGGGAGTTGCCCCGGGGCTGCTCGACGGTGGTGTAGCCGTAGTCGAACTCGGAGTCGAGCAGGTTGATCCAGTTGCGCAGCTTCAGGATGCGTTCGTCGCCGACATCGCTGGGGCCGCCCTCGATGACGGCGACGCGGGTGGCGCGGTCCTCGCTCAGCCGGGCGGCGAGCACGCAGCCGGCGGTGCCGCCGCCGACGATGACGTAGTCGTAGGTCTCTTCGTTCGTCGAGGTCGCCATGGGTGGGAATGCCCCCTCAGCCCTTGAACCAGCCGGACGGCGCCGGTGTGAGGTTCTGGTAGATGTGCTTGCTCTCCTGGTACTCGTGCAGCCCGGACGGGCCCAGCTCGCGGCCGATGCCGGAGCGGCCGAAGCCGCCCCATTCGGCCTGCGGTACGTAGGGGTGGAAGTCGTTGATCCACACGGTGCCGTGCCGCAGGCCGTCGGCGAACCGCTGGGCGCGGCTGGCCTCGGACGTCCACACTCCGCCCGCGAGGCCGTAGCGGGTGTCGTTGGCCAGGCGCAGCGCCTGCTCCTCGGTGCGGAAGCGCTCGACGGTGACGACGGGGCCGAAGATCTCCTCCTGGACGACGCGCATGGAGCGGTCGCAGTCGGCCAGCACGGTCGGCTGGAGGAAGAAGCCCCGCTGGAGTGCCGGGTCCTTAGGGCGGGCGCCGCCGCAGGCGAAGCGGGCGCCCTCCTTGCGGGCGATCTCCAGATAGCGTTCGACCTTCGCGCGGTGTTCGCCGGAGCTGAGCGGGCCGGATTCGGTCTCGGGCTCCAGGCCGTTGCCCAGCCGGATGCGGGCGGCCCGGTCGGCCAGCGCTTCGACGAACCGGTCGTGGATGCCCTCCTGCACGATGAGCCGGGACCCGGCCGAGCAGACCTGGCCGGAGTGGAGGAAGGCGGCGTCCAGCGCGTAGTCGAGCGCGGCGTCGAAATCGGCGTCGTCGAAGATGACGTTGGGGTTCTTGCCGCCGAGTTCCAGGGCGATCTTCTTCACGTCTTCGGCTGCGGTCGCCATGATGCGGCGTCCGGTCTCCAGGCCGCCGGTGAAGGAGACGAGGTCCACGTCCGGGTGCGCGGTCATCGCGGCCCCGACGCGTGAGCCCTGGCCGAGGACGAGGTTGGCCACGCCGGGCGGGGCGCCCGCCTCCGCGATGAGGCGGAGCAGGTGGACGGTGGACAGCGGCGTCACCTCGCTCGGTTTGAGCACGAAGGTGTTGCCCGCCGCGAGCGCCGGGGCCACCTTCCAGGAGGCTTGCAGCAGAGGGTAGTTCCACGGGGCGATGAGCGCGCAGACGCCGACGGGGTAGTACACGACGCGGCTGAGCACGCCGGGGCCGACGTCCACCACCCGGCCCGCGTCCTTCCCCGCGGCCTCGGCGAAGTAGCGGAAGCAGTTCGCGACGTCCTCGATGTCGATGCGCGCCTCGGTGAGCGTCTTGCCGGTGTCCAGGGTCTCGGTGCGCGCGATCTCCTCCTGGTCGCGCAGCAGGAACTCGTGCACGCGGTAGAGCACGTCGGCGCGCTCGCGGGTGGGCAGCCCTGACCACTCGCCGGAGTCGAAGGCGCGGCGGGCGGCCCGTACGGCGAGGTCCACGTCGGTCGCGTCGCCGTCGTCCACTTCGGTGATCACCGAGGCGTCGAACGGGTTGACGACCTGGTGGCGTCCTTTGGCCGCCGCGGCGACCCATTGACCGTCGATATACAGCTCGGGCACGCGGACTCCCTGGAGATGGCGACTGGCTTCCCACCTTCGGCCGGTGCGCGCCCGCGCGCCACCCGGCGTACCGCCAGCCGGGGCCACCCGGGCCGCGCGGCACTCTGTCGGATCAGCGCCGGGACGCCTGACGCGGGGTCCGCTCCGGGCCGTCGTCCGACTTCCCGGCGGGCGGCTGCTTGGGCCAGAGGGTGTAACTGACGGCGATGATCAGGGCGACGGCGGCGACGAGACCCATCCACTGCTGGCGCTGCTGGCCGAGGGCTACGCGAACGCGGAGGTCGCGGCGGCGCTGTCGATGGCCGAGGCGACGGTCAAGACGCACGTCAGCCGCCTGCTGCGCAAGCTGGACCTGCGCAGTCGCACCCAGGCGGCGGTCCTGGCCCGCGAGTGGGGCGTGACGCGGGAGTAGGCGTCGCTCTGCCGCGAGGGCCAACGGCCGCCCCGGACTTTGGGTCAACTCACCGCCCGTCGAACGGGGAAGCCGCAGTTCGGAGCGGTCCTGGCGGGCATCACCAGGGGCAGACACCACGGCGATATGGTCCAGACCTCTTGACCAATGGTACAGACCTCTTTAGTGTCCACGGACAACTGCGAGGGACGCGGCAACAGGCTATGCCGTGCTCCCACGGGCGGCGCAGCGACCCATCGGACCGGCCCCCACCGGCCCCGGCACAGGAGCGCTCTCGTGACACCAGAACGCAGCACTTCGCATCGCATACGACGGCGGGCCCTCGCGGCAGCGGCCGCCCTGCTCATCCCCGTCGGCGGCATGGTCGCCCTCGCGCCGTCGGCACAGGCCGCCGAGTCGGCCACGGCCAGCTTCACCCGCACCTCGGACTGGGGTACCGGGTTCGAGGCCAAGTGGACGATCAAGAACACCGGTGACACCACGCTGAACGGCTGGGAGCTGGAGTGGGACTTCCCCTCCGGCACCACCGTGAACAGCCACTGGGAGGCCACGGTCACCCGGGACGGTGACCACTACACCGCCGTCAACGCGGGCTGGAACGGCCAGCTCGCGCCCGGGGCGAGCGTCAGCTTCGGCCTCAACGGCAGCGGACCGGGCGAGCCGAGCGGCTGCACCATCAACGGCGCCGCCTGCGACGGCTCCGGCGACCCGGACCCCGACCCGGACCCAGACCCCGACCCGGACCCGGACCCGGACCCGGACCCCGACCCCGAGCCGCCGGGCGAGTACATCAACCTCGGGTACTTCACCGAGTGGGGCGTCTACGGCCGCGACTACCACGTCAAGGACCTGGTGACGTCCGGCTCCGCCGCGAAGCTGACGCACATCAACTACGCGTTCGGCAACGTCCAGGGCGGCAAGTGCACCATGGGCGACGCCTACGCGGCGACCGACAAGGCGTACACCGCCGCCGAGTCGGTGGACGGCAAGGCCGACACCTGGGACCAGCCGCTGCGCGGCAACTTCAACCAGTTGCTGAAGCTGAAGCAGATGCACCCGCACCTCAAGGTGCTGTGGTCCTTCGGCGGCTGGACCTGGTCCGGCGGCTTCGGTGACGCCATGAAGAACCCGGCCGCCTTCGCGCAGTCCTGCCACGACCTGGTGTACGACGAGCGCTGGGAGGGCCTGTTCGACGGCATCGACCTGGACTGGGAGTACCCCAACGCCTGTGGCCTGAGCTGCGACGACAGCGGTCCGGACGTGATGCGCACGATGATGCGGGCGTTCCGCGCCGAGTTCGGCCAGGACCAGCTGGTCACCGCGGCCATCACCGCCGACGCCTCCGCGGGCGGCAAGATCGACCAGGCGGACTACGCCGGCGCGGCCCAGTACACCGACTGGTACAACGTCATGACCTACGACTTCTTCGGCGCCTGGGCCAAGACCGGCCCGACCGCCACGCACTCCCCGCTGACGTCGTACGAGGGCATCCCGAAGGAAGGCTTCAACGCGGCGGCCGCCATCGCCAAGCTGAAGGCCAAGGGCATCCCGGCCGACAAGCTGCTGCTGGGCATCGGCTTCTACGGGCGCGGCTGGACCGGCGTCACGCAGTCCGCGCCCGGTGGCAGCGCGACCGGCGCGGCGCCCGGCACCTATGAGGCGGGCATCGAGGACTACAAGGTGCTCAAGCAGCGCTGCCCGGCCACCGGCACGATCGCCGGTACCGCCTACGCGCACTGCGGCGAGCAGTGGTGGAGCTACGACACCCCGGCCACCATCGACGGCAAGATGGACTGGGCCAAGCGGCAGGGGCTGGGCGGCGCGTTCTTCTGGGAGACCAGCGGCGACACCGCCGACGGCGAGCTGATCACCGCCATCCACCGGGGGCTCAATGGCTGATCGCCGCCCCTCCACCGGGGCTGGGTGGCTGAGCACCGCCCGCTGAGTCCGCCCCGTCAGACCGCCGGGGAGACGGCCCGCCCGCCGTCTCCCCGGCTCTTTCACGCGCGCTCCGGCGCCTCGGCTTCCGGCGCCCCGGCTTCCGGCGCTGCGGTGTCGGATACTGCGGCTTCCGGCGCCCCGGCTCTCCGCACCCCGGCTTCCGGCGCTGGCTGCGGCGCTGACTCCGGGGCCGGTTCGCCGAGTGCGGCCAGCGCGTCCGTCAGCCACCGCGTCCAGAAGGACTCCAGTTCGATGCCCGCCCGCAGCACCACGTGCTGGAGCCGGGCGATCTCGTCGGTGCGCTCCGGCGGGAAGTCGCGGCGTTCGATCCGCTGGTACTCCGCCAGCTGCCGCTCGTGCAGGGCGAGATGGCGGGCCAGCTCCCCGGCGAGGCCGTCCGTGCCGACGACGGCTGCCGCCCGCAGCCGCAGGATCGTGGCGTCCCGCAGCGGCTTGGGGTCCTGCGCGGCGCCCACCCAGCGGCTCAGCTCCGCGCGGCCCTGGGGCAGCACCGCGTACTCCTTGCGCTGCCCGCGACTGCCCGGTTCCGGCTCCGACCGCACCCAGCCCGCCTGCTCCAGCTTGCCCAGCTCGCGGTAGATCTGCTGGTGCGTGGCGGACCAGAAGAAGCCGATGGACTTGTCGAACCGGCGCGTCAGCTCCAGCCCCGAAGACGGCTTCTCCAGCAGGGCGGTGAGGATGGCGTGCGGCAGCGACATGGTCGGCCCATCCTAGGCAGGGCGCGTCAGCGCTTACAGGGCGGCGGCTAGGCGGGTGCCCTGGTCGATGGCGCGCTTGGCGTCCAGCTCGGCGGCCACGTCGGCGCCGCCGATCAGGTGCACGCTGGTGCCGGAGGCCGTCAGCGCGTCGTACAGCTCGCGGCGCGGCTCCTGGCCGGTGCACAGCACCACGGTGTCCACCTCCAGCACGCGTTCCTCGCCGTCCACCGTGACGTGCACGCCCGCGTCGTCGATGCGGCGGTAGGTGGCGCCGGGGGTCATCTGGACGCCACGGTGGCGCAGCTCGGTGCGGTGAATCCAGCCCGTCGTCTTGCCCAGGCCCGCGCCGACCTTGCTCGTCTTGCGCTGGAGCAGGTGGACGGCGCGCGGGGACGCCGGGCGCTCGGGCGCGGTGAGGCCGCCCTCGGTGCGGTGCCCGGTGTCCACGCCCCACTCGGCGAAGAACACCTCCGGGCACTCGCTCGCGCCGTGCCCGGGGTCGGTGAGGTAGGCGGCGACGTCGAAGCCGATGCCGCCCGCGCCGAGCACCGCGACGCGCTCGCCCACCTCCGCGCCGCCGCGCAGCACGTCGAGGTAGCCGAGCACCCGGGGGTGGTCCACGCCGGGCAGGTCCGGGACGCGGGGGGTGACGCCGGTGGCCAGGACGATCTCGTCGTAGCCCGCGCCGGTGAGGTCATCGGCGGTGACGGCGGTGCCGAGCTTGACCGTGACGCCGTGCGCCTGGAGCTGGTGGCGGTAGTAGCGCAGGGTCTCGTTGAACTCCTGCTTGCCCGGGACGCGGCGGGCCACGTTCAGCTGACCGCCGATCTCCTCGGCCGCGTCGTACAGCGTGACGTCGTGGCCGCGTTCGGCCGCTGAGACCGCGCAGGCCAGCCCGGCCGGGCCCGCACCGACGACGCCAACGCGCTTGACGTGCCGGGTGGGCGAGAGCACCAGTTCCGTCTCGTGGCAGGCGCGGGGGTTGACCAGGCAGGAGGTGATCTTGCCGCTGAACGTGTGGTCCAGGCACGCCTGGTTGCAGCCGATGCAGGTGTTGATCGCCTCCGGCTCGCCCGCGTCCGCCTTGTTGACGAAGGCGGGGTCGGCGAGCAGCGGACGGGCCAGCGACACCATGTCGGCGTAGCCGTCGGCGAGCAGGTGTTCGGCGACGTCAGGAGTGTTGATGCGGTTGACGGCGACGAGCGGCACGCTGACCGAGCCCATCAGCTTCTTGGTCACCCACGCGTAGGCGCCGCGTGGCACGGAGGTGGCGATCGTCGGGATGCGCGCCTCGTGCCAGCCGATACCGGTGTTGATGATCGTGGCGCCCGCCGCCTCGACGGCCTGGGCGAGCTGGATGACCTCGGGCAGCGTGGAGCCGCCGGGCACCAGGTCCAGCATGGACAGGCGGTAGATCAGGATGAAGTCGGTTCCCACGCGCTCGCGGACGCGGCGCACGATCTCGACGGGGAAACGCATCCGGTTCTCGTACGAGCCGCCCCAGCGGTCGGTGCGCTGGTTGGTGGGCGCGGCGATGAACTCGTTGATCAGGTAGCCCTCGGAGCCCATGATCTCCACGCCGTCGTAGCCCGCGCGCTGGGCGAGGGCGGCGGCGTGCGCGTAGTCCTCGATCGTCTGCTCGATCTCGGCCTCGGTCAGCTCCTTCGGCGGGAACGGGCTGATCGGCGCCTTAAGGGGGCTCGGCGCGACGAGGCCGGGGTGGTAGGCGTACCGGCCGGAGTGCAGCAACTGCACCGCGATCCGGCCGCCGGCGGCGTGCACGGCGTCGGTGATCACGCGGTGCTGCCCGGCCTCCGCCTCGGTGGTGAGGCGGGCCGCGCCCTCGTAGATGCGGCCCGCGTCGTTGGGGGCGATGCCGCCGGTGACGATGAGGCCGACGCCGCCCGCCGCGCGCTCCGCGTAGAAGGCGGCCATGCGGTCGAAGCCGTTGTCGGCTTCTTCCAGGCCCACGTGCATGGAGCCCATCAGCACGCGGTTGGGGAGCGTGGTGAAGCCCAGGTTCAGCGGCTCCAGCAGGCGTGGGTATGCGGGCACGGGTCCTCCTCCGGCGGGCGCGGTTACTGGAGAGTAGCGCCGTCGCCGTCGGTTGTGCAACAAGTTGCACAGGCTTGGCGGCAGAGGGAGGTGAGGAACACAAAAGCCCCGGCCATCGCCGGGGCGGACGCGCTACGCCACGTTGACGCGCTGGCCCGGAGGCGCGGCCTCCAGCCAGGCGAGGAAACCCGTGAGCGCGTCCTCGCTCATCGCCAGTTCCACCCGCGCACCCCGGAGCCGGCACACGAGGACGACCGCGCCGGACAACAGAGCCAGCTCCTCCTCGCCCTTCGGCACCCGGCGCTCCAGCACCTCCACCGACTCACGCTCCAGCAGGCGGCGCGGCCGGGGCGCGTAGGAGAAGACGCGGAACCACTCGACGCGATCGCCGCGATAGCGGGCGATGCCGTAGCTCCAGCCCCGGCCCGTCGGCTCACTCGCCTCCACCCCGGCGACGTCCCACCGCAGACTGCAGTCGAACGTGCCGCCGGAGCGCTGGATCAGGCGGCGGCGCAGGCCGAAGACGAACAGCGCCAGCAGGGCCAGCGCCACGAACGATCCGCACAGCCACAGGGCGAGGGCCATGTGTCACCGACCTCCTCGCGTCTGTAGCGGGCCGCGCGCCGTGTGCGGTGCGCCGTGCCCGGTCTCCCAGCGTTCCCAGCGTGCCGCGCCCGTGATCGACGCAGCCGCGGACCATTCCGGAGCAGGGCTCCGGAGCCGTCCGCGGCTGGGGCGAGAAGGGGCGTGCGGTTTCAGCGTGCGACCGCCACTGCCCGCAGTCGGACATCGGCGCGCCGCTCGGCCGCCGAGTCCTGCTCCGACTTGGCCTTCTCCAGCGCGCGCTCGGCGCGCTGGACGTCGATCTCGTAGCTCAGCTCCGCGATCTCGGCCAGGATGGAGAGTTTGTTGTCCGCGAACGAGATGAAACCGCCGTGCACGGCGGCGATCACGGTGCCGCTGTCCGCACCGGTGGACCGGATGGTGACCGGGCCGGACACCAGCACACCAAGCAGCGGCTGGTGGCCGGGCATGATGCCGATCTCACCCGACGAGGTGCGCGCGACGACCAGGCTGGCCTCACCGGACCAGACCTTGCGGTCGGCGGCGACCAACTCGACGTGCAGCTCAGCCACTGTGGCTCCTCAGACTGGGATTTTCACAAGGATACGGGGTGCGGCGGGTGGGAACGGACACGGGTCCGTTCCCACCGCCGGCGAGCCGGGAGCGTCAGGAGACGCCCAGCTCCTTGGCCTTGGCCTTGAGGTCGTCCAGGCCACCGCACATGAAGAACGCCTGCTCGGGGAAGTGGTCGTACTCACCGTCGGCGATCGCGTTGAACGCGGCGATCGACTCGTCCAGCGGCACGTCCGATCCGTCGAGTCCGGTGAACTGCTTCGCCGCGTGCGTGTTCTGCGACAGGAAGCGCTCGATGCGGCGGGCGCGGTGGACGGTGAGCTTGTCCTCCTCGCCGAGCTCGTCGATACCGAGAATGGCGATGATGTCCTGGAGGTCCTTGTACTTCTGCAGGATGCCCTTGACGCGCGAGGCGCACTCGTAGTGCTCCTGCGAGATGTAGCGCGGGTCCAGGATGCGGGAGGTGGAGTCCAGCGGGTCCACCGCCGGGTAGATGCCCTTCTCCGAGATCGGACGGGAGAGCACCGTGGTGGCGTCCAGGTGGGCGAACGTGGTCGCCGGGGCCGGGTCGGTCAGGTCGTCCGCGGGGACGTAGATCGCCTGCATCGAGGTGATCGAGTGACCACGGGTGGAGGTGATGCGCTCCTGGAGGATGCCCATCTCGTCCGCGAGGTTCGGCTGGTAGCCCACCGCGGAGGGCATGCGGCCCAGCAGCGTGGAGACCTCGGAGCCGGCCTGGGTGAAGCGGAAGATGTTGTCGATGAAGAACAGCACGTCCTGCTTCTGCACATCGCGGAAGTACTCCGCCATGGTCAGACCGGCCAGCGCCACGCGCAGACGCGTGCCCGGCGGCTCGTCCATCTGGCCGAAGACGAGGGCGGTCTGCGGGAGCACGCCGGACTCGGCCATCTCCTCGATCAGGTCGTTGCCCTCACGGGTGCGCTCACCCACACCGGCGAACACGGAAACACCCTCGTGCAGCTTGGCCACACGCATGATCATTTCCTGGATGAGCACGGTCTTGCCGACGCCCGCGCCGCCGAACAGGCCGATCTTGCCGCCCTTGACGTACGGGGTCAGCAGGTCCACGACCTTCAGGCCGGTCTCGAACATCTCGGTCTTGGACTCAAGCTGGTCGAAGGCCGGGGCCTTGCGGTGGATCGCCCAGCGCTCGGTGACCTCGGAGGCGGCCTCCGGCTCGTTGAGGATCTCGCCGAGCGTGTTGAACACGCGGCCCTTGGTGACGTCGCCGACGGGCACCGTGATGCCGTCGCCGGTGTCGGTCACCGGGGCCTGGCGGACCAGGCCGTCGGTGGGCTGCATGGAGATGGCGCGCACCACACCCTCGCCGAGGTGCTGTGCGACCTCCAGCGTCAGCGTCTTGGTGGCACCCTCGGCCGACGGGTCGAGGACCTCGACGGTCAGGGCGTTGTAGATGTCCGGCATCGCGTCGACGGGGAACTCCACGTCGACGACCGGGCCGATGACCCGCGCGACGCGGCCCGTCGCGACGGCCGTCTGAGCAGTGGTGGTCATAGTTATCGGTCACTCCCCGCAGAAGCGTCGGCCAGCGCGCTGGCACCACCGACGATCTCGCTGATTTCCTGGGTGATGTCGGCCTGGCGGGCCGCGTTGGCAAGCCGCGTGAGCGACTTGATGAGTTCTTCCGCGTTGTCCGTCGCCGACTTCATCGCCCGGCGGCGGGCCGCGTGCTCGGAGGCGGCGGCCTGGAGCAGGGCGTTGTAGACCCGGCTCTCGACGTAACGCGGCAGCAGCGCGTCGAGGACTTCCTCGGCTGAGGGCTCGAAGTCGTACAGCGGCTGGATCTGCCGCTCCTTCGCCGTGCCCTCGGCGTTCTCGGCGCTTTCGCTGGCGTCCGGCTCGAACGTCAGCGGCAGCATGCGGCGCTGGACGGGCGTCTGGGTCATCATCGAGACGAACTCGGTGAAGACGATGTGCAGCTCGTCCAGTCCGCCCTCGGCCGTCTCCCGCTCGATCGCCTCGATAAGGGGAGCCGCCACCGTCTTGGCGTCCGCGTAGGACGGCGCGTCGGTGAAGCCGGTCCAGGAGTCGGTGACCGGGCGCTCACGGAAGTTGTAGTACGCCACGCCCTTGCGGCCGACGACGTAGGTCTGGACTTCCTTGCCCTCACCGTCGAGCCGCGCGGTCAGCGCCTCCGCGGCCTTGATGGCGTTGGAGGAGTAGCCGCCGGCCAGACCGCGGTCGCTGGTGATCAGCAGGACGGCGGCCCGCCTGGGGGTTTCCGCCTCGGTGGTCAGCGGGTGCTTGACGTTCGCCCCGTCGGCCACCGCGGTGACCGCGGCGGTCAGCTCGTCGGCGTACGGAGTGGAGGCCGCCACCTTGCGCTGCGCCTTGACGATGCGCGAGGCGGCGATCATCTCCATCGCCTTGGTGATCTTCTTGGTCGCCTTGACGGACTTGATCCGTCGTTTGTAGACGCGGAGCTGGGCACCCATGCTCAGCCCTCGCCCAGCAGCTTGCCGTCCGAGGTCTCGAACTGGCGCTTGAAGGAGTCGACGACCTCACGCAGCTTGGCCAGGGTGTCGTCCGACATCTTGGCGCCCTCGCGGATGGACGTCATCAGGTCCTTGTGCTCGTGGTGCAGGAAGTCCAGCAGCTCCTTCTCGAAGCGGCGGATGTCCGCGACCGGGACCTCGTCCATCAGGCCGTTGGTGCCCGCCCAGATGGAGACGATCTGGTTCTCGGTCGGGTACGGCGCGTACTGGCTCTGCTTGAGCAGTTCCACCATGCGCTGACCGCGCTCCAGGGAGGACTTGGACGCGGCGTCCAGGTCCGAGCCGAAGGCGGCGAACGCCTCCAGCTCACGGAACTGGGCCAGGTCCACGCGCAGACGGCCCGACACCTGCTTCATCGCCTTGTGCTGCGCGGAGCCACCGACGCGGGAGACCGAGATGCCGACGTTCAGCGCCGGGCGCTGGCCCGCGTTGAACAGGTCGGACTCCAGGAAGCACTGGCCGTCGGTGATGGAGATGACGTTGGTCGGGATGAACGCCGACACGTCGTTGGCCTTGGTCTCGACGATCGGCAGACCGGTCATCGAGCCCGCGCCCATCTCGTCCGACAGCTTGGCGCAGCGCTCCAGCAGCCGGGAGTGCAGGTAGAACACGTCACCCGGGTACGCCTCACGGCCCGGCGGGCGGCGCAGCAGCAGGGACACGGCGCGGTAGGCGTCGGCCTGCTTGGACAGGTCGTCGAAGACGATCAGGACGTGCTTGCCCTCGTACATCCAGTGCTGGCCGATGGCCGAACCGGTGTAGGGCGCCAGGTACTTGAAGCCCGCCGGGTCGGACGCCGGGGCGGCGACAATCGTCGTGTACTCCAGGGCACCGGCCTCCTCCAGCGCGCCGCGCACGCCAGCGATGGTGGAGCCCTTCTGGCCGACGGCGACGTAGATGCAGCGGACCTGCTTGCTCGGGTCGCCGGTCTCCCAGTTGGCCTTCTGGTTGATGATCGTGTCAACCGCCAGGGCCGTCTTGCCGGTCTGCCGGTCGCCGATGATCAGCTGACGCTGGCCACGGCCGATCGGGGTCATGGCGTCCACGGCCTTGTAGCCGGTCTCCATCGGCTCGTGCACCGACTTGCGCTGCATGACCGTGGGGGCCTGCAGCTCCAGCGCACGGCGGCCCGAGGTCTCGATGTCGCCGAGTCCGTCCACCGGGTTGCCCAGCGGATCGACGACACGGCCGAGGTAGCCGTCGCCCACCGCCACCGAGAGGACCTCGCCGGTGCGGCGCACCGTCTGGCCCTCCTCGATGCCGCTGAACTCGCCGAGGACCACCGCACCGACCTCGCGCTCTTCGAGGTTCAGGGCGAGGCCGAGCGTGCCGTCCTCGAACTTCAGCAGCTCGTTCGCCATGGCCGAGGGCAGCCCCTCGACCTTCGCGATGCCGTCACCGGCAACGCTGACCGTCCCGACCTCTTCGCGCGAGGCCGCGTCCGGCGTGTACGACTGGACAAAGTTCTCCAGCGCGTCCCGGATCTCATCCGGCCGGATCGTGAGCTCCGCCATCTGGGTTCCCTGCTCTCCTTGTTGGGCCCGTATGTATCTGCTACGGCCCAACTCGGGCCGCTACGTACTGCTTGTTGAGTTGGTTGTGCGGCCGGGACTAACCGGCCATCCGCCGTTCGACCTCACCCAGACGCGCGGCGACGGTGCCGTCGATGACGTCGTCACCGATGCGCACCGAGATCCCGCCGAGGACCGCCGGGTCCACGTCGAGGTTGAGGTGCACCTCCCGCCCGTACAGGCGGGCCAGCGCGGCGCCCAGACGCTGCTTCTGCCCGTCGCTGAGCGGCACCGCGGAGGTGACGACGGCGACGGAGCGGTCGCGGCGCTCGGCGGCCAGCCGGGACAGCGCCTCCAGGCCACCTTCCAGGCTACGACCCCGCGGGGCGGCGACCAGGCGCGTCACCAGCCGCTCGGTGGCGGGCTTGGCCCGGCCGCCCAGCAGGCGGTGCAGCAGCTCGGTCTTCGCACCGCGCGCGGCGGGGTCGTCAACCTTGCCGCTGAGCGCGGCCCGCAGCTGGGTCGAGGACGCGACGATCCGGCCGAACCGGAACAGCTCGTCCTCCACGTCGTCCAGGGTGCCGGCCCGGTCGGCGGCGATCAGGTCGGCGCTGTCGGCAAGCTGCTCGACGGCGTCCACCAGGTCGCGCGACCGGGACCAGCGCGAGCGGACCATGCCGGAGACGAGGTCGGCCACCTCGCCGCTGACCTGGCGGCCCAGCAGGCGTCTGGCCAGTTCGGCCTTGGCCTCGCCGGGCTGCGCCGGGTCGGTGAGCACCCGGCGCAGGCGCACCTCGCGGTCGAGCAGCGTGGTGACAGCGGCCAGCTCGTCGGCCAGCTGCCGCGCGTCAACGGCGGTGTTGTCCGTCAGCGCGTCCAGCTGCTCCCGGGCGACGGCCAGTGCCTCGCGGCTCGCTCCGTTCATCGGGCGGCCCCGGCGGCGTCGGAGGCGGCTGTAGCGTCGGCCTTGTGCTCCAGCTCGTCCAGGAACCGGTCGATCGTGCGGCTCTGCCGGGCCTGGTCCTCAAGGGACTCGCCGACGAGCTTGCCGGCCAGGGTGGTCGCGAGCGAGCCCACGTCCTGGCGCAGCGCCTGCGCGGCCTGCTTGCGGTCGGCCTCGATCTGGGTGTGACCGGCGGCGACGAGCTCCTCACGCTGCCGCTGGCCCTCCGCGCGCATCTCGGCGATGATCGCGGCACCCTGCTCCTGGGCGTCCTGCCGCAGCCGCGCGGCCTCGTGCCGGGCCTCGGCGAGCTGCGCCCGGTACTCCTCCAGCGTCTGCTGCGCCTCGGCCTGAGCTGCCTCGGCCTTCTCCATGCCCCCCTCGATCGCCTCCCGGCGCTCGTCCAGGGCCTTGTTGATGGCCGGGAGGAGCTTCTTGGCGAAGACGAAGAAGACGATGCCGAAGGCGAGCAGGCCAATGACGATCTCAGGCCAGACCGGGAACAGCGGATTCTGTTCCTCTGAGGCTGCCAGGTACATCATGGGGGACCTTTCGTCTGATGCGGCTCGGGTCCGATGGTCAGTTCAGGACGAACGGAACGACGAAACCGATGAGGGCGAGGGCCTCGACGACCGCGAAACCGAGCAGCATGTTCTGGCGGATGAGGCCGGCCGCCTCGGGCTGGCGGGCGATGGCCTGCACACCGTTACCGAAGATGATGCCGACGCCGATACCGGGGCCGATCGCGGCGAGGCCGTAGCCGATGGTGCCGACGTTGCCTTCAACCTGCGCGAGCGTCTCGAGAGCAGACATTCCCTTGGTTCCTTCTCTTGGTGGGCCGGTGGGTGGTTGGTCCACCGGACGTCTTGGGTGGTGCGGGGTGGCTTGGCGGGCGTGCGGGCCGCTACCTCAGTGCGCTTCTTCCAGCGCCTGCGAGAGGTAGGTGGCCGTCAGCACGGTGAACACGTACGCCTGCAACGCCTGGATGAAAAGCTCGAAGACGGTGAGCACGACCGTCATGGCGAAGGAGGCGGTGGCGTACACGGTTCCGAGGACCGTGCCGAGCATGTACCAGGTCGCGATCGTGAAGATCAGGATCAGGGTGTGACCTGCGAACATGTTCGCGAAGAGCCGTACGGCCAGCGTGAACGGCCGGACGAAGATGTTCGAGACGAACTCGATCGGGGTCAGGATCACGTAGATCGGCTTCGGCAGCCCGGAAGGTACACACAGGTTGCGCATGCCGCCGACGAACCCGTTCGTCTTGAACGTCACCGTCATGTAGGTGACCCACACGACGATCGCCAGAGCGGCTGGGTAGGCGATCACGGAGGTGACCGGGAACTGGGCGATCGGGATGAGCGCCCACAGGTTCATCACCCACACGAAGAAGAACAGCGAGACGAGCAGCGGGACGAAGGGCTCGCCCTTCTTGCCGATCACCTCGCGGGCGATGCCCTTGCGCACGAACTCATAGCCCGCCTCGGCGACCATCTGGAGCTTGCCGGGGACGACCTTGGGTTTCGAGAACGCCATCCCGAAAAACGTGAGGATGAGGCCGGTACCGATGAACGCGAGGAGCATCGGCTTGTTGAACTCGAGCGGCCCGACCGTGAACATCGGCTCGAAGATGAACGACCACACGCTCGGGGCCTCAAAGCCACACCCCTGGAACAGGTGGCAGTCAACCTCGAAGGCGAGCAACTGATCACTACTCACCGCGAGCTCCTTCGGTCGGACGCATAGGTACGGCTACCTCGTGTGTCGGCGCGGCACAGGGCCACGGAGCGGCACTGGACTGGGTATCACGGGAGGAGGGACCGGCCGGCGCGACGGCAGAGCGGTCCACGAAGAAGCGGGGAGCTCGCGACGCTGTCCCGCACAGCGCACGCTCCATCGCTCGCCACACTCTCGGCGTCGGACCATAGCAGTCCGCCGAAGGTGTTCTTATGTCGCCCCTACCTTCGGTGCCTCCGTACTCGGCCCTCATGCGCGGGGCTCCGCGTCCGTGGACGTGCTCGGGGCGGGGGGATCGACGTACAGGGTCTTCACCCGGGTGTGGGTCCACGCCTGGGCGGCGAGCCACACCAGCAGGCAGGCCAGGACAGTCAGGCCGAAGACCCGGCCGTCCATCCACGTGGCGTCGCGCAGCAGCAGGAGCAGGACGAGCATGACGCCGACCTGTGTCGTGTAGACGAGGAACCCCGCGCCGAGCAAGAGGTGCGGCCATGCCTCGCCGATACGGCTCAGCGCGACGAGTCCGGCACCGAAGAACGCGAGGACGAGCACGGTGCCGAGCGCGGCCCCGAGAGCACCCTGCGCACCGGCCACGAGGGTGCCGACGACGACGCCGACCAGCCCGGCGCAGGCCGAGGGAATCGCGGCGCCGCGGAGAATCCGGGCGTCGTTCGACTGCATAAGTGCTGCTCCAGCAAGGGGGACTGCGGGGGGCGACGTGACGTCGGTGGTGAGCGTAGCCCGGCGGCGCGAACGCGCGGAGCGGGGGCCTGGGTCGCTGCCCGCCGACCTCCTGACCGGTCTCGTGAACGGTATCACAAACTATTTGATGAGGTCTTTACCAAGTTGGTGTGCCAGCCGTCACACTTGAGAGCGACGCCCATCATCCGTGCACTGACGGGCAGTTGGCACCACCCTAGCTGAGCGCTCGCTTACCGCGGTGCTCGCGGCAGCCGCCGCCAGGGCGGGCGACACCCTCAGGAACGGGAGTCCAACGTGCGGCGGCGGGAGGGGCGGTGGCGGTCGGTGAGGGCGGTCGCGCCGTTGAGACCAGAGGTGTGCGGACGGGCGGCCGAAGCGCTGATGGTCTCCGGTTCGCGCTGCGGAGCGGCGGACTCCGTTTCCCCGGCGGGCGCCGCTACCGGTTCGTCCTCCAGGCGCCGGTAGCGGGGTGGGACCAGGCGCTGGCCCCAGGCCGGGACGCGCGGGGTGAAGCGGGGCAGCAGCAGGACGACGAGGCCCACCGCGCTCAGCAGGACGATCGTCAGGACGATCACCAGCGAGCGGGACTTCACCGAGAAGGCGACCGCGCCGAAGGCGATCAGCGCGGACCAGAAGTACAGCGTCAGCACCGCGCGGCTGTGGCTGTGACCGATCTCCAGCAGCCGGTGGTGCAGGTGCCCCCGGTCGGCGGCGAACGGCGACTGGCCCTTCCAGGTGCGCCGGATGATCGACAGCGCGAGGTCGGCGATCGGGACGGCCAGGATCGTCAGCGGCAGCAGCAGCGGCATGTAGACCGGCACCATCACCTGCACCGCCTCGCGCACCGAACCCTCGTGCTCGGTGACCACGTCCGGGTCCACCTGGCCGGTGATCGTGACCGCGCCCGCCGCGAGGACGAGGCCGATGAGCATCGAGCCGGAGTCACCCATGAAGATGCGGGCGGGGTGCATGTTGTGCGGCAGGAAGCCCAGGCACATGCCGATGAGGACGGCGGCGAAGAGCGTGGCCGGGGCGGCGGCCTCGATGCCGTAGCCGTACCACATGCGGTAGGCGTACATGAAGAACGCCATCGCCGCGATGCACACCACGCCCGCGGCCAGCCCGTCCAGCCCGTCCACGAAGTTCACGGCGTTGATGGTGATGACGACCAGCGCGACGGTCAGCAGGGTGCCCTGGAGCGGGGTGAGGGCGACGTTGCCGACGGTGGGGATGGGCAGCCACAAGATGGTCAGGCCCTGCCACACCATGACACCGGCGGCGATCATCTGGCCGCCGAGCTTGACCAGCGCGTCCACGCCGAACTTGTCGTCCAGCACGCCCAGCACCCAGATGATCCCGGCGCCGGCGAGCAGCGCGCGCGGTTCGTCGGACAGGGTGAAGGCTTCACCGATATTGGTGAGCTGTGAGGCGACCAGCAGACCCGCGCACAGGCCGCCGAACATCGCGATGCCGCCGAGTCGCGGGGTGGGCTCACGGTGTACGTCCCGGGCGCGGATCTGCGGCATGGCGCCCGCCGCGATGGCGAACTTCCGCACCGGCCCGGTCAGCAAGTAGGTGACCGCGGCCGTGACGCACAACGTCAGCAGATACTCCCGCACGGGCTCCCCTGGGTTCTTCGGCGCCTAGTACCAGCTGGCGTACTAGGAGTACTAGGCCCTACAGACTAGGACACGGCGACGCGGCTGGCTGGTTGCGTCCCCCGCCCAGCGGCTACGCCGGGGCGGGCACCCCGGTGAGCGCGGTCACCACGGGGTCGAGCGCGCGGCTGATCTCCTCGCCGACGCTGCGGAAGTAGGTGATGGGCGCCCCGTACGGGTCGTAGACCTCGTCCGCCTCGGCGGTGGGAGCCTGCAGCCAGCCGCGCAGTGCGGCTGCGGCCTGGACCAGGGCGCGGGCCCGCTCGGCGACGCCGCCGGGCGAGGCCGGGTCCGGCAGGCTCGCGGCGTCGATCGCGCCCACCAGCCGGGTGAACTCCTTCAGGGTGAACGTGCGCAGCCCCGCGGAGTGCCCCATGGAGATGACCTGCGCCCGGTGGTCGCGGGTGGCGGTCAGCACCAGGTCGGCGCGGATGACGTGCTCGTCCAGCAGCTCGCGGCCGGTGAAGCCGGTGGCGTCGGCGCCGTAGTCGGCCAGGACGGTGGCGGCGTGCTCCTCCATGGGCGCGCCCTCGTGCCCCCACGTCCCGGCACTCTCCACCAGCAGGCCACCGGCGGCCATCCCGTCCAGCCGGGCCGCCAGGGCGTGCCGTGTCAGCCGCTCGGTGATGGGTGAGCGGCAGACGTTGCCGGTGGAGACGTGCAGGATGCGGAAGGGCGTACCGGCCTCGGTGGGGGTCGCTATGCCACGCCCTTCGGGCGCGGTCAACTGGCCTCCTTGAGGTCGGGGACCACCTTGCGCAGCTCGTCGGCGCTCAGGGCCCCGGCGCGCAGCAGCACCGGCTGCGTTCCGGTGACGTCAACGATGGAGGACGGCACGGTGTCGGGGGTGGGGCCGCCGTCGAGGTAGACGGCGACGGAGTCGCCCAGCATCTCCTGTGCCGCGTCGCAGTCCTGCGGGGCCGGGTGGCCGGTGAGGTTGGCCGAGGAGACGGCCATCGGGCCGACCTCGGTCAGCAGCTCGATCGCCACCGGGTGCAGCGGCATGCGCACGGCGACGGTGCCACGCGTCTCCCCCAGGTCCCAGGTCAGCGAGGGCTGGTGGCGGGCGACGAGGGTGAGCGCGCCGGGCCAGAAGGCGTCCACCAGTTCCCAGGCGGACTCGGAGAAGTCGGTGACCAGCCCGTGCAGGGTGTTCGGGGAGCCGACGAGCACCGGGGAGGGCATGCCCCGGCCGCGTCCCTTGGCCTGAAGCAGGTCGGCGACGGCCTCCGGGGCGAACGCGTCCGCCCCGATCCCGTACACCGTGTCGGTGGGCAGCACGACCAGCTCGCCGCGGCGGACGGCGGCGGCGGCCTCGCGCAGCCCGGTCCGGCGGTCGGTGGGGTCGGAGCAGTCGTAGCGCCGTGCCATTACGGCACCTCCCTGCGGGCTGTGGCGAATCGGGGGCGGTTGTTCAGGTCGGGGTGGTCGGCGGCGTCGGCCCAGCCCCGGTCCTCGGTGAAGATCCACGGCACCTGGCCGCCCTGGGTGTCGGCGTGCTCGATGACGACGAGCCCGCCGGGCCGCAGCAGGCGGTGCGCGGTGCGCTCCAGGCCCCGGATGAGGTCCAGGCCGTCCTCGCCGGAGAACAGGGCCAGCTGCGGATCGTGGTCGCGGGCCTCGGGGGCGACGTGCTCCCACTCGGTGAGCGGGATGTAGGGCGGGTTGGAGATGACCAGGTCCACCTGGCCGTCCAGCTCCGGCAGCGCGGTGCGGGCGTCGGCGTGGTGCAGCCGCACCCGGGTGCCGTCGGTGTTCTTGCGCGCCCAGTGCAGCGCGCCCTCGTCCAGCTCGACGGCGTGCACCCGCGAACGCGGCACCTCCTGGGCCAGGGCGAGCGCGATGGCGCCGGAGCCGGTGCACAGGTCCACGATCAGCGGCTCGGCGACATCCATGGCCCGCACGGCGTCTATCGCCCAGCCGACCACGGACTCCGTCTCCGGACGCGGCACGAACACCCCGCGTCCGACCGCCAGCTCCAGATAGCGGAAGAACGCGCGCCCGGTGATGTGCTGGAGCGGTTCGCGGGCCTCGCGCCGGGCGATGGCCTCCCAGTAGCGTGCGTCGAAGTCGGCGTCGGCGACCTGGTGCAGCTCACCGCGCTTGACGCCGTGCACGAACGACGCCAGCTCCTCGGCGTCGAACCGGGGCGAGGGGACGCCCGCGTCGGCCAGCCGCTGCGTGGCCTGCGCGACCTCCGCCAGCAGCACACTGCGCGGAGAGGGGGCGCGGCCCCCGGGAGACTGCCGCATCGCTGTTCCTCACCCGTCCCGATGTGTGCCCGCTCAGCTCGCCGCGGCCAGCTTGGCCGCGGAGTCGGCGTCCACGCACGCCTGGATGACCGCGTCGAGTTCGCCGTCGAGCACCTGGTCAAGGTTGTACGCCTTGAAGCCCACGCGGTGGTCGGAGATCCGGTTCTCCGGGAAGTTGTAGGTGCGCACCCGCTCGGAGCGGTCCACGGTGCGGACCTGGCTGCGGCGCGCGTCGGACGCCTCCCGATCGGCCTCCTCCTGGACGACGGCCAGCAGCCGGGCGCGCAGGATGCGCAGCGCCTGCTCCTTGTTCTGGAGCTGGCTCTTCTCGTTCTGGCAGGAGACGACGATGCCGGTGGGCACGTGGGTGATGCGCACCGCGGAGTCGGTGGTGTTGACCGACTGGCCGCCCGGGCCGGACGAGCGGTAGACGTCGATACGCAGGTCGTTCGGGTTGATCTCGACGTCCACCTCCTCGGCCTCCGGCAGCACCAGTACGCCCGCGGCGGAGGTGTGGATGCGGCCCTGGGACTCGGTGGCCGGCACGCGCTGCACGCGGTGCACGCCGCCCTCGTACTTCAGCCGCGCCCACACCCCCTGGCCCGGCTCGGCGTTCGCCTTGGCCTTCACGGCGACCTGGACGTCCTTGTAGCCGCCGAGGTCGGACTCGGTGGCCTCGATGATCTCCGTCTTCCAGCCCTGGCGCTCGGCGTAGCGCAGGTACATGCGCAGCAGGTCCCCGGCGAACAGGGCCGACTCGTCGCCGCCCTCCCCCGCCTTGACCTCCAGGATCACGTCCTTGTCGTCGCTCGGGTCGCGCGGGACGAGCAGCAGGCGCAGCCTGTCCGTCAGCTCCTCGCGGTGCGCCTGGAGCTCCTTGACCTCCCCGGCGAACTCCGGGTCGTCGGCGGCCAGCTCGCGGGCGGTGTCGATGTCCTCGCCCGTGCGCTTCCAGCTCCGGTAGGTCGCGACGACGGGCGTCAGCTCGGCGTAGCGCTTGTTGAGCTTGCGGGCCCGGGCCTGGTCGGCGTGGACCGACGGGTCGGCGAGCTGCTTTTCGAGGTCGGCGTGTTCGCCGATCAGTTCCTCGACCGCCTCGAACATCGTCAGGTTCCTCTGGGTGCGGGAAGGGGGTGGGCTGGCGGTGACGACGACAAAGCGCCGGTCCCGCACCCGCCGGGCGGCGGGCCGGGAACCGGCGCTGAACGTCGCTACTTGGCCGCGCTCTTCTTGCCGAAGCGGGCCTCGAAGCGGGCCACGCGGCCACCGGTGTCGAGGATCTTCTGCTTGCCGGTGTAGAAGGGGTGGCACTCGGAGCACACGTCGGCACGGATGGTGCCGTCGCTGACGGTGCTACGGGTGGTGAACGACGCGCCACAGGTGCAGCTGACCTGGGTCTCGACGTACTCCGGGTGGATGTCGCGCTTCACGGTGTCTCCTAGGGATCGGGAGGGCGCCGGGTCGCCGTCGCGGACGCGGGGCGTGAACCGGGGCCGACGGACCAGTCTGCCACTACTGGGGCCGCACCTTCAAAACGCGCTCCCGCTCACCGCTATTCCGGGCCGCGTTCAGCTGGGCGGACCGACGGCGCGGGGTGCCCCCGTTTCGTCCCTTGCGCGATTCAGCCCGTCCGGCGGGTGAGGACAGGGGCGAAGTCGCTCCCGGGGGGTGTGAGCCCCAGTTTCGGGAAGGTACGGGACAGGGCACTTGCCAAGGTGCGGGGCAGGGCACTTGCTCCGGAAAGGGCCGAAGGGCCACCCGGCGAGGGCGGCCCTTCGGGGGGTGAGGGGGCGGAGCTGCCCCCTCAGTCGCCGTTGCCCGGCATCGGCGTCTTCTGCTGGATCTGCATCAGGAACTCGGCGTTGGACTTGGTCTGCTTCATCTTGTCCAGCAGGAGCTCGATCGCCTGCTGCTGGTCCAGCGCGTGCAGCACGCGGCGGAGCTTCCACACGATGGCCAGCTCGTCGCTGCCCATGAGGATCTCCTCCTTGCGGGTGCCGGACGCGTCCACGTCCACCGCGGGGAAGATCCGCTTGTCGGCGAGCTTGCGGTCGAGCTTGAGCTCCATGTTGCCCGTGCCCTTGAACTCCTCGAAGATCACCTCGTCCATGCGCGAGCCGGTCTCGACCAGCGCGGTGGCCAGGATGGTCAGGGAGCCGCCGTCCTCGATGTTGCGGGCGGCGCCGAAGAACTTCTTCGGCGGGTACAGGGCCGTGGAGTCCACACCACCGGACAGGATGCGCCCGGAGGCCGGGGCCGCCAGGTTGTAGGCGCGGCCGAGGCGGGTGATGGAGTCCAGCAGGACCACCACGTCGTGGCCCAGCTCCACCAGGCGCTTGGCGCGCTCGATGGCCAGTTCGGCGACCGTGGTGTGGTCCTCGGCGGGGCGGTCGAAGGTCGAGGAGATGACCTCGCCCTTGACCGACCGCTGCATGTCGGTGACCTCTTCCGGACGCTCGTCCACGAGGACGACCATCAGGTGGCACTCGGGGTTGTTGCGGGTGATGGCGTTGGCCACCGCCTGCATGATCATGGTCTTACCGGTCTTCGGCGGGGCCACGATCAGACCGCGCTGCCCCTTGCCGATGGGCGAGACCAGGTCGATGATCCGGGTGGTCAGCGCACCGGGGTCGTTCTCCAGGCGCAGGCGCTCCTGCGGGTAGAGCGGGGTGAGCTTGGTGAAGTCCGGGCGCTGACGGCCGGTTTCGGGCGACATGCCGTTGACGGAGTCCAGCCGCACGAGCGCGTTGAACTTCTCGCGGCGCTCCCCCTCGCGGGGCTGGCGCACTGCACCGGTGACGTGGTCGCCCTTGCGCAGGCCGTTCTTGCGGACCTGGGCGAGGGAGACGTACACGTCGTTCGGCCCCCACAGGTAGCCGGACGTGCGCACGAAGGCGTAGTTGTCGAGGATGTCGAGGATTCCGGCGACCGGGATGAGGACGTCGTCCTCGGCGATCTGCGGCTCGAACTGCTCGTCGCGGCCCCGGCGACCCCGGCGGTCGCGGTAGCGGCCCCGGCGACCTCGGCGGCCGCCGTCGAAGTCGTCATCGTCACGGTTGTCGCGGTTGCCCTGACGGCCGCCGCCCTGCTGCTGGTTCTGGCCGCCGTCGCCCTTGCCGCCGCCGTCGCCGCCCTTGCGGCCACGCTGGCGCTCGCGCTTGGACTGGCGGTCCTGCTGGCCCTGGCCGCCCTGACCCTGGCCGCCGCCCTGGCCCTGGCCGCCGCCCTGGCCCTGCTGGCCCTGGCCCTGCCGGGCGTCGCCCTTGCCGGTGTCGCCCTTGGCCTCGGCCCTGGGCTCGCCCTTGCCGGTGTCGGGCTTCGCGTCGGCGTCCTTGGCCGGAGCGGCCTTGCCCTCGGCGGTGTCGGCGCTGGCCTGGGCCGTGCCGTCGGCCGGCTGGTCGGCGCGGACCCGGCCGCGACGGGTGGCGCCGCCCTGCGGGTCGTCGCTGGCCGGCTGGCCGGGGATGTCGATCTGCTGCTGCGCGGACCGCTCCCGGCCATCGGCGCCGTCGGTCTTCCCGGCGCCGTCCGCGGCCTCGTCCGCGCCCGTGCGGGCCTTGGAGGTGGTCCGGCGCTTGGGCTTGGTCTCGGCGGCATCCGGCGCGGGGGCGCCGTCGCCGCCGGAGGTGGGCGCTGCGCCGCCACTGGCGGCCTGCTTCTCCTTGATGACCTCGATCAGCTGGCTCTTGCGCATGCGCGCGGTGCCCCTGATACCGAGAGAAGAGGCGACCTGTTGCAGCTCCGCCAGGACCATGCCCTCAAGGCCGGTGCCGGAGCGGCGCCGCCGTCCGGCGGTGCCGGAGGGAGCACCGGAGGCAGGCGCGGCAGAGGCGTCCGTGGCGGGCGCGTCGGCGTTCACGCCCATCAGATCGGTGGTGTCGCTCACGAAGGGTCCTTCCCTGGAGCGGACGTCGGCCTGTCAGGCTCGGCGACCGGTCGTGCTGTCCGGCTGCGGTCCTGGATCGGTGGACCGGGCCGGGGCGGTGGTCCCGCCTGTGCGTACGGCGGAGAATCAAACGCGTCACAAAGGTGTGTGGCGCTTGGCGCGACAGGCTGACCTGCGAGGTTCGCGCCGGTTCCGGGGCAGGCTCGGCACTGCTCGGCATGCTGCTCGGACAGTGTGGATGGCTCCCGGAAGAAAGAGTGGCCCCGGAAGGGGACGCGTGCACCGCACCGGTACGGCTGCGGATGCAGACTTGAGGTTAACACTGCCGGCTCTTCCAAACATTCCCCCAGTCCGGACCAGACAATCGTGTCACTGCCCCTGGCCGGTGCGCGGACGCGGTTCCCCGGCGCCCTGCGGGGCGCCGTGCGCGTCCGTCAGCGGCAGCACCGCCGCACCCCCCAGGTCCAGGGCCAGGCGGTTCGCGGTCCAGCCCGCGCCCGCCGCCCTGGCGATCTCCTCGGCCTGGCCGGCCGATTTCTCCTCCGCCAGCGCCAGCACCGTGGGCCCGGCGCCGGAGATGACCGCCGGGACGCCCTCGGCGCGCAGCCGGCTGATCAGCTCGACGCTCTCGGCCATCGCGGGCGCCCGGTACTCCTGGTGCAGCCGGTCCTCGGTGGCGGGGAGCAGCAGCTCCGGGCGCCGGGTGAGCGCTTCGACGAGCAGGGCCGCGCGGCCCGCGTTGGTGGCGGCGTCCACGTGCGGGACGGTGCGCGGCAGCAGGCCACGGGCCGTCTCGGTGAGCACCGGCTTGCCGGGCACGAAGACGACCGGGACGACGCCGGGCGCCGGGTCCATCCGGATGGCGCGGGCCGCGCCGCCGTCGGTCCAGGCGAGGGTGAAGCCGCCGAGCAGGCAGGCGGCGACGTTGTCCGGGTGGCCCTCGATCTCGGTGGCCAGCTCCAGCAGGGCGGTGTCGTCCAGCTTCTCGGGACCGCCGGTGGTCACCGCGCGGGCGGCGACGATCCCGGCGCAGATGGCGGCCGAGGATGAGCCCAGGCCACGGCCGTGCGGGATGCGGTTGGCGCACACGATCTCCAGGCCGCGCGGCTGCCCGCCGAGCAGGTCGAAGGCGGTGCGCAGCGAGCGCACGAGCAGGTGGCTCTCGTCCCGGGGCAGGGTGTCGGCGCCTTCGCCCGCGATGTCGAGGTGCAGCCCCGAGTCGGCGACCCGGACCACGACGTCGTCATACAGGCCGAGGGACAGGCCGAGGGCGTCGAAGCCGGGCCCGAGGTTGGCGCTGGTGGCGGGCACCCGGACCCGGACGGCGGCGGCGCGGAACGCTGGACCGGCCATCTGGCGGTGACTCTCCTTGGTTGGTGGATGGAGCGAAGCCCCGGCTCTGCCGCCGTGGGAAGCGGCGCCGCGCGTGGTGTGGGGACACGCGGCATGGGCCGGCCCATGGCACAGGCGTGCGCGAAGGGCGGGGGCTGGGGACAGCCTAGCGAAGGAAGCTTCCGTCGCGACACAGGGCGCACAAGCGGCGCACGATGCGTGTCGTCCTCCTGCCCGTGCTCCCGGGCCGCCGGGGCGGCGTGCGGGCGGCTCAGCCCGGCCACGCGCCGGGCCAGGCTGAGCTTCCGTAGCGGCCGGACGGCCCGCCACGGCCGGTCACCCGGCCGCGGTCGGGGCGGCGTCAGGCCAGGCCGAGCCGGGCCGCGGCGGCGGCCGCGTTGACCGGGACGGTGACGGGCTGCGGGGCACCGGCGACGGCCCAGTCCGGGTCCTTCAGCCCGTTCCCGGTGACCGTGCACACGATGCGCTGGCCGGAGTCCACCAGGCCCTGTTCGGTGGCCTTGAGCAGCCCGGCCACCGAGGCGGCGGACGCGGGCTCCACGAACACGCCCTCCTGGGAGGACAGCAGGCGGTAGGCGGCGAGGATCTGACGGTCGGTCACCTCGTCGATGCGGCCGCCGGACGCGTCCCGCGCGGCCTCGGCGAGCTTCCACGACGCGGGGTTGCCGATGCGAATGGCGGTGGCGATGGTCTGCGGGTCCTTCACCGGCTCGCCGCGCACGATCGGCGCGGAACCGGCGGCCTGGAAGCCCCACATGCGCGGGGTGCGCGAGGAGACGCCGTCGGCGGCGTACTCCTGGTAGCCCTTCCAGTAGGCGGTGATGTTCCCGGCGTTGCCGACGGGCAGGATGTGCAGGTCAGGGGCGTCGCCGAGGCGGTCCACGACCTCGAAGGCGGCCGTCTTCTGGCCTTCGATGCGCACCGGGTTGACCGAATTGACCAGCGCGACAGGGTAGTTGTCGGACAGGCCACGGGCCAGGGTGAGACAGTCGTCGAAGTTGCCGTCCACCTGAAGGATCTTGGCGCCGTGGACGAGGGCCTGACCCATCTTCCCGAGTGCGATCTTTCCCTGCGGCACCAGCACCGCGCACACCATCCTCGCGCGCACCGCGTAGGCGGCGGCCGAGGCGGAGGTGTTGCCGGTGGAGGCGCAGATGACGGCCTTGGCGCCCTCCTCCCGGGCGCGCGAGATCGCCATCGTCATGCCACGGTCCTTGAAGGAGCCGGTCGGGTTGGCGCCCTCGACCTTCAGGTACACCTCGCAGCCGGTGCGCTCGGAGAGCACCTGCGCGTGCACCAGCGGCGTGCCACCTTCGCCGAGGGTGACCACCGGCGTCGCGTCGCTGACCGGGAGCCGGTCGCGGTACTCCTCGATGATCCCGCGCCACTGGTGGGTGGCCGGGCGGACGGGGTTGGCGGTTGCGGACATGCTGTTCATTCCCCTTCGACCCGCATGATGCTCGCGACGCCGTGGACGGTGTCCAGGGCGCGCAGTGCCTCGACGGTGGCGGCGAGCGCGGCGTCCGAGGCGTGGTGAGTGACGACGACCAGGGAGGCGTCGCCCTCGACGCCCTCCTTGCCCTGCTGGCGGACGGTGTCGATGGACACCCCGTGCTCGGCGAAGACCAGCGCGCACTGGGCCAGCACGCCGGACTTGTCGGCCACGTCCAGGCTGATGTGGTAGCGCGTGACGGCCTCACCCATCGGGCTGACCGGCAGCTGCGCGTACGCCGACTCGCCCGGCCCGCGGGCGCCGCCGACCTTGTTGCGACAGGCGGCGACCAGGTCGCCGAGTACGGCCGAGGCGGTGGGCGAACCGCCCGCGCCGGGGCCGTAGAACATCAGCTGCCCGGCGGCCTCGGCCTCCACGAACACCGCGTTGTACGCCTCGCGCACCGAGGCCAGCGGGTGGGCCAGCGGGATCATCGCCGGGTGGACGCGGGCGGTGACCGAGCGGCCGTCGGCGGCCCGCTCGCAGATCGCCAGCAGCTTGACGGTGCAGCCCATGCGGCGCGCGGAGGCGATGTCGGCGGCGGTGATCTCGGTGATGCCCTCGCGGTGCACCTCGTCCAGGCCGACGCGGGTGTGGAAGGCGATCCCGGCGAGGATGGCGGCCTTGGCGGCGGCGTCGAAGCCCTCGACGTCGGCGGTCGGGTCGGCCTCGGCGTAGCCGAGCGCGGTGGCTTCCTCCAGCGCCTCGGAGTAGCCGGCGCCCAGGGTGTCCATGCGGTCGAGGATGAAGTTGGTGGTGCCGTTGACGATGCCCAGGACGCGGTTGACCTTGTCCCCGGCCAGCGACTCGCGCAGCGGGCGCACCAGCGGGATCGCACCGGCGACGGCGGCCTCGTAGTACAGGTCCACGCCGTGCTTCTCGGCCGCCTCGTGCAGGGTGGGGCCGTCCTGGGCGAGCAGCGCCTTGTTCGCGGACACCACGCTGGCGCCGTGCTCGAAGGCGGTGGTGATCAGCGAGCGGGCGGGTTCCAGGCCGCCGATGACCTCCACCACGACGTCCACGTCCTCGCGGGCGACCAGGCCCTGGGCGTCGGTGGTGACCAGGTGCTCCGGCACGCCCTCGCGCACCCGGCCGGGCCGCCGCACCGCGATCCCGGCCAGCTCCACGGGGGCCCCGATGCGGGCGGCGAGGTCCTCCGCGTGCGTCGTCATCAGGCGCGCCACCTCGGAGCCGACCACTCCGCAGCCCAGCAGCGCCACCTTCAGCGGACGCGTACGCATCATCTGACCTCGCCTCTCAGCCTCTCGGCACGGTGTGTACTTCGCTCACCAGTCTCACGCACCGGACCCGGGATTCCGCCCCGGGTCCAGCATGTGAAATGTGTCTCTCACTCTGCGTGCACCCCGCGCTGGAGGCGCCCAGCCGTTCAGTCCACGTCGAGCCGCAGCAGGTCTTCCTCCGTCTCCCGGCGGACGATCGGGCGGGCCGTCCCGTCGGCGACGGCCACGACCGGCGGGCGCGGCACGTGGTTGTAGTTGCTGGCCATCGAGCGGCAGTACGCGCCGGTCGCCGGGACAGCGAGCAGGTCGCCGGGGGCGAGGTCGGCGGGCAGGAACGCGTCGCGCACGACGATGTCGCCGCTCTCGCAGTGCTTGCCCACCACCCGGCTCAGCATCGGCGGTGCGGTGGAGGTGCGGGAGGCCAGCGTCACCGAGTACGCGGCGTCGTAGAGCGCGGTGCGAATGTTATCCGACATGCCGCCGTCCACGCTGACGTACGTGCGCAGGTGCGGGAGCGGCTTGACGGTGCCCACCTCGTACAGCGTGAACGTCGTCGGCCCGGCGATCGCCCGTCCCGGCTCCACCGACAGCCGGGGCACGGCCAGCGAGGCCAGCTCGCACTCACGGCGCACGATGTCGGTGAGCGACGCGGCGATGTCCTGCGGCGCGCTGGGATCGTCCTCGGGGGTGTAGGCGATGCCCAGGCCACCCCCGAGATCGATCTCCGGGAGTTCGACGCCGTGCTCGTCGCGCACGTCGGCCAGCAGGGCGACGACGCGGTGGGCGGCGACCTCGAATCCGGAGGTGTCGAAGATCTGCGAGCCGATGTGCGAGTGGACGCCGACCAGCTCCAGCCCGTCCAGCTTCAGGGCCCGCCGCACGGCTTCGGCGGCCTGCCCGTCGGCGAGCGGGATGCCAAACTTCTGGTCCTCGTGCGCGGTGGCGATGAACTCGTGGGTGTGGGCCTCGACGCCGACGGTCACCCGCAGCTGCACCTTCTGCCGTACGCCCCGCTGTGCGGCGAGGTGGGCGACGCGGGCGATCTCCTGGAAGGAGTCGAGCACGATGCGGCCCACCCCGGCCTCGATCGCGCGGCGCAGCTCGGCGGTGGACTTGTTGTTGCCGTGCAGCGCGATGCGCTCGGGCGGCATCCCGGCGGCCAGCGCGGTGGCCAGCTCGCCGCCGGAGCACACGTCCAGGTTCAGGCCCTCCTCGCGCAGCCAGCGCACCACCGCGCGGGAGAGGAACGCCTTGCCCGCGTAGAAAACGTCGGCGTCCGGGCCGAAGGCGTCGCGCCAGGCGCGGCAGCGGGCGCGGAAGTCGGCCTCGTCCAGGAAGTAGGCGGGGGTGCCGAATTCCTCGGCCAGGTCGGTGACGCGCAGGCCGCCGACGGTGAGCACGCCACGGTCGTCACGGACGGCGGTGCCCGGCCAGACGCGGGGGTCGAGCGCGTTGAGGTCAGCGGGCGGCGGGGCGTGGTGGGCCTCGGGCAGGACGTCGGCGTGACGGGGCCCGGCGGGGTGGGCGGAACGGCTCATGGTCTCTTCGGTTCCTCAGACGTGTTCGGGTGCGCTGATGCCGAGCTGGGTCAGGCCGCCGGCCAGCACCGTCCCGGTGGCCTCGGCGAGGGCCAGGCGGGCGCGGTGGGCGGCCCCGGGTTTCTCGTCGCCGCTGGGCAGCACGGGGTGCGCCTCCAAGACGTCGAGGAAGGCGTCCGCGGTGTGCACCAGGTGCCGGGCGCGGGCGGCGGGGTCACGGCGTGCGGCCACCCGGTCGGCGTCGGCCAGCAGGGCGGTGAGCGCCTGCTCGGCGCGGCCGGTGCCGGGGCCGGGTGCGGCGCGGAAGCCGAGCGCGCGGGCGCCGGTGCGCAGCGCCCGGGTGCGGGCGTGGGCGTACTGGACGCGGAACAGGGGGCTGTGGGCGCGGCGGGCGTACGTCAGCGGGGCGCCGGTGAGGTGCGCCCATCGGGTGGCGTCGCGGGCCGGGTCCTCGGGAAGCCGCTGAGGTGCGGGGCGGGCCAGCAGCGCGGCGACGATGCCGGGCCGGGCGTCGGCGTCCAGGGTGAGGTTGAGGAAACCGGGGCCCGCGACCTCGACGGCGGCCAGGCCCGGCGCGTGGGCCAGCTGGGCGCGCAGCACGGCGGCGACCTCGCGGGCGGGACGGGCCAGCGCGGGCGCGAGGCGCAGGGCGAGGTTGGAGGCGTAGTCGGCGTCCCCGTGCGGCGGACGGCGCAGGGTGACCTTCGGCGGCAGCGCGGCGGGCCCGGGCAGCGTCCCGGCGGCCACGGCACGGCGCAGGGCGGCGTGCAGGGTGCGCGTGAGCTGGTCGGGGGTCACGGAAGCCAGGTTAGGGACGCCGGTGCGGTGGGGCGAATCCGTTTCACCCTCAGGGACGCCGCGCCACCCGCTCCGCATTTCCGGCCACCGAGGGTGACGAGCCTGGTGGTCCTGACGACCCTGACGGCCAGGCCCCGCGCCGCCCGCGCACGCCGGGGCGGGCCAGGCGGCGCACCAGGTGGACCAGGTCGGCCGGGTCGAAGGGCTTGCGCAGGAAGGCGTCCACCCCGCGCGCCGGACCCAGCTGGGTGCGGGCGCTGACGACGGCGACCGGGACGTGCCGGGTGCGCGGGTCGGCGTACAGGCGCTCGGCGGTGCGCAGCCCGTCCAGGTGCGGCATGACGATGTCGAGGGTGATCACGTCAGGGCGGACGCGGTGGGCGAGGTCGAGGCACGCGACACCGTCGGTGGCGGTCAGCACCTCGAAGCCCTCCAGCTCCAGGTTGACCGTGATCAGCTGCCGGATCACCGCGCTGTCGTCCACGACGAGCACCCGGCCGGATGCACCTGCCACTCGGCCAGCGTAGGCGGCGCGCCGTCGCCCCGTCCGGCGTTTGCCCGTTTCGGTCCGCTCCCGCATCGCGGCGTGCTCGGCGCCGGGCCGGTGGCGGCGGGCGGGCGTACGTCACGCGTCCCCGACGGCGGCGCTCCCGCGCGCGGCGATTCGGCCCTGGAGCCGGGCAGTTGACGCACGTACCGTTCTGGCCGGAGCGCGGCCCGGTCTCCCAGCCGGTGCCGGTCAGCCCGCCGCCGCCCGGCACCAGCGCGCTGCCGCCCGCGTGCGCCCTGCCACCCGCGTGGGGAACTACCGTTATGCGGAAGGCGTTGGGGGTGAGGACCCTGACCGTCCACCGAGGCACCCCGCCGTAGGGGTGGCCGCTTCGGCACCTTAGGTTCTGCGGTGGGTAAGCCGGAACTCCGAGGCGTAAAGGCACTGCATGCATTCCGTCACTCTGGCCCTTGAGGGCGAACCCTCTGGCGGCATCGCGGGCTGGGCGACCGGCCTGGTCGAAGCCATGGGCGGCCCCGGGGCAGGCATCGCCATCGCCCTGGAGAACCTGTTCCCGCCGCTGCCCAGCGAGATCATCCTCCCGCTCACCGGCTTCGCCGCGGGCCAGGGGGTGCTCAGCCTCGCCTCCGCGCTGTTCTGGACGACGCTGGGTTCGGTTGTCGGGGCCACCGCGCTGTACTGGCTGGGGGCGCTGCTGGGCCGGGAGCGGATGTACGCGATCTGGGCGCGGCTGCCGCTGGTCAAGGTCTCCGACCTGGCGAAGACGGAGGCGTGGTTCGCCAAGCACGGCCGCAAGGCCGTCTTCTTCGGGCGCATGGTGCCGATCTTCCGCAGCCTGATCTCGGTGCCCGCCGGTGTGGAGCGCATGCCGCTGCTGCTGTTCCTGGTGCTGACGTCGCTGGGCAGCGCGATCTGGAACAGCGTGCTCGTGCTGGCGGGCTACTGGCTCGGTGACCAGTGGCACGTCGTGGAGAACTACGTCGGCGTGTTCTCCAAGGTGGTGCTCGCGGCCGTCGTCGTCGCCGTCGTCGTGTTCGTCGGCCGTCGGCTGCTGGTCAAGCCCGCCCGCTCCGGGAGCGGCGGCCGCCACCGCCGCACCTGACCCGGGGTGGCGCCGCGAGCACGGCGCGGGCGCCGGAGACGGCCGGAACGCATCCCCACATGGTTCCGGCCGCCCGCGCCCGTGCCGTGCTCGCGGGTTCTTACTGGTTCTAGACGCGCTGCCAGAGTGCGGGGACGTTCGGCGGCTCCCAGCCCGTCTGCGCGCGGTGACCCTGGCGGCAGCGGTAGGTCGCGCCACCGTAGGTGACCGTGTCACCCGCCTGGTACTGCGTGCCCGCCGCCCACGTGCCGCCCGGCGGGTCGCCGGGGTCACCCGGGTCGCCCGGGTCACCGGGGTCACCCGGGTCGGTGGTGGTCTTCAGGGTGAGGCCGTAGGCCGACAGGATCTCGTTGACCGGCTGGTGGTACGTCGTCCCGCCGGTGCGGCAGTTGCCGGAACCGCCGGAGGTGACGCCCTGGGCCTGGCTGCCGGAGATGTAGGAGCCGCCGGAGTCGCCGGGCTCGGCGCACACGCTGGTGCGGGTCACGCCGGTGATGGTGCCCTCCGGGTAGGTGACGGAGGTGTTGTGCTGCTGGATGGTGCCGCAGTGCCAGCCGGTGGTGGAACCGGAGCGGCAGATGGACGCGCCCACCGGAGCCTGGGTCGATCCGGTGACCTGGATGTTCTGGCCGCCGGAGCCCTTGACGTAGGGCGTCGCCGTCCAGCTGCTGTTGGTGGCCACCCACGCGTAGTCGTTGCCGGGGAACGACGAGCCCTGGAAGGTGCCCTGGGCGGCGCGGTTGTAGCCGGAGGTCGTGGTGCCGACGCGGCCGCAGTGGCCCGCCGTGGCGAAGCCCTGCTGCGTGCCGCGGGTCACCGGGAAGCCGACGGAGCACCGGCCGCTGGAGCCCATGTAGTACGCGTCGCCGCCGCGCAGGTCGTACAGCGGACGCGGCGCCTCATCGGAGGCGACGACACGGACGAGGCTGGCGTCGGCGCCGCTGTCGGCCACGAAGGCGCGGGCGTCGGCCGGGTCCGGGGCGTGCACGACCACGGTGTTGGTGGTGACGTCGATGTACCAGACGCGGGCGGCGGGCGCCTCCTCCAGCGCGGCGGCGTCCAGGGTGGCCTTGGCGGCCTCCAGCTCGGCCAGTCCGTGCGGGACCACCTGGGCCCGCGCACCCCCGTCGGTGATGCGCGAGGCGTCGGCCGGGTCGCTGGTGGCGACGGTCAGGTGGGCGTCGTCCCCGCTGACCCAGGCGCCCGCGAAGGTGTCACCGAGCGCGGTGCTCAGGGTGCGGGCGTCGGCGGTGGCCCGGCTTTCGGCCGCGAGCCGCTGCCGGGCCCCGGCCTCGGTGAGGCCGAGGTCGCGCTGCAACGCGTCCAGCAGGCGCGGATCGACGTCGGCCGAGGCGGACGGGGTGGAGGCCGGGGCGGGATCGGCCGCCGCGGTGGCCTGAAGCCCGGTGGCCGACAGTGCGCCGACCGCCAGCACGGCGGCGCAGGCGGCCTTGACGGATCTGTGGAGCATGAGTCATCTCCTCGGTTTCGGGGGGTGCCCGAAACGCTAGCCGTGAGCACGTCAAGCAGAGGAGAGACCAGTTCGCCCCTGCCCTGGCGTTATGACCACCGCCTCACCCGGGTCGGCGCCACCGGACGGCCCGGTTCCGCACGGGACCACCGGCCCGGCGCACGGCTTTGACGGCGGCACTGACCGGCGGACGGCGGTGGCCCGGCGGTCACTCCAGCCCGGTGCACGGCGACGGCCCGGCGGGGGGCGGGGGCATGGCGGGGACGCCCCGGACTCCGTCCGGGTGGTGGGTGAGCCAGGCGGTGTAGCTGGCGCTGCGGGCGGCGGCGTCGGCGTGCGCGGCGCGGGCGTGGCCCAGCACGGCCGGGGCTGGCACCCCGGCGCAGGCGGACGCCGCGTCGGGGTGCCAGCCGATGAGGTGCCGCCAGGACAGCGGCGTCCCGGCGAGCGGTCGCGTCACCAGGCCCGGCGTCGGGGGAAAGGTGGCCCGGCACAGCCCCACCGCGCGACCCACCCGCACTAGGTGGACGCAGGCGGCGGTGTCCGTCTCGTACACCCCGGCCGGGGTGAACCCGGCGCGGGCGCAGGCGGCGGCGAAACAGTCGGCGAAGCATCCGTCCCCGGGCACGTCGGTCCACGTCGCGCCCGCCAGTTCCGCGAGGGCGATCTCCGTCCGCCCGGCCAGCACGTGATCCTCCGGGAGCATGACGAAGACGGGATCGACGGCCACCACCCGCCACACGAGTCCCTCCACCCCGGGTGGCGCGCTGTCCCCGCAGGCTCCGGCCAGCGCGAAGTCCAGCCGCCCCGCGCGCACCGCCTCGGCGAGCACACGCTCCGACCACGACGTCTGCGTGGTGACCGGCACGCCCGGGTGCGCGGACGCGAGCCGGTCCACCAGCCCGCCGAGCAGCGGCCCGTGCGTCCCGCCCAGCCGGAAGCCCCGTGCCTGCCCGCCCCCGCGCGCGAACCGCACGGCCTCCTCCTGCAACGCCGCGACGGCCGGGAGCACCACCCGGGTACGGTGCAGTACCAACTCCCCCAGCGCCGTGGGCCGCACACCCTGCCGCGACCGTTCGAACAGCTGCCCGCCGAGCATGCGCTCCACCCGCTTGAGCTGGGCGCTCAGTGCCGGTTGCGCGACGCCCAGCGCTGAGGCGGCCTTGGTCAGGCTGCCCGCCTCGGCCACCGCGCGGACCACTCGCAAGTGCCGCAATTCCAGCTCCATCCCCCGAGCTTGGTCCAGACCACACCTCACCGACAAGGCTCGTGCGGCGACCAGCAGCACGCGGGAACCGCACGCGCGTCAAGGTGCGAAGGTGCGGGCGGCGTGAGCGCTCGTGCCGCGAGCCGTCAGGCGCCGCCCGGGGTGCGCTTCCGGCCCGCGTGGGCGAGGGGCCGGCGCCCCGGACAGCCCCGATCCGCCAGTGGGGCCGGTGCCGCGCGGCCATGCCATCCCGGGTGCCCGGGGCGAGGCCGTCGGAAGTAACCCGGGGACCGAGGGGGTATGGCTAACGCGCCGGACGGGCAGACCGTCCGGCATGCTCGCCCCAGAGTGACGACCGCTGTGAGCGCGGCAGGGGGTGAACTGAACTGCGCTGAAGGTATTGATTTCTGTCGCGTATGCCGCCGCCGACCACGCTGCCAGCGGTAGCAGACCGGGGGGTGATCGCGATGGTGAAGACACGGTCACGGAACAGGGAAAATCCGATCAGCGGGTGTTCAAGGTGCCGCTGGCGGAGAGCGATGAGCGTGAGCCACACGACACCGGTAAGCAGGGTCAGGGCGGGCAGGACCGGGATACGGTCTGCCCAGGCCGCTCCGGAGCCTGCGCCCGCGCCGTCCGCGCGAGCGCCATCCTCATCGCCCGCGTCCGGAGCGGTCTGAGTTGCGGCGACAGGGTGCTGGGCGCGGCCCGACGGGTGGGTTTCGGCCCGCGCGGTGCCGCGGTCAGGGGGTCGGGCCGAGCGGCCACTGCCCGGCCAGCGCTTGGTCCACGAGCTCGGTCAGTTCGGTGAGCTGGAGGCGCTCAGCGGGGTGGAAGTCCTGGGCGTCGATGGTGGCACGCAACCGGGTGAGCGCGGCGGCGACGGGTGTTTGCCGTCCGGGGGCAACGCTCCAGGCGAGTTCGCGCAGCAGCATCGCGATACGGGACAGGACAGCGGGTTCGGCAGCGCCGTAGCGCATCGGCTGGGCCACCGCCAGGTCCAGCAGGTCCTCCAGGTCCGGGCGTCGCAGTACCGCCCTGATCTGCTGATCGTCGTCACACAGCAAGCGGGGGCCGAGGTCATGCCGTGCCAGCTCACACAGCAGCGCGGAGGCATGAGACAGGGCATGGACGGCGGTCGTCGGATCGTTGACTCCCGGGGAGAGGGCTTTGGCCGCGACGTCGGCGAACTGCCGCAGCCCCAGGGCGACGTCCTGACGGTCGGTGCGTTCGGGTCCGGTGGTCAGCGCCCCGGCGACATCCGCCGTCAAGCGTGCCGGGATATCGGGCGCGAATGACCCCCCGTCGCGTGGCCAGGCGGCGCCTACGGGCGTGCCGGTGATCAGAGAACTGCCGGGAGAGCGGTTGATGAACACGACGGCGTCGGATTCCACCGCAGCCCGCAGCAGTGTCCCCTCGTCCACAGCGGTCAGAAAACCGGACGCTCCGACGGTCAGGAGCAGCGCGTTCGCGGGCGGTTCCGGCGGGAGGCCACGAGGGTCCCCGGCGGCGTGACTCCCGTGCGGCTCACCCCCGCCCTCCGGAGCGTCCGGCTCCTGCGGCTCCGCTGGAAAGACGCGGCGGATCGTGCGCTGCGCGGCGGTGTGGACGCTGCTCATCATCGTCTCGATGCGGATCTCGCGCGCCAGATGCGATAGGAAGAGCACCAGGGCGAGCACGCTGGTCAGCGTGAGCATGAAGGCCACCGTGACGGAGACCTGAGGGACGAAGCCGGTCCGCCCGTCCTCCCCGGTGCGCACGGTGCGCAATACGGTCAGGGCGTACGTGAACGTGGCGAGGAAGAGTGCCAGAGTCGTCTGGACGTACCGGTCCGCGGCGAAGGTCCGCAGCAAGCGCGGGGAGAACTGGCTGCTGGCCAGTTGCAGCGTCAGCACCGTGAGCGAGAACGTCAGCGCTGTGACCGTGATCATGGAGCCAGCGATGGCCCCCAGGACCGAGCGCGCGGCATCCGCGTTGCCGCCGAAGAGGTAATCGTCCAGCCCGGCGGGCATGTCGTACTGGATACGCTTGTCCACCCGCGGCATCCCCACGCCCGCGACGACGGCGAGCCCGACACCCAGCGTCGGCAGCGGCCACAGCTGCGCCCGGAGCGTGTCACTCACCGGCAGCACCAACAGGACGACCAGACAGCCCGAAGGGGCCTTGGGGACAGCGGGAGGGAGCAGGCAGCGCGACATCAACCACGGTCTCACGCTACCGGCCATGACGAGCCCAGCACACGGGAAAACGCTGCCCCAGAGCATCCCGTCCCGCCGAGCGTGCCCTGGTACGCGACGGTTCAGCCGTCAGGGCGCGGCACCCTGACGCGTAGCCAGCGGCCCTGAGGAGAGGCCCGCGAACCGCATGATCACCGCCGCACTGGAGGGGGCGGGACAGGGGTGAGGGTGAGTCGCGAGCGTCGAGGATGAACGACAACGGGTGGTACTCGGTGAGACTGAGTACCACCCGTTCTCGTGGGTTCCTGCCCTGGCCAGAGCCTCGATACGGCTTACCGACCTGCAAGTACCCCCGGCAGGATTCGAACCTGCGCACACGGCTCCGGAGGCCGTTGCTCTATCCCCTGAGCTACGGGGGCGTGGCTGCCTGGTGGCGGCGACGGGTCAAACCTTACCAGCTCGTGCGGCGTGGTCAGGAACCCGTTTCCCCGGTGGCGGCGGTGGTGATCGTGGCGGTGACCTCGGCGCGGCGGGCGGCTTCCTCGGCGGCGAAGCGGCTGGCGTCCAGGCGCTCGGCGATCTCCTCGTCCTGGGTCATCAGCGCGTCGAGGCTGGCGTCACCAAGGTCGAGGACACCGAGGTCGAGGTAGGCGCGCTGGAGGCGTTCGCCCCACAGGCCGATGTCCTTGACGCAGGGCACGATGCGGCTGAACAGCAGCTTGCGGAACAGGCGCAGGTAGGCGGACTGCTCGCTGTAGGTGTCGGCGAGGCGGGGCGGGATGCCGAAGTTCTCCAGCACCTCGGCTCCCTTCAGGCGGTCGCGCATCAGGTAGCAGCCCTCGATGACGAAGTCCTCGCGCTCGCGGCGTTCGGCGTCGGTGAGCTGGCGGTAGTAGTCGCGCAGGGCCATGCGGCCGAAGGCGACGTGCCGGGCCTCGTCCTGCATGACGTAGGCGAGGATCTGCTGCGGCAGCGGCTTGTCGGTGACGTCGCGCAGCATGCCGAAGGCGGCCAGGGCCAGCCCTTCGATGAGCACCTGCATGCCGAGGTAGGGCAGGTCCCAGCGGGAGTCGCGCAGGGTGTCGCCGAGGAGGGTCTGGAGGTTGTCGTTGACCGGGTAGACCAGGCCCAGCTTGTCGTGCAGGAAGCGGGCGTAGATCTCCGCGTGCCGGGCCTCGTCCATGACCTGGGTCGCGGAGTAGAACTTGGCGTCGAGATCGGGGGCGGATTCGACGATACGGGCGGCGCAGATCATGGCACCCTGCTCGCCGTGCAGGAACTGGCTGAACTGCCAGGAGGCGACGTGCCGGTGCAGCTCGGCGCGGTCCCGTGGGGCCAGGCGGTCCCAGTGCGGGGTGCCGTGGAGGGCCAGGGCCTCGTCGGGGAGGCCGAGGGCGTCGTAGGGGTCCACGTCCTGGTCCCAGTCGATACGCCGGGCGCCGTCCCACTGCTTGTCCTTGCCCTTCTGGTAGAGGGCCAGGAGGCGGTCGCGGCCGTCGTCGTAATCCCAGGTGAAGCGGGCGGCGCCGGTGGCGGGGACCTGCCAGCCGGGGGCGTCGGGGGCCTTCGCGTACAGGTCGTGCGTCGACATGGGTGCCTCCGTGGAGCCTCATGGTGCGACGGGGGGCGGATGTTCACCGCCGGCGGCGGGCGCTGCGCACGCGTGCGGGCGACCCGCGTGGCCCCGCAGGGCGGTATCTTCGTCAACTAGACGTGGAGAGCAGGAGTTTGGTGGCAGGGTCACACGGGTTCGCGGCGGCGGTCAACACGTCGCGAATGAGGGGTTGACGTCGTTGCTGACACGCTGTCTCATAAAAGCACCACAGGCGTGACCGCCGGTAACCAGCGCCGCGCTCCCGTACCGCAGTGAGGTGCCCCATGACCGCAGTTTCCGACACCGGGACCGACTTCACCCTCCTCCACGACGCGCTCGGCCAGCTCAAGGACCGTGAGCAGATCGCCGAGCGCCTGCTGGAGTCTTCCCGCAAGCACTCCTTCGATCCGGACACGGAGCTGGACTGGGACGCGCCCTTCGAAGCGGGCAAGTGGTTCTGGCCACCGGAGCTGGTGTCGCTCTACGGCACCCCCATGTGGCGGCGGATGACCGAGGAGCAGCAACGGGAGCTGGCCCGGCACGAGGCCGCCTCGCTCGCCTCGCTGGGCGTCTGGTTCGAGGTGATCTTGATGCAGCTGCTCGTGCGGCACATCTACGACAAACCGCTGACCAGCCGACACGTGCGGTACGCGCTGACGGAGATCGCCGACGAGTGCCGCCACTCGATGATGTTCGCCCGCATGATCGAGCGCGCTGGTGCCCCCGCCTATCCCGTGCGCAGGCTGCACCACAACCTCGCGCGGGTGCTGAAGACGGTCTCCACCACGCCCGGCTCCTTCGCCGCGACGCTGCTGGGCGAGGAGATCCTCGACTGGATGCAACGGCTGACCTTCCCCGACGAACGTGTGCAGCCACTGGTGCGTGGGGTGACGCGCATCCACGTGGTGGAGGAGGCGCGGCATGTGCGGTACGCGCGTGAGGAGCTGCGCCGCCAGATGGTCACCGCGCCGCGCTGGGAGCGGGAACTGACCCGGCTCAGCTCGGGTGAGGCCGCCCGGGTTTTCTCCCTCGCCTTCGTCAACCCGCAGGTCTACACCGACGTAGGGCTGGACCGCCGGGAGGCGGTGGCACAGGTCAAGGCCAGCGCGCACCGGCGCGAGGTGATGCAGTCCGGCGCCAGGCGGCTGACCGGCTTCCTGGACGAGATCGGCGTGCTGCGCGGTACCGGGCGGCGTCTGTGGAAGAGCTCCGGCCTGCTGGCCTGATCTGCTGGCCCACCCGCGTGACGCCCGGGGGCTCCGGACGCCTGACGCCCGGGCTCCGGACGCCTGACCGGCCCGCTAACGGCTGACCGGGACCCGGGCGGTTACGCTGCGGCCATGTCCGCCCCGGCCTACCGACGACTGAGCGTGGAACAACGGCGCAGCCAGCTGATCGCGACCGCGCTCGGCCTGTTCGCGCACCGCGCGCCCGAGGACGTCACCCTCGACGACGTCGCCGCCGAGGCGGGGGTGTCCCGGCCGCTGGTCTACCGCTACTTTCCCGGCGGCAAACAGCAGCTGTACGAGGCCGCGCTGCGCGGTGCCGCTGACCTGCTGGAGGGCTGCTTCGAGGAGCCGCCCGCCGGGCCGCCGTCGCTGCGGCTGGTCAACGTGCTCGACCGCTACCTGGCCTTTGTGGAGGAGCACGCCGCCGGGTTCACCGCACTGCTCGCGGGCGGCAGCGTCGCCGAGACCTCCCGTACCACCGCCATCGTGGACGAGGTGCGGCGCGCGGCGGCCGACACGCTGGCCCTGCACCTCCAGGTGCCGCCGACGGCCACCCGGGTGCGGCTGACGCTGCGCACCTGGATCGCCGGGGTGGAGGCGGCGTCGCTGATCTGGCTGGACGAGGGCAAGCAGCCGCCGCGCGCGGAGCTGCGCGACTGGCTCGTGGACCAGTTCATCGCGCAGTTGCTGACCACCGCCGTTCAGGACGAGGAAAGCGCGGACGTCGTGCGGCGGGCGCTCGCGCAGGAGAACCGCGACAGCCCCGCCGGTGTCCTGACGCGCCGCGTCCTGCCCGTCGTGGCCAGCGCCGAACATCTGCTGTGAGACTGGTCCGGTGAGGAGCGAGGAGACGGTGTTCGTCGGCGGACCGCTGGACGGACGCGTGCTGGAGGTACTGGTCGGCCCGACGGGGCGCCCGCCGAAGTGGTACGAGGTGCCGGTACCCGACGCCGGGGGCGGGCCGCCGCTCGTCCACGCCTACCGCCTGGAGCCCGCGGGAACCGGCAAGCTGGGGCTGCCGCGTGGCTGGCGGTACGTCTACGCGCCACAGGGGCGGCCGCCGCGCGTGCGCTGGCCGTGGGGGTCCGGACGCTGAGGCCCGGGCTCCGGTGCGCCCCGCTCGCGACGCGCGGGCTCCCGGTGGGCTCGCGCGTCCGGCGGCCTAGCGGGGCGTGGGTGCCGCAGCGCGGCCTACGGTCCGCATCGGCGCGGGCGGCAGGCGGGCGAGCCGTCGGTGGCGGGCGCACCGCTCCCTGGGCGGGTGATTTCACTGGGCCGAATCGCCCAGCTTCCTGACGACAATATGACTGCGCGGCGGGTGCATCCCCTCTTGTAGAACGTGGGAGGTGAGGCCGTGTCAGCACGTGCGGCACGTGGCGCCCCGAAGACGGGTCGGCGCGGGCGACGGATCGGCGGAGTGTGTGCCGCCACGGCGGTGGTCGTGGCGCTCACCGGACCGCTGCGGCCCACGCCGCTCCCGGCCACGGCGGCACCTGCGCCCGCACCGCCGTCCCCTGCCGCCTCGTCCGGGCCGTCCGCCCCGTCCGCGCCCGCCCCGGCCGTGTCCGGCGCGCCGTCCGCGCCCGCCGCGCCTGCCTCGCCC
>NZ_JAEVFI010000059.1 GCF_019303495.1 Streptomyces sp. JJ66 | reverse complement strand
GCCCGCCATGTACAGCTCGCCGGTCGTGCCGACGGGGACCGGCTCCAGCCGCTCATCGAGGACGTAGGCCCGGTGGTTGTCCAGGGGCGCCCCGATCGGGACGTTCGCGGTGGCCTCCCCGACCAGGTGGCGGGTCGCGAAGGTGGTGGTCTCGGTGGGCCCGTAGCCGTTCCCGACGGTCACCCACGGGAAGCGGCTCCGCACGGTGGCCATCGCCTTGGCCGACGCGGCCTCGCCGCCGGACCAGATCTCCCGCAGCCCCGTGAACGCGGCCTCCGGCACCTCCACCAGGAGGTTGAAGAGGGCGGCCGTCACGAAGAGCGCGGTCACGCCCCGCTCGTCCACGACCCGGGCCAGCTCCTCCACGCCCAGCTCGCCGGGGGGCGCCACGATCACGCGGTCGCCGGCCAGTAGCGGCGTCCACAGCTCGTAGGTAGCGGCGTCGAAGGCGTACGGGGAGTGGAAGAGGACCCGCTCCTGGTTGCCGCCGCGCCAGCACCGGTCCGTCGCCAGGGAGACGACGTTGCGGTGGGCGACCGCCACGCCCTTGGGCCGGCCGGTGGAGCCCGAGGTGTACATGACGTAGGCGACCCGCTCGGCGGGGGTGTCGAGGCCGGGCGTGCCGGGATCGCCGAGGGCCCCGTCGGGCCCTGCGGACTCGGCCGCGCCCTCGGTCCGGGCCACGAGGACGGGCAGCCCGCGCGCGGCGTGCCCGACCGCGAAGCCGACCCCGCCGTGCCCGTGGTCGGTCAACAGCACCCGGGCGCCGGTCTCCTCGACGACCACGCCCATCCGGTGCTCCGGCCACGCCGTCGGCAGCGGCACGTAGGCGGCGCCCGCCTTCAGCACCGCGAGCATGGCCATGACCAGCTCCGGGGACCGCTCCATCAGCAGGGCGACGGAGCCACCCGGCCGGACGCCGGCGGCGATGAGGTGGTGGGCGAGCCGGTTGGCGCGGGCGTCGAGCTCGGCGTAGGTGACCTCCTCGTCGCCGAAGACCAGCGCGACCGCGTC
>NZ_JAEVFI010000058.1 GCF_019303495.1 Streptomyces sp. JJ66 | reverse complement strand
GTTGGCGCGGGCGTCGAGCTCGGCGTAGGTGACCTCCTCGTCGCCGAAGACCAGCGCGACCGCGTCGGGGGTCGCGGCGGCCCGTTCCTCGAAGAGTTCGTGCACGCCTCGATCGGCGGGGTAGTGGGCGGTGGTGTCGTTCCACTCGACGAGGGTGTGGTGCCGCTCCTCCGGCAGCACCACACCGACCGAGTCCACGGCCCGGTCGAGGTCCTCGGCCAGGGCTTCCAGTACGAGGACGAGGCGGCGGGCGAGGAGTTCGACGGTGGAGTGGTCGAAGAGGTCGCGGGCGTACTCCAGCCGGCCGGCGACTCCGGCGCAGCGGCCGTCGTCGGTCGCCTCCTCGAACATCTCGACCTGAAGGTCGAACTTGGCGGCGCCGGTGGATACGGGCAGCGCCCGGGTCTCCAGACCGGGCAGGTCGAGCCGGGCCTCGGCGGTGTTCTGGAGGGCGAAGAGGACTTGGAAGAGCGGGTGTCGGGCCGCCGAACGGGTCGGGTTGAGCTCCTCCACGAGCCGGTCGAACGGCAGGTCTTGGTGGGCGAACGCCGCCAGGTCGGCTTCCCGGACCCGGTCCAGCAGCTCGCGGAACGAGGGGTCGCCGGACAGGTCGGTCCGTAGGACGAGGGTGTTCACGAAGAAGCCGACCAGCCCGTCCAGCGCCTCGTCGCCGCGTCCGGCCACCGGAGTGCCCAACGGCACATCCATCCCGGCGCCGAGCCGGGACAGCGTCACTGCCAGGCCCGTCTGCAAGACCATGAACAATGTGGCACGTGACTCGCGGGCCACTCCCACCAACCGCTCGTGCAGATCGGCCGGGAGCCGGAAGTCCACGACCCCGCCCTCGTACGAGGCCGCCACCGGACGTGGCCGGTCGAACGGCAGCGCCAACTCCTCCGGCAACCCGGCCAGGGTCTCGCGCCAGTAGTCGAGCTGGCGCTCCAGCAGGCTGCCGGGGCCACCGGCGAGCAGCTTCCGCTGCCAGACCGTGTAGTCCGCGTACCGCACCGGCAGGGCGTCCCACTCCGGCGCCCGACCCGACACCCGGGCCGCGTACGCCACCCCGAGGTCACG
>NZ_JAEVFI010000057.1 GCF_019303495.1 Streptomyces sp. JJ66 | reverse complement strand
GGTGGCCGTCCGGTCGGTCGTCGGGGTGGTGTGGTGGGTCATGGTCACCACCTCGCGCGCAGGGTGCGGAAGTGGGTGCGGCCGGGCTGTCGGGGGGCGGTCAGGCCCAGTGCGTAGCCGCCGCCGTCGTCCTCGTTGTGGCGGACGATGAGGGGGACGGGTTGGTCGGCGCTGTCGGCGTGGGCCAGGGAGAAGCACAGGCGGCGGCGGTGGTAGTCGGGCATCGTGGACCGGTACGCCTTCGGTACGGTGCCCCGGTCCCGGGCGATGCCGCCCAGCTCTGCGGCGAAGCCCTCACCCAGGCAGACCAGGGTGTCTGCGGGTACGCGGTCGGCGCCCTGGTGTACGGCGCGGGCCAGGACGAGCGCGCGCTGGGGCTGGCGGCGGAACTCTGCCTGGCGGCACTGTTGCAGGTCCGACAGGTACAGGCACACCGCCACCTCACCGGCCGTCATCGTCCGCGAGCGTGCCCCGGCGTACCAGTAGGACAGGGTCAGGCGGTGCGCCCACTGCCAGCACTGGGTCACCTCGAAGAACTCCTCTAGCCCCAGGTCGTGGAAGACGGGGAGCTGTTCGCGGATGTGCTCGGTACCGAGGGTGCGCACGGCGCCGGTCAGGGCGGCGGTCAGGGTGTCGGTGTCGGGGTCGCGCAGTTCGTCGGCCAGCGACTCAAACAGCGCGCACGCCGCCTCAGCCCGCGTCAGCTCCACCCCCAGCTCGGGCAGCGGGATGGTCGGCAGGTCTTCGCCCTCGCGACGGCGGTCAGCGGCCAGCAGACGGCCCGCGTCGGTGTGGTGCAGGTCCGCGAACAGCGCCCGCACGTTCTCCGGCGTCGTGGTCATCGGGCCACCCCCACAACCGCCGCGTTGGGGGCGACACCGAACACGCGGGTGATCTCCGCGCCCAGCCGCCGCAGGTAGGACACCGGCGGGTCCGAGGGACGGCCGTGCCCGATGTAGGCCAGCATCGCCCGCTCCGCGTTCCACTCGATGGCGTCCGCGTCGTTTTGCACCAGCGCGTAGACCAGCGCCTCGTACAGGAACACGTCGCACGGCTCGCCGTGCCGGTTGACGTCCAGGTCGTCGTCAGTGACGCACATGCCGGTGGTGAAGGTCAGCAGCCCCAGCATCTCCGCGAAGGTCAGGCACAGCCGCACCGGCACCTCCACCCGCGTCTCACGCTCCGCCGGTTC
>NZ_JAEVFI010000056.1 GCF_019303495.1 Streptomyces sp. JJ66 | reverse complement strand
CGGCAGGGCGTCCCACTCCGGCGCCCGACCCGACACCCGGGCCGCGTACGCCACCCCGAGGTCACGGGCGAGGACGCCGAAGGACCAGCCGTCGCTGACGATGTGGTGCGAGACCAGGGCGAGCACGTGCTCCGTGCCGCCCACCGAGAACAGCTCGGCCCGGAAGGGCAGTTCGGCCGCCAGGTCGAAGGGCCGACGGGCGGCCTCCGTCGCCCGTGCGGACGCGTCCGCGCCGGCCGGCACGTCCACCACGCGCAGCACGGTCCCGGGAACGGGCCGCACCTCCTGCCGGGGCCGGTCCTCGGCGTCGGCGGGGAAGACGGTCCGCAGCGTGTCGTGCCGGGCCGTGACATCGCGCAGGGCGCCGTCGAGCGCCACCACGTCGACGGACCCGCTCAGGCCGAAGAGTATCGGCGCGTTGTAGGTGGACCACGGGCCCTGAACCCGGTCGATCAGCCACAGCCGCAGCTGCGCGGAGGACAGCAGCACCTCCCCGGCGTGCTCAATCGGGGCGAGCGCGGGCCGGAGCTCCGCCTCGGCCCGCCCGAGCCGCTGGGCGAGACCGGCGACGGTGGGGGTCTCGAAGAGGGCCCGCAGGCCGACCTCGGCGCCGAGCCCGGCGCGAATCCGGCTGGTCAGGCGGGTGGCGAGCAGCGAGTGGCCGCCCAGCTCGAAGAAGTTGTCGTCGACCGAGACCGAGCGCAGCCCCAGGACCTCGGCGAACAGCCCGCACAGGATGGTCTCCCGGGGGGTGCGCGGGGCCCGGCCGGTGCCGGCGAGGGCGGCGAAGTCGGGGGCGGGCAGGGNGTCGAGGACGACCACGGCGGAGGGGACCATGTACTCGGGCAGCGGCCCGCCCAACTCCTCCCGCAGCGCGCGCCCGTCGAGGCTCGTCCCGGCCCGGGGCACGACGTAGGCGACCAGCCGCTTCTCCCCCGGCTCGTCCTCGCGGACGACGACCGCCGAACGGGCCACGCCGGGCCGGGCGGCCACGGCCGCCTCGACCTCGCCGGGCTCGATCCGGAAGCCGCGGATCTTCACCTGGAAGTCGCCGCGCCCGACGTACTCGATCTGGCCGTCGGCACGCCACCGCACCAGGTCGCCGGTGCGGTACATCACCTCGCCGGGGGCGCCGAACGGGCAGGCCACGAACCGCTCGGCGGTCAGCGCGGGCTGTCCGACGTAGCCGTGGGCGAGGCCGTCGCCGGAGACGTACAGCTCGCCGACGACACCCCCGGGGACGGGCTCCAGCCGTTCGTCGAGGACGTGGACGCGGGTGTTGGCCAGGGGGACACCGATGGGCACCGAGGGGGTGCCCCGGTCGTGGGCGCCGATCTGGTGGGCGTTGGTGATGACCATGCTCTCGGCCGGCCCGTAGCCGTTGACGAGGCGCAGCTCCGGCCGACTGTCGACGATCCGCAGCAGGTGCGAGATGGACGGTGCCTCGCCGCCGGTGATGACCTGGCGGAGGCTGCCAGCGAAGACGTCCGGGTACTCGTCCACGAGCACGGAGAAGAGGCCGGCGGAGAACCAGGTGCTGGTCACGGAGTGCCGGTAGACCAGCTCGGAGAGGACGACGGTGTCGGGCTTCTGGCCGGGCTGGAGGACGCAGCGGGCGCCGGTGAGCAGGGGCCCGAAGAGTTCGAGGATGAAGATGTCCCAGGAGACGGGGACGGACTGGAGCCACACCTCGTCCGGGCCGAAGGCCAGGAAGTCCTGGGCCCGCAGGGTGCGCACGATCGCCCGGTGCGGGGCGATCACGCCCTTGGGCGTGCCGCTGGAGCCGGAGGTGAACATGACCACCGCCGGGTCCTCCCGGTGGAAGGGGAGGGCCGGGGCGTGGTCGGGCCGGGCGGCGATCTCGTCCGCCTCGGCGTCGAGGTCCACGAACCGGGCGGTGGGGTGGGTGAGGTGCCCGGCCCGCTCGGCGGTGTGGAGGACGGCGGCGGCGTCGGTCCGGTCGAGGAGGCCGCTGAGCCGCTCGGCGGGGTAGTCCACGTCGAGCATGGTGAAGGCCGCGCCGGCCTTGAGCGCGGCCAGCAGGCCGACGACCATCCGGGGGCCGCGCTCGATGTGGACGCCGACGACGTCCCCGCGGGTCACGCCGGCGGCGATGAGGTGGTGGGCGAGCCAGTTGGCGCGGGCGTCGAGCTCGGCGTAGGTGACCTCCTCGTCGCCGAAGACCAGCGCGACCGCGTC
>NZ_JAEVFI010000055.1 GCF_019303495.1 Streptomyces sp. JJ66 | reverse complement strand
ACAGGCGATCTTCGTAATCCATCGGAAACGATCTTCACTCGCCAGGGCGTAGATGAGATCCGCTCAATGTCGGTTAGGACGCGGATGGTAGGCCGTGTGGGACTCGAACCCACAACCAATGGATTAAAAGTCCAGGTCGGGGCCGGGCGGGTGATGCCGACCGTTGTTGCGCCGTCCGGAACGGCCTGGTCGGACAGGCTGTCCGGTGCCGCGCGATCCGGACGGAACCAGGCTGTGCCGGAACGTCCGCTCACGCATCGCTCACGCATAACTAGCTGCCGAGCAGCCCGCTCCTCGACGGCGACGTACTCTCCCGGCCCAGCCGGGGCGTTTGGCCAGTTCCGTGTAGTCGCGCATGTGCGCGGTGCCGACGCCCCGGCATACACCCCATGACCGCCACAGCAGTTCGCTGTCAAGTACCACCAAGTATCACGTAACAAGGTGCGTTCCACGAACTAGCTGCGCTGCTCAGCTCGTAAAATCCTCTGACGCTACTACGGCACCAACTCATCGTGCATCATGACCTCTTGTGGATGAGGGAACAGTCGCACTGATAGCAGCAGGATGCGGACTTTTCGGATCGATACTGGGAGCTGCTTTGACGGCATGGGCTACCAAGGCCGGAGCGGACAGGAGCGCCGATGCCGTGCGCGGACAGACGCACGACCAAGCCACAAACGAGCATGCTCATTGGCTACGGCAGCAACGTCTTTCCGCCTGCGAGGAATTCCTCGACGCTTGGGACGAGTGCACCCGCACGCGAAAGGAGCTGGCCCGCCCAGTGACGGAAGGTCAACATATGCCACTCCGAACAGAACTCCACCAGGCGGTCACTCGCATGCTCGAACGCGCGCGACGCATATCAATCCTTGGCCCCGACGAAGTCGCTCAAGCCGCTCAGCTAATCTCCGAAGCAACCATGGAGAACATCGAGAGGGAAGACAAGTTCGGTCAAGAACTTGAAGCGACCGTCGCACGCCTACGACAGCAGGAAACCCATATCCGCGATCACTCACCCAACCTCGAATTCGAGCAGATGAAGCAAGTACTCGCCCACGCCAACAATTTAGAGGAACTACAGCACCTCTACTCCATAGAAGAGTTGGAGCGGATCGTAGAAAATGCCGAGCGCTCCGCAACAGAGATGGAAGAGTGGGTTCGCCAGATGACCGCCTTTGGGGAAATAGGAGAGCAGATAATTAACGAGGGGGCACGCTTCCTGGCAGATTTCAAGTACAACATTCAGGTAACCGAAGAGAATAGGAAAGCCTTCATCCTCTCGGTGCGGAACTCAATCGCAAGCCCGCCGATGCTAAAGGTTGTCTCGTAACTGTTGGGGCCGGTGCGCGTTGGGCTGACTGTGCAGGTGCTGAGTGCGGAACGTCGTGACGTGATCGAGGTGTTCAC
>NZ_JAEVFI010000054.1 GCF_019303495.1 Streptomyces sp. JJ66 | reverse complement strand
GTGACTGCTCAGGTGGTTGATTACGTGTGAGCGGGTGGCAGCCAGGGGTTTCCGTTGAAGAGGTCGCGGAGGGTGGTCAGGGGGTTGAGGTCGTGTTTGCGGGCGGTGGAGAGGTAGGAGCGTAGGAGGAGCCATCGGTTGGCGCCGGTGAGGGTGCGCCAGCCGCCGGAGGTCTTGGCCTGGATTTTGATCATGCGGATGTCCTGCTCGGCCTGGTTGTTGGTGAAGGGCACCGTCAGGTCGTGCAGGAAGCGCAGGAAGTCGTCGCGTCTTCGGGTCATGCGGTCGGCGAGCTGGCGGGCGAAGGGTTTCTTCTGGCCGGGTGGCGGGTCGGGGTTGGCGGACCGTCCGGCCTTCACGGCCTGGTCGAACCGTTTCTCGAAGGTGGCGGTCACCTCGGCGGGCAGGGCGGGTTGGCCGTTGTCGCGGGCCTGGTGGCAGGCGGCGAGAGCGTCGGTGAGTGCGTCGGCGGCGGCCTTCGCCCAGACCTGGCCTGCCGGGTCGGCGGCGTGGACGCCGTCGAGGTCGCGTAGCAGGTGGGCGTTGCAGAGTGCCGGCGTCAGCGCATCGTAGGTCTGGTATGAGGTGAAGGCGTCGGTGACGGCGGTGCCGGTGAAATGGGGCAGGACCCCGGCCGCGTCCATCGCCTGCTTCCCGCGCTTGGGATGGGCGGTGTACCAGGTCAGGGCGGTGGTGCAGGCGACGTGTACCCAGTGCAGCGAGGTGGCGACGCGGATGCCGGACTCGTCGAAGTGGGCGATGGGGGCCTGCTGGAGCAGGGCGGTGATCCGTTGGGCGAACGGGGCCAGCCGGATCGCGGCGCGTTCGACGGCGGCGTTCACGAAGCCCTCGGACAAGGTGGCGGCGAACGCGTCAGCGGCCAGGGTGATGGTGCGGGCGGAGGGGAGATGCTGCTGGACCTGGGCATAGACGGCCAGTGCGGTGATGCCGGGTCCGTACTGGGCCGGCGCACTGACACCCTCGGGAGCAGGCGCCTGGGTCACCGCACCGCAGGCGCAGGGCACCTTCAGCATCCGGTGCTCGGTGACCAGCAGGCGGGGTTGGGGCAGGTCGAAGACCTGCCCCCAGCCGAAACCCGAGGCCGCAGCATCCGGGGCGAGAGTGATTCCGCAGCCCTCGCAGGTGGCCGGCCGGTGCTCGACGATCTCGTCCGGGTCGGCGACCCGCTGAAGGTTGGTGCCCTCATGTCCCGGCTGAGCACCGGGCTTGCGGCCCGAGGCACGGCGCTGTGAGCGCGGCGGCGGCTTACGGAACGGCGAGTCCGAGCCGGGCGGCTTCGAGGAGTTCGTCGAGTCCATCGCCAGACGCCGCTTCAACTCGGCGATCTCTGCGTCCTGTTCCACGATCCGGGCTTCCAGCCCCTCGATCGTCCGGGCCTGATCCGCGATCACGCGCACAAGATCGTCGTACGACGGACGACGCTTCGACAGGCCCACAAACAGACCAACGATCCGATCAGCGACAGGTCACACGACCCGCTGAGTAGTCAC
>NZ_JAEVFI010000053.1:5215-5650 GCF_019303495.1 Streptomyces sp. JJ66 | reverse complement strand
TGCGCAAGCCCCCGCCGAAGTAGCACCCCACCCGACGGACGCCCGCGTACCGCGTGCCGCACCAGCCATGCGCGGGCGCCGTGGGGCCTCAGGCCACGTGGGGGGTCTGCGCCCCTGGCAGCCGCACCCGCAGCACGTCGGGGTAAGGAGGGCGGCATAGCGGGTCCCCCTCCTCACCCCATGCCTCCCATACGGCCCCCTGTGCAGTCACTGAACGTGGCCTGGCAACACTGACAGCGGCGAGGCGGGCTCGCACCGACCACCCCGGCGCTGGGGCCGGTATGGGTGCCTACCGGGAGGGTTCAACGATGTGTCGCACAACGGACGGGCCGGGGAAGTCGGCGGGAACGGCGTCCATGAGTGTTTCGTTGGCGGACTGCCCGAGCCAGTAGCCGGACTGCCGACGCTCACCGATCTTGCGGAACCCGGCCTTTT
>NZ_JAEVFI010000053.1:0-5200 GCF_019303495.1 Streptomyces sp. JJ66 | reverse complement strand
CCGACGGGCGTCAGAGGCGTCGTGGTCATGTCGTAGACGGTGAAGCGTAGTTGGTTGTCGGTGCTGCGCGCCTGGTGCTGGAATCCTTCGTTGCGGTTCTCCAGTGAGTCCGGTGTCTGACGGCCGTAGCCGATCAGCACGCCGGGGTCTTGTTCCCACTGCCAGTACAGGTCCACCAGGTCACCGGAGAGCGGGCCGAGTCCGGCACGGTCCCCGTGAATCCACACGATTGGTTCGCCATGCTCATGCATCGTTCTCGCCTCCGTTGTCACGTTCCGGGATGGCGCGCAGCACGGCGAACCGCGCCGTAGATGGCGGCTCGGCCACCCGATGTCCGTCATCAGTTTCCACCCATGCGTGCAGCCGGACGGGGTCGGCCGCCGCACCGTGGCACCACGTCACCCGTTGGCGGGATAGGGCCAGCATCACAGCGACGGCCGCTGATTCTTCCAGGCAGGCCACGCGGCCCGGTACGACCAGCCCAGCCCGTCGTACCGCGTTGATGGCTAGGCGAGCCTGATCGGCTGTGGCGCTGCCGGTGCTACGCCGGGCTATCCATGTCAGCAGCCACACGAGCCGTGCCATGCGACGGCGCTTGCGGCCTGCCCCCAGCACGCCGAGCACGACAGCCAAGGCCACGCCCGCGCGCGCTGTCACTCCGAACGGCACGCGGACCGGCTCGCCACGCCCGGCCGTCATCTCCTGTGTGCCCCAACTGGGCACCCACGGCGGCCCAGAGGCTGTGTGCTGCCCCGGTCGGCGGGAGAAAGTCGGCGAGATCAGTCCAGCCTCCAGAAGCTGGCGACACAACGTCTGTTCGGCCAGTCCGTCCAGCACGCCGGGCACCTCGGCGTAGCCGCTGGTTGTCGCCTCGTCCCACCAGCGCGCGGCCGGGCCGATCAGCGTCTCTGCGCGGCCGTTGCGGTAGTTCACGATCACCGTTGCCGGGCCGACGTTGATAGCGCGGACGTGCTCGGGAACGGTGATGTACCGGGGCCGCTTCACTTGGCCTCCTCCCCGGCCGCTACCGGTGTCCACACCACGTCCGGGGCGTCGGCCAAAGCACGTAACCACACCTCCGCTGCCACCGCAGGTTCCACCGTGGAGAAGGGGACAGGCAGTCCGGCCGCCGTCATCGCCAGCGTGCGCCGGAGCTCTACGGGGTCCACGAGGCCCAGCGCAGCCAACTGGCCGTCCGCTAATGCGTGAAGCTCCGGCAGGTTCGTACGCATCCCGTGGTAGTGGTCGGGGTTGAAGTCACCTTTGGTGGTCCGCGCGGCCAGTTCAGCGGGGAACAGGTCGGCCAGGGCATCCCGCAGGACCGGTTTGTAGTCAGCGGAGCCGGGTCGCTCGTCCAGGGGAATCGACAGGTATGCGTCCACCACGCGGGAGTCGGTGAACGGGTTGTGCAGCGGCACCCCGACCGTTTCGGCCAGCTGAATGTCGGCGCGTGCCGAGCGGCCCACGTCGGCTATCCCTTCGGCTGCCACGGTCGCGGCGAACATACCGATGGCGGCCTCGGGAAACCGTTGAGGCACCGATGACGCGACGGCCGCAGCCCGTGCCCGCGCGTCGTAGGTAGCCCACGACGGCACCAAGTCCGTTGCACACCAACCGATGTCTCCCTTCGGAACGGCCTTTCGAACGCCTGTGAAGAGCTCCACAGACAAGCGTGCCAGCGCATCCGCACGATTCGAGCGTGAGGTGCGGTAGGCCGACACCAGCAGCGACCACACTGGAAGCCGACGCAGCCTTGCCCAGCGGATCGTTTCGACCACGCCCCGCCGGTTGCGCCCGGTAGCCAACAGGTCGGCGAGCATGATCGGAGGGGAGCACAACAGGCTGTCTCCACCGTCGCCGGTCATGTGACAATCGGTTCCAAGTGTGGTGCGCATCCAGTGGAGTTGACCGGAAAATCGCGCGTGCGCGACCGTTGATGGCGCGGGCTCATCGGTGACAGGGACCGCGCACAACGAGGTGTAGGGCGCGTGGTCGGCGTCCAACGGCATGAGCCGGTGCGCGATCCCGGACCGCTCGGCGACCAACCGCGCGTAGTCCAGGTCTCCGCCCGATGGGTGGCCGACCGGGCAGACAGTCACCCCGGTCACCGCATGATCGGGACCAACCGATTCGTGCGCTAGCAGTGCCAGCGCGGTGGAGTCGTATCCGCCCGACAGGTCCACGGTCGGCGCGGACGCTGCGACCACTCTTACGGCCACAGCCGCCGCGAGCTCAGCCCGCAACCGGTGATCGGCGGCCCCTGGGCGCGGTCGAGGCGACCACATCTGGTTCGTCCGAACCACTCCGTCCCGTGCCACGGTCAGGCGATGCCCGGCTGGCACGAGTTCCACGCCCGCGAACGCGGACCGTCCAGCCAGCAGTACGGGCACGGAAGGGGCAAGCAACCATGCGGCAAGTCGGTCCACGTTCGGACCGGTGTGGGTCAGCCCGGCCAGGGCGCGGGAGCTCGACGCCCAGTACACGCCGCCGTCTGCCGCCGTGGTGTAGACCGGCCATGCTCCGCCGAGGTCGGTCCACACTCGCGTAAACTCATCAGTGACTTCTACTGTCGTGTAGCTCCCCGGCCAGCGCCACGCCACGTCATCGGGAACGCCGAAAGTGCCAAGCCGGGCGAGGTCTCTCCGTGCAATGCCGCTCGGGCCGATCACGGCCACGAACCGGCGGCCGGTGCACATCGTGCGGACCTCTTCTCCGGCCCACTGGCCGACCGTCCAGAGCCCCGGCGTAGTAGGCCACGGTCGGGCGCTGTCGGCCGGGGCTCTTGGTGGTGCTGTGGGGTTGCAGAAACCCCCGAACCAACGCATACGCTGAGCCTTCCTGCGGTGTTGACCTGAACGTGGCTGGCGCCCAGCCCGCATCCGGTCCGGGCACCAGCACGGAGGCGGGTCAGTTGTAGGCCCGCCGCTTGTCCTCGGAGCTGCCCATGCCCTGGCCGAGCGTCACCCCCGACGCCTCCCCCATGCTGACCAGCAGCACGGGGGCGTCGGCCACCGGGCCGTCATCCGGCTGGTCGTTCTCCGTCTCCATTTCTGCCTCCTTTCGCGGTATCCACGCGGCTTGTGCCGCACGTTCGCTCCTTGCACACCCGGCCGCGACGGGACAGCCGCGTCGGGTGTCTTGCGGGCCGTCCGGGGACGTAGTCACCAAACGTGTCCGGCCGGTGACCAGCAAACACCCTGTGAGGGCGGCATGGGAATGACGTGCGGATGACGTTGCCCCGTCAGTAACTCCGCTTGGGGTGCCGCAGGAGCGGCCACCCTGACATGCTGGGCGGCATGGCGACGCTCAATGGAAAGCCCGTATCCGCCGACGACCTGTTGCCCCTGGCCCTGACCAACCTCGGTCACTTCACCTCGATGCGGGTGGATGAGACCGGCGGCATCCGCGGTGCGACGCTGCACCTGGAACGTCTCGTGCGGGACTGCAAGGCGATCTGGGGCGCAGACCTGGACACCGGACGCGTCCGGGACTTCATTCGCCAGAGTGTGGAGGGGTACGACCGGCCGTGCGTGGCCCGCGTCACGGTCTATGACCCGAAGGTCGATATGGGATACCCGGCAGCCGCCGACGAGCCACACATCCTGGTTTCTGTGCGCGAAGCTGGCGGAATGCCCCCGGCGCCGCTGCGCGCAATGAGCGTTCCCTACGAACGAGACCTCCCTGAGGTCAAGCACGTCGGGCTGCTCGGAGCACTGCACGCGCGCCGCACCGCGCAGCTCGCCGGATACGGCGACGCCCTGTTCGTCGGCCGCGACGGATTGGTTTCCGAAGGCGGCACCTGGAACGTCGGCTTCGTCGACCAGGGCGGAACCATCGTGTGGCCGCAGGCCCCGGTGCTTCCCGGCGTGACCATGGCACTGCTCCAACAGCACACCGAGCACCGGGTGGCCCCGGTCACCCTGGGACAGGCCAAGAGCATGGCGGCGGCGTTCGCGACGAACACGAGCATCGGCGTCCGCGCCCTGTCCACCATCGACGAGGCCCCCTTCCCCACCGAGCACGCCGCTGTGAGACGACTTCAAGAGGCGTACCTGTCGATCCCCGCCGAGACCCTGTAGCACGACAGCATGCCGGGGGTGCCCAGATGGACAGGCCGCGAAGCCGCCCTGTTACGCAAGGCCATGCGCAAGAGCGGCAAGGCATTCGCCGATCTGGTGGGGGTGAATCCGCGCCAGATCCCCCGCTGGGAAGGTCGGGGCGAGACTCTGGAACTGAGCCTCGCCAATCAAGCGGCTCTTGACACCGTGCTCGCGCAAGTTGACCGCGACGCCCAGCAGCGATTCGCGACGCTCCTCACGGAGCGGGCCGCAGTCGAGCACGACGAGCGCGCCGAGGCACTGCTGCGCCGCGACTCGCGAACCAGTCAGCACCCCGCCGACGGAAAGCTGATGGTCTGCGTCGAGGAGGGTATCTACCTCTCCGGCCTGGAAGATCGCTCGGTGTGGCTGGGGACATACCGCATCGACGTATACCCGACGACCAACGCCGACTACGCGAAGTTCGTACACGCCACCGGTCACCGGCCGCCCCTGCACTGGGCAGACGGCCGGTACCCGGCCGGTCTGGCGACGCATCCAGTGGTGTGGGTGACGTGGCACGACGCCGACGCGTACGCCCGTTGGGCCGGTAAGACATTGCCCACGGCCCCACAGTGGGAGAAGGCCGCGCGCGGCGCGAAGGGCCGCGTCTACCCGTGGGGCAACGACCCCACAGCCGCGAAGTGCAACGTCGCCGAAACCGGCATAGACGCCACGACGTCTGTCTCCCGCTACCAGTCCGGCGTCAGCCCCTACGGCGTCTTCGACCTCTGTGGCAACGTATGGGAGTGGTGTTCCACCGAGGAGCAATCCGGCAGCGCCCGGTACGAGCTGAAGGGTTCGGCCTTCACCTCGCCGTTCGAGCGTGCCGCGCCGTCGCTGAAGAACACGGCGGACGCCCGCATGCAGGACAACGACACCGGATTCCGTTGCGTGAGCATTCCGTAAGCCCAGTCCGGCACGCGCCGAGTCCGGTTGTCGGCGGGTGCTGCGCCAGTACTGCGCACGCCGCTTTCCTCACGCGCGCCTGCCTCCCGTCTGGACAGCTGTGCGGCGCTAGCGAGCGGGCCTCCGATGCCATCCGGAACCACGAGCCGGAGATCATGTACGAGGCGTTCGAGATCGCGGGCTACTCGCGCGAG
>NZ_JAEVFI010000052.1 GCF_019303495.1 Streptomyces sp. JJ66 | reverse complement strand
TGTGCTGCGCCACGGTGGACACCGGCCAGGGCGAGCCGGGTCTGGACTGGCTGGACGGTCCGGGGCTGCTCGTCGGCGGGGTGCGCCGCGCGGACCTGAGCGCGCCGGTGCTCGCGCTGGCGGAGGACGGGGACGCGGAACCGCTGCGCGCCTGGCTGGCGGCGGTGGGCGTACGCGACGACAAGCCGCTGCGACTCGTCTGACGCCCCGCCCCGGAGTGCGCCGCCCGGCCCCCGGGGCGGGGCGGCGCACTCCGGGGCGGGCGGCGGTCCCCGGCGCCCTTGGCACCGGCGCGGTCGCCCTGGTCTGTCGGCCTTCGCCCACCCGCCTGGTGGGGCGCCCCCGCCCTCCGGGAACCCGGCAGCCCACCTCCCGGCCCGGGCAGGCCAGGCGCTGCGGCGCCCGAACGTCAGAATCCGGCCACCGATTCACGACGAACCGTGACGGTGGCGCTGCGTCATGTGATGTGCTGTACTCCGCGCAACCACGGCATCACGCGACGCGGAGGGAAGGGCGCGGAGCACGCGGCGACGCAGGGAGGGGAAAGCGGTGGCCACTGAGCCGATCCGGCGCTGGGAGTCCGGGGCGCTCGCCCACGCGGTGACGGACCCCTTCGGCCAGGGCCCGCTGCCCTGGCTGCGCGATAACGAGCACTACTTCGACAGTGGTCGCGTCGTGCCCTGGTACGTAGACAGCACCACCCTCGCCGCCGACGGGCGCATCCTGCCCGCGCCGCGCGGCAGCGGGCGCGGCACCCGGTCAGCGGACGACGTGCGGTGCCAGATCAAGGGGTTCGCCTCGACGGGGTCGGTGGCCCCGGGCGAGTCCATCGACTTCCGCGTCACCGTGAACCCGCCGCAGTCCTTCGGCGTCGATGTGTACCGCATCGGGCACTGCGACGGGGTGGGCGCCACGAAGATCACCACGAGCACGCGGCTGTCGGGCATCGTGCAGCTGGCGCCGCTGGCCGCCGAGCGCACCGTCTCGTGCCACCACTGGTGGCAGTCGTGGCGGCTGCCTGTCCCGGCCCACTGGGCGAGCGGTGCGCACGTGGCCGTCCTCACCACCGCCGACGGGCACCGCTCGCACATCCCGTTCACCGTCCGCGACACCCGTGCCGCCGACCTGCTGCTCGTCCTCCCCGACCTCACCTGGCAGGCGTACAACCTGTTCCCGGAGGACGGGCGCACCGGTGCCAGCCTCTACCACGCGTGGGACACCGACGGACGGCTGCTGGGCGAGGAGCAGGCCGCTGTCACCGTCAGCTTTGACAGGCCCTACGCCGGTGCCGGGCTGCCGCTGCACGTCGGCCACTCCTACGACTTCATCCGCTGGGCCGAGCGCTACGGCTACGACCTCGCCTACGCCGACGCGCGCGACCTGCACGCCGGGCGGGTGGACCCGGCGCGCTACCGGGGCGTCGTCTTCGCCGGGCACGACGAGTACTGGACGGTGCCGATGCGCCGGGCCGTCGAGCGGGCCCGGGACCTGGGCACGGCGCTCGTCTTCCTGTCGGCCAACACCCTGTACTGGCGGGTGGAGCTCGGGCCGTCCCCCTCCGGTGAGGCGGACCGCCTGCTGAGCTGCCGCAAGCGGCAGGGCCCCGGCCGCCCCGCGCTGTGGCGTGAGCACGGCGAGCCGGAACAGACGCTGCTGGGCGTCCAGTACGCCGGACAGGTGCGCGAGCCAGCACCGCTGATCGTGCGCAACGCCGACCACTGGCTGTGGGAGGCGACCGGGGCACACGAGGGTGACGAGCTGCCCGGTCTCGTCGCTGGTGAGGCCGACCGCTACTTCCCGCGCGTGCCGCTGCCGCAGCACAGCGAGCGCATCCTGCTGGCGCACTCGCCCTACCTCGACCAGCGCGGCGTGCGGCGCCACCAGGAGACGTCGCTGTACCGCGCGGCGAGCGGGGCGCTCGTCTTCGCCTCCGGCACGTTCGCGTGGACGCCCGCGCTGGACCGCCCCGGCCACGTCGATTCCCGCGTCCAGCGCGCCACCGCGAACCTGCTGGACCGGATCTGCAAGGTGGACTAGTGCCACGTCAGCCAGGGTTTGCCCGTCAAGGAGCGGCCTTGGGTGCGGTGCGTCGCAAGGCGCCGGTTCGCCAGCCTCGTCGGCGGAGTGGGCCTACTCGGTCGATTCGGCAACGCCGCGAGGCGCCGTGCCTGGGGGCACCGCCCAGCCGCCAGGCTGGGGGACTCGCGACGGGGCGAACCCTGGCTGACGCGGTACTGGGTGCCCGGCGCGCTGAGGGGTGCGGCGTGCGGGAGAATCGGGGGATTGTCGCACTCTCCATGGAGGATCGGTGTCCGGATTCGTTGAGAAGCCCGAGCCCGCGCGCGTGCCGGGGCTGGAGCATCTGCACACCGGGAAGGTGCGTGAGCTGTACCGCGACGGCGCCGGTGACCTGGTGATGGTGGCCAGTGACCGCATCTCCGCCTACGACTGGGTGCTGCCGACCGAGATCCCGGACAAGGGCCGCGTCCTGACCCAGCTGTCGATGTGGTGGTTCGAGCAGCTGGCGGACCTGGCGCCCCACCACGTGCTGTCCACCGACGTGCCCGAGGGCGCGCCCGCCGACTGGGCGGGACGGGTGATGGTGTGCCGCTCGCTGGACATGCTGCCGGTGGAGTGCGTGGCGCGCGGCTACCTCACCGGTTCCGGCCTGGTGGAGTACCAGCAGACGCGCACGGTGTGCGGGCTGGCGCTGCCGGAGGGGCTTGCGGACGGCTCGGAGCTGCCCGCGCCGATCTTCACCCCGGCGACCAAGGCCGTGGTGGGCGAGCACGACGAGAACGTCTCCTACGAGGAGGTCGCCCGCCAGCTGGGCGCGGAGACGGCCACCCGGCTGCGTCAGCTGACGCTCGCGGTGTACGCCCGGGCGCGGGACATCGCCCGGGAGCGCGGCATCATCCTGGCGGACACCAAGTTCGAGTTCGGTCACCCGGCCGGCGGTACCGGGGACGCCGGGGACGGGGATGGGGACGGCGGCACCCTGGTGCTCGCGGACGAGGTGCTGACCCCGGACTCGTCCCGGTTCTGGCCCGCCGACCAGTGGGAGCCGGGCCGCCCCCAGCCGTCCTACGACAAGCAGTTCGTCCGCGACTGGCTGACCAGCCCGGAGTCCGGCTGGGACCGCCACGGCGAGCAGCCGCCGCCCGCGCTGCCCGAGGAGGTCGTGGCCCGCACCCGGCAGAAGTACGTGGACGCCTACGAACGCCTCACCGGCCTGCCCTGGAGCTAGTGCCGTGTCAGCCAAGGTTCGCCCCGTCGCGCCGCCCGGCACGGCGCCTCGCGGCGTTGCCGAATCGNCGGCGCCTTGCGATGCACCGCGCCGGACGCCGCTCCTTGACGGGCAAACCCTGACTGACACGGCACCAGGGCGTGTCAGCTCGCCGTGGCGTCAGGGAGCGCGCGTCAGCTCGCCGACCAGGGCGCGGGCGTGGTCGTTGTAGGCGCCGACGATGCGCTCCACCTCGTCCGCGTCCCCCCGTTCGAGGGCGGTGACGAGGTCGAGGTGGCCGCACCACAGCCGTCCGCGCAGGTCGCGCCGCGCGCGCAGGTGCGGTACGACGAACACCCAGCTGTGGACGCGCAGCCGCTCCAGGAAGTCACTGACGTACGGGTTACCGGCGAACTCCCCCAGCTCGCGCCAGAACCGCAGGTCGTAGGCGATGAGGACGTCGAGGTCCCCGGCGCGGGCGGCGCGGCGGGCGGCTTCGGCGCGCCGCTGGAGGGAGGCGAGGGCGGCACCGCGCCCGGAGCCGGTGTGGTCGGCGGTGAGCGCGGCGTAGGCCCCGGTACGGAAGATGCCCTCGATGACCAGCGTGCGAGCGTCCAGCATGGTGCGGAAGTCGTGCAGGGTGAACGCGTGCACGCGGTAGCCCCGGTGGTGGTCGGCGTCCAGGAGGCCCTGCGCGCACAGGTCCACCAGGGCCTCGCGGACCGGCGTGGCGGAGACTCCGTACTGGTCGGCTATCTCCTTGACGGTGAAGGGGTGGCCCGCCGGGAGCCGTCCGGCCAGCACCTCATCACGCAGCGCCTCGGCGAGCTGTTCGCGCAGGGTGCTGCGGGTGATGCGGCTGGGCGGCACCGGCGTCAGCCCCTCAGCCGCTCGGCGTGCGCGTCGGCGGTGGCCAGCGCCTCGTCCAGCACGGCCAGGCCCTCCTTCGCCTCGGCCTCGCTGAGCGTGCAGGGCGGGACGACGTGGACGCGGTTGCCCGCGATCAGGGGCCACAGGCCGCGCTGCTTGCAGGCGGCGGCCAGCTCGGTCATGGGGCGGTTCGCTTCCCCGGTGGCCTGGTAGGGGACGAGCGGGGTGCGGCGGTCGGGGTCGCTGACCAGCTCGACGGCCCAGAAGACGCCGGTGCCGCGCACCTCCCCGACCGACGGGTGCCGCCGCGCCAGTTCGCGCAGCCCGGGCCCGAGCACGTGCTCGCCCAGGTGCGCGGCGTGCTCGACGATGCCCTCCTCGGCCATGGTTTCCATCGCGGCGACGGCGGCGGCGCACGCCAGCGGGTGCCCGGAGTAGGTGAGGCCGCCGGGGTAGGGGCGCTCGTCGAAGTCGGCGGCGATCTTCGCGGAGATGGCGACGCCGCCGAGCGGCACGTACCCGGAGTTGACGCCCTTGGCAAAGGTGACCAGGTCGGGGGCGGCCCCCTGGTCGAGGTAGTGGTCCAGCGCCAGCCAGCGCCCCGCGCGGCCGAATCCGGCCATGACCTCATCCAGGATGAACACGATCCCGTAGCGGTCGCAGATCTCGCGGACGCCGGGGAGGTAGCCGGGCGGCGGGGTGAGGATACCGGCGCCGCCGGGAATGGTCTCCAGGATGACGGCGGCCACGGTGTGCGCGCCCTCGAAGACGATCGTCTCCTCCAGGTGGGCCAGCGCGCGCTCGCACTCCTGCGCCTCGCTGGTCGCGTGGAACGCGGAGCGGTAGAGGTAGGGGCCCCAGAAGTGGACGACGCCCGCGGTGGCGGTGTCGCTGGCCCAGCGGCGCGGGTCGCCGGTGAGGTTGATCGCGGTGGACGTGGCGCCGTGGTAGGAGCGGTAGGCGCTGAGCAGCTTGGGCCGCCCGGTGTGCAGCCGGGCCATGCGGACGGCGTTCTCCACGGCTTCGGCGCCACCACCGGTGAAGAACACCTTGTCCAGGTCGCCGGGGGTGCGCTGGGCGACGAGCCGGGCGGCCTCGGAGCGGACGTCCACGGCGAAGCCGGGCGCGACGGTGCACAGGCGGGCGGCCTGCTCCTGGATCGCGGCGACGACCTTGGGGTGCTGGTGGCCGATGTTGGCGTTGACGAGTTGGGAGGCGAAGTCGAGGTAGCGCTTGCCGTCGTAATCCCAGAAGTAGGAACCGGCGGCGCGGTGCACGGGCAGCGGGTCGAGGGCGGCCTGCGCGGACCAGGAGTGGAAGACGTGCGCCCGGTCGGCGGCCTGGACGCTCGCCTTGTCAGCGGGCCTGTTGCTCATGCTGTGCGTACCTCACGCTCGCCGTTCGGAGTTTCCCCGAAGGGTAATACCTGCCCTCCCCCGCACCCCCTGGAGTCACGTCCGGGCGCTCTCCGCGTTCGCGCTGAGCGGCCGGTTCCGCACGCTCGCCGGGGAGTGGACCCGCGTCCGCACGGTGCCCGGGCTCCCGGGCGCCCCACCCGCTCCCCGGGCGGCGTCCCGCTCCGGCGCCCCGGGCGGCCGCCACCCCGCACCGCACGGCATCCGGGACGCCGCACGCGGGCGGCTGGCGGATCGCCGGGCGCGGGCCGTGGACGCGGCGTTGCCGCCACCGTGGGGAGGGGGTGGCGGCAACGTCTGGTGGGGGCTGAGGCCGGGCGGGCCTCAGCGGGTGAGGCTGGCGAAGGCGACGATATTCGCGTCATAGCCTTCCTCCTTCGTCCAGCTCCCGCCGCAGGTGATGAGGCGGAGCTGCGGCCGCTGGGTGGGGCCGTAGACGCGGTCATTGGGGAACCTGTCTTTGGCGTACTGCTCGACGGAGTCGATCGCGAACACCACCGTGGAACCGTCCGCGCGCGCGACGCGGACCTCCGCGCCGGGTTTGAGCGAGGCGATGCCCGCGAACGCGGCCGGTCCCTTCTCGGTGTCCAGGTGGCCGACGAGCAGGGCGGGCCCCGGTTCGCCGGGGGAGGCACCGTGTTCGTACCAGGCCACCCGGTCGGCGTCGCCCTCGTCGGGTACCGGCGGGGTGCCGTCCTTCTCCGCGGGCGCGGGGAAGACCTCGATGTCCGCCTTCAGCTGCGGGATGCGCACGCGGGTGGGGACCGAGCGGGGCAGGGCGACGGATTCGGCGGCCGGGCGTTCGGTATCCACAGCCTGGGGACGCGAAACGCCGTCGGCGAGGGTGGTGAGGCCCACGCGCGCACGCCGCTCCTCCCCCGGCCCGTCCGGCCCGGCCGCCGCGCACAGCGCTCCGGCGACGAGGACGGTCACGACGGCGGCCACCGTCTCCAGACGGCGACCGCCCGCCGCGATCCGCTGCTGACGAGTCGTCATCGGTATCCGGGATATCCGGGGGCGGCTCACGCCTGGTTCCCGGCCGTCCGGCGGCGCCAGACGAGGAAGTACCCGGCGGTACCGGCGACGGCCAGGCCACCGGCGACGCCCGCCGCGGTGGTGGTGCTCGACAGCCCGGACTCGGTGCCCGTGGCGAGGCCGCCCAGGCCCGCGTTGGCGGCGCCGCCGACACCGCCGGTGAAGGTGAACGTGCCGGTGAGCGGCTGGTGGTTCTTGCAGTAGCCGGTCACCTGGTACTTCTTGCCCACCGTCAGGCCCTCGCTCATGACCATGGCCGAGGCGAAGGTGTCCTTGCGGTGGTGACGGCGGTCCCCGTCGTGGTGGTTGTTGTCGTGGTCGTGGTGCCGGGGGTGGTGGGCGCGGCTGCGCGAGAACGCGTCCGAGGCGACGGTGCCGTGACCGCCGTCCTTGCAGTTGGCCTTGACCTCGACGTGGGTGCCGGGGCCGCCGGACGACGGGTAGAGGGTCAGACCGCCGTGGCCGGTGTCGCCACCGGCGAACGCGGGGGCGGCCATACCGAGCACGAGCGCGGTGGACGCCGCCGCGGTGGCGAGAGAGCGCATCTTCAGCATGAGGAGTGTGACCTCCGGTCAGCAGGCACGCGTGCGGGGGCTTGTCCCACGCCGGTTCCGCGCGCCTTCGTGACCATGCGAACAGCGCCCCGGGCGCGCCGCACCCCGGGTTCCGCCCGCTGGGTGCCCCGTTGCGCCAACCGTGCCCGGCGGTGCCCCGCACGGCGGGCACCCGTGCGGGCGGCGGTGGCAAGCCGTCAGCTGGTAGCCAGCGGAGGGTGGCGGGGCGTCAGCTAGCAGCCCGTCAAGCTCAGCCCGGCCCCCGTCGAGCAGGGCTGCCCGCGCCGGGCAGGACCGCCGGGCCGGGCCAGGCGCGCCCCGCGTCAAGCCGTCTCCAGATCGCGGCGGCGGAAGCCCGCGAGCCCGAGCGCGAGCAGGGCCCCGGCGAGCAGCGTCAGCACCACCAGCGGTGTCCACGTCAGCGGTTCGGCCGGGAGGTGCGGGACGTGGCTGAAGGGGGAGACGTACGTCAGCCAGTCGGGCAGCTGGAGCAACGGGCCAAGGTAGCTGACGACGAAGCCCAGCAGCGGCACCACCCACGTCAGCGTGACCGCGCGCGGCAGCCAGCCGTACAGCAGGCAGGCGACGCCCGCGGTGACCCACAGCGCGGGGGCGTAGGCCAGCGCGGCACCGGTCAGCTCGGGCACCAGACCGCCGTCGCCGGTGACGGCCGCGCCGACCAGGCCGAAGGCGAGCCCGGCGAGGAGCAGCAGCAGCGTGCCCCCGGCCAGCGCGACGGCCAGGTGTCCGCCCAGCCAGCGGGTGCGGGACAGCGCGGTGGCCAGCAGCGGTTCGGCCCGCCGCCCGCTCTCCTCGGCCCGGGGCCGCAGCGCGGCGATGACGACGTAGACGGCCGCGACGACGACCATGACGACGAGCACCATGGCGGCGAAGGACTCGGTGACGCTGACCCCGCCCAGCCGGGCCAGCGCGTCCTGGAGCACCTCGACGTCCCGCACCATCTCCTCGGCGTCAGCCAGCACCCCGCCGTAGGAGGCACCGAACACGAGCAGCGCGACGGCGAAGCCGAGCAGTAGCCCCCGGTGCAGCCGCCAGGCCAGCCCCAGCGGGTGGGTCAGCGCGGCGGACGCCCGGGGCGGGCCGCCCCGGGCCGGACGCAGCCCGGCGCCCAGGTCGCGGCGGTTGCTGAGCGTCACCGCCCCGGCCAGCAGGACGGCCGTGGCGGCGGCGGACAGCAGCAGCGGCCACCAGCGGTCGTCGAGGTAGACGTAGGTGCGCTGGGCCCAGCCGATGGGCGAGAGCCAGGACAGGGCGCCACTCCCCATGTCACCGGCGGCGCGCAGCAGGTAGGCGAGCCCCAGCACGGCGAACGCCATTCCGGACGCGCCCCGGGCGTGCGCGGTGAGCTGCCCGGTCAGCGCGGCGACGGCGGCGAAGACCAGCCCCGTGGCGGCGTGCGCGGCGCCGTAGAGGAGCGAGCCGCCCCAGCCGACGTCGGGCACGCCCTGGGCACCGAGCGCGAGGGTGAGTGCGGCGCCCACCGCGAGGCAGGCGATCAGCGCGACCCCGAGAGCGACCGCCAGCGGGGCGTACCGCCCGACGGCGGCCGAGCGCACCAGCTCGGCACGTCCGGACTCCTCCTCGGCGCGGCTGTGCCGGGTGACGGTGAGCACGGTGAACAGCGCGAGGAGGACGGCGGTGAAGCTCAGCATCTGATGGCCGAGCATGGCGCCGTAGGTGTAGTCGGCGAGGTAGCGCTCGGGGCCGGAGAGGGCGAGCCCGGCGGGGCTGGAGACGGACGCGGCGGCAGTGCGGCGGGCGGCGGCGTCGGGGTAGAGGTCGCGGAAGCTGAGGGCGGTGAGGGCGGTCCCGGCGGTGAGCGCGGCGACCCACACCGGCAGTCGCACCCGGTCCCGGCGCAGCGCGAAGCGCAGCAGGGTGGCGGTACCGGCGAGCGTGGTGCCGCCGTACGGTGCGGCGGAGGTGGCAGGGGCGGCGGGGGCGCGGGTGCTCATCGCGCGGCCTCCGCACTCGGGCCACCGTCGGGGCCGGTGCCGTCCGTGCCGCCGTCGGTGCCGTCCATGCCGTTGCCGCTGCCGGTGCCGTCCGTGCCGCCGTCGGGGGCCGCGCCGTGGGCGTCGCCGTAGTGCCGCAACATCAGCTCCTCCAGCGTGGGCGGGTGGCAGGTGAGGCTGCGCACCCCGGCCGCGCTGACGCGGGCGACGACGGCGTCGAGTTCGGCACCGTCCACCGCGCAGCGCAGCCGGGTGCCGTCGGTCTCCAGGCTGTGCACGCCCTCCAGCGCGCCGAGCCCGGCCACGGGCCGCTCGGTGACGGCCTCGACGGTGGTGCGGGTGAGGTGGCGCAGGTCGTCCAGCGTCCCCGCCTGCACGACGTGGCCCTGCCGCACGATGCTGACCCGGTCGCACAGCTTCTCCACCTGGGCCAGGATGTGGCTGGAGAGCAGCACCGTGCGCCCGGCGGCTTTCGCCTCGCCGATGACGTCCTGGAAGACGACCTCCATCAGCGGGTCGAGACCCGCGGTGGGTTCGTCCAGCAGAAGCAGTTCGGCGTCGGAGGCGAGGGCGGCGACGATGGCCACCTTCTGCCGGTTTCCCTTGGAGTAGCTGCGGCCCTTTTTCCCCGGGTCGAGGTCGAAGCGCTCAGTCAGCTCCTCGCGGCGCCGCCGGTCCAGCCCGCCGCGCAGAGTGGCCAGCAGGTCGATGGCCTCGCCGCCGGTGAGGTTCGGCCACAGCTCGACGTCACCGGGGACGTAGGCCAGGCGGCGGTGGAGGGCGACGGCGTCGTGCCAGGGATCGCGGCCGAGCATGCGCACGGTGCCGGAGTCGGCCCGCAACAGGCCGAGCAGGACGCGCAAGGTGGTGGACTTCCCGGCGCCGTTGGGCCCGAGGAAGCCGTGCACCTCGCCTTCCCCGACGCTCAGGTCGAGGCCGTCGAGCGCCCGGGTGCGGCCGAAGGTTTTGACCAGCTCCGCGACGGAGATCGCGGTGGTGCGTGACGTTGCCATGAGGCGAAGCTACGCCTGTCCGCTCGCCTCCCGCGACGGTTCCGCCACAGCGGGCGACCGTCGGCGGCATCAGCCCGTGGGCAGCGTCAGCCGGAGCGCTGAGGGCGAGACCGTCCACGTGCGGGTGTGGAACTCCGGTCCCGACACCGTGACCGCCCGCGCCCTGGCCCGCACCGGCGCTGGTTCAGCGGCCCTGCGCGCGACGCCGTTCCCGGCCCGCGCCGCGACCCCGGCCCCGGCCCCGGCCCCGGCGTCCGCGCCGCCCGCGGGC
>NZ_JAEVFI010000051.1 GCF_019303495.1 Streptomyces sp. JJ66 | reverse complement strand
GACGCGGGCGTGCGGGGGCCGGAGCCGGGGCGCTGACCCGGCTGGCCGCCGGGGCCGCCCGGCCTGCCCTGGCCCAGCGGGCCGTTGCCGCCGCCGTTGCCGGGCAGGGCCGCGCGCGGCATGGCGCCGGGGACCTGGCCGCGGGTGTGCAGCCCGCCGAGCTTGCTGGAGCCGGGCGCCGGGGCGCCGGAGCCCTGCGGCTCGCGCTTCAGCGAGGCGCTGGGCGCACCGCCGCCGCCCGGGCCGCCCTTGGCGCCCTGGCTGACCTCGACGGGGAGCATGACCAGCGCCGTCGTGCCACCGGAGTCCGAGGGACGCAGCTGGATGCGGATGCCGTGCCGCAGCGACAGGCGGCCGACCACGAACAGGCCCATGCGGCGGGAGACGGAGACGTCCACCGTCGGCGGGTTGGCGAGCCGGTCGTTGATCGCCGCGAGGTCTTCGGGCGACAGGCCGATGCCGGTGTCGTGGATCTCGACCAGCACCCGGCCGTCGGGCAGCGCGTGCCCGGTGACCTTGACCTTCGTCTGTGGCGAGGAGAACGACGTGGCGTTCTCCAGCAGCTCGGCGAGCAGGTGCACGAGGTCGTTGACGATGCGGCCGGCGACCTGGGTCGGGGGCACCGCGCTCAGTTCGATGCGCTCGTACTGCTCCACCTCGGAAGCGGCGGCACGCAGCACGTCCACCAGCGGCACCGGGCGCGTCCAGCGGCGTCCTGGCTCCTCACCGGCGAGGACGAGGAGGTTCTCGCCGTTCCGGCGCATACGGGTGGCCAGGTGGTCGAGCTTGAACAGCGAGGACAGCTGGTCCGGGTCGGCCTCGCGGGACTCCAGCTCGGAGATGAGCGAGAGCTGACGCTGGATCAGACCCTGGCTGCGGCGCGAGAGGTTGGTGAACATCGCGTTGACGTTGCCGCGCAGCATCGCCTGGTCACCGGCGAGCCGGACGGCTTCGCGGTGGACGTCGTCGAACGCGGCGGCCACCCGGCCGATCTCGTCCCGGCTGTGCACACCGACGGACTCGACGGTGGTGTCCACTTCCTGCGGGTCGGACTCCGAGAGCTGCTTGACCAGTTCGGGCAGACGGTTGCGGGCGACGTCGGTCGCGGTGTCCTGGAGGCGGCGCAGCGAACGGACCATGGAGCGGGCGACGACGAACGCGCCGATCAGCGAGATACCGAGCACCAGAAGGATGACGGCACCGTTGAGCAGGGCGTCCTGCTGGGCCTCCGAGCGCAGCTCGCGGGCGTGGTCGTCCATCTCGTCGAGCAGGGTCTGCTCGATGCGGGCCATCGCGTCGATCTTGGTGCGGTCCTGGTCGTACCAGTCCATGTACGAGCGGGCCTCGGCCTTGATGCCGCCCTCGCTCTTGAACACGCGGGATGCGTACTCGTCGGCCGAGGTGATGTTGACGTCGCCGCCGTCCAGCGGGGCGGTCAGCTCGGCGGCTTCCTCGGGCCCGTAGATGACGTTGAAGCGGTTGAGCTCGGCCCGCTCGTTCTCGTTGGCCTTCTTGCCGTAGCGGCGGTCGTTCTCCGACAGCTGCGGGCCGTCCTGGTGCGCCAGGCCCGCGCTGATGATCGCGCGCTGCATGGACGCGTACTCCTTGGCGGTGGAGAACGCGGCCAGTGCACGGGTGCTCTGGATCATGTCGGGGTTGCTGGTGGCCTGCGCCATGTCCTGCGACAGGGCCAGCAGCGACTCGATCAGGGTGTTGTACTCGCTGACCGTGTCGGCGATGGCGTCCGGGTCGTCGTAGGCGCGTTCCCGGATGTTCTTGATGGTGTTCAGCTGGCGGCCGATGTCGATGATCGTCGCCTGGACGCCGGTGAGCTGGTGATCGCCATCGACGGTCAGCTGCTCGGTGGCCTCGTTGAACGCCTTCTTGGCCCGGTCGGTGTCCTCGCGGGGGCCGACGACGGTGTCGTCCTTGGCGTTGCCGTGCGAGGTGAGCGGGCCAGCGGAGCGGTCACGCTCCTCCTGCAGGGCGGCGGCCAGCACGGTGGCCTGCTCGGTCATCTCCGTCAGCAGCCGCATGTTCTCCAGCTGCTCGACCTCACTGGTGGCCTCGGCGATCCGCAGACCACCGAGCACGGTGGCCACCGCCACCGGCAGCGCGAGCAGGGAGACCAGGCGCGTGCTGATGCGCCAGTTCTTCAGCGCCAGCCGGGACGCGGGGCCACCGGGCTCCTTGGGGGCGGCGGCGGTACCGCTCGCGGCGTCCGGCTGGACCGGGGAGACCGAGGAGCCCTGCTCCCCGGGGCCGCCCTCCTGGACGGCCGGGTCCGCCCCGCCGTCCTGCGCGCGCCGGGGGAAGGAGCCGCGGTCGGTCGCCCCGCGCAGCTCCGGGTTCCCCGCAGCGCTGCCATCCCTCTTGAAACGTCCCTGCACTAGCGTCGCAACCTCTGGACCAGGCGCCCCCCGCTGCCGGAGGACGGTATTGAGTCGGAAGGCCCAAGCGGCCCCGCCGACGGTCGTGAGCGACCGTCGCAAGCCGTCAGACCCGCCGCGCAGCGCTGCTGTGCGCCCCACGCGCGCCGGCTGAAAGTCCTGCGGCGGTCCGTGGAATTCCAGCACAGTGCCCGATCCTCCAACAAGGGCCGGGGTGGACACCGCGCCGGTCGTGACACTGCGCGAAACGGACGTCACGACCCGTGAGAAACCTCATCCCAAATATCGGACTTTTCCCCATCAGGCGGTCGCGCGTTCAACGTGTCCCGCAAGTAACACCCCGCTGCGAAATGTGACGCTTGCAGCCTTTGCCCGCTTTGCCGTCTCCGCCTTTGCGCGCGCTATGTCCGTTTCGTCAACGGTCAGGTGAGTAAACTCACAGCGTCCGGACTGACTGTACCGACCATCTGATGGGCAGATCGTTTTACTCTCGTGATTTGCCCGCGTCCGGAACACACAAAAGGCCCAGACCAGTGAAGATGACCCTGATCAGCCGTAACGTCGCCAACCCCCAGCGGACCACGCTGGCGCACCTGACGGACACGGACGCCCTGCTTCTGGAGGCCGGGGAACACGGGCTCGACCTGCCCGAGGCCACCGCCAACCCGCGCCGCACCACGCTGATCGACGCCCCCCAGGGCTGACGCACCCGCACGTCGAACGCCGCAGGGACCGGGCGGGGTTGGGTCCCTGCGGCGTTCGAGGTCAGCGACGAGGCCGCTTCCGGCAGTGCGGCGGCACGGCTACCGCCGGGGCGCGTGCCCGGCGGTAGCGCCGGGACACACGCCGGGGGCTCACAGCTGCCAGCTGTGCGGCGCGCGGAAGCCGGGGGTGCGCTCCAGCCGCCGCCACCGGGCGGTGGTGCGCGTCGGTCCGGTGGGGGCGCTCTCCGCGCCGCCGGCCGCGCGGACCAGCAGCAGGGCGGTGACGGCGGCGAGTTCCTCCTCGCTGGCGTGCCCCTTCTCGACGCGGACGAGGCTGGCGGTATCAGTCATGCTCACGGGGGCTCTCCTTGACGGGCGGCGGGGTCACTGCGGCGGGTTGCCGTGCTTGCGGGAGGGCAGGTCGGCGTGCTTGGTGCGCAGCATCGCCAGCGAGCGGATCAGCACCTCGCGGGTCTCGGCGGGGTCGATGACGTCGTCCACCAGGCCGCGCTCAGCCGCGTAGTAGGGGTGCATCAGCTCGGCCTTGTACTCCTTGACCATGCGCGCGCGCATGGCGTCCGGGTCGTCGGCGGCGGCGATCTGGCGGCGGAAGATGACTCCGGCCGCGCCCTCCGCGCCCATCACCGCGATCTCGTTGGTGGGCCAGGCGTAGGTCAGGTCGGCGCCGATGGACTGGCTGTCCATGACGATGTAAGCACCGCCGTACGCCTTGCGCAGGACCACCGAAACCCGCGGCACGGTGGCGTTGCAGTAGGCGTACAGCAGTTTCGCCCCGTGCCGGATGATGCCGCCGTGCTCCTGGTCCACGCCGGGCAGGAAGCCGGGCACGTCCAGCAGGGTGACGATCGGGATGTTGAACGCGTCGCACATCTGCACGAAGCGGGCGGCCTTCTCCGAGGAGTGGATGTCCAGCACTCCCGCCAGCGACTGCGGCTGGTTGGCGACGATGCCCACCACCTGGCCGTCCATCCGGGTCAGGGCGCACAGGATGTTGGCCGCCCAGCGCTCGTGGACCTCCAGGTACTCGCCGTCATCGACGATCTCCTCGATCACCCTGCGCATGTCGTAGGGCTGGTTGCCGTCCGCCGGCACCAGGTCCAGCAGAGCCTCGGCGCGCCGGCCGGCCGGGTCCTCGGTGGCCACCGTCGGCGGGTTCTCGCGGTTGTTCTGCGGGAGCAGCGACAGCAGGTAGCGCACCTCCTCCAGGCACGTCTCCTCGTCGTCGTAGGCGAAGTGGGAGACCCCGGAGGTGGCGGCGTGCACATCCGCACCGCCCAGCCCGTTCTGCGTGATGTCCTCCCCCGTGACGGCCTTCACGACGTCCGGGCCGGTGATGAACATCTGCGAGGTGTCGCGGACCATGAACACGAAGTCCGTCAGCGCCGGCGAGTACGCCGCACCCCCCGCGCACGGGCCCAGCATCACCGAGATCTGCGGAATCACGCCCGAGGCGCGGGTGTTGCGCTGGAAGATCCCGCCGTACCCGGCCAGCGCCGAGACACCCTCCTGAATGCGGGCGCCGGCACCGTCGTTCAGCGACACCAGCGGCGCACCCGCCGCGATGGCCATGTCCATGATCTTGTGGATCTTCGTCGCGTGCGCCTCCCCCAGCGCCCCGCCGAAGATCCGGAAGTCGTGCGCGTAGACGAAGACGGTCCGCCCGTGCACCGTCCCCCAGCCCGTCACCACACCATCGGTGTACGGACGCTTGGCCTCCAGGCCGAACCCGGTCGCCCGGTGCCGGCGCAGCGGCTCCACCTCGTGGAAGGAACCCTCGTCCAGCAGCAGGTCGATCCGCTCCCGGACCGTCAGCTTGCCCTTGGCGTGCTGCGCCGCCGTCGCCTTCTCGCTCGGCCCGCTCCTGGCCTGCTCCCGCAGGGCGTGCAGTTCCGCCGTGCGGCCGCGGGCGTCGGGCACGGCCGGGGCGTCCGTAAGGGGCTGGGACAGATCGGTCATGTATAGACCCTACGAAAGATCCGGGCCGATCCCTGTCGTTGGGTTCGCACAGTCTCCGTCGGTGTTTCCTGGCCGCGCCGCACAGAAACGGTAGCCGGACCCCCGGTTACCGCACTGACACGACAGACGCCAGCGGCCCCGCACTGTGGGGGTTCTACAGCGCGGGGCCGGTTTCAGGCGTACCGCCCGGGAGCAGGCAGGCGGGTCACCTCGTCCCGTCCGCCGGGCCATCACCCGGGTGGGCTCACTCCGTCGGCTCGACGCCCGCGCGCAGCAGACCGTAGGTGTAGGCGTCGTCCAGCGCCTGCCAGGAAGCCGCGATGACGTTGGCCGCCACGCCGACCGTGGACCACTCGGTGGTGCCGTCCGAGGTCGAGATCAGTACCCGGGTGGTGGACTCCGTGCCGTGCGCCCCGGCCAGCGTGCGCACCTTGTAGTCCACCAGTTCCAGCCGGGCCAGCTGCGGGTAGACGCGCTCCAGCGCCACCCGCAGCGCCCGGTCCAGCGCGTTGACCGGTCCGTTGCCCTCCGCCGCCGCCACCGCGCGCTCGCCCTTGGCCCACAGCTTCACCGTCGCCTCGTTGGCGTGTGTGCCGTCCGGGCGGTCCTCGGCGATCGCGCGCCAGGACTCGGTGCGGAAGAAGCGCGGGGCGCCGCGTTCCCCCGCGTCCCCGTGGGCGGCCCGGTGTACCTCGTCGCGCAGCAGCAGCTCGAACGACGCGTCGGCCGCCTCGTAGGTGTAGCCGCGCAGTTCCTGCTCCTTGACCCGGGCGACGACACGGCCCACCAGATCCCGGTCGCCGGTGAGGTCGTAGCCCAGCTCCTTGCCCTTCAGCTCCACCGAGGCGCGTCCGGCCATGTCGGAGACGAGCATGCGCATCGAGTTGCCGACCAGTTCGGGGTCGATGTGCTGGTAGAGATCCGGGTCCACCTTGATCGCGGACGCGTGCAGCCCGGCCTTGTGCGCGAACGCCGAGACGCCCACGTAGGGCTGGTGCGTGGACGGCGTCAGGTTCACCACCTCGGCGATGGCGTGCGAGATCCGCGTCATCTCCGGCAGCGCGTGTGGCGGCACCACCGTCCGCCCGTACTTCAGTTGCAGCGCGGCGACGACGGGGAAGAGGTTGGCGTTGCCGACGCGTTCGCCGTAGCCGTTGGCCGTGCACTGCACGTGGGTGGCGCCGCCGTCCACCGCCGCGAGCGTGTTGGCGACCGCGCACCCGGTGTCGTCCTGGGCGTGGATGCCCAGCCGTGCCCCGGTGTCGGCTCGCACCGTGCGCACCACCGCCTGCACCCGCGCGGGCAGCATGCCGCCGTTGGTGTCGCACAGCACCACCACGTCCGCCCCCGCCTCGTAGGCGGCCCGCACCACCTGTTTGGCGTACTCGGGATTGGCTTGGTAGCCGTCGAAGAAGTGCTCGCAGTCCACGAACACCCGGCGCCCGAGCCCGCGCAGGTAGGCCACGGTGTCCGCGACCATCGCCAGGTTCTCCTCCAGCGTGGTGCGCAGCGCCAGCTCCACGTGCCGGTCATGCGACTTGGCCACCAGCGTGACGACGGGTGCCCCGCTGTCGGCCAGCGCCCGCACCTGCGGATCGTCGGCCGCGGCGACCCCGGCCCGGCGCGTCGCCCCGAACGCCACCAGCCGCGCGTGCTGAAGCTCCAGCTCGGTGCGGGCCCGGTCGAAGAACTCCGTGTCCCTCGGGTTCGCGCCCGGCCAGCCGCCTTCGATGAAGCCCACCCCGAAGTCGTCCAGGTGGCGGGCGATGGTCAGCTTGTCCGCGACGGTCAGATTGATGCCCTCCCGCTGGGCACCGTCCCGCAGCGTGGTGTCGAAGACGTGAAACGAATCGTCGGGGGCTGCCGTGGTCATGCTGGATCGAACTCCTGTGAGTAATGAGTGGGACCGGTAGGTGCCGCACATACACAGCTCCACTTGTCCCCATCATCCCGCGCTCCTGCTCCCCCGGCCGGAGGTCGGGCCGGGAAAACGAAAAAACCCCTCGCGGGTGCGAGAGGTCGGCGCGCGGGTCTGGGACACGGTGTCCACTGCCGCCATCGGTAGGGGCGGTCAGCGTTCACGGCGGACCGGCGCGCTGTCACCAATCACCATGGCGAGCAGAAGCACCCACCCAGTCAACCACACCGGCCACCCCCGCCCCGCCATGTCTCACCATGCGGAAACCCGGCCCGTGCCCCGTCACACGGCTGAGGACTCCTGCTCATGCCCGGTAGACGGAGCGCTGGCAGTATGTCCGCGACCGTGAGGCACTCAGTGTGAGGGAGTACGCATGGGGACAGCGCGATCACCGCTGTGGGACCTGGTCGAAGGGACCAGCCAGGGTAACGAGGCCCCCGTTTCCACCTCGCTGGCGTCCGCCAACGGAAGCGGAGACGCCGGCGGTGGCGAGGGCTCCCTGCGGTCCGACACCACGCTCTGGAACGGCGCCGCAGAGGATGTCGGCTCGCTCCGGGGAAACGTCAAGAAGGCCACCGGTGAGCTCACCGACAGCCAGAAGGGTTTGGGCTCGGGCGATGTGACCGTCACCGGACTGGAGACCGGCGCCGCACAGCTCACGGTCTACGACACCTGGGAGCGCTACCTTGACCTGCTGAGCCGGGAGACCGCCGAACTCGACGACAAGCTGCGCAAGGCCGGGTCCGACCACTACAAGAACGAGGAAGCGATCGAGGCCGCGTTCTCCCAGCAACTGACCAAGCCGGAGCAGTGAGACCGTGGTCCTCTTCACGACGCTACGCGACCTCGATCCCGCCGAGTTCGACCAAGCCGCCGACGGCTACCACACCGTGAGCAGCGCGGCCAGCGAGGCCAAGGACCGCCTCACCAACGAAACCATCGCCAAGGCGTTCCCGGACACGAGCAACAGCAAAGAGCGGATCTCATCTACGCCCTGGCGAGTGAAGATCGTTTCCGATGGATTACGAAGATCGCCTGTA
>NZ_JAEVFI010000050.1 GCF_019303495.1 Streptomyces sp. JJ66 | reverse complement strand
CGCGATCGGACGCCGCCCCCACCTCATGGTCGGCAACGACCGCCACCCCTGCCTCATCTGGGCGCTGACGGTCGGCCCCACCTCCACCGGCCGCAAGGGCTCGGCCACCTCCACGGCGCAACGTGTGCTGGCTGAGGCCGTCCCGGAGTTCTTCACCCCCGCCCACACCCCGCGCGGGCTCAACTCCGGGGAAGGACTCATCGAGTACGTCAAAGACAACGGCGACGGCGACGACCCGGCAGCAGGCAGCGCCGACAAACGGCTGTGGGTGGTGGAGTCCGAGTACGCCGTCACCATGAGCAGGGGGCGGCGGGAAGGCTCCAGCCTGCCCGGCGTCCTGCGCCAGGCATGGGACGGCGACTCCCTGGGGTCGATGGTGCGCGAGTCCCTGACCGCCACCCACCCCCACATCGCCATCCTCGGACACATCACCCCCGAAGAGTTCCGCGCCAAAATGCAGGACTCCGAACTGGCAGGCGGCACCTACAACCGGTTCCTCCCCGTCTTCTGCCACCGCAACCTCATCCTGCCCGGATCACGCGGCGCCAGCCCCGAACTCGTGGCCAACCTCGCGGCCGCGTGGCGCACCGTCCTTCACGACGCCGCCCGCACCGAGCGGGTGGACTTCACCCCCGACGCGTGGGCGCTGTACTGCGAAGAGGTCTACCCCGCCCTCAGCGACGACGCCACCGGCGGAGTCATCGCCCAGTTCACCGCCCGCGCCGCCCCCTACGTCCAACGCGCCGCCATGGTCTACGCCCTGNCGCCTGGCAACTCCTCAACTACGCCCGCGCCTCCGCCATCCACCTCATCGGCACCCTCACCGGCAATCCCCAGGTCAACAAGCTGGCCGAAGCCGTCCGCGCCGCCGGACCGGACGGCCTCACCGCCGACCAGATGCGGCGCCTGTTCAAGAACACCACACGCGCAGAGCGGGACCGGCTCGCGGCCGCGCTCTTGGACCAGCCCGGCTACACCCGCAGCCAGCGCCCCACCAAGGGCCGCCCGACAACCGTCCTCACCTACACCGGCTGAGGACGGGAAGGGCACAGCGGCCGACAGGCCCTGACCAGCGCGGACTACGGGGCGGTAAGGGCGACGGAAACCGGGGCGGCAAACCCCGCACCGCCCACCGCCTGACTTACCGCCCCGGTAACCGCACCCCATACCGCACCCCCAGAACCGCAGCTCACAGGGCTTACCACCCTTACCACCCTTACCGCCCCATGCCCCGGCAACCGACCCCCAGGGAGCCGCACCCATGCCCACCACCCCCGCACCCGACCCCCGCACCACCCTGCGCGCCGGTCTCCCCGACCGCTACCTCACCCCCGAAGACCTCGCCTCCCTGCTGGCCGTGCCGGTCGAAACCGTCTACGCCTGGCGCCGCAAGCGCACCGGCCCGCCCGGCTTCCGCGTCGGCAAACACCTCCGCTACGACCCCACCGCCGTCCACACCTGGATCACCCACCTCACCACCCACGACCCCGCCTAACCCCACCACAGCCGTCACCCACCGCACAGGGAAGCGCCCGGGGAGGCAGGGAGTTCTCCCCGGGCACCTCCCCACACCCCCAACCCCCCGCTGAACAGCACAAACCCACACCCCAGGGAGGCAGGGAGGCGCCCGAACCGGACCGCCAGACGGGCACCGAAACGGCTTCCCGCACCCTGCACTACCTCCCTCCCCTCCACGCAGCGTCACCAACCCACAGGAGACCACCACCCATGGCAGGCCACATCCAAGACCGCTGGTACAAAACCGAACCCGACACCAACGGCACACCCCGCCGCGTCAAAACCAACCGCCACGGAACCGGCATGCGCTACCGCGCCCGCTACATCGGCCCCGACGGCACCGAAAAGTCCAAAAGCTTCCCCGACCGGCAAAAGCGCCTCGCAGAAACCTGGCTTACGCAGATCGCTGCGGACATGACACGGGGTCAGTACGTGGACCCTTCAGCGGGGAAAGTGACGTTCCAGCAGTTCACCGCTCAGTGGCTCGCGGACCAGACCACGGACCCGGGCACCATCTCAGCCATGGAATACCGGTTTCGGCTGCACGCCTTCCCGCACATCGGCTCTCGTTCCATGAGCGCCTTTCAGCCGGGCCACATGCGCACCTGGTGCCGCACGCTGAAGGACGCGGGGCTTGCGCCGTCCTACCAGCGCATCATCTTCGCCAACGTCTCCGCAGTGTTCACGGCTGCTGTAGACGACGGGATCATCACGCGCAACCCTTGCCGCGCACGGTCTGTGAAGCCGCCCAAGCCGGACCCTCGTAAGCTCAGGCCATGGACCCACGAGCGGGTATGTGCAGTACGCGGCGCGCTACCCGGGCAGTATGCGGCGCTCGTGGATGTAGGCGGGGGATGCGGTCTCCGGCAAGGCGAGATGTTCGGTCTCGCCGTTGACGAAGTTGACTTCGTGAACGGTGTGGTGCACGTGGTGCGTCAAGTCAAGCTCATTGGTTCGCACCTCGTGTTCGCTCCGCCTAAGCGCGGCAAGCTGCGCGACGTGCCCATGGCCGACCGCGTAGCACACGGCCTAGCTGACCACATCACCCGCTACCCACCCGCGAAAATTACGTTGCCGTGGAAGACGCCAGACGGCCCGCCCGTCACGGCCCCTCTGGTCTTCTACTCCCGGGAGCGGAAGGCGCTAAACCGCAACTACGTAAACCCATACCTGTGGAAGCCTGCGTTGGTGGCCGCTGGCGTCATCCCAGAGCGGCAGCCGGGAGCACGGTTCGCTGCCTCCCGTGAGCACGGTATGCACGCGTTGCGGCACTACTTCGCGTCGGTCCTGCTGGATGCGGGCGAGAACATCAAGGCGCTAGCGGAATACCTCGGGCACACAGACCCCGGGTTCACGCTCCGCACGTACACACACCTGATGCCGAACAGTCAGGACCGCGCTCGCAAGGCCATCGACTCTGCCTTTGGCTCATACCGCCACGCAGGGGGCGGGGAGGGAGGCGCCCCGCTCGCGGCCTGAACAGCAAGCAGGGAACGACCGTGGCCCGCGTCTCCCTTGCATCGGAGACGCGGGCCACGGCCCACAGACGGCCCACCGAGCATAGAACCCGCCCTGACCTGCGACGTTTTCAAATGCGCGATAACTGAGGCCACCCGCTCCCCCCGTTCCCCCGTTTCCCCCTTCATCCCCCCGGTCCCCCGTATCCCCCCGACCGGGTACCCCCTACCGGTAGGCTCCGCGCCGTTCCGCCGCCCCGTGCCGGCGGTGTGGCGCGGTGCCGTCCCGGTGCGCACTACTCTGCCGTCCCGCCTGGTCGCGGCCTATCCGCGCACGTACTCAACCCGTGGCCTTGCAGTAGTAGGTACGGCTACTCACGCCTGCGTAAAGCGCCCATCCGGCGGCAGCGGCGCCCTGGCCGGGACGGGCGACACGGGGGCGGGACGGGGCGGATAGGGTCGGTGGTCATGGGTGAGGTCGTGGTGATCGGTGCGGGGCTCGGCGCGCTGGCGGGGGCCGCGCGGCTGGCGGCGAGCGGCCAGCGGGTCACCGTCTACGAGCGGGGTGAGACGTACGGCGGCGGGGTACGGCGCCGCACGCGGGACGGGTTCGGGTTCGACACCGGCCCCGCGCTGCTGCACCTGCCCGCCGTGTGGCGCGACCTGTTCGTCAAGACCGGCAAGCAGCCGTTGGAGCGCTGCGTCCGGCTGCGGCAGGTGGACCCGGGCGCGCGGCACGTGTTCGCCGACGGCGGCGAGGTGACGCTGCCCGCCGCGTCGCGCTCGGGCACGCTGCGGGCACTGGACGGGGCGCTCGGCGCGGGCGCGGGGCAGCGGTGGGCGGAGGTGCTGGTGCGGGCGCGCACCGTGTGGGACGCCACCCGGCGCCCGCTGCTGGAGGAGCCGCGCACGGGTACCGAGCCGCTGCCGGGCGACCCGTACCCGGCGGTGCGCCGTCGCGGTCTGCTGCGCCGCCGCCCGCCGACGCTGGCCGAGGTGGCCGCCGACGAGCTGAAGGACCCGCGCCTGGCGGCGCTGCTGGAGAGCTACGCGCTCGCCCACGGCCTGGATCCGCGCACCGCGCCCGCGTCCGCCACCGTGCTGGCCTACCTGGAGCAGACGTTCGGGGCCTGGTCCGTCGAGGGCGGCCTGCGCGCGCTGGCGGACGCCGTGCACCGGCGGTGTGAGGAGCGCGGGGTGCGGTTCGTGTTCGGCACCGACGTCACCGAACCGCTCGTGGCGGGCGGCCGGGTGCGCGGCGTGCGGCTGGCCGACGGCACCGAGGTGCCCGCCGATACCGTGCTGGACGGCGGCTGCCCGCACCGCGAGCAGGCACCCGGGCGGGCCCGTCTCACCCTGCTGCTCGCCCTGCGCGGCGCCCGCCCGGCCGACGCCGCGCACCGTACGGTCGTGCACACCGCTGACCGGGACGCGGAGCTGGCCGCGCTGTTCGGCGGGGTGGAGCCGGCCACCGCGCCGACCGTCACCGTGTACCGCCCCGGTGACCCCACCGGCGTCCCGGACGCGCAGCACGAGGCCGTCACCGTCACCGCCACCGTGCCCCCGCACGGCCCGCTGGACTGGACGGACGCGGCCCGCGCCGACGCCTGGACGCGCCGCCTGCTGGACGCCGCCGCGCGGGCGGTGCCGGACCTAGGCGAGCGTCTGCTGTGGCACGAGCGGCACACCCCGGCCGACGCCGCCCGGGAGACGGGCGTGCCCGGGGGCGCCGTACCGGTCCCGGCGCTGGCGGGCACCGGCCGGGAGGCGTCCCGGCCGGTGCCCAACCTGGGTGCGGTGGAAGGGTGGTATGCCCTGGGCGGCTGGGCCCACCCGGGCGGCGGGCTCGCGCACGCGGGCATGTCGGGCGCGCTGGTGGCCGGTCTGGTCACCGAGGGCCGGGAGTGGCGCGGCTCGCGGTAAAACACGTCGGCAGCGGGGAACGCACCGGCGGGCTCAGGAGACGCCTCGGCCGTCTCCGCGCGTTCCGGTGGCCTCAGGAGCCGCGCTGGGGCGGCGCGGGGTAGCCGTAGCCGTAACCGTCCTGGTAGGAGTACGGCTCCTGGGGCACCGGGCCGGACTCACGCTGCTGCGGCACCCACACCCCGTCGGCGGGCGTGTGGGCCTGATCGTGCTGCTGGCCGTATCCGGAAGCGTCCGGGTCGGCCTGCGGGTAGCCGTACGCGTCCCAGCCCCCGGTGCCGTACCCGTACCCGTACGTCTCCTGCGCCGCCGAGTCCCCGGCGGCCCCGGCCCCCGAAGCGGGCTCGAAGCCGGAACCGGAGCCGTCCGGGGCGTACCCGTACAGGCTGGACTCCTGGTAGCTCTGGTAGCCCTGGGAGGGGTCGTATCCGGCGTAGGAGGAGTAGGGGTCCTGGCTGCTCTCCTGGGCGGGCGGCGGGGTGTAGGGGGCGTAGGAGCCGCTGTCGCCGTAGGACGGGTAGGCGGTGCCGTACGGGTCGTCGCCGTAGCCGGTGCCGTACTCGGTGCCGCCCGTGGCGTACTGGTGCTGGTCCTGCTCGGCGGGCGTGCCGGTGCCGCCGAGGTAGGGGTCCTGGTAGAGGCCGCCGCCGTCGCGGGCGGGGGCGTCGTAACCGCCGTAGGACGCGGCGGCGTAGGCGTCGTCCGGCCGGTACTCGGCCGCCCCCTGGCTGCCGTGGCTGTCGTGGTGGCCGGGGCCGCTGTCGTCGGCGTCGCGCTCGTAGCGGCCGTACTGGCCGGTGTCCTCCGGCAGCGGCTCCATCTGGTACGCGGCCGTTTCCTCCAGCGCGGACACCTCCAGTACCGGCGGCGCGTCCGCGGGCTGGGGCGGGGCGTCGTCCGCGTCGTCCGCACCCGCTTTGCGGCGCCGGGAGGACTCCAGCGCCCAGCCGTGGTCGAAGCCCTGGCGGAAGGAGAGGGTGACGAAGGTCTGTCCGAGCGCGAAGGCCACCGTGCCGAGCGCGATGACCAGCACGGACGGCAGCAGCACGCCGAGAACGACGGTGAGGAAGCCGAAGAACGCCGTCAGCCGCCAGCGCAGCCGGGCCTTGTACTGGAGCAGGACCTCCCCCAGCAGCCACAGCGCGACCACGCCGAACGCGATGTAGAGGACCGTCCAGCCCATGTACGCCCCTCTCACCGAACCTATGACCGCCTGTGCAGCCCCAGATTCTCGTAGATTTCCAGGCTCGCCGTGGAGTGATTGAGCGTAATGAAGTGAAGACCGGGGATGTCCTCGGCCATCAACCTCGCACTCAGCTCCGTGGCGTACTCGATCCCGACCGAGCGTACAGCGGCCGGATCGTGTTGCACCGCCAGGATGCGTTCGGCCAGCTCGGGCGGGAAGGTGGCGTTGCTCAGCTGCGCGAACCGCTCGATCTGCCGCACGTTGGTGACCGGCATGATCTCGGGGATGATCGGCGTGTCACAGCCCGCCGCCGCGACCCGGTCGCGCAGCCGCAGGTAGTCCTCGGCGTAGAAGAACATCTGGGTGATGGCGTAGTCCGCCCCGGCGCGGCACTTGTGGACGAAGTGCCGGATGTCGGTGTCCCAGTCGGTGGAGCGCGGATGCATCTCCGGGTAGGCGGCGACGCCCACGCAGAAGTCCCCCGCCTCCTTGATCAGCTCGACCAGTTCGTAGGCGTAGGAGACGCCTTCGGGGTGCTTGACCCACTCTCCCATCGGGTCGCCCGGCGGGTCGCCGCGCAGGGCGAGCATGTTGCGGATGCCCGCGCCCGCGTACTGGCCGATGATGTTGCGCAGCTCGGCGAGGGAGTGGTTGACGGCGGTCAGGTGCCCGACCGGGGTCAGCGTCGTCTCGGCGGCGATCCGCTCGGTGGCCCGGACGGTGCCGTCCCGGGAGGAGCCCCCGGCGCCGTAGGTGACGGAGACGAAGGTGGGGCCGACGGCCTCGATGCGGCGGATCGCGTTCCACAGCGTGCGTTCGCCCTTCTCCGTCCTGGGCGCCATGAACTCGAACGAATAGGAGCGCTCACCGGACGCGAGGAGGTCACGGATGGTGAGCGCGCGGTCGGTTCTGGTGGAGGAGATACCGAGGGCCATACCGGCAGGTTAACGGTCAGTACAGAAGTGTCCACTGCGCCGTCCACGGAATGGACGGCGCCGGGGTCAGCGTCTGTCCAGCTCAGCGGGCCCGCAGTCGCGCGGCGAGCGAGGCGGCGGCGGCGTGCGGATCGGCGGCCTCGGTCAGCGCCCGGACGACGACGACGCGGCGCGCGCCCGCGTCCAGCACCTCGTCCAGGTTGCCCGCGTCGATGCCGCCGATGGCGAACCAGGGCCGCTCGCCGCCGAGCGCGGCACCGCGCTCGGCGGCGTACCGCACCAGCGGCAGCCCGGGCGCGTGGCGGCCGGGCTTGGTGGGCGTGGGCCAGCAGGGGCCGGTGCAGAAGTAGTCCACACCGGGGGCCGTCAGCGCGGCGTCCACCTCGGCTTCGGCGTGCGTGGAGCGGCCGATCAGCACGTCCTGGGGCGACGGGCCGAGGATGGCCCGGGCGGCGGGCACCGGCAGGTCGCCCTGGCCCAGGTGCAGCACGTCGGCGCCCGCGGCGTGGGCGACGTCGGCCCGGTCGTTGACGGCGAGCAGCTTGCCGTGCCGGCGGCAGGCGTCGGCGAACACCGCCAGGTGTTCCAGCTCGGCCCCGGCCTCCAGGCCCTTGTCCCGCAGCTGGACGATGTCCACGCCGCCGGAGAGCACCGCGTCCAGGAACTCCGGCAGGTCGCCCTGCGCGGTGCGGGCGCCGGTGCACAGGTAGAGCCGTGCGTCGGCGAGCCGCTGGGCGGCGGTGGGCGCGGTGGCGGTCGCGGTGGCTCTGGGCATCGGACAATCCCCTGACGTACGTGGACCGCGCGGCCTGCCGTGCGGCACCGCGCGGAAGCGGTGCCGCACGACCCTGCGCGCGGTGGGTGCGGACCAGTGTCAGACGGCGAGCGCCTGGGCCCGGCGCTTCACCTCCGTACCGCGATTCTCGCGCAGCGCCTGCGTCGGGGTGCCGGGCAGGGTGTCATCGGGGGTGAACAGCCACTCCAGCATCTCCTCGTCGCTGAAGCCGTCGTCCCTGAGCAGGGTGAGCGTTCCGGACAGGCCCTTGACGATCCGGCCCTCGCCGATGAACTCGGCGGGCACCATCAGCACCCGGTTCTCCCCACGGCGCACCGCGAGCAGCTGGCCTTCCTTCACGAGCTGCCGCACCCGCGTCACCTCGACGTCCAGCTCCTCCGCGACATCGGGGAGGGTGAGCCAGGCGGGGACGAGAGCGTCGGTCTTCGCATCAATCTCGGTCACACCCCCAAGCCTGCCATCGCCCCCCGACATCCGGCACAGCGCCCACGCCGCCCGGCGTAACCCGGGCCTCACAAGGACGGGCACTACAGCTAGAGCGCCGCCTTCTTCAGCGGTACCGCCGGGTCAGCGGCCAGGGTGGGGTCCAGCGGGGTGCGGGCTTCGATGAGCTTGCGGCCCTGGGCCAGGTCGCGGGGGCGGCCGACGGCCAGGAGCGCGCCGAGGGCGCCGTCACGCAGCCAGCACACGGACCACGCGGCGCTGGTGGGATCGCCGCGCCACACCAGCTCGTCGCTCGCGCCGTGCCAGCCGACGTACTGCACGAAACGCCCGAACTGCTCGGACCAGAAGTACGGCACCGGGTCGTACACCGCCGGTCCGGCGTCCACCGCCTTGCCCGCGTCCCCGACGATGCCCGCGGCGACGACGCGCGGCCCGTGCAGCGCGTTGTCCCAGTGGTGCACCAGCAGGCGGCGGCCGTAGCGGGCGGAGGGGAAGGAGGCGCAGTCGCCGACGGCGTAGACGTCCGGCACCGAGGTGCGCAGGCGCGCGTCGGCGAACACGGAGCCGTCGGGGGCCAGCTCCACTCCGGAGCCGTGCAGCCACGCCGTGGCGGGACGGGCGCCGATGCCGACGACCACGGCGTCGGCGGCGAGCACGGTGCCGTCGGCCAGCTCGACCTTGCGCCCGGGGTCGGCGTGCAGCCGGGCGACGGCGACCCCGGTGCGCAGCTCGGCGCCACACTCGGCGTACCAGGCGCGCATCTCCCGCGTGACCTCGGCGGGCAGCGCCCCGGCCAGCGGCTGGTCGGCTGCCTCGACGACGGTGACGGGGCACCCGGCCTCCCGCGCGGCGGTGGCGAACTCCGCCCCGATCCAGCCCGCGCCGACGATCACGACGCGCTGCCGCTCGCGCAGCACCGGGCGCAGCCGTTCGGCGTCGTCCAGCGTGCGCAGCAGGTGCACGCCGGGCACCTGGCCGCCCCCGGGCAGCACGACGGGTTCGGCGCCGGTGGCGAGGACAAGGTGGTCGTAACCGACAGTCCCGCCCGTAGTGTCCACCTCGCGCGCGTCCGGCCGCAGCCCGGTGACGCCGTGGCCGAGCCGCAGGTCGATGGCGAGCGCGGTGAAGTCCACGTCGAACGCGGAGCCTTCGGCCTTGCCGCTGAGTACCGCCTTGGACAGCGGCGGCCGGTCGTAGGGCTGGTGGGGCTCGGCGCCGATCAGCGTGACGGCCCCGGGCCATCCCTGCTCGCGGAGCTGCACCGCCGTCTGCACCCCGGCCATGCCCGCGCCGACGATCACGACGCGCTGACTGGCCTGCTCGCTGCGTGAAGTCACATGGTCACTGTAGGGCGGCCGCTTCGGCGTGCGCAGGGCCCGGCAGTAGGGTGGTCGTCACACAGACCAGTGCGCACTCGGAAGGTGCGCACGCGCGGGAGCCCGGCGGTACCGGGCTGAGAGGGAGGCTGACGGCCTCCGACCGTAGGAACCTGATCCGGGTCATGCCGGCGAAGGGAGGAGCTGGAAACCATGCGCGTGGTGATGGTCGGCGGCGGCGTGATCGGGCTGGTCACGGCGTGGCGCGCGGCGCAGCGCGGGATGCGCGTGAGCGTCGTGGACGAGGCCCCGGGCGGCGGTGCCGCGCAGGTGGCCGCCGGGATGCTGGCGGCGGTGACGGAGCTGCACTACGGCGAGGAGGGCCTGCTCGCGCTCAACCTCGCCTCGGCGCGGCGGTACGCGGACTTCGCGGCGGAGCTGACGGACGTCACCGGGCTCGACGTCGGCTACCGGGCGTGCGGCACGCTCGCCGTGGCGCTGGACGCCGACGACCGGGCGCACCTGCGCGAGCTGCACGCGCTCCAGCAGCGCTGCGGCCTGCACGCCCAGTGGCTCACCGGCCGCGAGTGCCGCCGGCTGGAGCCGATGCTGGCGCCCGGGGTGCGCGGCGGGCTGCGGGTGGACGGCGACCACCAGGTGGACCCGCGCCGTCTGTCGGCCGCCCTGCTCACCGCCTGCGAGCGGGCGGGCGTCACCTTCCACCGCACCCGCGCCGAGCGCCTGCTGCTGTCGGACGCCGCCGACCGGGCCGCCGGGGTGCGGCTGGCGGACGGCGGTGAGCTGGCGGGGGACGCCGTCGTGCTGGCCGGGGGCAGCGAGAGCGGGCGGCTGCCGGGGGTGCCGGAGGCCGTCGTCCCGCCGGTGCGGCCGGTCAAGGGCCAGGTGCTGCGGCTGCGCATGCCGGGCGCGCCGTCCGGGTCCGGCCCGTTCCTGTCCCGCACGGTGCGCGCGGTGGTGCGCGGCTCGGCGGTGTACCTGGTGCCGCGCGCCGACGGCGAACTGGTGATCGGCGCGACCAGCGAGGAGCAGGGCTGGGACACCACGGTCACCGCTGGCGGGGTGTACGAACTGCTGCGGGACGCGCACGAACTGGTGCCGGGCCTGACGGAACTCCCCCTGGTGGAGACGCGGGCGGGGCTGCGTCCGGCGTCCCCGGACAACGCGCCGCTGCTCGGCCCGAGCGCGCTGCCGGGCCTGCACCTGGCCACCGGCCACTACCGCAACGGCGTGCTGCTGACCCCGGTGACCGGGGACGTGCTGGCCGAGGCGCTGGCCAGCGGCGAGGTGCCTCAGCTGGCCCGCCCCTTCACCCCCCGGCGCTTCGGCCCGGCCACCGCTCCCCGGCGCACCGGCGCGGGCGCCGGGCCGCGCGCGGGCGCGTCGCCGCGCGCGAGCACCCCGCCCCACCCGGGCG
>NZ_JAEVFI010000004.1 GCF_019303495.1 Streptomyces sp. JJ66 | reverse complement strand
CGACAGGCCCACAAACAGACCAACGATCCGATCAGCGACAGGTCACACGACCCGCTGAGTAGTCACACCACCACAGCTCCTGGATGTCTGCAGCATTCGGAGAAGTGACGACCAGGCCAGCAGCCGAAACCGAACAGACCAATATAAGCACGCTAAAGCGACGCATGACTTATCCATTCCCACAGGAAGGGACCAACTTTCCGAATCGGATTTTCACTGTCCCATCTATAATACTACGCTTCGGCCAGGCGTTTCGGCAACAGTCCACCCCCACGACTCCCACGTATGTGATTAATCTACAAGTGCGTGAGGTGTCCTCGCCAATACCCGGCGAGGACACCTCACGTGCGTCGAACTCAACTAGCTACCACTTTTGGATGAGCGTTTCCACTGCACCAACGCAACGGCCGCAAGGAAAAGTGCTCCGACGCTCAGTGTGACGCCTTCGAAAGCTCTGCCGTCCTGGAATTCTGTGATGGCAACGAACGCCAGCACAGCCAGGCCGAGGAGGAGCAATATTTTGGCGGTCAGAAACACGATTCGAACCCTTTCGATGTAGGTGCTGCCGCCGACGCTTCAGTTCCACCGAGAAACCAACAGGCACTCCCACTTGTGACACCTACAAGCGCAGTGACACCAAGCAACGCCTCTCTTCCCACGAACGCCAGACCGCTCTTAAGGCAATTGAAAGAACGTCCGCAGGGATCGGTTCGGTCGTCACCATCCCGATAACCGAACCGTGAGCGTCGGTGAGGTACCAGTGCCGCTTACCGTCCACCTTCACAGAGTCGAGGGAGCCTCAAGGCTCACGGTGTCCGACTGAGAAAGCCTTACTCAACCACGCCCGTTGAAGTGAAAGTACAACCATATTGCAACAAGTGCCACGACTGTGATCACGACCCACAGCAGAAGAAATGAGTCGCTGTAGTGATGGTAGTAGACTCTGAGCTCCACTTCGTCACGTTTCGCCTTTCGATTCGATAGATGCAACAGAACTGCATTGGCCTGCCGCTGAGTTACGGTAACTAGCCATCAGGCCAGTCAGGCATCAACGCCGCTTGGACCATTGCGTGATCTTGTAGGCCAAAAGAATGATTGCTATGACCCCTCCCACGGCTAGTGCCGAGACTCGGACTGCCCCATTTTCTCCCAGTACGCTGCCGATTATCACAGCGGCTACCAGTACGAGAACTGCCACGGGAATGTAGAGGGTATCCGCCCGGCGCTGGCTCATAACCCCCCTACCGTAAATATGACTACCTGAGTTTGTTGAAAATAAACACCAGAAGAGCCGAGACCACCAGGAGAGCCAATACGAACAGGATTGCAGAGTTCAGGTCGGTCGGAGGGGAGTACGGCCCGGGTGTTTTATATAGCCTCATATTCACCTAGCCTTCTGAGCCCTCCTTACGGCGCCTCGAGCGATACACGCCAATCCGCACATTACCAAGAAAACAACTAAGAAGAACAGGGGACCAAACGGTTCACCACCTGTAGCCCTACCCACAGGAAGGCAAGAGTAGATCCGCAAACGAATTAGATTATCCCATGCATCATGAGATATGCCGGGTTCTTCCGCATGCTCATTTCATGATCCTCGCCGGTAGGGGCGCAGGCGTACTCGCAGGTTAGCTAGACGGCACGAACACCGCCTGTCAGTGGGAATGCCCAGCCCCTTCCTCCGAGTCGACCGCAATTATGTTGCGATATCTATATCTTCTTCCCATTTTTAAAGCCGCGCCAAGTAATGAAAGTCAATGTAACCGACGCAAATACTCCAACAACCCCGAGAGTGAGTGCAACCACCTTATTGACTCCCTCTGCCCTGACACCAGTCACCAGCATCACGATGCTGGCCACATAAGTTGCGAGGATGAGTATCTGAAATTTCGTCTTCATACTCACAGTGATCTCCCGCCTTTAGGCCAGAAAAGTACAAGCGCCATACCGAACACGCCTATCGCATTGCAGCACCAAGAACGTCAGCACTGCAATGCGATAGCCTTCAGCGGGCGCTAAGGTTCTATTCTACTGTTACACTACTAGCTCTCCACCGTAGTATCCGATAGCGCCCCCGACAACACAACCAGCCGCACCTACAGCGAACCCTCCCACGCCGCCCCCGAGGACAGCGCCAGCCATTATCATGCCGCTCTGCGCCGCCGCCTGGATTCCCGCGTAGCAACCACTCAAAGCCCCGAAAGCTTGGCTACCTACGTCAAGGAATTCCTTGAAGCTGAAGAGCCCGCTCGGATCGATGCGGTTGATGGGGTCGCCGATGGCGTAGAGGTAGGGGTTGGTTTCCTGGCCGCTGGGGTCGGGTTGGGTGAAGGTGGGGGTCGTAGTAGCGGGCTCCCATCTTGTAGAGGCCGGTGGGGTCTTTGTAGGTGCCGGCGAAGCGGTAGGGCTGGGGCTTTTGCTCCTGGGGTGTGCCCCGGTCCACGCCGGTGGGGGTGTAGGCGTACTCGTGGGTCAGGTTTCCGCCTCCGTCCACCATGCCGACGACCGAACCGAGGGCGTCGGTGAGGTACCAGTACCGCTTGCCGTCCACGTTCGCCGAGTTGAGGGTGCCCGAGGGCTCACGGGTGAACTCGGTGTACTGGCCGCCGGCGGTGGCTGCCAGGCCCAGTTGGCCATGGTAGAAGACGGTCTGGTCGAACGTGACGCGTTCGGTGTTGGTGGTGCCCGCGTACTGGGCGGTGTGCCGGGTGCCGCCTGCGGTGAACTCGGTGAGCTGGTTGTAGGCGCTGTACTCGGCGTCAGTGCGCGCCTGGTCTGCCGAGGAGGCAGCGGCGGTTTCGTTACCGGCCTTGTCGTAGGACCATCCGTCGCTGTTGCCGTTCTTGGCAGTCAGCTGAGAGGCGTCGTTGTAGGTGTAGCTGGTACTGCCAGGGCAGCTGTTGTCGGAGGTGGAGGTGCTGGTGAGGTTTCCGGCCGGGTCGAAGCAGTATCGCCAGGATGCGGTCTGCTCGCCGCTGTGGGTTTCCTCGGCATAGGCCAGGCGGCCCTGGGAGCCGTAGTCGTAGGAGAGCTTCGTGTCGTCCCGGTGGTTGGTGCGGATGCGGATCTTGGTGCCGTCCTTGGTGTCCCCACCGCTGGTGTAGGCGTAGTCGTAGGACAGGTCCACGTAGGTGGAGTTACCGGAGGTGGCGGTGATCCTGGTGGGGCGTCCGGACTCGTCGAGGGTGATCTTCTGCTCTACGTTGCCGGGGTAGATGGTTTTGGTGCGCTGGTTGTTGGCGTTGTACTCGTAGGTGGTGGTGGTGCCCTTGTGCAGCTTGGTCAGCCGGTTGGCGGCGTCGTAGGTGTAGTCAACTGTGCCCGCCGGGTCCTGGTAGTAGTCGACGTTGCCTTCGCTGGCGGTGTAGGCGGTGACCGTCTGGGAACCGTCCCGCAGGGTGCGCACCGTCTCGCGGCTCATCCCGTCGTAGGTGTACTGGGTGGTCCCGGTGGCATCGGTGCGCGAGGTGCGGTTGCCGTCGCCGTCGTAGGTGTAGGTAACGGCGCTGCCCGAAGCGGGGGCGACCTTGGTGACGCGGTCGCGCGCGTCGTAGGTGTAGGCCAGCGTGGTGCCCCGGCCGTCGGTGACGGTGGCCGGGCGGCCCAGCGCGTCGTAGGTGTAGGTGGTGGCGCCCATCGGGGCGGGCGGGGCGGCCTTGGTCAGGTTGCCCTTGGCGTCGTAGGTGAAGGACGTCTTGTTGTTGTTGGCGTCCTCCGCCGAGCAGCGCTGGCCCTCGAAGCCGCCGCACTCAGGGGTGGAGTCGTTGTACTCGAAGTCGCGCGTGCCGCCCTCGTCACCGCTCACGGCGACGGAGAGGGTATTGCCCTTGGCGTCGTACTCGTAGCTGGTCTTCTCCCCGTCGGCGCTGGTCAACGTGCCGGGCAGGTCGGCGCCAGCGATGGTCTGGTAACCGGTCAGCGAGGCGGTTGCTCCGGTGGGCAGCTGCGCGGAGGTGGGGTTGTTGCGCGAGTCCCAGCCGTAGGTGGTGACATTGCCGGGGCTGGAGCCGATGCCCATCGCGTCGGTGGCGGTGACGACATTGTGCTGGGCGTCGAAGGACTGCGACCGCTCGTGGCCGAGCGGGTCTACCACCTTCGTCACCCCGCCCTCGTCGTTGTAGTGGTAGACCGTCTCGTCCTCGTCCGGGTCGGCCACCGTCGTGGTGCCTTCACCTCCGGGGGTGTCGGAGGAGTAGGCGTAGGTCCATGTCGGGCCGTTCTTCCCGCCGTTCGGGCGGCGCTGCATCGAGGTGACGCGGTCGTGCGCGTCGTAGGTGAAGACCGTCTCCCGCCCCTCGGGGCTGGTGACCTTCCAGATCCGGCCGTCGGTCCCGGCGTCATAGGCGAAGACGGTCTTCTTCCCCGCCGCGTCCGTGAAGCCGACGAGGTTGTCATTGGTGTCGAAGTTGTAGGTCACCGTGCGGCCAGTGTTGTCCTTGGCCTGCCACTTGATGTGCGAAACGACCTCGGCGTACTCGACCCAGCGGCCGGTGCGCTCGTCGGTGACGGTGAACCCGCCGTCCGCACTCCGGGTAACGGTGACCTTCCCGTCGTTGCGGTCGGTCACCTCGGTGAGCACACCGTCGGCGTTGAAGTGGTCCGTCATGCCCGACTTACGGTCCGTCACCTGGTAGGTGCCGTCGTCGTCTTTGACCAGGTCCTTGGAGTAGCCCGCCGGGGTGGCGAAGCTGCCGTTACTGTTCTCCTCGAAGCGCACGCTGGCGCCGGTGTGGTCGAAGAGCACCATCGCGCCGTCGGTGCTGTCCAGGCGGCGCTCGTAGTTGAACCACCACGTCAGCGCCGGTTTCCCGTGCGGAGAGGGCAGTGAGTTGTAGGTCTGAGTGAGCTGGAGCTGCTGCCCCACTCCGGCGATATCGAAGTCGGTACGCGCCAGCATCAGGTTGCCGTTGGAGAAGTTCACCCGCGCTACCAGGGAGTCGGTCAGCCGGGTGTCGCTGATCTGATGCCAGGGCACCTCGCCCTGGCCCTCCGGCACTGCGGCCGACGGGGCAGCCGCAGACTGTGCGCCCGATTCGGCCAGGCGCAGCTCATGCTTGGTCCACGACTTTTCCTCCGGCGTCAACCTCGCCGACGGCTCCGACTCCGGCGGGGTGTTGGTGCCGACCTGGAACGTGGGCTGCTCGACCTTCTCGGCCTTGCCCCACACCGACTCGGGCGCCGGGCCGGGTTCAGCCACGGCCGGGACCACACTGGCGGTGGTGGCCAGCGCGGCCGCCACCGCGATCAGGCTGGATCTGACGGATATCCGGGTACGCCGAGATGACGCGCCCGAAGCACGCTGAGACAAATCTTCCCCCCAGGAAGATGCCTGGGCGACCCCTGCGGCCGCCACAGCGGACGCAACGTGTCACACACGCCACACAAAACGCACGCATGTTCCCCTAATCTCATGCGCCACACCGATCAAAAACAGCCATCTCAACATGCCCTACGCGACGCACACTTGACATGTGAGAACTGATGAGCCGCGACAACTGAGGCACATCACGCCAGCATCTTGGCTGAAAACATCCTGCGGGGTGCCGCCAGTGGTGGTGTGGGAGTGCGCTGGAGGGCGGCGCCGGACCCGGGGCGTCGTCCCCCGGGGCCGACGGGGCCAGCTGTCTGGCCCTGTACGGGTGTCCGCCCCCGGCGCGGCGAGCGCGTGGCTAGTCGTCCACGCGGCCCGCGAGGGTGGTGAACTCGGGCCAGGTGAGGGCCGGGTCGGCGGGGTTCCACAGCTTGGCGGCGGTGGCGGCGAGCGGGAGGCGGATGCCGGCGGCCACCTCGGCCGGGGTCTGGGCGTCGGCCAGGTCGCACCAGACGGCGAACCGGCCGCCCAGGACGCGGTCGGCGCCCGCGTACTGTTCGGGCACGGGGTCGCTGCCGCGCAGCACGTCGGGCGTCCACTCCTCGTAGATGGCCTTGCCGGTGGGGTAGGTGAACTCGTTGGGCTCGCCGAGCACGTAGTAGAGGTACTGGCTGTTGAGGTTGATCAGGTCCCAGCCCTCTTCCAGGTAGGACACCGGTTCGCGGGCGCCGAGCTCGCGGCCCGTCCAGTAGGTCACCTGGCGGGGCTCGCTCGGGCGGACCTCGCCGCCCTCGTGCATGCCGTCGTTCCACACTTGCGGCAGCTTGTCGTGCTTCACGACGGTGGCCGCGCGGTCGTTGAGCCAGTCGGTGGCCAGGTCCTCGATGTCGGCGTCCGGGCCGAAGGCGTCCTCGGCGGCCTGCTGGAGGCCGGGGAAGGACGCGGCCGGATTCTCGCGGAACAGCGGCGCGTACTCGTCGCCGCCGAGGTGGAACCAGCGGCCGGGGAAGAGCGGGGCGAACTCGTTCAGCAGGTCGTCCAGGATCTCGGCGGCGCGCGGATCGGAGATGTCGATGGCACCGCGCACGGGCTCGCCGCCGGCGTCCCGGAGCTGGAGGTCGGGGTACGCCTTCAGGACGGCGCCGAGGTGGCCGGGGGAGTCGATCTCCGGGATGACGGTGATGTGCAGCGAGTTCGCCAGGTCGATCAGGTCGCGGACCTGGCCCTTGGTGAGGTGCTGCGCGGAGACGATGTCCGGGTGGCTCTCGCTGGCGATGCGGAAGCCCTGGTCGTCGGCGAAGTGCAGGTGGAGCTGGTTGAGCTTGAGGTCGGCCATCTGCCGGACGCGGGCCTGGAGCCATTCGGCGCTGAAGGGCTTGCGCGCGGTGTCGATGAGCAGGCCGCGCTGGGGGCGGTCGGGCCGGTCGCGTATCTGGCCCTCGGAGAGGTAGCCGCGGTCGCGGAGCGTGTGGAGCAGGGTGCGGGTGCCGTAGAAGACGCCCGCGTCGTCGCTGCCGGTGATCTCGACCCGGCCGTCGCCGGTGGTGAGCGTGTACGCCTCGCGGCCGCCTTCGGCGTCTTCGTCGATCGTCAGCTCGACGTCGCCGGAGCGGGCCGGGCCGTCTGCGGCCTCGACGTCGAGTTCGCGGGCCAGCAGGCGGGCTTCGTCGGCGAGCGGGCCGTCGGGGGCGGCGATGATCCGGGTCCCGTCCACGGGCTCCCAGCCGGGGCCGCGGGCCGGTTCCCACTCACGTATGGGGGGTATGGAGCGCGGCTCGGGCGCGGGGCGGTCCGGGCGTGGGGAGAGGGTGTCGGTGGCGGCGGGACCGGTGGGCAGGTCGCGGCCCGGCCCCGTCTCCTCCTCGTCACCGGCCTGGGTCAGGGAGAACACCGTCCCAGCGAGGAGGGTGACGACGACGACGCCGACGAGGGCGTACCGCTGGCGTGCCTGCCGTACCTCGTTCGGGTGGCGTTCGTTCGCCTGCTGTCCGCCGCCGTGGCGGCCGCTCGGCTGTGCGCGTCGCTTACCGGCCATGCTTCGCACTGTAGGCGCGGGGGGCCTGGTTCCGCGCGCCCTGGCGGAACCTGCCGTTCCGTGCGGGCGTCGGGACGGGGGCGCGCGAGAGGTGGGCGGGAGGTGGGCGGAGCGTCGGATTCCGCTGAGGTTGGGGGGCGGGCTCGGCACCGTTCGGGTGATATTCGCGCATCCGTCGGAGGCTGTACCGGCTCGCCCGTTACGGTAGACACCGTCTGTATCCCGCACCCTTCCGAGGAGTCCATGCGCCTGCCCGCCCAGCGTGGTCCGCGCACACCGCTCGGCCGGCTGAACAATGCGTCGGTCGAGACGGCGGTGGTTACGCTGCTCGCCTGCTGCGGCAGTCAGCGCTGGGCCGAACTCCTGGCCGTCCACCGTCCGTATCCGGACGGGCACGCCTTGCTCGCGGCGGCCGAGGAGGCCAGTTACGACCTGGCGGAGCCGGACGTGGTCGAGGCGCTGGCGGCGGAGTCCGCGACGCGGCAGCCGGTCACCGACGGCCCGGGCGCACTGGCCGCGCACACCGCGCTGCGGGCGGCCCAGGCGGCGTACGAGAGCCGTTTCGGGCACGCGTTCGTCATCTGCCTGGACGCGCTGCCGCCCGGCGAACACCTGGACCAGATGCTGTCCGCGATCCACACCCGGCTGAGCCACACCCCCGACGCCGAGCACGCGGTCGCCGCCGAGGAGCTGCGCAAGCTGGCCCAGTCCCGCCTGCGCGCGCTGCTCGCGTCCGTCCCGGACACCCCCGGCGCGCCGCGTCCCGGTGAGGGCGCCCCGGCCCCGCACGCCGACGCCGCCGACTGAAACCGGAGGCCGCGTCCGGCTCCGGCCACCCCCTCGCGAGCCGCCCCGCCAACGCCCCCGCCCGGGGCCGACCCGGGTCACGGTGGGCGGGCTGTCACGGCGGGTAGCCCGTACGTGCCTGATTGATCACATCCCCGCCCCCCGCGCAAGGGAACCGACAGGGCGTCGTTACGATGGCCGCGGCCGGTGGACCGTACCCGGCCGGGCCCGACCGACATGGAAGCCGGCAGGCCCTTTCCCCGCTCCCGGAGGGTTTTCCGTGCCGGCTGGAACGCTGTACCGCGGCCGGGAAGGCATGTGGAGCTGGGTGGCTCACCGAGTCACCGGCGTCCTCATCTTCTTCTTCCTGTTCGTGCATGTCCTCGACACCGCTCTCGTGCGGGTCTCCCCCGAGGCCTACGACGAGACGATCGCGGTCTACAAGAATCCCGTGGTCGCCCTGATGGAGTACGGCCTGGTGGCCGCCGTCCTGTTCCACGCGCTCAACGGCCTGCGGGTCGTCGCGGTGGACTTCTGGTCCAAGGGTGCCCGCCTGCAAAAGCAGATGCTGTGGGCCGTCGTGGGCATCTGGGCCGTCCTGATGGCCGGGGCCTTCTGGCCCGTCCTCTCGCACGCGATCTACGAAGTGTTCGGGAGCTGATAGCGATGTCCGTCACCCTCGACTCCAACGACAACCGTCCCTCCGTGGACCACCCGGCTCCCGTCATCGAGCCGCCCCGGACCCGTACCGCCCGCACGCCGAAGTCCACCCGTGGCAACTTCGAGCTGTACGGCTGGATCTTCATGCGGCTGTCCGGCATCCTGCTGGTCGTCCTGGTCCTCGGCCACCTGCTCATCCAGCTCGTGCTGGACGGCGGCGTCTCCAAGATCAGCTTCGCCTTCGTGGCGGGCCGCTGGGCGTCCCCGTTCTGGATGACGTGGGACCTGATCATGCTGTGGCTGGCGATGCTGCACGGAGGCAACGGCCTGCGCACGATCATCAACGACTACGCCGAGCGGCCGAACACCCGCTTCTGGCTGAAGATGCTGCTGTACACCGCGACGGTGTTCACCGTCCTCCTGGGCACGCTGGTGATCTTCACCTTCGACCCGAACATCGGCTGAGGGCTGAGGTAACGCTGATGAAGATCCACAAGTACGACACCGTCATCGTCGGCGCCGGTGGCGCGGGCATGCGGGCGGCGATCGAGTCCACCAAGCGCTGCCGCACGGCCGTCCTCACCAAGCTGTACCCGACGCGTTCGCACACCGGCGCCGCGCAGGGCGGCATGGCCGCTGCCCTGGCGAACGTCGAGGAGGACAACTGGGAGTGGCACACCTTCGACACGGTCAAGGGCGGTGACTACCTGGTAGACCAGGACGCCGCCGAGATCCTGGCGAAGGAGGCCATCGACGCCGTCCTCGACCTGGAGAAGATGGGCCTGCCGTTCAACCGCACCCCGAACGGCACCATCGACCAGCGCCGCTTCGGCGGGCACAGCCGCAACCACGGCGAGGCGCCGGTGCGCCGCTCCTGCTACGCGGCCGACCGCACCGGTCACATGATCCTCCAGACGCTGTACCAGAACTGCGTGAAGGAGGGCGTGGAGTTCTTCAACGAGTTCTACGTCCTGGACCTGCTGCTCAGCGAGGTGGACGGCGTCAAGCGCACCTCCGGCGTCGTCGCCTACGACCTGGCCACCGGCGAGATCCACGTCTTCCAGGCCAAGGCCGTGATCTTCGCCTCGGGCGGCAACGGCAAGTTCTTCAAGGTGTCCTCCAACGCCCACACCCTCACCGGCGACGGGCAGGCCGCCGCGTTCCGGCGCGGGCTGCCGCTGGAGGACATGGAGTTCTTCCAGTTCCACCCGACCGGCATCTGGCGCATGGGCATCCTGCTCACCGAGGGCGCCCGTGGTGAGGGCGGCATCCTGCGCAACAAGGACGGCGAGCGCTTCATGGAGAAGTACGCGCCCGTCATGAAGGACCTGGCCTCGCGGGACGTCGTCTCGCGCTCGATCTACACCGAGATCCGCGAGGGCCGGGGCTGCGGCCCGGAGGGTGACCACGTCTTCCTGGACCTCACCCACCTGCCGCCGGAGCAGCTGGACGCCAAGCTGCCGGACATCACCGAGTTCGCGCGCACCTACCTGGGCATCGAGCCGTACACCGACCCGATCCCGATCCAGCCCACCGCGCACTACGCCATGGGCGGCATCCCGACCAACGTGCAGGGCGAGGTGCTGGCGGACAATACGACCGTCGTGCCGGGCCTGTACGCGGCTGGCGAGGTGGCCTGCGTGTCCGTGCACGGCGCGAACCGGCTGGGCACCAACTCGCTGCTGGACATCAACGTCTTCGGCCGCCGCGCGGGCATCGCCGCCGCCGAGTACGCGGCGACGGCGGAGTTCGTCGAGCTGCCCGAGGCGCCGGCGGAGTTCGTGGAGACCGAGGTGGAGCGGCTGCGCGCGGCCACCGGCAGCGAGCGGGTCACCGAGATCCGCAAGGCGCTCCAGGAGACCATGGACAAGAACGTCATGGTGTTCCGCACCGAGCAGACGCTCAAGGAGGCCGTCGCCGAGGTCGCCGCACTGCGCGAGCGGTACCGGAACGTCAGCGTCCAGGACAAGGGCAAGCGGTTCAACACCGACCTGCTGGAGGCCATCGAGCTGGGCAACCTGCTGGAGCTGGCCGAGGTGACGGCGGTTTCCGCGCTCGCCCGCAAGGAGTCGCGCGGCGGTCACTACCGCGAGGACTACCCGAACCGTGACGACGTCAACTTCATGCGCCACACCATGGCGTACCGCGAGGTCGGCGCCGACGGCACCGAGTCGATCCGGCTGGACTACAAGCCCGTCGTGACGACCCGCTACCAGCCGATGGAGCGTAAGTACTGATGAGCACCACGACTCTCGACAAGGCCGACGCCACGGCCTCGGACGCCGCCTCCCCCAACATCACGGCGACGTTCCGCATCCGCCGGTTCAACCCGGAGGTGTCCGCGGACGCGCTCTGGGAGGACTTCACGATCGAGATCGATCCCAAGGAGCGCGTCCTGGACGCCCTCCACAAGATCAAGTGGGACCTGGACGGCACACTGACGTTCCGCCGCTCGTGCGCCCACGGCATCTGCGGGTCGGACGCGATGCGCATCAACGGCCGCAACCGGCTGGCGTGCAAGACGCTGATCAAGGACATCAACCCGGACAAGCCGATCACCGTGGAGGCCATCAAGGGCCTCACCGTCCTCAAGGACCTGGTGGTTGACATGGAGCCGTTCTTCCAGGCGTACCGGGACGTCATGCCGTTCCTCGTCGCGAACGGCAACGAGCCGACGCGCGAGCGGTTCCAGACCGCCGAGGACCGCGAGCGGTTCGACGACACCACCAAGTGCATCCTGTGCGCCGCGTGCACGTCGTCCTGCCCGATCTACTGGAACGACGGCCAGTACTTCGGCCCCGCCGCGATCGTCAACGCCCACCGGTTCATCTTCGACTCGCGCGACGACGCCGGTGAGCAGCGCCTGGAGATCCTCAACGACAAGGACGGCGTGTGGCGCTGCCGCACCACGTTCAACTGCACGGATGCCTGCCCGCGCGGTATCGAGGTGACCAAGGCGATCCAGGAGGTCAAGCGGGCGCTGATCACGCGCCGCTTCTGACGGTCCGCCCCGCGCGGGCCAGCCGCCTGGCGAGCCCCGCGCACCGCTTCGTGCGGTGCGCGGGGCTCCGCCGTTTCCGGCCCCGCGTCCACTCCTGCGTCCGGTCCCGCGCCGCTCCGGTCGGGTCTCGCGGTGCGGGACGGCGGCGGCTCCCGGGGGCGCCGGGTGGCCAGGGGTGCGCCGGGGACACGGCGGGCGGGCGGCCCGCGCCGGTGCCCGTCGCGGCGCGGGCCGCCGTCAACCCCGCGCGGGCGTCCAGGCGTCTGGTTCAGGGGAGGACACGTGAGGGCACGGAGAACGGCACGACTGGGTGGCGGCGCTGCGGTGGCAGCCGTCGTCGCCCTGACGTGCGTCCTCCTGGCCCGAGGACGAGCACGGCGACCGCGCCGCGACGACGGCGCCCCGCGCGCACGCCGGGCGACGTCCGCCCGCAGGGCCGCACCCGGCCGGGCGGCGCTCCCCACCCGGGTGGCGCTACCCGCTCGCGTGGCGTACCGGCATCCGCACCGGGGGCGGCTGTACGCGGGCGCCGCGCTGGCCTGCGTCGTCGGCGCGGCGAGCTGGGCCGGGTGCGTGGTGGCCGATGTCGCCCACGGCGCCGACCGGCCGCTCTGGGCTTCCGCGTGGGGGTGCGGCGCCCTGCTGCCGCTGCTGCTGCACCGCGCGGGCGCCCGCACCGTGCTGGACGCCCACGGGCTGTGGACGCGCGGCGGGCTCCTGCCGCGTGGCCGCCGGGTCGCGTGGCCGCAGGTCCACGACATCACCGTCGAGCTGACCCACCGGCTGGACGGCGCGGTGTACCGGATCGTCGTCGTCCGGGCGGACAGGCGGCACGTACCGCTGGCGGTGCCACAGACGCGGGCGTGGCGGCGGGACGGCGCGGCGGTGCTGAACGCCGAGTACACCCGCGTCCGCGCCTACTGGCAGGCGACGGCGCCGGTGCCTCACTCCACGGCACGCAGCACGAGGGTGACGAAGCCCAGCACCCCTCGCTAGCCGCGCAGCCACCCGCCCCGGCGCGCACTGGCCCGGCGCAACGCCTCAGCGCAGTGCGGCTCACCCGGGGTGCGGTGCGGGTGGGACTCCCGACTGCATCACACCAGCCACTTTGAGCGAGTGTGAAACGTCCGTTCGGGGGCAGTCGGTGTGTCGGAGGAGTTCCCGCTCTCCCGATCCTTGACTCACTTTTGACCCGGAAGAGGTGCCACATGGCCAGCACGACCTCACGCTCGACGGCCAGCAACATGGCGATAGCCAGCCTCGTCGTAGGCATCATCTCGCTGTTTGTCTTCAGCATCGTCCTCGGCCCGATCGCCATCGTGCTCGGTGTGCTGGCACACCAGCGGGTGGCTTCCGGGATGGCCAAGGCGGGCATCATCCTCGGCGCAATCGCCACGATCCTCGCGATCATCTTCCTAGCCAGCGGCGGCTTCAACTGGTACATCGGCGGCTGACCCCGCCCCGCCCGGAGCCGCCGCCTGCCCCGGCGCAAGCGGACGGCCCGCAGCCCCGAGTGAAGGGCCTCCGCCTGAAGGCGGAGGCCCTTCAGTGTTGGCAAGGTTCAGTCATCGACTCCACCGCCCACTTCTGCGGCCTGGTGGGGTCGGTGCTCGGTTCCGAGCGGGCGACACACTCGGTATCGTCATCGTGCAACGTCAGGCACCTTAAGCGTAGGCGAGCGGTGCGGCGTCGTTCTGGGCGGGTCGCGGTCGCCGTAGTGGCCCGCACTGGCTCCGACGACACCACATGCGAGAAAAGACTTACGTAAACTGCTGCCGTTATCGATGAGCTGAGACGCATCAAAGCGGAACAGAAGGGGCATATTGAGTGATTAATGCCAACAGGCCGGAGCTCTGGAGCGAGGATGTCCAGGCGTCCGTACGCCTTTACAATGAATGGTTTCTTGAAGCAGCACCAAAGGCGTACCGCGATACCCGCCAACACACGATTGATGAAGTTGAGCGGGCGTTTGACTGGACGGTTAACATGACCTCCATCACACCAGAGCTCCTGCAGTCACATCCCAAGGTTATTTCCGCCCTACGCATGAGCACTTCCCCACCTCTGGCGAAGGACCGCCTCATCGGCCTCTCCTACGGAAATAAGACCCTCTTGGATAAAATGGAGAAAGAGGGCAAATTTCCTCCCAGAATGAGAAATTCCGAGATCTATGATCATCTTTCGAGTATGTGCTCCGTCATCAGCGAGTTGTTGGATTTGGATCTTTTTGAGTGGTGTCGAGGTGGCGGAACGGCGCAACCACACCAGCGGGAGCTCGCCGCAACGGTAGTCGCTGACCGCCTGTGCGGTTCCATTGCCGATCCCATTGTTCGCAACGCCCAGGAGCGAAGGCAACTGGCCCTGATCGAAGGATGGCTTGTCGCTCGGGGTTACAGTAAAAAACAACACCCTTCATCTCTGCATATCACGGCCATGCAACCTGGCACTTTTTCCTTCCGGCAGATCGTTACTGTCGGCGACGATCACCCGGTCAAAATTCCAGTCGACGTCGTAATTCAGCCGCACGTTTCCAAGAGCCACGGTCTACCCGTTCTCATAGAGGCAAAATCGGCTGGCGACTTCACGAACACCAATAAGCGGAGAAAGGAAGAAGCTACGAAGATTCGACAGCTCCGGCAGCGATACGGGAACGATATTTCTTTGCTTCTTTTCCTTTGCGGATACTTTAACGCGGGGTATCTCGGCTATTCCGCCGCCGAGGGCCTAGACTGGGTATGGGAGCACAGAATTGACGACTTGGAGGTGGCAGGTGTGTAGTCAGTGGGCCAGCAGGGAGAGCCAAAGGCTCTCCCTGCAAACAGCGCTGGACCAAGGTCGGACATTGCTAGACCGCAACCGATGGGGACAATTCGCAACTCCGCCAAGGCTCGCTTCCGAGATCGTGCGATACGCGCTCCAGTTGCACGATGCGAATCGCATCTCCTTCATGGAGCCTTCTTGCGGAACTGGCTCCTTCTTTTCTGCGCTGGTGCGACACATTGGTGATAAGCGGTTGGACCAGGCAGTGGGCGTTGAACTAGATAATCGCTTCGCACGAGCCGCCTCCGATCTTTGGGCTGACTTTGGGCTAGAGGTACATGAAGCAGATTTCACCTCCCCGGAAACGATCAGTAATTGCGCAGCCTCGCTTCTCGTGGCGAATCCTCCCTATGTTCGGCATCATCACCTCACTGCCTCTAAAAAGCGTGAACTCTCTTTCCTATGTGAATCGCGAACCGGCATCAGACCCTCTGGCCTGTCTGGGCTCTATCTGTATTTCGTATTGCTGAGCCACAAGTTGTTGGCTCCTGGTGCAGTCTCCGCATGGCTAATCCCTAGTGAGTTTATGGACGTCAACTACGGGACAGCGCTCAAGGAGTACCTGACAAGACAGGTATCCTTGGTGAGGGTTCACCGGTACGACGCCTCGGAAGTTCAATTCGACGACGCCCTTGTGACATCAACTGTAGTAGTATTCCGCAATACACTCCCAGACCCCACCTGTTCGGCTGAATTCTCGTTCGGGGGATCGCTCACCGTTCCGAGGGTTTCCCACCAACTTTCTGTCTCCGACTTGCAGGCGACAAGTAAGTGGTCGCAGCATGCCAAAGGGGCCATCACTGGCGAGCGATCAGGTCCCACATTGTCTGACTTCTTCAGGATCCGAAGGGGGCTGGCCACAGGATCAAACAACTTTTTCATCATGCCCCGCCAGGATGCAGAGATGCTGGGCATCCAGCGCAGGTTCCTGCGGCCGATTCTACCCAGCCCGCGTAAACTTAAAGTGGACACCATTTCAGCCAAAGATTCTGGCTGGCCGATGCTGCCTGAACAGCTGGCACTCATTGATTGCCCTCTCCCCTTGGAGCAGCTACGCGAAGAAGACCCTCAACTGGCAAAATATCTCGAAACTGCTGACGAGAAAGTCATGGGCGGCTACCTCGTCAGCAAGAGATCACCATGGTACAAACAGGAACAGCGCGAAGCCGCGCCGATCCTCTTGACATACATGGGTCGCGGAAAAGACGAAAAACACCCGCTCCGTTTTATTCGAAATGATTCAAAAGCCGTCGCCACTAACATGTACTTGATGCTTTACCCGATTGGCCCCCTAAAAGAATACCTGGCGAAAAGCCCATCATCCATCCAGCAGGTACACAGCGCCCTTCTGGCCCTCACTGCGGACGATTTGCGCGGCGGCGGAAGAGTCTACGGTGGTGGGCTTCATAAGATGGAACCCAAAGAGCTTGCTGCCCTTCCAGCAGACACGATCGCTGCCCTCGATCCCACTCTCCTGACTGCCGAGCGAACACCATCCGAATACCTGGAAGCCCGCCCAATTCGACACTCAAAGGCATCAGGTGCGACGACGGCAGAAATCAGGGCCTGGGCACGTCTCCAAGGTTTTGAAGTTCCCGCGCGAGGACGTCTCGGATCTAACGTGATCGCCGCGTGGCATGAAGCCCATTCTGCATTGAACGAAACCGCGTCTGGACTAGATTGCAAAGAACCGCCCCAGACGCTCTGGTGAAGTAATAGTCTGGATTATTTTTTGTGTCGGGTGACGTGCGCTAGTTGCCCCATGGCAAGGCCCCACAACGCGGAAGCAGGAATAGCGAAGGCGAGCTCAGCGGAGTTGAGGACGAGTGTCACGATGAGGAAGAGGGCAAAGACCGCAGCGCCGACCCCCAACGCCGCTGAGTCGCCGATAAGACCGAACCCACTGCTACGACGCAGCAACGCCCCGAGCAGCAGGACGATGACCCAGAGCGCTGCACCGCTGTAGACGAGCCAAAGCATGGAATAACCTCCGACCCCGGAAAGGGGTCAACGCTGGTTGCCGATGGACGCTTGCCAGTTTCCTCGGGAGAGGTGCACCACGCCCTCGGGGGTGATGCGGGCGGAGGCACCGTACAGGGGTAGCGCGCCTTCCGTGTTCAGTCGGTTGCGGATGCGTTCGAGAGCGTCCCACAGGCGGCGCGGGCCGCTCTGGTGTACCTCGGGCGGCGCGGTCCACTCGGCTGAGGCCCGTGCCCAGGAACCATCGGGATGGAAGAGCCATGCCGTGCGCTGTCCTTCGTGTTCCTCGAAGTGCGCTTCCACCCCTGGCACGGTCAGGGTGAGGTGGGTTCGCACCTCCCACACCTCGTCGATGTTCAGTACCGGGTAGCGACCGGTGCTGACTTCTTCCCCTTCGTCGTCCTTGGCGTGCGAGAACCGTTCGATGAGCCGGGGCGGGTGGTCGGGGCCGTGCCGGGCGTGCATGAACCCGGCCCAGTCGCGTTCCACCCGGCCCACGGCTCCCCCGTCCGGTGTCTTCTCCGCTCCGATGATGAGGGTCGTCCCGCTCAGCGTGGTGACCAGTCGCCCACCGGGCCGCAGGGCACGCAGCCACGAGGCGGGAATGCGGGGCATCGCCACCATGGCGACGATCCGGTCATACGTGCCGGGGAGTTCCTTCGTGGCGTCCACCGTCACCAGTTCAGGCCGGTGCCCAGCCTCCGCGAGCCGTTCACGGGCGGCTTCGGTCAGGTACGGGTCCACGTCCACGCTGGTGACGTGCTCCGAGCCGAACCGGTGGCACAGGAGCGCCGTCGAGTATCCGGAGGCGGTACCGACGTCGAGAATCCTCATGCCCTCAGCCGGACGGGCATGCCGAAGCATTTGCACGACCAGGGACGGAAGCATGGAGGACGAGGTAGGCCACCACTCGGGCCGGTCGCCGGGCTCGGCGTGATCAGCGTGGAGCGTTCCCAGACGCGTGGCGAGGGTGGTGTCGCTATAGGCCACGCGCATCCACAGTCCGGGGTCCGCCGGGCCATCCGCCAGCAGCGCGCCGTTCTGCTCGGCCCACCACCAGCGGGGTACGAACAGGTGGCGGGGCGTGCTGCGTACAGCGTCACGCCATCGGGACTGCGGATGCGTCACGTCATCCGCCAGCGCGGCAGCGTGCTCGGTCCATTCCGTCATCGGGTTCCGTCCGGAGAGTTGGGGAACTTCGGCAAACACGCGGGCTGCCCCGGCTGGCACGCGGAATCGTCCGCGGAACACCCAACACCGTCCGGGGCACTCGGTACGTCCGATAAGTACCGAGGCGAGTCGGCGCACCCCAGGCAGCGGGCGCGGCAGCCCAGCGCATCGCAGAGCACCGCCCGTGTCACGGGAGCACGCACGGGCGGGGCCTTCGGCGGGTCAGTTCACTCGCACCGATCGGTGAGCGGCCCACGCTCGCGCGGCGTCTCTCATCGCCGCGCACCACTCGGCCTCCGGCTTGCGCTCGACGACCATGCACCACATACGCACGGTGGCGGCGGCGAAGGCGTCCATCCCTTTCGGGTCTGCTTCCTGCCAGGCAGGGCACTGCGCAGCCCACTGTTCGGCCGATTCCGGGGTGTGTCCGGCGGCCACGAGCTGAACCACCAGGCAAGCGGGGTCGATGAATCCGGCGCCCCGGGTGGGCCAGGCCCAATCGACCACCCAGCTCTCAGCGTCACCGATGATGAGGTTACTCGGGTTGATATCCCCGTGAATCAGCGCGTCACCACGGAATAGTCGCGCCGCTGCGGGGGTTTCGGCGAATCTGTCCCAGCGCTGCTCATGCCATCCGTGAGCAAACCCAGGGAGGGGCACGCTTCCGATCCGGTCGATAAGCTGCACAACGTAGGGAAGGTCTGCCGTATCCGGCGAGAGGTCCGCGCGTCGGCCGTCTACAACGGTGAATCCTAGGACGATCCAGCTCTCGTCTTCGGCACTCCAGGAAAGGGCGGGGGACAGGGGCCACACCGCAGAGTTGATCACCTTCTCCCTGAGGAGCGAATCACGTCGGCCTCCTTGCCGGTTCCTCATCGCCTTGACGAAGAGGGGACCCTTCTCGCACCCCACCACTGCCGTGAAGTCTGATCCGAAGCCGCGAACGGTCGGTTCGGCTGAGGACAGGTCACCCGTGTACGGGTGGATCAGCCTCCAGAAATCTTTTCCGGGCAATGCGCGTACCATGGTTCTCTCAGTTTCTCGGCTGGCACTCGGACGGCGGAAACCAGGCATTGAGGTTTGGAGGTGGTGCCCCCTCTGGCCGGACTTCCCGTACCACTCCGTGGGCAGGAACGATGGGGGTGCGGCGGTGCGGGGCGGGGTCAGGGTGGGGTGGGGGTGAGGATGTAGAGCGAGCGGCGGGGCGGGGTGCGCCGGTGGGCTGGGTGGGTGGGGAGGCGGACGGGGTGGGCTGACAGGGTGTAGGTGCAGTCCGCGTCGGGGAACGTGGCGTGCAGGGGGTGGCTGGTGGTGAGGTGTGCGCGGGCGATGCGATGCCACTGGGGGTCGGCGGCCCAGGTGCGGAGTTGGGTGGGGCAGTCGGGTACGGGCGGGTGTGGCGCGCTCGGGAAGGGGCGTGCCCACGGCGAGTGGTGTGGGTCGGGGTCAAGCCGGTTCGCGATGCGCCGGGCCTCCGCGCGGAGCCACCGCAGGGCGAGCACCGGGGAAGGGGTCGCGAACGTTCCCAGGACGTAGGGGACGGTCGCGCCCGTGCCGTATACGAGCCCTTCGGCGCGTACCTCGCACCAGTAACCGGTCGGGGCCGGGGTGCCGCTCATACGGGCTCACCCGGCCACATCACCCAGGGGCGTTCGATGACTTCGGCGTAGCTGGTGTGGCCGGGGTGCTCGCGCAGGTGGCCGAACGCCCACTTCCGTGCGGCGGCGGGGTCGGTGCTCGGTTGTGAGCGGGCGCCGCACTCGGTGTCGTCGTCCCGCAGCGTCAGGCAGCGGAACGCGTAGGTGAGGGGTGGGGCGTCGTCGTCCTGGTCGAGTCGCAGCGTCCAGGTGACGAAGCGGAAGACGCGTCGCGTTGCCGTGGTCACAGCCGCTCACCCCGGCTTCTGGCGTTCGTCCGGGCGACGTCGGCGTGCAGGCGCTCTATCGGCTCGGCGGGCCGCACGTGCGCGGGGTCCGCTTCCCACTCCACGCCGCCCCGCACCGGCCGCAGCGCCCAGTAGGGGCCGGTGACCCCACGGAATTCCCCTACTTGGTTCCGGCTGGTGTCCATCACCAGCGTGCCGGGTTCCGGCAGTTGGGCGGGTTCGTTCGCAGGAACGTTCTGCCCACACATCGCCGCTCCTCTCCGTAGTGACTCCACTACCAAGGCGGCTCAGCGTGGCCTACAGTGGAAACCCGTTCAACGTTCTGTAGGCGGAGGACACTTTGGTAAACCGCAAGGACTTGAATCCGGATAAGAGCCCGGAAGCGGCGTATGGCGCCCGTCTGCGCACGGCACGGGAGGCGCGGGGGTGGAAGCAAGACGATCTTGGGGTGCGCATCGGCTACTCCGGGCGTCACATCTCCGGGGTGGAAACTGCCAGGAAACCGCCGACTCGCAAGTTTTCGGCGGCGGTTGACGTCGCACTGGGGCTCGAAGGAACCGCTGACTCGTTCGAGCGGGAATGGGGCGAGATCGAGCACGGCGTGTTGTTGCAGGGCTTCCCCGAATACGTCGCGTTCGAAGGCAGGGCGGCGGAGATCCGGCTGTTTGAAACAGGCGTGATACCCGGCCCGCTCCAGACCCGCGAGTACGCGCTGGCGCTGGCTGACGGCGAGGTCGAACGGGGCGACATCACGCGCGGACAGGCAGAGGAACGGGTCGCGCTTCTCATGGAGCGTCAAACCGCGCTGACGCGGCCCATGCCGCCCATGGTGATCGCGGTGCTGGACGAGAGCTGCGTCCGGCGGCCCATCGGCGGGCACGACGTCATGGACGCCCAGTTGCAGCAGCTGACCGACTTCGCGGCGTGCCCGAACACCATGCTCCAGCTCGCCCCGTTCAGCCTCGGCGAGCGTCGGCCCTTCAACCGCCTGGTGAACCTGCTTACGTTGCAGGACCGGTCCGTGCTCTCCTACGTCGAGTCGGAGACCCAGGGCCAGTTGGACCGGGAGTTGGCTTGCGTGTTGCCGCTGGTGAGGGCCTACCATCAGTTGCAGGCTGTATCGCTGTCGCAGACAGCCTCCGTGGACCTGATCCACCAGCTACGAAAGGGCCCCCCGTGACGACCGAATCCACGACCCCGCGCTGGGTCACATCCTCCTACAGCAGCAACGGCGGTTCCTGCGTCGAGTGGGCGCCCGCGCAGGTGGCTGCTACCAGCGTCGTCCCCCTGCGGGACAGCAAGAATCCGGCCGGACCCGTGCTGGCCATCCCCGCCCGCGCCTTCACGTCCTTCGTCTCGGGCGTGAAGAACGGGGAGTTCGGCGCCGTCTGACCCGGACGGCGCCCACCGGGTGGACACGGCCCCGTGGTGCGATGCATGACGGGGCTTCCCCCTGCACCTACCAACAGTTGCACGCTGCGCCGCTGTCCCAGACGGCCTCCGTGGACCCGCATCCACCGCGACGAAAGGGCACCCCGTGACGACCGAATCCCCGACCCCACACTGGGTCAAGTCCTCCTACAGCGGCAACGGCGGCACCTGCGTCGAGTGGGCGCCAGGCGTCGCGGCGGCTACCGGCGCCGTCCCGGTGCGGGACAGCAAGAGCCCGGCTGGCCCGGTGCTGAGTGTTTCCCCCGCCGCGTTCTCGGCGTTCGTGGCGGGCGTGAAGGCCGGTGAGGTGGGCGCCGCCTGACCCCGCCCGGCCGCTTGCTCACCCGGCTGAGAGGCAAGCCCCATCGTGTGCGCCCCGCGCAGGGTGGGGCTTCTTCTTGTCCGCGTTCACCCGGGGGCGCGCAGCCTCGCCGTGTGGCGGAACTGCCTGCGCTCCCCCGGGTCAGCGAGCTCCCGATCCTGGGAGCAGAGTGGCCGGGCGAAGAGCCGGGGCCTGCCCGGCCTACGGCGCTGGGCTGTCGGAAAGGAACGCTGCGGGGAGGGAGGCCACCAGCCATACCCGCCCGGTGTTCCGGCACCCCGTCGCGGGGTCAGGAGCGCGGTACGGAGTGAGTTGCTGGCTGTCGCGGGCGCGTTGTGCGGCGCGCTGTACCGCCTTGTCGAGGCCACGCCGGGCAGCGGCGCCCTGTTCGTAGTCGCGGCGGCAAGCGGCTACGTCGGCCCGCTCGGCGACGACACGGTTTCCGGTGGGCTGCTGGTCCGGTTCGCGGGCGGTCACCGGGTGGCTCCGGCGGAGGCGCGGCGGGCGGTGTGCTGCTGGGCGCGCCGCAAGTGTTCGTCGGCCTGGCTGACGGGGGTGGCCGGGCGGGGCCTGGGGATGCGGGGAATGGCGGGACGGTTGTCGTCCCACTCGGCGGTGTGGCTGCCGTGGGTGGGGGTGGCGTCGGTACGATCCATGGCGGACCTGCCTTGGTAGTGGCTGTGGTGGGTCTGGCCCCGGCCGGGCGGTGCAACGCCAGTTGGCCGGGGCCGTTCTGTTAGCGAACGCAGGGGTCGCGACCGCTTCCGCCGTACAGCGGACGATGGACACCGTACAGCGCCCGATGTACGGTGTCCAGTGCGGTCACGCTCCCCGCCAAGGAGGGAGCGGCATGGCGGAAAGCCCAGGCGAGGAAGAGGAGGTGAGGCTCGTGCTCGAAGTCCTGGACTCCTTGGAGCGTATGGACGACCCGGCCGAGCGGGCACGCAAGGCGGGCGCGCTGTTGAAAGCGTGGCCTGATCAGCACATGCGCCTGCGCGAGATTCGCCAAGCGGCTGTGGTCGCCCTGCGCGCGAAAAACGTCAGCTACCGGAACATCGCCAAGACTCTCGGCATTTCGCTGGCCCGCGTTCAGCAGATTGAAGCTGGAACACGCGGCAAGCAGGAGAAGCCGTCTGAGGGCACGGCTTCCGAGTAGCGGAACGGCCGAGCGGTGTAGGAGCCGCCCGGCCGTGAGTACCAGCGGAGTGCGAATCCGCTGATCAACGAGTCCCACGTGCAAGTAAGGACTGTCGCTTGCCCAGCCTACCCGGGCGTGCCGTGGCATGCCCAGATGTTCCCGTGCCCGCGTGGGTGCCGCTGACCCGGCCGCAGCAGGAAGTGTCCGCCACGCCCGCGCGGCGTGCGCAGCCCCGGGCGTGGCTGCGGGCTGTGGCGTGGGTGGCCGGAGCCGGGGTGCACCCCGGCGTGAACGGCACCACCCGGCGGGTGGCGGCCGAGCTGGCGCGGCGCATGGACTACACCGAGGGCACGGTGCTGTACGGGCTGGACGGTACCGCCGCCCGGCTGGGTCTCTCGCGTGCCACCGTCAAGCGTCATGTCCGCGTGCTGCGGGAGGCGGGACTGCTGGCCTGGGTGCGGCACGGTTCCCGTACCAACCTGCGCCTCCCGGGGCGGCGGTACGCGGGCACGGCGACGGTGTACGCGGCCACCATCCCGCCCGGCTACGACCATGCGCTGGGCCACCGGCTTGACGGCACCGGCTACGGCGCGCGGGTCGCCGGGTTCACCTCCGCTGGGCGCGGGCTCGCCACCGCTGGACGGGCGCCCGCCGCCGACGCCAACACGTTGGCCAGAAGCGGGCGTTCACCAGCCGGTGAGCCCCAATCCCGCACTCGGGACCCCGGCGTACCCAAGGCTGTGCTGGGTGGGAGGTTGAACAACACCTCGTCCGCGAGGCGCCGCCGCAGCCCCGGCCCGGGTCAGTCCCGTCGCCCCGGGGCGGGGCGCACACCGCGCCAGGTGGCCCGCGATATCGCCCTCGCACGGCAGGTGCGGCCCCTGGTCGGCTGGACCCAGACCGAGGGCCTGCGGCGCCTCGCCTTCGCGCTGCGCCCGCTCATCGACGCGGGCCTGTCAGCGCACGACATCGCTGCCGAGCTGCACGCCTGGTACCTGACCTGGCGCCCCCGGCGTCCGGCCGCGTACATCATCGCCCGCCTGCGCCGCCGCGCCGCCCGGCCGGGCGTGCCGTCAGCGGATGCGGTCGCCCCGGCCGACAGCGCGGCCTGGACGGCGTACTGCCGCCAGCAGCGAGCCCGCGAGGTGGTGCGGCGCATGGTGGCCGAGGCGGCTCCGCGTACCGACGCGGACCGGCACCGCGCCCGGGCCGCCGCCATGCACGACCCGCACCGGGTGCTCGACCACGCCTACCGCGACCTGGACGACGCCATTGACCTCTACAGCGCCCCGCTCGTCGCCCGCTACGTGGGGCTGGCCGCCGCCGGTGTGCGACTGGGCGCGGGAGGGTAGCGGCTCACGCTCCCGGGTGGTGGGCGTCCCCGTCCAAAGAGACGCAGCCAGAGAAGTCTCCAGCGCGCAGCCGGGCCACAGCTTCGTCGTCCGCCCGGATTGCCTCGGGCGGGAGAGCCCACCGGATGAGGGTGGCGGGGAGCTGGATGGCCGGGGTGGTCTCGATCTCGGCGTCGAACGCGGCCCGGTCGGCATCGCTGAGGATGGCGCGCACGCCCGCGATGGTGGCGGGGACGGCGACGGGCTGACCGTTTACGTAGGTGGTCATGGTGGCGAGGGCGGAGTCAGGCTCCACGGGGCCTCCTGGGAGTCGAGAAGGGTCGCGGCCACGGTAGCGGCGGGCAGGCTCCTGGAGGGATCACCTGTTTGGCTGGTTTCGCGCTTAACGGTGGGGCCGGGCGGCGGCATCCTGCCACCAGGAGGTGAGGCCGATGCAGTGTCCGAATTGTGGCGCATCGACCATCCAGGGACCGAATGGTCAGCTGTCCTGCACGCAGTGTCCGTGGCAGTCTGGCTGATATGCACTGTGCTCACTGCGGATGGCTGGTCACCGAAGGCCCGCACGGGGGGTACGTCTGCCCCCAGTGTTTTTACACGGTGGAGCCGGATGACTACCAACCGCTGAATTCGCCGGACAACGCGGACGGCTCGTAACGTCATCGAGGGGCCTGTTTCGGTCCCCATTTCTTTGTTCGCCGCGCCGCGGGGAAGCGTCGGGTTTCTGGGCACCGGCGTGCGGTGTCGGCTGCTGCTGTCACTCGTCCGGCGAGCTCGGCGAGGCGCTCTTGTGGGCCCACTTCACGCCGTGCCACGGTGCGTGCATGGACCCCGCACAGTTCGATGGTCACGTCCGCCGTGGCCCGGTGGACACCCTTTCTCTCACCGACGCCGCCCGGCAGCTGGACGCGATCGCCCGCTACGTCGCCCAGACCCGGGATGAGCTCATCCGACGCGAGAAGGATGGTGACCCCCCGGCTCTGGACGCGGAGAGGGCACTGGCCTTCGCCCACGAAGCCAAAGCGCTCTCGCTCACCGACGCTGCCGGGGAGACCGTCGCGGTGGTGGTCTCCCCGGTCGTTCTGGAGGTACTGGAAGACGCTTTGGGCCTGCTCCAGGGTGAACTCGACCGGCAACGCGGCAGCGCTGTATCGATGACCACCGGCGAGTTGCGGGACGCGCTGAAGTAGTCCGCTCCCGGGCAGCGCACGCGTGCGAAAAGCGTGCCCGGGTGAGGGGGCGGCCTAGGATGGCGCGCTACGTCGGTGTGCGGGCGGAGGGGCCGGGATGGGTGGAACGGGGATATCGGGGCGGCGGTACCGGAGGGCGGTGGCGCTCGCTGCGGTGGCGGTGCTGTCCGTCACCGGTGTGAGTGGTTGCGGGGGCGGTGCGGAGGGGAAGGAGGGCGCCGCGAAGCCGTCCGCGACAGCCGAACCGTCCGCGAGGGGCGTGCCCGGGGCGGACGGGGCACCCGGGAGCGCGGCGCCCCCGCTGCCCGCACGCTTCACCGGTCAGCGGCTGGAGTGGGGAGAGTGCGAGGCGCCGGAGCCTGGCCAGGACGCGCCTGGCGAGGCGTGGCGGTGTGCCACGCTCACCGCGCCCCTGGACTACCACGCGCCCGGCGGCGAGACGATCGAGCTGGCGCTGATACGCCGGGAGGCCAGCGAGCCGGAGGGCCGCGTCGGCTCGCTGCTGTTCAACTTCGGCGGTCCCGGCGGCTCCGGTGTCGCCAGCCTGCCCGGTCACGGCGACAGCTTCGCCACCCTGGGCCGCGCCTACGATCTCGTCGGTTTCGACCCGCGCGGGGTGGGGGCCAGTTCGCAGATCCGCTGCCTGGACGACGCCGGTATCGAGGACATGCTGGCCCTGGACGCCACTCCCGACACGGCGGCCGAGGAGAAGACCTACCTCGACCAGTCCAGCGCGCTGGGCGCGGCGTGCGGCCGGGAAGCGGGCGGGCTGCTGCCGCACGTGGGCACCGCCGACGCCGCGCGGGACATGGACCTGATGCGCCACGTGCTCGGTGACAACCAGCTGCACTACCTCGGCTTCTCCTACGGCACCACGCTCGGCGGCACCTACGCCCACCTGTTCCCGCGCCGCGTGGGGCGCATGGTGCTGGACGCCGCCGTCGATCCGACCGCGAACACCGTGGCGCATCTGCGGCACCAGACGACGGGCTTCCAGCGCGCGCTGGAGAACTACCTGGCGAGCACCGGCGCCGATCCGGCCGAGGGCAGCGCGCGTCTGGCGGCGCTGCTGGAGGAGCTGGACGCCAAGCCGCTTCCGGCGTCCGGGGGCCGGGAGCTGACGGAGTCGCTGGCCCGCACCGGCATCGTCGCCGCCCTGTACCGCGAGGAGAACTGGCCGCTGCTGACACGGGCGCTGTCCCGCGCCGACGACGGTGACGGCAGCACCCTGCTCGCGCTGGCCGACTTCTACAACGGCCGCGACCAGAAGGGCCGTTACGACGCCTCGGCGCACGCCCAGCGCGCGATCTCCTGCGCGGACGACAGCGCCCGTCCGACCCCGGAGGACGCGCGCGGGATCGTGCCCGAGTTCGAGGCGATCTCGCCGGTCTTCGGAGCCTTCCTGGCCTGGGACGCGGCCGGGTGGTGCGCGGGCTGGCCGGTGGCCGGGGCGCGGGAGACACCGGACGTGAGCGCGGCGGGCGCGGCGCCGATCGTCGTCGTGGGCACCACCGGGGACCCGGCGACGCCGGTCGAGGGCGCCGAGCGGATGGCGGAGGAGCTGGGCGGGGACGTCGGCGTGCTGCTCACCTACGACGGCGAGGGCCACGGCGCGTACCTCGGGGACAGCGCGTGCGTGCGCGGCGCCGTGGACGCCTACCTCCTGGACGGCGACGTACCGGAGGACGGCACCCGGTGCGCCTGAGCCGGCCCGGGCGCCTGGCCCCGCCGCCCGGGCGCCTGGCCCCGCCGCCCGGGCACCTGACTCCGCCGCCCGGGCGCCTGACTCCGCCCAGCGCCGGACAACCCCCGGCCCCGCCGTCTCGGCGGCCCCGCGCATACTTGCGGCATGAAGCTTTCCCGCCCCGTCTCCTGGTTCCTGCTCGCGTTCGGGGTGTGGTCGTGGTTCGTGTGGATCACCTTCGTCCGCAACCTGGCCAAGGACTCCAGCGGCCTGGCCTTCGACGACGCGGGTGACCCCACCGGGTACTTCTGGGTGCACCTCGTCCTCGCGGTCGTCTCCTTCGCCCTGGGCACCGCGATCGGGGTCATCGGCCTGCGCGGGCTGCGGGCGCCGCGCGCGGGGCGCTCCGGGTAAGTCACCGTCCCTCCGCCGCTGGTTCCGGGCGCGGGGCTTGCTCCCGGGCTTCTTCGAAACCCGCCACGCCGGACTTTCGAGCAGCATCGAAGAGGTTGTCCGCTCATCTCCGCGCAGGCACTGTCTGAGCGTGTTCAAGACAGCGGAACGAGAAGTGTCTGTCCGGCGGGCCGCGCTGTTCCCGCCTTTGTCCGTGGCGAGGGGTCAACGCCCCGCCCCGCGCATCTCTCCCCACAAGATCGGCGCAGGCGGAAAGCCTCGGTTCGGTCTGCTCACCGGTCGCCATGACACCCGCACGGTCACGGAAATCCGCGCAGCAGGATCGCCTTTTTGCCAGACCGCTCCGAATACCCTCGGGTTCCCTCGGCGGAAAGGGAAAGGCGGACCTGCCGAAAGGGGAGGGAGGGTCCTGCGCACCGCCGGGTGGCCGCCGCGGCGCGCCGCGTGGCTGGTGTCGGGTTCGGCCGCTCCCCTGACCGGGCGACGCCGCCGGGCTGCCCCCGCACGGGGGGCGGGGGCAGCTACCGGAAACCTGGCGCAGGGGAAGAGGCGGCGGTGAAGCGGCCGTGGGCGACGGCGGTCAGCGTGACTGCGGCGGCCCTGGTGCTCACCGGGGTCGGGGTGGCCGCGCACACGGCCCAGGACGGTACCGGTGCCCCGGGTCCCAGCGCTGCGGCCACCGAACCCACCGCCGAGCAGACCCGCCTGCTCGACCGGGCCGAGCAGGTGCTGATCAGTGAGTGCATGACCGAGCACGGGTTCGCGTACGACGTCACCGAGCCCCCGGACACCCAGGCGCGGTCGTTCCCCTACGTGGTGGACGACATCGCGTGGGCTCGGGAGCACGGGTACGGGGGCGCGGAGGAACGCCGGCTGGAGCGCGTCCGGGAAGCGGACCCCAACCAACGGCGGCTGCGCAGCCTGCCCGCCGACCGGCAAGAGGCCGCGCGCGCCACGCTGATCGGCGCGTCCCCCGTGGGACTGTCCGCCAAGGCGCCCACCGGAACCACCATCACCGCCTCCGACCAGGGCTGCGTCGCCTCCGCCCAGCGCGCTCTCTACGGCGACCTGGCCGCCTGGTTCCGCGTCAAGGTCATCACCATGAACCTGCGGCCGCTGCGCGAGACCCAGGTGCGCGAGGACGCCCGCTACACGCGGGCGGTGGAACGCTGGGCCGCCTGCATGCGGGAAGCCGGGCGGCCCTACCCCACCCCCGACCACACGCGCCGGGCGGCGGCCGACTTCGCCGCCCGGCTACCGGCCAAGGAGGCCGACGCCGCCGCGGCCTCCCTCGCCGCCGCCGAGGCGGCCTGCGCGACCAGCACCGGGCTGGCTCGCGTCGCACAAGACCTGGACCGCTCCTACCGCGAGGAACTCCGCACCGAGTACCGGGACGAGCTCCAGCTCAGGTGGCGGTTCCAGAACGACGCGCTGCCCCGGGCACGACGCGTCACGGCACCACACACCGCAACATCCACGGCACACAAGGACACCTCCGGAGGATCACATGCGTAAGTTCCGTTCCATCCTGGGCGCCTGCGCGCTGGCGCTGCCCCTGGTGGCCGCACCGGGCGTGCTGGCTGGCTCGGCGTCCGCCACCACGCCCGCCACGACGCCCGCCGCCGCTCCTGCCGCGCCCGCCGCTCCTGCCGCCGACGGCAACTTCTGGGTGTGGGAGCACGCCAACTTCAACGGCGCGGCGTGCGGCTGGTCGGGGAACGACGCCAGCTGGAGGACCTGCGGCCACAGCGGGCGGTTCAACATGAACGACCGCGCCTCGTCCTGGCGGAACTCGGGCTACAGCGGCGCCTACGGCGACGTGCGCCTCTACGAGCACGCCTCCTACACCGGAGCCTCAACCTGCGCTCCCAACGGCGGCTCGGGCAACCTTTCGAGGTCGTGGAACGACCGCGTCTCCTCCCACAAGTGGGTCACCAACTGCGGCTACTGACCGCACCCGCGCCCCCACTGGTGTCCCCCGAGGCCCTGGCCCCCCGGGGGACACCGCCACGAGGTCAGCCATGGGCGGGATGCCCCGGCCGGGGCCGTGGAGGCATGCCCGACGCGGCGACGCGTGGCCGTCGGTGAGGACGTACAGTGCGTCCAAGGGATGTCCCGGCTGGTCCGCACACGCTGACCCACGGGCGCCCCTCGTCACCGTCGCGACCAGCGCGGACGTCGGAGTCAATCATCTGGGGGCGGGCACGGCAGTGGGCGTTTTCGTGTTCGTCGTGGTGATCGTGTGCGTGTTCGGCGGCGTGCACTACTACCTGTGGCGGCGGCTGGTCCGCGACGTGAGCGCGCGCGGCTCGCGCTACCGGCGGGTGGGGACGGGGCTGGCCGTGCTGCTGCCGGTGCTGGCCGTCGCCGCGCAGCTGGTGGGCCGCAGCGGGCTGCCGTTCACCGTGCAGCGGATCATCGCCTGGCCCGGGTACCTGTGGTTCGCGGTGCTCGTCTACCTGCTGCTGACGCTTCTCGCGCTGGAGCCGCTGCGTCCGCTGGCCCGGCGGCTGCTGCGGCGGCGGGACGGGGCGCGGAGCGGGGAGGCCCAGGAGGCGGTGCCCGCTGTCGCACCGGAGCGGGTGACCGTGCCCGAGGGTGCCGGGCGCGACGGCGGTGAGCACCCACCCGCCACCCCACCGGCCCCCGCGTCGGCCGCCACACCGGACCCCGCACCGCCGCCCGCGCCGCCCTCGCGCCGCCTGTTCGTGGCCCGCGCCGCCGCCGCCACAGCGGGCGTGGTGGCCGCCGGGACCGTCGGCTACGGCACCTACAGCGTGCTGGGCATCGGGCCACGCCTGAAGCGGGTAACCGTGCCGCTGGCCAAGCTGCCGCGCGGCGCCCACGGGTACCGCATCGCCGTCGTCAGCGACATCCACCTCGGGCCGATCCTGGGCCGCGCCCACACCCAGCGCATCGTGGACGTGATCAACCGGGTGAACGCCGACGCGGTGGCCATCGTCGGCGACCTGGTGGACGGTTCCGTAGCGGACCTCGGCGCGGACGCCGAACCGCTGGCCGGGCTGCGGTCCCGGGACGGCGCGTACTTCGTCACCGGCAACCACGAGTACTACACCGGGCACCGAGAATGGGTGGAGTACGTACGCGAACTGGGCGTGCGGCCGCTGGAGAACGAGCGGCTGGAGCTGCCCGCCTTCGACCTCGCGGGCGTCAACGACGTCGCGGGCGAGGACTACGGCGACGGGCCGGACTTCGCCGCCGCCCTCAAAGACCGCGACCCCAAACGGGCGTCGGTGCTGCTGGCCCACCAGCCGGTGTTGATCCACGAGGCCGTCGAACACGGTGTTGACCTCCAGCTCTCCGGCCACACCCACGGCGGCCAGATGTGGCCCGGCACCTACCTCGCGGCGCTCGCCAACCCGACGCTCGCGGGCCTGGACCGGTACAAGGACACGCAGTTGTACGTGACGCGGGGCGCGGGGACGTGGGGCCCGCCGGTCCGGGTGGGCGCCGAACCGGACATCACGGTGGTGGAGCTGGCGGCCTCGGCCTGAGGGTTCCGGCCTGACGGCCTTCCGGCTGGCGTACGGATGCGGCTTTCCCACTGTGGGCGGGGGCCACGCGCCCGCCGGTGGCACGGTGTGGTGGGTGGCGGTGGCCGTCAGGGCGGCACGGTCCGCTTCACCTGAACGGCGGTAGCGTGGCCCCCGGTTCCGGGGCCGGGGACGGCCACGCCGTAAGGGCTTCGGCGGGGTTTTCGATCCGCTCCCCCGGGGTCCCGGGACTCCGGGGCAGGCGGTACGTTCACAAGGTGGTCACCTTTATTCGTTCCGCCGGGCGCGCGTCCGCCCGTTCGGCCGTCGCCGCCTCGATATTGGCCCCCGTCCTCTTCCTCGGTGCCGCTCCCGCCGCCGCCGAGGAGAAGGACGGCCAGGACAAGGAGCCCAAGCCGCCCGCTTCCATGTCCACGGTGGGCGGGGAGCGGCTGGGGCGGCCGGGCACGCAGGTCGAACGCGGGCCGAACGCGCCGGAGCTGCCGAAGGACGTGACCGCGCGGGCGTGGATCGTGGCCGACGCGGAGACCGGTGACGTGCTGGCCGCGCACAACGCGCACTGGGAGCTGCCGCCCGCGTCCACGCTGAAGATGCTGTTCGCCGACACCCTGCTGCCGAAGTTCGACGCCGAGACGACGTACACCGTGCAGCGCGAGGACCTGGAACCGATGGGGGTGGGCAGCAGTGCGGTGGGCGTGAAGGAGAACTACGAGTATTCCGTACACCAGTTGTGGAACGGCGTGTTCCTGGCCTCCGGCAACGACGCGGTGCACGCGCTGGCCGCGCTGAACGGCGGGCTGGAGCAGACCGTGCGGGAGATGAACGAGCGGGCGGCGGAGCTGGGCGCCGACGACACGCACGTGGTCAGCCCGGACGGTTACGACGCCGAGGGGCAGACCTCCTCCGCCTACGACCTCACGCTCATCGCCCGCTCCGGCATGCAAAAGCCCGACTTCCGCGCCTACGCGGCCACCGGGACCGCCGAGTTCCCCGGCGGCTACGCGGACGAGAACGACGCCGACGACGCGGACGCCGACGCCCAGGACCAGAACGGCGACGCGGACACGGACGCGGGCGACGACGGTGAGGGCGCCGGCGAGAAGAAGCGGAAGCGGGAGTTCTACGACATCCAGTCCACCAACCGTCTGCTCGTCGGCTCCTACGGGCTGGAGCCGTACGAGGGGCTGGCCGGGATCAAGAACGGCTCCACCACGGAGGCGGGCCACACCTTCACCGGCGTCGCCGAACGGAACGACCGGGCGCTGCTGGTGACGGTCATGCACCCGGACGAGGAGAAGGGGGCCAACGGCGTCTACGAGGAAGCGGCGGCGCTGCTGGACTGGGGTTTCGCAGCGGCCGGGAAGGTGAAGCCGGTCGGTGAGCTGGTACCGCCCGAGGGTGCGCTGCGGCCGGTGGGCCAGGCGGAGGGCACGACCGGTCAGGCGGGCGGTACCCCGGCCGGTGACCCCGAGGACCTTGCCACGGGTTCGGTTCCGCAGGCTGAGGGCGGCTCGGGCCTCCCGACGGCGGTCGGCCTGGTCGCCGTCACCGCCGTCGCCCTGGCCGGGGCCACCTGGCTGGCCCACCGCCGCTGGCCGAACCAGCGGTAGGCGCCACGACCGGGGGGTGCCGCCCGGGGAATCGCCGCCCCCGGGGCATACCAACGGCCCGCGAACCGTTAGCGTCGTGGCACAGGCACAGCGAAGGAGGCCAGCGTGACCGATGGTGGTAGCAGCCCGAGCAAGGTGACACTGACGAAGGAGTCCCCCCGGGTTTCCCTGGACAAGTCCGAGGCCGCCCATGGCACCCTCACGGTGAACCTGAACTGGAACGCCCGGCCCGAGGGCGACGCGGCGGGCGGCGGCGGCAAGCGCGGCTTCCTGGCCAAGTTGCAGTCCGCGTTCCAGCCGCAGGGCGGAATCGACTTGGACCTGGGCTGCCTGTGGGAGTTCAGCGACGGTTCCAAGGGCGTCGTCCAGGCGCTCGGCAACGCGTTCACCGCGCGGGACAAGGCAGGCCGGACGGTGCTCTCACTCGACGGCGACGACCGCTCCGGAGCCGCCGTCGCCGGGGAGAACCTGCGCATCGAGCTGGAGCACGCCGACTCCATCAAGCGGGTCCTGGTGTTCGCGCTCATCTACGAGGGCGTGCCGAACTGGGAGCAGGCCGACGCCGTGGTGACGCTCACCCGGCCCGGGCAGGCGCCGATCGAGGTGCGGCTGGACGAGTCGGACCAGCAGTCGCGGATCTGCGCCATCGCGATGATCGAGAACACCGGGCGGGGGCTGACCGTGCAGCGCGAGGTGCGGCACGTGCGCGGAGCGCAGAAGGCGCTCGACCAGGCGTACCAGTGGGGCATGGACTGGGCGCCGGGCCGCAAGTAGCGCTGACGTGGGTGCGGGCGCCGCCGGCCGGCGTCCGCCCCCACGCCACGCGAGGCGTCACAGGAAGCGGCGGATCGGGGCGACGGCGAGTTCACCCAGGCGTTGCAGGCCGGGGCGGGAGCGCCAGCGGCGCGGGCAGATGGCCTCGGCCCGGGTCAGGTCCGCCTCGAAGTCGGCGTCCAGGGTGGCCGTGAACGCGTCGTCGATGACGGCGAGCATGACCTCTTCGTCGTGGTCCAGCGAGCGGCGGTTGACGTTGGTGGAGCCGACGAGGGAGGCGATGCCGTCCACCGTGATGATCTTCGCGTGGAGCATCGTCGGCTGGAACTGGTAGATCTTGACGCCGCTGGCCAGCAGCTCCAGGTAGTGGCTCTGCCCGGCCAGCTGGCACAGCCGTTCGTCGGTGTACGGGCCGGGAAGCAGGATCTCCACCGCGACGCCGCGACGCGCTGCCTCGCACAGCAGGTTGATGAAGTACGTGTCCGGGGCGAAGTACGCGGTGGTCAGGCGCAGCCGCCGCTCAGCCGTCTCGATGACGATGCGCAGCAGGGTCTGCATGTCCTGCCATCCGATGCTGGCCGAGCCCCGCACCACCTGGACGACGGCGTCGCCGTGCGGCTCCTGGTGGACGAACCGGTCACGGTCGTCGAACAGGTCGGGGCGGCACTCGGCCCAGTTCTGCGCGAACGCCGCCGCGATGCCGTCCACCGCCGGGCCGCGCACCTCCACGTGGGTGTCGCGCCACTCGTGCTCGTTGCGCGCGTCACCGCACCACTCCCCGGCGATGCCGACACCGCCGGTGAACGCGATCTGCTCGTCCACCACCAGCACCTTGCGGTGGCAGCGGTGGTTCTGCTTGAACGGCGACAGCCACAGCGGCTTGCGGAACCAGGCGACGTGGACCCCGGCCTCGTCCATCTCCTCCAGCAGGTGCTTCTCGATGGGGCGGCTGCCGAACCCGTCCAGCAGCACCCGCACCCGCAGCCCGGCCCGGGCCCGCTCGCACAGCGCGTGCGCGAACTCGCGGGCGATGTCACCGCGCCAGTAGACGAAGGTCATCATGTCCACGGTGTGCTGGGCCGCGCGCACGCGCTCCAGCATCGCGGGGAAGATTTCGTCGCCGTTCCGCAGCCGGGTCAGAGCGTTGCCCTCGGTGGCCGGGGTGCCAATCAGCCGCTCCAGGCGCCGCCGCAGGCGCTGCGCGGGCGCCAGATCCGCGTCCGACGCCAGCGTCCCGGTCTGGTGCGGGATGCTCGGCTCCGGGATCGCCGCACCGCTCGTCGCCGTCTCGCTCACGCAGCTCTCCTTCAAACTCTGGTACCGGTCACACAACGCATGCCAGCGGTGGAGGGTACACCGAACGGACGTGCGGTTACCTCTGCGCCTCCCCCGGCTGGGTTGCCCGCGCCTTCGTCTTCCCCGGCTGGGTTGCCCGCGCCTTCGTCTTCCCCGGCTGGGACTCCCCAGGCTGGGTCTCCCCCGGCGGCGGGTCATGCGCCGGTGTCACCCCCAGCGCCTTCCGGACCCGGGCCATCGCCCGGGCGACCTGCTCGCGCGGCCCGGTGCGCTGGCTCCCGGTGCGCCTGCCTCCGGCGTCGGACGTCCCGGGTTCCCCGTGCCCGTCCCCGTCCCCGTCCCCGTCCCCGGAAGGCTCCGAGGGCAGGGAGCCCGGGGCGTCTTCGGCGTCTTCGGCGGACTCGGCGGACTCGGCACCGAGACATGCCCGGGGCTGCTCCCCCGTCTCCTCCCGCACCTCCCGGGCCGTGGCCGCCCAGGCGGCGCAGAACAGCAGCAGCCTGGCCACGAGGTTCATCCACAGCAGCAGCGCCACGGGCACGCCGAACGCGCCGTACATGCTCTTTGCGGCGACGCCCTTGAGGTAGCCGCCGAGCAGCAGCTTCAGCAGCTCGAAGCCGACGGCGCCGATCAGCCCGGCCTGGAGCAGCACCCAGCGCGGCGGGCGCACGCCCGGGATACGGGTGAGCAGATAGCCCAGGAGCAGGAAATCGACGCCGAGGGCGGCGACGACGGGCACGGTCTGGAGCACCGCGCGCGCCACCCCCGCGCGCTCCACGCCCAGCTGGTCGGCCGTCCAGTCCACCGCGCCGACGGCGAACGCCGAGCCCGCCAGCGAGACCACCACCACACCGCCGAGCCCGGCCAGCATGCCCAGGTCCCGCAGCTTGACCAGGACCGGGTTGAGTTCTTCCTCCGGACACCGCCACACCGCGCGCACGCACCCGCGCACCGACTCCACCCAGTTCAGCCCGGTGAACAGCAGCGCGGTGCCCGCGATGAGCCCGACCGTACCGGCGTTGTCCACGAAGGACTGGAGGCCCACCTGGTCGGCGATGCCCGGCAGCTGGGCGGACAGCCAGTCCTGCGCGGTGCCGATCTGGCTCTCGGTGAGGAACGCGGCGCCCACGGCGGCCGCGAGCGCCAGCCCCGGGAACAGCGCCATGAAGCTGGTGAAGGTGATCGCGGCGGACAGGCGCGTCCAGTGCGTCGCGTCCATCCGCTCGTAGGCGCGCCACAGGTGCGTGTGCGTGAGCTTCACCACGAGCGGGCCGACGTACGGCAACCGGGTCAGCCAATCCATGCAGCCCCTTCTACCCTCCGTCCGGCAAAGCAAGGGGCACCCGCCGGAAACCACTCCACCGGACGGCCCCGCAGCGGGAGCACGGACCTCAGCGCGCACCGGTTCCGGGGCCGCAGAGCGGCGGCCCCAGCCTTCAGCTCGCTGGGGCCGCCGGCCGTGACCTGCCCGACTGCTGGGGCAGGGAGGGCAGCGGCGGTCTCCCCGTGAAGCGGAACTCCCGCACCAGCCGCCATACCCCGTCCCGCGTGTTCTGCTCGTACAGCGCGAAGCCGGTGATCAGCCAGGCCGCCTCGAAGTCGGACAGCTCGCGCTGCGCCCGGTCCATCGCGGCCTCGTCGATGCCGTGGGCGATGGTGACGTGCGGGTGGTACGGGAAGTTCAGCTCCCGCGCGAGCGGCCCCTCGGGGGCCCGCACCCGCTCCTGGAGCCCGTGGCAGGACGCCGCGCCCTCCGCGACGCGCACGAAGACCACGGGCGAGAGGGGGCGGAAGGTGTCGGTGCCGGACAGCCGCATCGGGAACGGCTGACCGGCGGCGGCCACCTCCGCGAGATGCCGCTCGATCACCTCGCGGTCGGCCGCCTCGACCTCAGTGGGCGGCAGGAGGGTGACGTGGGTGGGGATGCCGTGGGCCGCGGTGTCCCCGAAGCCCGTACGGCACTGCTGGAGCATGCTGCCGTACGGCTCCGGGACCGCGATCGACACGCCGACCGTGCAGGTCCCCACGTCCTCTCCCTCCTGCCGCTCCTGTCCGTGCGTACGCATCCGGTGTGCGAAGCCGCTCAGCCTATCCGGGAAATATCAGTGCTTCGCGGGCAGGAAGCCCACCTTGTCATAGGCCCGGGCCAGCGTCTCAGCGGCGACGGTACGGGCCTTCTCGGCGCCCTTGGCCAGCAGCGAGTCCAGCGTCTCCGGGTCGCCCAGGTACTCCTGCGTCCGCTCGCGGAACGGCGTCACCCAGTCCGTCACGAGCTCCGCGAGGTCCACCTTGAGCGCGCCGTAGCCCTGGCCCGCGTAGCGCTGCTCCAGTTCGGCGATGGGCGTACTGGTGAGCGTGGCGTAGATGGTGAGCAGGTTGCTGACGCCGGGCTTGTTCTCCGGGTCGAAGCGGATCTCGGAGCCGGTGTCGGTCACGGCACCGCGGATCTTCTTCGCGGTGGTCTTCGGCTCGTCCAGCAGCGAGATCAGGCCCTTGGGCGAGGAGGCGGACTTGCTCATCTTGACCGCCGGGTCCTGGAGGTCGTAGATCTTCGCCGTCTCCTTGAGGATGTAGGGCGCGGGCAGGTTGAACAGCTGCCCGAAGCGGCCGTTGAAGCGCTCGGCCAGGTCGCGGGTGAGTTCGATGTGCTGGCGCTGGTCCTCGCCGACGGGCACCTGGTCGGCCTGGTAGAGGAGGATGTCGGCGACCTGGAGCACCGGGTAGGTGAACAGGCCGACGGTGGTGCCCTCGGCGCCATGCCTGGCCGACTTGTCCTTGAACTGCGTCATCCGCGACGCCTCGCCGAACCCGGTGAGGCAGTTCATCACCCAGCCGAGCTGGGCGTGCTCGGGCACGTGGCTCTGCACGAACAGGGTGCACCGCTCCGGGTCCAGGCCCGCCGCCAGCAGCTGGGCGGCGGCCAGCCGGGTGGCGGCGCGCAGCCGCTCCGGGTCCTGCGGGACGGTGATCGCGTGCAGGTCAACGACGGCGTAGAACGCGTCGTGGGTCTCCTGGAGCGCCACCCACTGGCGGACCGCACCCAGGTAGTTGCCCAGGTGGAAGGAGCCTGAGGTGGGCTGGATACCGGACAGCACGCGGGGACGCTCGTTAGCCATGCTGGCCATTCTCGCAGAGCGCCCGCACCGCCCCGTGCCGCCGCCGCACCGCCCCCGCGAGGGCTCTGCGCGACGCCGGATGGCGTCCGGCGTCCGGTAACGAGCGAGAAAAGTCCTCGCGGCCACCGGGGACGAATCGGTGAATCTTCCGCGCCACCGGCCCGTCCGGCGGTAGAAAGGGGGCACCGCTTGTCACCAGCCTGTGAGCGTTGACCCGACCGATCGGAGCGTGTGATGTCCCAGCCCTCCTCCTCTGCCGCGCCCTCCGCCGCCGAACTGATCGCCGCCGCCGACGCGCACAGCGCGCACAACTACCACCCGCTGCCCGTTGTCGTCCGTTCCGCCGAGGGCGCCTGGATGACGGACGTCGAGGGCCGCCGCTACCTCGACCTGCTCGCCGGGTACTCGGCGCTGAACTTCGGCCACGGCAACCCGCGGCTGCTCGCCGCCGCCCGGGACCAGCTGGACCGCCTCACCCTCACCTCCCGTGCCTTCCACCACGACCGCTTCGCCGCGTTCTGCGTCCAGCTCGCCGAGCTGTGCGGCATGGAGGCGGTACTGCCGATGAACACCGGCGCGGAGGCGATCGAGACGGCGGTGAAGACCGCGCGCAAGTGGGGCTACCGCGTCAAGGGGGTGCCGGACGGGCGGGCGAAGATCGTCGTCGCCGCGAACAACTTCCACGGCCGCACGACGACGATCGTCAGCTTCTCCACCGACGAGGAGGCCCGCGCCGACTACGGCCCCTACACGCCCGGCTTCGAGATCGTCCCCTACGGCGACCTCGCGGCCCTTGAGGCGGCCGTGGACGCCGAGACCGTCGCCGTGCTGCTGGAGCCGATCCAGGGCGAGGCGGGCGTGCTGGTGCCGCCGCCCGGTTACCTCGCGGGCGTCCGCGAGCTGACCCGGGCGCGGAACGTGCTGTTCATGGCCGACGAGATCCAGTCCGGGCTCGGGCGCACGGGCCGCACGTTCGCCTGCGAGCACGAGGACGTCGTGCCGGACGTGTACGTGCTGGGCAAGGCGCTGGGCGGTGGCATCGTCCCCGTCTCCGCCGTCGTCTCCTCCCGCGAGGTGCTGGGCGTCTACCGGCCCGGCGAGCACGGTTCGACGTTCGGCGGCAACCCGCTGGCCTGCGCGGTGGCGCTGGAGGTGGTGGCCATGCTGCGGACCGGGGAGTTCCAGCAGCGGGCGGCGGAGCTGGGCGACCACCTGCACCAGGAACTCGCGCTGCTGGCCGCCGACGGCCGGGTGAGCGCGGTACGCGGCCGGGGGCTGTGGGCCGGGGTCGAGGTGGACCCCGCGTTCGGCACGGGCCGCGAGCTGTCGGAGCGGCTGATGGCCGAGGGCGTGCTGGTGAAGGACACGCACGGCTCCACGATCCGGATCGCGCCGCCGCTGGTGATCACCAAGGAGGACCTGGACTGGGCGCTGACCCGCCTGCGCGAGGTGCTGGCCCGTTAAGAGGAGCCTTCCCGCATGCTCCCCCAGCCGCTCGGTGGGGGAGCATGCGGGAACGCGGGCTCAGCTCTCCTTGGGGAGCCACTTCTTCCAGACGTCCTCGTGGTCCGCGATCCACTGCGACGCCGCGTCCTCCGGGGACATGTCCTCGCCCGCGATCATGCGGGCGACCTCGTTCTGGTCCTCCGTCGTCCACTGGAAGTTCTTCAGGAACTCGGCGGCGTCGCCGCCGTTCTCCGCGAAGTCGGCGTTGAAGTACTTCTGCAGCGGCAGCGTCTCGTAACCGCACGCGGTCTCCTCCGCGGGCTCGTTGCAGCCCTCGGTGTACTCCGGCAGCTTCACCTCGACCATCTCGATCTCGGCGTTCATCCACTGCGGGTCCCACCAGTAGGTGAGGAACGGCTCTTCGGCGTCGTACAGCCGCTGGATCTCCTTGAGCTGCGCGGCCTCACTGCCGGTGGGGATGACCTTGTAGTCCAGGTCCAGGTTCTTCACCAGGTGCTTGTCGTACGTGGTGTACGAGGGCGCGGCGCCGATGAAGTGGCCCTGGTCGCCGGATTCGGAGGTCTTGAAGTCGCCGGCGAAGTCGTTGAGGTTGCGGTAGTCCAGGACCTCGGGGTTCTCGTCGGCGAAGTACTTCGGCACGAACCAGCCGATGTGGCCGGTGACGCCGAGGTCACCGCCGGCGGTGACGGTCTTGGTCTCCTCGACGTACTTCTTCTCCTTCTTCGGGACGCCGCCCCAGTCCTCCAGGATGGCGTCCGCCTTGCCGCTGTGCAGCGCGTCGAAGGCGACGGGCTCGTCCATCTGCTTCTGCTCGACGTCCACGCCGAGTTCGTCCTCCAGGAGCTGACCGGCCACGGCGGCGTTGGCCTGCGCGCCGACCCAGGACGGCACCGCGATGGTGACCTCGTTGGATTCCGCAGAGCAGGAGCTCAGGAGCAGACCGGCCAGTCCGGCGCCGGCGATGACGGAGGTGCGTAGGGGTTTGCTGTGCATGGCATGCTTCCTTCGGTTACGGAAAGGGGGGTGGGAGTCGGGGACCGCTCAGCGGCGGGCGGTGTCGGGCGTGCCAGGCTGGGTGAGGCGGTCCAGGAGGATGCCGAGGCAGACGATGGCCGCTCCGGCGGGCAGGCCGAGCGCCAGGTCACCCTTGGCCAGGCCGGTGATGACGTCGATGCCCAGCGCGCCGCCGCCGACCATGCCCGCGATGACGACCATGGACAGCACCAGCACCACGCCCTGGTTGACGGCGACGAGCAGCGCCCGCCGGGCCAGCGGCAGCTGTACCTGGCGCAACTCCTGCCAGCCGGTGGCGCCGAGCGAGCGGGCGGCCTCCACGGTGGCCGGGTCCACCTGCCGGATGCCCTGCGTGGTGACGCGGATGACGGCGGGCAGCACGAACACCACGGCGGCGGTGACGCCCGCGACGCGGCCCGCGCTGAGCAGCGCGACGACCGGGATCAGGTACACGAACTGCGGCATCGTCTGCATGGCGTCCAGCACCGGGCGCAGCAGCCGTTCCACCCGGGGCACCCGGGCGGCCAGCACGCCGACGGCGAAGCCGACGACGAGGGTGATCAGCAGCGCGAGGAGCACCTGGGAGAGCGTGTCCATCGACCGTGTCCACAGGCCGAGCACGCCGATGACGCCGAGCGAGGCGGTCGCGGTGAGCGCGGCGCGCCAGCGGCCGACGGTCCAGGCGAGGCTCGCGGCGAGCAGGATCAGCGCCCACCACGGGGTGGCGTTCAGCCCGTCGCGCAGGGGGTTGAGCACCCACTCGGTGATGAAGTTGGACCAGGTGAGGGTGCCGCCGACGACGGGCACACCGGAGCCGATGGTGTCCTCGGTCCAGGCCACGGCGTCGTTGACCCACGGTGCGATGTTGACGCGCCACTCGCGCGGCCACGCGCGCTCGCCCAGGTACGGGCCGACGGCGGCGAGCACGGCCGTCAGCACGCCGAGGCCCAGCCAGCCGGGCCAGCCGCGCAACCGGGCCAGGCGGCCGCTGACGCCAGAGCCGGAACCGGAGCCGGTGTCGGCGTCGTCGAGGCGGGCGCCCGCGGCGGCGGTGGTGCGGTCCAGCAGGACGGCGAGCAGGACGACGCAGATGCCCGCGGCCAGCGCCTGGCCGACGTTGAGCTTGCCGAGCGCCTGGTAGATGCGGTCGCCCAGGCCGCCGGAGCCGACGACGGAGGCGAGCACGACCATGGACAGGCACATCATGATCGTCTGGTTCAGCCCGAGCAGCATCTCCTTGCGCGCGAGCGGCAGCCGGGCGGTGCGCAGCCGCTGCCAGGGGCTCGCGCCGAGCGAGGCGGACGCCTCCAGCGCGGCCGGGGAGGCGCCGCGCAGGCCGAGCGAGGTGAGCCGGGCCATGGGCGGCGCGGCGTAGATGACGGTGGCCACCAGCGCCGAGGGCACGCCGATGCCGAACAGCAGCACGAACGGCAGCAGGTAGGCGAAGGCGGGCATGACCTGCATCAGGTCGAAGACGGGGCGCAGGGCGCGTTCCCAGCGGTCGGAGAGTCCGGCGGCCAGCCCGAGCAGCAGGCCCAGGAGGGCGGCGACGGCGACGGCGACGGTCATCAGCGCCAGCGTCTCCATCGTCGGCTTCCACATGCCCAGCAGGCCGCAGGCGGCGAAGACGCCGAGCGCGGTGGCGCCGGTGCGCAGCGCCCGGCGGTTGCGGCCCGCGCCTCCGGCGTACCAGGCGATGGCGGTGCCGAGCAGGGTGACGCCGATCCAGCCGAGGCTGGCGAACAGGTCGGTGAGCGCGTCCACCGACAGTTCGGCGGTGTTGCTGATGTGCAGCAGGAAGTACAGGAACAGCCAGTGCGTCGTGCGGTTGTCCACGAGCCAGCTGTTGAGGGAGTCCAGCGGCGTGCGCACGTCCACGGTGAGGCCGCCGGGCCAGGCGCCGGAGCCGGTGGCCAGCGCGCTGATCACGACGACGGCCAGGGCGAGGCCCACCAGCAGGACCGGTGGCCGGACGGCGCGCCGCGCCCGCAGGGCAAGACCCGGCGTGGGCTCGGCGGACGCGGCCCGCGCGGTGGCGGGGGCGCTCTTGTCGGCGGGGGCTGTGGGGTCGGCGGGAGGGTCGGCCTGATCGACGGTGGGTGCGCTCACGCGGCCACCACCTCCCGGTCCGGGTCCTCGTCCAGCCCGGCGACCACCGCCAGGAGCCGCTGGTGGTCCACGACGCCCAGGAGGCGGCCGTCGTCCATGACGCGGACGTGCTCGCCGGTGCGGGCGACGGCCTCGATCGCGTCGGCGACCACCGCGCCGGGCGGGAGCACCGTGCCGGTCTCGCTCTCCTCACCGGTGGCCGGGCGCAGCGCGCGGCGCACGGTGATGACCTGTTCGCGCGGCACGTCGCGCACGAAGTCGCGCACGTAGGCGTCGGCGGGGGTGGCGACGATCTCCTCGGGCGTGCCGAGCTGGGCGATGGCGCCGCCCCGCATGAGCGCGATGCGGTCGCCCAGGCGCAGCGCCTCGGACAGGTCGTGGGTGATGAAGACCATCGTGCGGCCTTCCTCGCGGTGCAGCCGCACCACCTCGTCCTGCATGTCCCGGCGGATCAGCGGGTCCAGGGCGCTGAACGGCTCGTCGAACAGCAGCACCTGCGGGTCCACGGCGAGCGCGCGGGCCAGGCCAACGCGCTGCTGCTGGCCGCCGGAGAGCTGGCCGGGGCGGCGGGCGCCGAGTCCGTCGAGGCCGACCTTGGTGAGCATCTCCTCGGCCCGGGCGCGGCGTTCGGCCTTGGCCATGCCCTGGATCTCCAGGCCGTAGGCGATGTTGTCCAGCACGGTGCGGTGCGGGAGCAGGCCGAAGTGCTGGAAGACCATGGCGGCGCGGTGGCGGCGCAGTTCGCGCAGCCGGGCGGTGTCCATGGCGAGCACGTCCTCGCCGTCGATGTGCAGGGTGCCGCTGGTGGGTTCGATGAGCCGGGTCAGGCAGCGCACGAGCGTGGACTTGCCGGAGCCGGACAGGCCCATGACGACGAACACCTCGCCGGGGCGGACGTCGAAGGAGACGTCGCGGACGGCGGCGGTGCAGCGGGTGCGGGCGGCCAGTTCGGCGGGGTCGAGCGCGGCCAGCTCCGGGTCGCGCGGGACGCGTTCGGCCTTGGGGCCGAAGACCTTCCACAGGTTGCGGACGGCGAACACCGGTTCGGTGGCCGCGCTCTGGACGTTCTGGACGTTCTGGACGTTCTGGGGGGTTTCAGCGGCGGACATCAGGCAACACCTCCCGGTGTCGGGGTCGCGGGAGTCGGGGGAGTCGCGGGATCGTCGGCATTGACGCCGGCATCGGCGGTGAGCAGGTCGGCGGCCTTCTCGCCCACCATCAGGACGCCGATCATCGGGTTGACGGAGGTCATGGTGGGGAAGACGGAGGCGTCGGCGATGCGCAGCTTGCGCAGGCCGCGCACCCGCAACCGCGGATCGACGACGGCGAGGGCGTCGTCGGCGGCGCCCATGCGGCAGGTCCCGGCCGGGTGGTAGACGGTGTGGGCGACCTGCCGGGCGTAGGCGCTCAGCTCCTCGTCGCTGGTGATCCGCGGGCCGGGGCACACCTCGCGGCGCAGCCACTTCGCGAACGGCTCCGTCGCGGCGATCTCGCGGGCGAGCTTGATGCCCTCGACCAGGGTGCGGCCGTCGTAGTCGTCCTCGTCGGTGAAGTAGCGGAAGTCCAGCGCGGGCTTGACGGCCGGGTCGGCGCTGGTGAGGTAGAGGCGGCCACGGCTGCGGGGCTTGGGGATGTTCGGCGTCATCGACACCCCGTGCTCGGGCCGTTCGTAGCCGATGCGCTCGGGGTTGTCGGTGAACGGGATCTGGTAGAAGTGGAACATCAGGTCCGGCGTGGCGGACTCGGGGTCGCGGCGTACGAACAGACCGGCGTCGGAGTCCATCGCGGAGTTGTCCGGAATCGGCCCCTCGGTCTCCCACACGATCACCGACTCGGGGTGGTCGAGCAGGTTCTCGCCGACGCCGGGCAGGTCGTGCGCGACGTCGATGCCGAGCGCGGTGAGGTCGTCGGCCGGGCCGATACCGGAGTGCAGCAGCAGGCGCGGGGTGTCCACCGCGCCCGCGCACAGGATCACCTCGCGCCGGGCGGTCAGCAGCGTCTCGGTGCCGTCCTGCGCGCGCACGTGCACGCCGCGCGCGGTGTCGCCGTCCAGCTCCAGGCGGAACGCCCAGGTGTTCAGCAGCAGGTGCAGGTTCGGGCGGTCGCCCGCCTCGATGTGCGGGTGGAGGTAGGCGACGGAGGCGGAGGAGCGCTTGTTGTCCTCCGGGTGGTAGGCGAGGTCGAAGAACCCGGCGCCCTCGGTGAACGGGGCGGCGTTGAAGCCCTCGACGCGGGGCACGCCGGTGGCCGTCAGCGCGGCGTCCACCCAGTCGCGGGCGATGGCGTTGCGGTCCTTCTCGTGCACCGGGACGACGTTGTTACGCAGCCGTCCGAAGTAGGGGTCCATCGCCGTGGCGTTCCAGCCGGTGGCGCCCGCCTGCTCCCACTCGTCCCAGTCGCCGGGCAGCGGCTTGAAGGAGATCAGCGTGTTGTGCGAGGAGCAGCCGCCGAGCACCTTGGCGCGGCTGTGCCGGATGTGGCTGTTGCCGCGCGGCTGTTCGGTGGTCGGGTAGTCGTAGTCCAGCTCGCCGCCGAGCAGGCCGAGCCAGCGGCGCAGCGTGAGCACCTCGGGGCGGTCGATGTCGGAGGGGCCGCCCTCGATGACGGCGACGGTGACGCCGGGGTCCTCGGTCAGCCGGGAGGCGATGACGCAGCCAGCCGTGCCGCCGCCGACGATCACGTAGTCGTACGCACGCGCGCTGGGGAACTCACTGGGTTCAGGCATGGGTGGGGTGCGGCTCCTTGCGGTGGACGCGTGCGCGGCACGGCACGCGGGAGGACGAGGGAGGGGGGAACCAGGGGCGCGGCGGGCCGCCCGGTGGGGCGGCCCGCGACAGCGACACGGGCGTCAGCCGGCGAACCAGCGGACGGGCGCGGGGCGCAGGTTCTCGTAGATGTGCTTGGTCTCGCGGTACTCCGCCAGCCCGGCGGGGCCCAGCTCGCGGCCGACGCCGGAGCGGCCGAAACCGCCCCACTCCGCCTGCGGCAGGTAGGGGTGGTAGTCGTTGATCCACACCGTGCCGTGCCGCAGCCGGGCGGCGACGCGCCGGGCGCGGGCGGTGTCGGCGGAGAAGACGCCGCCCGCGAGGCCGTACTCGGTGTCGTTGGCGAGCGCGACGGCCTCGTCCTCGGTGTGGAAGGTCTCCACCGTCAGGATCGGGCCAAACGTTTCCTCCCGCACGACGCGCATGTCGCCGTGGCAGTGGTCCAGCACGGTGGGCCGGTAGAAGAAGCCCCCGGCGGGACGGTCGTCGCCCGGGTCGGGGCGGACGCCGCCGCAGCGCAGCGTGGCACCGTCGGCCAGGGCGTCGGCGACGTAGCGCTCGGTCTTCTCCAGCTGCTGGAGGGAGACCAGCGGGCCGCACTCGACGCCGGGCTCGGTGCCCCGGCCCAGCCGGATGCGCTGGGCGCGGCGGACCAGTTCGGCCACGAAGCGGTCGCGCACCGACTCCTCGATGATGAGCCGCGCCCCGGCCGAGCACACCTGGCCGCTGTGGATGAACGCGGCGTTCAGCGCCTGGTCCACGGCGACCTCGAAGCCCTCGTCGGTGGCGCAGGCGTCGGCGAACACGACGTTGGGGTTCTTGCCGCCCAGTTCGAGGGCGACCTTCTTCACGCCCGGCGCGGCGGCCTGGGCCACCTTGACGCCGCTGACCAGGCCGCCGGTGAAGGAGACCAGGTCCACGTCCGGGTGTTCGGCCAGCCGCGCGCCGACCGGGTCACCCGCGCCGGTGACCAGGTTGCCCACACCCTCGGGCAGCCCGGCCTCGTCCAGCAGCTGAAGCAGGCGGACCGTGGACATCGGCGTCAGCTCGCTGGGCTTGAGCACGAAGGTGTTGCCCGCCGCCAGCGCGGGGGCCACCTTCCAGCTCGCCTGCAACAGCGGATAGTTCCACGGCGTGATCATGGCGCAGACGCCCACCGGCTCGTGCACGACGACGCTGTGCACGTCCGGGCTGCCCGCGTCCACCACGCGCCCGCCGGACTCGTTCATCACCAGGTCGGCGAAGTAGCGGAAGGCGGCGGTGACGTCATCGACGTCCACCCGGCCCTCCTCCAGCGTCTTGCCCGCGTCCCGTGACTCGGTGCGCGCCACGTCCTCGCGGTCGCGCTGCAACAGGTCCGCGACGCGGCGCAGCAGCGCGGCCCGCTCGGCGACCGGCGTGTGCGGCCAGGGGCCCTCGTCGAAGGCCCGGCGGGCGGCGGCCACCGCCGCGTCCGTGTCCTTCGCGCAGCCGTCGGCGACCCGCGCGAGCACCGTGGCGTCGGCGGGGTCCAGCACCTCGCGGGTGCCACCGCTGCTGGCGGCACGCCAGTGCCCGGCGATGAACAGGGTTGCGAGGTCGGACGCGTCTTCGTGCTGCATTACCTTGCTTTCTGGGGCTTCCGGAGCTTTCCGGGCGCTGTCGCGCGGTGCCGGTCATACCGGCAACGGGCACCCCTTCCCCGTTCCTTCGAACCCATGCGCGCATCCGCGCGGAAGTGGCCTTCCTCACGCGGCGCACGCCGGATCGTCCCGTTCCGTACGGTGGGGCCCGAATGTGAACACCCCGTACGGTGGGGCCCGCAGGTGAACACCGCACCGACGGAGGTCTTGGGCACGTGGGCAAGCAGTACGGAAGGCTGGCGGCGGTGGCCGCGGCCGCACTGGTGGCCGCGGGCGGCCTCGCGGCCTGCACGAGCGGTGGCGACGGGCTGGCGGACCAGTCCGGGCAGCAGGTCGAGGAGCGGGCGCGCGAGGCGCTGAAGTCCGCGCGGTCGCTGCGGTTCACGATACGCGGCGACCAACAGGACACGGCGTCCATCGACTTCATGCTGGACCGCGACGGCAACTGCGCCGGCACCACCAGCATGGGCGAGCAGGGCTCAGCCGAGATCATCAAGCGCGGCGATGTGGTGTGGTTCAAGCCCGACCGCACGTTCTGGGAGGCCCAGGCCGGACAGGCCGGTGCGGACGCCTACGAGGCGTTCGCGGGCCGCTACCTCACCGGTCCCGCGAGCGACCCGATGATGGAGGACTTCGCGGCGGGCTGCCAGCTGCGGACGCTCCAGGACGGCATGAAATCGGGCGGCGCCGAGTGGAGCGACCCCGCCAAGGGGGAGGTGGACGGGGAGCCCGTCGTCACCATCACCGCCGAGAGCGGGGAGCGGACCCACACCATCGACGTCGCCGCCCAGGGCGAGCCGTACCCGGTGCGGCTGGTGGAGAAGGCGGACGGCTCGACGACCACGACCACCCTGTCCGACTTCGACGAGCCGGTGCCGAGCGAGACACCCTCGGCCAAGGAGTCGGTGGACGTGAAGAAGGTACAGAAGGAACTGGCGGGCGGCTGAACGGGGGCGGGCGCGGCGCGAACCCGCCCGGCTCAGCGCGGGCACGGTACGAAAACGGCACCGGCACCGACACCGACACGGAAACGGCGCGGGCGCGGCACCCACCTCGGGAGGGGTGCCGCGCCCGCGCCGTGCGGGGCGAGCGCTGGGGGTCCAGCCGCGTGCGGCGGCTCCCGCTCAGCCACGCCGTCCGTCAGCCGTCCGTCACAGGAGGCCGAGACCGCGTACCGCGTCGCGCTCCTCCGCCAGCTCCTGGACCGAGGCGTCGATCCGGGCGCGGGAGAACTCGTTGATCTCCAGCCCCCGCACAATCTGGTACTCGCCGTTCGCGCAGGTCACCGGGAACGAGGAGATCAGGCCCTCCGGCACGCCGTAGGAGCCGTCGGACGGGATGCCCATGGACGTCCAGTCACCGGCGGCGGTGCCGTTCACCCAGGTGTGGACGTGGTCGATGGCCGCGTTGGCCGCCGACGCCGCCGAGGACGCGCCGCGCGCCTCGATGATGGCCGCGCCGCGCTTGGCGACGGTCGGGATGAACTCCTCCGCCAGCCACTTCTCGTCGCCCACGGTCTCGGCGGCGTTCTTGCCCGCGATCTGAGCGTGGAAGATGTCCGGGTACTGGGTGGCGGAGTGGTTGCCCCAGATCGTCAGCTTCGTGATGTCGTTGACCGAGCTGCCGGTCTTCTTCGCCAGCTGGGTCAGCGCGCGGTTGTGGTCCAGGCGCGTCATCGCGGTGAAGCGCTCGGCCGGGACGTCGGGGGCGGCGGCCTGGGCGATCAGCGCGTTGGTGTTCGCCGGGTTGCCCACGACGAGCACCTTGACGTCGTCGGCGGCGTGGTCGTTGATGGCCTTGCCCTGCGGCTTGAAGATGCCGCCGTTGGCCTCCAGCAGGTCGCCGCGCTCCATGCCCTTGGTGCGCGGGCGGGCGCCGACGAGCAGCGCCACGTTCGCACCGTCGAAGGCCACGTTCGGGTCGTCGGTGATGTCGATGCCCTCCAGGAGCGGGAAGGCGCAGTCGTCCAGCTCCATGGCGGTGCCCTCGGCGGCGCCGAGGGCGGGGGTGATCTCCAGCAGGCGCAGCTTGACGGGGACGTCCGGGCCCAGCAGGTGCCCGGAGGCGATGCGGAAGAGCAGCGCGTAGCCGATCTGGCCGGCGGCTCCGGTGACGGTGACATTGACGGCGTTGCGGGTCATGGCGGTCTCCGTTGAACCTGACGATGGCGGCAAGGACCCCGTGCACGCGAGAGCGCCGCCGGGTCCGCGGGACCCGTGAAGTCTCTCTACGTCAAGAGATCCGGCGTCAGGCTACCGCGCCGGGCCCCCGCGACACACGCTGGGCAGCCGCCCGCGGAAGGAGGGGGCGGGCGGCTGCCGGGGCGCGGTTGTGCACCCGTGGGGGTGACCGTGTTGTTCCCCGTCCCGCCCGGGCCATGCACGCGCCTGTCGGCGACCGGCGGAATCCGGCCATCCCAGCGTGTGCTAGCGCACCAGGAACCGCATGATCTCCTGGAGGAACGGGATACGCAGCCACGGGTTGGGCTGGACCATGAGCGCCAGCAGCACCACCGCCGTGCCCAGCGCCCCGTACGTCAGGACGTCGGTGAAGCGGGAGCGGACCGCCAGCATGCCCACCGACGGCACCAGCCACCGCAGCACCGCGCCCGTCAACAGGGCGGCGCCCACGATGAGCAGACCGATCCGCATGGTGCTCAGCAGGAGTAGCAGCCCGGCGGCCGTGCCCGCGAGCACGACGAGCAGCGGCCACTGACGGGCCGGGGCCAGGGCGTCACCCGGCGCCGCCCGCCCGCCGCCCTCGGGGCGGGCGGTGTCCCGGGTGAAGACCGGGAAGCGGCGCGAGCGGCGCGGGAAGGGGGCAGCCACCGCCGTCAGCCCGCGTTCCGCTCGGCCGCTTCGACGACGTTGGCCAGCAGCATCGCCCGCGTCATCGGGCCGACGCCGCCGGGGTTCGGGGCGACCCAGGCGGCCGTCTCGGCCACCCCGGGGTGCACGTCGCCGACGATCTTGCCGCTCTCGTCGCGGCTGACGCCGACATCCAGCACGGCGGCGCCTGGCCGCACGTCCTCCGGCTTGATCAGGTGCGGCACGCCCGCGGCGGCCACCACGATGTCGGCGCGGCGCAGGTGCGCGGCCAGGTCCCGGGTGCCGGTGTGGCACTGCGTCACGGTGGCGTTCTCCGAGCGGCGGGTGAGCAGCAGCGGCAGCGAGCGGCCCACGGTGATGCCGCGCCCGACGACGACGACCTCCGCGCCCGCGATCCGCACCCCGTGGCGGCGCAGCAGCTCGATGATGCCGTTCGGGGTGCACGGCAGCGGCGCGGGCACCCCGAGGACGAGGCGGCCCAGGTTGGCGGGGTGGAGACCGTCGGCGTCCTTGTCCGGGTCCATCAGCTCCAGCACCCGGTTGGTGTCCATGCCCTTGGGCAGGGGCAACTGCACGATGTAGCCGGTGCACTCCGGGTCCTCGTTCAGCTCGCGCACGACGGCCTCGATCTCCTCCTGCGAGGCCGTCGCGGGCAGTTCCCGCTGGAGGGAGGCGATGCCCACCTGGGCACAGTCGCGGTGCTTGCCCGCCACGTACTTGTGGCTGGCCGGGTCGTCACCCACCAGCACCGTGGCGAGGCCGGGCCGCACACCACGGGCGGCCAGGGCCTCGACCCGGGTCGTCAGTTCGGACTTGATCGCGGCCGCGGTGGCCTTGCCGTCGAGAATCTGCGCGCTCATGGCCCCCATCCTCGCGGATGAGAGCCCGCGCGTTCCACCCCGGGCGGCGCCGGCACGTGCGCCCACGGTTCGTCACAGAACGCGAACGCAACTGGACAGCACTCCTTGGTACACCGGATGATGAGCGGGTGCTGCGGCCGTCGGGGGCGGTCGCGGGGGCGGCACCCAGGGGATTCCTCTTGCCTGCGGCTTCGGCGTGGCCCCCGTACCGGCAGGGCGGCACCACCGTTACGTCCCTACCGTGTCAGAGGAAGTCCGCTGTGAGCACCCCGAGTCAGCACAACCCGTACGGCCCGCCGCCGCAGGGGCCGCCGCCCGTGGCGCAGCCGCAGTACGGCTACCCGCAACAGCCGCCCGCCCCGCCCCAGCCGGGCTACGGCTACCCCCAGCAGCCGCCCGCATACCCGCAGCAGCCCGGCTACCCGGGCGGCGGGCCGATGTATCCCGGCCCGCCGGTGCCAACACAGCTGCCGGGGAAGCTGAAAGTTCTGCGCGTGCTGATTTTCGTGGCGGGCGCGCTCCAGGGGCTGTTGTCGCTGGCCATGCTCATCCTCCTGGCAGCCAACAGCCAGGATGCCGGGCAGGCAACGCAGGACTCGTTCGGTTACAACCTTGGCCTCGGCATCTTCTACACCTTGTTCGGCCTCTACCTGGTGCACGCCGTGGTGGGCATCGTGCTGGCCGCCCGCTTCGGGCAGGGCGGAAACGGCATTCGCGTCGGCACGATCGTGTGGGCTTCGTTCCTCACGCTGTTCGGCGTCATAGCGATCCCGTTCGGCGTGCTGTGGGCGGGGCTGGGCATCACCGGCATCGTCTTCCTGACTCAGGACGAGGCCAAGGCATGGTTCCGGCGCGGGCAGCCCGGCCTGGTGGGCTGACGCCCGTCCCCGCGTACGAGGGCCGCGCACGTCGATGACGTGCGCGGCCCTCGCGCGTGCGGGGTGACCCGGGCGAGTGGGTGCCCCCGGTGTCAGTGTCAGTGGAAGAAGTGGCGGGTGCCGGTGAGGTACATCGTGACGCCGGCTGCCCTGGCCGCCTCGATCACCGCCTCGTCGCGTACCGATCCGCCCGGCTGGACGACGGCGCGCACGCCCGCCGCCGTCAGCACCTCAAGGCCGTCGGGGAACGGGAAGAACGCGTCGGAGGCCGCGAAGGACCCGGCGGCCCGCTCGGCGCCCGCTCGCTCGACGGCCAGCTTCGCGGAGTCCACCCGGTTGACCTGGCCCATGCCGACGCCGACCGTGGCGCCGTCCCGGGCGAGCAGGATGGCGTTGGACTTCACCGCGCGGCAGGCCCGCCAGGCGAAGGCCAGCTGGGCGAGCCCGGCCTCGTCCAGCGCCTCGCCGGTGGCCAGCGTCCAGCGCGCCGGGTCGTCGCCGTCGGCCTGCAGGCGGTCCTTGGCCTGGAGCAGCGCGCCACCCTCGACGGGACGCAGCTCGGTGACCGCGCCGGGCGCCTGTGGGCAGCGCAGCACACGGACGTTCTTCTTCCGCGTCAGCACCTCCACGGCGCCCTGGTCGTAGCCGGGGGCGACGACGACCTCGGTGAAGATCTCCGCGACCTGCTCGGCCATCGCCACCGACACCGGCCGGTTGACGGCGATGACGCCGCCGAACGCGGACAGCGGGTCGCAGGCGTGTGCCTTGCGGTGTGCCTCGGCGACGTCCGTGCCGGTCGCGATGCCGCACGGGTTGGCGTGCTTGATGATCGCCACGCACGGCTCGGCGTGGTCGTGCGCGGCGCGGCGGGCGGCCTCGGTGTCCACGTAGTTGTTGTACGACATCTCCTTGCCGTGCAGCTGCTCGGCCTCCGCCAGGCCGCCGGTGCCGTCGCTGTAGAGGGCCGCGCCCTGGTGCGGGTTCTCGCCGTAGCGCAGCACGTGCCGCCGCTCCAGCGCGGAGCCGAGGAACGCCGGGAATCCGCTGTCGTCGGACGCGTAGCCGACGGAGTCGTCGGCGAACCAGCCCGCCACGGCCACGTCGTAGGCGGCGGTGTGAGCGAACGCCTCGGCGGCCAGCCGCTTGCGGGCGCTCAGGTCGAAACCGCCGTCAGCCGCCGCCCGCAGCACGTCGGCGTACCGCTCGGGGTTGACGACGACCGCCACGGACGGGTGGTTCTTCGCGGCGGCGCGCACCATGGACGGGCCGCCGATGTCGATCTGCTCCACACACGCGTCCGGGGAGGCGCCGGAGGCGACCGTCTCCCGGAACGGGTAGAGGTTGACGACCACCAGCTCGAACGGCTCCACGCCCAGCTCGGCCAGCTGCTCGCGGTGCGCCTCAAGGCGCTGGTCGGCCAGGATGCCCGCGTGGACGCGCGGGTGGAGCGTCTTGACCCGGCCGTCCAGGCACTCGGGGAAGCCGGTCAGCTCCTCGACCTTCGTCACCGGTACCCCGGCGGCGGCGATCTTCGCGGCCGTCGAGCCGGTGGAGACGAGCTGGACCCCGGCCGCGTGCAGGCCACGGGCCAGCTCCTCCAGCCCCGTCTTGTCGTAGACGCTGACCAGCGCGCGGCGGATCGGTCGCTTCGTAGCTTCGGCGGTCATGCCGGAATCCGTACCTTTCGTCCCTCAATGCGGTAGCCGTCGCGCGCCAGGCGGCCCACGACGTTGACGAGCAGGCGTCGCTCGACTTCCTTGATGCGCTCGTGCAGCGCGGCCCCGTCGTCCAGGTGGTCCTCGTCCCGGACCTCCACCACCCCCTGGGCGATGATCGGACCGGTATCGACGCCGTCGTCGACGAAGTGGACGGTGCACCCGGTCACCTTCACGCCGTACGCGAGCGCGTCCCGCACCCCGTGGGCGCCGGGAAAGCTGGGCAGCAGCGCCGGGTGGGTGTTGACGAACCGGCCGCCGAACCGGGCCAGGAACTCCCGGCCGACGATGCGCATGAAGCCCGCCGAGACCACCAGATCCGGCGCGTGGGCGGCCGTCGCCTCGGCCAGCGCCCGGTCCCAGTCGGCCCGGTCGGCGTAGTCGCGTACGCGGCACACGAACGTCGGCACGTTGGCCCGCTCGGCCCGGGCCAGCCCCTCGATGCCGTCCCGGTCCGCGCCGACGGCCACGACGCGGGCGCCGTACGCGTCCGGCCCGGCGGAGTGGACGGCGTCCAGCAGCGCCTGAAGGTTCGTGCCCGAACCGGATAGGAGCACGACGAGGCGGGCAGGAGTGGAAGCAGCAGCCACGACGAGGCTCTTTCTCAGGCTCGGGGACATCAGGCGCGGGAGCGCCTTGGTGCGATCGAACGAACAGCGGAGGCGGGCGAATCCGGGGAACCCTACGAAGCGGCCGACCGCCAGCAACGATACCGGCCCCGCCGAGCGCTCCCCACGGGACGGCCCGCAGGCCAGCGGGTAGCGTCGGGGCACGGTTCCGTGACCTCGCACACCAGCGGGCGGGACACGGACGGACGAAGGGGACGACACACACCTGATGACTGAGCGACGCCGCGTCTTCGGTCAGCCCGGCCGCCCGGGCGACCGGTCCCAGGGCTCCGGGTGGAGCAGCCAGGACGACAATCCCTTCGCGCCTCCCCCCGAGGGGCAGCCCGACCAGCCGTGGCAGCCCCGCCACCGCCCCGAGGGCCACGACCCGGACCAGCCGGGCTCCGGCCAGCACGGCTCCGACGAGCACAGCCACGGCGAGCACGGCCACGGCGAGCACGGCCACGGCGACGCCCAGGGCTCCGGTGACGCCCAGGGCACGGAGCCGGGCGCCGGGGGCTCCGAGGACCACGGCGGCGGCCAGGGACCGGCCCGGGGGGCGTGGGGCAGCCAGTGGAGCAGCCGCCAGCCCCGGCGGCAGAGCGGCGGCTTCGGCGGCCCCGGTGACTCCGGTGGCCCCGGCGGGCCGGGCGGACCCGGCGGCCCTGGCGGGCCGGGCAACGGGCGCGGGCCGCGCAAGGGCGGCCCCGCCGGAAGGCGCTGGGACCCGCGCGACCCGGCCCAGCGGCACGCGCGCTTCGCCATGCTCGCGGGCATGTGGGGCTTCTTCTTCGTCGCGGTCTTCAACCTCGCGCCGCTCGGCCTGCTGCTGGGCTCACTCGCCCTGTACTGGGGCATCAGCGCGCTGCGCGGGGCGCCGGGCGTCGAGCGCAAGGACTCCGGCGGGCGGAACGGTTCGGCGGTCGCCGCCCTCACCGGCCGGGCCACGGATGCCTCCGGCTCCCGCCCGCCCGCGCCGGGTGACCCGGGCACGCCCGGTGGGGCCCGGGGCGCGGCTCCGCTGACGTCGGCCGCGGTGGGCGGCATCGTCGGTGGCAGTCTCGCCCTGCTGCTCGTCGCCGCCGCGTTCACCCTGCAACTCGTCTACTCCGACTACTACACCTGCGTTGACGACGCCCTCACCGCGACGTCCCGCGAAACCTGCGAGGAACTCCTGCCGGAACAACTCCGTCCGGTCATCGGCGAGAACTCCTGACCCCTCCGCTTCCCCGCCGAGCACGCGGGAGCCCCGGGCGCTTCGGCTGACGCGCCGCTTCGGCTGACGCGCCGCCTCGGCTGGCCCAGCGCGGGGGTTGCGCGGCTCCGGCCCACGCAGGTGGCACCTGGCCGGTCCAGGCGGGCGGTTGCGGGCTGGCCCGCGCGGGTGAGGCCGCACGGCGCGCGACCGCCAGGGGCGAGACGCCTCCCCCGGTTCACCAAGCGGTGCGGCGGGGTAGCCGCTACCGCCGGTGGCGACCCCGGCGGCGCTCCACCGGCCCCGGGTCCTCCCAGCGCGGCTCGAAGTCGGCCATCAGTCCGCCGGACGCCTCCTTCAGCGCCGCCCACCGCGCCAGCCGCGCCCCCGTCGCGTGCCAGTCGCCCACCGGCTCCCCGTCCGCCCGCCCGCGCAGCGAGCCGCACCACGTCGCGAACCGCCGCCACGCCAGGGCCACAGCCAGCAGCGGATGCGGGTCCTTCACCCGCCACAGCCGCACCGCGAGCGCCACCGGGACGGACACCACCGCCGTCCAGCCGACCGCCGCGCCGCCCGTCTGCCACCACACCGGGCCAAGATGCGCGAGGGCGGCCGTGCCGAGCGGGCCGCTCGCCGCCGCGCCCAGCAGCGCCATCGCGAGCCCGCACCCCAGCGCGCCGAGCAGCGCGGTGCCGACGGTTCCGCGCCACCCCGTGGCGCCGTGCCGCGTCCCCGGCACCGGGACGCCCGCCCGGGCCGCGGACCAGCCCGCCGCCCACCCCGCTGCCACCGGCACCGCTCCGGCCGCCGCCCACAGCACCGGGTAACCCCCGCCCTCCCCGGGCACCGCCGCCAGCAGCGGGAAGTGCGGCAGCGACGGGTACGGGGTCGTCGCCAGCGGCCCCACCGCGCTGCCCGCGCCCAGCGTGAACCCGGGTCCGAGGCCGAAGGCCGCGCCCCACACCGCGACGTTGGGCACCAGCGCCACGCACAGCAGCAGCACCGCCAGCTGCCCGGACCAGGCCGACGTCAGCTGGGGAAACGCCTCCCGCACCGCGCCTCCGTGCCACGCCAGCCCGACCGTGGCCAGCAGCGCACCGCCCCCGCACAGCACGGCCACCGCAGCCCCCGACGCGCGTACGGCGGCGCCCGGACGCAGCCGCCGCACCCACCGCGCCGCCGACGGCCAGCCGGGCACCCGCCGGGTGAAGGCGTCGGGCAGGCGCAACGCCTCCCGTCCTGCGGCGCACCAGCCGCCGACGGTGAGCGTGCCGAAGGTGAGCAGCGGCAGGTGCAGCGCGGCGCTCCACGGGTCCACGGCCAGCGGCCCGGTGACGGAGTATCCGACCACACCGGCGGCGACGACGAGGTAGCCACCCCCCAGGCATCCGACGCCGCGCCACCCGCCGCCGTCGGCCCGGATCGCCCGGACCGCCCGGTACAGCAGACCCACCGGGAGCGCGGTCAGCAGCAGGGGGGTGACGCCGACGGGCGCGGGCACCCCGCTGAGCGTGTCGAGGCGGACCAGCTCGGCACCGTGGGCGAGGAGCCACAGGCTCGCGGCGACCCGCAGGGCCCCGCCGGGTCCGCTGTCCGGGTACGGCGAGGTGATCCACAGCAGGAGGGCCACCATGGCCACGAGCGCCAAGCCCAGACAGGCGGCGAATGCGCCTTCCACGACCGCTTCCAGGGCGGGCACGCCCCGCGCGGCCTCCCGGCGGCGTGCGCTGTGCTGCGTCGTTCGGCTCACGCCGCCATGCTGCCAACAACACCCGTTTCGCCCGGGTACCGCGCGAAAGCTCGTGGTGTCGCCCAATATGATGCTATGCACTTTTTCACACTGATGTCTCGGTGGGCGCGTCACGGTGAGAGGCGGGCATGAGCGAAGTCGGCACCCCACGGACGGAACAGACGGCACGTCAGCGGCGACGCGCCGTCAAGCGCGCGCGCCGCCAGGGCCTCCCGCTGCCGCCCGAGCACTCCGCCAGCCCCGCGCCCGAAGCCGGGGAGGCCCCGCCTGCCGCCGCCCACGAGCCGGAGCCCCAGCCCGACGCCGCCCACGCGTCCGCAGGCAAGCCCGACGCCGCACCCGTGCCCGCAGGCGAGCCCGGCATCACGCCCGAGCCCGCGAGCGAGGCCGCCCCCGCCGCCGGGGTGGGCACGGCACCGGCACCGGAGCGGGACGCACCGGAGCGGGAGCGGGACGCGCCGGAGCGGGACGACGCCCGGGAGCAGGCCCACGAGCCGCCCCTGGCCCGCGTCACCGTGCCCGGCGAGCCCCGGACCCACTCGCTCCTGGTCTCGCCCCCGCCCGGCGGCTGGACGCCTCTCCGCCCCCTCCAGCTCCCCACCACCGGGCTGCCCCTCCCGCTCACCCGCCGTCCCCTCCCGCGCCCCGCCGCCCAGGCCGACCCGGCCCCCAGGCCCGGCGACACACCCGGCGGTCAGAACGCCCCCCAGCCGCAGCCCCGCCCGGCCACCGAGCCGGACCCGGAGCACGCCACGGCGGCACCGGAACCCGGCGCGGAGCCGGAGCCGCGCGCGAAACACCCCACCGGCCCGGCCCAGCGCCCGGAGCCGGACCCCGTGCCAGAACCGCCCGGCGCAAAGTCCGCGACCGCACCGGACGCCGGCGCCGAGCCGCAGCCGGACACCCCACCGGACGCCGGCGCGGAACACGGGTCAGCGGCCAGCCCCGCCCCCGACAGGACGCGAGCACCCGCAGCACCCCCCGCGCCCAGCGAGCCGGAGACGAAGGCGCCCAGCACGCCCCCCGGGCCGGGAGCAGCGGCACCCAGCGCGCCCGCCTGGGCCCTGCCGGAGGCGGACGCGGACGCGCTCGCGGCGCGGATGACACGGCAGGAGCGGGAAGAAGCGGCGACCTGGCCACCCGTCGAGGCGTTCGACGCGCTGTACGACCGCACCGTGCGCGGGTTGACGCGGCAGGCGTACCTGCTCACCGGGCACGGCAAGCTGGCCGAGTGGGCGGTGCGGCGGGCGTTCCACCAGGCGTGGGAGCAGTGGCCGAAAGTGGCCGTGGACCGGGACCCGGCGGGCTGGGTTCGGGCGGCGGTGCATGAGCGGGCGCTGTCCCCGTGGCATCAGCTGCGTCCCGCGCACCGCACGCCGGACGCCTACGCGGGCGTCCCGGAGGACCGGGAGCTGTTGACGGCGCTGCTCACGCTGCCGCCCGTCCACCGCCGGGTGCTGCTGCTGCACGACGGCATGGGGATCGGGCTCGCGGAGACGGCCGCCGAGACCGAGGCCAGCACTCCGGCGACCGCCGCCCGGCTGCTCAACGCGCGCGAAGCGCTGGCCGGGCGGGTGGCGGAACTGGTCCCCGTCGCACCGGAGCGGCGCGGTGCCCGCGTCGGTGTGCTGCTGCGCCAGCTCGCGGCGGCGCAGGTCGTGGAGCCGCCGCCCGCGCGGGAGGTGCGCTCGGGCAGCGACCGGCTGACCCGGGGCCGGACGGCCGCCGCCTGCGGCCTGACCGCCGCCGTGGTCGCGGCGACCTCGTTCACCATCGCCACGACCGAGCACGGCAGCCTGCTTCCGCAGACCTCCCTCACCACCGCCGTGCGGCAGCTGGCGGACTAGCGCGGACACACCAACGGGTCCGGGTCCGTCCCTGACAGCAGGGACGGACCCGGACCCGTTCGGCCGGTGCCCGGCCGGGTGACCGGCTCAGCCGCCGAGGATCTCGCGGGCGAGCCGCGCGGTCTCCGACGGGGTCTTGCCGACCTTCACACCGGCAGCCTCCAGGGCCTCCTTCTTCGCCTGGGCGGTGCCGGAGGAGCCGGAGACGATGGCACCGGCGTGGCCCATGGTCTTGCCCTCGGGCGCGGTGAAGCCCGCGACGTAGCCGACGACCGGCTTGGAGACGCTGGCCTTGATGAAGTCGGCCGCGCGCTCCTCGGCGTCGCCGCCGATCTCACCGATCATGACGATCAGGTCGGTGTCCGGGTCGGCCTCGAACGCCTTCAGCGCGTCGATGTGGGTGGTGCCGATGACCGGGTCACCGCCGATGCCGACGCAGGTGGAGAAGCCGAGGTCACGCAGCTCGTACATCATCTGGTACGTCAGCGTGCCGGACTTCGACACCAGGCCGATGCGGCCCGGCTTGGTGATGTCGGCCGGGATGATGCCCGCGTTGGACTGACCCGGGGTGATCAGACCGGGGCAGTTCGGGCCGACGATGCGGGTCTTGTTGCCCTTCTTGCCGGCGTAGGACCAGAAGGCGGCGGTGTCGTGCACCGCGATGCCCTCGGTGATGACGACGGCGAGCGGGATCTCGGCGTCGATCGCCTCGACGACGGCGCTCTTGGTGAACTTCTCCGGGACGAAGATGACGGTCACGTCGGCGCCGGTGGCCTCGATGGCCTCCGTGACGCTGCCGAAGACCGGGATCTCGGTGCCGTCGAAGTCGACGCTGGTGCCCGCCTTGCGCGGGTTGACGCCGCCGACGATGTTCGTGCCCGAAGCCAGCATGCGCTTGGTGTGCTTCTGGCCCTCGGAACCGGTCATCCCCTGGACGATGACCTTGCTTTCCTTGGTGAGGAAGATAGCCATGGTTGCGGTTGTCCTCGTGTCCTTTGAGATCCGGGGCCGGTTACTTGGCGGCCAGCTCGGCGGCGCGGTCGGCGGCACCGTCCATGGTGTCCACCTGCTCGACCAGCGGGTGGTTGGCGTCGGTCAGGATCTTGCGCCCGACCTCGGCGTTGTTGCCGTCCAGGCGCACGACCAGCGGCTTGGTGACGTCCTCGCCCTTGGACTTCAGCAGTTCCAGGGCCTGCACGATGCCGTTGGCCACCGCGTCGCAGGCGGTGATGCCGCCGAAGACGTTGACGAAGACGGACTTGACGTCCGCGTCGCCCAGGATCACCTCCAGGCCGTTGGCCATGACCTCGGCCGAGGCACCGCCGCCGATGTCCAGGAAGTTGGCGGGCTTGACGCCCGCGTGCTTCTCACCGGCGTACGCGACGACGTCCAGGGTGGACATGACCAGGCCCGCGCCGTTGCCGATGATGCCGACCTGGCCGTCGAGCTTGACGTAGTTCAGGCCCTTGGCCTTGGCAGCGGCTTCGAGCGGGTCAGCCGCGGCCTTGTCCTCCAGAGCGGCGTGGTCGGGCTGGCGGAACTCGGCGTTGGCGTCCAGCGACACCTTGCCGTCCAGCGCGATGACCTGGCCGTCGGCCGTCTTGACCAGCGGGTTGACCTCGACCAGCAGCGCGTCTTCCTTGATGAAGACGTCCCACAGCCGCTGGAGCACGACCACGATCTGGTCGGTCAGCTCGGCCGGGAACTTCGCGGCCTCGGCGATCTCGCGGGCCTTGGCCTCGGTGACGCCGTCGATCGCGTCCACCGGGATCTTGGCCAGGGCCTCGGGCTTGGTGGCGGCGACCTCCTCGATGTCCACGCCGCCCTCGACGGAGGCCATGGCGAGGAAGGTGCGGTTGGTGCGGTCCAGCAGGAAGGAGGCGTAGTACTCCTCCGCGATGTCCGCCGTCTGGGCCAGCATCACCTTGTGGACCGTGTGGCCCTTGATGTCCATGCCCAGGATCTGACCGGCCTTGTCCACCGCGTCGTCCGGGTCGGCGGCGAGCTTGACGCCACCGGCCTTGCCGCGGCCACCGGTCTTCACCTGGGCCTTGACGACCGCACGGCCGCCGAGTCGCTCGGCCACCTCGCGCGCCGCCTCAGGCGTGTCGATGACTTCACCGGCCAGCACCGGCACGTCATGCTTGGCGAAGAGGTCCCTCGCCTGGTACTCGAACAGGTCCACGCGCGTCCGTCCCTAATCCGTTATCGCGGTTCGTTGTCAGCGTGGGCGTGCCGCGTGGCCGCGCGATGACGGGACGCGGCATGTCCGTCTTGCAGGGTAGTCCTGCGGCCAGGCGCTGCATAAATCGCACGTCACACCAACGCGGTGACCCCGCTCACACGCACCCCCGAACCGGCACCCCGCCGGGCTCACTGCCCCGGCAGCGCAGCGGCCATCACCTCAGGAGAACAGCTCCGGGGTCCACGCGAACGCCGGTACACCCCTGCTTAGCGGAACCCGGCCATCGGGAGACTGCGACCACTGGGAGCGGACAACATCGGCAGGACCACCCGAGCAAACCGGTACACACTCGGGCACACCGCCTGGATCTGACATATAGCCGATATAGCCACTCATGCCAGGAACGTGAAGCCGCCCTGGTGTGACGGCGAACCGTCCCTGAGTCGGCACCCGGCTGAGTGGCAAGTGCACATGGTCGGTGCACCCTGGCACGATAATGGCCAGTCGGCATCCACATCCGACTCGTCAGACCCATGGCAGGGTAAGGAGAGTTCATGCGGCCTCCCGTGATCGAGGCGATTAGGATTGAGAACTACCGCGTCCTCCAGGACGTGAATATCAAGAAACTCAAGCCCTTCACGGTGCTCGTAGGTCCCAACGGGAGTGGGAAGTCAACGCTTTTCGACGTCTTCGCCTTTTTGGAGACCTGCTTCACCCGTGGTGTTCGTAGCGCCTGGGATCGCCGGGGAGGGGCACGAGAGTTGCGTTCGCGTGGCGCGGTCGGACCGGTGGCTATCCAGCTCTCCTACCGTGAACACCCGAAGGCGAAGCTGCTGACCTACCGGCTGGAGCTCTCAGAGTCCAGGGGCCGCCCGGTGGTCAGTCGGGAGCAGTTGCGCTGGACGCGGGGCGCGGCTCAGGGAAGGCCCAGCCATATCCTCGACTTCCAATCCGGCCATGGTTATGTGATGGACGAGGAGACCGGCGAGAAAGCCGTGGAGTACCTGGACAGTCCGGACACCCTTGCGGTGAACGCGTTGGGTCAGTTCCGGTCGCATCCCCGGGTCATGGCTCTGCGGCGCTTCATCTCGGGTTGGTACCTCTCTTATCTCTCCGTTGCCGAGGAACGTCAATCGCCCGCCGCCGGCCCCCAGGAACGGCTCTCCCAGTCGGGTGACAACATCAGCAACGTCCTCCAGTACCTCAAGGAGAACCATCCGAGCCGGTTGACCACCATCATCGAAGCACTGACCGAGACGGTCCCCGCACTGGAGAGCGTCGGATACGAGAGCTCACCGGACGGCCGACTCATCCTGTTCATCAAGGACGCCCCTTTCGAGAAGCCGGTGCTTGCCAGTAATGCCTCGGACGGCACGCTCAAACTCCTCTCCTACCTCACACTCCTCTACGACCCCGATCCGGCGCCCTTCATCGGCATCGAGGAACCGGAGAACCACCTTTACCCCACCGTCCTGCCCGGCCTCGCCCATCAGTGTCGGCTGTCCAGCGGTAAGTCGCAGGTCTTGGTGACCACGCACTCACAGGAGTTCATCAACTCCTGCCGGGCCGATGAAGTGGTGGCGCTCTACCGTAACGAGTCCGGCTTCACACAAGTAATCCGTCCACATGAACTGCCCATGGTCACCGACATGATGGACAACGGAGCACAGCTGGGAAACCTCTGGCAGGAGGGCTACTTCGACGACCTGCCGGAGCCGAGGACGCCCGAGAAAGAGCCGGGAGCCGAGAAGTGACGCGCGCAAAGGACCGACGGGCGCAGAAGGCGGGCTCGCGTCCGACGGTCGAGCTGGAGGTGCTGGTCGAGGAGGAGTCCGCGAGCGAAGCCCTCAAGCCGCTGCTCGCCAGAGTTTTCCAGGGCAGCGATGTGCGGTTGCGGGTCCGAAAGTTCCAGGGGAAGCCCGACCTGCTGAAGAAGCTGCCGGACCGGCTGCGCGGTTACGCCGCCGCCAGCCGCAGTGGTAGGGATGTCCGCGTGGTCGTGCTGGTTGACCGGGACAACGACGACTGCGCCACGCTCAAGAAGGATCTGGACCGCTACGCACGACAGGCCGGTCTCACGCCGCGGGCGGACGCGGCCAGCACAGGGTGCTTCGACGTACTGAACCGCATTGCGATACGCGAGCTGGAGAGCTGGTACTTCGGCGACTGGGACGCTGTGCGCAAGGCATTCCCCAAGGTGGTCACGGAGGCACCCAGGGCGTACCGGGGTAACCCGGATCTGCCTGCGGGCAAGGCATCCGAAGCCTTCGAGAAGGCACTGAGCTCCAGCGGAGTAAGAATCGCCTCCAAGCCCGAATGGGGACGCCGGATCGGACCCGGGCTGAGCGTCGAGAAGAACAGGTCTCCCAGCTTCCACACCTTCCTCAGTGGCGTACGGGCACTCACCGCCAACAACGCACGAGGACGTTAGCCGCGACCTTTCGCGAGGGGCCTCGTCAGGGGCGTTGGGGCGCCCCGCGCGGTGGCGCGGCCCCTATGGCCCCGCGTGGTGGCGCGGGGCCATAGGGGCGGCCAGGAGGGAGGTGATCTGACGGCGGCCGTGGGCGGGTGTCCACGCACAGCAGACACCAGAGCCAGGGCAGGGCGCCGCCGGATCGGGCCAAGGCCCCGAGGCCCGGCACGCGGGACCAAGGGCGTCAGGGGCGGACCGCTGGTGGGGGCTTACGCGGGGACGGGGCGGATGTGGGTGCGGACCCAGTCGACGATCTCTGTCGTCGTCGCCCCGGGGGTGAAGACCGCGGCGACGCCCTTCTCCCGCAGCGGTGCGATGTCCTCTTCGGGGATGATGCCGCCGCCGAACACCTGGATGTCCTCGGCGTCCCGCTCTTTCAGCAGTTCGAGGACCCGCGTGAACAGGGTGTTGTGGGCGCCGGAGAGGACGGACAGGCCGATGGCGTCGGCGTCCTCCTGGATCGCGGTGTCCACGATCTGCTCGGGTGTCTGGTGCAGGCCGGTGTAGATGACCTCCATGCCCGCGTCCCGCAGGGCCCGGGCGATCACCTTGGCCCCGCGGTCGTGGCCGTCGAGGCCCGGCTTGGCGACCACCACGCGGATCGGACCCGACACACCCATCACTGCCTCCATCGTCATTGACCGCGGCTCCGGCAGCCGCCGCAGGGGCGCCGGTGTGAACGAACGTTATCGTCCAGCATCGCGCACCCTCTCGTTTCATGGTGCGGGGGGAGGGGGAAATCACACAATGGGAGAGGTGAGCCGCATGCAGGTGCCCCGCGTGCTGGACGCCGTGCGGACGGCGGCCCTGGAGGCGGCCGTGCTCACCGGCCGCCTGGCGCTGTACTCCACCGGCCTGCTGGCGGAACGTCCCGTGCCAGAGCCGGTGAGCCGGGACGGGGGCGCGGCGCCCGGTCCGCGTCCGGTGCTGCTGATCCACGGGTTCGTGGACAACCGCTCGGTGTTCGCGCTGGCCCGCCGGTCGCTGGGGCGGCACGGGTGGGATCAGCTGGCCAGCGTCAACTACTCGCCGCTGACGTGGGACGTGCGGGCGGCGGCCGAGGCGTTCGGCACCCAGCTGGAGGAGTTTCGCGCGCGCACCGGCCGGCCCCGGGTGGATGTGGTGGCGCACAGCCTGGGCGGGCTGATCGCCCGGTACTGCGTCCAGCGGCTCGGCGGTGACGCGCACGTGCACACGCTGCTGACGCTGGGTACCCCGCACGCGGGCACCCGGGCGGCACCGGCGCTGTCGCTGCACCCGCTGGTGCGGCAGATGCGCCCGGGGTCGGACGTGCTGGCGGAGCTGGCCGGGCCCGCCCCGGGATGCCGTACCCGGTTCGTGAGCTTCTGGAGCGAGTGCGACCAGGTGGTGGACCCGGTGCACAGCGCCCGGCTGGTCCACCCGGACCTGCGCTGCCGCAGCGTGCGGGTGCGCGGCGTCGGACACCTGGCGCTGCCGGTGCACAGCGCCGTCATCGCCCAGGTCCGCCGCGAACTCCTGGCGGACCTGGAGGACAACGCCGACGCCCGCTCCCCCGCTCCCTCCGCCGAGGTCGCCTGACCCACCCCAGGTGGGGAAACAAGCTCCCCAGCACCACGTACTGCACCGTGAAGGTAGCGCAGCGGACCACGCCGTCCGCTCCCCACCGGCCGTCGATAGCCAGGGTGACGACGGCCCCGGTCGCGATCCCGAGCGCCACGCACCAGCCCAGCCAGGCCAGCCACTTCTTCATGGGAAACGCCTGCCCCCGGTGCGGTGACCCGAACGCGGGAGTCGAACGAGCGCTGGCGTACTGACCCGTAGTACGCCAAACGGGCACTCTGTTGCCCGCTCTTCGCTTGCTCAAAACCCGCGGAAGATTGTGGCGCTCGCGACGCGGCGGGTACAGTCGCCGACACTGCTCTGGCAGCCCCTGTCTCCGAGGCGAAAGAGAAGTTGGTGGTGAACGACCGTCCCCCGTCAGGCCCTACGGCCACGACAGGCACCGGGTTCTCCGGCTACGCCGGTTACGAGGACCCCTACGGGCAGGCCGCCGCCTACGGCTACGGCACCGCCGCGAGTGCCGGTTACCCCGCCGAGGACCCGCTGTCCGCCGCCTCCACCGGTGACCGCGCCCAGCAGGGGCAGCACGCCCCTTACGCCGGGGCCGGTTACGGCTCCGGTCAGGAGCACCACGCGTCGGCCGGGGACTACACCGGTGCCGCGTACGGCGGTTCGGCGGACGACGGCTCCGCCCACCCGGGCGACGCGGCGTACCACAGCACCGCCTACGACAGCGCGGCGTATGGCGGTGTCGCGTACGGCGGCGACCCCGGTCACACCCCGAACGCGAGTTCCCCCTACGGTGCCGCCGTACCCGATCTCGGCGGCCACCCCCTCAGTGGTGACGAAGCCGCCGGTTACGCGACCGGCGGCTTCGTCGCGGAGAGCTACGGCACCGGGACCCACAGCGCGGAGCACCCCGGGTACGAGGGCGCCGAGGGTTGGGGCGGCACCGGGTGGGCGGCCGACGGCTGGCCCACGAACGACCGCCCCCTCGCCGGTATTCCGGCCCAGCCCGACTACAGCTGGGTATCCGAGACCACTGACGCTTATCCCGCCGATGGCTACCCTGCCGAGGGCTACCCTGCCGAGCCGCAGCCGCCGAGCCCCTTCCCGGCCGACGCGCCCTACACCACCTCCGAGCACTACGCGGCCGTGGAACAGGTGGCCGAGGGCGCCACGGAGTCCGCGCCGCACCACGACGAGCACGCCTACGACACCGGCTTCCCGCCCGCGCCCGAGGCGCGGGAAGCCGGCGGTGACGCCGCCACGGCGGACGCCGGCCCCGACACCGCCCACACCGGCGTGGGTGCCACCGCCGAAGCGCCCGCGTTCTGCGCTGACGCCGACGGCTGGGACGCTTCCTTCCCCTCCCCCGACGAACTCGCCCCCGTGGAGCCCGCCGCGGCCGCCGTCGCGTCGGTGACGGCCACCGCGGGCGTCCCGCTCGGCCGGGCCGGACGCCGCCGGGCCGCGAAGCCCAGGCGCTCCGCGCTGCTGACGGTGGCCGTTCCCTCAGTGGCCGTCATGGGCGTGGCCGGGATCGCCGCCGCGTCGGTCGGCGGCGGTGTCGCGGAGAGCGCGGAGGACACCACCGCGCAGGCCGCCGACGAGGTGGCCACCGTGAAGTCCGCGGCGGTCAACACCAAGCTCGACACCCAGCTCGCCGGACTCACCGACGACGCCCGCGACTTCGGCGAACGCGCCAGCCGCACCCAGGAGCGCATCGACCTCAAGGAGCGGCAGGAGGCCGAGCGCAAGCGCAAGGCGGAGGAGGCCGCGCGCAAGGAGGCGATGCGGCCCAAGTTCGCGCTTCCGGTGGACCAGCGCGGGCTCAGCGCCTACTACGGGCAGGCGGGCATCAACTGGATGTCCATGCACACCGGTATCGACTTCCCGGTCAGCTACGGCACCCCGGTCAAGGCCGCGACGGACGGCACGATCACCACCAAGTGGGACGTCGCCTACGGCAACATGGCCATCGTGACGGCGGCCGACGGCACCCAGACCTGGTACTGCCACCTGAGCAGCACCAAGCTCCGCTCCGGCCCGGTCAAGGCGGGCGACACGCTCGGTTACGCGGGCAGCTCCGGCAACTCCACCGGCCCGCACCTGCACTTCGAGGTGCGTCCCGGCGGCGGGGCGGCGGTCGATCCCGTGGCGTGGTTCCGCACGCACGGCCTGGACCCGACGTAGCCACACCCCGGATGCCACGGCGGGGGCGGACCGGAACACTCTCCGGCCCGCCCCCGCCGTGGCATCCGGCTACAGCTTCTCCACCGGCGCGTACCGCAGCAGCAGCCGCTTGGGCTTGGCGTCGCCGAAGTCGATCGTCGCCTGCGCGTTGTCACCGCTGTCCTGGACGGCGACGACGGTGCCGAGGCCGAACTGGTCATGCGTGACGCGGTCACCCACGGCGAGCGCGACCACCGGCCGCTCCCGCACCCGGCGCGTCGCGAAACCGCCCACCCCGCCACCGCTGCCGCCACTCCTGCGCGGCGCGGGCGGGGCGGCCGGGCCGGTGCCCAGACGCCGCCAGTCCACGTACTCGGCCGGGATCTCGTCCAGGAACCGGGAGGGCGGGTTGTGCGCGGGCTGGCCCCAGGCGCTGCGCAGCGTGGCGCGGCTGAGGTACAGCCGTTCGCGGGCGCGGGTGATGCCCACGTACGCCAGCCGCCGTTCCTCCTCCAGCTCCTTGACCTGGCCGAGCGCCCGCAGGTGCGGGAAGACGCCGTCCTCCATGCCGGTGAGGAAGACGACCGGGAACTCCAGCCCCTTGGCGGTGTGCAGCGTCATCAGCGTGACGACGCCGGTGCCGGGCTCGCCCTCGTCCTCGTCGGGGATCTGGTCGGAGTCGGCGACGAGGGCCACCTGCTCCAGGAACTCCGCGAGCGTGCCCGGATCGTCCTCGCCCCGTTCCTGTTCGAACTCCAGGGCGACGGCGGCGAGTTCCTGAAGGTTCTCCACCCGGGTCTCGTCCTGCGGGTCCGTTGAGGACTGAAGCTCCGCGAGGTAGCCGGTGCGCTCCAGCACGGCTTCCAGCACCGTGGCCGGTCCCGCGCCGGACTCCACGACCGTGCGCAGCTCCTCCATCAGCGTGTTGAACCGCTTGACGGCGTTGACCGAGCGCGCGGCCATGCCGTACGCCTCGTCCACCCGGCGCAACGCCTGCGGGAAGCTGGTCTTCTCGCGCGCGGCCAGCGCCTCGATCATGGCCTCGGCCCGGTCGCCGATGCCGCGCTTGGGCACGTTGAGGATGCGGCGCAGCGGCACCGAGTCCTCCGGGTTGGCCAGCACGCGCAGGTAGGCCAGGACGTCCCGGACCTCCTTGCGCTCGTAGAACCGCACCCCGCCGACCACCTTGTAGGGCAGGCCGACGCGGATGAAGACCTCCTCGAACACCCGCGACTGCGCGTTGGTGCGGTAGAACACGGCGACATCGCCCGGGCTGGCGTCACCGGCGTCTGTCAGCCGGTCGATCTCCTCGGCGACGAACTGGGCCTCGTCGTGCTCGCTGTCGGCGACGTAGCCGGTGATGCGGGAACCGGCTCCGGCCCGCGTCCACAGGTTCTTCGGGCGGCGGTTCTCGTTGCGCTCGATGACGGCGTTGGCGGCGGTCAGGATCGTCTGCGTGGAGCGGTAGTTCTGCTCCAGCAGGATGGTGGTGGCGTCCGGGTAGTCCTCCTCGAACTGGAGGATGTTGCGGATGGTGGCGCCACGGAAGGCGTAGATCGACTGGTCCGCGTCACCGACGACGCACAGCTCCGCCCGCTCGACGCCGCGCTCGGGGGGCGGGTCCCCGGACTCGGTGCCGGACTCCGCGCGCCCGGACTCCGTGCGCCCGGGCTCCACGCCGTGGAGCCCCGCGCCGCCGGACCCCGCGCCGGGAGATGCCGCGCCGTCCACGCCCACCAGCTCGCGCACCAGCGTGTACTGGGCGTGGTTGGTGTCCTGGTACTCGTCCACCAGCACGTGCCGAAAGCGCCTGCGGTAGTGCTCGGCAACCTCGGGGAACGCCTGGAGCAGGTGCACGGTGGTCATGATGATGTCGTCGAAGTCCAGCGCGTTGGCCTCGCGCAGCCGCGCCTGGTACATGCGGTACGCCTCGGCGAGCGTCTTCTCGAAGGGGTCGGAGGCCCGCTGCGCGAAGTCCTCCTCGTCGATCAGCTCGTTCTTCAGGTTGGAGATCTTCGCGCTGAAGGACTTCGGCGGGTAACGCTTGGGGTCCAGCTCCAGATCCCGGCAGACGAGGGCCATGAGCCGCTTGGAGTCGGCCGCGTCGTAGATCGAGAACGACGAGGTGAAGCCCAGCTTCTTGCTCTCCCGGCGCAGGATGCGCACGCAGGCGCTGTGGAAGGTGGAGACCCACATCGACTGCGCGCGCGGCCCCACCAGTTCCCCGACGCGCTCCTTCATCTCACCGGCCGCCTTGTTGGTGAAGGTGATGGCCAGGACGGAGCCGGGGTGCACCTTGCGGGAACCCAGCAGGTAGGCGATGCGATGGGTGAGCACCCGCGTCTTGCCGGAGCCAGCCCCGGCGACGATCAGCAGCGGGGAGCCGTGGTGGACGACGGCCGCGCGCTGCTGCTCGTTCAGCCCGGACAGCAGCGTCTCGGGATCGACGACGGGACGCCGGGCGCCGTCGCGGTAGTACGCGTCCGGGTCGTGGTCGGCGCCACGGCCCGCGTAGGAGCCGGTGAACAGCCCCTGCGGCACCTCCTCGGCGGGCTCGCCCGGCTGCCCGGGTACGCCGAACGTGCCCTCGGGCGGGGGCTCCTCGTCACCCGGAGGTTCGAGGTGGGCCAGGAAGCTGTCGTCGAAGAGGCTGCTCATCGCTACCGATTTTAGGGTCTGCCACGGACACCGGTCCCGGGTCCGGCGCTTTTAGACTTGCCGGTATGACTGACGCCTCGCGAGCGCCCGTGCCCGGTCCCGGCCCCGGTTCCGGCCACGACCCCGCGCTGCGGGCGTCCCACGCGGACCGCGAAGCGGTGGCCGACCGGCTGCGCGAGGCGGCGGGCGACGGCCGACTGGACATCGAAGAGCTGGAGGAACGCCTGGAGCGGGCCTTCGCCGCCAAGACCTACGGCGAGCTGGCGCCGCTGACAGCCGACCTCCCCGGCGAGCCGCTTACGGGCGCGACCGGCCCGCAGGCCGAGGAGCCGCTGGTGCTGCGCGCGGGCGCCGGCGACGTCACGCAGACCGGGCACTGGCACGTGCCACGGCACATCTCGGCAACGTCGCTGATGGGCAACGTCACGATCGACTTCAGCCAGGCGGAGTGCCGGGTGCGGGAGGTGCTGCTGGAGGTGCGGGTGTCGATCGGTGACGTGACGCTCATCGTGCCGCCCGGCTGGACGGTGCGGGCGCACGGCGTGCGGGCGTACGTGGGGTCGGTGCGCAACAAGGCGGTCGAGCCCCCGGCTCCCGGCGCGCCCACGCTGGAGGTCACCGGCTCGGCGGGCATGGGAAACGTCCGCATCCGCTACCCGAACCGCTGGGAGCTGTGGCGCCGCAAGGCGGGGTGACACCGACGGGCCGCCCGGGGCGCGGGGTGGCCCTCGGCTCCCGGGCGACGGTCCCGGGGGTCAGGTCCAGAGGGTGGCGAGGAAGATGTTGACGATCGTCAGCAGGCCGACGGTGCCCAGGACCGGGGCCGGGACCGTGCGGTCGTCGCGCTTGACGTAGACCAGCGCGAGGATCACCACCAGTACCGCGAGCTTGACGCCGATCTTGACGTGGTTGAGCGTCGCACCCTGCGCCTCGTTCAGCCCCACGAGGGCGACGCCGGTGACCAGCATCGTCAGCGCGCCGTGCAGCATGCCCGGCAGCATGCGTGCCCCGCCGGTGCGCAGGGCGCCCATCTGGAACAGGAAGCCGCCCAGGAGCGCGGCGATACCGATGATGTGCAGCGCGACGACGGCATTGACGAGGATGTCCATGAACCGGAGGGTAACCGGCGCTGAGCGGGCCAGAGCGGGCGGGGCCAGCGGCGGGCCCGGCTGACGCGAGAAAGCGTCGGACGCGGCACCGCGCCGTTGGCCGGACGCCGGACCGCGCCGTTACGGGGCCTCGCGGAGGGCGGTCAGGCTCGGGGCCTCGCCCTCGGTGCCGGGAATGGGGCGGCCGATGGCGTCATCCCCGGCCGTGCGCCGCAGGGCGGCGAGCGCCTGCCCGGGCGCGAGACCCTGGGCGCGGTGCTCGCGCAGCAGTCTGGCCCAGGCGACGGCGGCGTGGAACGCGGCCTCCCCGGCGTCCTCGGAGGGCTCGAATCCGGCGGCGCCCTCGGCGTCGGAGGCCCACAGGAAGCCGAGCACGCCCTCGGAGGTGCCGATCGCGACGTAGGTGACGGGGCCCTGCGCGGTGAAGGCGTACTCATCGGTGGTCACGGTGGCGTCAGTGGCCTCAGGATCGCCGGGCGCGGGTGCCGCCCCCGGCTCCTCGGTCATGCGCGGGGTCAGGTCGCCTTGGCTGCCCATGTGCTCCACCAGCTCGTCGCGTCACCGGCCGCCATGCGGCCCTGGCGGACGGCCGTACCCGTCCCTGGATTTCCTCGCCGCCGACCGTCGTCAGCCTCACCGGCGAACTGCCACAGGACGCTGCCCCGTCCGCGTTCCACGATAACAACCACACGGTAGGCAACCCCTGCCGCAGCGTCGCGACCCGCGCGTCTTCCCCCGCGACCGCCACGGGACCGCCGGGGTGGCGGTCGTGGTCCGCGAGAGGGCTTCGTCCCGGCGGGCTTCGTCCCGGCGGGCTTCGTCCCGGCGGGCTTCGTCCCGGCGGGCTTCGTCCCGGCGACGGACCCCGGTTCGCCGGACGGCTCCGGTTCGCCGGGGGCTGAGGTGCGGGCGGGACTACCGCGCGGGCTCCACGATCGCCTGCTCGACGACGAGTTCCCCCACCACCATGTCCACGTCCAGATGGACCGCCCCGGCCGGTTCCGCGTCACCGCGCGGCTCGACCGTCACGCTCCGGCTGATGGCCACCCCGCCCTCGCTGGCCGCCCCCTCCCGCAGGCGGTAACCGCCTATGGCGACGTCCAGATCCAGCCGCAGCGTCACGTTCTGCGGGACGATCACCCTCAGCTCGCCGACGCCGGTGTCCACCGCGCTGCGCACACTCTGGCCTTCGGTGAGGCCGACGCCCGAGAGGTCGAGCGCGGCCTCCCCGTTGCCGGTGCGGTACACCGAGCGCACCTCGTCCGCGCTCGCCGGGGCCCACCTCGTACTCGACCAAGTGGTGGTGATGTCGTCGGGCAGCAGTGCCGCCCCCACGAGCAAAGCGCCGGTGAGCGCGGTGGCCAGCACCGTGCCCACGCCCACCCGGCCGAAGAAGACACTGGCCAGCAGTCCCAGCACCAGCACCCCGAGCGCCCAGGCGCAGCCGGTGACGAGCGCGGTACCCAGCTGCCCGGAATCCCAGGCGACCGCCGTCGCGTTCACCCCCACGACCAGCGCGGCCGGTACGACGATCCATCCCAGCCGCCGCCTGCGCCGCCCGGCCCCGGACGCCGCGTCGGCATCGCTGGTGCCGGTACCGGTGGTCCCGGTGCCACCGGGCGCCGCGAACGGGTCGGCGGGACGGTCGGCGATACCGTCCGTGGACGCGTCCGCGTCGGCGGGGCCCCACAGGTACCCGGAGTCCCGGTCACCGGAGCCGCCCTCGGCGTCCTTGGCCAGCGGGTCCCGCCACCACGACGGGGCGTGCGGGACGGGCGGCGCCTGCGCCTCGGGCGGGGTGTGCGGCAGCGGATCGGGGCGCGCTTCGGCCTCTTCGCGCCGCCGGTTGCGCGACCAGACGAGGGCGCCCACGAGGGCCGCGCTCAGCAGCACCGAAAACGGCAGGCTGCGCGCCCCGGAGCTCATGGCGGCCAGCATCAGGCCGCTGCCCCCGAGCGCGCACAGCAGGGCGGCCAGGGTCGAGCCCGCCACCCGCCCGGTGAGCAGGCGACGGCCCTCGTTCTCGTCCTCCCCCTCCAGCGGCAGGAGCAGCCAGGCGAAGCCGTAGAGCAGCAGGCCGAGCCCTCCGACGATGGACAGGACGGCCACAGGCACGCGCACGACCACCGGATCGACGTCGTAGTGCCGCCCCAGCCCGCCACAGACCCCGGCCACCACCTTGCTGCCCCGGCTCCGCTTCAGCCGCGCCCCGGCGGGACGCGCCCCGTCGGGGCCAGGGCTTCCGTCCGCACCGCGCACCCTGTCGGCGCCATCCGCCCCGTCGGCACCGTGCGCGCCTGATCCGGCTCCCGCCTCCCCCGTGGCGGCCCCGCGCTCCGTACGACCACGCCCCATGGCGCCGCTTCCCGCGTCCGCGCCGCCGCCCTGCTCTTCGGGGCCGCCCTCGCCGCCCTCGCCGCGCTCGTCCATCGTCATGCCCCCATCCTCACCGCCCCCACGCCACGCGGGCATCCGGGCCGAACCCGGACATTGCCCTGAGCTTCCGGCTCCGGGGCCACCTCGGGGTCACCCCTGATGCCCCCTCCCGCCGCCGCGTGTGACGATCGCGGCATGAGCACCCCCGCGCCCCCCGCCCCGGCCCTTGAGGCCCCGCCGCCGCGCCGCCTGTACCGCAGCTCGGAGGGCCGCTGGCTGGGTGGCGTGGCACGGGGCCTGGCCGGGCACCTGGCGCTGCCGGTGCTGTGGGTGCGCATGGCGTTCCTCATCCTGTTCTTCACCAGCGGCCTGGGCGCGCTGCTGTACGCCGTGTTCTGGTTCGTCGTCCCGCTGGGCGCGGGCGGGGTGAACGCGGCGCCCCGGCCACCCGGCGCCCAGCGCGGGCTGCGCGCCCGCAGGCCGAGCCGGGACCAGCTGCTGGGTGCCCTCGTCGTCGTGATCGCGGTGATCGTGCTGGGCTCCAACCTTCAGTTCGGCGCGGGCAACGCCTACGTCTGGCCGCTGCTGGTGATGGGCGTCGGCGTCGCGGTGGTGTGGCGGCAGGCGGACAACGCACGCCGCGCGCACTGGACGGAGGTCACCAGGCGGCACCGGTTGCTGCCGCTCGCGCGCAGCGCGGCGGGCGTGCTGCTGGTGGGCCTGGGGGTGACGGGCTTCGTCCTCATCCAGGGTTCGGCCGAGCAGCTGGGGGCGGTGCTCCAGGCGTCGGTGGCGGTGCTGGTGGGTATTGGCCTGCTGGCCGGGCCGTACCTGGTGCGGGTCACCCAAGACCTGTCCGAGGAGCGGCTGATGCGCATCCGGGCGCAGGAGCGGGCCGAGGTCGCCGCGCACGTGCACGACTCGGTGCTGCACACCCTCACCCTGATCCAGCGCAACGCGGGCGACTCCCGCGAGGTGGCGCGGCTGGCCCGGGCCCAGGAACGGGAGCTGCGCGCCTGGCTCTACCGGGGTGGCGAGCCCGACGACGAGGAGGAGGACAAGCCGCAGACGCTGGCCGAGGCGGTCAAGGCCACGGCCGCCGACGTCGAGGATCACCACGGGGTGCCGGTGGAGGTGGTGTGCGTCGGAGACTGCCCCTGCGACGACGTACTGGCCGCGCTGGTCCAGGCCGCGCGTGAGGCGATGGTCAACGCCGCCAAGTACGGTGGCGAGGCGGGCGCGGTGCAGGTGTTCGCGGAGGTGGAGGGCCGTAGCGTGTTCCTGTCGGTGCGCGACCGGGGCCCGGGCTTCGAGCTGGACGCCGTGCCCGCCGACCGGATGGGCGTGCGGGAGTCGATCATCGGACGTATGGAACGCAACGGCGGCACGGCGCGCATCCGCACCGCGCCGGGTGAGGGCACCGAGGTGGAGCTGGAGATGGAGAGGGCGCGATGACGACTTCCGACGGCAACGAGGGCACCGGGGGTAACGCTGGCAGCGGAGGCACCCGGGGTGCGGAGCGCCGCGTCCGCGTCGTGCTCGTAGACGACCACCGCATGTTCCGCGCGGGCGTGCAGGCCGAGATCGGCGACACCCCGGCGACCGGCGTGGAGGTCGTCGGCGAGGCGGGTGACGTCGAGCAGGCCGCCACGGTGATCGCCGCGACGCGCCCCGACGTCGTCCTCCTCGATGTGCACCTGCCCGGCGGCGGCGGCGTGGAGGTGCTGCGCCGCTGCGCCTCCGCGCTCAGCGCCGCCCAGCAGCCGGTGCGCTTCCTGGCGCTGTCGGTCTCCGACGCGGCCGAGGACGTCATCGGCGTCATCCGTGGCGGCGCCCGGGGCTACGTGACGAAGACGATCACCGGCACCGACCTGGTGAACGCGATCTTCCGCGTCGCCGACGGGGACGCGGTGTTCTCCCCGCGCCTGGCCGGGTTCGTGCTCGACGCCTTCGCCTCCTCCGACGCCCCGCCGGTGGACGAGGACCTGGACCGCCTCACCCAGCGCGAGCGCGAGGTGCTGCGCCTGATCGCGCGCGGCTACGCCTACAAGGAGATCGCCAAGCAGCTGTTCATCTCGGTGAAGACCGTCGAGTCCCACGTCTCCGCCGTGCTGCGCAAGCTCCAGCTCTCCAACCGCCACGAGCTCACCCGCTGGGCCACCGCCCGCCGCCTGGTGTAGCTCCACCAGGCGTTACCACAGGCCGAGTTCGGCCCAGACCATCTTGCCGACCACGCGCGGCGCCGCCTGCCGGGGGGCGCCGCGCGCGGCCGGGGTTAGTTCGCGAGCCAGTGGTGGTCGCGGGCCAGGCGGCCGACGGCCTGGCGGACCTGGAGGATCTGGGCGCCGGTGAGGGTGGGGGCGGACTCCAGCAGGGCCTCGGTCAGCTCCTGGCGGAACTCGCGGGTGGACAGCACGTCGCACAGGACGTCCTCGTCCTCGCCGACGTAGCCGGGCTGCGCGCCGCCGCTCCGGCCCGGGGCCGCCTCGACGACGCTCACCACGGACGCCTTCGGGCCGCGCTCGCCGTGCCCGAGTTCGAACTCCACCACCGCGCCCGGCCGGTACAGCGACTTGTCGTCCTGTAGGTCGTTCGCGTGCATGAAAATGTCCTCGCCCCCGTCGTCGGGAACGATAAACCCGTAACCGCGTACGTCATCGAACCGCACGACCTTGCCCAGCGCCACCGCACACCTCACCACAACTGCTCACTACGTCAACGGCCTTGACCGGCCGGTATGCCGCACGCTATCAGGACGCGGCCGGTGCGCCACCGGCCGCGTCAGCGGGGCGGCCCCCGCTCACTCCCACTCGATGGTGCCCGGCGGCTTGCTCGTCACGTCCAGCACGACGCGGTTGACCTCGGGCACCTCGTTGGTGATGCGGGTGGAGACGCGGGCGAGGACGTCGTAGGGCAGGCGGGACCAGTCGGCCGTCATCGCGTCCTCGGAGGAGACCGGGCGCAGCACGACCGGGTGACCGTAGGAGCGGCCGTCGCCCTGGACGCCGACGGAGCGGACGTCGGCGAGCAGCACCACCGGACACTGCCAGATCTCGCGGTCAAGACCGGCGGCCGTCAGCTCCTCGCGGGCGATGGCGTCGGCGGCGCGCAGCAGGTCCAGCCGCTCCTTCGTCACCTCGCCGACGATGCGGATGCCCAGGCCGGGGCCGGGGAAGGGCTGGCGCTGGACGATCTCGTCGGGCAGGCCCAGTTCCTGGCCGACCATGCGCACCTCGTCCTTGAACAGCTGGCGCAGCGGCTCGACCAGCTCGAACTCCAGGTCCTCGGGCAGCCCGCCGACGTTGTGGTGCGACTTGATGTTCGCGGTGCCGGTGCCGCCGCCGGACTCCACGATGTCCGGGTAGAGCGTGCCCTGCACCAGGAAGGCGACCTCGGCGCCCTCCTCGCCCGCCTCCGCGACCAGCTCGGCCTGCGCCTGCTCGAAGACGCGGATGAACTCGCGGCCGATGATCTTGCGCTTGCGCTCCGGGTCGCTGACACCGGCCAGCGCGTCCAGGAAGCGCTGCTCGGCGTCCACGACCTTCAGCTGTACGCCCGTCGCCGCGACGAAGTCCTTCTCCACCTGCTCCGTCTCGCCCTGGCGCATCAGGCCGTGATCGACGTAGACGCAGGTCAGCTGGTCTCCGATGGCGCGCTGGACGAGGGCCGCGGCCACCGCGGAGTCCACCCCGCCGGACAGGCCGCAGATCGCGCGCTTGGCGCCGACCTGCGCACGGATCGCGGCGACCTGCTCCTGCACGATGCTGCCCGCCGTCCAGGTCGGCGCCAGGCCCGCGCCCCGGTACAGGAAGTGCTCCAGCACCTGCTGCCCGTGCGTGGAGTGCATCACTTCGGGGTGGTACTGGACGCCGTACAGCCTGCGCTCGTCGTTCTCGAACGCGGCGACGGGCACCATGCCGGTGGACGCCGTCACGGTGAAGCCCTCCGGGGCGGCCGAGCAGGCGTCGCCGTGCGACATCCACACGCTCTGCTGGCCGGGGGTGCCCTCGAACAGCGTCGAGCCGGGCTTGGCGACGCTCAGCTCGGTGCGGCCGTACTCGCGGGCACCGGTGTTGTCCACGGTGCCGCCCAGGCACTGGGCCATCAGCTGGAAGCCGTAGCACATGCCGAAGACGGGCACCCCGGCCTCGAACAGGGCCGCGTCGATCCCCGGGGCGTCCTCGGCGTACACCGACGAGGGGCCGCCGGAGAGGATGATCGCCTTCGGCTGCTTCGCGAGCATCTCGGCCACCGGCATGGTGGACGGCACGACCTCGCTGTAGACCCGGGCCTCACGCACCCGGCGGGCGATGAGCTGGGCGTACTGCGCACCGAAGTCAACGACGAGAACGACGTCCGGCGGGGTGGGCGGGGTGGGCGCTGAAGCCACGAGACGGCCTTTCGGCGGTGGTGCGGGAGGGATGTGGGCCATTCTACCGACGCCCGCCCCGCGCCCGGCGCCGCTGGTGGCGCCACCCGATGGCATACTGGCCGCATGCACACGCACGCGATCTTCTGGTTTACCTATGGCACCGGCCCGTCCGGCTGCCGTCAGGTCAACCGTCGTCGCGCGTAAGCACCGACACCGACTTCACCAGGCGCCCCGGGCCGCACACAGGCCCGGGGCGCCTGGCGTTTCCCGGGCCACTGGTACCACTGCCGCACCCGGGCCGCTCCGAACCGAGGAGCCCCCATGGCCACCGCCACACCCGCCACTCCCGCCACACCCGCCACGTCCACCGCTCCCGCCTCCGGGGTCACGCGTCCCGCCGCCCCGGAGACGGGGAGCCCCGCGTCACCCGAAGCCGTGATCTCCGCGTGCCGCGCCGAGATCGACGCGCTCGACGCCCGCGTCATCGGCCTGGTACGCGAGCGCATGGCCGTCTCCGCGCGCATCCAGGAGGCCCGGCTCGCCAGCGGCGGGCGCCGGGTGCACCTCGCCCGGGAGAACGAGATCCTCGACCGCTTCCGGGCCGCGCTCGGCGGCCACGGCACGACGCTGGCCATGACGCTGCTGGAGCTGTCGCGCGGCCGGGTGTGAGCCGCCCGCGCACCGAGCCCGTCACCCGTACGGTGCGTGTCCCGGCGTGCGGCGCTTCGTTGGTAGGGATGTCCCCCCCCGGTGGGGACGTGCCACCGGAGCGTGAGGCGCCCGCCCCGCCCTTCTCGGAGGGGTCAGCGCGCCGTGGGACCACGCTCCGGCAGTGATCGGACAGCAGGGGACAGCAGCCCGGTCACGCCCCCTTGCCGCCAGGCGGCAGGGCCTCACGCGGCCGGCCCCGGGACGCCGGGCCCGGCCGCGGCGCGGGCAGGCCGCTCGGTTCCCTGACCCTCGCGGCAACGACCCCGACCCCGGTATGGTTACCGGTATGGCAACGAAGAAGTACACGGTGACCCTGCCGGAGGGCTTGGCGGAGGAGATCCGCAAGGACGTGGGACCAGGCGCGTTCAGCGCTTACGTCACCGAGGCCATCAGGCGCCAGCGGGAACATGACCGGCTCGGCGAACTGGTCGCGTACCTGGAGTCGGAGTACGGCCCCGTGTCCGACGAGGCGATGGCCACGGCAGAAGCGGAACACCGCGACGCCGAACGCTTCTTCACCGAACGCCCTGGCGAGCCGCCGCAGAACCTCCCGCTGGCCGGTTGATGAGCGTCTCCTGCTACGTACTGGACTGCGAAGCGGTTTCGCGGGCCGCTCGCGGGGAAGAGCAGATGGCGGCTCGGCTCAAGTTCGCACACGGCCGCGGGATTCGCGTCGTGACCAGTTCCATGACGCTGATCGAAGCCCACCACGCGCGCATTCGGCGGGCAGCGTGGCAGTGGACACTCTCCCGCATCACCGTCGAACCCGTCACCGAGGAAGTCGCCGATGCGGCCATCAAGCTCCTGGCAGACGCCGGGCTGCACGGCCACAAGTACGCCATCGACGCGGCACTCGCCGTGATCGCGGCGCACCAAGCGGGGAACACGGTGGTCTTCACCTCAGACGAGGATGACCTAAAGAAGCTCTGCGGCGCCCGGATTCTCGTCAGGCGGCTCTGAGGCCGGCCAATCGCGCCCGCACACTCCGGCACCCCGAGGCCGTCCAGCACGGGCCAGCCTGCCGGGCTCAGGGGTTGAATGAGAGCCGCACGTCAGCCCCGCTGTCCGAACTCTTGTAGCTCCGGGAGTTGGGTTACAGGGACTTTCGGTAGTGAGCCCAGCGGCGGGACGCGATGACCATGCGTGCCGTCCAGGGCTCCGGATCGTTGCCGCCGATTTCCTCCCAGATGTTCGCGTTGGCTCCGGCGAAGGCTGTTACGCCGTTCCGAGGAGCTGTCCGCCATGCTGGAATTCTTGCCGCCCATTCCTCCGCCGATTCCGGTTCGTGTCCCCCGGCGGCCATGAGCCACACGACCCAATATCCGGCGTCCAGCCAGGGAGCGCCCCGCGTGGCCCATGCCCAGTCAACGAGGTACGCCGAATCGCCAACTAGGACGTTGGCATTGTTCAGGTCCGTGTGGAGGAGCGTGCTCCCCGTGAAGTGGTCGAGATCCGACGAGGATTCCGCGTACCGCTCTAGACGCTGTTCGGCTCGTCGCAACTCGATATCGGGGCAGGCAACTTCACCCAGCCGGGAAAGCAATTCAGCGACTTTCGGAAGGTCCGGCGAGTCCGGCGAGTAGTCCGCGTGGTGACCGTCCAGGGCTTTGAATCCCAACAGGTCCCAGCCGGATTCTTGGACGCGCCACAACAGCTCGGGAGCGATACCCCGGAGGAAGGGGTTTACTTCGGCTTCGCGGCGCTGAGTCCATGCGCGCATATGATCAGCACGTAGTCCCTTGACGAAGCAGGCACCGGACTCCGTGCAGATGCGCGCTCCAATCTCGCTGTTGAATCCTTGGCTTACCGTCTCAATTTTGAGTACCGGCCCGGTTCGTTCTTCGACGGCAACGAGTACGGCGGACGGAAGTTCCTCGAAGGCGATTCGCGTTGTTGCCATGGTTCCTCACACTCTCACACGACGGGCCGCGCGGACCCCACGACGAGTGAACGCCGTGAAGCCCGCGCGGGATACGCGAGCGGCGCGCGGAGTGCTTACCGGTACGGGTTGTCGTCGTTGCAGGCGGCTGCCGTGCCTTCGGTCAGCGCTTCGACGTCGTCCACGATGACGAGCCCGGTCGGTTCGGGGCTCGTCGGGTAGGTGGTCGGCTCCTCCACGGGGCGGGGGGTGATTTCAACTGCTACTGCGGTCATGCTGCGTCTCCGTTTCCGTGTTGACAGTAGGTTTCCAGTGGTGCCTTCGCTTCCTGGTATGCCTTCGCGAGCGGTCGGCATACTCGGCACGTTGCCGAGAGCTGACAGCCGCTACAGCCGCCGGAGCGAAGCATTTGGGCGTCTGCGATTGCGGGCAGACGCAAGAGGCCGGGAAGCCCCTCAGCCATCAAGTTGATTGGGTTTTCTCGACCGACTTTGCACATGGTCACCCAGCCGTGCGGGTCCACATGAAAGAAGGTGTGTCCGGCGGGGCATCCGTTGAAGACCGTGGATTTGTTCAGGAAGCCCGGCGCTTGCGCGGCAAGGGGTTCGGGGTTGCCGTCGTACGTGGGGGAAATGTTCCCGTACTCGCTGTACGTCGTAGCGTACTCGTCCCCGATAGCGCGCATGGCTTCTACTTCGTGTGCGTTGTACTTCGTGATGATCAAGGCGAGTTCAAGAGAAACCCCGGCTTCGCGGGCAGCGCTGAGCCCTTTCATCAGGAGTCTGAAAGCTCCGGTTTTCCGGGTGAGGGAATCGAAGGTATCAGCAGACGCGCCGTAAAGCGATACCGTCACCTTGTGTGGGGGCATGGACACGAGTAGGTCAATGGTTCGCGGTTGATGGAGTCGAGACCCGTTCGTCAGAATCTCGATCATCATTCCCGCGCCGTACGCTTCCCGGTAGGCGTCGGGAAAGTCCCGGTCAATGGTCGGCTCCCCGCCCGTGAACTGTAGCCAGAGAACGCCAGCGTCCCTCAGCATGGCTAGGAGTTGGCTCTTCTCGTCTCGGGGCAGCCCTTCAAACTTCCGCTCCGCTAGGTAGCAGTGTTCACAGTTGAAGTTGCATCCCTTGTTGATTTCCCACGTTGCGCGGCTGTAGTTGAGCCGGGTTATGGGGCGAACGAGGACCGTTTCCTTACTGGGCTGCCCGGAGAGTTCAAGCCCCCATGCCTTACGCGAAGCGTCGGCAAGCCACGACGGGACGGGGCTTCCGCTGGAAACCGCGTCGGACAGTTCGCGGTACATAGCATGGGGAATGTGCATTCCCTTACGCGCACCGGGGCGCACAATAACGAACTTGTCGCTTTGCGGGCTTACGATCACCTGGTGCATGTTTCCTCCGTCGTGTTGGTTCCCGTCCCTGTCGCCGTGCTGTTCTCTTTTCCGCCGGCAGGGGCGGAGCGTGACCCGCCCCCCTACTGAGGGTGTTCCTGTGGGGGATGGAAACAGGTCTTCTCCGGCAGGGGGCGGGAGTCTTTAGGCTGCCGTGTGGCTGAGTGCGCTTAACCTCCAGTCGGCCACGAGATCAACGGCGATGGGGCGTGCGGACAGGGAGTAGAAAACGTCCGCATCGCAAAACCCAAAGATCCGGTCCGGTCCTCCGGCGTTGATGCTGACCGAGTGACCGGCCGCTAAAGCTTCCATTTGCGTTCCCTGGTATCGGAAGTCCGCCATCCATTCGCGGAAGATCCGGCCGGGGTTGGGGCTTGACGGACCGATTTCCCGAAGGCATTCCGGCGGGATAGGGCCGCACCCTGGTTTCGGGTCAAGTGCGCTGGCAAGACGTGCGGCTTGTCCGAGAAGCCAGCGAACGGCAAGACGGGGAGAGCCTGCGCGGTATCCACCGAGGAACCATTCCCCGGATGCTCCGGGGCTCCGGGCCACGACTTCACACCAGTAGCCGTCTACGAAGCGGGTCATTGCCATGCTCCCGGAACGAGCCGATAGGGGATACCCATCAAGAGCCGGAACGTGAGGTGTTCGCGTTCGCTCTTCTGATGTGTCTCCACCCACGAGGCGGCAGCCTTCTGAGCCGCAAGCGCCGCCTTCCCCTGAGCCCCCGGCGTCTCCTTCTTCGTGGCTTCGACGGTGGGTCCTGCCTGGCCGCACCCGGCGCATTGCATGGCCGCTGTGACCATTTCTGTCCGGTTCCTCGTCGGCCTGGACGCGGAAGCGCCGGAAGGCGTAGCTCTCGCGGGTCACTTCTTCCTCAGCCCTTCCAGATGCGCCGTGATCTGTGCGTCAAGATCCGCTAGGCGCGCCTCCAGTTCATCTCCCGTCAGCTGCCCGCTGGACGGCTCCTGCTGACCGCTGGGCTGTCCCTGGGGCTCGTGCGCCGACTCCGGGGACTTCGCGCTCACCGCTCCGCTCCCGTGGCTCCGTTGGCCCGGAGAGCGGTAGCGAGCGCGCGGGCGGTGGTGATGTTGCAGCGGCCCAGCTCGATCAACGCCAGCGGGGCAGGGCCGGTGCACGATGCCCCGTCCAGCCCCAGGGAGGGCAGGCACACCCCGGCTGCCTTGAGCGCGTCGGCCAGCTCGTCGCGCGCCGACTCCGCGTCTCTGATCTTCTCGTCCGCCGTCTGCCGCTTGTCTGCCGTCGTCATGCCGTAGCTCCGGGGGTCTTGGTGTTCCCGGCTCTCTGCCGGGTACTAACTTTGAGTACATCAACCATGACCGAGCTCACGGCACTTGACGCCCCGTCGGGTGTTGTCAGAGCGAGTGACAACAGCGGGAGTCTGTATGGCCGAACAGATGGACGATGAACAGGACAAGGAGAAGCAAGACGCGCGGGAAACCCTTGCTCATGCACTGGTGACGCTGAGGAAGAAGGCGGGCAAGTCCCTTGCGCAACTAGCAGAAGATACGGGATACGAACGTAGTTACCTAAACAGGCTTGAAACGGGACAACGCATCTCCAAACGCCCCGTAATGGAAGACCTCGATACTTACTACGAAACTGACGGATTGCTCGTCAGACTGTGGAAAGCAGCGCGAGATAGCGTAATTGGGAACCGCTTCAAGCTGTTCATGCAGTACGAGGAGGGGGCGGTGATCATGCACAAGTACATGGCCGCCATCCCCGGGCTTCTCCAGACGGAGGGGTACGCGCGCGCCGTCCTGTCGTCATCCCCGAACCACAGCGATCCCGACTGGCTGGAAGAACAGTTGGCGTTGCGGCTCAGCCGACAGGAGTTGCTACAGCGAGACCAGCCCCCAAGTCTCCGCGTGATCCTGGACGAGTCCACGTTGAGACGGCCCACCGCTGACGCGAAGGTGTGGCACGCTCAGCTTGAGCACCTTCTAGTTTCGGCCGAACACCCCTCGGTCGTGATCCAAGTGCTCCCCTTCACGGCCGGAGTCCATGACCTCATGGGCGGGTCGCTGTCCCTGTTGTGGCAGGCGGACGGGACGGGAGTTGCCTACCTGGAAGGCAACAAGTCAGGCCACTTGGTAGAGGACGCGGAAGAGGTGTCGCAATACCGGCTGTCCTACGATCGGCTAAGGGACGCGGCACTCTCGCCGTCGGCCTCACTCGACTACATCAGGCACATCATGGAAGGCATCGCATCATGAGTACCCCCAACCTTGCCGCCGCACGGTGGCGGAAGAGCAGCTACAGCAACGGGGGCGACGCAACCTGTGTTGAGGTCTCCGACAGCTTCCCCGGCGTCACGCCGGTACGAGACTCGAAGGCCCCCAACGGCCCGGCGCTCCTTTTCCTGGCGGGCGGCTGGGGCGACTTCGTGTCGGCCGTCAAGCGGGGGGAGCTATCCGGCTAACGCTGCCTCCGCTGTCTCGACGCGCGTGAAGCCCCGCCGGTTGGCTTGTGCTGTCCGGCGGGGCTTCGTCGTCCCATCCGGCGCCCCCGAGGCCGTCCGGGGCGTGCGGGCGGTGGGGTCAGTGGGCGACGAACTGGGTGAGGATGGCCTGGACTTCGTAGATGTCCACGCCCTTGGTGAACGTCTTCTGGATCGGTGTCGGGTTGCTGGAGATCCACAGTTTCAGCTCGGCGTCGAGGTCGAACGTGCCGGCGGTCTCCACCGCGAAGTGGGTGATGCTGCGGTAGGGGATGGAGTGGTACTCGACCTTCTTGCCGGTCAGCCCCTGCTTGTCCACGAGGATGAGGCGGCGGTCGGTGAAGAGCATGGTGTCGCGGATGAGCAGGTAGGCGGCGCGCACCTGCTCGCCCTGCCCGAGCAGCCGCCCGTACTCCTGCGCGGCCGTCGCCGGGTCGATCGCGTGTGCGTTCCCAAACAGCGCCATGGTGTAACCCCCAGTGGTGGACGCGTGCGTTGCGTGCTGTGCCCCAGTGTTTCACTCCCGGCAGTGGGAATGCCGCTCGGGATACCGGCGGCACGAGGCGCTGGGGGTGTCGCGTCCGGTCGGCGGCGTCAGGTGAGGTGTTCGGCCAGCACCTCGGCGAGGTGGCGGCTGGGGACGCCGGCGAGGTGCGCGAGCTGGGTGCGGCAGGAGTAGCCGTCGGCCAGCACCTCCGCGCCTGCGGGGGCGGCGCGGACAGCGGGTAGCAGCTGGTCCTCGGCGCAGGCGGCGGAGACCTCGAAGTGGCCCTGCTCGAAGCCGAAGTTGCCCGCCAGGCCGCAGCAGCCACCGGCCAGCTCGCCGGTGAGCCCGGCGCGGTGGCGCAGGCGGCGGTCGGCGGCGTCACCGAGGACGGCGTGCTGGTGGCAGTGGGTCTGGCCGGTCACCGGAGCGTCGATGAAGGGGGGCGGCCAGTGGGGGGCCAGCTCTTCGAGGGTTTCGGCGAACGTGCGCACGCGCGCGGCGAGCCGGGCGGCACGCGGGTCACCGGGCAGCAGCTCGGGCAGGTCGGTGCGCAGGGCGGCGGCGCACGGGGGTTCCAGCACGGTGACGGGCAGGTCGGCGTCCAGCGCCGGGGCGAGGGCGTCCAGGGTGCGGCGCAGCACGGCGCGGGCCTGGTCGAGCTGGCCGGTGGAGACGTAGGTCAGGCCGCAGCACACGGGGTTCGGCGGCACCGCGAGGCGCACCCCGGCGGCGTGCAGGACGGTGACGGCGGCGGTACCGGCGGCGGGCGAGAGGTAGTTGGTGAAGGTGTCGGGCCACAGGACGGCGGTGGGGCCGGTGGGCTGCGCGGCGCGGTCCTGGGCCCGCCACCAGCGGGTGAACGGTACGGGCGCGAGCGGCGGGATGGGGCGCTGCGGGGTGAGACCCGCGACGCGGGTGGCCAGCGCCGCGAGCGGGGGAAGCGAGGCGGCGGCGTTCAGCAGCGGGGCGGTGCGGGTGGCGGCGGCCAGGCGCAGCCAGCGCGGCAGGCGGCCCAGGGCGTAGTGGGCCATGGGGCGGCGTCGCCCGGCGTAGTGGTGGTGCAGGAACTCGGCCTTGTAGGTGGCCATGTCCACCCCCACGGGGCAGTCGGAGCGGCATCCCTTGCAGGACAGGCACAGGTCCAGGGCCTGCCGCACCTCGGGCGAGCGCCAGCCGTCGGTGACGACCTCCCCGGCGAGCATCTCGTGCAGCAGCCGGGCGCGGCCGCGCGTGGAGTGCTGCTCCTCGCCCGTCGCGCGAAACGACGGGCACATGACGGACGTTCCCGACGCGCTGGCCTCGCGGCACTTGGCGACGCCGACGCAGCGGCGGACGGCGGCGGAGAAGTCGCCGCCGTCGTGCGGGTAGGCGAACGCCGTCGGCACGGGTTCGCGCGGCAGCACGGCGAAGCGCAGGTTCTCATCCAGCCGGTGCGGGCGGGCCAGCACACCGGGGTTGAGACCGCCCTCGCCGCGCGCGGCGGCCGGGTCCCAGGCGTCCTTGAACCGTTCGAACAGCGCGACCAGCTCCGGGCCGTACATCTTCGGCAGCAGCTCCGCGCGGGCCTGCCCGTCGCCGTGCTCGCCGGAGAGCGAACCGCCGTGCTGGACGACGAGTTCGGCCAGGTCGGTGGAGAAGGCGCGGAAGCGCTCGACGCCGGGGGCGGTGAGCAGGTCGAAGTCGATGCGGACGTGGATGCAGCCGTCCCCGAAGTGGCCGTAGGGCAGGCCGCGCAGGCGGTGGGCGCGCAGCAGGGCGCGGAAGTCGGTGAGGTAGGCGCCCAGTCGGGCGGGCGGGACGGCGCAGTCCTCCCAGCCGGGCCACGCCTCGCTGCCGTCGGGCAGGCGGGTGGCAGTGCCGGAGGCGTCCTCGCGCACCCGCCACAGGGCGCGCTGCCCGGCGGGTTCGACGACGAGCGTGTGGCCGGTGGTCTCGGACGCCGCCGCCTGGCACAGCCGCTCGGCGTGGGCGCGGGCCTCGCGCTCCGTGGCGCCGCCCATCTCGCAGAACAGCCAGGCGCGCCCGCGCGGCAGCGCGGCGCGGGCGGCGTCGCCGACGAGGTCGCTGGCCATGCCCTCGACAGTGAGCGGGCCGTGCGGCAGCAGGCTCGCGGCGGCCTGAGCGGCGGCCGACTCGTCCGGGTAGCCGAGCACCGCCAGTACCCGCGCCCCGGGTGCCTCCACCAGGCGCACCGTGGCCTGGGTGAGGACGCCGAGCGTGCCCTCGCTGCCGGTGTAGGCGCGGGCCCAGTCCTCGCCGTGTTCGGGCAGCAGCGCGTCGAGCGCGTAGCCGGAGATGCGGCGCGGGAGTTCGGGGAAGCCGGTGCGCAGCCGGGCCAGTTCGCCGCGCACCAGCGTGCGGACGGTGTCGCGGAGCGGGCGCGGCACGCCGTGTCCGCCGGGCGCCAGGTGCGCGGATTCGCCCGCGTAGGTGAGTACGTCCACGGCGTGCACGTTGTCGGCGGTGGTGCCCCAGGCGACGGAGTGCGCGCCGCAGGAGTTGTTGCCGATCATGCCGCCGAGGGTGCAGCGGCTGTGGGTGGACGGGTCGGGGCCGAACATCAGCCCGTGCGGCGCGGCCCGGGCGCGCAGGGTGTCGCAGATGACGCCGGGCTGCACGAGCGCGGTGCGGGAGCCGGGGTCCAGCTCTAGCACGTCGGCCATGTGGCGGGTGAAGTCCAGCACGACGCCGGTGCCGGTGGCCTGCCCGGCGATGCTGGTGCCCGCGCCCCGGGCGACGACCGGGACGCCGTGCGCCCGGCACACCGCGAGGGCGGCGGCGACGTCCTCGGCGTCACGCGGTGCGACGACGCCGACGGGGACGCGCCGGTAGTTGGAGGCGTCCATCGTCATCAGCGCCCTGCTCGCGGCGTCGAACTCCACGTCGCCGCGTACGTGGTCCGAAAGCTCCGCTGCCAGTCGCATGTGCTCAAGCGTGCACCCTTCAGCGGCGCGTCGGCCAGGACGTGCCGCCCCCGGACGCGTCCCCCCGCACCGCCGCCGCGAGCGTGGCCACGGCGCCGAGGTGGTGCGGGCGGCTTCAGCCCGGGTTCAGCTTCCGGGGTCCGCCTCCTCCCGCGTGGCGCGCATCGCGGTCCCGTACCGTCCGGGGCCGCCCGGGCGTCACCGTGGTGGCTCGCGCCGCCGCTCCTCCGCCCGCCGGATGGCCGCCTCCCGGGCCCGGACGTACCACAGGCCGACGAGGCCCAGGCCGCCTCCGGCCAGGCAGGTCCAGATCCACCACGCGTGCCCGCGGTCGGCATACCAGGCGTAGAACGGCACCTGGACGAGGAACAGCGCGAACCAGGTCACGGTGCCGACGGTGACCGTCAGCACCACGTTGCCCTCCAGCGGCTCGGGGGCCTGGTGCCGCCCGTCCAACCACCGACTCAGCCGCATGACCCCACCGCGTCCTTCCGTACCGCCACCGCTACCGCACCAGCGTAGCGAGAACCCCGTTCCCGCCGGTCCCGAGGCTGGGGCGACCGTGCGGGTGGGGGTCATGCCCGCGCGTGGCGGCGGGCGGAACGGCGGTCGGGGCCGCCACTGCCCGCCCTCCGCGTCCGCCTCACCGGTGTCGGTTGCGCGGGGCGCGGCAGGCCGTGCCGGAGGCGCGCAGGGCGGCGCGGCAGGCGGCGATGCCGCGTTTCCGCGTTTCCGCGTTTCCGCGCTGCCGTCTGGTGAGCCGGGCTGGGGTCAGGGCTGGCGGAAGATGCCCGGACCCGGGGTGAGGATGTGGGCCGGGTCGTAGCGGCGTTTAGCGGCGCGGAGGGCGGGCCAGGTAGTGCCGTAGTGGGCGCGCCAGTCGCGCGGGGTGAACGGCACCGAGCCGATCGGGTACAGCGTGCCGCCGTGGCGTTCCCGCATGCGGGTGTAGAGCCGCTCGTTGCGCCGCAGCATCTCCTCGGCGAACGCCGGGTCTGGGCCGGGCGTGCTGGCCACGGTGTTGATGTCAACGACGTACGCCCACGGCGAGCCGTCTGGTGCGGGCAGCCGGGGGTAGGTGCGGCTGGTGTGGGAGCGGCGTTGCGGGTAGATCAGTCCGGCGCCGTAGGGGCCGATGTCGCGCGGGGTGAGCGTCGTCATGACGTCGGCGAGGTAGTCCTCGATGGCGGAGCCGGGTATCCAGACGTCGAACCACGGCTTGACGAAGCTGTCCCAGTCCACCGTTTCCCGCAAGGAGTCGATGGCCTCGTCAATGGTGAACACGTAGTCCAGATAACCCGTGTCGTTGATTTCCGGCGCGGCGGACAGGCCGCTCACGATGGCTGTGTCGTTCGGCGTCCCGGGGCGGTCGTAGAACGCCGTCGCGTGCAGTGTGTAGGTGGGCGTCGGGTCCGGCGCGGTGAATTCGGCGTAGACGTGGTCGATGCCGGGGCGGTCGAGGAGCGTGCGGAGGTCGCGGAAGAACACGGCGTTGTCGGTGTACCGGAGCAGATACGTGCGCGCGCGTTCCGGTGCGGGGACGAGGTCGATGACGGCCTTGGTGATGACGCCGCACTGGCCGAGCCCGCCGAGCACCGCCTCGAAGAGGTCGGGCTTGCGGTCCCGCGAGCAGCGCTCGACCGCGCCGGTCCCGGTGACCACCTCCAGCTCCCGCACGTGGTCCACCTGGAGCCCGGTGCGCAGGCCGCCGACCATGCCGCCGATGCCGCCCACGGAGAGCGTGCCGCCCACGGTCAGCTGGGTGTAGCCGGTGAGGACGGGCGGAGTGAGCCGGGGCGCGTGCTCGTAGGCGGCCTTGGTCAGCTCCATCCAGTGGATTCCGGCGTCCACTTCGGCGGTGCGCGGGCCGAGCGTGTGGATGCGGTTCAGGTGCCGGTTCTCGATGAGCAGCCCGTCGGTGAGGCCCTGGCCGTAGGTGGTGTGCGCCTGGCCCCGGGGGGCCACTTCGATGCGGTGGGCGCGGCAGAAGCGGATCATTCTGGCGATGTCACCGGCGGACCCGGGGCGCAGCACCGCGCACGGCCGTTGATGGACGATGTTGCCCAGGTCGGTGGTGACCGCCTCGCAAGACCCCCGGTCGAGCGCCAGCTCACCGTCCAGCCGGGGCGCGGCGGCGAACGACGGCCCCGTCGCCGCCTCCGCCTCCGTGACCCAGGTGCGCCCGAGCGGGTCGAAACCGACGACCACCGCGGCGGCCCCGGCCGTGGTGAGGAATTGGCGGCGTCCGATCATGTCGCCTCCCGGCGTCATTATCCGGAGGTTCCGTGCCCCAGCCATCGCCCTGCGCAAGACGGCGGCACGTCATTCCGTGCGTATTCCGGGCATGGCAAACTCACGTCAGAAAAATTGCCGCGTGCCCGCTCCCCAACGCGTCGAACGATAGCCAGCCTGATATTTGGGAAACAATCAGACGATTCACAAATCCCTGTCAGAGCCTCTTCAACAGCGGATCAGTGTTGTCGCACGGGCCTGCCACCGGTCGGACGGCGGGGGTGTGCCGGACGGGGGCGTGTCGCTGTCGCTGGCGCGTGGGCGCCGGTCAGGCAGCGCCGGGTGAGTGGGGCGGGGCGTCGGCGGGGGCGGGCGGGGCGTCGGCGGGTGGGGCAGGCGGGGCGTCGGCGCGGGCGTAGAAGCGCTGGGTGCGTTCCACCGCGGAGTGGAAGCGCTCGTCGAAGTCGTCGCGGACGAGGAGGCGCACGACGTAGTCCTGCACGCTCATGCGGCGGCGCGCGGCGTGCTGGGTGATGCGGCCCAGGAGGGCGGCGTCCATCCGGAGGGTGAGGACTTGCGACACGTCCGGGGTCATGCCTCCACGGTCCCGGGCGCGTCGAAACGATCATCCGTCTTTCCGTGTGAACTCACCCAAACGTGTGACAGGGAAGACGACAACCCCCGTAGTTGTTAGACGAGGTAATGAGTTAAGCTAACAACATGCCTGATCTGTCCAGCGGCGCGGACGCCGTCGCCGTCAACGCCCTGCGCACGGCGGTCATGCGGCTGTCCCGCCGCCTGAAACACCAGCGGGCCGACGAGTCGCTGAGTCCGACCGAGATGTCCGTGCTCGGCACCCTCGCCCGGTGCGGAGCGGCCTCGCCCGGCGAACTGGCCCGGCGGGAACATGTGCGGCCGCCGTCGATGACGCGCATCGTGGCCATGCTGGAGGCCAAGGGGCTCGTCCGGCTGGACCCGCACCCCGAGGACCGGCGGCAGAAGATCGTGACCCAGACCGAGCAGGCCGAGTCCGTGCTCGCCGTCGCGCGGGAGAAGCGGAACCACTGGCTGGCCGAGCTGGCCGGCGGGCTCGACGAGGAGGAGTGGGCGAAGCTGCGCGAGGCCGCGCCCGTACTGGAGAAGCTCGCGCACCTGTGAAGGAGCCGGTGAAGGCCGGTAAGGAGACGACGACGAGGAGGCGACGCCACTTGAGTCCGGGACCCGGAGCACACTCCGCACCCGCACCGAACGAACGCACCCCACCCACCACCACCGACCCCGCCCCGGCGCCCACCACGGCCCCTGGGGCCGTCGCGAACGTCCACGGCGCCGCGAGCGCGTCCGCCGCGTCCAGCGCGACCGCCGCGTCCAGCGCGACCGCCGCGTCCAGCGCGACCGCTACCGGCGCGCGCCACGAGACCTCGATGTTCAGCTCGCTGCGCGTGCGCAACTACCGCCTCTTCGCCTCCGGTCAGCTGGTGTCGAACACCGGCACGTGGATGCAGCGCATCGCGCAGGACTGGCTCGTCCACAGCCTCACCGGCTCGGCCACCGCCGTCGGTCTCACCGTCGCCCTGCAATTCCTTCCGCTGCTGCTGTTCGGGCTGTACGGCGGCGTGCTCGCCGACCGCTACGGCAAACGCAAGCTGCTGCTGATCACCCAGTCCACGATGGGCCTGACCGGTCTCGCGCTCGCCGCGCTGACGCTGTCGGGCTCCGTGCAGGTAGGGCACGTCTACGCGCTCGCCTTCGCGCTCGGCCTGGTCACCGTCGTGGACAACCCGGCGCGGCAGACCTTCGTCTCCGAGCTGGTCGGCCCGGCGCAGCTGCGCAACGCCGTCTCGCTGAACTCGGCGAACTTCCAGTCCGCGCGGCTGATCGGACCGGCCGTCGCCGGTGTGCTCATCGCCACGGCGGGCAGCGGGTGGGCGTTCCTGATCAACGGCCTGTCCTTCCTCGCCCCCATCACCGCGCTACTGCTCATGCGCACCGCCGAGCTGACGCCCGCCGCACCGGCCGGACGCGGCAAGGGCCAGCTGCGCGAGGGCCTGCGGTACGTGCGCAGCCGTCCGGAACTGATCTGGCCGATCGTGCTCGTCGGCTTCATCGGCACATTCGCGTTCAACTTCCCCATCTGGCTGACGGCGTTCACCGACAAGGTCTTCCACGAGGGAGCGGGCACCTACGGCCTGTTCAACGTGCTGATGGCGCTCGGCTCGCTGACCGGGGCCCTGCTCGCCGCCCGCCGCGCCACCGCGCGCATGCGGCTGCTGATCGGCGCCGCCGCCGTGTTCGGGCTGCTGCTGTCGGCGGCCGCGCTGACCCCGTGGTTCGTCGCGTTCGCCGCGCTGATGGTGGCGGTCGGCATGCTGGGCATGACGTTCAACGTCACCGCGAACAGCAGCGTCCAGCTGGCCACCGACCCCGCCATGCGCGGCCGGGTGATGAGCCTGTACATGATGGTCTTTATGGGCGGCACACCGATCGGCGGCCCGATCATGGGCTGGATCACCGACGCCTTCGGCCCCCGCGTCGGCATGCTCGCGGGCGGGCTGATCGCCGTGCTGGCCTCCGCCGTCGTCGGTCTGCTGCTGGCCCGCACGGCCGGGCTGCGGCTGAGCGTGGACGTGCGCCGGGGCCGCCGCGTGGTGACGTTCGTGCCACGTGCGGGGCAGGCGGCGGGGGAGCTGGATCAGGCGCGGGAGCCCCTGCCGGTCCCGTCCGGTGCGGCGTTGGCCAGCCCGCCGTCCGCCCGGCCCGCCACCTCGGACCGGCCTGCCACCTCGGACCGGCCCGCCCGCTCGGACCGGCCCGCCCCGGCCGGCGTCGGCGGGGGCGCGCGATGAGGCTGTTCGCGGCCCTGCTGCCCCCGCGCGAGGTCGTGGCCGCGCTCACCGCCGAGGTGCGCGCCCTGCACGCGCTGCCCGACGCGGACGCGCTGCGCTGGGCGCACGCCGCCGGGTGGCACGTCACGCTCGCGTTCTACGGCGAGGTGCCCGACGCCGACGTCCCCGGACTGGGCACCCGCCTGGAGCGGGCGGCGCGGCGCGGGCACCCGCTGGGGCTGCGCCTGCACGGGGGCGGCCGGTTCGCCGACCGGGCGCTGTGGGCGGGCATCACCGAGACCGAGGACGGCGCCCTGGCCGACTTGGCGCACCTGGCCGCCGCCGCCCGTGCGGCCGGACGCCGGGTGGGTGCCGGTCGCCACCCGGACGCCGGGCCCGCCCGCTACACCCCGCACCTGACCCTGGCCCGCGCGCGGGGTGCGCGGCTCGCCCCGTTCGCGGACGCGCTCGCCCCGCTCACCTCACCGCCCTGGCGCGCGGACACCCTCACCCTCGTCCGCAGCCACCTCCCCCACTCCGGCATCCCCGGCGAACAGCCGCGCTACGAGGCCGTGTCCCACTGGCCGCTCGGCCGCCCGGCCGACCGGCTACCGTGGACGCCGTGAACGCCAAGACCCGCAAGCTCGTCGTCAGCGCCGCGCTGCTGCTCCTGCTCGCGGTCGTCGCCGCCGTCGCGGTCATCGGCGCGTAGCCGCCGGACGAGCCGCCGCGCGTCCCGCCCGCCCGCGTCGTGGCCCCTACCGGCGGACTCGTGCCGGGGCGCTCCCGGGACGGCGGCTACCAGGCGAACGCCTCCGGGGACGGACCCGGCCCCGGAAAGATATCGTCCAGCGCCGTCAGCACCTCCGCACCGAGTTCCAGCTCCACCGCGCGCAACGCCGACTCCAGTTGCTCCCGGGTACGCGGGCCGACGATCGGCCCCGTGACCCCCGGCCGCGTCAGCAGCCAGGCCAGCGCGGTCTCGCCGGGCTCCAGCCCGTGCTGGTCCAGCAGGTTCTCGTACGCCCGCACCTGTTCGCGGATCGCGGTGTTCCGCAGCGCGTCCGCTGACCGGCCGGACGCCGAGCGCGCCGCGCCGCCCGCCTGCTCCTTGCGCAGCGCCCCGCCCAGCAGCCCGCCGTGCAGCGGCGACCACGGGATGACGCCGAGCCCGTAGGCCCGCGCGGCCGGGATGACCTCCATCTCGGCGCGCCGTTCGGCCAGGTTGTACAGGCACTGTTCGCTCACCAGGCCCAGGCTGCCGCGCCGCGCCGCCGTCTCGTTGGCCCGCGCGATGTGCCACCCGGCGTGGTTGGACGACCCGGCGTACAGGATCTTCCCCTGCTGCACCAGCACGTCGATCGCCTGCCAGATCTCCTCCCACGGCGTGCGCCGGTCAACGTGGTGGAACTGGTAGAGGTCGATGTAGTCGGTACGCAGCCGCTTGAGGCTCGCGTCCACGGCCCGGCGGATGTTGACCGCCGACAGCCGGTCGTGGTTCGGCCAGTTCTGCCCGTCCACGTTCATGTTGCCGTACACCTTGGTGGCCAGGACGACCCTCTCGCGCCGGTCCATCCCGCCGGCGAACCAGGAGCCGATGATCTCCTCCGTCCGGCCCTTGTTCTCGCCCCACCCGTAGACGTTGGCGGTGTCGAAGAAGTTGACGCCCGCGTGCAGCGCGGCGTTCATGATCTCGTGTGCGGCCGCCTCGTCCGTCTGCGGCCCGAAGTTCATGGTGCCCAGCACCAGCCGACTGACCTTGAGCCCCGTGCGGCCCAGCTGTGTGTACTCCATGCCGCCCAGCCAACGCCTTGGAGCCCACTCCAGGCAAGCACGCGGCACCGGCCGTACGCCATCTCAGTCCCGCGCGAAGGCGTCCGTGGTGAGGGTGATGCCGACGACCGTGTCGGTGAGGTCGATGTCGATACCGAAGTCAATGGTCAGCTGACTGCCGTAGCCAACGTCTTTGGGCTGGGTATAGACGTGGCAGCGGCCGGCATAGGGATCGACGATCAGGTAAACGGGCACCCCGGCGGCGGCATAGGCGCGATTCTTGGGGCCGTAGTCGTTGGCGCCCGTACCTTTGGAGATCACCTCGGCGACAAACTCGACGTCTTCGTGCCGGTACCGGGCGGAGGGCGTGATAGCCACACCTTCCCGGAGCACCGTGACGTCGGATGCGAAGCCGTTCTGGTGGCCGGGGAAGTCGATGCGCACGTCTGACTTGATGCGCTTACGCGCGTATCGCGCGTCCAGTTGGGAGCTGATCTCGAAGATAAGGTCCCAGTGGTTCGGCCGCTGCGGCGACATGTAGACGATCCCCTCGACAATCTCGACCTTGTACCCCTCGGGGACGGGCATGCGCTCAAGCCGCTCGAACAGCTCGTCCAGGCTGAGATCGTCGCCGTCGGCCATGTCGGTCCTGTCGTCGTGCAGTGCGATGGTCACCGTGGCGCTCCTCCCCGCTGCCCTCGGAAGGCGGGGACAGCCGCGCGGTACAACGATACGCACAGCGTCCAGGTCACGGGCGGAGCGCAAACGCGTTCGACTCACACCTGTGCCGCGAGCGGGGCGGGGTAGGGGGCACCGAGGGACCACGCGGTGTGCAGCGCGTCGGCGAAGGCGGCGGCGAGACGGTGTTCGCCGGGGGCCGAGGGGTGGGTGCCGTCGTAGGTGTCGCGGGTGAGGTCCCAGTCGGTGGGCGGCACCGCGAGCACCAGCGGGGAAGCCGGGGTCGTCAGCTCCGCGACGGCTCCGGCCAGCAGCGCGTTGAAGTGGGACACCTGGGCGGCGAAGGGGGCGTCGGTGGCGGCGCGCACGTTGGGGATCACCGGCAGCAGCACCGCGCGCACCGAGGGCCGGGCGGCGCGGGCGGCGGCGAGGAAACGGTGCGCGTTGGCCAGGGTCTGCTCGGGGCAGGTATAGAAGCCGAGGTCGATCAGGCCGAGCGATATGAGCAGGACGTCCGGTGCGTATCGGGCCACCGCGTCACCGATGCGCGGGGCGTGGTGCAGCCAGCCCTCGCCCCAGCCGGCGAGGTGGCGGCGCGCGGCGGCGGGGAACGCCGGGTCACCGTAGGCCGGCGAGCCCTCGTGCAGCGCGGAGTGCGGGCCGGTGAACTCCACCGGGCCGAGGCCGCTCAGGTGCTGCCAGAGGCGGTAGCGCCAGGTGTAGTCACCGGCGGCACCGATGGTCATCGAGTCCCCGACCGTCATGTAGCGCACCGGCACATTCTGCCGGGCCACCGCTGTGACCTGGGGCGTGATGCCGCTCACGCACCCGAGGAGGAGGACACCGTCCGCGACGCCATCAAGCTCGACGTGGGCGCCGCCACCCGCGCTCCACGCACTGGCCGTGTGGGGAGCGCGGTACCGATGGACTCGCGGATCACCTCACCTCAGCATCTCGCAGCGTCCCCGGCTTTCGCCCCCGGGCACCGGACTCAGGCGGCGGCCCGGCCCCCGCCTGGCTCGTGCCCGGGTCCGCTGCCAGAGCGGCGTCGCGCTGGGAGCACACCGTGCTCCTGCGCTGTCTGAGCCGCACGCTCCTTGAGCAACTGGGAGACCCGCTGGAAGGAAACGCCCAGCAGCCGGCCCGCATCACGCTGGCTCAGCTCACGCGTCAACACGGCGGCCGCCTCCAGCGCGGCGGATTTCTCCCCCACGACGGCATCCGCCGCGGCCGCCCGGGCCGCCGCCAGATGCGCCAGCGCTTCCCGCGCGTCGCGCGACAGCACCGGCTCCACCTCCACGCGCACGTCGCCGGGGGCGACATCCAGCATCACCGCGATGGCTTCGCTCGCCACGGTTTCCGCCTGGTCAAGACGTTTGGCCTGAGTGAAAACGCCCGGCAGTTCCGGAACCTCCAAGGCCCACCAGTCACCGGTTCTCCGTGCCGTGACCCGATACCCGCTCACCGCCACCATCCCTCGCCCAGTTCGGCTTCCAACGCCTCGCAGATGCTCTGCGCGGTCAGCTCGTTGATCTCGGTGTGCTTGGGAATGACGACTGACGTTCCGCCACAGCGCCACACCTGGTGTGGCTTCCCTTCTGCCGCAGCATGTCAAGCACCACATCCTCGGCTTTCGCGCGCTCTCTGATCTTCCTGACGAGATCCCGGTACTTCACGAGTGTAAGTCAATGACTACTTGACATGACAAGTCAAATCAACCTAGACGTGAAGCGGCAAGGCGCCGCCGCGCATCCGGAACTCGTACTTCTGTTGCCCTCGGCTGCCCCCGCCCCAGAGGTTCCGCTCCCCCAGTTGCTATCCGCCGCCCCTGCGCAGGCGGTGGGGCGGCGGATGGCAGGCTGGGGGCATGTGGACACGGGTGGCGGGGATCGGGGTCGGGCTGGTGCTCGGGGCGGCGGGCAGCGCGGTGGCCGACGAGGGCGGGCCGGGGTTCGTCTTGCGGGACCCGGCCATCGTGGAGAGCAGCGGGCTCGCGGCCAGCCGGACGCACCCCGGGGTGTACTGGACGCACAACGACAGCGCGAACCAGGCGCAGCTGTTCGCGGTGGACGGTGAGACCGGCCATACGCTGGCGACGGTGACGCTGACGGGCGTCGAGGGGCGTGACCTGGAGGCGGTGTCCGTCGGCCCGGACGGTGACCTCTACGTAGGCGACATCGGCGACAACCTCGGCGGCACGTGGCCGCACGTGTGGATCTACCGGTTCGCCGAGCCGGAGCAGCTGGCGGACACCACCATCGAGCCGGAAGTCCACACCGTGCGGTACGCGGACGGCGCGCGGGACGCCGAGTCGCTGGCGGTACACCCGCTCACGGGGCGGGTGTACATCGTCGGCAAGACGGAGGGCGGTGACGGGCTGTACGCGGGGCCACAGTCGCTGTCGGCGGACGGCGTCAACACGTTCGAGCGCGTCGCCGACATCGGCCTGTGGGCCACCGACGCCGCGTTCTCACCGGACGGCACCCGGCTCGCGGTGCGCAGCTACTTCGGCGCGCTGATGTACGCGTGGGAGGACGGCGCGCCCGAGCGGCTGGGGCGGCTCCCGGTGCCGATCCAGCAGCAGGGGGAGGCGATCACCTTCACCCCGGACGGGCGGCACCTGCTGTACGGGAGCGAGGGCGCGGGCACGGAGGTCGTCGCGAAGGAGCTGACCGGCGAGCTGCTGCCGGTGGCCGCGGCGGAGGGTGCGGACGGGGACGCGGGCGAGGACCCCGCGCGCACCGGTCCCGCCCGGGACGGCGCTGGCTCCGGCGAGGGGCGGGACGTGGACGGGGACACCGTGGCCATCGGCGGCGCCGTCCTCGCCATCGCCCTCGCGGTGTGGCTCGGCCTGCGCGGACGCCGCAAGCACGCGCGGTGAAGGCCCGCCCTGACAGCCCGAGCGCGCCGTGGGGACGGGCGCACGGGCGGGCCGGGTGGGGGCGATCCCCGCACCGCGCAGGAGCCCAGGGAGCTGCGGGGATCGTGGGTCGGGCTCGTCGCGGGGGTGGGGGCTGTCAGAGCTTGTCGATGACGTAGTCCACGCACGCCGTCAGCGCCCGCACGTCGTCCGGCTCGACGGCGGGGAACATGGCCACCCGCAGCTGGTTGCGGCCCAGCTTGCGGTACGGGTCGGTGTCCACGATGCCGTTTGCGCGCAGCGCCTTGGCGACGGCCGCTGCGTCCACCTCGTCGGCGAAGTCGATGGTGCCGACGACCTGCGAGCGCTGCGCCGGGTCCACCACGAACGGCGACGCGTACTTCGCCGCCTCCGCCCAGCCGTACAGGTGGCGTGCGGAGGTGGCGGTACGGCGCACGGCCCAGTCCAGGCCGCCCTGGCCGTTGATCCAGTCGAGCTGGTCGGCCAGCAGGAACAGGGTGGCCAGCGCCGGGGTGTTGTAGGTCTGGTTCTTGCGCGAGTTGTCGATCGCCGTCGGCAGGTCGAAGAAGGCCGGGATGTGGCGGCCGGACGCGGCGATGCGCTCGGCGCGCTCCAGCGCGGCCGGGGAGAACACGGCGAGCCACAGCCCGCCGTCGGCGGCGAAGGACTTCTGCGGGGCGAAGTAGTAGACGTCGGTCTCGGCGATGTCCACGGGCAGGCCGCCCGCGCCGGAGGTGGCGTCCACCACGACGAGCGCGCCCTCGTCCGCACCGGACACGCGCTTGAGCGGCAGGGCGACGCCGGTGGAGGTCTCGTTGTGGGTGAGCGCGTAGACGTCCACGCCCGCCTCGGCCCGCGCCTGGGGATGGGTGCCCGCCGGGGACTCGATGACGCTCGGCTCCGCCAGCCACGGCGCGAGGCGCGCGGCCTTGGCGAACTTCGAGGAGAACTCGCCGAAGGACAGGTGCTGGGAGGTGTTCTCGATCAGCCCGTGCGTCGCGATGTCCCAGAACGCGGTGGAGCCGCCGTTGCCCAGGACCACCTCGTAGCCGTCGGGCAGGGAGAACAGCTCGCGTACGCCCTCGCGCACCCGGCCGACCAGGTTCTTGACCGGGGCCTGGCGGTGGGAGGTGCCCAGCAGGGAGGTGCCGGTGGCGGCCAGGGCGCTGAGCGCCTCGGTCCGCACCTTGGAGGGACCCGAACCGAAGCGTCCGTCGGCGGGCTTGATGTCAGCGGGAATCTGGATCTCAGCCACGGGGTGAGCCTAGCGGCTCGCCCCGTGGCTGACGGCGCCGTCCCGGGGGGTGAGACGCGTGTCCACGCCTGCCTGCCCCGCCGGACGACGCCCGGGCCACCCACGGGAAGGGCGCCCGGGCGCCCGGGGCCGCCCGGTTACTCGAACCAGCGCGCTGCCGCCAGCTCGTCCGTGCGGGCGGGGTCCTCCAGCAGCGCGGCGACCTCGAACCGGCGCGGCCAGGCGGACGCGGCCCAGGCCAGGCCCGCGGCGACGCCCTCCAGCGTGGCGGCGTGCAGCTCCCCGCCCGGGGTGAGCCGCCACGGCACCTCCACCCCGTCGATGACCAGCTCGTCGTGCTCGACGTAGCTGCGCGGCGCCGCCGGACCCAGCAGGGCGCGCACCCCTTCCGGCACGGCGTGTTCGGTGCCGCCCGCGGGGACGGGGGCGGGCAGCGCCTCGCTGAGCAAGCCGACGTCAAGCACGGTGGCCAGCCGCGCGGCCTGTGCCGGGCGCACCGGGAGCAGGGCGCGGCCGGTGGCCAGGGGCAGCAGGTCGGGGGCGTCGGCGACGAGCGCGCTCTCGGCGTCCACCACGCGCACGGCGCCGTCCACCACGGCGCGCAGCTCATCGGGGAGCGTCACCTCGGCCGGGTCGAGGCCGGCGAGCAGGGTGTAGAGGCCGTGCAGCTGCGCGGGGTGGACGGACAGGTCCGGGTCGGCGAGCCGGGCCAGCAGTTCGGCGGCGCCGCCCGGCTCGTCCAGCAGCGCGGCGGCCGAGGTGCGCACCCCGAGGGCGTGCAGCAGCGCGGGGTCGTCGAAGCCGCTGGCGTCGGCCTCCGCGTAGAGCCCGGCGAGCAGCGGGTCACCGCCAGCGGCGCGCAGTCCGGCGGGGCGGCGGCCGTCGAGCACGGGGTGGCCGCGCAGCCACCAGGCGGTGTAGGGGCGGACGGACTCGGCGGTGCCGTCGGGCAGCAGGACGCGCACCGGGGTGGTGAGCGCGTCGCGCAGGGGTGGCTGGGCGAGCAGGGCGAGCGCCCCCGGCCAGCGGTCGTCGTCCACCAGGTCGAGGTCGCGGACGGCGAGCAGTTCGGTGGCGACGGGCGGGACGGGGGTGTCGGGGAGCTGGTCGAGGATGTCCTCGCACCACACGTCCACGGCGTCCAGCAGCCCGGCGTCGTCGGGTTCGGCGTAGTCGGTGTCGCGCGGTTCCAGCTCGTCGGGGTCGAGCACGACGTCGGCGGCGCGTACCAGCGGGAAGGCGGCGAGCACACCGGCGGCGGCGAGCGTGTGCTCGCCCCAGCGTTCGGCCAGGGCGGCGGCGCAGGCGGGCACCTCGCCCGGGCGCAGGACGGCGGCGAAGGCGCTGCCGGGGTAGAGGAGTTCACCGGCCGGGGCCAGTTCGCCGTCTTCGTCGGGCAGGGCGAGGGCGGCCAGCCACGGTTCGTCGCCCACGGCCAGGCCCGCGTCGCGGACGAGGCCGAGCACGGTGTCGGCCAGCTCGTCGGCGTCCAGGCCGGCCCCGTTTTCGGCTCCGTCCCACAGCTCGTCGGCGTCCAGCGAGGCGGCGACGGCGGCGCGGACCTGCGGCGTGGTGAGCACCGCGCGCGGCGTGGCCGGGAGGGCGCCCAGCTTCTCCAGCAGTGGGTGTACGGCCTCGGCGTGCGCCACCTTCAGGCCGAGGCGGGCGAGGCGCTCGGCATCCGCGAGGTCGGGCAGCGGCAACAGGACGTGGCGGGGGCCGATCGTGGTGCGGCCGTCGGCGAGCGGTACGGGCAGGCCGGTGAGGCGGTCGGGGTCCACCCCGGTGAGGGAGTCGTACAGGCGGTGCCACCAGGCGGGGTCGCGTTCGATGCCCGCGAGCCGGTCGATGACCTCGCCCAGCGGGATGCGCGGCACGTCCAGCGCGCGCAGCTCGGTGCGGCGTTCCAGCCCGGCGGGCAGCAGGCTGGGGAACAGCTCGGCCAGCACCTCCACGGTGTCCTGGCCCGCGCCCTCGACCAGCTCCGCGTCGCGCGGACGCAGGGCGTACGGCTCGTCGGCGGGGTCGTCGGGGTCGTCGGCGGCGTGGGCGCTGGGCAGGAACGGCACCGCGGGCAGCTGCCGCAGCAGGCGTGCGCGCAGGGCGCCGTCCAGCGCGGCGCGGCCCAGCGGTCCTGGGACGAGGTCGATGACGCCGGGGCTGACGGGGCGCCACGCGCGCAGCAGCTCGGCGTAGGTGTCGGCGGCGCGCTCGGTGAGGAAGTCGGTGAGCGGGCCGGGCGCGGTGTGGCGGCGGGTGGATTCCAGCGGGAACGTCGCGATCAGCAGCGCGGGCAGGCCCAGCGGCTCGTCGGTCGGGGTGGGCGCGTGCACGACGGGCGCGGTGCCGGGCCGCTGCGGTGCCCCGGCGGTGTCCACGGGCACCGCCCACGTCACCGACCAGTGCGGGCGGGCGCGTTCCTCCACGGGGCGGTCGGCGAGCAGGGCCGGGTCGAGCGTGCCGTGCGCGGACGCCACCCGCCAGCGCCGGTCCCCGATCACGGTGTACGGCCCGTCCTGACGCCGGGTCAGCGTGCGCACCCCGTGGGCGGCCGTGTCCACGACGACCTCGCTCAGCCCGGGCAGGGCCAGCAGCAGCGCGTCGTCCACGCCGTGCAGCAGGCGTTCGGCCAGCTCGTGGGCGGCGGCGTCCCGCAGCGGCAGGACGACGGCGGTGTCGTACCCCTCGGGCGCGCTGCCCTCGGCGGCCAGCGGCAGCCGCAGCACCGGCACGTGCCCGTCCCGCCGCCGCAGCTCATCGGCCAGCTGGGGCAGCTCGCCCGCCGCCTCGCGGGCCTCCGCACGCGACCACCGCACCCCGCCCCCGTGGCTGACGACGGCGGGCTCGTCGCTGACGGTCAGCACGGCCGCGAAACCGACGCCGAACCGGCCCACGGTGCCGCTCTCGCCGCCCGCGTCCCGCTTGGCCGACGCGCGCAGCGTGGACAGCGACTCCACTCCGGCCGCGTCCAGCTGCGCCCCGGTGTTCGCGGCGACCAGCGTGCCGTCCCGCAGCGTGAGCCGCAGCCTGCCGGGCACGCCGGCGCGGGCGGCGGCGTCGGCGGCGTTCTGCGCCAGCTCCACCACCAGCCGGTCCCGGTAGCCGCCAAGCGCCAGCTCCTCCTCGGCGTTGGCGTCCTCCCGGAACCGCGCGGGCGACGCCGCCCACGCCTGAAGCACCCGCCGCCGCAGCTCCCCGATCCCGAACACGTCACCGTCCATACCGCCGACGCTACCGCTCCCCACCCCCGGCCCTCACCGGCGGCCGGGCGTCAGCGGACCGGTCGTACGGTGTCCCCGCCTCAGCCGGCCGGACCACGCGGCGACACGCTACACAGGAAGGAGGAAGTTTATAGGAGTACACTTCTAAGAAGTGTACTCCTCATGGATGGGAACGGTGATGGAGAAGCCCGCCGGGATGTTCGACCGGGACCATGAGTGGTCCGCGCTGGGGCGCTTCATCAGGGACGAGCAGGCAGGGGCAACGCTCGGGGTCGTCTCGGGCAGGCGCCGCCAGGGGAAGACGTTCCTGCTGGACGCGGCGTGCCGGGCGGCGGGCGGCTTCTACTTCGGGGCGACCGAAGCGACCGGCGCCGAATCGCTTCGGCGGATCAGCGCCGCGCTCACCGCTCACACCAGCCCCGCGGTCCCCTACCGTTTCGCCGACTGGTTCGAGGCCGTCGACGCCCTCCTCGCGCTGGGCGCGGATCGCCCCGTTCCCGTCGTCATCGACGAGTTTCCCTACCTGGCCAAGGCCGCTCCGGAGCTTCCGTCAGTGATCCAGGAAGCCTTCCGTCCCCTGCGGGAGCCCCGCACCCGGTCCCGGACCCGGCTGCTGTTGTGCGGCTCGGCGCTCTCGTTCATGGGCAAGCTGCTGTCTGGCAACGCACCGCTGCGCGGCCGGGCCGGGCTGGAGCTGGTGGTGCGCACCCTCGACCATCAGCTTGCCGCGCGGTTCTGGGGCATCAGCGACCCCCGGCTCGCCCTCCAGGTGAACGCGGTCGTCGGCGGAACGCCCGCCTACCGGCGCGAGTTCGCGCGCGGGGATACCCCGGCGGGCCCAGCGGACTTCGACGACTGGGTCGTTCGCACCGTCCTCAACCCGGAGACGCCGCTCTTCCGGGAAGCCCGGTACCTGCTGGCCGAAGAGCCCGACCTGCGGGACACCGCGCTGTACCTGTCCGTCCTGGCGGCCGTCGCCGACGGCAACGCCACCCGGGGCGGCGTGGCCGGATACCTGGAGCGCAAGGCCACCGACATCGCGCACCCCATCAACGTCCTGGAGGACGCGGGGCTACTGCACCGCGATGTTGACGCGTTCCGGGAGAACCGCTCCACGTACCGGATCGCGGAACCCCTCATCGGCTTCTACCACGCCATCATGCGCCCCGTATGGGACCAGCTGGAGCGACCGGGCAACGCCGCACGGGTGTGGCGGGCGAGCCGACGGCGGTTCGACAGCAAGGTGCTGGGGCCCCACTTCGAGCAGATCTGCCGGGAGTGGGCCCTGCATCACGCCGACCCCGACCTGTTCGGGGGCCTCCCGGCACGTGTCGGCCACGGTGTGGTGCACGACCCCAAGGCCCGTACCGGTCACGAGGTGGACGTCGCCGTGGTGGGCATCGCGGACGGCGCCCAGGCGCCCCTGCTCGCCATCGGCGAGGCCAAGTGGAACGACACCATGGGAGTCGGCCATATCGAACGCCTGCGACACATCCGCGACCTCATCGGACGAGCGGGCCGCTTCGACACCCGCGCCACCCGGCTCCTCTGCTTCAGCGGCGCGGGCTTCAACGAGAAGGCCCGCGCCGCCGCCTCGGGTTCCGGCGACGTACTGCTCATCGATCTGCCGACGCTGTACGGCTCCTGACGCATGCCGGGGCGGCGGCCCACGGCTGACGCCACACCGCAGGCCGGGTGACGCCGCGGCTCACGGCCCCAGGACGCCGGAGCCGGGCGCCGCCGTCCGGCGGATGGCGGGCACCTCATCGGTGTGACGTGGGGACGCCGCGCGGTGCCGCGTCCGTGGTCGGGACCCGGCCCCGGCGTCAGGGTGTACGCGCCGTGCGGGGTGGGCCTGGCCCATCGCGTACGGCGGAAGCGTGGGCCAGAAGCGTTCGTCCGAGGGAAGAAGAGGTGAGCCATGAGTGACGGCCACAGCGGGGGCGGTTGTCCGGCCGAGGGCGTCGGGGCGCGGCGGGCGTTCCTGCGCCGGGCCGCCGGGATGACCTGTGCCGCGGTCGCCGCCCCGGGCGGGGTGGAGGCGTACGCGGCTCAGCGCGCACCCGGCACCGAGTCCGGCACCGAGTCCTGCGGCGAGCCAGGCCCGGTAGGCCCGGTGCCGTTCCACGGTGTGCACCAGGCCGGGATCGGCACCCCGCAGCAGACCTGCGCCGGGTTTGTCGCCTTCGACGTCCTGGTGGCCCGGCGCGGGGAGCTGATCCACCTGCTGAGGACGATCACCGAGCGGGCCCGCGTCCTGGTGCGCGGGGTGCGGCCCAAGGACGAGGAGGTGGCCGCCGAGCCGCGGCGGCAGGACGCCCTCACCATCACCCTGGGCGTGGGGTCGTCCCTGTTCGACCACCGGTTCGGTCTCGCCGCCCGCCGCCCCCGCCGGCTCACCCGGATGCCTGCCTTCGCCGACGACAGCCTGGACCCGCGCGCGTGCCACGGCGATCTGTCCCTCCAGGTCTGCGCCCTGCATCCGGACGCCGTCGTCCACGTCCTGCGGGATCTCGCGCGGGAGACGGACGGCATGCTCAGGCCCCGCTGGCGGTTCGACGGCTTCCACAACCCGCCCCGGCCGTCCGGGGGCTCACGCACGTTCATCGGTTTCAAGGACGGGATCGTCAACCCGGATACGGACTCCGCGGCGGAGATGAACCGGCTGGTGTGGGTGGGGCCGTCCGCCGGGGAACCGGCCTGGGCCACCGGCGGGTGCTACCAGGTGATCCGGAAGATCGAGTTCCGGGTCGAGGCGTGGGACCGGGTGCCGCTGGCCGCGCAGGAGCGGATGATCGGACGACGCAAGGGCACGGGCGCCCCGCTGGACGGCCGCCGGGAATCCGACCTGCCCGACTACACCGCCGACCCGCACGGCGAGGTGATCCCGCTCGACGCCCACATCCGGCTCGCCAACCCCCGCACACCGCAGACCGAGGACTCGCTGATCCTGCGGCGGAGCTACAGCTACGACGGCGGTTTCCACCCGAACGGACGCCTGGACCTGGGCCTGATCTTCTGCTGCTACCAGCAGGACGTGGAGCGGCAGTTCGCCACGATGCAGCGGCGGCTGGAAGGCGAGCCGATGGCGGAGTTCGTCACCCCGATCGGCGGGGGCTACTTCTTCGCCCTGCCCGGCGTGCGCGACGCCTCCGACTGGCTCGGCTCGGGACTGCTCACGCCGTGAGGCACGACGGGAAGCCGGTGGGACGCGGGGGGGTGCGGAGCAGAGGGGCGGGTGGCTCTGTGGGGGCGCGAGGGCGCTGGGGAAGAGCGGGCGAATTTATCGTCTAATCGAATGATCAGTTCACGCCGCACGTATAGCCGCTCCGCTCCGGGGGACCTCTGATCGCGGTCGTCCCGCACGGGGCGCCGACGCACCGTGACGGTCTGGCCTGAGGAGTAGCCAAGTGGAGTCCACCGACACCCTGCGGCGTTGCCCCTTCGACTTCGCGACGGGGCTGGAGTTCGACCCCGAGTTGCGGCAGCTCATGGCCGAGGGGCCGGTGACCCGCGTCCGGCTGGCCTACGGCGAGGGCGAGGCGTGGCTGGTGACGCGCTACGAGGACGTCCGCACCGTCACCACCGACCGCCGCTTCAGCCGCGCCGCCGTGGCCGGGCGCGACTTCCCGCGCATGACGCCCGAGCCCATCGTGCAGTCCGAGGCGATCAACCTCATGGACCCGCCCGCCAGCAGCCGCCTGCGGCGCCTGGTGGCCAAGGGCTTCACCCCCCGGCGCGTGGAAGGGATGCGGCACCGCACGCAGCGTGTCGTGGACGACCTGCTGGCCGGGCTGCGGGAGCACGGCGCTCCAGCGGACTTCTTCGGGCAGGTGGCCGCGCCACTCCCGCTCATCACCATCTGCGAGATCCTCGACATCCCCGAGGAGGACCGCCCCGGGCTGCGCGCCCACGCGCTGACGATGATGAACATCGGCGCCGCCGGCCGGGAAGCCGCCATCGAGGCCAAGGCCCAACTGCGCGCCTACTTCGCGGACCTGACCGCACAGCGCCGCCGCGCCCCGGGCGAGGACCTGATCAGCACGCTGGCCACCGCACGCGACGGTGACGAACTCCTCGACGACGACGAGCTGACCGTGATGGCCATGGTGCTGCTCATCACCGGCCAGGACACCACCACCTACCAGCTGGGCAATCTCACCTACCTGCTGCTCACCCACCCCGGTCTGGCGGCCGGGGTGCGCTCCCGCCCCGAGACGCTGCCGGGCACCATCGAGGAGCTGCTGCGGTACATCCCCTTCCGCAAAGGCGTGGGCATCCCCCGCGTCGCCACCGAGGACGTCGAGCTGGGCGGGGTGACGATCCGGGCCGGGGACATCGTCCACGTCTCCTACCTCGCGGCGAACCGGGATGCCGAGAAGTTCGAGCGGCCCGACGACGTGGACCCGCACCGGCCCACGATCCCGCACATGACGTTCGGCTGGGGCGCCCACCACTGCCTGGGCGCGCCGCTGGCCGTCATGGAACTCACCGTGACCCTCGCCTCGCTGCTGGAGCGCTTCCCGGCGCTGCGGCTGGCGGTGCCGCCCGAGGACGTCCGGTGGAACACCACATCCATCTGGCGGCACCCCCTCGCCCTACCCGTCGCCTGGTGACGAGCTCAGCCCGCAGACGAAGGAGAGACCATGGCGACCCTGTGCCGACCGGCGATCGCCGTGCCCGAGCACGTCATCACCCTGCAGCAGACCCTGGAGCTGGCCCGGCACACGCACGCGGACCATCCTCAGCGCGACCTCGTGCTGCGGCTCATCCAGAACACCGGCGTGCGCACCCGGCACCTCGTCCAGCCGCTTGAGGAGACGCTGCGGCACCCGGGGTTCGAGGAACGCAACCAGGTGTACGAGCGGGAGGCCAAGGCCCGCGTCCCGGCCGTCGTCCGGGAAGCGCTCGCCCACGCCGAGCGGGAACCGGCGGACATCGACCTCATCGTCTACGTCTCCTGCACGGGCTTCATGATGCCCTCGCTGACGGCGTGGCTGATCAACACCATGGGCTTCCGCCCCGAGACGCGGCAGCTGCCCATCGCCCAGCTCGGCTGCGCCGCCGGAGGCGCGGCGATCGGCCGGGCGCACGACTTCTGCCGCGCCTACCCGGGCTCCAACGTGCTCATCGTCTCCTGTGAGTTCTGCTCGCTGTGCTACCAGCCGACGGACCTGGGCGTGGGATCGCTGTTGTCCAACGGGCTGTTCGGCGACGCGCTCTCAGCCGCCGTCGTCCGGGAGGAGGGCGGCACCGGCATGCGCATCGAGCGCAACGGCTCCCACCTCGTCCCGGACACCGAGGCGTGGATCTCCTACGCGGTCCGGGCCACCGGCTTCCACTTCCTCCTCGACAAGCGGGTGCCGGGCACCATGAGCATGCTGGCCCCGGCGCTGCGCGAGCTCATCGCCCAGCACGGGTGGACCGTGCCGGACGTGGACTTCTACATCGTCCACGCCGGCGGCCCGCGCATCCTGGACGATCTGTGCCACTTCCTCGACGTGCCCCCCGAGATGTTCCGGTTCAGCCGGGCCACGCTGACCGAGCGGGGCAACGTGGCCAGTTCCGTCGTCTTCGACGCGCTGGCCCGGCTGTTCGCGGCGGACGGTCCGGGGGAATCGGCCCGGGGTCTGATCGCGGGTTTCGGGCCCGGCATCACGGCCGAGACCTCACTCGGCCGGTGGACGGTCGGGAGCGAGGCGTCGCGTGCGGCCGGGGCCGCCGCGCAGCGGTCCGCCCTCGCCGCTTCGGTGCCGAGCTGAGGCGGGGGGCCGGGGCCGGGGCCGGGACCGGTTACCGGTCCCGGCCTGGTGACGGTCAGCGGGCGCCCCCGACGTGCGCACCCTCAGCGCCCGTGCGCACCCGTAAGCGCCCGTGCGCGCCGCCGGGGAGCGTGCCGGGGCGGGCGTTGGGGCGCCGTGCGGGGGCGGGCGTCGGTCAGCGGGAGGGAGTCCGCGCGTCCGGTCGGGCTGGGGCGGGGCGGGCCGTCCGGTGCCGGGCGGCGGCGCGTTCGGCGGCGAAGACGTCCTCCAGGCGGTAGAGCAGGGTGCGGCCCTGGCGGTCGGCCGGGGTGAGGCGGCCCAGCTGGACCCACTTGCGGATGGTGGCGGGGGCGACGGCGGCCTCGCGGGCGGCCATGGTTCCCGTGATCAGCATCAGGGTGCCTCCCCAGGCTCCGGCAGGGTGCCCTCCGGCCAGGTGTGGCGGTGGGCGGGATCGGTGCGGCAGTCGCAGTCGGCGTCGTCACAGCGGCAGGCGGGGTTGACGCACAGGACGGCGCCGCGCTCGGGGAACGCACGCAGGGACACCGACGCGCACCACGGACACCGAGTGGCCAGCGCCGTCATCAACTCGCTCTCGCCCAGGACGCGCGCACAGCGGCGGGCCATCCGCCGGGCCTCGTCGCGGACGTGCCCGGCGAGCACCGGATGCCGCTGAACCTCGTCGAGCAGGGCCAGGACGCGGCCGATGCGCTCCGGAACCGTCGCGCGGCGGGCGCGGCCGAGGCGCAGCTTGTCGCGCACCGCCTCCTCCAGCTCCGTGACGCCGTCGGTGACGTCGCGAAGGGTGTCGGAAACGTGCAGCCGCAGCGGTGTGGTGGTGCGGCTGGGGGACGCGGGGCCGGGGGCCGAACGGGGCAGGCCGGGGCTGCTGCCGCCCGGCACCAACTCCTCCAGGAGTTCCGGGAACTGACGGCGCAGGACGCCCAGCCAGTGAGCGGTGTCGGCGCGAAGGCTCATGCGCGCGCCTCCGGCAGGTACGCGGGGAGCAGGCGCAGGGGTACGGGGCGCCCGTTGCGCCACAGGCGTCCGGCGCTGACGCCGTCGAACATGCTCTGCGCGGGGGCTACGGCCTCCTCGCAGGGACGGCGTACGGGGCAGCGTCGGCAGGCCCGGAGCGCGGGCAGCGCCTCTTTCTCGCGGCGGGAAAAGACGGTCTCCGGCGGCAGGCCGCGACAGGCGGCGGCGTCCTGCCAGCCGAAGAACTCCCGCCGCGCGGCATCGCCGTACCGTGCGGACATGGTGGTGCTCACTGAGCCTCTCCCTGGGTCGTGCGGTCGTTCAGGCGTGCTCATCACCTTCACATGTTGCGTGCTAGCGCGCAACTTATTACGATCAGCGCCACCAGGTCCGGAGGTTTCGCTTGCGCTAGCACGTAATGCCGCGCGCGAAAGCACGTTATGATGGGCCGTCCACGAAGGGGTTAGGTGCGCCCATGGCGAACACGCAGGACATGGAAGACTTCGCGGCCTGGATCGAGGCCCTCGTCCGGGACCGCGGCTACGACATCGACAGCCCACGCGGTGGCGGCAAGTCCCAGCTGGCCGACGCCGCCGGGGTGCACCGCGCGGCCATCACCCGCCTGTTGCAGCGGCACAGCATGCCGGACCTGGAGACGATGCGCCGGCTCGCCCGCGTCCTGCGCGTCCCGGTGCGGGACATGCTCATCCGCTCCGGGCAGCTGACGCCGGAGGAGCTTCCGCTGACGGCCGCCACGCCCCACCGGGCGACCGGCGACCAGGACGACGGCCCGCTCACCCTGGAGCAGGCCGCGGAACTGCTCGGCGTCCCGGAGGACCAGCGCGGCATGTTCGTCCGCGTCGCCGAGCAGTTCCTGTCCCAGAGTGCCCAGGAGGCCACCCCCAGCGCCCGGCGCCGCGTGCGCTGACCCGTCGGCAGAACCACACACCCGGCGCCTGGCACCGTGCCCCGCGTTCCGGCACTACCCGGCGTTCCGCAGGGGCCGGGCGTGCCCCCGGTCACACCCTCCGCCCGTCCCGCTCACCCGGCCTCCGCTGAACCCCCGGGCACAGGGCGGGACTTCGTGCTGCCCGCACGTATCAGTACCCGGTTTGGAGCGTTCCGCCCACCCCCGACGTTCGCACGCCTCGAACGGTTCCGTCCGGGGTGTCCTACGATGGTCTGCGGCCGGTCCGTGACCAGGGGTTTCCCTGGTCCTCCCCCCAACTACCGGTTTCTCCGTGAACCGGTGGTTCCCGGAAGGCAGCGCAGTCGAGGCGGGGAGCATTCGTGCCCGATCAGGACCAGGGCGAGCGGGAGGACTTCGACCGCGATCTGCGGGCGCTACTGAGCACGCTGGACGCGCTCGCCGAGGACCACTCCCCCGCTGACCTCGTGATCCTGCCCCGAGCCGAGCTGGAACGGCGGGAGTTCCGCGCCTACGCCAGCGGCTGGCAGGACGCCGAGGAAACGCTGCGCCCCGCCCTTGAGGACGCCCGCGCCACCAGGACGAGACGGCTGCGGGTGGTCCCCTCCGACAGCGGGCAGGCCGACGTCCTGACGTTCCCCCTGCACCAGCAGGGCGAGCACGCGGTGACCGAGCCCCTGCCGGAAGCGGACGCCGACGCGCCGCCCCCGCCGCCTGCCGCACCGGGCGCACCTGACGGCCCGCCCGGCCCCGGCCCCCATTTCGACCGCAAGCGCCGCCGCTCCCGCACACCGACGATCCCGCCGCTCCACCCCCGCGTCCCCGGGCAGCCCCGGAAGGGGCCGGAAGCCGGGGCGTGACGGCCTGGCGGCTCGCGGCTCGCGGCTCGCGGCTCCGGGCCGACTCCCGTTGGTGACGGCGGGCACACCCGGCTGACGTGCTGCCGGAGCACAGCCCGTCGGTCCCAAGCCGGGGCAGGCCCGCAGCAGCCGAAGCCCGCTGGTTACCGCAGCCGAACCGGTTGAGGGGACGTCACTCGCCTCCTGCGCCCGCCACCCTGCCCTCCGCGCCTCCCAGGCAGTGCCACGAACGCCGTACGACGCCGTCACCGCGCGCCCCACACTCAGATTTAGTTGCGCGCTCGCACGCTATCCGTCACACTCGGACGCAGCGGCGGAGCTGTGCCCCGAACCCGGGTGCGCGGCCCCGCCGTTGGTCGTGACCGGGCACCCGGCCCGGCACCTTCTTGCGGAAGGAGAACCCGTGTGGCAGGTGCACTGCTCACGTTTCCCGACGTCGAGCGCCTGATCGCCGACTACCTCACCGACCGCCCCGAACTGAGCGGCGTCACCGTGGACAACGTGCCACCGGCGGGCTTTGACGGGACGCAGCGCGTGGTGCTTGTCTCCCGGGTCGGCGGTGCCTGGCTGGACGACCAGCACCTCGACCACCCGCTCGTGGAGCTGGAGGTCTACGGGCCGGACAAGTCCACGGCCCACGCCGACTCGCTCGGTGTCCGGGCCGCGCTGCTCACCCTGCGCGGCACGACGCACGGCACGGCGACCGTCACCGACGTCGTCGAGGCGGACGCAGCCCGCTGGCTGCCGGACTACAACCGCCCGGCAGCCAACCGCTACCTGACGACCGTCCAGCTGGCCCTGACGCCCGCCTGACGCCGTCCCCGCGTCGCTGGACCACTCACCCCGAAGGCCCTGCCCCAGGCGGGGCCTTCCTCGTCCCAGCGCGCACGCATCACCCACCACCAACAAGGAGTATTCGCATGGCGAACATGAACCCGAACCAGATCCGCGTCGCCGGCAACGGCCGCATCCTCGTCGCCCCCGTGGGCACCGACGCCCCCGCCGACATCACCACCGCGTGGGGGCCGGAGTGGGCCAACGTCGGCTACACCAGCTCGGACGGCGTGAAGTTCGGGCGCAAGGAGAAGGTCACCAACGTCGATACCTGGCAGTCCGTCGGCCCGGCCCGGTTCATCTACGAGGACCGGGACATGACGGTGAAGTTCAGCATGCTGCAGTTCAACTCGGACACGCTGCCGCTGTACTTCGGCGGCGGCAACGTCGTGGAGACGGCTGCCGGTTCCGGCATCTACCGCTACGACGTCGCCTCCGACCCGGTGGCCGACGAGCGCGCACTCGGCATGGAGTTCACCGACGGCGACGACGTGATCTACCGCTTCGTCGTGCCGCGCGGCCAGGTCACCGACACCGAGGAGGTCGAGCTGAACCGCAAGGGGTCGCTGAAGCTCGGCGTCACCTTCACCGCGATGGCACTGGACAACACCACGCCGCTCGCCTCCTGGATCATGAAGGACGGCTCCTTCTCCTGATCCGCCCGGGCGCGGGGCCACCGCCACGCGTACCCGGCCCCGCGCCCGCCCTTCCGCGATCCGTGGTCTGTCCTCCGCGATCCGCGATGTGCACCCCATCCGTCCCCTCTCCCCAAGGAGCCCATCACCATGTCCTCGTTCAACGTCAACGCCGCCCGCGCCCAGCGCACCGAGGCGCTCGGCCGGAACTGGTCCTTCTCCCTCGACGACGACACCTTCGAGATGCCGAGCGAGCTCAGCCGTCGCACGGCCCGGGCCCTGCGCGAGCTGGACGACAACGACATCGACGGCCTGCTGCGCCTGCTGCTGGGCGAGCAGCAGTTCGACCGCTTCGACCGGCACGACGTCTCCATGCAGGACGTCGCCGCGATCCTGGAGGCGTACGGGAAGGCCACCGGGCTCGGCCTGGGGGAAGGCTGAGCCTCGACGCGTTCGTCGACGAACACGCCGAGGCCCTGGAAGCCGACCTGCTCCGGTACTACGGGCTCGACCTCCTCGACTGGCACCGGGGCCGCCTGTCCTCGCGCCGCCTGGCGGTGCTGATCCGCCACCTGCCGCGCGACAGCGCCGTCAACCTCGCCGACCACGGCGAGGCGGCGGAGTGGGGCGTGACCGAACACCTGCTGGCCGCCACCGTGGACCACCTCGCGGCGGCCAACTGGATGACGGCCACGCTCCACCGCGACGAGGACGAGGAGCCGCTGGAGTACCCGGACCCGGTGCCGCGCCCGGGGGCGGCGGCCGACGGGGACCCGTCAGCGAAGCCGCACGACGGCCCGCACCCGGCCGCCGGGGAACCCGCGGACTCCGACCTCACGGACCCGCGCCAGCGGGCCGCCCCCGAGGGCCCGCCCCCGGCCACCCTGGCCCGCTTCTTCGCCTGACCCCACACGCGGCCACCCACCGTGCCCCGCCCGCTGCCCGGCTGCCCCTCGCGGCGGCCGGGCGGCCGGGGCGCCCGGCCGGAGGAGCGGCAGGACGGCGGGGCAGCGGGAGGGCGGGCGGCGGCAGGACGGGGCGGGGCGACAGGACGGCGGCCGGACACCCCCACGAACCGACACACCACACCTTCATGCGAATGTACGTTCGATTTTTGGACCGCGCCCCCGTATCATGACGCTGGGTACGCGCCACCGCACACATCGGTGCACCCCGTGCCCCCCGCAGACCCGCATCCAACCTGGTCAACGGCATCGAGCCGGAAGAGTGGTGAGACGGTTGACGACGACTCGGAGCGACGAGAGCCATGAGGAGTCAGCAGCGCCCCAGGCGGCGACGGAGCTTCACCGCCTCCTCGGCAGCCTGCTCCAGCGCCTCCCCGAGCCCGCAGCCGAGGAGCTGCTGACCGCGATACGCGCCGAACTCAACGCCCGCGAAACCCGCGCCTACGCCCACGGCTGGCAGGACGCCATGGAGGCAACGACCCCCCAGCGCACGTGAACAACCACCCGCGCCGCACAGCTTGCGCTGGCTTCCCCCGAAACGGGCTCGGGGGAAGCCAGCGCAAGCACAACGCACCCTGAGTTGATCTCACCCTGCGCAGGCGCGGCGCCCTGGATCAGAGCACGACATGCATTCCCGAATAGACGAAGAATGCACCGCCGATCCCACACAAAGCCGCCAAGTAGTACTCCCCAGAACCAGCATTTTCTGCAGCAACAACCGCACGCACCTTCCCGCGCGGGTCATAAATCACGTCAACCTTCTCACCGATGACGTATTTGATCACGTTGCGCGGAAGGCTACGCGTAACGCGCCGCACTCGGTGTGCGTCTTCGTAAGCGATGACACTTGAAACCAATCCGCGACTTGTCCACGAAAGGTTTACGCATACTCCCGAGGCGCGATTACCCCACCGGGGTAGCGAACGCCGCCTCCACCCTTGAAGAATTAGGCTCAAGAACCCAAACAGGAGCGATACCCCGAAGGTTACTAGAAACCACCCCACTAGCATAATAAAAATTTATTCCCTGGAGAATAGTTACTGCCAAACAAGACGAGATTGACTTTCGGCGTCAGAACAAAACGATGCACGTTACGTGAGCATGAATAGTGCGCCTGTCCCAATGAGAAGAGAAGCTCCCCCCAATACCATGCTGAAGAAAAACAGGATGCCTCTCGGGAACGTGTCGCCATTCACCACAGGCGCTGCCACCCCCTCAGGTTCATAACGAACTGGGACTCGTTCGCCAACCTGCACTGGAATAACTCTGGATGGCTGGGTCCAGGCAGTGCATCTATTACCATCTGCATCCTCATACACAACACCGCTTGAAACGTTCCCGTCCGTCGCCCATATCAAATTCGCACATGTCCCCGTAGTTCGTGTTCCAGCTCCGCTGGTCATAAACCTTCGGTCGCGCATGAAACTCCGGCCGTGCTTGATTCCGAATCGGAACAAGACACGCCAATAACAAAAAGGAGGAAGCCGAGAATTCTCATTCCGTCACAATATCAGAATGAACGCGTGTAACCAAAGCTTCTACATGCGAGTACTCATGCACTTCCACTCTACTGGTCATTGATGTGGGCAATCCCGATAGTACGTCATCTGAACATGTCGGGATCATGGAGCCGACGTAACAGACGAGACCCAGTACGCAACCCAGCAGGAATTTGCGAATTACCAAGAGTCAGTAACACCCCATCGGACCACCTGTGGAATGAGCACCCTCGTGATCCTGATACGAATTATCAGGGAATTGCACCCAGGGCGGAAAATCCAAGATAGCCGAAAAAGAGAAACCCAATACCGTAGAGCACTGCGAAGCCATACTCCACTGGACCGGGGGGAGATGCCGTCAAAACTGCCGGCACCCTGTTCAACCTGTCGTAAGAGATCTCCACCGATACACCAACGGGCACGCGTACAGAGCGTTCCGGTTCAGTGGAGGTGTAGCGAGGACTCCCCTTAGCGTCATGATATTGAATCACACTGGAGACTGCACCGTTAGACGTCCACCTCAAATTGACACACACGCCAACAGTGCGAAGTCCTCGCATGTTCAGCACGCGCCTCATGTGTGCCAGTTGAGACTCACGCACCGCCTTATAAAGACAAAAAGAAGCAAGCCCCAAAACAATGAGCGCAATGATCAACACCCGGGAATAATACCAGTAAATTCAAAAATCGTCAACGAGGGCAGCGATGGAATATACGCACAGTAACAACGAGGAAGCTTCCAGAGTCGCGGCCAAAGAAGCGGTAAAAGATCTCCTCGAGATGAATGGTGTCGCATGGGAGGAACTGGCACGTCTCGTCACCTGGCAGGTTGATGAAACACTCAAGACCGCGGGCAATGCTGCCGCATTCCTCGGGAACAACCAGGTAGGTAACACGTTTGACGCCATCGAAAATAGCCTCGACCAAGGTGACACAAACGAAAGCGTAAATGCTTCAAGCCAGGCTCTATATTGGAGCACGCAGCTTGCGAAAGTGGACCTTAGTGCAGTAACTACGGCTTTCGATGTTTTCAAGATTGACGAAACCGGAATTTCAGTAGCTGGAGTCAAGGTCTGGACGCCACCCTACATACCCGCGCTTGAGGACCGTATCACTCGGCGGAGACTGGACCACAATCTTCGTCGCGCAGAAGGAAGAAGTGAACGGTTTCTCCGCGATCAAAGCGAAGCCAATCATGCCCAGGGCGAAGCTACTCGAAACAAATATCGACTCCGCGTCTCTGGGCATATTAGGAAAATAAGCATTCTCGAAAAGAGAATTGAGAGATTGTCGCGCACACTGGCCTGATATAGCTGAAGAATCGAGGCGACATAATGTCTTTGAATAGTGCGTTGCAGCGGGCCTCCGGCTCGTTGCGGCGGTTTAAGAGCGCCAGCGATGTTGCGGGGCGGGCGGCGGCCGGGTTCGGTAAGCGGGCGGCCACTGCTGACCGGAGCGTAAAGAAGATTCACACCGGCGCGAAGAATACGAACAAAGAGCTGAAGACGATGAAGACGGCGGCTGACAAGGCCGCCGTTTCTGTTTCCAAGTTCGGGAAACGGGCGGTCAAGACCGGGCCGCAGATGACCAAGATGAACCGGGGGGTGAAAAAGGCCACGGGCGGTTTCAAGTCCCTCAATAAGGAGATGAAGGGGAACTTCTTCGGGCTGCTGCTGTCGCTCATCGCCCCGATCATCGAGAAGATCGTCGCCATGGCCACGCAGTCGAAGACCATGCAGAAGGTGATGAAGAAGGTCTTCGCGGTCGTGGGGGAGGTGATGAAGAAGGCGATGAAGATCATCGGGCCGTTGCTGAAGAGCCTGGGGAAGATCTTCAAGAGCGTCTTCAACGCGATCAAGGCCGTCGTGATGGTGGTCGTCAAGCTGGTGGTGAAGTACGTGAAGACGTATTTCGCCATCTTCAAGGCCGTCATCACCACGGCGATGAAGGTCGTGCGGAACGTCATCAACGCGGTGATGAGCGGCATCAAGAAGGTCATCGGCCCCGTGGTCGGGTGGATCAAGCGGACCGTGCCGGCGGCCTTCCGGGCGGTGCGGGACAAGATGAGCGAGATCTGGGGCAAGCTGTCCGGGATCGCCAGGGACGCGTTCAACAAGGTCAAGGACGGGGTCAGGGGGCCGATCAACGGCGTCATCGACCTCATCAACTCGATGGTCGGGAAGATCAACGGCATCAAGGTGTCGATCCCGGGCTGGGTGCCGAAGGTGGGCGGCAAGACGTTCGGCGTCAGTCTGCCGACGATCCCGAAGCTGGCCGAGGGCGGTGTCGTCACCCCGCGTTCGGGCGGGGTGCCCGCCATTCTCGCGGAGGCGGGTGAGGCCGAGGCCGTGCTGCCGCTGTCGAAGCTGGACGCGCTGCTGGGGCGGACGGCGGCACGGGCGCGGTCCGGGATGCCGGGGCCGTACGGCGGATCGGCCGGGGCCGGGGGCGGCGGGCTGCACATCGAGCACTACTACGCCACCGAGGTCAGCGATCCGCAGGAGACCGCGGACGCGCTGATGTTCCTGGCCAAGGCACGAGGCTGAGAGGCGGTGAGGCGGTATGGCCATCGCGATACTCGCGCAGGCCGGGCCCGGGTTCCGGACGTTCGGCGGGGCGCTGGGCCAGGCCCGTAGTGGGCTCGCGGCCAACCGGCGGGCCATCGCGGCGGCGTCCCGCGCCGCCAGCGCCCTGCGCGGCGGTGCGCAGCGCACCCAGGCGGAGTTGCGGCGTGTGGTGCCGTCGGCGTCCGTCGCGGGTCAGGGGCTGCTCGGGTTCGGGCGGCGGGCGGGCGCGGTGCACCCGCAGCTGAACGTCACGCGCGCCAGGTTCAAGGCCGCCAACCGGGAGCTGAAGCAGCTCCAGCGGGAGGCGGGGCGGGCGGACAAGCTGGCGGGCGGGATCGGCAAGAGCGCCGGGATCGTCGGCAAGCTGGGCGGGGTGTTCGGGCTCGGGCTGAAGCTCGGGGCCGGGGTGATGAAGCTGGTCAACACCGTGATGAAGGCCAACCCGTGGGGGCTGGCGCTGTCGCTGCTCGCGCCGCTGATCGGCTACCTGATCGACGCCGCCGTCCAGTCCTCCGCCGGGCAGAAGATCATCCAGCACGTCACGGCCGCGATGATGACGTGGGTGCAGACGGTCCTGAAGGTGATGCTGCCCGTGGTGAAGGTCGTGGGGAAGGTTGTCGCGACCTACCTCCAGGGCTACCTCACCGTCGTCCTGACGGTGGTGAAGTGGATCGCCGCCTTCGTGCGCGACCCCATGGGCACGGTGCGGCGCCTGGTCACCGGCACGGTCAACCGGATGCGCACGATCGCGGACACCGTGTTCGGCGGCATCCAGCGTGCGGTGAGCGGCGTGCTGGACTGGATCAGGACCAAGCCCCGGGAGATGTTCGAACGGGTCGTGGGGGCGATGCGGAACACCCTCGGGGGCATCTCCGGCTACCTGGAGACCGGCGCGCAGCTGGTACTGGACGTCGTCAAGGGGCCCGTCAACGGCCTGATCTCCTTCGCCAACTGGGTGATCGACGGCCTGAACAGCCTCAGTTTCAGCCTGTTCGGCAAGGAGTTCGGCATCAACCTCCCCAAGATCCCGCAGCTCGCCCAGGGTGGTGTCGCGCTGCCGCGCCGCCGGGGCGTGCTCGCGGTCGTGGCGGAGGCGGGCGAGGCCGAGGCCGTCGTCCCGCTGCCGGTGCTGCACCGGCTGATGGACGGTACCGCCCGCTACGCCGCCGTCTCGGCGCAGGCGCGGGGCGGGTGGATCGAGCACTACGCGGAGCCCGCCGACCGCGGGCCGCTGGGCGTCGCCGAGGACCTGCGCTTCCTCGCCCGCGCGGAGCGCAACCGCTGGTCGGCGACACCGCTGGGAGCCGCCGTGTGAGAAGAAAGCGAGGGCTCAGCCCGTGATCGACATCCAACAGAACAACGCACCGGAAGCCGCCCCCGGCTCACTGATCACCCGCGACGGGCAGATCGAGTGGGCCGGGGTTCTTTTCGGCCCCGGCACGCCCTACCAGGTGGACAGGAAGGGCGTCACCGGCTGGGACGACCTGCCGGGGCTGGACACCGGCGACGTCGCCCGGCCCGACCAGCACGGCGCCTGGCCCGGCGCGCGGTGGGCCAAGCCGCGCACCGTCTCGGCGACGGTGTGGCTGCTGCCGCCGACACGCGAGGAAGCACGCGCCACGATGCGCGGCCTGAGGTCCGCGACGACGCCGGACGGCGGCGAGAAGTGGCTCGCGGTGCGGCTGCACGGCGAGACGCTGGCCTGCCGGGCCCGGGTCAGCCGCCGCGTCGTCCCGCAGGACCGCACCTACGTGCTCCAGGGCGCGGCGAAGGCGGAGGTGCAGTGGGTCGCCACCGATCCCCGGCGCTTTGGCGTGCGCGAGCGGCGGGCCACGGCGCGGCTGCCGCAGCCGGAGGACGGACTGGCGTGGGCACCGGACCCGGTGACCGGCGACGGCGGCCTCGGGTGGCCGCTGGACTGGGGCACCACCGGCTCCACCGGTGCGGTGACGGCCGTCAACTCCGGTGAGGCCGCCGCGCATCCGGTGCTGGAGTTCCGGGGCCCGCTGCGGCGCCCGGAGCTGACCCGGCTCAGCGACGGGCTGCGGTTGCGGTACGACATCGCGCTGGCCGCCAGCGACGTGCTCACCGTGGACACCCGCTCCGGGACGGTCGTGCTCAACGGCACCGCCTCCCGCCTGTACACGGCGACCGCTCGCTCGGCGCCCGAGCAGCTGTTCCGGCTGGAGCCGGGGGCGACCGCGCTGGTGTTCCGCTCCGCGGACACCACCCCCTCGCCCGACGCCTCCGTCACCGTCCGCTGGCGCGACGCCCACTGGTGACGCGTGCCCCGCTCCCCCGCGCCCGCACCCGCACCGACTTCCTGACCACCGAAAGGATCTGACATGCCCATCCGCAGTGCATGGCTGCTCAACCGCACCGACACCACCCAGGGCCAGTCCCGCCTCGACACCCGGCTGGCGCCGGTCGGCACGATGACGCCCACCGGCCAGCTCGCCTCCCGGGGCGGCGTCCTGCCCGGCTCCCCGGACGGCCGCTACCCGGTCTCCGGCCTGTACGTGTACGGGCAGACGGCGGGGATGACGGCGACGGTGGCCTCCGGGCGCGCCGTCATCCAAAGCGACGAGGTGGCCGGGGCCTACCCCGTCGCCGTGACCGAGTACACCCCGATCACCTTCGCCGACGGCGACCCCGACAACCCGCGCGTGGACCTGGTGGTGCTGCGCGTCTACGACGAGGCGCAGGACGCCTCCGGGCGTACCGAGGCGGCGCTGGAGATCATCCCGGGGGTGCCCGCCGCCGCGCCTGAGGCCCCGGCGACGCCGCGTGCCGCGCTGGAGCTGGCCACCGTGCGCGTCCCGGCGGGCGCGTCGGAGGGGACCGGCGGCATCGACTGGAACACGGCCGTCAGCGATCTGCGCCGTGCCACGGTCGCCGTCGGCGGCATCGTGCCGGAGGACTGGCCGCGCGACATCCCGGGCAGCTACCCGGGCCAGTACCGCGACGCGGGCGAGGCCCGGCTACAGCGCTGGGACGGCACCGCCTGGCAGCCGTACCCGGCCACCCCGCGCTGGCACGACTGGACGCCGCAGTGGTCCCTCAGCACCGGGACCCGCACACCGTCCTTCGGCAATGCCACCGTCAAGGGCCGCTATCTGCACACCGGCACGCTGGTGCACGCCTCGCTGGACATCGTCTTCGGCTCGACGTCGTCCTTCGCGCCCGGGACCGGGACGGACAACTGGCGGTTCACGCTGCCGGTGCGCTCCTCCGACCGGGATCACGCGGTGGGCTTCGCCGCGCTGGAGGACAGCCTGTTGGACCGGGCGATGGGCCGGGTCCGCCTGACCACGCCCGACCACCTGGAGATAGAGATCGTCTCCGGCCCGGTCAGCGGCGCGGCGCTGGACAAGGGCGGGCTGGTGGACGCGATCAGCCCGTGGGAGTGGAAGGCGGGCATGCGCATCGCGCTCGCCTTCACCTACGAGTCCGACGAGGCGGCCGAATGAGCGGCCACCCCGGCGGCCACCCCGCTGTCTACCGCGCCGTCTTCTGCGACCTGCGCACCGATCGCGTGGTGGACGTCCTCCCGGTCACGGAGGCCAAGTTCGACGACTACATCGGCAAACCCGGCTCGCTGTCGGCCACCGTGCCGCTGCCGGACGCGGCGCTGGCCCGGCGGGCGCGGGCGGCGCTGCTGCCGGGCCGTACGGCGGTGTGGCTGGAGCGGGACGGCGACATCTGGTGGGGCGGCGTGCTGTGGACGTGCACCCCCTCGGCGGACGAACAGGGTCGGCTGAAGGCGGAGTTCCAGGCGGCGACGTTCGACTCCTACCTGGACCACCGCGTCCTGTCGGGCGACCTGGTGGGCACGGCCACCGACCAGTTCGACATCGTGCGCACGCTGGTCGAGCACGTCCAGGCCCAGCCCGGCGGCAACATCGGCCTGAGCTGCGGCACCGAGGCGTCCGGGGTCCGGCGGGACTTCGCCTACGCCGCCACCGACCTGGCCCGGGTGCGGGAGCTGCTGGACAAGCTGGCGCAGCTCGACGACGGCTTCGAGTGGCGGGTGCACTGCTACCGCGACGCCCAGGGACGCCGCGTCAAGCGGCTCCAGCTCGGGCACCCGCGCATTCTGACCGGACACACCGACCTCGTCGTGGACCACCCGGGCGCGGTGCTGACCTACAGCCTGCCCTCGGACGCCACGGTGCAGGCCAACGTGTGGGTGGCGCGCGGGGAGTCGGCCAACTCCGACCAGTCGCAGGAGTCGGTGCCGCTGACCGTGCGGCACGTGCGGGCGGAGGACATCGCGGGCGGCTGGCCCCGGCTGGAGTCCAGCTCCGACCACAGCTCGGTGCGCGACGAGGAGGTGCTGCACTCCCTCGCCCGTGCCGAACTGGCCCGGCACCGGCGGCCCGAGACGATCCCCCGGCTCACCGTGCGGATGGACGGCCGGATCTCCCCGGCGCTGCTGGGTGCGCGGCTGCGGCTGCGCGTCCACGACCTGTGGCACCCCGACGGCTCGGACAGCCGGTTCCGCGTCGTGGGCCTGGCCGTCTCCCCGCCGCAGCGCACCAAGCCGGAGACGGCGACGCTCTACCTGGAAGGAGTATGAAAGGTGGCGATCATCCCCACCGATCTGCTGGACCGGCTGCGCGCGCTGGAGCGGCAGGTGCGGGAGCTGATGGGCAGCGCCAACACCGCGCCGCCGATGAACCGCATCAGCGGCGGCGACGTCGTCATCGGCGACGGCGGACGGCTGCGCGTGCGCACCCCGGACGGCGAGGACCTGCTGTACCTGGGCCGCGTGCACCCCGACCGGACGGACGGCCAGCCGCAACAGGGCCTGGTCGTCCGGCGCGACGACGGCTCGGTGGCGCTGACGGTGTGGACCGGGAGCCCCGACACGCTGCCGGACCAGCCGGTGCAGATCTTCGACCGCAAGGGCAATGTCGTCGTCGCCGATGACGCCAAACAGCGCGGGCTGGCCCGCCCGTACGTGCCCTACCCGCTGCCCGCGCCGGTGGCGCCCGGCCGCTGGGAGTCCACGGGCGCGACCGCATGGACGACGCTGTTCCGTGGCCCCGGCATCGTCCAGCATCCGCGGCTGTACGGCCGGATCGCGGCGGAGGGCAGCCCGGGCGCGGAGGTGCGGGTGCTGGTGGACGGCGTACCGGTCGGCCCGGTCGGCGGCCCGGACGGGCTGGAGTTCACCGCCTCGCTGGCCGTGGACTTCAGCGCCACGGTCACCTTCGAGGTGCAGGCCAAGGTGGCCGCCGCTGGCGGCACCGTGCGCTGCCGCCCGCTGGCGCTGTACGGCGTCCAGTCCTGACGGCAATCCTTCCCGACGCCCGCTCCGGCTTTCCGCCGGGGCGGGCGTCGCCTTTTCCGTGCCTGGCCCGTGACCAGACCTTTCTCACCAACCCCCAAGGAGGCAGTGTGCTGCCCGCAACCCTTCCCACCGTGACCGTCACCGCGCGGTACCTGACGCCGGACGGGCGGCCGATGACCGGCCTCGTGGAGTTCCGGCCCCCGGCGATGCTCACCCACTCCGACGCCGACGTGATGGTCGGCGGCCCGACCGTCGCCCGGCTCGACGCCGAGGGCCGCATCAGCGTCGTCCTGCCCGCGACGGACGGCCCGGGCTGGAACCCGGCGACGTGGACCTACACCGTCAGCGAGCAGCTGGCCGGGGTGACGCCGCGCCGCACCTACCAGATCGTGCTGCCCGCCGCTCAGCCGCAGCTCGACCTCGCCGATGTCGTGCCCGCCGATCCCGCCACGCCGCATTACGTCGCCGTGCCCGGACCGGCGGGGCCGCCCGGCGCGCCCGGGCCGCAGGGTCCGCGGGGCGAGCCGGGCGCGGTGCACTCCGTCAACGGCCACACCGAGCCGGACATCACGCTGACGGCCGCCGACGTCGCCGCCGTCCCGGCCGCCTCGGTCGGTGCCGCCAGCGGCGTGGCGGCGCTGGACGCCCAGGGCCTGGTCCCGGCCGCACAGCTGCCGTCCGGCACCGGCGGCGCGGTCGCCTCCGTCAACGGCGCGACCGGTGACGTCGTCCTCACCGCCGCCGACGTGGGCGCGCTGGACCAGGCCACCGCCGACGGGCGCTACCTGACGCGGGCTCCGGTGGACTCGGTCAACGGCCGCACGGGCGCGGTGACGCTGGGCGCGGCCGACGTGGGCGCGGTACCGGCCGGTGACGCGGTGTTGCTCAGCGGCCCGCAGGCGATCACCGGCGCGAAGTCGTTCGCGGTGCCGCCTTCGGCCGCCGCCGACCCGGCCTCCGGCGACGAACTGGCGCGCCGCTCCTACGTGGACGCGGTCTCCGCCGCCGGTTCCTGGTCCCCGGCCGCCGTCGGCTTCGCCGGCTGGTCCTTCGACCCGGCGACGACGTCGGCCGACACCGCCCAGTACTGCGTCAACGGCTGGCTGTACCTTATCGGCGTCCCGCTGCACGCCCCGCACACCATCTTTGACCTGGTGTTCTACACCGCCGGGTACGGGGGCGGGGCGCTGAGCAGCAGCTCCTACGCGGGCCTGTACACCGGCGCCGGGACCCGGGTCGGCGTCACCCAGCCGCTCACCCAGCTGATTCCGGCCAACGAGGGCCAGACGGTGGTGTGCCCGCTGACCTCGCCGTACGCGGCGCAGCCCGGCAACTACTGGATCGCGCTGCTGATCAACGGGCCGAACCCCCGGAGCGACGGGCCGGGTTTCGCGCGCGGCGCCAGCATCGGCAACGCCCCGGCGGGCAGCGCCCGCATGCCCGGCGCCTTCGTCCGGCACGGCCGGCTGTCCAGCACCGGGCGGACCTCGCTGCCGAGTTCGTTCAACCCGACCTCGGTGGTGGCCGACTCCAACGCCATCTGGGCCGCCCTCGCCTGACGTGCCCGTTTCCTCTCCGCCCCGTGTCGCCCGTCGGCGCGGGGCGGATCGCGACTGACCGCACCGCCGCCCCCGCCGGGGCCGTGGCCGCACCCCGGCCCCGGCCCCGGCGCGCGCGGCGCCCACCGCATCCCGGCCACCGTGCCGGAATCCACCGAGGAGGAGCCCACCCATGGCCACACCTCTCACACCCGCCCAGCTCGTGGACGCGCTGCGCGACGAAGGCGTCCGCGTCATCGAACACCGCGACTGGCGCGGCCACCACCGCAACCACAAGGGCGCCTGGGGCCCGGTGAACGGCGTGATGGTGCACCACACCGTCAGTCGTGGCACCGCCGCCTCCGTGGACCTGTGCTACGACGGCTACGCGGGCCTGCCCGGGCCGCTGTGCCACGGCGTCATCGACAAGTCCGGCACCGTGCACCTGGTCGGCGGCGGCCGGGCCAACCACGCAGGGCGGGGCGATGGCCGGGTGCTGCGCTCGGTCATCGCGGAGGTGGCCACACCGCGTCCACAGGCCGACACCACCGACGGCAACGCCCGCTTCTACGGTTTCGAGGCGATCAACCTCGGTGACGGGCGCGACCCGTGGCCGCCGGAGCAACTGGAGGCCATCGTGCGCGCGTCGGCCGCGATCTGCCGCGCCCACGGCTGGAACGAACGCTCCGTCATCGCACACAAGGAGTGGACGCGCACCAAGATCGACCCGCACGGCGTCTCCATGTACGACCTCCGCGACCGCATCGGCGAGCGCCTGGGCCGCCGTCCCACCGGGCCGAAGTCCGCGCCAGGCAGCGGCGGACGCGGCTACCAGCCGTTCCCCGGCGCCGCCTGGTTCCACCGCGCGCCGCGCTCGGCCGTGGTGACGGCGATGGGCGAGCGCCTGGTGGCCGAGGGCTGCTCGGCCTACGCCGTCGGCCCGGGCCCGCAGTGGTCGGGCGCCGACCGGCGCTCCTACGCGCGCTGGCAGCGCAAGCTCGGCTTCACCGGTGCGGACGCCGACGGCTGGCCCGGCGCCTACTCCTGGACGGCGCTGCGCGTCCCGCGCGTGTCCTGACACGCCCCGGCCCCGAAGGCCCCGGAGAGCCCGAAGGCCCCCAGCAAAGGAACGGAGCGACGATGTCCGAGAAGCTGTCCGTGAAGCTGTCCGAGGAGAACAGGCGGAGCCTGCGCACGGTGGTGCAGACCGCACTGGGGCTGGCCCTGGTGCTGCCCGCCGTGGTGGAGGCGTCCGGCCTGCCCGCGACCCTGCCGTGGGTGGCGGGCGCGCTCGCCGTCGCCGGCGGGCTGGCCCGCGTCATGGCCCTGCCCGGGGTGCAGGCGCTGCTGCCGGGCTGGCTGCGCACGGGAAAGGAGCACGGACCGGCCCATGAATGAGCTCGACCCGGACCGCACCACCGCTGTCGCCGTGGAGCTGGAGCGGCTGCGCGGCACCGTCGAGGCCGGGTTCGCCCGCGTTGACGGCGCGCTCGCCCTGCTCGTCCAGCGCAGCGACCAGACCGACAAGCAGCTCGCCGACCACGAGTCCCGCCTCGACTCGCTGGAGCGCTCCCGCTGGCCCCTGACCAGCGTCACCGCCCTGGCCGCCGTGAGCGGCACCGCGATCGCCGTCTGGCAGCTGGCCGGCGGCTGACCCATCGGCAGCCGGGTCCGGCGTCCCCTGGCCACGGGCCACGGCGCCGGACCCGGCCCGCCCGCCGCACCGCGCGGCGGCTCGCGCGGTGCGGCGGGCGGGCCGGGCGGGCCGGA
>NZ_JAEVFI010000049.1 GCF_019303495.1 Streptomyces sp. JJ66 | reverse complement strand
CGCCCCGGCCCCGGGCGCCGCCCCGGACGCGACGGCGGGCGCCGCATCCGCGCCGGGCGCGGCCCCGCCAGCCGCGCCCGGGGCCTGGGCAGGCGGCGGGCCCGGCTCGGTGACGCTCACGCCGACCACCACACCGTGGTGTCGCCGGGCAGCTCGCCGCCGTCGTAGGGGCCGCTGGCCAGCAGCACCCGGCCGAAGTCCGAGCCCAGGGCCACCGGCCGGGGCGTGGTGTTGGCGGTGCACACGAACGCGCCGCGCCGGAACGCCAGCACACCGGCGGGCGCGTCCAGCCACTCCACCGCGTCCCCGGCGCCCAGGTCCGGGTGTTCGCGGCGCAGGCGCAGGGCGGTGCGGTACAGCTCCAGGGTGGAGCCGGGGGCGCCGGTCTGTGCCTCGACACTCAACTCGGCCCAGTGGGGCGGCTGGGGCAGCCAGCTGCCGCCCTCGCCGAAGCCGTACGAGGCGCCGGTGCGCGTCCACGGGATCGGCACCCGGCAGCCGTCGCGCAGGCCGTCCTGGCCGGTGGACTTGAAGAACGAGGGGTCCTGGCGCACCTCGTCGGGCAGTTCGGTGACCTCGGGCAGGCCCAGTTCCTCGCCCTGGTAGACGTACGCCGAGCCGGGCAGCGCGAGCATCAGCAGGCTCGCGGCGCGGGCGCGGCCCGGTTCGCCGCCGAGGCGGGTGAGGTGGCGTACGACGTCGTGATTGGACAGCACCCACGTGGTCGCGGCGCCCACGGGGCGCAGGGAGTCCAGCGAGGTGTCGATGACGGCGCGCAGCGCGGCCGCGTCCCAGCCGGTGTTGAGGTAGTGGAAGTTGAACGCCTGGTGCAGTTCGTCGGGGCGCAGGTAGAGCGCGGTGCGGTCGGCGCTGGGGGTCCAGGCTTCGGCGACGCCGATGCGCTCGCCGCCGTACTCCTCCAGGATGCGCCGCCAGGAGCGATAGATCTCGTGCACGCCGTCCTGGTCGAAGAACGGCAGCACCTGGTTGCCGAGCAGTTTGAGCTGTTCGCCGTGGCCCATGTCGGGCAGGCCCGGCGCCTTGACCATGCCGTGCGCGACGTCGATGCGGAAGCCATCGACACCCATGTCGAGCCAGAAGCGCAGCACGGAGCGGAACTCGTCGTGGACGGCCGGGTGGTCCCAGTTGAAGTCGGGCTGTTCGGGGGCGAACAGGTGCAGGTACCAGTCTCCCGGGGTGCCGTCGGGGTTCTTCGTCCGCGTCCAGGCGGGGCCGCCGAAGATCGACTCCCAGTCGTTGGGCGGCTCCTCGCCGCGCTCGCCCTTGCCGGGGCGGAAGTGGTAGCGGTCGCGCAGCGGCGAGCCGGGTCCCTCGCGCAACGCGCGCTGGAACCACTCGTGCTGGTCGGAGGAGTGGTTGGGCACGAGGTCCACGATGATGCGCAGGCCGAGCGTGTGGGCGTCGCGGATGAGGGCGTCGGCGTCGTGCAGGGTGCCGAACATGGGGTCGATGGCCCGGTAGTCGGAGACGTCGTATCCGGCGTCGGCCTGTGGCGAGGCGTAGAAGGGGCTCAGCCAGACGGCGTCCACGCCGAGTTCCGCCAGGTAGGGCAGCCGGCGGCGGATGCCGGGGAGGTCCCCCATGCCGTCCCCGTTGCCGTCGGCGAAGGAGCGCGGGTAGACCTGGTAGATGACGGCGTCGCGCCACCAGCCGGGACGGTCGCTCGTGGCGGCTGCGCCGGTCGCGGATGCGGCGAGGTGCTGGGTCATGTCATCCCTGGTGTGTAGTGGTCGAGGGGGTACCCGCAGCGAGGTGCGGCTACCCGCTCAGGACTTGACGGCTCCGGTGGTCATGCCGGAGATCAGGTAACGCTGGGCGAACCCGAAGACGAGGGCGGCGGGCACCGCGATGAGCACGGCGGCGGCCGTCATGGAGCCCCAGTCCTGGGTGTACTGGTTGACGAAGGTTTGCAGGCCGCCCGCGAGGGTGAGTTTGTCCTCGCCGGTCATGAACGCGGTGGCGTAGGCGACCTCGGCCCAGGCGGTGACGAAGCTGTAGAACCCGGTGACGGCCAGCCCCGGCTTGGCCAGCGGCATGATCAGCCGCCAGAACGTGCCGAACGGGGTGAGGCCGTCCACCCGCCCGGACTCGTCGATGGAGACCGGGATGGTGTCGAAGAACCCCTTCATCATCCAGGCGCAGAACGGTACCGCGATGGTGAGGTAGGTGATCACCAGGCCGACGGGCTGGTTCAGCAGCCCGGCCTTGGACAGCAGGTTGTACAGCGGCACGATCAGCACCGCCATGGGGAACATCTGCGTGACCAGCAGCGTCCACAGCAGCGGTCGCATGCCGGGGAAGCGGAAGCGGCTGAGCGCGTAGCCGGTGGTGGAGGAGATGAAGACGCCCAGGGCGACGGTGAGGATGACGACGAACACCGAGTTGCCGAACCAGGTGAGGAACTCGGTGCCGCTGAGCACGTGGGTGTAGTTGTCGAGGGTGAAGTCCTTCACCAGGTCGAGGGTGAACGCCTCGTGTTTGGGCTTGAAGGAGGTCACCACCAGCCACAGCGGCGGGCAGACGGCGATGAGGGTGGCCACCAGCAGGCCCAGGTGCAGGCCGAAGGAGGCCAGCGGCCCGCGCTCCCCCCGGCGGCGCACCCGGCGTCCGGTCGCGGGGGTGCCGGGCGGCGGCACGGCGACGGCCCTGGCCGGGGTGGCGGGGAGGCCGTGGGTGCCGGTGCGGGCGTCCGCTTTCCGTGCTCCGGCCGTCGGCGGCTGCTGTACTGCGTGGTTCGGCATGTCCGTCACCACACCTCTCCCTGCTTGCGCAGCAGACGGCGGTAGAACACCGCGAAGACGACCAGGAGGAGCAGGATGAGCACGCCCCAGGTGGCGGAGAGCCCGAACTCGCGGGGGCTGCGGACAAAGGCGAGGTTGAACGCCTCGGTGACGAGGATCTCCGAGGAGCCGTAGGGCCCGCCTCCGGTGAGCAGGAAGATCACCGGGAACATGTTGAACGTCCAGATGGTGCTCAGCAGGATCACGGTGGAGCTGACGGCGCGGATGCTGGGCATGGTGATGTGGGTGAACCGCTGCCAGGGCCCGGCCCCGTCCATCTCGGCCGCCTCGTACAGCTCGCCCGGTACGGACTGGAGCGCGCCCAGGGTGGCGACGAGCATGAACGGCACGCCGAGCCAGACGTTGACGGCGATGACGGCGACCTTGGCCCAGGTCGGGTGCTCAAGCCAGTCGATGCCCGCGACGCCGCCGCCGGTGAGCACCGCGTTGAACAGGCCGTCCCCGGCGAACAGCAGCCGCCAGGCGAAGACGGAGACGAACGCCGGGATGCCCCAGGGCAGGATCAGCGCGATGCGGTACAGGGCCCGCCCGCGCAGCGTGCGGTTGAGCATGTTGGCCAGGGTGAGCCCGATGAGGAAGGTGACGCTGACGCATGCCACGGTCCACACCGCTGTCCAGCCCAGCCGCCCCCAGAAGACGTCGCCGGTGAGCACCTCGGCGTAGTTGTCCAGGCCGATGAACTCGTAGGTCGGCTCCAGCGTGCGGGCGCCGATGGTGCGGCCGATGTTGCCCTCGTCGGCGTCCGTCAGCGACAGGTAGAGGCCGCGCAGCAGCGGGAAGCCGATGATGACGCCGATGACGAGCACCACCGGGGTGATCATCGTCCACGCGTACCAGTGCGTGTGCAGGGCGCGCCGCAGGCGTCCGGGGCGCGGGGCGCCGGGCCCGCGTCGGCGGCCGCGGGCGGGGTGCTCACCGCTCGCGGCCACCTTCGCCGGCCGGCCGGTTTCGACAGCCATGTCCGTCAGTCAGCCTTTCCTTGTCTCCACCGGGTGCGCCGGGTTGGCGGTGTCCGTCGTGGGCGCCGCGGGCCCGGTGCCCGCCCTGTGCGCCGTGACCGCCGTGCCGTGGTGCTGTGGCGCCGTGGTGCCCGGCGAACGTGGCCCGGGGCCGGTGCGGTTACTTCCACTCCGGCAGCAGCTCGCGGTAGGCCGCGCCGGTGGACTCGGCGGCCTCCTTGGGGCTCGCGGCGTCCTTGACGACGCGGGCCAGCTGCTCCTTCAGCGGGTCGAAGAACCCGGCGGCCTGCGGAATCCAGGCGCGCTGCACGGCCTTGTCCACGGCTGGCTTGAAGAACTGCACCATCTGGTTGTCCTGGACCGACGGCTCGTCGTAGACCGAGGTGCGGGTCGGCAGCAAGCTCAGCTCCTCGGTAGTGCGCTGCTGCACCTCGGGCGAGGACATGTACTGGGCGAACGCCTTGGCGGCGTCCATGTTCTCCGGCGCCGTGCCCGCGTAGACCGACAGGTTCCAGCCGCCCTGCGGCGCGCCCTGGGCCTTGCTGCCCGCCAGCACCGGGGCGACGCCCAGGTTCTCCGGGTCGTCCTTGAACTCCTGGCCGGCCAGGGTGCCCGCGATGGCCCACGGCCCGTCCACGATCATGGCCGCGTCACCGTTGTTGAACGCCTGCTGCTGCTGGGCGTAGCCGTCGGTGGTGTCGGTGGTGGCGACGCCGGAGTCGAGCAGGTCCTTGATCGTCTCGAAGGCGCGGACCCCGGCGGCGTCGTCCACGGTGATCTTCTCGGCCTCGGCGTCCACCAGGTCGCCGCCCTCGCCGTAGAGGTAGGGCAGGAACCAGTAGGCGTCGTCTCCGCGCAGGTAGAACGGGTCGGCGCCGGTCTCCTTGAGGGCGTCGGCCGAGCCCTTGAGCTCCTCGACCGACGACGGCACCTCCACCCCGGCCTCGTCCAGCAGACGCTTGTTGTAGAACAGCGCGAGGGTGTCGATGACCTGCGGCAGGGCGTAGGTCGCACCGTCGTACTGGGTGCTGCCCCACGCCTGCGGCAGGTAGTCGTCCTGGTTCTCGGCGACGTCGTCCAGCGGTTCGATGAGCTGGAGGCTGGCGAAGTCGGAGACCCAGGCGACCTCGGTGCGCATGACCTCGGGTGCCTCGCCCGCGTTGGCGGCGTTCTTGAACTTGTTCTGGGCGTTGTCGAAGCCGATGTTGACGTACTTCACGTCCACCTCGGGGTGCTTCTTCTCGAAGTCCTCGGCGATCTTCTGGAAGGTAGCCTTCTCAGCGTCGTTCGAGGTGTCCCAGAAGGTGACGGTGCCGGACAGCTCGCCGGAGGCGGAGCCGCCCTTCTCCTCGCCGTCACCGCCGCAAGCCGTTGCCGCAAGAGCGAGCGCTGCCACCAGAGCGGTGGCGCCTATCCCACGCCGCATGTTCCAGTCCTCCACGGTGATATGCCCGATGTACGCGGGAACCCTGACCTCTCCCGCTGGGGCCGCGCTTCCAGCGGCGCCGGGCTGACCAGGAACGTAACAGCGCCGGAACATCCGCGAAAGACCTTGCGGCAAATTTCTGCAACCGACTTTGCGGCATCTTCCGCAAGATCTTGCAGCGCGTCCATGCCTCGCCCGGCACCACCCGGTGACCCCGGGGCGGGGCGACGACGGTGCCCGGCACGGCCCGGGCCGTCCGCCTCCCCGGCGCGGTCGCGCGCCGCACGTCGTCGGCCCACCGCGTCCCGCACGCCTCGGCCCACCGCGCACCCCGCTGATGCCGCGCACCCGGCTCCGAAGAGTGAGCCGTCGGGAGGAGTTGGGCGATGTAGGCAGGTGGGGGGTGTGGCGGTACAGTCCTTTTCCGTGACCGCACGGCTAGCTGACATCGCAGCCCAGGCGGGGGTCAGCGAGGCGACGGTCAGCCGGGTGCTGAACGGCAAGCCGGGCGTCGCCGGGGCCACCCGCGAATCCGTCCTGACCGCGCTCGACCTGCTGGGGTACGAGCGGCCCGCCCGGCTGCGGCAGCGCAGCGCGGGCCTGGTGGGGCTGATCACACCGGAGCTGGAGAACCCCATCTTCCCCGCCTTCGCGCAGGTCATCGCGCAGGCGCTGACGCGGCAGGGGTACACGCCGGTGCTGGCCACGCAGACGCCGGGCGGCTCCACCGAGGACGAGCTGACCGAGATGCTGGTGGAGCGCGGCGTCGCGGGCATCATCTACGTCTCCGGGCTGCACGCCGACACCACCGCCGACATGCGGCGGTACGAGAAGCTGCGCGGTCAGGGCGTGCCGCACGTACTCGTGGGCGGGTTCTCGCCCCACGTGCGGGCGGCGTTCGTCTCGGCGGACGACCGGGCCGCGACGCGGCTGGCGGTCACGCACCTGGTGTCGCTGGGGCACCAGCGGATCGGGCTCGCGCTCGGGCCCGCGCGGTTCGTGCCGGTACGGCGCAAGATCGAGGGCTTCCGGGAGTCGCTGGCCGAGCACCTGGGGCTGCGCGGCGCGGACGCCGAGGAGTTCGTACAGCACTCGCTGTACACCCTGGAAGGCGGTCAGGCGGCGGCGTCCGCCCTGCTGGAGAGGGGCTGCACCGCCGTGGTGTGCGCCAGCGACATGATGGCGCTCGGCGCGATCCGCGCGGCCCGCCAGCACGGCCTGCACGTACCCGGCGACGTCTCGGTCATCGGTTTCGACGACTCGCCGCTCATAGCCTTCACCGACCCGCCGCTCACCACGATCCGGCAGCCGGTGACGGCGATGGGGCAGGCGGCCGTGCGGGCCCTGCTGGAGGAGATCGGCGGCACCCCCGCCCCGCCCAGCGAGTTCGTCTTCCTGCCCGAGCTGGTGGTCCGCGGCTCCACAGCCGCCGCCCCCGGCAGTGCTCACGGGCGCGCCTGAGCCCGGGTTCCGGAAGGCGGACCCGGACACCGGGAGGAGCAGCCGGGGGTGCCCCGGCACGGCGCGGGGCACCACCTGCGCACCGCACGCACTGGCCTCCGCGTGACCCCGGGCCGCCCCCACCCCCTACCCCGCAGGGAGGACCGAGTGCGGGCAGAACCCCCCGGGAGGATGATCGGAGGGAAGGGGGCGTCTGGCAGACTGACCCGTCATGGGGGTACCGACAACGCGACGCGAAGGTGACGACCGGGTGGCCACGGGGACGCCGATACAGGCGGAGGACACGGATTCACCGCGCCCCGGGCTCGCCGCCCGGCGACCCGTCCGGCGGCCGGTGATCTGGTTCGAGCTCGCGCTGATCGGCGTCAGCTACCTGGTGTACTCCCTGATCCGCAACGCGGTCCCCGAACACGAGGCCGTCGCGATGCGCCACGCCCACTGGATCTGGGACCTCGAACGCTCGATCGGCCTCGGCTTCGAACACGCGGTGAACCACTCCGTCAACAGCGTGACGTGGCTCATCGTGTCGATGAACTACTACTACGCCACGCTCCACTTCGTGGTCACCATCGGCGTGCTCGTGTGGCTCTACCGCTGGCAACCCGGCCGGTACGCCGCCGCCCGTACCGCGCTGTTCGCCACCACCGGCGTCGCGCTGCTCGGCTACTACCTGTACCCCCTCGCCCCACCCCGCCTGATGACCGGCGGTGACTTCATCGACACCGTGGTCGTCCACGGCACGTGGGGCAGCATGGCGTCCGGCGACATGGCCAACGTCTCCAACCAGTACGCCGCGATGCCGTCCATGCACATCGGCTGGTCCACCTGGTGCGGGGTGCTGCTGGTGCTGCTGGCCCGGCCGCTGTGGGTGAAGCTGCTGGGCGCTGTGTACCCGGTGCTGACGCTCGTGGTCATCGTCGCCACCGCCAACCACTTCTGGCTGGACGCCGTGGGGGGCTTGCTGTGCCTGGCGTTCGGTTTCGGGCTCGTGACGTGGTGGTACGGCGCCCTGCCGCACCGGCTGCCCGTGGCCGTCACTCGGGACCCGGCCCCGGCGGCGGAGACGACCCCGGCCCCGGCGGCGGCCCCGGCTCCGGCCGCGCACGGCTCCGCCCCGGGCGCGCAGGAGCCGGTGCGGTCCTCCGGGCGGGCCGGATAGCCCCCGGCCCCCGGCCCCCGGCCCCCTGGCCCCTGGCCCCTGGCCCCTGGGTGGAACCTCCCGTTCCGGGGAGGGGCGGGGCACCCCGCCGCCCGCTACTCGTAGAACAGGCGTTCCACCACGCTCCGCGCCCGGCGCGTCGTGCGGCGGTAGTCCTCCAGCAGCTCACCGGCGTGGCCCGGCTCGTACCCCAGGTAGCGCGCCACCGCCGCCAGCTCGCGCGGTGCGGAGGGGAACGTGTCACCCGGCCGCCCGCGCACCAGCATCACCGCGTTGCGCACCCGCGTGGCCAGCACCCACGCGTGGTCCAGCACGTCGGCGTCGTCCTCGGCGAGCAGTCCGGCCGCGCGGGCGGCGGCCAGCGCGGTGCGGGTCCGGGTCGTGCGCAGCGCGGGCTCGGCCGCCGCGTGCCGCAGCTGGAGCAGCTGCACCGTCCACTCGACGTCGGACAGCCCGCCCCGGCCGAGCTTGGCGTGCAGCGTCGGGTCGGCGCCGCGCGGCAGCCGCTCGGACTCCATGCGCGCCTTCAGCCGGCGGATCTCGCGCACCGCGTCCGCGCCGAGACCGCCCTCGGGATAGCGCAGCGGGTCGATCAGCGCGAGAAAGCGGGCCCCCAGCCCGGCGTCCCCGGCGACCGGCTCGGCGCGCAGCAGCGCCTGGCTCTCCCACACCAGCGACCAGCGCCGGTAGTACGCCTCGTAGGACGCCAGGCTGCGCACCAGCGGGCCGGACTTGCCCTCGGGGCGCAGGTCGGCGTCGATGAGCAGCGGCGGATCGGTCGTCGGCAGCTGGAGCAGGCGCCGCATCTCGTTGGCGACGGCGAACGCGGCCTCGGATGCCTCCCGCTCGCTGACGCCCGCGCGCGGCTCGTGCACGAACAGCACGTCCGCGTCGGAGCCGTAGCCCTGCTCCAGCCCGCCGAAGCGGCCCATGCCGATGACGGCGAACCGGGTGGGCAGCTCCTCGCCCCAGCGCGCGCGGGTCGCCGCGCGCAGGGCCCCGGCGAGGGTGGCGGCGTTGAGGTCGGAGACGGCCTGGCCCACCCGGTCCACGGCGGGGCCGGGGTCGTCGGGGACGGGCGACTCCTCGGTGCCGTAGGCGGCGATGATGTCGGCGGCCGCGGTGCGGAACAGCTCGCGCCGCCGCACCCCGCGCGCGGCGGCGACGGCCTGTTCGGCGTCGTCGGCCCGGCCCACGGCGGCCAGCACTTCCTGGGTGAGCGCGTCCCGGCTGCGCGGCGCGAGCTGTTCGGCGTTGCCCAGCAGGGCGACGGCCTCGGGGGCACGCAGCAGCAGATCGGGCGCCAGGCGTCCGGCCGACAGCACGCGGGCCAGGTTCTCCGCGGCGGCGCCCTCGTCGCGCAGCAGCCGCAGGTACCAGGGCGTCTTGCCCAGCGCGTCGGAGACCTGACGGAAGCCGAGCAGCCCGGCGTCGGGGTCGGCGGAGTCGGCGAACCAGCCGAGCAGCACCGGCAGCAGCGTGCGCTGGATCGCGGACTTGCGGCTCACCCCGGACGACAGCGCCTCCAGGTGCCGCAGCGCACCGGCCGGGTCGGCGTAGCCCAGGGCCTCCAGGCGCTGCCGGGCGGCGGTGGCCGACAGCCGGGTCTCGCCGGGCGCGAGCTGGGCGACGGCGTCCAGCAGCGGGCGGTAGAACAGCTTCTCGTGCAGCCGCCGCACCGCCGCCGCGTGCCGCTTCCACGCCTTATTCAGCTCGCTGACGGGCTCGGTACGAAAGCCCAGGACCCGGCCCAGGCGGCGCTGGTCGGCCTCGTCCTCGGGCATCAGGTGCGTGCGGCGCATGCGCTGGAGCTGGATGTGGTGCTCGACGGTGCGCAGGAAGCGGTAGGCGGCGTCCAGGTCACCGGCGTCCCGGCGGCCGACGTAGCCTCCGGCGGCGAGCGCGTCCAGCGCTCGCAGCGTGGTGGCGCTGCGCAGGGTCTCGTCGCTGCGGCCGTGCACGAGCTGGAGCAGCTGCACCGCGAACTCCACGTCGCGCAGGCCGCCCGGGCCGAGCTTCAGCTCGCGTTCGACGTGCGCGGCCGGGATGCCCGCGACGACCCGGCGGCGCATCTGCTGCACGTCGGTGACGAAGTTCTCCCGCTCGGCCGCCTGCCACACCAGCGGGGCGACGGCGGCGCAGTACGCGGCGCCCAGCTCGGCGTCGCCCGCGACCGGCCGGGCTTTCAGCAGCGCCTGGAACTCCCACGTCTTGGCCCAGCGCTGGTAGTAGGCCAGGTGACTGGCGAGCGTGCGCACCAGCGGACCGTTGCGGCCCTCGGGGCGCAGGTTGGCGTCCACGGGCCAGATGGTGCCCTCGGCGGTGGTGTCGGAGCACACCCGCACCAGGTGCGCGGCCAGCCGGGTGGCCGCCTGGAGCGCCTTCGTCTCGTCCCCGCCCCCGGACGGGTCGGCGGGTTCGGCGACGAAGATGACGTCCACGTCGGAGACGTAGTTCAGCTCCCGGCCGCCGCACTTGCCCATGCCGATGACCGCCAGACGGCACAGCGCGGCGTCCTCGGGGGCCTGAGCGCACGCGATGGCCAGGGCGGCGCGCAGGGTGGCGGTCGCCAGGTCGGCCAGCTCGGCGGCGGCCTGGGCGACATCGGTAGTGCCGCACACGTCGCGCGCGGCGATCGTCAGCAGGGCGCGGCGGTAGGCGACGCGCAGGGCGTCAGGGGTGTCGGCGCCGGCGAGCGCGGCCTGGAACTCCGCCACACCGGGGTGCAGGTCGGTGGCTTCCCAGGCGTGCAGGCAGCGCCAGTCCGCGGGGTGGCCCGCGAGGTGGTCGGCCAGTGCCTGGGACGCGCCGAGCACGCCCAGCAGGCGGTCGCGCAGCGGCTTGGCGGACAGCAGCGTGTCCAGCAGCGCCGGGGCCTCGCCGTCCGGCTGGGCCTCCAGCAGCCGCAACAGGCCGCGCAGCGCCTGGTCCGGGTCGGCGGTGGCGCCCAGCGCGTCGAGCAGCAGGGCGCTGTCGCGGTGCGCGGCCAGCTCCGGCGCGGACAGCAGCCGCGCGGCGGCGGCCGGGTCGGTGAAGCCGTGCCGCAGCAACTGGCCGAACGTGCTGCGGCGGCGGCCCCCGGAGGCGGCGGGCTGGTCGGGGAGCGGGGGGTGCGCCGCCATCACAGGACGGGCAGCGACTTGCGGAGTTCGAACGCGGTGACCTCGGAGCGGTACTCCTCCCACTCCTGGCGCTTGTTGCGCAGAAAGACATTCGCGCTTTGCGTCACCAGCGGCATCATTGATAGACCCTTCCCTGAGCTGCGTTTGCGCCTACGTTGACGACCGTCGTTGGTCGTTGTCGGTCACCTTCGCACGGCCCCTGGACGGCCCAGCAAACGCCCGCTGACGGTGCTACCGCTAGCAGGGCCGCCCGCTAACGTTAGCAGGGGTGCTAGCGGCCAGCTTCGGCGTTGACCAGCGCGTTAGCGGGTAGCAGCCCGGGTCAGCAAAGGCGCCGATCGCGGGAGGAACGCGGCTTTGCCGCCGCCCCGGGGTCGTCGGCCCCGGACGGACGAATACGGGGGACCGCCCTTCGGGCGGGCGCCTATCCGTCGCCTTCCGCCGTCCCGGGGCCGTGCCGTGCGCGTCTACGGGTGCGTCGGCACGCGGGGAAGAGGCCACTGGCCGTGCGGGTGGTGGCCTGTTCCCCGTGCCGGGGGCCGGTGCTGGCGAACGAGGTGGGAACGGGCAAGGGCGCTGACCTGTGTGACGGCCCCCGTCACGCCCGGCGTCACACCCCGCTGCGAGTTGCCGGTGCGGGGGCCGACTCGCGGTGAAGGCGTCGGCGCTGGAAGCCGGGGAGGCTCTTAGCAGGGGGGCTTCCGCAGCTGCCGCCCTCCCCTAAGAGCCCGTCCGGGGCCACGACGGCTCTTAAGGGGGGATGCCGCCCTCACGCCGCGTCGTCTCTCGCAGTGCGCTGGAACACGGGGGCGCCCGCGATGTTGCAGCCATGCGACTCGCCGCACGCCCCCGGGCAGAGTCACGGGGCGTTACTGGCTACTGGCTACTGACTAGTGGCTAGTGGCAACCCCCCTGCTTAAGAGCCCCTGTGGCCGTCTGAGGGGCGTTTACTGGCTAGTGGCAAGGTGGCCAGTAGGCAGTAGCCAGTAGCTCTGTGTCAGGCTCTTGCGGCCCGCGCCGCCGCTCCACCGGCCCGGCGGACGCGTACGTCACCGGTTCCACGGCGGCGTGTCAGGCGCCCGGGGGAAGGCCGCCCGCAAGGGCGTCCTTTCAGTTCCTCGCTTCGAGCCGCACCCACCCCACCGGCGCGGCCCCCGTGTGGCTCCGCCTCACGCCCGCGGTTCCCGGCGTGGCCCGCACCGCGAACTCGGCGTGCGGGCGCGACGGCGGCTCGGCGTCCGCTTCGACTGATCACGGTTGGTAACCGGGGCGGGCGGGTTAGTGGGTAGTGGTTAGTGGGGTCCCCAGTAGATAAGGCCCGGTGAAGGCCGTCAGCGGCAGCCTTAGGCCCCTCTACTGGGTAGTGGGGTGCGCCCCACTACCCAGTAACCAGTAGCTCTGTGTGAGCCGCTAGCGGGGTGGTCGGGGGTGCAGGCAGGTGGCGGGGTCGTCGTGGTGCGCCTGGTTCGGCAGCCGGATCAAGAAGAGCACCACGGCGCATGGCCCCGGGTGCTCGTCTTGTTCGGCGTCTCCCCCACCAACCCGGGGCTGAACTGGCGGCGCCGCCCCTGCTAGACCTAGCAGCACGGGATGCTAGGTCTAGCAGGGGTACTAGCGGCCCCAACGGCTGCTGACCAGCGCGCTAGCGGCTAGCGGCGCCACCCGCACAAGCCCCGCAACACCCCCTGGATACCGCCTCGCAGGGGCCGCCGGGCAACTGCTAGACGATGGCACCGCGCGCGGGGCCAGCTCTGCTGTGGTCCCCGAAGTCGTCGTGCGGCGGGACGACAGGAACCCTTACCGCCCTCATGAGCGGGCGGTAAGGGTGATAAGGGTGATAAGCCGTCTGACCAGCGCAAACAACGGGGCGATAAGGGGTGCGGTAAGGGGGGCGATAAGTCCCGCCCCCCATAACGGCCCGCCCAACGCTCTGCCGGGGTCAGCTCGCGGTGACCATCGCGGCGGCTAGCTCCCTCATACTGCTGATGACCGCGCTTGCGCCAGCAGACTCCAGCAGGTCCGACTTCGGGGGACGGTTGGCGAAGCCCACGGAGCGGGTGCCTGCGCGGTGGGCTGCCTGCACATCCGAGATGGAGTCTCCGATCATGACCGCTACGACTGGATCTGTGCCCATCGCGTCCAACGCACGCAGAAGCGGATAGGGGTCCGGCTTCATCAGCGCCACGTCGTCCGGCCTACCGACGACTCCTGACACAGCCGCCTCGATACCGTGAACGCGTAGAAACTCACGTACGGCGCCAGCGCTGTTGTTGCTGACGATGCAGACGGCCCTCCCCGTGGCGCGGCAGGCCCCGAGCGTTTCCAGTACGCCCGGGGTCAAGGCCGCTGTCTCAACGGCTCTTAGCTCTGCCCGGGCCAAGGCGTCAGCCAAAGCACCGGCGTGCGGGTCCGCCTCTCGGCCCGCAAGGCGCACGATCTCCAGCGGATCAGCGATGGTCGGGGCAGCTAGCGGGAAGGGGGCACCGCTCTTGCGCTCATACAGGCTCAGCAGTTCGCTGGCTACGTCTTCGGCCGGTTGTCCGGCGAACACATCGCAAACGGGGCCGTCGAAGTCGAGTAGCACGTGCGTGACACCGGCGACGGCACGGTGCAATGCCCCTGGTGTCATGCTGTGGACTCCTTGCCAACCATGCCCCACACGCTGTCGAACCACTTGGTTGCCTGCTCTACGAACAGCCCGCCGGCCGAACCCTGGTTGTCGGTCTCCGCGAATGGGAAGAGCGTCGCGTCGAGGCCGAACACGTCGATGATCTCTACGTCGTCCCCGCCTACGGTCACCGTGTTGGCACCTAGCGGGTAAAAGCCGAAGAACACGTCGGCCTTGTTGAGCACGTACAGCTTGAAGGACGGCGTGATCCCATGTGTCCGGACCTCTACCCGGGCCTCTCTGACGAGTCCTAGCGACTTCAGTTCCCCAACCAGGCGCGTGATCCCCCGGGAGTGGTGAAGCATGATGTCGCGCGCCCGGTCGCTGACCCGGGCATCGGGCATGCGGCCCTCCAAGAGCACCGGGACGGCTTGGGTCTCCGCCATGTTCGGCAGCAACAGCCGTACGACGATGCTTTCCGGTGTGAGGCGGCCCTCGCGGATTTTGTCGACGGGCTCTTGCAGGGCCGCGTAGAGAGTCTCGCCCGAGAAGCCCGAGAAGTCGATGGTCACGTGCGGCTGCTCGAACGCCCGCTCGATGTGGGTTCGCAGACCCACCGGCCTTTCCGTGCGGCTGCGCACGAACACGCCGCTGCCTTGGCGCGCAACGAGTAGCCCCTCGTCCTGCAAGTCGCGGAGTGCCCGCTGAACGGTTGCCCGCGAGACGCCATAGCGCTTGGTCAGATCGCTCTGGGAGGGCAAGCGCTCCCCTGGTTCGAGCGTCTTCGTACGGATCGCCGCCCGTAGCGCGTTCGTGATCTGCACATACGGCGGGCGGGGGTCATCCGGATCAAGGCTCATGCAGCCATGCTAGCCGGGCTACTCATGTCAGCCCAATACGCAGACCTGGTTGACATGGCTAGCCATCTATCTCTACGTTGGTCGTGTCGGAAAGGCGCTGAGCGCTCTAACGACAAAATCCCTGGTCACAGCCAGGGATACAGCAGGGAGCGGCGCCCGCCGCCAAGCAAGAACGCCGCTCCCACGACCCATGAAGGGGTGTCTTCATGATGCCTGGAACTCTTGCAGCCCGCGCGACGGCCTTCCCGATCCGGTCGCAGGTGTCGTTGTTTGGTGAGGACGAACCGGCGGAGCGTGAGACGCGGGTGGAGGTGCCGGTGCGGCTGTGCCTGACCTTCGCGGAGATG
>NZ_JAEVFI010000048.1 GCF_019303495.1 Streptomyces sp. JJ66 | reverse complement strand
GCGGCGCGGGTCGCCGCGCGCGGCGCGGGTCGCCGCGCGCGGCACGCAACGCGGCGGCCCCGCGCCGCGGGGGTGCGTGGGAGGATGGGGGCATGACGCGTGGTGTTTCTTCCTCCGGCCAGGACCCGGTGCAGGACGCCCCGCAGGTAGGGCCACCGCGGCAGACGGCGGCGGGTTTGCCCGCCGTGGGGCACGCGCTGCGGATGGCGCGGGAGGAGATGGGCGTCAAGCGCACAGCGCTGACGCTGCTGCGCGTCAACCAGAAGGACGGCTTCGACTGCCCCGGCTGCGCGTGGCCCGAGGGCGAGAAGCGGCACACCGCGGAGTTCTGCGAGAACGGGGCGAAGGCCGTCGCGGAGGAAGCCACCCGGGCCCGCGTCACCCCGGAGTTCTTCGCCGGGCACCCGGTCGCCGCGCTGGCGGAACGCTCCGGGTACTGGCTGGGCAAGCAAGGGCGGCTCACCCACCCCATGTACCTGGCCGAAGGCGCCACCCACTACACGCCGGTCAGCTGGGAGCAGGCGTTCACGATCATCGCCGAGGAGCTGGACGCGCTCGCCACCCCCGACGAGGCCGTGTTCTACACCTCCGGCCGCACCAGCAACGAGGCGGCGTTCCTCTACCAGCTCCTCGCCCGCGAATTCGGCACCAACAACCTGCCCGACTGCAGCAACATGTGCCACGAGTCCTCCGGCGCCGCGCTGACCGAGACCATCGGCGTCGGCAAGGGCAGCGTCCTGCTGGAGGACCTGGCCGGGGCCGACCTGATCATCGTCGCCGGACAGAACCCGGGCACCAACCACCCCCGCATGCTCAGCGCCCTGGAGCAGGCCAAACACGGCGGCACGAAGATCATCACGATCAATCCGCTGCCCGAGGCCGGGATGACCCGGTTCAAGAACCCGCAGAAGGCCAGCGGCCTGCTCGGCTCCGGCACGGCACTGACCGACCTGTTCCTGCAGATCCGCCTCGGCGGCGACCAGGCCCTGTTCCGGCTGCTGAACCGGCTCATCATCGAAACCGACGGCGCGGTAGACGCCGACTTCGTCGCCGCCCACACCGACGGCTACGACGCCTTCGCCCACGCCGCGCGCGCCACTGTCTGGGACGCCACCCTCACCGCCACCGGCCTGCCCCGCGACCGCATCGAGCAGGCGCTGCGCATGGTGCTCGCCTCCCGGCGCACCGTCGTGTGCTGGGCGATGGGCCTCACCCAGCACCCACACGCCGTCGCCACCATCCGCGAGGTCGTCAACTTCCTGCTGCTGCGCGGCAACATCGGCCGCCCCGGCGCCGGAGTGTGCCCGGTGCGCGGACACAGCAACGTGCAAGGCGACCGCACCATGGGCATCACCGAACAACCCGCCCCGGCGTTCCTGGACGCGCTGGGCCGCGAGTTCGGCTTCCAGCCGCCACGCGCCCCGGGCCTGGACACCGTAGAAGCCATCCGGGCCCTGCGGGACGGCCGGGCCAAGGTGTTCCTCGCCCTGGGCGGCAACTTCGTGTCCGCCACCCCCGACACCGCCGTCACCGAAGACGCGATGCGCCGCGCCGCGCTAACAGTCCACGTGTCCACCAAACTCAACCGCTCCCACTGCGTCACCGGCGCCCGGGCGCTGATCCTGCCCACCCTGGGCCGCACCGAACGAGACGTACGCGGCGGAGGTGAGCAGTTCGTCACCGTCGAGGACTCCATGGGCATGGTGCACGCCTCCCGCGGGCGGCTGGAACCAGCCAGCGGCGAGCTGCTGCCGGAGCCCGCGATCATCGCGCACCTGGCCCGGCGGGTCCTGGGCCAGCGCAGCACCACTCCATGGGAGGAGTTCGCCGACGACTACAGCCGGGTACGCGAACGCATCGCCCGCGTCATCCCCGGCTTCGAGGACTTCAACACCCGCATCAGCAAGCCCGGCGGCTTCACCCTGCCGCACGCGCCACGTGACGAGCGCCGCTTCCCCACCGCCACCGGCAAGGCCCGCTTCACCGCCGCCCCCGTGACCTGGCCCCAACTGCCCCAAGGGCGGCTACTGCTGCAAACACTGCGCTCCCACGACCAGTACAACACCACCATCTACGGCCTTGACGACCGCTACCGAGGCATCACCGGCGGACGGCGCGTCGTCCTCGTCCACCCCGACGACGCCCACGCCCTGGGCCTGCCCGACGGCTCCTACGCCGACCTCACCAGCCAGTGGCACGACGGCAGCGAACGCACCGCGCCCGGCTTCCGCGTCGTCCACTACCCCACCGCACGCGGCTGCGCGGCCGCCTACTACCCGGAGACCAACGTCCTCGTGCCGCTGGACCACACCGCGCACGGCAGCAACACCCCGGCCAGCAAGTCCCTGGTGATCCGCCTCACCCCCACCACGCGCTGAGCGCCCGCTCACGATCTGATAAGACGGCCTCACCGTCTTACCAACGATCGGAGCCAGCACCCATGGGCGAGCACGCGACCACCACCCGCTTCCCGCAGGAAGTCCTCGACCAGTGGGCCGGACGCGGCATCGACCTGCCCTCCCTGTTCTCCGCCGGGCACCTCGGCGAACGCATGGGGCTGCGCGTCGTAGAAGCCTCCCCCGACCGCGTCCTGGGCACCCTGCCCGTCGAGGGCAACACCCAGCCCTACGGCCTGCTGCACGGCGGCGCCTCCGCGGTCCTCGCCGAAACCCTCGGCTCGGTCGGCGCCATGCTGCACGGCGGCCCCGGCAAAGTCGCCGTCGGCGTCGATCTCAACTGCACCCACCACCGCGGGCTGCGCTCCGGCCTGGTCACCGGCACCGCCACACCCCTGCACCGGGGGCGCAGCACCGCCACCTACGAAATCGTCATCGCCGACGAACAGGGCCGCCGCGTGTGCTCCGCCCGCCTGACCTGCCTGCTGCGGGACGCCTGACCCCCTACGCACCCTCACCCAAGTACGCCTCCCGGACCTTCGGACTGGCCAGCAGCGCGGCGGAGTCGTCCGTCATGGTGACCGCGCCGGTCTCCAGGACATAGCCCCGGTCAGCGAGCCGCAGCGCCTGCGACGCGTTCTGCTCCACCAGCAACACCGTGGTGCCCTGCTCGTTGATCTCCCGCAGAATCTCAAAGATCTGCTGCACGATCAGCGGGGCCAGACCCATCGACGGCTCATCCAGCAACAACACCTCCGGCCGGCCCATCAGCGCCCGCCCGATCGCCAGCATCTGCTGCTCACCACCCGACAGCGTGCCGCCCAGCTGCGAGGTGCGCTCCTTCAGCCGGGGGAACAGCGTAAAGACACGGTCCAGGTCAGCCCGGTCCGCGGAACGGAAACGGTAGGCACCCATCTCCAGGTTCTCGCGCACCGTCATCCGCGCAAACACCCGGCGCCCCTCGGGAACATGGCCGATACCGAACCGCACCAAGTCGTGCGACTTGATACCGTCCACCCGCTCCCCGCGCAACACCACCTGGCCCGAACGCGGCCGCAGCATGCCCGAGGCGGCCCGCAGCGTCGTCGACTTCCCCGCGCCATTCGCGCCGAGCAGGGCCACCACCTCGCCCTCGTGCACCGTCACGTCGATGCCCTTCAGCGCCTCGATGGCCCCGTAGAACACCCGCAAGCCACGCAACTCCAGCACCGGGGCGGTGCGCGGCCCGCCCGGCGACTCCTCCCGCGACAACTCAACCGCACCGCTCACGTGGGCTCCTCCCCTGACTGCTCATCCCGCGCCGCCTGCTCGTCGGCGTCCTCACCATCACGCGCGGAAGGCACCCCGCCGGACGCCGGTGACCGGGGCGCGTGCGGCCCGGATGTCTCCGGCCCAGCCCCGTCCGGCCCGGGCGCACCCGCCCCGGCGGGCTCATCCGATTCCGCCGGGGCGCCCAAGTACGCCGCCACCACCGCCGGGTCCTGCTGCACCTGCGTCGGCGTGCCCTCAGCGATCTTGCGACCGAAGTTCAACACCATCACCCGGTCCGCCACCGACATCACCAGCCGCATGTCATGCTCAATCAGCAGCACACTCACCCCCAGCTCCCGGTTGATGTGCCGGATCAGCTCCTCCAGCTCCAGCTTCTCCGTCGGATTCGTACCCGCCGCCGGCTCATCCAGCAGCAACACCTGCGGATCGGTAGCCAGCGCCCGCGCGATCTCCAGCCGCCGCTGATCCCCGTAACTCAGCGAACCAGCCAGCTCATTCAGCTTGCCCGCCAACCCGACGAAATCCAGCACCTCATGCGCCCGCTCATCACTGCGCCGCTCCGCGCGCCGCGCATGCGGCAACCCCAGCATCACCGACGCCGGACCCGCCTTCAACCGCGTCTCCGCCGCGATCTTCACGTTCTCCAACGCCGTCAACGCCGAAAACAACCGGATGTTCTGAAACGTGCGCGCCAAACCCAGCCGGTTCACCCGAAACGGCTTACGCCCCCGCAACTCGTGCTCACCACCACCCCCCGGCCGGTACGTGATCCGGCCCTCCTGCGGCACATAAGCCCCCGTCAACGAGTTGAACAGCGACGTCTTACCCGCACCATTCGGGCCGATCACCGCCAGGATCTCCCCGCGCCGCATACCCAGCTCCACCCCGTCCAGACTCGTCACGCCGCCAAAGCGCAACGTGATCCCCGACGCGTCCAGCACCAGGTCACCCGGACCAGCCACCGCACGGCCCCCCGGACCGCTCTCCTTGCCCACATCCACCGTCATGACACCCTGCCTCCCGCCGGCTCCGTCATCGCATCCCCCGCCACCTCACCGGACCTGGCCATCTTCAGCTCACGCGACCGGCGGCGAGAAGGAATCACACCCTGCGGGCGGTAAATCATCATGACCACCAGCAGCGCCCCCAGATACATATACCGGTCCTTCGGGTCCACCAGATCCCGCAAGAACTCCGGCAACCACACCAAGAACGCCGCACCGAACAACACCCCCGGAATCGACCCCATACCGCCGAAAATCACATACGCCAGCACCAGCACCGACAACAGAATGACGAAATTCTCAGAATTGATGTACCCCACCTTCGACGCATACGCCACCCCCGCCACACCCGACGTTGACGCGCCGATCGCGAACGCCATCAACTTATAACGCACCGTATCCACACCCGTCGCCGCCGCCGCCACCTCATCCTCACGGATCGCCGTCCACGCCCGGCCCACCTTCGAATGCTCCAGCCGCCAGAACAAGAACACCACCACCGCAATGAACACCAACAGCAAATAGTAGTACGGCATCGGGTCCACGACACCCCACTCATAACTCCAAAACCCCAGATCCAGCGAAAACCGCTCCACCTTCACCCCACGCGTACCCCCGGTGTAATCCCCCAGATTCTTCGCCGTCAGATACACAATCTCATGAAAACCCAGCGTCACGATCGCCAGATAGTCACCCCGCAGCCGCAACGTCGGCGCACCCAACAGCACACCCGCCACCAAACACGTCGCCACCGCGACCGGAATCACCGCGAAATTGTTCAACACCATCGGCGGCTGCACCGGCAACGCACCCGTCCAATACGCCGCACTATACGCACCAATCGCGAAAAACGCGATAAACCCCAGATCCAGCATCCCCGCCCAGCCGATCACCACATTCAACCCCACCGCCACCAGCACGAAAATCGCGATCTGGTCCACCAGCACCGTCTGCCAATACCGATCCAGCCCCGACGGCACCCACACCGCAAGCGCCGCCGCCACCCCCAGCACACCCCACCGCACCCGCCCATCACCACGCCACACCCCGCGCACCACACCCAGCGGACCCGACGCCAACGCCCTCGAACCCGCCAACGCCGCACCCACCCGCGGCGTCAAAAACTCCCGCCCCGCCCACACCACCACCGCAAGCCCCAACCACACCCACAACCCCACACCCGTGACATTCTCCTCCAGCGCGAAGAACAAATCCCGGTGCGAACCCTGCACCCCCGTCACCAGCGTCATCAACACCGCCAACGCCAACAACGCCCCCAGCCGCCGCCACCGAGGCCGCTGATACCAGCGCTCAGCCCGCAACCGCCGCGCCGCCCCAGCCCCCACCGACGTCATCGCACTCATGCCGTCCTCCCCAAACGCTCACCCAGCAAACCCGTCGGACGGACCATCAACACCAGCACCAACGCGGCAAACCCCGCCACATAGCGCCACTCCTCACCCCACACAAACACCGTCATCGTCTCCACAATCCCCAACAGCATCCCGCCAAGCATCGCCCCCCGCACATTCCCGATCCCACCCAGCACCGCAGCCGCAAACGCCGTAATCCCAGGCAGAAAACCCATCGTATACACCACCTTATTATTCACCCCAAACAAAAAGCCCGCCGCACCACCGAGCAGACCACCAATAACGAACGTCCGCGACACCACCTTGTCAATATCCACCCCCATCAACGACGCCACCTCCGGATCCTGCGCCACCGCACGAATACCCGAACCCAACTTCGTCCGATTCACCACATAATCCAGACCCACCATCATCCCCACCGCCGACATCACGATGATCACCTGCGTGACATTCAACTCCGCACCGAACACCGTCAACACCCGCCGGTTCTCATACAGATCCGGCATCGCCAGCGAATTACGCCCGAACAACTTCCCCGCCAGGTTGTACAAGAAAAACGACGCACCAATCGCCGTAATCAAAAACACCAGACGCGGCGCACTCCGGCGCCGCAACGGCCGGTACGCCACCTTCTCCAACCCAAAAGCCACCACACCACCAAACGCCGCACCAGACAACAAGCCCACCACCACATACACCACCGACTGCGCGCCCCCCGGATCAGCAACCGGCGCCCACACCGTCAGCGCCAGCAAACCCCCAAACGCACCAAACATGAACACTTCACTGTGCGCGAAATTCAACAACTGCAACACGCCATAGACCAGCGTGTACCCAATGGCGATGACGGCATACAAACAACCGAGCACCACCCCCAGGACCAAAAAGTCCCAGAAAGCGTTCAACGACATCGAACCGACTTCCTTTTGGGAACAAAAGCCGCCACCCGCACGCGTTCAGCGACCACGGGACGACCAGGAACAACCACCAGGCCGCGCAAGCCCACACCCACGACCCGCCCAGCCCCAGCCGGCGCGACGCGCCCCCACACGCCGCGCCGACCACACCACCTCAGCCAGCCACCAGACCCGTCACCGCGCCGACAACTTGTCGACACTCCCCCGGTAACCAATCTCCCTGTCCTTCACCTCATACAGGTAGATCGTCTGGTTCGTGAAGTCACCCGAATCATCGAAGGAAAACTCCTTCGTGATCCCCTTGTACTCCACCCCGCGCAGCGCCTCCAACAGCTTCCCGCCATCAGAATCCGCACCACCCGTCTCCGCGATCTGCTCGATGATCATATTCGCGACGTCGAACGACTCCGCCGAATACGTCCCCGGCGGCTGGTTATACGCCGCCTCATAATCCTCCGCGAACTTCTTCGTCGCCTCCTCCTGCGTCGGATCCGTACACGGACACGTCAACAGCCACCCATTCGCCGCATCCCCCGCCAACTCCACGAACTGCATGTCCCGACTGCCATCACCCGACATCCGGATACCCTCAAACCCCGCCTCCGACAACTTCGTCGCAAACGGACCCGCATCCTCGTAATACCCCGCGTAAATCAACGCGTCCGCCTTCTCCCCCACCACATTCCGCGCCGCCGCACTATAGTCCGGCGTCTTCTGCGGCACACTCTGCCGCACCACCTCCAGACCCGCCTCCTTCAACGACTTCTCCGCCACATCCGCCAAACCCACCCCATAATCCGTCTTATCGTCCACCACGACGACCTTCTCCACATCCGCCGACCCCGACAGATACGTCGCCATCCCCGCACCCTGCGCCGAATCATTCGGCACCGCCCGCAGGAACGAGTCATACCCCTTCGTCGTCAGATCCGGACGCGTCGCCGACGACGACACCGCCGGAATACCCGCCTCCGCGTAATACTCCCCCGCCGCATCCGCCGAACCCGAAAACGCCGGACCCACCACCGCGACCACACCCTCAGAGATCGCACTCTGCGCCGCCGTCGGCGCCTTGTCCGGCAACCCCTGATCATCAGCCGCGAAGTACTCGACCTCAAAGTCGAAGTCACCAGACGCGTTCGCCTGGTCAATCGCCAGCTTCACGCCGTTCTCCATGTTCTGCCCCAACTGCACGTTGTCACCCGACAACGGCCCCTGGAACGCGATCTTGACGGCGCCACCACCACCGCCGCCACCCGAACCGCCATCCCCACAACCCGCCAACGCCAGCGCACCCACCGCCAACGGCGCACCCAGTCTCACGATCGTCTTGTTGAGCACAGTACGAACCCCCAGGTTCGGCCCAGAACGTGTGCGACCACCGGACCAGCCGGCGGAAGAAACCGCACAACGGTGCGGTTGGCCACGGAATCTATTGCGCCCACGACAACCCAAACAGACACCCGACACAGATGTGATCAGCCTGTGACCTCCGACACGCGTCGGAAAGAGGACGCTCCTTACCGCTCACCGAACGAAACGGCGCAACACCTGCACACCGCACAGCGAACACAAAACGGTCAAAACGCAAAAAGGGGGCCGCGCCACGCGACCCCCACACCAAACCCCCAGCCCTACCGCTCCCGCTGCCCCTGCTCCCTCGACGCCCGCTTCTCCGCCGCATCCTCGATCACAGCCTCCGCCACCTGCCGCATCGACAACCGCCGATCCATCGACGTCTTCTGAATCCACCGAAACGCCGCAGGCTCCGACAACCCATACTCCGTCTGCAACAACGACTTCGCCCGATCCACCAGCTTCCGCGTCTCCAGCCGCTGCGTCAGATCCGAAACCTCCGACTCCAACTGCTTCAACTGCGCAAACCGCGACACCGCCATCTCAATCGCCGGCACCACATCCGACTTACTGAACGGCTTCACCAGATACGCCATCGCACCAGCGTCCCGCGCCCGCTCCACCAACTCCCGCTGCGAGAACGCCGTCAGCATCAACACCGGCGCGATCGACTCCCCCGCGATCACCTCCGCCGCAGAGATACCGTCCAACACCGGCATCTTCACATCCATGATCACCAGATCCGGGTCATGCTCCCGCGCCAGCTCCACCGCGCGCTGCCCGTCCCCGGCCTCACCGACGACCGTGTAGCCCTCCTCCTCCAGCATCTCCCTCAGGTCCATGCGGATCAGGGCCTCGTCCTCCGCGATCACCACCCGGGTGACCTCCGGCGGCACGTGCGCGTCCACCCCTTCGGCAGTCTGGTCCGGGACGGGGTTCTCGGGGGCGTCAGCGGCGCTCACTGTGCTCCTCGCGGGGTTTCGAGCAGGTCGGGCCTCATGAGCCTATCGGGCCGACACCGCCCGCGACGAGCCGGTACACTGCTCATGGCTCCAGCCCGCCGGGTTGGTGGAATGGCATACACGGAAGTCTCAAACACTTCTGCCCGGAAGGGCTTGTGGGTTCGAGTCCCACACCCGGCACCCGTCACCGCATGTGTAACCCACAAGGGTGAAATCGGCGGTTTGCCCTAGCTTTCGTTAATCGAACACGTGCACGCTCGCCGTATGCACGAACACGCACCGTCATTGCGACACGAAGCCCTTGCTCTGCTCAGGCGGGGCATCACCAGCCAAGTCGTGGCCGAGCAACTGAACGTGCCGCGCGGCACAGTGGGCTGGTGGGCGCACCAGGACCGCAAAGCCCGTGGAGTGAAGTACGAACGCCCGCACGACTGCCCTCGGTGTCACGGCCGAGATCCCGACCATCCCGCCTACTCGTATCTACTCGGCCTGTACCTCGGCGACGGGCACATCATCTCCAAGCCGAAACAACACCATCTGTCGATTTTCTGCACGACCAAGTACAGGGGGCTGATGGACGCGGCAGAGACTGCGGCTCGCTCTGTCATGGCGAAGCCGAGCATCTGCCGAGTCAACCGTCAGGGTTGCACGGAGATCAAGTCCTCCTCGCCGCACTGGCCCCACCTGTTCCCCCAGCACGGGCCAGGGAGGAAGCACGAGCGGCGGATCGTGCTGGAGCCGTGGCAGCAGGCGATCGTGGACGCCTACCCGTGGGAGCTGATCCGGGGTCTGATCCACTCGGACGGGTGCCGGATCACCAACTGGACGACGCGGATGGTGGCAGGTCAGCGGAAGCGCTACGAGTATCCGCGCTACTTCTTCACCAACAAGTCTGACGACATCAAGCGCATCTTCACGGACACGCTCACGCGGGTGGGCGTGGAGTGGAGCACGCTGGCTCGTGGCAGCGATCCGTTCAACGTGTCCATAGCCCGTAAGGCGTCTGTCGCGTTGGTGGACGTGCATGTGGGGCCGAAGTTCTAGGGGCGCAGTTTTAGAGGCGTTCGAAGCCGCGCTGGCGTTCCCAGTCGGTGGTGGCGCGTTCGAAGGCGGCGAGTTCGGTGCGGGCGGCCTGGGCGTAGTGGGTGGTGATGGTGTCGCCGAAGGTCTTGGTGGCGAGTTCGCTGGTTTCCCAGTGGTGGAGTGCTTCGGTGAGGGTGCTGGGGAGTCGGGGGACGTTGGGGTCGGTGAGGGCGTTGGTGGTGTGGGGTGCGGGAAGGGGGAGTTGGTTTTCGATGCCGTGGAGGCCGGCGGCGATGGTGGCGGCGAGGGCGAGGTAGGGGTTGGTGTCGCCGCCGGGGACGCGGTGTTCGATGCGGAGGGAGTGGCCGTGGCCGATGACGCGGATGGGGCAGGTGCGGTTGTCGCGGCCCCAGGTGATGCCGGTGGGGGCGAAGGCGCCGGGTTGGAGGCGTTTGTAGCTGTTGATGTTGGGGGCCATGAGGAGGGTGAAGTCGGGGAGGGCGGCGAGTTGTCCGGCGATGAAGTGGCGCATGAGGTGGGACATGCCGTCGGGTGCGGTGGGGTCGGCGAGGATGGCTTCGCCGTTGGTGCCGCGTAGGGAGAGGTGGATGTGGCAGGAGTTGCCTTCTCCTTCGTCGTATTTGGGCATGAAGGTGATGGCGTGGCCTTCTTGGGCGGCGATGTGTTTGGCGCCGTGTTTGAAGAGGGCGGTGTGGTCGGCTGTGGTCATGGCTTCGGCGTAGCGGAAGACGATTTCGTATTGGCCGGGGTGGACTTCGGCGCGGGCGGTTTCGAGGGTGAGTCCGGCGGTGGTCATTTCGCGTCGGATGCGGCGGAGCATGGGTTCGAGGTGGCTGGTGCCTTGGAGTGCGTAGTCGATGGTGTGGCGGGTGGCGGGGCGTAGGTTGTGGTAGTGGGCGGTGTGGGCTTGGTCGTAGGTTTCGGTGAAGGTGAGGAATTCGAGTTCGGTGCCGGCGTGGGCGGTGAGGCCGTGGGTGGCGAGGCGGTTGAGTTGGGTTTGGAGGATGTGGCGGGGGGCGATGGGGACGGGGGTGCCGTCGGGCCAGTGGGCGTCGGCGATGACGAGGGCGGTGGCGTCGTCCCAGGGGAGGGTGGTGTAGGTGGTGGGGTCGGGTTTGAGGAGGAAGTCGCCGAATCCGGTGTTCCAGGCGTCGATGGTGTAGCCGGGGCCGGTGTTCATATCGACGTCGGTGGCGAGGAGGTAGGTGCAGGCGGTGAAGCCGTCGGTGGCGGCTTCGTTGAGGAAGTGGGGTATGGCGAGGCGGCTGCCTTGGAGGCGGCCTTGGAGGTCGGGGAGGGCGACGATGATGTTGTCGAGGTGGCCTGCGGTGTGGTCGGCGCGGAGTTGGGTGTAGGGGTCGGTGGTGGTCATGTGGGGTCCTGGGGGGTGTGGAGGGGGTTGGGTATGCGGCCGTGGGTGATGTCGAAGCCTTCGTCGCGTTCGGCGCGGTCGTGGAAGGCGCCGCCGAGGAGTTGTTCGCGGTTGAGGGCGATGCGGTCGAATTCGGGGTTGAGGAGGCCGTAGTCGGTGGCTCGGTGGGCGTGTTGGGGGAAGTTTTTGTGGTAGGTGGTGATTTCGTCGCGGACGAGTTGCCAGAATCGGGTTTCTTTGAGGTGGCCGTGGCGTTCTAGGAGGGGTGCGAAGTAGCGGAAGTGTCCGGCGAAGATGGCGCTTTGGAGGGAGTGGGCGAGTTCGGGGGCGGGCCAGCGGAGGAGGACGGTGTTGGCTTTTTCGCTGAGGGTGGTGTAGTGGGGTTGGTGTTCGGGGAGGAGGTTGACGTCTTCGGCGAAGTCTTTGATGGCGATGCCGATGGGGGTGTCGGTGGTGTCGTAGAGGATGATGGTGTTTTCGCCGTGGGGGCAGAAGGCGACGCCGTAGGCGTAGAGGTGATGGAGGAGGCCGGGGAGGAGGGCGCTTAGGAGGTGGGTGATCCAGTCTTCGGCGGGGCGGCCGGAGCGGTGGATGAGTTCGGTGACGAGGGGGCGGTCGTCGCTGCCGGTGGTGAGGAGGGCGGCCATGGTGCGGGCGGTTTCGCCGTCGCGTAGGTGGGTGGTGATGGGTTCGCGCCAGACGGCGCCGAGGAGTTCGTGGTAGCGGTAGGGGGCGTCGGGTATGTCGGTGTAGAGGGGGTGGTGGACGCTGACGGCGGCTTCTTCGCCGAGGGGGTGGAAGCGGAGTTGTGTGCTGAGGTAGGGGTCGGTTTCGCGGAGGGTGTGGAGCCAGTGGCTGATGTCGGGGGCGGCGTGGGTGGGTTCGGTGGACAGGCCGCGCCAGACGAGGGTGTTGCGGATGAGGAGGGGGACTTTGACGTTGCGTCGGTGGGGGTGGTCGAGGTTGGCGAGGGTGCGGATGGATTGGAGGGGGCGGTAGCGGTCGGGGCTTTCGCCGAGGGGGATGATGCGGCCGTCGGCGAGGTAGGGGGCGAAGAGGGTTTCGACGGCTTCGTCCCAGTGGTAGGGGTGGATGGGCATCCAGTGGTAGTCGGTGGGTTGGTGGTTGGTGGTGGCGCAGGCTTTGTCGAGGGTGGCGGTGTATTGGCTGCGGGTGTGGGGGTCGAGTTCCTGGGTGAGGAGGGTGTCGGCGTCTAGGTGGGGGGTGCCGGAGTAGCGGGCGAGGCTTGTGTGGACGGCGGTCCACAGGAGGCGGATGGTTCCGGCGGCTTCGGGGCTGTAGGTGGCGGTGTCGTGGCTGGAGAAGCCGAGGCGGCCTTTGTTGAGGAGCATGCAGGGGTGGCCGTCTTGGTGGGCTTCGAGGTCGAGGTGGTCTAGGTCGGCGAGTTGGGCGGCGGTGGGGCGCCTGGTGAGGGTGGTGGCGTCGGCGGTGCGGGTGGCGGTGAGTTCGCGGAGGATTTCGGCGGTGGTGGGGCCGTCCCAGCCGAGGGTGGGGCGGGCGTCGAGGAGGAGGCGTTCGGGGCCTGCTTCGGTGTCGTCTGGTGGGGTGGGGTGGCGGGTGGGGTCGCTGGTGAGGTGCCAGGTGCCGAAGGTGCCGCGGGTGGCGGTGAAGGTCCAGGTGA
>NZ_JAEVFI010000047.1 GCF_019303495.1 Streptomyces sp. JJ66 | reverse complement strand
CTGCCGCCGTCGGGCAGCCGGGCAGCCCGGCCCGGTGGCGCCGGGCGGCCTGCCGTCGCCGGGGCGGGCTGCGGCGGGGCGGGACGCGGCCGGGCCGTGGCCTGTTCGCGCTCGGCGGGCGGCTCCGCCGCGTCCAGGGCGGAGAAGAGGCGGGCCGCCTGCGTGCGCCACAGCCGGTCCACGACCTCCTCCGGATACGCCGACCAGTCCACCGGAGCCCAGCCCCGGCCCGGTGTGGCGGGGCTGCCGTAGAACAGCCGGGCGGCCAGCAGCGACACCTGTTCGTCCACCGAGCCCGGCTCCTCCAGCAGGTCGCACGCGGGACGCTCGCCCAGACGCGAGGTGAAGCCCTCCGCCAGCCGGTCGCGCCGGGAGAGCTCCGTCAGCGCGGAGACCACGCCCGCGTCCAGCCGCGAGGGCCAGCGCCCGCAGCGCCAGGCGGGCAGCGCGACCCGCGTCAGCAGCCGGTCCCAGCCCGCGTAGGCCAGACCCACCTGCTCCTGGGCGAGCAGGCGCAGCCCGTGGTCCACCGGCTGCGCCCGGGCGGACGCCGCTGCCGCCACCAGGCGTTCCATCTCCGCCGCGTGGCCACCCGAGGCGCGCAACAGCAGCCGGGCCAGCGCGCCCACGCGGGGGCGCACCGCGGCGGCGTCCAGCGCGCGCACGAACCGCCGGGCCGCGGCGACGTCCGGGTGCATGGCGGGCCCGGTGCCCGCCACGACCGGGGCCAGCAGTGCCCGCAGCTCCGCGACCCGCATCCACCACAAGAACGGCGAGCCGATGACCAGCACCGGCGGCGCCGCGCCCGCCTTGCCGCGCTCCTCCAGCCAGCTGTCGCAGTCGGGTGTCAGCGCGATCCCGGACGGCTCTGGCACGTCCAGCTGGTCCGCCAGCTCCCGCACCAGCCGGTGCAGATCGGGTGCGGAGCGCTCGGACACCGGCACGGTCGGCGAGACGGCGGTGCGCGCGCGGGCGATCGCCGCCGTCACCACGGCGGCGACGGCCAGCACGGCCAGAGCCAGCAGCACGGCCGGGAGCACCGGCCACGCCCAGCCGCCGCCCACGTGCCCCGTGGCGATCCCGGTGAGCAGGACGACGGCCACGGCGGCGGGCAACAGCGCGACGGCGAAGGCCGCCTGGCGAATCCGCAGCACCGCCAGCGCGTGCTCCCGCGCAGACCGCGCGCCCCGTCCTGCCGCCATGGCCATGGACCGCTCACCCCCCTGCCGGGACGACGTGCCTGGGTACCCACCCACTGTCGCACCGGGCACCGACATCGCAATGTGCGGTGGGCCAGTTGACCGACCAGCCCGGCGTCCGCCGCGCGGAACCCTAGTGCGGGGGCGGGTGTCCGTCAGTAGCTCACGCCCCCCGGTCACTCAATGGAATGGCTCCGGCCAAAGCTCTTGCGTCACCCCGGGCGCTGTAGGTGCCCTGGTATGCCCCGGTGCCGCCCGTTTCCCCGGGCGCCGCGCCCCTCACCCCTCCAGTGACGTCGCGCTGGGCTCAAACGGGTGGGCGGGCTGACCGGGGCAGCCGACCCTGGGGTCACCTTCCGGCGGCGGACCGGGCCGCAGGCCAGGCGGGGAGACGGGAGACTTCCCCGTCACCCCTCGCCGCGCGCCGCCGCGGCCGCGATGTCCGTCCGGTGGTGCGAGCCCGCGAGCGAGACGCGGCCCACCGCGCGGTACGCGCGCTCCCGCGCGGCCGCGAGGCCGGGGCCCGTCGCCGTCACCGACAGCACGCGCCCGCCCGCGCTGACGACGCGCCCCGCCTCGTCGCGCCGCGTGCCCGCGTGCAGCACGTAGGCGTCGGGCGCGTCCTGCGCGGCCACCGCGTCCAGGCCCTCGATGACGTCCCCGCTGCGCGGTGTGGCCGGGTAGTTGGCGGCGGCGACCACCACCGTGACCGCCGCGCCCTCGCTCCACCGCAGCGGCGGGAACTGCGCGAGCGTCCCGGTCGCGGCGGCGTGCAGGAGCCCGGCGAGCGGGGTGCGGAGGCGGGCGAGCACGGCCTGTGTCTCCGGGTCGCCGAAGCGGGCGTTGAACTCGATGACGCGCACCCCGCGCGAGGTGACGGCCAGCCCCGCGTACAGCAGGCCGGTGAACGGCGTGCCACGGCGGCGCAGTTCGTCCACGGTGGGCTGGAGCACGGTGGCGAGCACGTCGTCCACCAGCTTGGGGTCGGCCCACGGCAGCGGCGAGTAGGCGCCCATGCCGCCGGTGTTGGGGCCCTCGTCGGCGTCGTAGGCGCGCTTGAAGTCCTGCGCGGGCTGGAGCGGCACCACGCTCTCGCCGTCGGTCACCGCGAACAGCGACACCTCGGGGCCGTCCAGGAACTCCTCGATGACCACGCGCTCGCAGGCCCGCGCGTGCTCGCGCGCGGCGGCGAGGTCGGAGGTGACGACGACGCCCTTGCCCGCGGCCAGCCCGTCGTCCTTGACGACGTAGGGCGCGCCGAAGGCGTCCAGCGCCTGGTCCACCTCGGCGTCGGTGGCGCACACGTAGGCGCGGGCCGTGGGCACCCCGGCGGCGGCCATGACGTCCTTGGCGAACGCCTTCGAGCCCTCCAGCCGCGCGGCCCGCGCGGACGGGCCGAAGACCGGGATGCCGCGCTCGCGCACCGCGTCGGCCACCCCGGCGACGAGCGGCGCTTCCGGGCCGATCACCACCAGGTCGGCGGGGCCGAGGCCGAGCCGGACGGCCAGCCCGGTCACGGCCGCGCCGTCCTGGGCGTCCACGGGGTGGAGGGCCGCCACCTCCGCGATCCCCGCGTTGCCGGGAGCGCAGTGCAGGGCGGTGACCTCGGGGTCGAGGGAGAGAGCGCGGCACAGGGCGTGTTCGCGGGCGCCGCCGCCGATGACGAGGACCTTCACCCGGCGAAGCCTAGCCGCCGGCGGACCGCCTCCCGTGCCCCGGTCCGCCCGGTGGTCGGCCCGGTGGTCCGCCCGGTGGTAGACGCTGCCCGCACCGCCGGGTACTCCTTTCGAGTGAGCGCGGGGAGTGACCCCTACCTGACGGCAGGCCGCCTGGGGGTGAAAACGGGCGGAAGTGCGCCTGAACGGCGGCGTCCGGGAACGGTAGGAAGAGGACCTTTGCGTGGTGCCCCGTGCGAGGTACCCGTGCCGCATGTGTTGGGAGTGGCGGGTGAGTCAGCCGGATAAGCAACCCGGGGGGAGTCGGCGGGAGGGCCGGAGCGATCTGCTCGGGCGTGCCTTCCCCCTAGGGGACTGGGGCGAGCCGGTCGAGCGGCTGGAGGAGCTGTACCTGTGGGTGGAGGACGGCGCGCTGCGCGGTATCGCCTGGTACCTGGCCGACCGCGCCTGGAAACGCCGTGGCGCCCGGCTGCTGCGTGCCGGTGCCGCGCTCGGCGGCACCGGCGGCGCCGCGCTGCCCGCGCTGGAGCTGACCGGCGTCTTTCCCGGTATCGGCGTCTGGGGCTTCCTGTCGCTGCTGACGGCCGCCGTGTGCCTGGGCGCTGACCGCTGGTTCGGCTGCACCGCGGGCTGGATGCGCGACGTCGCCACCGCGCAGGCGTTGCAACGCAGGCTGGAGGCGTTGCAGTACGACTGGACGGCGGAGGCGGTGCGCGAGGTGCTGGGTCCGGCCGAGGGCAGCGCCGCGGAGGCCGCCGAGCGCTGCCTGGGCCTGCTGCGCCGGTTCAGCGAGGACGTCACCGAGCTGGTGCGGGCGGAGACGCTGGACTGGATGGTCGCGTTCCGCTCCGGCCCCGTGCCCCAGCACACCCAGTCGCCGCCGCCGGTGTCCTGGGCGTCCCGTCCGGACGCCTCGCCCACGTCCGGCTACCCGCGCTTCTCCTTCCCGCCCCCGGCGGCCCGCCCGAACATGCCGCGCCAGCGTCCCCCGGAGAACCCCCGGTAGCCGACGGCGGGGCCCGGATGCGGCGACGGGCCAACCCGGGCGCTGGTCTCCGAGCGGACAGTCAGCGCGGCGCGGTCTGGCGCGGCGTCCCGGCCGGGGCGCGGCGTCGGCGGATGCGCGGCGTCCCGGCGAAGGCGGCGTCCCCGCAGCGGTGGCGTCCGGGGCGGTGCCGTCCGGGGCGGCGGCGTCAGGAGAAGACGATCATCGAACCCTGGGCCAGGCTGCGGGTGGCGGCGGCGTGCAGGCCCAGCCACACGTGCCGCTCCCGGGCGAACGGGCCGTCCGCCGCGAGGTCGGGCGGGCGCGTGGCCGGCTCGCTCAGGCTTGTCGGGCCGGGTGGCGGCGGGGGCGCGGGCGGCGGGTTGGCGGCGTCGATGCCCAGGTGCGGTGCGACGGACTGGAGTTCGCGCAGCAGGCCGTGCGCGGAGCCGAGCGGGCCGCCGGAAGCCATCAGCGCCTCCCCGGTCAACGGCGCCGCGAAGTCCACCGGGACGTACGCGCCGGCGTGGTCGAAGTGCCACACCAGGTGCGAGCCGCGGGCCGTCGTCTCGAACATCTCCAGCAGCCGCTCGTACTCGCCGCCGAGCACGTCCACGGGCGTCACCGCCAGGCCGCACAGCTGGAGCAGGTGGGCCCGGCGCAGGAAGTGCAGCGCGTCGTAGTCGAAGCCGGCGACCGGCGCGACGTCCCCGGACAGCCCGGGCATGTACCCGTGCACGGGCACCGGCGGCAGCCCCGCTTCCCGCAACGCCTGGTCATACAGCGCGATCTCTTCGGCCAGCGGGTTGTCCGGGCTGTGGCAGAGCACGTCCACGAGGGGAACCAGCCAGAGATCACAGGCCAACGCGGGGCTCCAGTCGGTCGCGGTCGCGAGGTCGTCGGGCCAGGGTAAGGCCCGGGCCACACAGCGCGAAGGGCTCCGGCCAATGACCGGAGCCCTGCTGAGCGGAGCGGACGACGAGGCTCGAACTCGCGACCTCAACCTTGGCAAGGTTGCGCTCTACCAACTGAGCTACGTCCGCGCGGTTGCGTCCACGAGTATAACCGTCCCGCGCCCCGCTCATCCCCGCCCCCGGCGGCCGCTCACCAGGGCCACCGCCGCGACGACGAGGACGATGACCAGAACGATCAGCACCAGCTTTCCCACCGCCGCCTCCTTTCCCGTACGCCGCACCTCTGTCCACCTACTGCCTACCCGCCCCCACCCCGCCCACGCCCCGCCACCGCGCGGACCCACCGGCTCCCCGCGCGAGGACGGCCCGCCCACACCCGGCCATGCGCGCGGGCGATGCGGGTCCACAGCGGGTCCGGGACGTTGTCGGGACGGCACCCGGTCATGCGCGCGGGCGATGCGGGCCACCGCATGGCGGTTCTCCGCACCCAGGCCAGCGCCCGGCCGGCGGCCCGGGTGACGCGCGCTGCCCGCAGCCGGGGTCAGTGGCGTGGCTCCCAGCGGAACCACCGGCGTACCGCCAGCACCGACAGCACCGTCCACACCAGTGCGAGCCCCAGGGCCCTGAGCACGTCGCCGCCCGTGCCCTGGCCGAGCCAGCCGTAGCGCACGAGGTCCATCACCGGGGTCAGCGGCAGCAGCCGGAAAGCCTCGGCCAGCGGGTCGGGGAAGATCTCCAGCGGAACCATCAGGCCCGACGCGACGAGCGAGACCAGCAGCAGCGGCATGACCGTGAGCTGAGCGCTCTCGGTGCTCCGGGTGAACGCCGAGGTCGCCGCGGCCAGTCCCGTCAGCATCACGCACCCCAGCAGCACGCCGAGCACCAGCAGGTCCGCCCGGGCCGGAAGCGCCAGATCCAGCGCCACCACACCCGCCACCAGCAGCAGCACCACCTGGAGCAGCGCCAAGGCCACCGACGGCAGGGCGGTGCCGCCCAGGATCTCCGCGTCCGTCGGCTCGCTGGTGCGCAGCCGCTTCAACAGCAGCTCCTCACGCCGCGCGACGAAGGCCGAGACGAGGTTGTTGTACACGACGAGGATCAGCACGATGCCGACACCGCCGGTCATCACCATGCCGTTGGCGGTGGTTCCGATGTCGTCGAAGTCCACCTCGGCCACCGACGACCGCGTGATGCCGACGAACAGCAGCGGCATCAGCAGCGCGGTGAACACCGCCGTGCGGTTACGCAGCAGCAGTGTCAACTCCGCCCGGCCGAGCGCCCCGATCCGTCCCAGTACCGCCGTGTTCACCGGGTTACCTCCGCGCGCTCGTCCTCGCGGCGCGCCCCGTCGGCGTCCGCGTCATCCCCCTTGGCGATCTCCAGGAACGCCTCTTCCAGCGACGCCGACCGGGCGTCGAGCCCGCTCAGCTCCACGCTCTCCGCCCGCGCCCACACCAGCAGCTCCGTCAGCGTCTGCTGTAGCTGGGTGGTGCGCACCTCCACGCGGCGCCCGTCCACGGCGGCCGGACCCGACAGCGGCAGCCGCGCGGGCGGCACGTCGTCCGGCAGCGTGAACCGGATGCGCGAGGGCCGGGACGCCGTCACCTCCTGAGGTGTGCCGGCCAGCACGATGCGGCCCGCGCGCATGATGGCCAGCCGGTCGGCCAGCTCCTCGGCTTCCTCCAGGTAGTGCGTGGTCAGCAGCACCGTGGTGCCCCGTGCCCGCAGCTCCCGCACCACCTGCCAGGTGTCGCGGCGGCCCTCGGCGTCCATGCCCGTCGTCGGCTCGTCCAGGAACAGCACCTCCGGCCGCCCCAGCAGGGCCATCGCCAGGTCCAGCCGCCGCTTCTCGCCGCCAGACAGCTGCTTGACGCGGACGCTCGCGCGGGCCGTCAGCCCGACGATCTCCAGCGCCTCCTCGCGTGGTCGCGGGCCGGTGGTGATCCCCGCCCACATGCGCAGCGTCTCCGCGACGGTCAGGTCACCGGCGAAGCCGCCCTCCTGCAGCATGATCCCGATGCGCGGCCGGAGCTTGGCCCGGTCCTTCGCCGGGTCCAGCCCCAGCACCCGCACGCTGCCCCGGCTCGGCCGGTCCAGCCCCTCCAACAGCTCCACCGTGGAGGTCTTGCCCGCGCCGTTGGTCCCCAGCAGGGCGAACAGCTCACCCCGCGCGACGTGGAAGTCCAGCCCCCGCACGGCGTCGAACCCGTCCGGCCCCTTCGCCCCGTAGCGCCGCCACAGGCCGCGCGCCTCGATGGCCGTCTCGTCTCTCCGCGTTTCCGGCATGCCCCCACCATGCCGCCTCACGGGGCGGAAACGCCGTGCGGGGGGTGACATGACCTCGTGTGACACAGGTCAGCCGGGACGCCGGGCACTCGCCTGGCTGGTCCGCAACGGGCGTGCGGCGCGGCCCGGTTCGGCGACCACCGGCGCATACGACAAAAGAGGTCCCCGGCGCACCGGGGACCTCTTTTCACTGAGCGGACGACGAGGCTCGAACTCGCGACCTCAACCTTGGCAAGGTTGCGCTCTACCAACTGAGCTACGTCCGCACGCTTCCACCCGGCTTCCACCGAGTGGCGCAACACGCACTCTACCCGATCGCGAGGACCGGAAGAGTACACGGAGCGGGTGACAGGAATCGCACACTGCGCCTCCCTCTTGGAAAGAGGGCGCTCTACTACTGAGCTACACCCGCGTGACCTGCGATTTCGGGCCTTTCCGGCCCGCCCTCGCGGCGTGCTCCAGACTGTAGCCGATCACCGGGGGGATCGTGCAAGTCGGCTTCCGCGCGGGCTCCGGGCCGCCCCGGCCTTCGGGGTGGGCGGTGGCCTCCCCCGGCCGCTCAGTTCCGGTTCCGGCGTCGGGGCAGACGCCCCGGGAGCCTGGCCCCGGAACCGGACGACCCCGGCTCAGGTTCGCCTCCGGCCAGGTGCCAGGTGCCAGGTGCCAGGTGCCGGGTGCCAGGTGCCAGGTGCCAGGTGCCAGGTGCCGGTGGTGCGGCCCCGGTCCCGGGTGCGGTGACGGCGGGCTCCCCGGGCCGGACCGCGCGGCGGGCGGCCAGACCCGCGCCCGGCCGCCCGCCGTGCGGCCCACACCGCCCGGCCGCCTCACCTCGCAGCGGTGAACGCCTCGTACACCCGCTTGGGGATGCGGCCGCGCGCGGGCACCTCGTAGCCGTGGGACTGGGCCCAGGCGCGTACGGTCTGCGGGTTGGGTGCGAGCGAGGTGTGCTGGAAGGTCTTCCCGGAGCGGGCCCGCTTGCGTCCGGCGCGCACATACGGAGCCAGCGCCCCGCGGAGTTTCTTGGCGTTAGCCGAGTTGAGATCGATCTCGTACGACTTCCCGTCGATCCCGAAGGTGAGCGTCTCGGCGGCTTCCCCGCCTTCCAGGTCGTCGGAGAGTGTGACCACAACGCGCTGTGCCACGGATATCAGTCCTTTCGGGAGGATCGCCGCCCCGAATGAGCGGTGATCACCACGCTGACGTGCGGCGATGCGGAAGCTATCGCCGGGAGGGTGTCGCCTCTCCCTTTCTACAGCGCCCGTCGCCACAATGTGAAGCCGAGGAAATTGCCACCGCGTGTCCCGCCGCAATCGAACCCTACGTTTTTCTGTTCGTTCCGGGCACCGTTTCCGGCACCCTGAGATGTGAATGTGATCCGCCGTGGCCGAAACCGGAACGAAACCGGACGCATATCTACCCGTGTAGAATCCGCGCCCCCGGTACGCTGAGGCTGCGGCCGCGCAGGACCGTCACGGGCGACCTCGCTGACGACGGGACGCGGCATCGGGCAGGCAAGCACCAACACCACCGGGAGTACCTGTGGCTCGCGTCGTAGTTGACGTCATGCTCAAGCCGGAGATCCTCGACCCCCAGGGACAGGCCGTGCAGCGCGCGCTGCCGCGCCTCGGCTTCAGTGGCATTTCGGACGTCCGTCAGGGCAAGCGTTTCGAACTGGACGTGGAGGGCCCGGTGGACGACGCCGCGCTCGCCCGCATCCGCGAGATGGCCGAAACCTTCCTCGCCAACACCGTGATCGAGGACTTCACCGTCCGCGTCGAGGACGCAGCCGGTGACTCCGCCGGTGGCCCCGCCGGAGACCCCAGCACCGCAGGGGCAGCGGCATGACGACGCGCATCGGAGTCGTGACCTTCCCCGGCTCTCTCGACGACACCGACGCGCTGCGCGCGGTGCGGCTGGCCGGGGGCGAGCCGGTCGCGCTGTGGCACCGCGACACCAGCCTGCGCCAGGTGGACGCCGTCGTCCTGCCCGGCGGCTTCTCCTACGGCGACTACCTGCGCTGCGGCGCCATCGCCCGCTTCTCGCCGGTGATGGAGACGGTCATCGAGCAGGCCAGGGCGGGCCTGCCGGTGCTCGGCATCTGCAACGGTTTCCAGGTGCTGTGCGAGTCCCACCTGCTGCCCGGCGCGCTCACCCGCAACGACCACCTGCACTTCGTGTGCCGCGACCAGCGGCTGAAGGTGGTCAACGCCGACACCGCCTGGACGCGCGACTACACGGCCGGCCAGGAGATCACCGTCCCGCTGAAGAACGGCGAGGGCGGCTACGTCGCCGACGAGCGCACCCTGGACGAGCTGGAGGCGACCGGCCGGGTCGTCTTCCGCTACCTCGGCAAGAACCCCAACGGCTCGCGCCGCGACATCGCCGGTATCACCAACGAGGCCGGGAACGTGGTCGGCCTCATGCCGCACCCCGAGCACGCCGTGGAGGCCCTGACCGGTCCCACCACCGACGGGCTCGGCTTCTTCACCTCCGCCCTCAAGACGCTGGTGGACGCACGATGACCCTGGACACCGTCAAGCACGCGACCGACACCCCCGGCACCGCGCAGCCCTGGTCGGAGCTGGGCCTGAAGGAGGACGAGTACGCCCGGATCAAGGAGATCCTGGGCCGCCGTCCCACCGGTGCCGAGCTGGCCATGTACTCGGTGATGTGGTCCGAGCACTGCTCCTACAAGTCCACCAAGGCGCACCTGAAGCAGTTCGGCGAGAAGGCTCCGGCCAGCGACGCGCTGCTCGTGGGCATCGGGGAGAACGCCGGTGTCGTGGACATCGGCCAGGGCTACGCCGTCACCTTCAAGGTGGAGTCGCACAACCACCCCTCCTACATCGAGCCCTACCAGGGCGCGGCCACCGGCATCGGCGGCATCGTGCGCGACATCCTGGCCATGGGCGCGCGTCCGGTCGCCGTCATGGACCCGCTGCGGTTCGGCGCCGCCGACCACCCCGACACCCGGCGCGTGCTGCCCGGCGTCGTCGCGGGCATCGGCGGCTACGGCAACTGCCTGGGCCTGCCCAACATCGGCGGCGAGGTCGTCTTCGACTCCTGCTACCAGGGCAATCCGCTGGTCAACGCGCTGTGCGTGGGCGTGATGAAGCACGAGGACATCCACCTCGCCCAGGCGTCCGGCACCGGCAACAAGGTGATCCTCTACGGCGCCCGCACCGGCGGTGACGGCATCGGCGGCGTCTCGGTGCTGGCGTCCGAGACGTTCGACGAAGAGGGTCCGGCCAAGCGCCCCGCCGTGCAGGTCGGCGACCCGTTCCAGGAGAAGCTGCTCATCGAGTGCACCCTGGAGATCTTCCGCGAGAACCTCGTCGCGGGCATCCAGGACCTCGGCGGCGCGGGCCTGTCCTGCGCCACCTCGGAGCTGGCCTCCGCCGGGTCCGGCGGCATGCGCGTCGAACTGGACACCGTGCCGCTGCGCGACGCGACGCTCTCGCCCGAGGAGATCCTCATGAGCGAGTCGCAGGAGCGCATGTGCGCGGTCGTGGAGCCCGACAACGTCGAGCGCTTCCTGGCCATCTGCGAGAAGTGGGACGTCACGGCCACCGTCATCGGTGAGGTCACCGAGGGCGAGCGGCTGGAGATCTTCTGGCACGGTGAGCAGATCGTGGACGTCCCGCCGCGCTCCGTCGCGCACGAGGGCCCCACCTACCACCGCCCCTACGCGCGCCCCGCCGGACAGGACGCGCTGCAGGCCGACGACGCCGCGAAGCTGCCGCGCCCGGCCGACGGCGACGCCCTGCGCGCCCAGGTGCTGAAGCTCGTCGGCTCCCCGAACCAGGCCGCCAAGACCTGGATCACCGACCAGTACGACCGCTACGTGCTCGGCAACACCGTCCTGGCCCAGCCCGAGGACGGCGGCATGATCCGCGTGGACGAGGAGACGAACCTCGGAGTCGCCGTGGCCACCGACGGCAACGGCCGCTACGCCAAGCTCGACCCCTACACCGGGGCGCAGCTCGCACTCGCCGAGTCCTACCGCAACGTCGCCGCGACGGGCGCCACCCCGCTCGCCGTCACCGACTGCCTCAACTTCGGCTCCCCGGAGGACCCGGGCGCCATGTGGCAGTTCGCGGAGGCGTGCCGGGGCCTGGCCGACGCCTGCCAGACGCTCGGCACCCCGGTCACCGGCGGCAACGTCTCCCTGTACAACCAGACCGGTGACACCGCCATCCACCCGACGCCCGTCGTCGGCGTGCTCGGCGTCATCGACGACGTCACCCGCCGCACCCCCATGGCGTTCACCGAGCCCGGCCAGCTCATCTACCTGCTCGGTGACACCCGGGAGGAGCTGGGCGGCTCCGCCTGGTCCCAGGTCGTCCACGACCACCTCGGCGGGCTGCCTCCGGCGGTGGACCTGGAGCGCGAGCGGCTGCTCGCCGAGATCCTGGTCTCCGCGTCCCGGGACGGCATGATCGACGCCGCGCACGACCTGAGCGACGGCGGCCTGATCCAGGCGCTGGCCGAGTCCTGCCTGCGCGGCGGGGCCGGTGCCCGCATCGTCGTGCCGGACGGGCTGGAACCCTGCGTGTTCCTGTTCTCGGAGTCCGCGGGCCGCGCGATCGTCTCCGTCCCGCGCAGCGAGGAGCTGCGGTTCACCGACATGTGCGGCGCGCGCGCTCTGCCCGCCACCCGCGTCGGCGTGGTGGACGGCGACGCCATCGACGTCCAGGGGCAGTTCACGCTCCCGCTGGACGAGCTGCGCGCGGCCCACGAGGCCACGCTGCCCGCCCTGTTCGGCTGACGCCGGCCGGGGACGGCTTCGCCGCCGTGCGGGAGACGCGCTCCTGGCGCGGCGGCGGGGCTGTGCCAGGATCGGGCCATGGCAGTCATCGCGGAGCGCTACCTCGCCGACGACGAGGAGCTGGTGCACGTCACCCGGCAGCACTGGACGGAGATGGTCAGCGAGTTCCTGATGCTGTGCGGGATCTGGGTCGTCGCCGGGTTCCTGCTGGCGGCGATCCCCGGGGACGCGGAGTGGGGCCAGGGCGGCACCTACCTCATCCTGGGCGCCGCCGTGCTCGCGTCTGTCTGGTACTGGCTCGTGCCGCTGCTCCAGTGGCGCTTCACGCTCTACATCCTCACCACCAAGCGCATCCACAAGCGCTCCGGTTTCCTCACCAAGCGCGCCCGCAGCATCCCGCTCATCCGCGTCAACGACGTGTCGTTCAAGGCCAGCCTGTGGCAGCGCATCATGCGCTACGGGACGCTCAAGATCCAGTCCGCCTCCGAGATGGGCACGATGACGCTGCGCCACGTCCCCGACCCCGAAGGGCTGAAGGCGCTCATCTACCAGCAGGTGGACGAGGAACAGCGCGGCGACCACCTCGGCGGCTACGAGGCCCCGCCCGCGCCCGGCCTGCGGTAACCCCTGCGGGGGTGCGCGGGCGCGCGGCCCCGGGCCGCTACGCTCGGCAGCATGCCGCCAGCAGCACGTCGCAAGTCCCGCGCCTACGACCCGATCCGGGTCCGCAACGCCCTGGCCGCGCAGGCCGAGAACGTCCGCGCCGCCGCGCACCGCTGCACGCCTGAGCAGCTGGCCCGGCCCACCGCGCTGCCCGGCTGGGACGTCCGCCATCTGCTCGTGCACCTCGCCGGGCAGATCGACGCCGTGCCCCGCCTGCTGGCCGAGCCCGCGCCGACCGCCACCCGCCCGCGGACCGACGTCATCCAGTGGGCCCTGTCCACCGCCGACCTCGCCGAGCTGCTGGACTCCCGCACCCGCGACGACGCCGCCCGCACCCCTGACGCCTCCGCCGCGATCGACGCGGCCACCGAGGAGCTGGAACCGGTGCTGGAGATGGCCGTCCGCGAGGATGTGCTGCTGCCGCACCGGTTCGGCGCGATGCGCGCGCTGGACTTCGCCGTCAGCCGCCTGGTGGAGCTGGTCGTGCACACCGACGACCTGGTGCGCGCGCTGGGGACGCCCGTCTCGCTGGACCGGTACGCGCTCGCCGCGACCGTACGCGTCCTCGCCGACGCGCTCGCGGCGAAGGCGCCGGGCGGCGCGGTGGAGCTGCGGGTGCCGCCGTTCGCCGTCATCCAGTGCGTGGCCGGACCCCGGCACACGCGCGGCACCCCGCCGAACGTGGTGGAGACCGACCCGCTGACCTGGCTCCGGCTGGCGACGGGCCGTCTCGCGTGGACGCGGGCGCTGGCCTCGCACGCGCTGTCGGCCACGGGGCCGCGAGCGGACCTGGAACATCACCTGCCGGTGCTCGGCTGAGCCGCCCCAGGACGGGCTGGGCGGTGCCCGTCTCCCGCTCCGGACGGGACGGGGTTGGGGAAAAAACCAGCGGTGCCGTGACCTCGCTCTCGTAGGATTCGCGGCAACCGCAGGTCAGCGCCGGAGGAACCCAGGCCCGGTTCGGCGTCGACGGAGACCGCGTCTAGACTCGTCGGCGTGGCACCACGCGGCGATGGTCGACTGAATCACGATCTCCTCCCCGGCGAGAAGGGCCCGCAGGACGCCTGCGGCGTCTTCGGCGTCTGGGCCCCCGGCGAAGAGGTCGCCAAGCTCACCTACTTCGGGCTCTACGCCCTCCAGCACCGGGGACAGGAGTCCGCCGGTATCGCGGTCAGCAACGGCTCGCAGATCCTGGTCTTCAAGGACATGGGCCTGGTCTCGCAGGTCTTCGACGAGACCTCCCTGGGCTCGCTGCACGGCCACATCGCCGTCGGCCACGCCCGCTACTCCACCACCGGTGCGTCGGTCTGGGAGAACGCCCAGCCCACGTTCCGCGCGACCGGGCACGGCTCCATCGCGCTCGGCCACAACGGCAACCTGGTGAACACCGCCGAGCTGGCCGAGCTGGTCGCCCAGCTCGCCGACGCCCGCAGCGGGCGGGCCAACCAGGTGGCGGCCACCAACGACACCGACCTGGTCACCGCGCTCCTCGCGGGCCAGAGTGACGACGACGGCAAGCCCCTCACCGTCGAGGAGGCGGCCCCGCTGGTGCTGCCGAAGGTGCGCGGCGCGTTCTCGTTCGTCTTCATGGACGAGCACACCCTCTACGCCGCCCGCGACCCGCAGGGCATCCGCCCGCTGGTGCTCGGCCGCCTGGAGCGCGGCTGGGTCGTCGCCAGCGAGACGGCCGCGCTCGACATCGTCGGCGCGTCCTTCATCCGTGAGGTCGAGCCCGGCGAGCTGATCGCGATCGACGAGGATGGCCTGCGCAGCAGCCGCTTCGCCGACGCCCGGCCCAAGGGCTGCGTCTTCGAGTACGTCTACCTGGCCCGCCCGGACACCGACATCGCGGGCCGCAACGTCTACCTCTCCCGCGTCGAGATGGGCCGCAAGCTCGCGGCGGAGGCCCCGGCCGAGGCGGATCTCGTCATAGCGACGCCCGAGTCCGGCACCCCGGCCGCGATCGGCTACGCGGAGGCCAGCGGCATCCCGTTCGGCGCCGGTCTGGTGAAGAACTCCTACGTCGGGCGCACCTTCATCCAGCCCTCGCAGACCATCCGGCAGCTGGGCATCCGGCTCAAGCTGAACCCGCTGAAGGAGGTCATCCGGGGCAAGCGGCTGGTCGTCGTGGACGACTCCATCGTCCGTGGCAACACCCAGCGCGCGCTGGTGCGGATGCTGCGCGAGGCGGGCGCCGCCGAGATCCACGTGCGCATCTCCTCGCCGCCGATCAAGTGGCCGTGCTTCTTCGGCATCGACTTCGCCTCCCGCGCCGAGCTGATCGCCAACGGTCTCAGCGTCGAGGAGATCGGCACGTCCCTGGGCGCGGACTCCCTGTCGTACATCTCCATCGACGGCATGACCGAGGCGACGGCGATCGCCAAGCCGAACCTGTGCCGGGCCTGCTTCGACGGCGAGTACCCGATGGAGCTGCCGGACCCGGAGCTGCTCGGCAAGCACTACCTGGAGCCTCAGGCCGCCGCCCCGGCCACCGACCGCCCGGACGCGGACGGGGTGCGCAGCCTGCTCGCCGGTCCCGGCGGCGCGGACGCCCTGCGCCGTCCCTGACGCGGCCCCCTCGTCCCCCTGCTGTGTACGGAGAGCCATGACTGAGCCGAGCCAGCCCGTTTCCTACAAGACGGCCGGCGTTGACATCGAGGCGGGCGACCGCGCGGTCGAGCTGATGAAGGAGTGGGTCGGCAAGGCCCAGCGCCCCGAGTCCCTGGGCGGCCTCGGCGGCTTCGCCGGACTCTTCGACGCCTCGGCCCTGGCGCGCTACCGGCGTCCGCTGCTGGCCTCGGCGACGGACGGCGTCGGCACCAAGGTCGCCGTCGCCCAGCGCATGGACGTGCACGACACCATCGGGCGCGACCTGGTCGCCATGGTCGTGGACGATCTCGTGGTGTGCGGCGCGGAACCGCTGTTCATGACGGACTACATCTGCGTCGGCAAGGTCGTGCCCGAGCGGGTCGCCGCCCTCGTCAAGGGCATCGCGGAGGGCTGCACGCTCGCGGGCTGCGCGCTCGTCGGCGGCGAGACGGCCGAGCACCCCGGGCTGCTGGGCCCCGACGAGTACGACGTCGCCGGTGCGGGAACGGGCGTCGTCGAGGCCGACCGGCTGCTGGGCGCCGAGCGGGTGCGCGCCGGGGACGCCGTGATCGCCATGGCCTCCTCCGGGCTGCACTCCAACGGCTACTCCCTGGTCCGGCACGTCCTGCTGGAGCGCGCCGGGTGGGCGCTGGACCGCGCTGTGCCGGAGTTCGGCCGCACGCTGGGCGAGGAACTGCTGGAGCCCACGCGCATCTACTCCCTGGACTGCCTGGCGCTCGCCCGCGCCGTGGACGTCCACGCCTTCTCGCACATCACCGGCGGCGGGCTGGCGGCCAACCTCGCCCGCGTCATCCCCGACACGCTGCACGCCACCATCGACCGCACGACGTGGACGCCGGGCGCGGTGTTCGACACCGTGGGCGCGGTCGGCGGCGTCGCGCGCGAGGAGCTGGAGCGCACGCTGAACATGGGCGTCGGCATGATGGCCATCGTGCCCGCCGACGCGGTGGACGCCGCGCTGACGGCGCTGGCCGACCGCGAGGTCCCGGCCTGGGTCGCGGGCTCCGTCACCCACCGTCCGGCGTCGGCGCCCGTGGTCACCCTGACCGGCTCCTACGCGTCCTGACCCGGGCTGGGGCGGGCGGCGCCGGGGCGGCGTCACCAGGCGGCACCGCGTACGCAGGCGGTACCGCGTACCCAGGCGGTACCGCGTACGCCAAAAAGCCCCAGCACCCACCCGGGACTGGGACTGAATGGCGGTGTGGTCAGCGCCCGTGCTTCCAGCTGAGGGCGCGACCGCTCAGCGGCGCCGGGACGACTCCTGGTCGTCCTCGTCCTCTCCGTCCGCGCTGTACACGTCGGCGTACCGCGCGTACGGGTCATCGTCCTCGTCGTCCTCGAACGGTTCCCCGTTCGGCGGCTGCTGCGACGGCGAGGATGCACCCAGCTCTTCGGCCAGACGCGAGAGATCCGTTCCGCCGCTGTTGTACTTCAGCTGGCGGGCGACCTTCGTCTGCTTGGCCTTGGCCCGGCCGCGCCCCATGGCTCGACCCCCTCAACGACGGGGCCCAACGACCCCAGAGTCTTGACACGCGTTCATGGTGGAGAGCGGACCCTCGGCAGAGGGACCGGCTCTTAGGGCTTCAACGGTACCTGCTTCCGCGCCCGTACGGTACGCCGTCCGCGCGACCGAGCAGGTCACCGGCACGCCCGGTGACCGGTACTTCGCTGGTCAACGGTGATTTTACCTTGTCGTTGGCGGAAGACCCGCAGGCGGGTGGTGAGAGAAATCTCCCCCACCACCCGTCACTCAAAGTGACGCACTCGCACGTCCGTACGGAGTACCCGCCAAGCGGGTCCCGGCCCCGGGTCCAAGCCGGGCGGCCCGCGTCAGCCGACGGGCTTCAGCCCCTCGCCCGCGAGCCGGGTGCCCGCGGCCATGCGCTGCTCGGCGACGCGGTCGGCGGCCGCGGCGGGCGGCACGCCGTCGGAGTCGGCCCGGGCGAAGATCTCCAGCGTCGTGTCGAAGATCCTCTCCGCCTTGGCCTTCGCCCGCGCGAAGTCGAACCCGTGCAGTTCGTCCGCGACCTGGATGACGCCCCCGGCGTTGACCACGTAGTCGGGCGCGTAGAGCACACCCCGGTCGGCGAGGTCCTTCTCCACCCCCGGGTGGGCGAGCTGGTTGTTGGCCGCGCCGCACACCACGGACGCCGTCAGCACCGGCACCGTCTCGTCGTTCAGCGCGCTGCCGAGCGCGCACGGCGCATACACATCAAGGCCCTCGGCGCGGATCAGCGCCTCGGTGTCGGCGACGGCGGTGACCTCCGGGTGCGCGGCCGTCACGCGGGCGACGGCCTCCGCGCGCACGTCGGTGACCAGCACCTTCGCCCCGTCCGCCAGCAGGTGCTCCACCAGGTGGTGGCCCACCTTGCCGACACCGGCGATGCCGACCGTGCGGCCGCGCAGCGTGGGCGCGCCCCAGCGGTGCCGGGCGCTTGCCCGCATGCCCTGGAAGACGCCGAAGGCGGTGAGCACCGAGGAGTCGCCCGCGCCGCCGTTCTCGGGGGAGCGTCCGGTCGTCCAGCGGCACTCGCGGGCCACGATGTCCATGTCCTGGACGTACGTGCCCACGTCGCACGCGGTGACGTAGCGCCCGCCGAGCGAGGCGACGAACCGGCCGTAGGCGAGCAGCAGCTCCTCGCTCTTGAGCTGGTCCGGGTCGCCGATGATGACGGCCTTGCCGCCGCCGTGCTCCAGCCCGGCGAGCGCGTTCTTGTACGACATGCCCCGGGCGAGGTTCAGCGCGTCGAGCGCCGCCGCCTCCTCGGGGAACTCCTCGCCCGCGTAGGCGTGGAACCGGGTGCCGCCCAGGGCCGGGCCCAGAGCGGTGTTGTGGAGGGCGATGACGGCTTTGAGGCCGCTGGCCCGGTCCTGGCAGAACACGACCTGCTCGTGGCCGCCGAGCTCGGAGCGGAACAGGGCGGACAGCACTCCGGCCTGGCCCGCGGGCACGCCGTCGACGCTGACGGAGTGGGGACGTACGTCAGTCACGGTGGTGACTCCTGTAGTCGCGGAGGGCGCCCTCCGAAGGGTGGGGGAGGGCCTGTAGTGCAGCAGGGTACGACCTCGCGCCGGAAGGTGGGCCTGGCAGATCATGGGTGTGCCACTTTCGGGGCACTCATGCCTGGTGGACGGGCACCGCGGTGGTGCCGGGGCCGTGGGCGGCCCGGTGCCCCGGGGGTCGTCAGCAGCAGGCGCGAGTGAAGAGGGAGGGCGACGCACGTGGGCCCGACGTTGGCCTTGAGCATCCCGTACGTGTCCTACTTGCGGGTGTACGAGCCGCTGGCCGCCTTCCCGGAGCCGGAACGCACGTACTGGGCGCGCTACGCCCGGCGCGAGCACCGCCCCGGCGCCCAGGACGAGCTGCGCCGTTCGCTGGCCGGGCTGCTGCCGGTGCCGCCGGTGGCCGTGCCGGAGCGGGAGAGCGGGGACGCGTTCGTCGCCGAGGTGGACGGCGTGGTGTGCGTGTGCCCGTGGCGCACCCGGCTGCGCGCGTGGCTGGCGCTGGCGGAGGCGGACCGGGAGCTGCCCGCCCAGGTGCTGGACGCCGCGCTTCCGCCCGTCGTCCGCCGCCAGGCGGAGGCCGACTACGAGCGGTGGCGCGAGCACCACCCCGACGCGCGGCCCTGGCTGCGCTCGGCGCTGTGGCACGTACCGGTGCGCTGGTTCCTGCTGTTCTCCGACGAGGAGCGCGAGTACACCGAGTACACCGAGAGCCCCGCGCCCGCCCAGGACGGCGCGGACGCCGGGCCAGCCGCCGCGCACGGCCCGGACGGCGGGGACGGCGGGGACGGCCCGGACGGCCCGGACGGCGGGGACGGCGGGCGCGGCCCCGGGGCGGGCGGCGCGGGGACGCGGCTGCGCTACCGGACGCCGATGGTGCAGGCCCGCCGCCGGCTGGCGCGGAGTCTGCGGACGCTGAAGACGGAGATCCAGGAGGGGCCGCTGGTCGATGGCCTGGTAGATGTGGGGCGGTGGCTGGAGGAATTCCACCCGCGTTCCCTCGTCGAACTGGACTACGGCGGACTCGTGCATACGATCTCCGGGGAACAGCTCGCGGCGGACCGTTCGGCGGCCGAGGCGGCCGAGGGGATCGCGGCGCTGCGGGACGGCGACGCGGAGCGGGCCGGTGCCGTCTTCGAGCGGCTCACGGAGCGCTGGCGGGCCGTCCAGGAGCGCCAGTTCGCCAGCTGAGCGCTGCGGCCCGGCGGGTGCGGGGGCGGTGGTGCGCGGCGTTCGGGACCTTGGTCCCGAACCGGGCTTTCGGCTCAAGCGTGACGGATGGCACGTAATCCCGCGTAAAGAGCCCCTTGCCTGCAAGGCCACTCCTCGTGTCAAAATAGGACAAGGAGTCCGGGATGGCCTCCTTCCGTCCTGCTGCGGGGCGGACACGTCCGATACTTCGGTATTGCATCGGTTGTTCACTCCGGTGAGGACTCGTCAACATGTGTGACGGGTTGTCATGGCGATGTGACTGTCCGCTATGGTGCGGTCCATCGTGATCCGTTTGGGATTGTGCACCTGAGAGGACAATTCCATCGGTTTGGCCGACGAGGCCGGGCAGATGGTGTAGTTGTAGTGCCGAGGACAAGCCGTTCGTCCTATAACCGACTCGTCCCGCGTACGTCATTTCGGGCAACGCGGGTCAAGGTGCAGAATTTTAGAGGAAAGAACCGTGATGGTTCGGTTCTCCCGAGGAGGCCGCTCATGACCGCTCGCACCCCTGATGCCGAGCCGCTGCTGACCCCGGCTGAGGTCGCCACCATGTTCCGCGTGGACCCGAAGACGGTCACACGCTGGGCAAAGGCGGGCAAGCTGACGTCGATCCGCACGCTCGGCGGGCACCGTCGCTACCGCGAGGCGGAGGTGCGTGCACTGCTGGCAGGTATCCCGCAGCAGCGCAGCGAGGCCTGAACACCGCATAACCGGACGCGTCGGGCGCTCCCTCAGGGGCGCGCGGGCTCCTGCCACCCCGTCCCAGGCCGCTCTCGCGGTGTTGGGGCCGTACGCCGTCGGCGAGCGCGCCGGACTCCGCCGGGTCCGGCGCGCTCGCGCGTTCCGGCCCCGGCCCGGCCCGCTTCGCGTTCTGGTCCGCTTCCCGCCGGCTGGTGCCCGGCCTGCTCCGCCCGCCCCGGTTCCCTCCGGTACCTGGTTCGGGTGGTGTGCACGGGGCGATGGTGGGCAGTTGAACCGATCAGTACCATTGCACATATCAAATCGACCCCATGTAGGGCCGGGATAAACTCCGCAGGTTGTACGGTCAATTCCGTGACTCCCGTCACACCCCGCCACGGTTGCGGCCTTGTTGACCTCTGCGGTAGTGAGCCGACCGCTCCATGGCCGCCCGGCTCCCCGGCTCCCCGGCTCGCCGGCGATCTGTCTCCACTCTCGCATCCCGCCTCCGGCCGAGGGGGCGGCTTTCGTCACGTCGTCCCGGGACCTTGGTCCTGAACCCGGGCGGACCCGGACGCACGGGGGCGGACCCGGACACACGCCGAAGGGCCCGGATCTCACGGGGAGATCCGGGCCCTTCGGCAACTACGGCGGTCCTGACGGGATTTGAACCCGCGGCCTCCACCTTGACAGGGTGGCGAGCACTCCAAACTGCTCCACAGGACCTTGCGCGCCTTCGTCGTTTCCGACCGGCGCGAAACGAGACTGTACAGCAGCTCAGCCCTCTGGTGCGAATCGCTTCCCGCCCGCCGGACCCGTCCGGGCGCCCCACCCGGCGCAGCGGACCAGACGGCGGCGAAGCGAGCCCCCCGCACGCGGGCCGGAGAGGGGCCGTTCAGCCGCGTCCAGCAGGGACCGCCGCGTCCACGGCCTTGACGATCCGCTTGTCGGAGACCGGGTACGCCGTGCCGAGCGCGTGCGCGAAGTAGCTCACGCGCAGCTCCTCGATCATCCACCGGATGTCCCGGGCCTCCTTCGGCACCGGCCGCCCGGGCGGGAACTGCTCCAGCAGCCAGGCGTACTCGTCGCGCATCTCCTTCACCTTCGCCGTCCGCGCCGCGTCGCGCTGCGCGTTCCCCGGCAGCTGCTGCAACCGCCGGTCCACGGCGGTGAGGTACCGCAGCAGGTCCGGCAGCCGCCGCGCCCCGTGCGCGGTGACGAACCCGGGGCACATCAGCCCGGCCAGCTGCTCGCGGACGTCGGTCAGCGAGGGCAGCAGCGTCGCGCTGCGCGCCAGCTCCGGGGACTTCAGGCGCCGCTCGCACGACTGCCAGGCGACGAGCACTTCCCGCACCTGGCGCACGGTCCTCAGCGTCACGTCCACCACGTCGGTCCGCACCGCGTCGAACAGTTTGCGGAACGTCTCCTCGTCCCACGCCGGTCCGCCGTGCGCGGCGATCAGCAGGTCCACGGAGGCGTGCACACAGTCCTCGAACAGCTCCGGCACACTGCCGTGCGGGGAGGCCGCCAGCGCCAGCTTCTGCTGGTTGGTCAGCTGGGACTGGGCGAACTTCCCCGGGTCCGAGGGCAGGTTCAGCCGGATCAGCCGCCGGGTACCGCGCCACATCGCCGCCTGCTGCTCAGCCTCGGTGTCGAACAGGCGCACCGCCACCGAGCTGCCCTCGTCCACCAGTGCCGGGTACGCCTTGACCGGCTGGCCGGAGCGCCGCGTCTCGAAGGTGCGCTCCAGGGTGCCGATGGTCCACGCGGTCAGGCCCGTGCGCGCCTGCCGCGCCTCCGGCTGGGACGCCTTCTGCCCGGCGTGCCCCGGCCCGCGTCCGCCCTTGCTCTGCTGGCCCCGCTGCCCCGGGCCTGCGCCCGCGTCCGCCGACGCCTCGAACGCGCGCGAGAGCGCGGCCCGCGCCTGCGGCTTGAACCGCAGCCGCAGCACCTCCAGGTCCTTATCCTCGGCGTTCCCGGCATCCCCGGCGTTCCCGGGATGCCCAGCCTTCCCGGGGTGCCCGGCCTTCGCGCCCGCCCGCCGCCCGCGCTCGTCCACCACGCGGAAGGTGACGCGCAGATGGGCCGGGACCTTGCCCCAGTCGAAGTCCTCCTGGGCGATCGGCACGCCCGTCATGCGCCGCAGCTCGCGGGCGAGGACGGCCGTCAGCGGGTCGGCTTGCGGCACCTCGCCCGGGGTGGGGAACAGGGCGAGGAAGCGTTCGGCGAAGTTCGGCGCGGGCACGCAGTTGCGCCGGATCGGCTTGGGCAGCGAGCGGATCAGCTCGGTGACGACATCCTTGCGCAGCCCGGGAATCTGCCAGTCGAACCCCTCGTCGGTGACCTGGTTGAGCACCTGGAGCGGCACGTGGACGGTGACACCGTCGGCGTCCGTGCCCGGCTCGAACTGGTACGTCACCTTCAGCCGCAGTGGACCCTGCCGCCAGGTGTCCGGGTAGTCCGCCTTGGTGATCTGCCCGGCCCGCTCGTTGATGAGCATCGACTTCTCGAAGCTCAGCAGGTCCGGCTCCTCGCGCCGCTTGTGCTTCCACCAGGAGTCGAAGTGCGCTCCGGAGACGACGTGTTCGGGGACGCGCTGCTCGTAGAAGTCGTGCAGCGTCTCGTCGTCCACGAGGATGTCCCGGCGCCGCGCCCGGTGCTCCAGCTCCTCGACCTCGCCCAGCAGCTTGCGGTTGTCGTGGAAGAACTGGTGGTGCGTACGCCAGTCGCCCTCCACCAGCGCGTTGCGGATGAACAGGTCGCGGGACGTCTCCGGGTCGATGCGCCCGTAGGTGACCTTGCGCTGCGCCACGATCGGCACGCCGTACAGCGTCACCTTCTCGTACGCCATCACCGCGGCCTGCTTCTGCTCCCAGTGCGGCTCGCTGTAGGTGCGCTTGACCAGGTGCTGGGCCAGCGGCTCGATCCACTCCGGGTCGATCTTGGCGTTGACGCGGGCCCACAGGCGCGAGGTCTCCACCAGCTCCGCCGCCATCACCCAGCGCGGTGGCTTCTTGAACAGCGCCGAGCCGGGGAAGACGGCGAACTTGGCGCTCCGCGCGCCCAGGTAGTCGTTCCGCTCGGCGTCTTTCAGCCCCACGTGGCTCAGCAGCCCCGCCAGCAGCGAGCGGTGCACGGCGTCGCCGTCCACCTCCTCGCGCGGCTCCCCGACGGGCACGTCTAGTGAACGCGCCACCTGGCGCAGCTGCGTGAAGATGTCCTGCCACTCGCGTATGCGCAGGTAGTTGAGGTACTCCGCCTTGCACATGCGCCGGAACGCCGACGACGACAGCGCCTTTTGCCGCTCGCGCAGGTAGCGCCACAGGTTCAGGAACGCCAGGAAGTCGCTGGTCTCGTCGCGGAAGCGGGCGTGCTGTTGATCGGCCTGCTGCTGCTGGTCGGCGGGGCGCTCGCGCGGGTCCTGGATGGACAGCGCCGCCGCGATGACCATCACCTCGCGCACCACGCCGTTGCGTTCGGCCTCCAGCACCATGCGCGCCAGCCGCGGGTCCACCGGCAGCTGCGCCAGCTTGCGCCCGGTGGGGGTCAGCCGCTTCTTCGGGTCCTTCTCGGCGGTGTTCAGCGCCCCCAGCTCCTCCAGCAGCTGCACACCGGCCTTGACGCTGCGGTGGTCGGGCGGGTCGATGAACGGGAAGCGGGCGATGTCGCCGAGCCCGGCCGCCGTCATCTGCAAGATCACCGACGCCAGGTTGGTGCGCAGGATCTCCGCGTCGGTGAACTCGGGACGGGCGAGGAAGTCCGCTTCCGAGTACAGCCGGACGCAGATGCCGTCGGAGGTGCGCCCGCAGCGGCCCTTGCGCTGGTTGGCGCTCGCCTGCGAGACGGGCTCGATCGGGAGCCGCTGCACCTTCGTGCGGTGGCTGTAGCGCGAGATGCGGGCGGTACCGGGGTCGATGACGTACTTGATGCCCGGGACCGTCAGCGAGGTCTCGGCCACGTTCGTCGCGAGCACGATGCGCCGCCCCGCGTGCGGCTGGAACACCCGGTGCTGCTCGGCGTGCGACAGGCGCGCGTACAGCGGCAGCACCTCGGTGGCCGGAAGGCGCAGCTTGGTGAGCGCGTCGGCGGTGTCGCGGATCTCGCGCTCGCCGGAGAGGAACACCAGGATGTCGCCCGGCCCCTCGCCCCGCAGTTCGTTCACCGCGTCGCAGATGGCGGTCACCTGGTCCCGGTCGCCCTCCTCGCCGTCCTCCTCCAGCAGTGGCCGGTACCGCACCTCCACCGGGTACGTACGCCCGCTCACCTCGACGATCGGCGCGTCGCCGAAGTGCCGGGAGAACCGCTCGGGGTCGATCGTCGCCGAGGTGATGATCACCTTCAGATCCGGCCGTTTCGGCAGCAGCTGCGCGAGGTAGCCGAGCAGGAAGTCGATGTTCAGGCTGCGCTCGTGCGCCTCGTCGATGATGATCGTGTCGTACTGCCGCAGCTCGCGGTCCGTCTGGATCTCCGCGAGCAGGATGCCGTCCGTCATCAGCTTGACCAGGGTGGTGTCCTTCACCTGGTCGGTGAACCGCACCTTCCAGCCCACCGCCTCACCCAGTGGCGTCTTCAGCTCGTCCGCGACGCGCTCGGCCACCGTGCGCGCCGCGATCCGCCGGGGCTGGGTGTGCCCGATCAGCCCCTTGACCCCGCGTCCGAGCTCCAGGCAGATCTTCGGGATCTGCGTCGTCTTCCCCGAGCCCGTCTCCCCGGCGACGATCACCACCTGGTGGTCCCGGATGGCGGCCAGGATGTCGTCCTTCTTCTGGCTGACCGGCAGCTCGCCGGGATAGGTGACCCTCGGCACCGCCGCCCGCCGCGCCGCGACCCGCACCTCCGCCTGCTCGACCTCCCCGGCGATCTCGGCCAGCACCGCCTGTCGCGCCTCCGGTTTGCGGACCCGCCGCACCCCGTCGAGCCGACGGCCAAGGCGCCGCTCGTCGCGCGGCATCAGTTCGGAAACCCGCGCGGCGAGGGCGGGCACGCTGAGGTCAGACACACTGGACATACGTCCCCCAGCATCCCACCCCGACGAGATCCCCCGCGACCGAGTTCCGCACCCGGCCCCGGAGCGCCCCGCCCCGGCGCCGCACTCGGCGCGCCCGGGGAGCGTTCCGGCAGCACGGCCGGGGAGCCGGGCCTGGCCTTGTTCTGTACGTTATCGTGTACATCATGAAGACGATGAGCGTCACCGAACTGCGTGCTGGCCTTGCCGACGCCCTCGACGCGGTCGAGAACGACGCCGAGGAGTTGGTGATCACCCGGGCTGGTCATGAGCCGATGGTGGTCGTCTCCCTTGCCGACTACGAAGCGCTGAAGGAGACCGACTACCTCCTGAGGTCACCTGCGATGGCGGAGCGGCTGCGCAGGTCCATCGAGCAGGACCGGGCGGGCGGGGGCACCGTCCGCGCGCTGGTCGAATCCGAGGACCCCTCTGGCCAGGGTGCCGCGTGAAGGTGCTGTTCCTCGACGACGGCTGGAACGACTACCTGTGGTGGCAGGCGAACGACCGAAAACTGCTCAAGCGGATCAACCAGCTCATCGCTGACATCGAGCGCCAGGGGCATGAGGGGATCGGCAAGCCCGAGCCCCTGCGCAACGACCTCTCCGGCTACTGGTCGCGTCGCATCACCTCCGAGCACCGGCTGGTGTACCGCATCGACGAGGACGACGTCATCCACGTCGTAGCGTGCCGCTACCACTACGAAAGGTGAGGCACGGCCGCAGGACCGGCCTGCCCGAGCCGACCGGGCACCTGCACACGCGTGGGGCGGTGGGCATCCCCTACCGCGTTAACGAGACCGGAACCCGAAAACAGCCTGGGGATTCTCGACGCTCCGCTGTGGCAGAGCCCTGGCACTCGCCCAGCGCTGTTGTCGGTGCTGTCGGATAGCGTCTGTGGCGTGCGTTACTTCAACACGGCGGGGCCGTGTCTCCCCACGCGTCACTACATGCTGTCGGCCCAGGAGCGGCTGCCGCAGGCCCGCGAGATCGTGGACGTAGGCCAGTATTTCGTGGTGCACGCGCCCCGGCAGACCGGCAAGACCACGGCGCTGGCGGCGCTGGCCCAGGATCTGACGGTCTCGGGCCGGTACGCGGCGCTGCGGTTCTCCTGCGAGACGGCCGAGCCTGCCGGGGAGGACTACGGCCAGGCGGAGAAACTGGTACTGGAGGCGATCCGGCGGTCGGCGGAGGCCGACTGGTTTCCCGACGAACTCGCGCCGCCCGCCCCCTGGCCCGACGCGGTGCCCGGGGCCCGGCTCGCGCGGGGGCTGACAGAGTGGGCGCGGAGCTGCCCGCGTCCGGTGGTGCTGTTCTTCGACGAGATCGACGCGCTGCGGGGGGAGAGCCTGCGCAGTGTGCTGCGCCAGCTGCGGGACGGCTATACCGCCGTGCGCGATCAGTTCCCGCACTCGGTGGTGCTGTGCGGACTGCGCGACGTGCGCGACTACAAGGCGGCCTCGGGCGGGGACCCGGGCAGGCTGGGGACGTCGAGTCCGTTCAATATCAAGGTCGCGTCGCTGCGGCTGGGTGACTTCACCGAAGCCGAGGTCGCCGAGCTGTACGGGCAGCACACCGCCGCCACCGGGCAGCGGTTCCTCCCGGACGCGCTCCGGCGCGCGTTTTGGTGCACCCAGGGCCAGCCCTGGCTGGTCAACGCCCTGGCCTACGAGATCACCAGAGGGATGCGGGTCCCGCAGACCGAGCCGATCACGGCCGAGCACGTGGAGGAGGCGAAGGAACGGCTGATCCTGGCGCGCGCCACGCACCTGGACTCGCTGGCCGCCAGGCTGGGAGAAGACCGGGTGCGGCGGGTGATCCAACCGCTGATCGCGGGAGAGCTGCCGCAGGACGCGAGCACCTACGACGACGACCTGGCCTATGTCCGCGACCTGGGTCTGATCGCCACGGATTCACCGGTACGGGTGGCCAACCCGATCTACAAAGAGGTCATTGTCCGCGTCCTGGGTGCCAGGACGGAATCGGTCATCACCGCCGCTCCCAGCAGTTTCCGGCTGCCGGACGGCCGGATCGACGCGGACAGGCTGCTGCGCTCCTTCGCCGAGTTCTGGCGGGAGAACGGCGAGATCCTCGCCACCACCTCCACCTACCCGGAGGCCGCAGCACAGCTGGTGATGATGGCTTACCTGCACCGGATTGTGAACGGGGCGGGTTTCCTCGACCGGGAGTACGGGGTCGGCCGACGGCGCGTGGACCTGCTGATCCGCCAGCCGTACACCGCTGCCGACGGTTCGCGGGCGGTGCAGCGCGAGGCGCTGGAGCTGAAGGTGTGGCGTCAGGGCCGTACCGACCCCCTCGCCGAGGGGCTGGCACAGCTGGACGACTACCTGGACCGCATGGAACTGTCCACGGGCACCCTCGTCGTCTTCGACACCCGCCCGCAGGCAGCCCCGGTCCACGAGCGCACCGCCTTCTCGCAGCAGACCACGCCCTCCGGACGCACCGTCACCCTGTTGCGCGCCTGACGGCCGGGAGACCTCAGCCCGGAGCCCCCGGTTCCTCCTTCCGTGATCGTTGCTTGCGTAACTCCGGTCACGTCGGCACATCAAATCCGGGGAACACCCGGCATGCCGCCCGAGCTGCCCGGAGTAGGTTTCCGGCGCCTACACCGTCCACTACCGTGGCTCTGGCGGGCAGCGCGAACAGTGGAGGCGGCATGTCAGCGGGCGCAGAGGAGGGGGCCGAATTCCACCTGCCCGAGATGCTGAGCTGGGAGGAGCTCCAGCAGCTTCCGGACGGCGTCGCCGAGGGGATCGAGCTCTGGCAGCGCAGGGTGGTGTGGAGCAGGCGCGGCCCGCTGGAGCACCAGCGTTTCGCCGTGCGCATGCGCAACGCGCTTGAGGTCGCGGCCCGCCGCGCCATGCGGGGGGAGAACACCGGCGGGGACGAGCGCTGCTGGCAGGTCGAGGTGGAGACCAACGTCTTCTTCACGCCCGACAAGTCCAGCTTCCTCACTCCCGACTTCCTGGTCCGCCGTTGCCTGCCCCGTGGAGCTGACACCTTCGCCACGGACGCCGTCCTGGTGGGCGAGGTGCTCTCCGGCTCGGACCCCCCGAGGCGCAGGCAGTGGAAGATGGACCGCTACGCGGAGGCGGCCATCCCCTGGTACTGGGAGATCGAGCTCGACTCGGGCGCGACCTGGGACGTCACCTCCGTGCGGGCGTACGAGCTGGTCACCATCGACCGGTCCGGGCTCACCGTGAAGCCGCTGCGCCCCTCGGTGTACGTAGCCGTCGGCGAGTGGGAGCCGGACGGCCTCGGTATCGAGTTCCCCGAACCCTTCGCCCTGAGTGTCGCCTGGGAGGACCTGGCGTTCTAGGTGTTCTGTCCCGGGAGGCCCTGGACAGCCGTCGTTGACCGAGTGCCGGGGTCCGCATACGACGACGTCCCGGACGGCATGCCGTTCGGGACGTCATCTCTGGTGGCTGGGGCCGGGATCGAACCGGCGACCTATCGCTTTTCAGGCGATCGCTCGTACCAACTGAGCTACCCAGCCACGCAGTTCGCCGTGGCGATCTGCAAGCGGTCCTGACGGGATTTGAACCCGCGGCCTCCACCTTGACAGGGTGGCGAGCACTCCAAACTGCTCCACAGGACCAGGTGTGTGCGAGAGTCACTCCCGCACAGGGTGGTGCGTGCCCCCAACGGGATTCGAACCCGTGCTACCGCCTTGAAAGGGCGGCGTCCTGGGCCACTAGACGATGAGGGCTGATGGCCCACCTGGGCGCTTCGTCAGCGCGTCGGGGACGTGAGAAGCATATGGGATAGCGGGACGGTTCGCCAAAACGGATGGCGGGCGTGGTCAGGGGGACGCGACCGCGGTCGGGGTGGGGGACGGGGAGGGCTCGCGGGACGGGGTGGTGGAGGGGTCCGGCGTCGGGGTGGTGGACGGGCTCGGTGTGCTGGAGGGGCCGGGGGTGGGGAGGGGGTCGTCCACCAGGTGGCGGGTGACCTCGGCGGTGGTGAGGCCGAGACCGCCGAGGGTGATCTCGTCCCACGCCTGGAGCTGCCGCGTGTCCTGGCTGAGGTAGAGGACGGACGCGCTGACCTTCTCCGGGACCTCGCCCTCCACCGCGCGCAGCCCGCCGCCGCCCGTGGAGCCCTCAACCATGAGCCGCGTGCCCAGGGGCAGGTCGTGCTGCTTGCGGTGGTGGGTGTGCCCGGCCAGGGCGAGCGGCACCGTGCCGTCGGTCTGCCGGGCGAGCACCGGGTTGTGGGCGATGGCGATGTCCACCGGACGCCCGCTGGCCCGGGCGGTGCGCAGGCGGGCGGCCAGCTGGTCGCCCGCGGCACGCTCGGCGGGGTCACCGGCGGCGATGACGGAGCGGTCCGGGGTGAACTGGGGGTCGCCCATACCGGCGATGCGCAGGCCCGCCACCTCGACGGGCTCGCCCTCGTCCAGCACGTGTACGTGGTCCAGCCCGGCGAGGTACTCCTGCGTCGTCCGCGAGTCGTGGTTGCCGCGTACCCACACGTACGGGGCACCCAGCTCGGCGGCCGGGTCGAGGAAGGCGTTCTCGGCGGCGGTGCCGTGGTCCATGGTGTCGCCGGTGTCGATGATGACGTCGATCTCGTACTGCTCGACGAGCGATTCGACGATGGACCAGGCGGCGGGGTTGAGGTGGATGTCGGAGACGTGCAGGACGCGGATCGTGGACGGGTCGGGCGCGAAGGTGGGCAGGGTGGAGACCGCGTCGTAGAGCTTGGTGACGTTGGTGACCAGCTGGGCCAGCTCGCGCTGGTAGACGTCGAAGTCGGAGGCGATGCTGCGCGCGTTGCCCACCAGGCTGGGCGCGCCCGCGAGCAGGCCGGAGAACCTCGGCTCCAGCACCGCCTTCGGGTTCCAGGTGGCCGCCGCGCTCGCCCCGGACGCGGCCAGGACGACGAGGGCCAGTCCGCCGGCCGCCAGCGCCCGGCGCGGCCTGCGGTACACCACGAGCGAAAGCGCCGTCGCGCCGAAGACGACGGCGAGGCAGGCGCGGACGGCCAGGTCGCGGGTACCGGCGGCGACGTCTTCGGTCACGCTGTCCTGCAACCCGGCGAAGCGCTGCGGGTCCTCCACCAGGTAGCCGATGCGCTCCGGGTCGAGCTGGGTGACGTCCACGTCCAGGCGCAGCGGGGCGTAGTGGCTCTCCAGGTCCAGCGCGCCCAGCGGCGGCACGTTGATGCGCGTGCCGCCGACGACGGAGGGGCGCAGCGTCATGGTGGTGTCCATCGGCCCGACCGGTTTGTGGACGTTGCCGACCGTGAGCAGCCCGAGCCAGGCGCCGAGCAGGGTGACCGCCAGCAGCCCGGCGGCGCGGACGTAGGGGTGCGGCATGCGGCGGCGGTCGCGCGCCAGTTCGGGCACGACGGGCTGGGGGCGGCGACGCCACGGGAGGGACCCGGAGCGGTGCGGCCCCCGGGCGGGCGGGCGGCGGCGGGCCAGGCGGTTCTGGCGGACCTGGCGGACCTGGTGGACCTGGTGGACCAGGTGGCGGACGGCGGAGCGGGCGCGGACGCCAGCGGCGCCGAACAGCCGGAGCGGGGCACGGGCCATGCGCAACCCTTTGCCCAGCAGGTGCCCCGAGTATGCGGCTCCGCCGCGCGGTACCCGACAATGGCGCAGCGCCTCAGCCGACGTGCGAGAAGCGCGCGACTGGGGAAGACGCCGAAGGCGCCCGTCCGCGTCCAGCTGGAGCCGACCGGCTCGCGCACACCATCGCCGCGTCGCGGGGACGGCCTGCGCCGGGCGGCGAACCGGAGCTGTCCGGCACAAGTGCGAGGGCACGCCGCTGACCGGTCGTGGGGAGGAGGCCCCGGGCCGCTACCCGGCCGCGGCTGCCCCCGGAACACGCCTGCCGCTCAACCCCAGCCCAGGTCGTGCAGGCGCTCGTCCTCGATGCCGAAGTGATGCGCCACCTCGTGGATCACGGTCGTGGCGACTTCGTGCACCACCTCCTCGGGCGTCTCGCACAGGCGCAGGGTCGGACCCATGTAGACCGTGATGCGGTCCGGAAGCACGCCCGCGTACCACTCGCCCCGCTCGGTCAGCGGTGTGCCCTCGTACAGGCCGAGCAGGTCCGGATCGTGCGCGGGCGGTTCGTGTTCCACGAAGACAGCGACGTTGTCCATGATCCTGGTCAGTTCGGGGGGAATCTGGTCCAGCGCGTCACTGACCAGCTCCTCGAAGGCTTCTCGCGTCATCTCCAGCACACCGCCATTGTCGGGGACGTCCCTCCGTCCGGGGGCGCGGTCGGGGCGGGCGCCCGGCCCGACCGCCACGGCGTGCCGCCCGGGCCGCGCCGCCATCCCGGTGAGGCGGCGGCGATTCGGCGCCCGGTGTGCCCGGGGACCGGTGGCGCGCGTGGCAGCCTCCGTACGTCCCGCACGGCCCGGGCGACCCAGGACCCGGCCGGACGCGTCCCGGACGAGAGGAAGACCCGCCCATGCGCCGAAGCGCCGTCGCGCTGCTTGGAGCCCTCCTAGCCACCCTGCCGGTCTCCGCGGCCTCGGCCGGACGGGACCACGGAGCCGCCCCTCCCGATGAGCTGCGGCAGACCGGGAGAGTGAGCAGCGGGGAAGACCCCGTGCCGTTCGCCCGGGTGACGCTCTACCAGGCCGGAGAGGAGCGCGGCGGGCAGGCCCGGGCGCTGGGGCGGGCGCGCGGCGACGCCGAGGGCCGGTTCACCCTGCGCTACCGTCCGCCGGAGGACGACGAGGCCGTGCTGTACCTCGTCGCGGACGCACCCTCTGCCCAGAGCGCCCAGAGCGCCCAGAGCAGCGAGAGCGGTGAGAAGGGCCGGAGCGGCGCCCGCGAGGAGCCAGGCCGGGACGGGCAGGGGGACGAGCGGGAGCCGGTGCGGCTGACCTCGGTGCTTCTGCCGGAGCCCTCGCCAACGCCCACCGTCGTCAACGAGCGGACGACCGTGGCGACGGCGTTCGCGCTGGCCCGGTTCGCCCACGGGGCTGACCTGGCCGGTTCCTACCCGGGGCTGCACAACGCGGCGGCCACCTCGCACAACCTCGCCGACGTCAAGACCGGGCGGGTCTCACCCGTCCTCGACGCCCCGCCCAACGGGGCGGAGACCTCGACCCGGCGGGCTTTCAACTCACTGGCGAACCTGCTCGCCGGGTGCGTGGCCGGGGAGACCTGCGCGGAGCTGTTCCGGCTCGCCCGGCCCGCGGGCGGCCCGGAGCCGCGCGACACCTTCCAGGCCGCGGTGGACATCGCGCACGCCCCGGGGGAGGACGTCAGTGAACTGTTCGCGCTCTCCCGTACCGTCCGCCCCTACACGCCCGCGCTGGAGGCGGCGCCGGACGCCTGGACCCTGGCGCTGCGCTACGACGGCAACGGCCACGAGCTGAACGGGCCGGGCAACCTCGCCTTCGACGCGGACGGCAACGCCTGGATCATCAACAACTACCACTTCGACCGCGACCCCCGGACCCCGGTCTGCGGCGGCGAGCAGCTGCTGAAGTTCACCCCCACGGGGGAGGACGCGCCCGGAGCCCCCTACCGGGGCGGCGGGCTGTACGGGGCGGGCTTCGGCGTCACCCTGGACCCCCGGGGAGACGTGTGGGTCGGCAACTTCGGCTTCCAGGGCCGTGGCTGCGAGCTGGACCAGAATGAGCTGAACCACAGCGTCTCGCAGTTCCGGGCGGACGGGACGGCCCTCTCCCCGGTAGACGGCTGGCACGCGGGCGGCATCGACGAGCCCCAGGGCATGGCGGCCGACCGGGACGGCAACGTGTGGGTCGCCAACTGCGGCGGCGAGAGCGTCACCCGGATCGCGGACGGCGAACCCGGGCGGGCGCGGCGGATCGTCCCGGAGGACGGGGACCTGGTGGAGCCGTTCGACGTCACCGTGGACACCCGGGGCCGGGCCTGGGCCACCGGCAACCGTTCGCACAACGTCTTCCTGATGGCGCCTGACGGCCGCCCGCTGCGGACGCTGGACGGGGGCGGGATCCTGGCTCCCATGGGCATCGCGTCGGACAGCCTGGGGAACGTGTGGGTCGCCAACTCGGGCGTGATCGACCCGCCGTGCGGGGACGCCCTCCCGAAGCTGCCGCCCACCGAGGGTGTGGACGCCGAACGGGGCGCGGACGGGGCCTCCGTGACGCTGATCGGGCCCGACGGGTCGATGCCCGCCGAGCCGTTCTCCGGCGGCGGCCTGTTCCTGCCGTGGGGTATCGCGGTGGACGGAGCCGACACGGTGTGGGTCGCCAACTTCGGCGGCCAGCGGGTGGTGCAACTGTGCGGGGCCCAGCGCTCGGCGTGCCCCCCGGGACACGAAACCGGCCAGCCCATCTCCCCGGCGGAGACCGGGTACACCAGCGACGGACTCGTCCGGGCCACCGGCGTCCAGATCGACCCCTCGGGGAACGTCTGGCTGGCGAACAACTGGGAGACGGTGCCGCTGCAGACGAACCCGGGCGGCCACGAGATGGTGGTCTTCGTGGGCCTGGCCGAACCCGTGCGGACGCCGCTGCTCGGGGCACCCCGGACCCCCTGACCCCACGGCCGACGACAGGAGCCCCGGTGCCGGTGCGGCGCCGGGGCTCCGGCGCACGCGGGGCGAGGCCGGGCGGTGCGCGGGGGAGCGCGGGCGCCGTGGTGGTCTGCGTGGCGCCGTGGTGGTGCGCGGGGCGCCGTGGCGGTACGCGACAATGCTCGGACGATGCTTCCCGCGCTTCCCGTGCTGGCCTGCGGTCCTGCCCCGGCCCGCCAGACCACCCGGTGTCCCCGCCAGACCACCCGGTGTCCCCGCCCGGACACCGGGTCTGGCGGCCGCCCGGGCGTGCGCTGCCCCGTGCACCGGCCCACAGCGCCCGGCGCACCGGGGCGGCGGCCCTGGGGGTGCGGGTGAACCCCGGCCCCTCCGGCTCCGGGGGCGGGAGGGGCCGTCCCCGCGCGGCGGAGGCAGGACGCTCCGTCCGGGCGGCCGCCGTCGATCCCGATGTGGACCTGCACCTCGCCGCCGACCGGGCGGAAACAGCCGGCGCCCGGCGCTGGGCGGTCCTCGGCGCCGTCGCGGCCGGCGGCGCGCTCGGCGGCGTCGCCCGGTACGGCCTGACCCGGCCCTGGCCCTCGCCCTGGTCCTGGTCCTGGCCCCATGACGGTTTCCCGTGGGGCCTGCTGCTGGTCAACCTCGTCGGCTGCGCGCTCATCGGCGTGCTGATGGCCGCGCTCGACGCCTGTCGCGCGCCCGCGCTGACGCGGCCGTTCCTCGGTGTCGGCGTGCTGGGCGGCTTCACCAGCTTCTCCGCGTACGCGGCGGACGGGTTGCGGCTGCTGGGGGACGACGCGCCCGGCGCCGCGCTCGGCTATCTCGGCGGGACGCTGCTGGGCGCACTCGGCGCGGTGTGGGCGGCCACGGCGGTGACGCGGCGCGCGGTGGCGACGTGGCGGGCCTGGCAGGCGGCGCGGACGCGGGCGGTGGGCCGGTGACGTGGTGGCTGGTGGCCCTCGGCGCTGCGGTGGGCGCGCCGCTGCGGTACCTCGCGGACCGCGCGGTGCAGACCCGGCACGACTCCGTGTTCCCATGGGGGACGTTCACCGTCAACGTGGCCGGAAGCCTGCTGCTGGGCCTGGTGGCGGGAGCGGTGCGGGCCGGTGCGCTGGGCGGCCCGGCCGACGCGCTGCTCGGCACCGGGCTGTGCGGCGCGCTCACCACGTACTCGACCTTCTCCTACGAGAACCTGCGCCTGCTGGAGCGCGGCCGGGGCGTGCTCGCGCTCGTCAACTCCGTGGGCACGCTGGGGGCGGGGCTCCTCGCGCTGTGGGCCGGGTCCGGCGTCGCGCGCCTGGCGCTGGGCTGAACACCGCGTTCGCGTCCGGTGCGTGTCCTTGCCACGGGGTACGGAGTTGGGCAGGGGGCCTGCCCCGTCCCGTACCGGCCGCCCGGCCGCTGCCCCGGAGGAGCCCGACCGTGCGCCCTGCCCCCGCCATCCCCGCCTCCCGCACGCTCACCGGCGGCACCCTTGCCCGCGCCGCCGACGGTGCCGCCGCGCACCGCGCCGAGCGCGCCACCGCTGACCGCACCGCCGAATGCGCCGAGCCCGCCGTCGCTGACCGCGCCGCCGCCGTTCGTGCCGCCCCCGGCCGGGCCGACGCGCGCACCCTGGCCCGCACCCGCACGCGGGCCCGTCCCGGTGCCCGCGTCGCGCGGACCGTCGGCACCGGGCTCGCCGTGGCGCTGGCTGCTCTGGGCGTCACCGGCTGCATGAGCGTCGGCGCGGAGGAGACGCCCGGCACCGCACCCGTCGGCCACTCCTCGGCCCCGGACGCGCCCGCCGCGGCGGACGACCGCAGCGCGCCCGGCGGCAGCATCGTCCCCGCAGACGACCCCGGCACCGCCCCAGACCGGCCCGAAGACACCGACCGGGACGGAACGGACCGGGACGACGGCCAGGAAACCGGCCGTCCGAACGCCGCCCCCGACGCCGACGGTGCCGACCCCGGCACCCCGCGCCCCGCCCGGCCGACCGGCCCCACCAGCGAGCCCACCGCCGACCGCCCCCCGGCTGACGGCGGCCGCCCGGACCGCCCGGACCGCCCAGAGCCGCCCGCCGAGGAGCCGGCGCCGACCCGGCAGCCCCCGTCCACCCCGCCACCGGAGCCCACGCCCACGCCTGAGCCGCCGCCTTCCCCCACCGCCACGCCGGAGCCCACAGCGGACCCGGGTGAGGGGACGCCGTGACGACGCGGGGCGGTGGCCGTGCGACCCGTGGTCAGGGGTGAGTTTGCGTAAGCGGGCGTCGGGTGCGTAAGCTGGTAGATCGTTTGATCAATTGCCCGGCGCCCCAACCGAAGCGCGCCGTGTGGCGCGTTCCGTTGCTTTAGCCGTGGGCTTGACCGCATGAGGCGGTCGTGTGCGAACACGGGGAGTTTGTGGCGCGTGCCGATGAACTCCGGAAGGTTCGCATCAGCATGTCTGTTTCCACGCCCGAAAACGTCGCCGCCCGCGCGGACGGCATCGAGCGTACCGACGTCCCCGTGGACGTCGCACCCACCGCAGAGGTCCCGGCGCAGCAGGGCGCAGCGCCGAAGGCCCAGCCGGAGACCCAGCCCGAGCCCGCGGCGGTGGCCGAGGACGCTTTGGCTAACGACCCGGTGGCGCAGGACGCCCCGGACGCCGCGCCCGAGGTGACGTTCGGAGACCTCGGCCTCCCCGACCCCGTCGTGCGCAAGCTCGCGCAGAACGGCGTGGTCACCCCCTTCCCGATCCAGGCCGCGACCATCCCGGACGCGCTGGGCGGCAAGGACATCCTGGGCCGTGGCCGCACCGGCTCCGGCAAGACGCTGAGCTTCGGCCTGCCCACCCTGGCCCGCCTGGCCGGGGGCCGTACCGCCCGGCACCGTCCGCGCGCCGTCATCCTCACCCCGACGCGCGAACTGGCCATGCAGGTCTCCGACGCGCTCCAGCCCTACGGCGACGTGCTCGGCCTGAAGCTGAAGGTCGTGTGCGGCGGCACCTCGATGGGTAACCAGATCGGCGCCCTGGAGCGCGGAGTGGACATCCTCGTCGCCACCCCCGGCCGCCTGCGTGACCTGATCAACCGCGGTGCCTGCTCGCTGGACGACGTTCAGGTCGCCGTCCTGGACGAGGCCGACCAGATGGCCGACCTGGGCTTCCTGCCCGAGGTCACCGAACTCCTCGACCTCGTGCCCGAGGGCGGTCAGCGCATGCTGTTCTCCGCCACCCTGGAGCGCGAGATCGACACCCTGGTCAAGCGCTACCTGGTGGAGCCGGTCAGCCACGAGGTGGACGCGGCGCAGGGCGCGGTGACGACGATGACGCACCACATCCTCATCGTGAAGCCGCAGGACAAGGCCCCCGTCACCGCCGCGATCGCCGCGCGCAAGGGCCGCACCATCGCCTTCGTCCGCACCCAGATGGGCGCCGATCGCGTCGCCGAGCAGCTGTGCGAGTCCGGGGTGCGCGCCGACGCGCTGCACGGCGGCATGACGCAGGGCGCCCGTACCCGCACCCTGGCCGACTTCAAGGACGGCCACGTCAATGTGCTCGTCGCCACCGACGTGGCCGCGCGCGGCATCCACGTGGACGGCATCGACCTCGTCCTCAACGTGGACCCGGCCGGCGACCACAAGGACTACCTGCACCGCTCCGGGCGCACCGCGCGCGCCGGGCAGTCCGGCACCGTCGTCTCGCTCGCCCTGCCGCACCAGCGGCGGCAGACGTTCCGGCTGATGGAGGACGCGGGCGTGGACGCCTCGCGCCACCTCATCGGCCGCGGCGACGTGTTCGATGACGAGGTGGCCGCCATCACCGGCGCCCGCTCGCTCAGCGAGGTGCAGGCCGAGGCCGCCGCCAACTCCGCGCGGCAGGCCGAGCGCGAGGTCGCCAAGCTGGCCAGCAAGCTGGACGAGGCCCGGGGCCGGGTCCAGCAGCTGCGCGAGGAGGCCGCCCGGCTGACCGCCCGTGCCGCCCGCGACCGGGGCGCCGACGCCGACGACGCCGTCGCCCAGCTCACCGCCGACATGGACCGCGTGGCCGCCGACGAGGCCGAGCGCGCCGCCAAGATCGCCGCGTCCCGCGCCGCCGAGCAGGAGCGCGAGCGCAAGGCAGCCCAGGCGTCCCGCGACGACCGCAAGCGCGAGGGCGGCTACCCGCGCCGCAACGACCGGGAGCGCCCGTTCCGCCGTGACGACCGCCGTGAGGACCGTCCGTTCAACCGGGACCGCGACCGGGACCGTCCGTTCAACCGCGACCGCCGCTCCGAGGACCGCCGCCCCTACGGCCGCCGCGACGACCACCGCGGTGGCCCGAGCACCGGCAACCGCTCGTTCGGCCGCCGCGCCGACAAGCCCCGCTGGAAGCACAACGGCTGACGCCGCCGCCCGCAGGCCCACCCCCGGGCCTGCGGGCACCACACCTGATACCCACTCGGCCCCCGCCCGCCCACCCCGCTATGCTCGTCTCAGCACAGCCCCGGGCCGTTAGCTCAATTGGCAGAGCAGTGGACTTTTAATCCATTGGTTGTGGGTTCGAGTCCCACACGGCCTACCACCCGCAGGCTGAGGCAAACCCCTTTGACCTGCACCGGAGCGCCCGATCAGGTCCTTCTGGTCGGGCGCTCCGTCGTCTCTGGCCTCCCAGCGTGAGCGATGCGTGAGCGCGAGCGTCACCAGGACCTAGGAAAACCGCCCTGGAGGGTTGGCTCACTTCTAGACTGGGATTGTGATCGCCGAGTCTTGGGTCGAGGTCAAGGGCCTGAGTCACTGCGGCGCATGCGGCAGCGGAAACCCCACGCCGCTAGAGGCTCCCCACGCACACAACACTGAGTCACGGGAGGGCTCCTGCTGATGGCACAAGAGGTCACCGGTGCTGTGACACGCTGGGATATCTCAGCGGCAGACCTGCCCGAGAGAGTACTGACTGCCCCAACGGGCGGCCGCATGTTCCTGCTCCCCGACTCCCGTGTCGATGGGGTGGCCGTCTACCGGGACGATGTGGCCGGGTTGATCAAGACACTGCGACACCGTGACGTGGACATCGACTTTGCATGCGCGCGGGAAGACCGCCGCTATCTCAGTGAGTACGGGGCCATCGAGGTGGTGGCCACCATTAGCATCGCTGTGGCCACCACGCTCACCACCGATCTGATCAAGAGCATCGTTCTGACTGTCTGGCAGCGGGCGCGCTCTTCACTGGGGCACAACTGCCCTATTGAGGAGGTCGACGAGGCGCCTGTGACGGTCAAGATCGCTGAGATCGTACGGGCCGAAAACGAGACGGTCATTCGAGGGGTAGAGATCACCGGCCGGCTGACAGACATCGACAACCTCATCCAACGGGCCGTGACCGACTCGGCCCGTGCTGAGCTTCCGCCGGCAGATCCGGATGATGCCGCTCCGGAGGACACCACAGGATGAGATGCTCTGGCCTCGTCATCCGCACCGGAGTCCCTCTGCCCCCGGCATCAGGCCCGGCGCGCTTGGCCATGATGTACCAAGATGGCGTGACGGCCCTGCGAGAATCCATGCGTCTGTATGGGCAGTGCTATCGCAGCATCTCCCTCACCTGGGGCCTGTCCCTGGCTCACCTTCCGTCCTGGACATCGACGACGGAGCAAATCCACCGCCGCGGACTTTGGACGATGAGTGCGCAACAGGACTTCCTCGTCCGTGTATGGTCGCGAGCCCGGCAGCAACTGCAGTGCAACATTGCAGCATTGACCTCGCCGTCTCCATGGTCTGGCGGTCCCCCCGCCTTCGGCCGGTGGGGCCATCGCCAGTACATTGCAATGGCGAGTTCTCTGCACGGGTCGCGCATCACGCTCCAGCCCTCCGACCCGTGGCAGGAGCTGGAAGCGGCGGCGCGAGTCTCGCTGACCCGTGCTGTCGACGCCTACAACTTCCTTGAGGACAGCGAGCTTTCCGAACTCTCCCACCGACACGCTCACCACGTCGCAGCCCTCGTAGGCGGACTCTTCGGCTGCAATTTCGAGTACGCCGACGACACCTACTGGGACGTATGCCGACTCACGCTCATGCATAACAGATGGGGGATGTCTGCTGGCTTTACCGCGACTCGCAATTGTTCTCTGTGCGGCCAGGACATCGACTCCTGCCCGCACTTGCTGGATACCCGGTACAACGTCACCGTGCGGCATGACGCTGACGGAGCGTGCAACGTTTGCGGTCGCCTCAGCTGTTCGCACACCGCTGGTGAGACCGTTTCAGCATTTCCGCGGCCCGTTATGTCCCAGCTGCAGCTCCACGAAGTGAGTGTGGTGTCCCGACCCAAAGACCCCCTCGCCCGCTTCACCAAGATCGAGTTGAGTCACGAGGTCCTCCGGAACGGCCTGGGAGAAGACCCGGCGGGGAGAGACATCTGTTGCTACCGGTGCCTACACCCCTGCAGCGGATTTAGCCAGCTGCCGGGGCGGGACTAAAGGTTGTCTCGTAAGGGTCAGTTGTGGGCGAGGTTGTGCATGTGGGCGATGCCGGTGGCGGCCCAGTAGACGCCGTTGCCACGGCGGCGGCAGTCGCGGAGGATCTTCCAGGTCTTCATCCGGGCGAAGACGTGCTCGACACGGGCTCGTACCCGGCGGTGGGAGGCGTTGTGCTCTTCCTGCCAGTCCGGAAGGTGCTCGTGTCCGGCTCGGCGGCGGTGCGGGATGATCGCGCTGGTGCCCTGGTAGCCGCCGTCGGCGACCACCATCGCCTGCCCGCAGGCGGCTTCGGCGCCCGAGGCGGGGAAAGCGGTGCAGTCGTTGCGGTTGCCCGGCAGCGGG
>NZ_JAEVFI010000046.1 GCF_019303495.1 Streptomyces sp. JJ66 | reverse complement strand
GACCTCTTCAACGGAAACCCCTGGCTGCCACCCGCTCACACGTAATCAACCACCTGAGCAGTCACGCCTCGGACAGCCCGGTTCACGATAAGTGCATCAGGCACGAGGGTTTGTTTACGGCCAGAATAGATGGCCAGTCGCTGCCCTTGACAGTGATACGCGACGTCCTGGGCCAGGTTGACCCGTCTCTCCTTCACCCTTCGCAGCCCGCACCACCTGCGTTTTTCATCTGACATAGCCGCGTCGCGGCGTACCGGTCAAGACCGGAAAAAATTCACGGCAGGCGCCCTTGCGACGTGACGGAATCATTCCCTACGGTAAGCGGCGCGCACCGGCGGAAAGCTTCACCGCCACCGGATTAGCGCATTCCCTGGGCAGTGATGTGCTGCCCTCTCCCGAGAAAAGGAGAGCTCCATGACGTACGAGCGACCCACTCTTGCCAAGGCTGGCGGTTTCCGTAAGGTCACCGGCCTGAAGGACCGCGGGCCGAAGGACGTCCTCGGCGGGAAGCAGCTTCTCTGACCTGGGCGTCCGCACCCGCCAAGGGTCGCGGACCTGACCAGTCGTGAATTCCGGTTCACGACCGGTCTTCTACCGGGTGGCGGCTTTTCCGGCCGCCACCCGGTGCTGTCCTCTCAACCCCCGCCACAGGCAGAGAAGGCGAAATACCTCGTGTCCCGATCGACATCCTTCCCAGCTCTTTCCGCCTGGTTCGCCGTGCTGCCCGACACCGAGGAAGGCGCCCATCTTGCCGCCGGTCTGGGTTCCACCCCGCTCAACCTCTCGCATGCTTCCGGACGCCCCTGGGTGGTGGGCAGCCGGGCGCCGGAGGGTATCGCCGTGGGCAGCCACGGCGATACCCGGGTAGCCGTCATCGGGGAACACCGGGTCACTCCCGAGCAGGCGGCCCGGGCAGCGGCGGGCGGCCCCGCCGCGTGGGGGGAGGCAGGGCGGATGTGGCCGGGAAGTTTCCACCTGCTGGTCAGCGAAGCGGGCCGGGTCCGGGTGCAGGGCAGCGCCGTGGGGCTGCGCCGGGTCTTCTACGGGACGGTGCCCGGCCCGGGCCGCTGCGTCCTCGCCGCCGACCGCGCGGATGTGATCGCGGAACTGACCGGGGCCGGGCTGGACGAACGACGGGTCGCCGTGGAACTGCTGACCTCCGGAGCACCGCATCCGCTGACGGGCGCCCCGCTGTGGCACGGTGTCCACGCCCTGCCGAGCGGACACCGGCTGACGCTGGAGCCCGGGAGCCGCACAGCGGTTTCCCGCTGGTGGCACGTCCCCAGCTCTGAGGTACCCCTGTCCGAGGGGGCGGAGGGGCTGCGTACGGAACTGCGGGCAGCGGTCGAGGTCCGCACGCACGGGCGTTCCCTGGTCACCACCGACCTGGGTGGCCTGGACTCCACCGCGGTGTGCTGCACCGCGGCCCGCGGACCGGCCACGGTGGCCGCCTACACCGCCGCGCTGCACGACCAGGCCGGGGACGACGTCTACTGGGCCGAGCGCACCGTCCAGGAACTGCCCGGAGTGGAGCACCACATCGTGCCCGCCGCCGATGTGGCCATGACCTTCGAGGGAGTGGACTCCCTCCAGGACGTGCTGGACACCCCCAGCATCATCACGGTGGACCGCAACCGCCGGATGGGCATCATCGAGCGCGCGGCGGCCCGGGGCTCGGGGCTGCACCTGTGCGGCCTGGGCGGCGACGAGCTGTTGGCCGGAACCCCCGCCCACCTGCACTCGCTGCTGCGCACCCACCCGCGCACCGGGCTGCGCGCCCTGCGCGGTTACACCGCGAAGTACCGGTGGCCTTACTCCGCCGTGCTCCGGCAGCTGGGGGACCGGCGTCCCTACCGGGCCTGGCTCGCGCGCGTAGCGGACGATCTCACCGCTCCCGCCCCGGCGGCCGACGAACCACTGCTGGACTGGGCCGCTCCGCCGCGGATGCCGCCGTGGGCGACCGGTGATGCGCGCGCAGCCGCGCGGGAACTGCTGCGGGCCGAGCTCCCCACGGCCCAGCCGCTGGCCCCGGGCCACGGGACGCACCGCGAGCTGGCCGCGATGGAGGGCATCTCCCAGTGGGCCCGGCACATCGGCCAGATGGCCGCTCCCCTGGGCCTCACCTTCTCCGCGCCCTACTACGACGTCCGGGTCATCGAGGCCGCCCTGGCCGTACGCCCGCACGAGCGCATCACCCCGTGGCGGTACAAACCGCTCATCGTGGAGGCCATGCGCGGGGTCGTGCCCGAAAGCTCCCGGACCCGTGGCACCAAGGCCAACGCCACCTATGAGGAGGAGGCGGGACTGCGCGCGCACCGCGCGGGCCTGCTCGCCCTGTGCGAGGACTCCCGTCTCGCCCGGCTCGGGCTGGTGGATGAGGGCGAGCTGCGCAGGTGGTGCCTGCGCGCCCTGTCCGCCGAGTCCGAGAGCTACCAGCTGCATCCCACCCTCGCGTGCGAGGTGTGGCTGCGCACCCGCGAGCGGCTCGCCAGCCAGCCGCCTGAGGCCGTCCGGCAGCCGGAACAGACCGCCGGCCACTCCCGGCCGGCCGCCACCCCGACCGAAAGGTGACCGACGTGGCCACGCTCAAATCCGGAGTCCTGCTCGCCGAAACGGAATACGGCATGGCTCTGCTGGACCAGACCTCCGCCGAGTACTGGACGCTCAACCCGACCGGGGTGGTGATCCTGCGCGCCCTGCTGGACGGGCGCGGCCTGCCCGAGGCGGTGGACGACCTGACCGCCCGGTACGACGGCCTCGACCGCACCGAGGCGGAGCGGGACGCCCGGGATCTGCTCGCCGAACTGCGCACCGCCGGACTGCTGAGGCCCTGAGGCCAGTCCGTCCGCCCCTACCGCCACCAGAACCCGATACGTGAAAGGCAGGACGAGATGTCAACGCCGGAAGCGGTGCCGTACGCACCGCACTTGGTCCCGCCGGCTACCCGGTGGGCCGCACGGGTGGTGGTGGTGGGCGCGCACCTGCTCGCCACCCAGCCTCCGGCCCGCATCAGCGCGGTACTGCGCCGACTGCGCGGCCGGGTCCGGCCCGCCACGTTCCAGGAGGCGAACGCCGCCCGCGAGACCATCCTCGCCGTCAGCCTGGCGGCCGGAGGCCAGAAGGGCTGTCTGGCCCGCTCCCTGGCCACCGTCCTGCTGTGCCGGACGCGGGGGCAGTGGGTCACCTGGTGCGTGGGGGTCCGCACCCGTCCGCCCTTCGCCGCCCATGCCTGGGTGGAAGCGGAGGGCGTTCTCGTCGGCGAGGGCGCTTCGGCGGACTACTTCCAGCGCCTGCTCACGGTGGAGTGAGGCGGTGAGCGCCACCACCCTCCCCGGTCCCCCGCCGGCGGCGCCAGGCGGCCCGCCGGAGGAGCCCCGCCCGACCCCGGCGCCGTCCAGCGGGCAGGGTGGGCAAGCCAGCGGGCGCCGGGCGCTGCTGGCCTCCCTGCGTGAGCGGTGGGGCTGGCTCAGCGCGGGCGTCCTCCTCGGGCTCGTGGGCAGCGTCATGGGTCTGGCCCAGCCCCTCGCGGCCAAGCGGGTGGTGGACGGCATGGGCCGGGGTGAAGCCGTCACCGGGGCCGTGCTGCTGCTCAGTGCCCTGGTCGTGGCCGGTGCGCTGCTGGCGGGGCTGGGGCACTACGTGCTCCAGCGGACCGCCGAGTCGCTGGTGCGCGAGGTGCGGCACCGGCTTTCGGCCCGGCTGCTGGGGATGCGGGTGGGGGCGGCCGAGAAGGCCGACCCCGGAGATCTGATCTCGCGGGTCACCTCCGACACCACCGTGCTGCGGCAAGCCGCGCCCGAGGCCCTGGCCGCGGCGGTCACCGGCACGCTGGTCACCTCGGCGACCCTGGTGCTGATGTGTGTCCTGGACGCCGTGCTGTTCTGCGTCACCCTCGCCGTGATCGCCCTGGTGAGCGTGCTGATCGCGGTGACCGCGCCGCGCATCGGCAGCGCCACCCGCCGCACCCAGGAAGCGGTGGGCGAACTGGGGGCCGCGCTGGAACGCGTGCTGGGGGCGTTCCGCACCGTCAAGGCCGCCACCGCGGAGCACCACGAAGCCACCAGGCTGGACGCCGCGGCTGACCGGGCGTGCCGCGCGGGGGTGAAGGCCGCGGCGTGGCAGGCGGTTTCGGTCACCTCCTCCGCGGTGGTCATGCAGGTCTGTTTCCTCGTCGTGCTGGGGGTGGGCGGCGCCCGGGTCGCCTCAGGAGCCATCAGCGTCTCCACGCTCGTGGCCTTCTTGCTGTATGTTTTCGCGCTCGCACCCCGGCTGAGCCAGCTGGTGGAGGGCGTGGGGCACTTCCAGGTAGGGGCGGCTGCCGCGCTCCGCATCGAGCAGGTGACGCAGTTGGAGGTGGAGCACGGCGGACCGCCAGGCGCGCCAGCCATCGCGACCGCCGGGCAGCCGCCGGCCACCGCCACGCCGCCGGACGGGTCGCCGCTCACCGTACGGTTCGACCGGGTGCGCTTCGCCTACCGGCCCGGGCTGCCACCGGCCCACCGGGGCGTCTCCTTCACCGTTCCCGCCCGTGGCCTGACCGCCTTCGTGGGGCCCTCGGGAGCGGGGAAGACCACCGTCTTCTCCCTGATCGCACGCTTCCACGACCCGGACACCGGGCGGGTCCTGCTGGACCGTCAGGACGCGCGCGAGTGGCCCTTGCACCGGCTGCGCACGGCCCTGGGGTACGTGGAGCAGGACGCGCCGGTCCTCGCCGGGACGCTGCGCGACAACCTGCTCCTGGGACCGGTCGAAGCCAGCGAAGCCGAACTGGCGCGGGTGCTGCGGCTGACCCGGCTGGACGTGCTGGCCGCGCGGCTGCCCCAGGGACTGGACACCTCGGTGGGACACCGTGGTGGCACCCTGTCCGGAGGGGAACGCCAGCGCGTAGCCGTCGCCCGGGCCCTGTTGCGCCGTCCCCGGCTGTTGCTGCTGGACGAGGCCACCTCGCAGCTGGACGCGGTCAACGAGGCGGCGCTGCGGGACGCGGTGCACGCTGCTTCCCGCAGTACCACCGTGCTGGTCATCGCCCACCGGCTGTCCACGGTGGTCAGAGCCGACCAGATCATCGTTATGGAAGACGGCCGCGTCCGGGCGACAGGGACCCACGCCCAGCTGATGGCCCGCGACAGCCTCTACGCGGAGCTAGCCCGCGGCCAGCTCCTCCACCCCGAAGAACCCTGACCCCGCGTCCACGACGCCCGGGAGAGGCCGGAGCACGGCTGAGCGGGGCGGGCCCGTGCTGGTCCCGCCCCGCTTCGGGTGTGGCGGGTCAGTCCTCCGGCAGTTCCACCGGGGCGATCTCGTCGTAGACGTCACCGGGGCCGGGGTTGGCCGGGTCGGTGGCGCCGCCGAGCTGGTGCATCACGCCCCAGACCGCGTTGAGCGCCGTCTGCACCGCGCCTTCGGCCCAGCCGGCCGTCCAGGAGATATCGTCCCCGGCGAGGAACAGGCCGCGCTTGTCCTGGGGCAGGCGGTCCTGCATGAAGTGGGTGAACAGGCGGCGCTGGTAGCGGTAGTGGCCGGGCAGGTTCGCCTTGAACGCGCCCATGAAGTAGGGCTCGTTCTCCCAGGAGACGGTCACCGGGTTGCCGGTGATGTGCTGGCGGATGTCCACCTTCGGGTAGATCTCGCGCAGCGACTTGAGCATGACCTCCATGCGCTCGTTCGCGTCCAGCGGGAGCCACTTGAGGCTGTCGTCACACCAGGTGTAGGACAGGCAGATGACGGCGGGCTGGTCCGGGCCGTTGTCCAGCAGGTAGGTGCCGCGGGTCATGCGGTCGGTGAGCGTCATGCTCATCACGTCCCGGCCGGTCTCCTCGTCGGTGTCCAGCCAGAACGGCCGGTCCACGGGGACGAACAGCTTGGAGGACTCCATGTAGTGCGTGCGCTCGACGGCCGTCCAGTGGTCGATGGGCAGCAGCGAGTCGTCGCAGTCGATCTTGGAGAGCATCATCCACGACTGCGCGGTGAAGACGGCCGCCTGGTAGGTGCGGATGTCGCCCCGGGCGTCGGTGACGGTGATGCGGTTGCCCGCGGTGCGGTGCATGCGGGTGACGGCCGGGCGCGGCTCGCCGCCGTGCAGGGACGCTAGCGAGGTGCCCTTCGGCCAGTGCACCAGCTTGTCCGGCTCGCGCTCCCACAGCCGCAGCGGCAGCTGCTGGCTGCCGCCGATGATGCCTCGGTGGTCGTCGTCGGCGCCGGTGTAGACGACGCGCAGGATCTCCAGGATGGAGTTGGGGAAGTCGGTGTCCCAGCCGCCGGTGCCGAAGCCGACCTGGCCGAAGATCTCCCGGTGCCGGAAGGAGGCGAACGCCTCGGAGTCGCACAGGAAGCCGTAGAAGGTCTGGTTGTCCAGCTTCTCCACCAGCCGGGCCCAGATCTCCCGGATGCGCGGCACGTCGCGCTCCCGGATGGCGCGCTGCATGTCGGAGAAGTCGGCACCCTCCTCCAGACAGGCGTTCCAGGCGTTCATCACCTGGTGGTAGACCTCGGGCAGGTCGTCCAGGGTGCGCGCGTAGTGACTCTCGCCCTTGAGGTCCACCACGGTGGACGGGGTGTCGGCCGCCAGCGGGTTCGGGAACGGCTTGACGTCCAGGCCGACGAGGTCGATGTAGTGCTGGAAGGCGGTGGAGGACGGCGGGAAGCGCATCGCGCCCATCTCGGCCGTCAGCGGCTCGCCGGTGCCGTCGTCGGAGCCCTCGAACACGTCGGTGCGCAGGCGGCCACCGATCTGGTCGGCCTCGTAGACGACGGGCCTCAGGCCCATCTTCATCAGCTCGTAGGCCGTGACGATGCCGGACAGGCCACCGCCGATGACGGCGACCTCGGTGCCGTGCTCGGTGGCCGGCACCTGGCCAAGGCCCGCCGGGTGGGCGAGGAAGTCGTCGTAGGCGAAGGGAAAGTCCGGACCGAACATCGTGATGGGCGGGGCGGACTGGGCCTCGGCGTGCTGCTCGTCGTGGACGGCGGCGGGCACGGTGGAGGTCATCGGCGCGGTTCTCCTCGGTGGGACAGGGACGGGTACAGCTCGGGACGGCGGTCGGTGAGGTAGGTGTTCTCGGCCCGGCAGGCGGCCAGCGCGGCGTGCTCGACGTCGGCGAGGACCAGGTCCTCGCCGCTGCCCGCGCGGGCGCGCACGGTGCCGTCGGGGGCGACCAGGCAGCTCATCCCGGCGAAGTCGAAGTCGCCTTCGCGGCCGTGGCGGTTGACGTAGGCGAGGTACAGCTGGTTCTCCCACGCCCGCACGGGCACGACCTGCCGGGGCACGATCTCGTACGGCCGCATCAGCGCCGTCGGCGCCAGCAGCAGCTCGGTGCCCGCCAGCGCGTGGGCCCGTACCGGCTCGGGGAACTCGATGTCGTAGCACACCAGCAAGCCGACGCGGACGCCGTCGAGGTCGGCCTGGACGACCGGCTGGTCACCGGGGCGGAAACGGGCGCGCTCGAAGTCGCCGTACAGGTGGGTCTTGCGGTAGTTGGCCAGCGGTGTGCCGTCGGGACCGATGAGCTGCGCGGAGTTGTGGACGGCGCCGTCTTCTGAGCGCTCGGGGTAGCCGTAGTGGACGGCGACGCCGTACTCGGCGGCGATCTTGCCGACGGCGTGGGCGGCGGGGCCGTCGGCCGCCTCCGCGCGCTCGGCGAGCACGGCCGGGTCCAGCGCGTACCCGGTCAGGGACAGCTCGGGGGTGACCAGCAGCCGCGCTCCGGCGTCGGCGGCCCGGCGGGCGGCGTGCGCGAACGCGTCGAGGGCCTGCGGCGGCGTGGGCACGCCGCCGGGGCCTTGGTACAGCGCGATGCGCAGGGGCGTCATGGGACCTCGCGGCTTCCGTCAACCGGTGTGAGTGGGATAGTCCGACCGTACGTTTCGCGCCACGTGGCGGACAAGCGGCGTTTTTTGCGTACCCATGAGGTATTCGTTGCGTGTGTTGTCCCGGCTGCGGCGATTCGTTGCACAGGCCCAGCCTCTCCCTTTGCTGCCCGCTGGGAGGTGCCCCGGACGGGCTGGGGAAGCCAGCCCGTCCGGGGTGCTGCGGCCCGGAGCCGGAGGTGCCGGACCACCGCACGGCGGGAAGTTGAAACGCCCGGGGGCGCATCCGCCCGGTTCCGGGAAGGCGGGGTCCCCCGGCCGGAGGCTCGGTCCGGTACCAGGGCCTACGCCGGGGAGCTGGCGGTGTAGCGGCGCAGGAGCGGGGAGAGGACGAGGACCGACTTCGTGCGTTCCACGAACGGCTCGCCCGCGATCCGCTCCAGCACGCGCTCGAAGTGCCGCATGTCGGCCGCGTAGATCTGGACGATGGCGTCCGCGTCGCCGGTGACGGTAGACGCGGACGCCACCTCCGGGTAGCGCGACAGACCCCGCCGGATGTCCTCGGGAGAGGTGTTGTGGCGGCAGTACATCTCGATGAACCCCTCCGTCTCCCAGCCGAGGGCCGCCGGGTCCACCCGGACGGTGAAGCCGGTGATGGCGCCGTCGGCGCGCAGCCGGTCCACGCGGCGCTTGACGGCGGGGGCGGAGAGCCCCACCTCGGCGCCGATGTCGGCGTAGGAGCGGCGGGCGTCCTCAGCGAGGGCGTGGACGATGCGTTCGTCGAGCTGGTTCAGTCGCACGGCGGGTGGATCACTTCTCTGCGGTCGCGGGAGGTTCGTGGGCCTCGACGGCCAGCCGGGAGCGGCGCTGGCCGTACCCGAAGTAGAACACGAGCCCGGCGGCCATCCAGAGTCCGAACACCAGCCAGGTGATGGCGGGCAGGTTCACCATGTTGTAGATGCAAAAGCCCAGGCCCAGCAGCGGCAGGACCGGCGAGAGCGGCACGCGGAAGCTGCGCGGCATGTCGGGGCGGGTGCGGCGCAGGACGATCACCGAGATGTTGACCAGCGCGAAGGCGAACAGCGTGCCGATGCTGGTGGCGTTGGCCAGCTCACCCAGCGGGATCGCGGCGGCCAGGATGCCGCAGAACGCGGCCACGAGCAGCGTGTTCATGCGCGGCGAGCCGGTGCGGGGGTGCACCTTGGAGAAGACGCGGGGCACCAGGCCGTCGCGGGACATGGCGAACAGGATGCGGGTCTGGCCGTACATGACGGCCAGCACGACGCTGGCGATGGCGATGACGGCACCGGCGGCCAGCAGGGTGGCCCAGAACGTCTGGCCGGTGACGTCGCTCAGCACCCCGGCGAGCGCGGCCTCGGAGCCCTCGAAGCTCTGCCAGGGCACGGCACCGACGGCGACGGCGGCGACGAGCACGTACAGGACGGTGACGATCAGCAGCGAGAGCATGATCGCGCGCGGCAGGTCCCGCTGCGGGTTCTTGGCTTCCTCACCGGCGGTGGAGGCGGCGTCGAAGCCGATGTAGGAGAAGAACAGCGAGGCGCCCGCGGCGCTGACGCCCGCGATGCCCAGCGGCATGAAGTCCTCGTAGTTGCCGGAGCTGACGCCGGTGAAGCCCACGGCGCAGAACATCAGCAGCGCGGCGATCTTCACGAACACCATGATCGCGTTGGCCCGGGCGCTCTCCTTGGCGCCGCCCAGCAGGAAGACCATCGCCAGGACGACGACGAGCAGCGCGGGCAGGTTGAAGTAGCCGCCGTCACCGGGCGGGTTGGACAGCGCGGCGGGGATGGTGACGCCGATGGTGCCGTCGAGGAACTCGTTGAGGTACTGGCCCCAGCCGACGGCGACGGCGGCGACGGAAACGCCGTACTCCAGGATCAGGCACAGGCCACACACCCAGGCGACCAGTTCACCCATGGTGGCGTAGGTGTAGGAGTAGGAGGAGCCCGAGGCGGGAATGGTGCCGGCCAGCTCGGCGTAGGACAGCGCGGAGAACAGCGCGGTCAGACCGGCGATCACGAAGGAGATCGTGACGGCGGGCCCGGCCAGCGGAACGGCCTCGCCGAGCACGACGAAGATGCCGGTACCCAGCGTGGCACCGATACTGATCATGGTCAGCTGCCACATCGACAGGGTGCGGCGCAGGCTGCCGCCCTCGCTGCCGTGGCCGGACTCGGCCACCAATCGCTCCACGGGCTTGCGCCGCAGGAACCGGCCCCCCGGGGGCGCGGACGGTGCGGGGGGCGCTGTGGTGGGGTCCAGCACGGGGCGGCTCCTTGCCGATGTTGCTGCGGGTCTGTGGCGGCAGCCCGGCACGGCTCAGGGCCGCACCGGATCGGCATGATCACGACACAGCGGCTGAAGACCGAGCAGGCGGTCTCCGCCACTCCTCGTACAGCGCATGACTCTACGAGCACCACAGGTAGGGACGTAACGGGTCACCCTTGCGCACACCCGGAGATTTGTTGCGCAAATGGACCCGGGTTCGCATGTTCGTTTACTTCCCCTGACAGGATTCTTGTGGTAACGCGCCCCGGAGGCAAATCGCATCCGGCCCGCGCCCGGGCCGCTGACCGCCCAAACGCCGAGAGGGACACGGCCACCGGCCGTGCCCCTCTTCTGCTCCAGATCTTCTGCGCCGGATCTCCCCTCGCGGGTCTCCCGTCACTGACGCGGGCGTCAGCTCCAGCTGGCGTGCAGCGGCTTGCCCTCCGCATAGCCCGCGGCGCTCTGCACGCCGACGATCGCGCGCTCGGCGAACTGCGCCAGGGAGTCGGCACCGGCGTAGGTGCACGAGGAGCGCACGCCCGCGATGATCGAGTCGATCAGGTCCTCCACGCCGGGCCGGGCCGGGTCGAGGAACATCCGCGAGTGCGAGATGCCCTCCTCGAACAGGCCCTTGCGGGCGCGGTCGTAGGCGGACTCCTCGGCCGTGCGGTTGCGCACGGCGCGGGCGGAGGCCATGCCGAAGGACTCCTTGTACAGGCGCCCGTCAGCGGCCTGCTGGAGGTCGCCGGGCGACTCGTGGGTACCGGCGAACCAGGAGCCGACCATGACATTGGAGGCACCGGCCGCCAGCGCCATCGCCACGTCGCGCGGGTGCCGCACGCCGCCGTCGGCCCACACGTGCTTGCCGTGCTTCCTCGCCTCGGCGGCGCACTCCAGCACCGCCGAGAACTGCGGCCGTCCGACGCCGGTCATCATGCGGGTGGTGCACATGGCGCCCGGGCCGACGCCCACCTTGACGATGTCGGCGCCCGCCTCGATCAGGTCGCGCACACCCTCGGCGGCCACCACGTTGCCCGCGACGACCGGTACCCGCGGGTCGAGCGCGCGCACCGCCTTCAGCGCCTGGAGCATGCCCTCCTGGTGGCCGTGGGCGGTGTCCACGACGAGGGTGTCCGCGCCTGCCTCCAGCAGGGCCTTCGCCCGGCCCGCGACGTCGCCGTTGATGCCGACGGCGGCGGCGACGCGCAGGCGGCCATCAGCGTCGGTGGCCGGGGTGTACAGCGTGGCCCGCAGGGCGCCCTTGCGGTTGAGGATGCCGACCAGGCGGCCGTCGGCGTCCACGGCCGGGGCGAGCCTGCGGTGGGCGCTGTCCAGGCGGGTGAACGCCTCCTGCGGATCGACGCCCGCGTCCAGGACCAGCAAGTCCTTCGACATCACCTGGTAGAGCTGGGTGAAGCGATCGACGCCGGTGAGGTCGGACTCGGTGACCACGCCGACCGGACGCCCGTCCTCGACGACCACACCGGCGCCGTGGGCCCGCTTGGGCAGCAGCGACAGCGCGTCGGCGACGGTGGCGTGCGGCGCGAGCACGATCGGGGTGTCCAGCACCAGATGGCGCTGCTTGACCCAGGAGACGACGTCGCTGACGACATCGAGCGGGATGTCCTGCGGGATGACGACGAGGCCGCCGCGCCGGGCGACGGTCTCGGCCATCCGGCGGCCCGCGATGGCGGTCATGTTGGCCACGACGAGCGGGATGGTGGTGCCGCTCCCGTCGTGGCTGGAGAGGTCCACGCCCTGGCGGGAGCCGACAGCCGAACGGCTCGGCACCATGAAGACGTCGTCATACGTCAGGTCGTACGGCGGCCGCTGGTCGTTGAGGAATCGCACGTGCAGACATCCCAGTCGATCGGAGGAGACCCCCGGCGGTGGCCGGCCGGGGAAAAACGCACGTACTTCATTCTCCCATGGCCACCGGCCCCCAGGCCCCCGTTTGATCCGCCACACGTAGGGAGGACGGGCCGTCGGTTTCTACGAGAGCCACGTCACGGCGCTGAAAGCGCGGGAGGGGCCTGACCGGCGTCAGGTCCGCCGTCCGGAGCGGGGGGCGGCGGCCGGGCCGGGGGTGGGCGCCGTGGTGGCCGGGGGCGGGGCGGCGGGGCGCCGGAAGACCCGGCGCACCGCTGGTTCCGTCCAGCGGGCGGCGAGCGGACCGGCGATGACGAGCAGCAGGACGTACGCCGTGGCCAGGGGCGCGAGCCCGGGTTGCGCCCCGGCGGCGAGCCCGGCGATGACGACGGAGAACTCACCGCGCGCCACCAGCGCCCCGCCCGCCCGCAGCCGCCCTCTGGCCCCGATCCGGGCGCGCCGGGCCGCGTACCAGCCAGTGACGATCTTCGTTCCGACGGAGACGACGGCCAGCAGCAGCGCGGGCAGCAGCACCGGGGGGATGTTGGCCGGATCGGTGGACAGGCCGAAGAAGACGAAGAACACGGCCGCGAACAGGTCGCGCAGCGGCGTGAGCAGCGCGCGGGCGCTGTGCGCGACCTCGCCGGAGATGGCGATGCCGACGAGGAAGGCGCCGACGGCCGCCGAGACCTGAAGCCGCTGGGCGACACCCGCCACGAGCAGGGTGAGCCCGAGGACGGCCAGCAGCAGCAGCTCGGGGTTGTCCGAGGACACCGCGCGGCTGATCAGCCGTCCGTGCCGCAGGGCGAGGAAGAGCACGAGTCCGGCGGTGCCCAGCGCGATCGTCAGCGTGAGGCTGGCGCCCGCCAGCGAGGCGCCGGTCAGCAGCGCGGTGAGCAGCGGCAGGTAGCCAGCCATGGCGAGGTCTTCCATGACCAGCACGCCGAGGACTACCGGCGTCTCCCGGTTGCCCAGCCGGCCCAGGTCGGTGAGCACCTTGGCGATGACGCCGGAGGACGAGATCCAGGTGACGCCCGCGAGCGCGATGATGCCCACCGGCTCCCAGCCCAGCGCCCAGCCCGCGAGCGCGCCCGGCGTGGCGTTGAGCAGGAAGTCAACCAGGCCCGAGGGGTACTGCGTGCGCAGGTTCGTCACCAGCTCCGAGGCGCTGTACTCCAGCCCCAGCATGAGCAGCAGCAAGATGACGCCGATCTCGGCGCCGACCTCGAAGAACCCCTCGCTGGCGGCCAGCGGCAGCAGCCCGCCGTGGCCGAAGGCGAGCCCGCACAGCAGGTACAGCGGGATCGGGGACATGCCCATGCGCCCGGCGAAGCGGCCGAGAATGCCCAGGCCGAGAATGATCGCCCCCAGCTCGATGAGCAGGATCGCGGTGTGCTCCACGTGCTCAGTCCTCAGAGTCGGTTCCGGCGTCGGTGCCAGCGTCGGTGCCGCCGATGAGGGCGGTCAGCATCCGCACGCCCTCGCGGGTCCCGACGGCCAGCAACTCGTCCCCGGCTTCCAGGCGGAACTCGGGAGTGGGTGAGGGCACGGCGCCGGTGCGGCGGAGCACGGCGACGATGGAGGCGCCGGTGCGGCGGCGGGCCTGGGAGTCGCCGATGGTCCGGCCCCGGTAGGGGGATTGCTGGCTGACCAGGACCCGCTCGCTGACCAGGTCCAGCTCCAGCTCGCCGTGGCGCAGGTGGGCCGCGGAGTCGCCGTCGCTTCGGATCAGCTCGGCGAGCGCGGTCGCCTCCTCCGGCTCCAGCGGCACGGTGGCCTGGCAGGCGTCGGGGTCGTCGGGGCGGTAGAAGCCGAGGAAGCGGCGCCCGTCCTGGTGGACGACCACGGAGATGCGCCGTCCCTCGCGGGTGCTGAGGTCGTACTGAACGCCAACGCCGGGGAGCGGCGTACGTCGCATGGTCATGGCTTCTCCGTGCGGGTTCCTCTGGGGGCTGCTAGGGCGTGTTTCGAAAGTAGCGTCGTTCGCCCGGAGGGCGGGGCTGGGGGCGGCTGGTGCGTGCGCTCGCAAGGCGGAGGGAGGAAAGCGCTGGGGCACCTCCCGGCCGAAGGCTGGGGGAGGGCTGCGCTGACGACCGACAACGCGGCGAGCGCGCGTGCCAGGCGTTCCCAGCCAGACGGGACTTTCGAAACACACCCTAGGACTCGTCGGGGTCGGCGCGGTCCAGGGCGGGGCGCCGGACGGGGCGCCGGTCGGCCAGCAGCTGTTCGGCGGCGGCGGTGTCGGTGACCAGGGAGGTGACCAGCCCGGAGCGCAGCACCGCGCCGATGGCGGCGGCCTTGCGGCGGCCGCCCGCGATGGCGACGACCTCGGGGACGCGCCGCAGCCGCCCGGCCTCCACGGTGATGCACCGCTCACCCAGGTCCCGGCCGATGCGGCGGCCCTCGGCGTCGAAGAGGTGCGCGGACATCTCGGCCGCGACCCCGAGGGACGCGTAGTGGGCGCGCTCGCGCGTCCCCAGCATGTCGTGGACGGTGGAGATGCCCGGCTCCCAGGAGCCGATGGACACGGCGGCGACCGTCACCTTGTCGAAGTATTCGAACGCGGCGGCGATGCCGGTCTGGTGCCGCAGGGCGGCGGCGGTGGCGGAGTCGGGCAGCAGCATGGGGGCGTAGATCGGGTGTGCCTCCCCCCCGGCCACCTCGGCGGCCCGCCGCACCGCCTCCACCGAGCCGCGGTCGGCGGTGCCCGCGTCGTAGACGCCGGTGAGCTGGACGACGGTGCACGGCGGCAGACCGCGCAGCGCGGTGGCCATGTGGATGGTGGAGCGGCCCCAGGCCAGGCCCAGCACGTCTCCTTCGGTGACCAGCTCACCCAGCAGGTCGGCCGCGACCTCCCCCAGGTTCTCCGGGTCGGCGGGCGTCTCGGCGGACTCGGCTGGGTCGGCGGACGCCGACGGGGACTCCGCGACGACGGCGTGCCGCAGCCCGTACTTGGCCCGCAGCGCGTCGGAGCGTTCGGCGTCCAGTTCGGCGGGGACGCGGATCTCGATGCGCACCAGGTCGTGTTCGAGAGCTGTCTCCAGCACGCGCGCCACCTTGAAGCGGCTGACCCCGAACTCGTCCGCGATCTGGATCTTGGACTTGCCCTCCAGGTAGAAGCGGCGGGCCATGGCCGCGGCCTGCATCAGTTCGGCGGGCCCCATCCTCGAAGCTGCCCGACCCGTCGACACCGCAACTCACCTCACTGTCTGCCTCAACTCACCTTCGCGCCGCGCGTTCATCCTCGCAGATCGAGCGGCGCCTTCGCCCCGCGCGGGCACGGCACACCGGCTGGGGCCGGGCTGCCGCGCGCCGGGCGCGGGCGGGCGGCGCTCAGTGGGCGCAGCCGCGCGCGGCCGCCTCCCCGGCCTGGCGGCGCAGCGCGCGTACGGCGGCGGCCGGGTCGTCGGTGCCGTAGACGGCCGAGCCCGCGACGAAGACATCCGCCCCGGCCTCGGCGCACTGCTCGATGGTGGCCGCCGAGACGCCGCCGTCCACCTGGAGCCACAGGTCCAGGCCGTGCTTGGCGATCAGCTGCCGGGTGCGGCGGATCTTGGGGAGCATGATGTCCAGGAACGCCTGCCCGCCGAAGCCCGGTTCGACGGTCATGACCAGGAGCATGTCCAGCTCCGGCAGCAGGTCCTCGTACGGCTCGATGGGCGTGGCGGGCTTAAGGGCCATCGAGGCGCGGGCCCCCTTGGCGCGGATCTCGCGGGCCAGGCGCACCGGCGCGGCGGCGGCCTCCGCGTGGAAGGTGACCGAACCGGCCCCGGCCTCCACGTACTGCGGTGCCCAGCGGTCGGGGTCCTCGATCATCAGGTGGCAGTCCAGCGGCGTGCCGGTGGCCTTCCCCAGCGCCTCGACCACCGGGACGCCGAGGGTGAGGTTCGGGACGAAGTGGCCGTCCATGACATCGACGTGGAGCCAGTCGGCGCCCTCGACGGCCTGCGCCTCCTCGGCCAGCCGGGCGAAGTCAGCGGACAGGATGCTGGGGTTGATCTGAGCCATGGCCCCAGTATGTCGCCTCGGCCAGCCGGGTGATCAGCTGCCCTTGCGCAGCAGCGCCAGATACATCGCGTCGGTGCCGTGCCGGTGCGGCCACAGCTGCACGTCGGGCCCCTGGCCGAGGTGGGGGACGCCGGGCAGCAGCGGGCGGGCGTCGATCCAGGTGGCGCCCGCGGCGTCGGGTCCGGCGAGCACGTCCTCGACGACGGCACGGGTCTCGGCCGGGTGCGGGGAGCAGGTGGCATAGCCGACGACGCCGCCGGGCCGGGCGGCCCGCAGCGCGCCCGCCAGCAGGGCGCGCTGGAGCGGGGCGAAGCCGTCCAGATCCTCCGGGCGCCGGCGCCAGCGGGCCTCGGGACGGCGGCGCAGGGCACCCAGGCCGGTGCAGGGGACATCGACCAGGACGCGGTCGAAGCTGCCGGGCCGCCAGGCGGGGCGGGTCCCGTCGGCGGCGACCACCTGGTACGGGCCAGGGTTGCCGGACAGGGCCCGGGCGACCAGGCGGGCCCGGTGCGGCTGCTTCTCCGCCGCCACCAGGGCGGCACCGCGCCCGGCGGCGAGCGCGCCCAGCAGGGCCGCCTTGCCGCCGGGGCCCGCGCAGCCGTCCAGCCAGCGGGCGTCGGCACCCTCCAGCGGGGCGGCGGCCAGCGCGAGGGCGACGAGCTGGCTGCCCTCGTCCTGCACCCCGGCGCGGCCCTCACGCACCGGGTCCAGCGCGCCGGGTTCGCCGCCTGCGGCCAGCCGCGCGGCGTAGGGCGACCAGCGTCCGGCGACGGCGTCCTCAGTAAGCAGCTCGGCCACCGTGGCGCGGCCGGGGCGGGCGACGAGGGTGACTTCGGGGCGCTCGTTGTCGGCGGCCAGCAGCGCCTCGATCTCCTCGCGGCCGGTGTCCGGGCCGCCGAGCGCGTCCCACAGGGCGCTGACGATCCAGCGCGGGTGGGCGTGCACCAGGGACAGGTGCTCGACGGGGTCGGCGTCGAACGGCGGGGCGAGGCGCTCCAGCCAGCCGTCCCGGTCGTGCGCGGTGACGCGGCGCAGGACGGCGTTGACGAAGCGGGCGCGACCGTCGCTGAGCACGTAGCGGGCCAGCTCCACGGTGGCGCTGACCGCGGCGTGCGGCGGGATGCGGGTGCCCAGCAGCTGGTGGGCACCGAGCGCGAGCACGTCGAGTACCGGCGGGTCCACCTCGCGCAGCGGGCGGTCCACGCAGGCGGCGATGATCGCGTCGTAGGTGCCCTGGCGGCGCAGGGTGCCGTAGACGAGTTCGGTGGCCAGCGCGGCGTCCCGGGCGTCCAGTCCGTCCTCCTGGCGAGCCCGTTTGAGCAGCGGCGGCAGGACGAGGTTGGCGTAGGCGTCACGCTCGTCCACCGCGCGCAGGGCCTGGAACGCCAGCAGCCGTACCGGGTCCTTGCGGGGACGGGGGTGCCGCGGGCGCGGACCACGGCGGTGCTGCGGGCGCGGGCCGCCACGGCGACGGGAGGGATCGGTCACGGGGAAAGGTGCTCCGGTGTTCGCATCGCGCTCCCCCGGCGCCGGGGCCGGGTTCGCCTGGTGCCGCCGCACGGGCGGTGCCCGCCGGCGGAAGGGCCCAGCTTACGCGGGCGGAGAGGGGCCGGGCGGGCCGGTGTGCGGGCCTGGGGGCGGGCCGGTGCGGCGGCCTTGAGACGGGCCGGGGCGGGGCCGGGCCCGTCAGCCGGTCAGGTGCTCGCCGGAGGTGATGCGGGCGCCGCGCGCCCAGTCGGCGGCCTGCATGGGCTTCTTGCCCTGCGGCTGCACCCAGCGCAGCTCCACGGCGTGCGAACCGGTGCCCACGCGCACGTGGTGCTTGTCCGCGCGCACCTCGCCGGGCGCCAGGTCGGTGACCTCGGGGGCGGGCACGGCCTGCACGAGCTTGAGCCGCTCGCCCCGGAAGACGGTCCATGCGCCGGGGGCCGGGGAACAGCCGCGCACCACGCGGTCCACGCGCAGCGCGGGGGCGCTCCAGTCGATCTGGGCGTCGGCGACGCTGAGCTTGGGGGCCAGGCTGACGCCTTCGGCGGGTTGGGGTACGGCGGTCAGGGTGCCGTCCTCGATGCCGTCCATGGTGGCCGCGAGCAGCCCGGCACCGGCCAGGGCGAGACGGGTCAGCAGGTCGCCGCTGGTGTCGGTCGGGCGGATCTGCTCGGTGACGACGCCGTAGACCGGGCCGGAGTCCAGCCCCTGCTCGATCTGGAAAGTGGAGGCGCCGGTGACCTCGTCGCCCGCGAGCACGGCGTGCTGCACGGGCGCCGCGCCCCGCCAGGCGGGCAGCAGGGAGAAGTGCAGGTTCACCCAGCCGTGCGCCGGGATCCGCAGCGCGCTGGGCGGGAGCAGGGCGCCGTAGGCGACGACCGGGCAGCAGTCCGGGGCGAGGTCGCGCAGCCGGGCCTGGAAGTCCGCGTCGCGCGGGTGGGCCGGGCGCAGGATCTCGATGCCCTCCTCCGCGGCCCGCTCGGCCACCGGGCTGGCGGCCAGCCGCCGGCCGCGCCCGGCCGGGGCATCGGGCCGGGTGACCACGGCCGCGACCTCGTGCCGCTCGGAGGCGATCAGGGCGTCCAGGGCGGGCACGGCGACCTCGGGGGTGCCGGCGAAGACGAGCTTCATCGGTGTCGGACTTTCCTCTTGGGCCATGGGGCGTCGGCGAATGGCGCATCAGTCTACGGGCCGTCAGTGCCGGACGCGCGCGGGGACGGCACCCGCCGGGGCCGGGGCGTGGGGACGTTCCGGGCGGGCGGCGCGCGGCACGGCGGGGGGCGTGCCGCGCGGTAGGTGCGCGCCGCGAGCGGGCAGCCCGCGCGCCCCGGGGCGTGACCCCGGCACCGGGTACGGCGTTGGTCTAGGAGATGTGACCGTAGGGGGCGTTGAGCGGCGGGCCGTTCAACGGTTTCCTTCCACGCCGGTTCGAGAGGCTTGCCCATGGCCGACCACGCCACCCACGACGCCCAGGCACGCGCCAGCCTGCACCTGCTGGTACGGGACATCGAGCGGGTCCGCCGGCAGGTGGACGCGCTGCGCACCCTGACCGCGCAGCTTGGCAACGTCTACCGCCCGCGCCGCACCGGCCCCTCCACGGGCTTCGTGGTGTACGGCAGGGCCCCGGCGCCCACCGTGCGGCTCGCCCAGGAGCTGCGGGAGAACGTGGAGAACCTGGTGACGGCCGCCGTCGAGTTCGACCGGTCGCTGGGCTTCTCCTGGGACGCGGTGGGCTCGGCGCTCGGCGTCACCAAGCAGGCGGTACACCGCAGGTACGGCGGCGCCCGCCGCTCCGGGGAGCGCCCCGCCGGGGAGAGCCCCGCCGGGAGCACGGCCCCGGCCGACCGCGCGGCGGCACCGATGTCCGCTCGCGCCCACTCCACGGCCGCCGGGCCGGGGCTGGGCGAGCCCGCTCCCTCGGTCCCGGCGGCGCGCGCCGTGCCCGCGCAGGGCACGCCCGCGGCCCGCG